>NZ_LXEO01000027.1 GCF_001654865.1 Buttiauxella noackiae ATCC 51607 | reverse complement strand
AAACCATAAAAAAAGGCCGCTATTTAGCGGCCTTTTTGCATCTCAGAAGAACTTAGTCTTGTTGAGAAGACTGAATCGCAGTCAGAGCGATGGTGTAAACGATATCGTCTACCAGTGCGCCACGAGACAGGTCGTTAACTGGTTTACGCATACCTTGCAGCATTGGCCCGATGGAGATCAGGTCTGCAGAGCGCTGTACCGCTTTATAGGTGGTGTTACCGGTGTTCAGGTCTGGGAAGATGAACACGGTAGCGCGACCTGCAACCGGTGAGTTTGGCGCTTTGGATTTAGCAACGTCAGCCATAACCGCAGCGTCGTACTGCAACGGACCGTCGATGACCAGGTCAGGACGTTTTTCTTGAGCAATACGTGTAGCTTCACGTACTTTCTCAACATCACTACCTGCACCAGAAGTACCGGTGGAGTAGGACAGCATTGCAACGCGTGGGTCGATACCGAATGCAGCAGCGGAATCAGCAGACTGAATTGCGATTTCTGCCAGTTGCTCAGCAGTTGGATCCGGATTGATCGCGCAGTCGCCGTAAACATAAACTTGTTCAGGCAGCAGCATGAAGAACACAGAAGAAACCAAAGAGCTGCCTGGTGCAGTTTTGATCAGCTGCAATGGTGGACGAATGGTGTTCGCGGTGGTGTGAACAGCACCGGAAACCAGACCGTCAACTTCGTCTTGCTCAAGCATCAACGTACCCAGCACAACGTTGTCTTCCAGTTGCTCACGCGCAACGGCTTCGGTCATGCCTTTGCTCTTACGCAGCTCAACCAGACGTGCAACGTAGCTCTCGCGAACCACTTCTGGGTCAACGATTTCGATGCCAGCGCTCAGCTCAACGCCTTGTGCAGCAGCAACACGGGTGATTTCATCCGGGTTACCCAACAGTACGCAAGTTGCGATACCGCGTTCAGCACAGATAGATGCCGCTTTCACGGTACGTGGCTCTTCGCCTTCTGGCAGAACAACACGTTTGCCGGCTTTACGTGCCAGCTCAGTAAGCTGATAACGGAATGCTGGAGGAGACAGGCGACGGCTGCGCTCAGAAGTTGCAGTCAGGGACTCGATCCAGTTTGCATCGATGTGGCTTGCCACATATTCCTGCACTTTCTCGATACGCTGATGGTCGTCAGTTGGGACTTCCAAGTTAAAGCTTTGTAGGCTCAGGGAAGTCTGCCAGGTGTTAGTGTCAACCATGAACAGTGGCAGACCGGTGGCGAACGCACGCTCACACAGTTTGCTCACTCGTGGGTCCATTTCGTAACCGCCGGTCAGCAGAACTGCACCGATGTCCACACCATTCATTGCAGCCAGACACGCTGCAACCAGCACGTCCGGACGGTCTGCAGAAGTCACCAGCAAAGAACCTGGACGGAAGTGTTCCAGCATGTGCGGAATGCTGCGCGCACAGAAGGTCACAGACTTCACGCGACGAGTTTTGATGTCGCCTTCGTTGATGATGGTTGCGTTCAGGTGACGCGCCATATCAATTGCACGAGTGGCGATCAGATCGAAACTCCATGGCACACAGCCCAGAACTGGCAGCGGGCTGTCAGCGAACAGTGCTTTAGGATCGATATTAGCGATGCTCGCTTTAGTGGAGTCATCAAAAATCTCGGACAGGTCTGGACGAGTACGGCCCTGCTCATCAACTGGGGCGTTCAGTTTGTTAATGATTACGCCAGTGATGTTGGTGTTCTTGCTGCCGCCGAAGCTGCTACGTGCCAGCTCGATACGTTCTTTCATCTGCTCTGGGGAGTTGTTGCCCAGGGACATAACGAAGACGATTTCAGCATTCAGTGTTTTTGCGATTTCGTAGTTCAGAGACTGCGCAAACTGGTGCTTGCGAGTAGGAACCAGACCTTCAACCAGAATCACTTCAGCATCTTTGCTGCTTGCGTGGAAGTTGGCGATGATCTCTTCCATCAGCACGTCTTGTTGGTTGCTCGACAGCAGCGACTCAACGTGGTTCATGTGCAGTGGTTCAGCCGTTGGGATGCTGGAGTTAGCACGCACAATGCTGGTGGTTTGATCTGGAGTATCGTCACCGGTACGCGGTTGGGCGATAGGTTTGAAAACGCTAAGGCGAACGCCTTTTTGTTCCATAGCACGGATAACACCAAGGCTGACGCTAGTCAGGCCGACGCTGGTTCCGGTAGGGATCAACATAATAGTACGGGACACGGTATAACCTCTTTGTTGCACAAGCAGGGCTTGTGAGACTCAGAAAACAACACCGCCAGCGAAGGCTGGCGGTAAGGAGAATCAAGCGGTCAGGCGAGATGCATCCTGAGCGATAACCAGTTCTTCGTTGGTCGGAATGACCATCGCAGGAACGGTACCCTCTTTGTTGATGTAGCCTGATTTGCCGAAACGAGCAGCCAGGTTGCGTTCGTGGTCAACTTCAAAGCCCAGAACACCCAGTTTGCCCAGAGACAGTTCACGTACCATTGCAGCGTTTTCACCGATACCACCAGTGAACACAACGCCGTCCAGACGACCGTCCATCAGTGCAGTGTAAGAACCGATGTACTTCGCCAGACGATGGCAGAACACATCCATTGCACGTTTAGCATCTTCTTTAGTAGCGTAGTTGTCTTCAACATAACGGCAGTCGCTGGTGACTTCAGTCAGACCCAACAGGCCAGACTCTTTAGTCAGCATTTTGTTGATGTCGTCAACGCTCATGCCCAGGGAGTCATGCAGGTGGAAGATGATAGCTGGATCGATGTCACCAGAACGGGTGCCCATGACCAGGCCTTCCAGCGGAGTCAGGCCCATAGAGGTGTCAACACATTTGCCGTTACGGATTGCAGAAACAGAACCGCCATTGCCCAGGTGGCAAGTGATGATGTTCACTTCTTCCACTGGCTTGTTCAGCATTTTCGCGGCTTCTTGAGTCACATAGAAGTGGCTGGTGCCGTGTGCGCCGTAGCGACGAACGCCGTGCTCTTTGTACAGTTTGTACGGCAGAGCATAAAGATAAGATTCTTCTGGCATGGTCTGATGGAAAGCGGTGTCAAACACAGCTACGTTTTTGTCAGCCAGTTTAGGGAAGGATTTTAGTGCTTCCGCGATACCGATCAGGTGCGCTGGGTTATGCAGCGGTGCAAAAGATGCGGTATCTTTGATACCCTGAATCACGGTCTCGTCGATAACGACGGAGCTGGTGTACTTCTCGCCGCCGTGAACAACACGGTGGCCGATAGCAGTCAGCTGCTCGGACAATTCAGGTTTTTGTGCCAGAATGGTATTAACCATAAAGTTAAGAGCTTCGCTGTGAGCGGCGCCTGCACCCAAAGCCGCTTCTTGTTTACCGCCATCCATTTTCCACTTGATACGTGCTTCAGGAAGATGGAAACATTCGGCTAAACCAGAAAGGTATTCGTCACCGTTTACTGCATCAATGATTGCAAATTTCAGTGAAGAGCTACCGCAGTTCAGAACCAGTACTAACTTACTCGACATGGAAGTACCTACTATTAATATGTGGCTAAAAAAACGTCAGTTAGTCTCTCAGCGTAGCGCATGATGAGACAGACATTTATGATTAACGTCATGCCAGAAGCGTTTTTTTGGCATGACGAATAAATACTCTAGAGTTTACGCCATGTTGCGCGTTTTTTCGGCAACGGCTGACTGAGCAAAAAATTGACAACCTGCGGTTTCCCTTCTACGGCCATCAAGGCCGGCACAGGATACCCGATTGCAGCAGCTAAAGACAAAAGATTTTGAACCATGTAATTTAGAGTTGTTGTTTTGCACAAAAATTTTATTTTTTATATGTGAAGTTGAGGTAAAGCCATGTCGACACCCCTAAATAGCCACGCCAGCTGGTTTAGCATGTTCAGCCGTGGGCAACACTATTCTAAGACCTGGCCTGTCGATAAACGCCTCGCGCCAGTCTTTATAGAAAATCGTGTTATCCGAGCTACACGTTTTGCCATCCGCTTTATGCCACCACTTGCTGTGTTTACGCTCACCTGGCAGATTGCCCTTGGCGGCCAACTTGGCCCAGCGGTCGCAACCGCGTTATTCGCCTGTAGCTTACCAATGCAAGGTTTATGGTGGCTGGGTAAGCGCTCAGTTACGCCACTGCCGCCGACCATTTTGAGTTGGTTCTACGAAGTGCGTGGCAAATTACAGGAAGCAGGGCAGGCGCTAACACCGATTGAAGGTAAGCCAGACTACCAGGCGCTAGCTGAAGTACTGAAACGTGCGTTTAAGCAGTTGGATAAAACTTTTCTCGATGATTTGTAAAATCCCTGCCGTTACGCATATATAGAAGGATATTTTTTCGCAGGAGTGATTCTGCGCAACAGGAGCTAAGAAATGGAAATGACTAACGCCCAGCGTCTGATTTTATCTAATCAGTACAAAATGATGACCATGCTCGATCCAGACAACGCCGAGCGTTATCGTCGCCTGCAAACGATCATTGAGCGCGGTTACGGCCTGCAAATGCGCGAACTGGATCGTGAGTTCGGTGAGTTGACGGAAGAAACTTGCCGCACTGTCATCGACATTATGGAAATGTACCACGCGCTGCACGTCTCCTGGACGAACCTAAAGGATAACCAGGAAATTGACGAGCGCCGTGTCACATTCCTCGGCTTCGATGCGGCAACTGAAGCCCGGTTCCTGGGATATGTACGGTTCATGGTGAATATTGAAGGCCGTTACGCGCATTTTGACGCGGGCACTCATGGCTTTAACGCGCAGACCCCAATGTGGGAAAAATATCAGCGTATGCTGAAAGTGTGGCAGTCCTGCCCACGTCAGTATCATTTAAGTGTGAACGAGATCGCGCAGATTATTAATGCCTGAGGGGAGACGCGTCGTGAAGTGCAAAGGTTTCTTGTTTGATTTGGATGGGACTTTGGTTGACTCCCTGCCAGCTGTCGAGCGTGCATGGATTAACTGGGCTAAGCGTTTCGATATTTCCCCGCAAGAAGTACTCGGTTTTATTCATGGTAAGCAGGCGATAACGTCGCTGCGTCATTTTATGGCGGGTGCGTCTGAAGAGGATATCCAACAGGAGTTTTTGCGCCTTGAGAAAATCGAGTCTGAAGACACCGACGGTATTGTGGCATTGCCAGGGGCTGTGGAGTTGTTAACTCATCTGAACGAAGCGGGTATTCCATGGGCTATCGTGACCTCTGGTTCATTACCTGTGGCTTCAGCTCGTCGTGCAGCAGGCGGATTGCCAGAGCCTGAAGTGCTTGTTACTGCTGAACGTGTTGCCCGAGGGAAACCTGAACCGGATGCTTACTTACTTGGTGCGCAATTATTGGGTTTCGAGCCTGAGGAATGCGTGGTTGTGGAAGATGCGCCTGCGGGTGTGCTTTCTGGCCTTGCTGCGGGCTGCCATGTTATCGCGGTCAATGCTCCGGCCGATACGCCACGGCTTGAGCACGTCGACTATGCTCTGTATTCGTTGACTGAGCTTCTGGTTCAGAAGCTGCCAGATGGTACAGTTGAAGTACTGAGAAAACACTAAACACATGATTTAGCCCCGCGATAGTGGGGCTTTTTTATGGCATGATTTTATACCCATCATCCTTCAAGCTGCACGGGTGCTAGCTGCAACTTGAGTACTAACGGGTATAACCCTGAGACAACTGCATAAGGATTTGTTTTGAACTCAGAACTCATTTGGGTTTTATCACTATTAGCGATTGCGGTGGTGTTATTCGCCACTGGAAAAGTGCGTATGGATGCAGTCGCTTTATTTGTCATTATTGCTTTTGTCCTCAGTGGCACACTCACTCTCAGCGAAGCCTTTTCTGGCTTTAGCGATCCCAACGTTATCCTCATTGCTGCACTCTTCATTATTGGTGACGGTCTTGTGCGCACCGGTGTTGCCACAAAAATGGGTTCCTGGCTGGTGGATGTTGCAGGCAGCAGTGAAACCAAAATGCTGGTTTTACTGATGCTCACCGTTGCGGGGCTTGGCGCATTTATGAGTTCAACGGGTGTGGTCGCAATATTTATACCCGTGGTACTCAGTGTTTCAATGCGTATGAAAACGTCGCCATCGCGCCTAATGATGCCGCTCAGTTTTGCCGGGTTGATTAGCGGCATGATGACGCTGGTCGCAACACCACCCAATCTGGTCGTAAATAGTGAATTGCTGCGCGAAGGGTTGCAGGGGTTCCATTTCTTTAGCGTAACCCCAATCGGCCTGGTGATTTTGTTGCTGGGTATTGGTTACATGCTGATTGCGCGCTTTGCACTAAAAGGGCAGAACAAAGACGTTGGCAAGCAAGATTGGCGTCGTCGTACTTTTCGTGACCTGATTAAAGATTATCGTCTGACCGGCCGTGCGCGTCGCCTCGCAATCCGTCCGGGTTCACCGATGGTGGGCCGACGTTTAGATGATTTAAAACTGCGTGAGCGTTATGGTGCCAACGTCATCGGCCTTGAGCGCTGGCGCAAATTCCGCCGGGTTATCGTTAATGTCACTGGCGTTACTGAATTTCGCGCACGCGACGTCCTGTTGATTGATATGTCTGCTTCTGAAGTCGATCTGCGTGAGTTTTGTAGCGAGCAGATGCTTGAGCCAATGATTCTGCGCGGCGAATATTTCTCGGACCAGGCGCTGGACGTAGGTATGGCCGAAGTTTCGTTGATCCCCGAGTCCGAGCTGATAGGGCAGACATTGCGCGAGATAGGCTTTCGTACCCGCTACGGCCTAAATGTTGTTGGGCTGCGTCGTAATGGCGAGGCGATGGAAGGGCTGTTGGTCGATGAGGCTCTACAGCTTGGCGATATTTTACTGGTTGTTGGTGACTGGAAACTGATTAGTCAGTTGCAGCAAAAAGGCCGCGATTTCCTGGTACTCAATTTGCCAGTGGAAGAAGGGGAAGCCTCTCCTGCACATAGTCAGGCACCACATGCGATCTTCTGTCTGGCATTGATGGTTGCCTTGATGCTGACCGATGAGATTCCTAACCCAATCGCTGCGATTATTGCCTGTTTGCTAATGGGGAAATTCCGTTGTATCGACATGGAAAGCGCCTATAAAGCGGTGCACTGGCCAAGCATTATCTTGATTGTTGGCATGATGCCGTTTGCTCTTGCGCTCCAAAAAACGGGTGGTGTGGATTTGATTGTAAACGGGTTAATGAACCTGGGTGGCGGCTATGGCCCACACATGATGTTGATTTGCCTGTTCGTGATGTGTGCCGCGATTGGCTTGTTTATTTCAAATACGGCGACTGCGGTGTTAATGGCGCCTATTGCGTTGGCTGCGGCAAAATCGATGGGCGTTTCCCCTTATCCCTTTGCAATGATCGTTGCACTTGCCGCCTCTGCTGCCTTTATGACACCGGTATCATCGCCGGTTAATACGCTGGTTCTGGGGCCTGGAAATTATAAGTTCAGCGATTTTGTGAAGATGGGTGTGCCGTTTACCGTGATTGTGATGGTGGTTAGTGTAGTGATGGTGCCGATGTTGTTTCCGTTTTAGTGTTTAAATGTTGGATGGCGCTTCGCTTATCCGACCTACGAAAGACGATGTAGGATGGATAAGCGAAGCGCCATTCGCCAGATTAAAGCGGAGAATCCTGGCTAATCTCGTCGAGCGACAGTTGAAAACTCGGCACAAACACAGTCATGAAATAGTCCATTTCTTCGCTATGGCGGTCTGCCAGCGTTTTCTCTAAACGGCCTTTCGCCAGTAAAAACTCATTGTTCCCAGCAGAAAGTTCTTCCAGGCATTTCAGATAGGCGCACAACGCATCCGCCTGTTTAACAATGGCCCTTTCTTCATCGCTGCTTTGATGTTCATCAATAAGCGGCGCCCAGATATCACGCAAATCTTCCGGCACCATGTCGATGAGTTTTTGCTGCGCGATCTTCTCAATGGCTTTGTATTCGTGAGCAATTTGCGAATTGAAGTATTTCACTGGGGTGGGCAAATCCCCGGTCAACACCTCACTGGCATCGTGATACATCGCAAGCAGAGCGACATGTTCGGCATTAATTTGCCCGTTAAATTTACGATTCTTAATCACGGCCAATGCATGCGCGACCATTGCAACTTGCAGGCTATGCTCCGAAACATTTTCGGTACGCACATTACGCATCAGCGGCCAACGATTGATTAATTTCAGGCGTGAAAGGTGGGCAAAGAAATGGCTTTGGCTCATAGATACACTCAGTACGTAAGCAAAGAAAACCATTGTGCGGGGAGTTGGGGGAAGATGCAAACATCTCCCCCGTGAGAATTATTGGTGGTAATGACCGAGGAAACGACCAAATTTATTGATAGCCATTTCCAGCTCATCTACGCGCGGTAAGGTCACGATACGTACGTGATCAGGCCACGGCCAGTTAAATGCTGTTCCTTGAACCAAAAGCACTTTTTCTTGCAATAAGAAATCCAGCACCATTTTTTGGTCATCGTGGATGTTAAAACGTTTTGCATCGATTTTCGGGAACATATAGAGCGCGCCCTGAGGTTTCACACATGAAACACCCGGAATATCGTTAATCAACTCCCACGCGCGGTTACGCTGTTCATACAGACGCCCGCCTGGTGCTATAAATTCACTGATACTCTGATAGCCGCCAAGTGCAGTCTGAATCGCATGCTGAGCAGGTACGTTTGCGCATAAACGCATTGACGCAAGCATCTCCAGCCCTTCGATATAACCTTTAGCATGCTTCTTCGGCCCATTAAGAACCATCCAGCCCTGACGGAACCCGGCAACACGATAAGTTTTGGACAGACCATTAAAGGTAACTGTCAGCAGATCTGGAGCCAGTGCCGCAATTGAATGGTGTTGTGCCGCGTCGTACAGAATTTTGTCGTAGATTTCATCAGCAAAAATAATCAAATTATGCTGACGCGCAATTTCTACAACTTCCAGCAACAACTCTTTAGAGTAAACCGCACCGGTTGGGTTGTTCGGGTTAATAATCACGATGCCGCGAGTACGTGGTGTGATTTTAGCGCGAATATCGTCAAGGTCCGGGAACCAGCCTGCCGACTCATCACACAAATAGTGAACAGCTTTACCACTTGAAAGCGAAACTGCCGCAGTCCACAGAGGGTAATCAGGGGCTGGTACTAGCATCTCATCGCCACTGTTCAGTAATGCTTGCATCGATTGAACAATCAGCTCAGAAACACCGTTGCCGATGTAAATATCTTCAACTGTCACGTCCCGCATTTCACGAGCCTGATAATGCTGCATGATGGCTTTACGTGCGGAGTAGAGTCCTTTCGAGTCGCAGTAACCCTGAGCAGTAGGCATATTACGAATCACATCGACAAGAATTTCATCCGGGGCATCAAAGCCAAATGGCGCGGGGTTGCCAATATTCAGCTTAAGGACTTTATTCCCTTCTTCTTCAAGGCGTTTCGCCTCTTTAAGTACTGGGCCACGAATGTCATAACAGACGTTATCAAGTTTGCTGGATTTTTCGATAGGGGACATGAACCTGACCTTAAATGTTAACGCCGCTTCCTGCCGTGGAAGCGACCAGGCAACAAATGTACTCCTGCCACGTCCAGATTTGAAGGCAGTCTGAGCGCCAGACAGTAATTTATCTTTCAATTTAGGACTAAGCAGAAAAACCAATTGAATAGCTAATGATTGGTATAAAGTTTCGATTATTTGATTTAATTCAGACAAAAATATAAATAATTAACCATTTTGCAATTCCATTAACTGCTATGGTGGTTGTGTTGTAGTGGGTAATGCTGAGTGAATTGAGAATTAATTTGAGTGATAGTTAAGGGAAATTGAATGTTTATGCTTGAGTTTAAAAGAAGCTCGCTAATGTGAGTTAATAATATGTATATAAAAATAACTGTGAGTGTCATTAATATAACTGAAGAATAGAGTTAAGTTACTTCTCTTTTGCCTTGTATCGCTTCAGGGATTTTTATGAATAACCCGCTGAAGTGTTAAATGAAAAAGGAGAATGAGATCAGATAATTCGCAACAAAACTTATGGAGTGGCATGATTTGCGGTAAGATATGCCATTGAAAATGACGAGTGTCGTTTTTTGGACATTATGAAACTCTATGTTTTACTGCGGGTTAGTATATAACCATTGTACTTTGGTAATTGTCCGTACTGCAAAAATGGCATAGAGAAAACTTTCATCGCACTTACCCTCGTAACCACAAAAAGTTGAATAAATAAAACTCAGTGCTGAAGCAGGCTTACAATAATTACTCAGTTTTAATTTAAGTGACTAGAACAATAAGACGAATGTTTGTATGTTGGTTATGGCGGTATAATATTCCTGGAATATGTGAACTACATTATTGGTTCGTATACACAGGGATGCATGAAAAATAAAAAATCAGAACGACTGTCAGGATGACGGTTTGGTCCCTCGGGAGACGTTCTGTAAAAGGGAATTGCTTTATCTTTTTGATAAATCACAGCAATAAAACTAAGGCAGACTCGTAAGAGCAACCTACTAGTGAAAAAATTATGATTAACGCAAATCGTCCGATACTAAATCTCGACCTCGATCTGCTAAGGACCTTTGTTGCCGTAGCGGATTTGAATACTTTTGCTGCGGCGGCAGTTGCGGTTTGCCGTACGCAATCGGCTGTAAGCCAGCAGATGCAGCGTCTTGAACAGTTAGTAGGAAAAGAGCTCTTTGCCCGACATGGTCGAAATAAATTGCTGACCGAACATGGCATTCAGCTTCTGGGTTATGCACGAAAAATTCTGCGTTTTAATGATGAAGCATGTACATCACTAATGTTTAGCAATTTGCAGGGTGTGCTCACGATTGGTGCATCTGATGAAACAGCCGATACCATTCTGCCATTCCTGCTTAACCGAATAAGCTCGGTTTACCCAAAGCTGGCGTTGGATGTGCGAGTTAAACGTAATCCATTTATGGTTGAAATGCTTAATCAGCAGGAAGTTGATTTGGTTGTCACCACATCAAAACCCGCGCATTTTGAATCCATTGTGTTACGTACTTCGCCAACTTTATGGTATTGCGCATCGGATTACGTTTTCCAGAAAGGTGAAACCGTACCTTTAGTCATGCTCGACGATCCGAGTCCTTACCGGGATATGATGCTTGAGCATTTGAATGCAGAGCGCATTCCCTGGCGTATTGCGTATGTTGCTTCCACTCTTTCGGCAGTGCGTGCCGCAGTGAAAGCGGGCCTTGGTGTAACTGCCCGGCCTGTTGAAATGATGAGCCCTGAATTACGTGTACTGGGTAATGCTGATGGCTTACCGGTTATGCCAGATACCCAATACTTGCTCTGCCGTAATTTGCAGACCAGTAATGATTTGGCTCAGGCTATCTTTAGCGCTCTGGAATCAAACCCTAATCCATATCGTTACATGGCTTCGTCAGATGAAGATGATGACACTGTGCTCATGGAGCGTGATTTCGAGTAGCGCCTTCGGTTTGTTAGTAACAAAATATGAAATTCGAAAATAGGTCATTGAGGTCATTTTTTGGCTCAATGGCCTATTTTTTAATCATGGCAAGCTGTCATTATTACTAATTTGTAAAAACATGTTTTAAAACAATCTGCTTCACAGCGCCCTAGATACCTACCTTCTACGTACTTTCTTCGAGTCAACACTCGGTTAATTGTTAAAAAATACGCTGCAATGTTGTTGGTTTCCTGGATGGATTAACAGAAGCGTGTCTCAGATCAAGAAAATACTCCCTTCAGGGGGGATGAATAGTTGAGATTTCCTGCCAAAATAGAACGGTAGATATTTTTTTCCTCGTTAATGGACACGATTCACCTTCATTAAAATAGGGTTAATAATTCGGCATTACTGATTTTTAACGCACTAAATGTTAATGAAACTAGGTTCATGTAAATTAATGTGTGGATACTTTTGTTAAAGTTGACAAAAGGTTATAGAAAGGAGTAAAAAACCCCATCAATTTGCTGGTAAAGTTTTGATTCCAGCAGTTATTGTAAGGTTTATTGTTCCTCCCCATGAATCGATGTGGTGTTCATCTGCCAGCAAGAGCAGAGACTTTGGCGCCACTTTTGATGAGTAAGCAATGAGTATGTCAACATCCACTGAAGTTATCGCTCACCATTGGGCGTTCGCAGTCTTTCTTATTGTTGCCATAGGCCTGTGTTGCGTAATGCTTCTCGGGGCCTGGTTCCTTGGCGGGAGAGCTAAGGGCCGGCACAAAAACACTCCCTTCGAGTCAGGTATCGACTCAGTTGGTACAGCGCGCTTACGCCTTTCCGCGAAGTTTTACCTGGTTGCCATGTTCTTCGTTATCTTTGACGTGGAAGCCTTGTATCTCTATGCGTGGTCAGTTTCTATCCGTGAAAGCGGATGGGTAGGCTTCGTCGAGGCCGCAATTTTCATTTTAGTGCTACTGGCAGGCCTGGTGTATCTGGTGCGCATTGGCGCGCTTGATTGGACTCCTGCGCGTTCGCGCCGCGCCCAAATCAACCCGGAAACCGACAGTATTACTAACCGTCATACGCAGTGATAATGAGGCAATAAGATGGACTATACGCTCACCCGCATAGACCCCGACGGTGAGAACGACCGTTACCCCCTGCAAAAACAGGAGATCGTAACCGATCCCCTTGACCAAGAAATCAACCGCAGTGTGTACATGGGCAAGCTCGAACATGCTATGCACGATATGGTGAACTGGGGTCGTAAAAACTCAATCTGGCCTTATAACTTTGGCCTTTCGTGCTGCTACGTTGAGATGGTGACCTCGTTTACCGCCGTGCATGACGTTGCGCGTTTTGGTGCCGAAGTTCTGCGTGCTTCCCCGCGTCAGGCTGACCTGATGGTTATTGCAGGAACCTGCTTTACCAAAATGGCTCCCGTTATTCAGCGTCTGTATGACCAAATGCTTGAGCCAAAATGGGTTATCTCGATGGGTGCCTGTGCCAACTCAGGCGGTATGTACGACATCTATTCTGTAGTCCAAGGCGTGGATAAATTCCTGCCGGTAGATGTTTACATCCCAGGCTGTCCACCGCGCCCGGAAGCCTACATGCAGGCTCTGATGTTGCTGCAAGAATCTATTGGTAAAGAGCGTCGTCCACTGTCTTGGGTGGTTGGCGATCAAGGTGTATATCGCGCCAACATGCAATCAGAGCGCGAGCGCAAACGTGGCGAGCGTATTGCTGTCACCAACTTGCGGACACCAGACGAGATTTAATTTGCGCCTGTAGGCAGTGTGAGTTTACTTCGCATATTAATAATACTAGCGCGGAGTCACTGCTGACAGTCACCACAGTACCATTTGCAATGGTGAGAATTATGACCGATTTAACTGCGCATGATGCCAACCAGGAAGCCTGGCAAACCCGTGACCATTTAGATGATCCGGTTATTGGCGAACTGCGTAACCGTTTTGGGCCGGATGCTTTTACTGTTCAGCCAACCCGCACTGGAGTTCCGGTGGCCTGGGTTAAGCGTGAACAATTACTGGAAGTGGTCGATTTCTTAAAGAAATTACCGAAGCCCTACGTCATGTTGTTCGATTTACACGGCATGGACGAACGTCTCCGTACCCACCGCAACGGTTTACCGGCTGCGGATTTTTCCGTTTTCTACCACCTGATTTCCATCGACCGCAACCGCGATATCATGCTCAAGGTGGCGCTGTCTGAAAACGACCTGAACGTGCCAACGATAACCAAACTCTTCCCGAACGCTAACTGGTATGAGCGTGAAACCTGGGAAATGTTTGGCATCACCTTTAATGGTCACCCGCACCTGACGCGCATCATGATGCCGCCAACGTGGGAAGGCCATCCGCTGCGTAAAGATTACCCGGCGCGTGCCACCGAGTTCGATCCGTTTGAATTAACCAAACAGAAAGAAGACCTCGAGATGGAAGCGTTGACCTTCAAGCCTGAAGATTGGGGCATGAAGCGCAGCAGCGAGCATGAAGATTTCATGTTCCTGAACCTTGGTCCAAACCACCCATCCGCGCACGGTGCATTCCGTATTGTCCTGCAACTCGATGGTGAAGAAATTGTCGATTGCGTTCCGGACATCGGTTACCACCACCGTGGTGCTGAGAAGATGGGTGAGCGTCAGTCCTGGCACAGCTACATTCCGTATACCGACCGTATCGAGTACCTCGGCGGCTGCGTAAACGAAATGCCATACGTGCTGGCGGTTGAAAAGCTGGCGGGTATCAAGGTTCCTGAACGTGTTGACGTTATCCGCGTCATGCTGTCCGAACTATTCCGTATCAACAGCCACCTGCTTTACATCTCCACGTTTATTCAGGACGTGGGCGCAATGACTCCGGTGTTCTTCGCCTTTACCGACCGTCAGAAAATCTACGATCTGGTCGAAGCGATTACCGGTTTCCGTATGCACCCGGCATGGTTCCGTATCGGCGGTGTAGCACATGACTTGCCAAACGGTTGGGAACGTCTGCTCAAAGAGTTCCTCGACTGGATGCCAAAACGTCTGGATTCCTACGAGAAAGCTGCGCTGCGCAACACCATCCTGAAGGGTCGTTCTCAGGGCGTTGCGGCTTACGGTAAGAAAGAGGCGTTGGAGTGGGGCACCACGGGTGCTGGCCTGCGTGCAACCGGTATCGACTTCGATATCCGTAAAGCACGTCCTTACTCAGGTTATGAAAACTTTGACTTCGAAATTCCGGTCGGCGGTGGCATCAGTGACTGCTACACCCGCGTGATGCTGAAAGTTGAAGAACTTCGCCAGAGCTTGCGCATTCTTGATCAGTGCCTGAAAAACATGCCTGCTGGCCCGTTCAAAGCTGACCACCCGCTGACAACGCCGCCACCGAAAGAGCGCACGCTGCAACATATCGAGACCCTGATCACTCACTTCCTGCAAGTTTCGTGGGGCCCGGTTATGCCGGCTAACGAATCCTTCCAGATGATTGAGGCGACGAAAGGGATTAACAGTTACTACCTGACCAGCGACGGCAGCACTATGAGCTACCGTACCCGTATTCGCACCCCGAGCTTTGCGCACTTGCAGCAAATCCCGTCAGCGATTCGTGGCAGCCTGGTTTCTGACCTGATTGTCTATCTGGGTAGTATCGATTTTGTAATGTCTGATGTGGATCGCTAACTATGCACGATAAACAACAACCCCAGGCAGAAGCCTTTGAGCTGAGTCAATTCGAGCGTGATGCGATTGAGCAAGAAAAACATCATTACGAAGATGCTCGCGCAGCCTCTATCGAAGCGCTGAAGATTGTTCAGAAGCAGCGTGGTTGGGTGCCAGACGGCGCTATTTATGCCATCGCTGAAGTTCTGGGCATTCCAGCAAGCGACGTAGAAGGTGTTGCCACATTCTATAGCCAGATTTTCCGCCAGCCGGTAGGCCGCCACGTTATTCGCTATTGCGATAGCGTGGTTTGCCACATTACAGGTTACCAGGGCATTCAATCTGCTATTGAAGCAAAACTGAACATCAAACCGGGTCAAACCACGTTTGATGGACGCTTTACCCTGCTGCCAACCTGCTGTCTGGGTAACTGCGACAAAGGGCCGACCATGATGATTGATGAGGACACTCATAGCCATCTGACGCCGGAAGCGATCCCTGATTTGCTGGAGCAGTACAAATGAAAACCATTATTCGTACTGCCGAAACCCATCCGCTGACATGGCGGTTGCGCGATGATAAACAGCCGGTCTGGCTGGATGAATATCGCAGTAAAAACGGCTACGAAGGTGCGCGTTTGGCTCTGACTGGCCTCGCACCAGATGAAGTCGTCAACCGTGTTAAAGACGCTGGCCTGAAAGGGCGTGGCGGCGCGGGCTTCTCCACCGGGCTTAAGTGGAGCCTGATGCCGAAAGACGAGTCCATGAACATCCGTTACCTGCTATGTAACGCCGATGAAATGGAGCCGGGCACCTACAAAGACCGCCTGCTGATGGAACAGCTGCCGCACCTGCTGGTGGAAGGCATGCTGATTTCTGCATTCGCGCTGAAAGCGTATCGCGGCTACATCTTCCTGCGTGGCGAATACATCGAAGCGGCAGTGCATTTGCGCCGTGCGATTGCTGAAGCAACAGAAGCGGGCTTGCTGGGCAAAAACATTCTCGGTTCAGGTTTTGATTTTGAGCTAATCGTGCACACCGGTGCCGGGCGTTATATCTGCGGTGAAGAAACTGCGCTGATTAACTCCCTCGAAGGCCGTCGTGCGAACCCGCGTTCAAAACCACCATTCCCTGCATCAAGCGGCGTATGGGGCAAACCAACTTGCGTAAACAACGTTGAAACGCTGTGTAACGTACCTGCGATTCTGGCGAACGGCGTGGAGTGGTACCAGGGTATTTCGACCAGTAAAGATGCTGGCACCAAGCTGATGGGCTTCTCCGGTCGCGTGAAAAACCCAGGTGTCTGGGAATTACCGTTCGGCACTACCGCACGTGAAATTCTCGAAGATTACGCGGGTGGCATGCGCGATGGACTGAAATTTAAAGCCTGGCAACCGGGTGGGGCAGGGACTGACTTCCTGACCGAATCGCATCTTGATCTGCCGATGGAATTCGAAAGCATCGGCAAAGCAGGCAGCCGTTTAGGTACCGCACTGGCGATGGCCGTAGACCATGAAATTGGTATGGTTCCGCTGGTTCGTAACCTGGAAGAGTTCTTTGCCCGCGAATCTTGCGGCTGGTGTACACCGTGCCGTGATGGTTTGCCGTGGAGCGTAAAAATTCTGCGTGCGCTTGAGCGTGGCGAAGGCCAGCCAGGGGATATCGAAACACTTGAGCAACTGTGTCGATTCCTTGGTCCAGGTAAAACCTTCTGTGCGCATGCGCCAGGTGCGGTTGAACCATTGCAGAGCGCGATTAAATATTTCCGCGAAGAATTCGAAGCAGGCATTGCCAAACAAGATTTCGGTAACACCCGTGCCATTAGTGGCATTCAACCGAACTTGTTAAAAGCACGCTGGTGATATCTGCGCCGATAAAGGCGCAGGTAAGAAAAATTTTATAATTAACTGGAAGCATGCTGACTATGGCTACGATTCATGTAGACGGCAAAGAATATGAGGTAAACGGGTCAGACAACCTGCTACAAGCATGTCTATCACTCGGCCTCGATATTCCTTATTTTTGCTGGCACCCGGCGCTAGGCAGCGTCGGTGCTTGCCGCCAGTGCGCGGTGAAGCAATATCAGAACGCAGAAGATCTTCGCGGCCGCCTGGTGATGTCTTGTATGACACCGGCCTCGGACGGCACGTTCATCTCTATTGATGACAGCGAAGCCAAAGAGTTCCGTGAAAGCGTCGTGGAATGGTTGATGACCAACCACCCACACGACTGCCCGGTTTGTGAAGAAGGCGGCAACTGCCATTTGCAAGATATGACGGTAATGACCGGTCATAGCTTCCGTCGCTATCGTTTCACAAAACGTACTCACCGTAATCAGGATCTTGGCCCGTTCATCTCTCACGAAATGAACCGCTGTATCGCCTGTTACCGCTGCGTGCGTTACTACAAAGATTATGCTGACGGCACCGATTTAGGTGTTTATGGCGCGCACGATAACGTCTACTTCGGTCGCCCGGAAGACGGCACGCTTGAGAGCGAATTCTCCGGTAACCTGGTTGAAATCTGCCCGACCGGTGTGTTCACGGATAAAACTCATTCCGAGCGTTATAACCGTAAGTGGGACATGCAGTTTGCACCAAGCATTTGCCAGCAGTGCAGCATCGGCTGTAACACCAGCCCTGGTGAGCGCTACGGTGAATTGCGTCGTATCGAAAACCGCTACAACGGCACCGTGAACCACTACTTCCTGTGTGACCGTGGGCGCTTTGGTTATGGCTACGTCAACCTGAAGGATCGTCCACGTCAGCCGATCCAACGTCGTGGCGACGATCTGATCACCCTGAATGCAGAACAAGCGATGCAGGGCGCGGCGGATATTCTGCGCCAGTCGAAGAAAGTGATCGGTATCGGATCCCCACGTGCAAGTGTTGAAAGCAACTTTGCGCTACGTGAGCTAGTGGGTGCGGACAACTTCTACACTGGTATTGCAACCGGTGAGCAAGCACGTCTGCAACTGATGCTCAAATTGTTGCAGGAAAGCGGCATTCACACTCCGGCACTGCGTGAAATCGAAACCTACGATGCGGTTCTGGTGCTCGGCGAAGACATTACTCAGACCGGCGCACGCGTTGCGCTGGCTGTGCGTCAGGCTGTGAAAGGCAAATCACGTGAAATGGCAGCAGCGCAGAAAGTCGCTGACTGGCAGATTGCGGCGATCATGAACATCGGCCAGCACGCAAAACATCCGCTATTCGTCACCAACATTGACAGCACTCGTCTGGATGACATCGCCGCATGGACTTACCGTGCTCCGGTTGAAGATCAAGCGCGTCTGGGCTTTGCGATTGCCAATGCGCTGGATAGCAACTCCCCGGCAGTTGAACTTGATCGTGACTTGAAAAACAAAGTCGACGTGATCGTTCAGGCGCTGGCGGGTGCGAAAAAACCATTGATCGTCTCCGGTACTAACGCGGGTAGCGAAGCGGTGATTCAGGCGGCAGCAAACGTTGCTAAAGCACTGAAAGGTCGTGGTGCCGATGTTGGTATTACGATGGTTGCGCGTGCAGTCAACAGCGTTGGCCTTGGCCTGATCGGTGGCGGCTCGCTTGAAGAAGCGTTGAGTGAACTGGAAAGCGGTGCTGCCGATGCGGTAGTGGTGCTGGAAAACGATCTGCATCGCCATGCTTCTGCGGCACGCGTTGACGCAGCACTTTCTAAAGCGCCGCTGGTGATGGTTATCGACCATCAGCGCACTGCTATTATGGACAAAGCCCATCTGGTGCTTTCCACCGCAAGCTTCGCTGAAAGCGATGGCACGGTTATCAACAATGAAGGCCGCGCACAGCGTTTCTTCCAGGTCTATGACCCGGCTTACTACGACCATTCCGTTGTGATGCTGGAAAGCTGGCGCTGGTTGCATTCTCTGCACAGCACGGTTGAAAGCCGTGAAGTGGACTGGACGCAGCTTGATGATGTTATCGATGCCTGTGTGAAAGCGCTGCCACAACTGGCCGGGATTAAAGATGCGGCACCTGATGCCAGCTTCCGCATCCGTGGTCAGAAATTGTCGCGTTCTCCAATCCGCTCCAGTGGTCGTACGGCTATGCGCGCCAACATTAGCGTGCACGAACCGCGTCAGCCACAGGATAAAGACACGATGTTCGCCTTCTCTATGGAAGGGAACAACAGCCCGTCAGCAAATCGTCAGCAAATCCCATTCGCATGGGCACCAGGCTGGAACTCACCTCAGGCGTGGAACAAATTCCAGGCTGAAGTGGGTGGCAAACTGCGTCACGGCGATCCAGGTGTGCGTCTGATTGAAGCGTCCGAAACGGGCATCGATTACTTCACCGACGTGCCAGAAATCTTCCAGGCAGAAGAAGGGAAATGGCGTATCGCGCCTTACTACCATCTGTTTGGCAGCGACGAAATGTCACAGCGTTCGCCGATCTTCCAGAGCCGTATGGCCGAGCCATATATCAAACTGAACCCGGCTGACGCAGCAAAACTGGGCGTTAACGCAGGTAGCTTGATTTCGTTCAGCTATGAAGGGCAAACACTGAGTCTGCCGCTGCAACTTTCCGAAGGGCTGGCAGCAGGGCAGGTTGGTTTACCGATGGGTATGCCTGGCATTGCCCCGGTACTGGCGGGTGCTCGTCTTGAAAATCTTCAGGAGGCTGGCCAATGAGTTGGTTAACACCGGATGTTATCGACATTCTGCTGAGCATTCTCAAAGCGGTCGTTATCCTGCTGGTCGTGGTGACCTGCGGCGCGTTCATGAGTTTTGGTGAGCGTCGCTTGCTGGGCCTGTTCCAGAACCGTTACGGGCCAAACCGTGTTGGCTGGGGCGGCTCGCTCCAGTTAGTCGCGGACATGATCAAGATGTTCTTTAAAGAAGACTGGACGCCGCGTTTTGCGGACCGCGTCATCTTCACCCTGGCTCCGATGATTGCCTTTACCTCGCTGTTGCTTGCCTTCGCTATTGTGCCGGTAAGCCCAGGCTGGGTTGTTGCAGATCTGAACATTGGTATTTTGTTCTTCCTGATGCTGGCGGGCCTTGCGGTGTATGCCGTTTTGTTTGCAGGCTGGTCAAGTAACAACAAATACTCGCTGTTGGGGGCGATGCGTGCATCAGCACAAACCCTTAGCTACGAAGTGTTCATTGGTCTTTCAATGATGGGCGTTGTCGCACAGGCGGGGTCGTTCAATATGAGCGATATCGTTAATAATCAGGCTGATTTGTGGAACGTGATTCCACAGTTCTTTGGCTTTATTACTTTCGCTATCGCAGGCGTTGCGGTTTGTCACCGTCACCCATTCGACCAACCAGAAGCCGAGCAGGAACTGGCCGACGGCTATCACATCGAATATTCCGGCATGAAATTTGGCCTGTTCTTCGTGGGTGAATACATCGGTATCGTGACGGTTTCTGCACTGATTGTGACGCTGTTCTTTGGTGGCTGGCATGGCCCTTGGTTACCACCGTTCATCTGGTTTGCGCTGAAAACCGCGTTCTTCATGATGATGTTCATTTTGATCCGTGCAGCGTTGCCTCGTCCTCGTTATGACCAGGTGATGTCGTTTGGCTGGAAAGTATGCCTGCCACTGACACTGGTCAATCTGCTGGTGACCGCCGCGGTCATTCTCTATCAGGCACCATAAGGGGTGAAAAAACCATGACATTGAAAGAGTTAGCGGTTGGTTTCGGCACCCAGGTACGCAGTATCTGGATGATCGGTCTGCACGCGTTTGCCAAACGCGAAACGCAGATGTATCCGGAAGAACCCGTATATTTACCGCCACGTTACCGTGGCCGCATCGTGTTGACGCGCGATCCCGACGGTTCCGAGCGCTGCGTTGCCTGTAACCTGTGTGCGGTAGCTTGCCCTGTAGCCTGTATCTCTTTGCAAAAAGCAGAAACGAAAGATGGCCGCTGGTATCCAGAGTTCTTCCGCATCAACTTCTCACGCTGCATCTTCTGTGGCCTGTGCGAAGAAGCGTGCCCAACAACTGCTATTCAGCTCACGCCAGATTTCGAACTGGGTGAGTTTAAGCGCCAGGATTTGGTGTACGAAAAAGAGGACCTGCTGATCTCCGGTCCGGGTAAATACCCGGAATATAACTTCTACCGGATGGCAGGTATGGCAATCGACGGCAAAGATAAGGGCGAAGCGGAAAATGAAGCCAAGCCTATCAACGTCAAAGGCCTATTACCTTAAAGGAGCAAGGCAATGGAATTCGCTTTTTATATTTGCGCACTCGTCGCGGTTGGGACCACCCTCAGGGTGATCACGCATACCAACCCGGTGCATGCCTTGCTGTATTTGATCATCTCGTTGTTGGCTATTTCCGGGGTGTTCTTCTCGCTGGGGGCTTATTTTGCCGCTGCGCTGGAGATTATCGTTTACGCCGGTGCCATCATGGTGTTGTTCGTCTTTGTGGTGATGATGCTGAACCTCGGTGGTTCGGTCATTGAACAAGAGCGTCAATGGTTGAAACCGCAGTTGTGGATTGGACCAGGGATTTTGTCAGCCATCCTGCTTTCAGTACTGATTTACGCGATCCAGGGTCTGAACGACCAGGGAATTGACGGTACACCTGTAAGTGCAAAAGCGGTGGGTATTGCGCTGTTCGGACCGTATGTTCTGGCAGTGGAATTAGCCTCAATGCTGCTGCTGGCAGGTCTGGTTGTTGCCTTCCACCTCGGCCGTGAAGACCGTCCGGGTGAAGTGCTGAGCAACCGCCAGGCTGACGCAGCCGCGAAAAGAAAAACGGAGGAGCACGTATGATCCCGCTGCAACATGGACTAATCCTCGCTGCCATTTTGTTCGTATTGGGGCTGACGGGGCTTGTGATTCGTCGCAACCTGCTTTTCATGCTGATTAGCCTGGAAGTGATGATTAACGCTGCTGCCCTCGCGTTTGTGGTCGCTGGCAGTTACTGGGGCCAGGCTGATGGCCAGGTGATGTATATTCTCGCGATTAGCTTAGCTGCAGCAGAAGCCAGTATTGGCCTCGCACTGTTATTGCAGCTTCATCGTCGTCGCCAGAGCCTGAATATCGATTCAGTAAGTGAGATGCGTGGATGAACCTTCTCTGGTTAACCATTCTTTTGCCTTTTATTGGCTTTTTATTATTGGCGTTCTCTCGCGGTCGTTGGTCAGAAAACCTTTCTGCAACGGTTGGCGTTGGCTCGGTGGGGCTGGCGGCGTTAGTCACCGCGATTGCCGGAGTTGATTTCTTTAACAACGGAAGAGAAGCTTTTAGCCAGCCGCTCTGGACCTGGATGTCAGTTGGTGATTTCAACATCGGCTTTAATCTGATCCTCGATGGTTTATCGCTGACAATGCTTTCTGTGGTAACGGGTGTTGGCTTCCTGATCCACATGTACGCATCCTGGTATATGCGTGGAGAAGAGGGCTATTCCCGTTTCTTCGCTTACACCAACTTGTTTATCGCAAGCATGGTTGTTCTGGTGCTTGGCGATAACCTGCTGCTGATGTACCTCGGCTGGGAAGGCGTGGGTCTGTGCTCATACCTGCTGATTGGTTTCTACTATACCGATCCGAAGAACGGCGCTGCAGCGATGAAAGCGTTTGTCGTGACCCGCGTGGGCGATGTGTTCCTCGCTTTCGCACTGTTCATTCTTTACAACGAACTGGGCACGCTGAACTTCCGCGAAATGGTTGAACTGGCTCCGCAGCACTTTGCGGCCGGTAACCAGATGCTGATGTGGGCAACTCTGATGCTGTTAGGCGGCGCGGTAGGTAAATCTGCTCAGTTGCCATTGCAGACCTGGCTTGCAGATGCGATGGCTGGCCCAACGCCAGTTTCAGCGCTGATCCACGCAGCGACCATGGTTACCGCAGGTGTCTACCTGATTGCGCGTACTCATGGCCTGTTCCTGCTGACGCCTGAAGTGCTGCATTTAGTCGGCATAGTCGGTGCGGTGACGCTGGTGATGGCAGGCTTTGCGGCACTTGTGCAAACCGATATCAAACGTGTGCTGGCGTACTCGACCATGAGCCAGATCGGCTACATGTTCCTTGCGCTGGGCGTACAAGCGTGGGATGCGGCGATTTTCCACCTGATGACGCACGCGTTCTTTAAAGCGTTGCTGTTCCTGTCATCCGGTTCGGTGATTCTTGCCTGCCACCACGAACAAAACATCTTCAAAATGGGTGGCCTGCGTAAGTCCATTCCGCTGGTGTATATCTGCTTCCTGGTCGGCGGTGCTGCATTGTCTGCGCTGCCACTCATTACTGCGGGCTTCTTCAGTAAGGATGAGATTCTGGCCGGGGCGATGGCGAATGGTCATGTGAACCTGATGGTTGCAGGTCTGGTCGGTGCGTTTATGACCTCACTGTATACCTTCCGTATGATCTTCATCGTCTTCCACGGTAAAGAGCAGATTCACGCTCATGCGCTGAAAGGCATTACTCATAACCTGCCGCTGATTGTGCTGCTGGTGCTGTCCACTTTCGTTGGCGCAATGATTGTTCCGCCGCTTGCAGGCGTTCTGCCAGCGACGACAGAACTTGCGCACAGTAGCGTGCTTGCACTTGAGATAACTTCAGGCGTTGTCGCCATCGCCGGTATCCTGATTGCAGCATGGCTGTGGCTGGGCAAACGTACCCTGGTAACGGCGATTGCCAATAGCGCACCGGGCCGCTTCTTCGGTACCTGGTGGTTCCATGCCTGGGGCTTCGATTGGCTTTATGACAAAGTGTTCGTTAAGCCATTCCTGGGTATCGCCTGGCTTATCAAGAGCGATCCGTTGAATTCACTGATGAACATTCCGGCAGTTCTTTCACGCTTTGCAGGTCGCGGCCTGTTGGTGAGCGAGAACGGTTATCTGCGCTGGTATGTGGCATCAATGAGTATCGGTGCGGTCGTGGTTGTAGGCTTGCTGCTGGTATTGCGCTAATTCAACATTCCCTCCTCTCGCTAAGGGGAGGGAATGTGAGTGATGTTTTGGTTTATTTTGACTTAGGGACACAAATGCCATGCTATTACCCTGGCTGATACTAATCCCCTTTATTGGCGGCTTCTTCTGCTGGCAAACAGAGCGCTTCGGCGTAAAAGTGCCACGTTGGATTGCGCTGGTAACGATGGGACTGACACTGGCTCTCTCGCTGCAACTGTGGTTAGCCGGTGGCTATTCACTGACGCAATCCGCTGGTTTGCCGCAGTGGCAGTCTGAATTTATCCTCCCGTGGATCCCACGCTTTGGGATAACCATCCACCTTGCGCTGGACGGTTTATCTTTACTGATGGTGGTGCTCACCGGTCTGCTCGGCGTGCTGGCTGTACTGTGCTCATGGAATGAAATCGAAAAATATCAGGGCTTTTTCCACCTCAACCTGATGTGGATCCTCGGTGGCGTTATCGGCGTGTTCCTTGCCATCGATATGTTCCTGTTCTTCTTCTTCTGGGAAATGATGCTGGTGCCGATGTACTTCCTGATAGCACTGTGGGGCCACAAAGCCTCCGACGGGAAGACACGTATTACCGCCGCAACCAAGTTCTTCATCTATACGCAGGCAAGCGGCCTGGTGATGTTGATTGCAATTCTTGGTCTGGTGTTCGTGCACTACAATTCAACCGGTGTGTGGACGTTTAACTACGAACAACTACTGCATACCGAAATGTCCCATGGTGTTCAGTGGCTGTTGATGCTGGGCTTCTTCATTGCGTTTGCAGTGAAAATGCCAGTTGTTCCATTGCATGGCTGGTTGCCAGATGCACATTCCCAGGCACCAACGGCAGGTTCTGTTGACCTCGCAGGTATCTTGCTGAAAACCGCAGCCTACGGTCTGTTGCGTTTTGCACTGCCACTGTTCCCGGAAGCGTCCGCTGAATTTGCACCGATTGCCATGTGGCTGGGTGTTATCGGCATCTTCTACGGTGCGTGGATGGCCTTCGCACAAACTGATATCAAACGTCTGATTGCTTACACTTCCGTTTCCCACATGGGCTTTGTATTGATTGCCATTTATACCGGCAGCCAACTGGCTTATCAGGGTGCGGTGATTCAGATGATTGCTCACGGTCTTTCTGCGGCTGGTATGTTCATCATCTGTGGTCAGATTTACGAGCGTTTGCACACGCGTGATATGCGTCTGATGGGCGGCCTGTGGAACAAAATTAAATGGCTGCCAGGTCTGTCGTTATTCTTTGCAGTGGCAACGCTGGGTATGCCGGGCACCGGTAACTTCGTTGGCGAATTCATGATTCTGTTCGGCAGCTACCATGTCGTGCCAATGATTACCATTATCTCGACCTTCGGTCTGGTCTTTGCCTCAGTTTATTCTCTGGCGATGATTCATCGTGCTTACTTCGGTAAAGCTAAAAGCGAAATCAGTGATAAACAACTGGCAGGTATGTCGCTGCGTGAGTTCTTTATCATCCTGTTGCTGGTGGTGTTGTTAGTCCTGCTGGGCTTCTACCCGCAGCCAATTCTGGATACTTCGCATGCCGCGATGAGCAATATTCAGCAGTGGTTTACCAGTTCAATTCCAACTACAAGGCCGTAATTCGCCATGACTATAACTCCTCAACAATTGATCGCGCTGCTACCGCTGCTCGTCGTCGGATTGACGGTGGTGGTTGTGATGCTCTCCATAGCGTGGCGACGCGACCATTTTGTCAATGCAACACTGGCTGTTGTCGGCCTTAACGCCGCACTGGTTTCGCTCTGGTTTGTGGGCCAGGCGGGCGCGATGGATGTCACGCCGCTGATGCGCGTTGATGGCTATGCGATGCTCTACACTGGACTGGTTCTGTTGGCGAGCCTTGCGACTTGTACGTTTGCTTATCCGTGGCTTCAGGGTTATACCGACAACCGCGAAGAGTTTTACCTGCTGGTGCTGATTGCAGCCCTGGGTGGGATTCTGCTGGCAAACGCAAACCATCTGGCGGCATTGTTCCTCGGTATCGAACTGATTTCCCTGCCGCTGTTTGGCTTGATTGGTTATGCCTTCCGCCAGAAACGGTCGCTTGAAGCGAGTATCAAATACACCATCTTGTCTGCGGCAGCCTCTTCGTTCCTGCTGTTCGGTATGGCGCTGGTGTATGCAGAATCAGGCGACCTGTCGTTTGTGAGCCTCGGTAAGAGCCTGGCAGACAACATGCTGCACGAGCCTCTGCTGCTTGCGGGTCTGGGTCTGATGATTGTTGGCCTTGGCTTTAAACTGTCACTGGTTCCATTCCATTTGTGGACACCAGATGTTTACCAGGGTGCTCCGGCTCCGGTTTCCACTTTCCTGGCAACCGCCAGCAAAATCGCTATCTTTGGTGTGGTAATGCGTCTGTTCCTCTACGCGCCAGTTGGCGATAGCGAAGCAGTTCGTGTGGTACTGGGGATTATCGCCTTTATCTCCATCATCTTCGGTAACCTGATGGCATTGAGCCAGACCAACATCAAGCGTCTGCTTGGTTACTCGTCTATCTCACACCTCGGTTACTTGCTGGTGGCATTGATTGCGCTGCAAAGCGGAAACATGTCGATGGAAGCGGTAGGTGTTTATCTGGCAGGTTATCTGTTCAGCAGCCTCGGCGCGTTCGGCGTGGTTAGCCTGATGTCCAGCCCGTACCGTGGCCCGGATGCAGACTCGCTGTACTCCTACCGTGGTCTGTTCTGGCACAAGCCGATTTTGTCAGCGGTCATGACCGTGATGATGCTCTCACTTGCGGGTATCCCAATGACGCTGGGCTTCATCGGTAAGTTCTATATCATTGCCGTTGGTGTGCAGTCTCACCTGTGGTGGCTGACCGGTGCTGTGGTGCTGGGTAGTGCTATTGGTTTGTACTACTACCTGCGTGTGACGGTGAGTTTGTACCTGAACGCACCGCAACAGCCGGGCCGTGATGCACCAACCAACTGGGCATTCACCGCTGGCGGTGTAGTGGTTCTGATCTCTGCCGTGCTGGTGTTGTTGCTGGGTGTTTACCCGCAACCGCTTATCACGCTGGTGCGTCTGGCAACACCAATGATGTAATAGTCAGATTTGTCGGGTTGCTTCCCGACTAACCCGACTTACGTAAAGGCTACCCAATCGGGTAGCCTTTTTGATTTACGGCTTTGCTACACTTAGTTAAATGCCGCATCAATAATTGTATTCTGTTAATTAAACATGGAGTTGTATGGCCACGCATCTGGTCTGGTTTCGTAATGATTTACGGGTGAATGACAATCTGGCGCTGGCTGCGGCGTGCCGTGACCCTCATGCACATGTGATAGCCATCTTTATCGCAACTCCGCGTCAATGGCTGCAACATGAAATGTCGCCACGGCAGGCTGAATTCATATGGCAGCATTTGCAGTGCTTGCATACCTCTCTTGCTGAGCGTGGCATCGAACTGTCTATTCACCAGGTGGATGGCTTTGATGAGTCAGTCGAATATCTGAAAAACTTCTGTGAAGCGCGGAAAGTCGACGCCTTGTTTTACAACTATCAATATGAGCTCAATGAGCGGCGACGTGATGCGGCTGTAGAAAAGATGCTGGGCCGCGAAGTGGTTTGCCAGGGCTTTGATGATAGCGTTTTACTGCCGCCGGGAAGCATTACCACCGGTAATAACGAGATGTACAAAGTCTTTACGCCATTTAGTAAAGCGTTCATCAAGCGGCTGCATGAAGGGTTGCCGGAATGTGTATCGGCGCCGAAAGCTCGCGAAGGCATGTTGACTGAACCTGACAAACTGACGGCGTTTGATTATCCGCTCCAGCCCGTAGACGTAAACCTTTTCCCGGTTGGCGAACAGCAGGCTATTCACCAACTACGCCAGTTCTGCGGCCAGCCGGTGGTTGATTACGCAGAGCAGCGTAATCTCCCCTCAATCGACGGGACCAGTCGTCTATCGGCATATCTGGCTATTGGCGTACTTTCGCCACGCCAATGTTTGCACCGCTTGCTGAGAAATCATCCTCAGTCTCTGGATGGAGGTACAGGTTCGGTCTGGTTAAATGAGCTTATCTGGCGTGAGTTTTACCGCCATTTGCTGGTCGCATGGCCGAAACTTTGCCGCCATCAGCCGTTTATCCCATGGACAGATAACGTTGTCTGGCGGCAAGATGAAACACAGCTTATGGCCTGGCAACAAGGCCGCACAGGTTTCCCCATTGTCGATGCGGCAATGCGGCAGTTGAACACCACGGGATGGATGCATAACCGTCTACGTATGGTAGTGGCAAGTTTTTTGGTTAAAGACTTACTCATCGACTGGCGGTGCGGTGAACGCTACTTTATGTCACAACTGATAGACGGCGACCTGGCCGCAAACAATGGTGGCTGGCAATGGGCGGCCTCGACCGGCACCGATGCCGCGCCTTATTTTCGTATCTTCAACCCAACGACTCAGGGGGAGCGGTTTGATGTAAAAGGTGAGTTTATACGCCAGTGGTTGCCTGAACTCAGCTCTGTACCTGAAAAATATATTCATACCCCCTGGATTTGGGCTGATAAACAGCCCCTGACGCTGGACTATCCGCGCCCCATTGTTGACCATAAACAAGCACGTATCGCGACACTTGCCGCTTATGAGGCGGCCCGTAAACCTCAAGAGAAAGATGATGAAAAATAGCGAACTGGAACGCCTTATTAACGAAAAACTCAACAGCGCTGCTATCAGTGATTATGCGCCTAATGGCTTGCAGGTCGAAGGGCGCGAAGAAGTCCGCAAAATCGTTACCGGTGTGACCGCAAGCCAGGCGCTGATTGACGAAGCAGTGCGCCAACAGGCCGATGCGGTGATTGTTCACCATGGCTACTTCTGGAAAGGTGAGTCTCCGGTGATTCGTGGTATGAAACGCAACCGCCTGAAAGCGCTGCTCAGCAATGACATCAATTTATACGGCTGGCATTTGCCGCTTGATGCGCATCCGCAGCTCGGCAATAACGCTCAATTAGGCGCGTTGCTAGGGATTGAAACCAAAGGTGAGATTGAACCCCTGGTGCCATGGGGGGAGTTTCCAACTCCGCTTTCGGGCGTAGAGCTGGCTTCGTGGATTGAGATGCGTCTTGGTCGTACACCGCTGTGGAGCGGTGATACTGGTCCTGAACAAATTCGCCGTGTCGCCTGGTGTACT
Organism: Buttiauxella noackiae ATCC 51607; assembly: GCF_001654865.1. Classification (GTDB taxonomy): domain Bacteria; phylum Pseudomonadota; class Gammaproteobacteria; order Enterobacterales; family Enterobacteriaceae; genus Buttiauxella; species Buttiauxella noackiae. Next base: position 31,102 of record NZ_LXEO01000027.1, on the reverse strand, counting down.
GGCGGTGGGCAAAGTTTCATTGATAGCGCGGCACGTTTTGGCGTTGATGCGTTTATTACCGGTGAAGTTTCAGAGCAGACGATTCATTCTGCACGTGAACAAGGTCTACATTTCTATGCAGCCGGGCATCACGCTACGGAACGTGGCGGTATTCAGGCATTGAGTGACTGGCTCAATAGCGAGACAGATTTGGAAGTGACCTTTATCGATATTCCGAACCCGGCATAACGTCAGACCGAGGAGCAAAAGTGCAAAGAGCGCGGTGTTATCTGTTAGGCGAAAGTGCAGTAGTTCTTGAATTGGAACCACCTTTATCACTGGAAAGCCAGCAACGAATCTGGGGGTTAACCCAGCGTCTACTGGAATCTCCCGCTGTTTCAGAAGTGATTCCGGGAATGAACAATATCACTGTGGTGCTCCGTGAACCGCAAAGCCTGGCGCTGGATGGTATTGAGCGGCTCCAGCGCTGGTGGGAGGAGAGCGAGGCAATGGTGGTTGAATCCCGCCGCATTGATATTCCGGTAATTTATGGTGGCAGTTTTGGCCCTGATTTAGACGAAGTCGCAGGGCATTGCGGCTTATCGGCACGCCAGGTTGTGGAGCTGCATTCATCCGTTGATTACATTGTCTATTTTCTCGGTTTTCAACCGGGGTTTGCCTATCTTGCAGGCCTTGCTCCCACTCTTTCCACCCCACGTCGTGCTGAGCCACGTCTGATGGTTCCTGCAGGCTCATTAGGTATTGGTGGCAGCCAGACGGGTATTTATCCGCTAGCAACGCCCGGTGGTTGGCAGCTTATCGGCCAGACGTCGTTGAGATTATTTAATCCTGCTGATGACGTGCCCACATTATTGGTGCCAGGAGATACAGTCCGCTTCGTGCCTCAAAAGGAGGGCGTATGCTGAAAATAATCCGTGCTGGAATGCATATGTCGATACAAGATGCAGGGCGTTTTGGTTATCGGCAATTGGGCGTTAGCCGCTGTGGTGCTCTTGACACCCCAGCATTAAAAATTGCGAATTTGCTGGTGGGGAATGCCCCAGATAGTGCTGCGCTGGAAATCACGCTCGGTCATTGTGTTGTTGAATTCACCAGGGATGGCTGGTTTGCGTTAACAGGCGCAGGAAGCCACGCGGAACTGGATGGCCATGCGGTCTGGACTGGCTGGCGGCTGCCAGTGAAAGCAGGGCAGCAATTAAGGCTCAAAGCGCCTGAGCGAGGTATGCGTAGCTATCTTGCTGTCGCAGGTGGGCTGGATGTTCCAGAAATACTGGGCTCTTATAGTACCGATCTCAAAGCGAAAATTGGCGGTATCGAAGGGCGTTTACTCAAAGATGGCGATGAAATTCCACTATTACCGTCAACCCGACGGTTCCGGGAGTCACGCGGCGTAAAGCAGCTCTTGTGGGGGAATCGTATTCGTGCGCTGGCGGGCCCGGAATATCAGGAGTTTACTCACACCTCGCAAGATGCATTCTGGCGTTTGCCGTGGCAGCTAAGCCCACAAAGTAACCGTATGGGTTATCGCATGCAGGGACAACGGCTTGAGCGCACTACCGATCGCGAGTTGTTGTCGCATGGTTTGCTGCCGGGAGTAGTACAGGTGCCGCATAATGGGCAGCCTATTGTGCTTATGAACGATGCGCAGACGACCGGTGGTTATCCAAGGATTGCCTGTGTGATCGAAGCTGATATGTTTAACCTTGCGCAATTGCGCTTAGGAGAGCCGGTTCATTTCGTGCAATGCACGCTGGAAGAGGCGCTGAAAGCGCGTCGTGAGCAGCAAATCTATCTTGAGCAACTGGCCTGGCGGCTGAATAACGAAGACTAATTTTCAAGGGCAAAGAGATGCCAGAAGGTCCAGAAATAAGGCGAGCGGCGGATAAACTTGAAGCTGCCGTTTTAAATAAAGCGCTAACCGAAGTCTGGTTTGCATTTCCTGAGTTGAAACCGTTTGAATCCATGCTGATTGGCGAAAAAGTCGAACGAATAGAAACTCGAGGCAAAGCGTTGCTGACGCACTTTTCCAACGGCAAAATCCTGTATAGCCATAACCAGCTTTATGGTGTCTGGCGTGTGATTGATAGCGGTGAGATCCCACAAACCACGCGTGTGTTGCGCGTAAAGTTACAAACTGCCGATAAGACTATTTTGCTCTACAGCGCTTCGGACATCGACATACTCGACCAGGAACAATTGGCGGAACATCCATTTTTAAAACGAGTGGGACCAGATGTATTGGATATGACGCTGACAGCTCCACAAGTCAAAGAACGTTTATTATCTGCGCGATTTCGTAATCGTCAATTCAGCGGATTATTGCTTGACCAGGCGTTTCTTGCAGGGGTTGGAAACTATCTGCGGGTAGAAATTCTTTGGGTTGTTGGATTGCTGGGGCACCGCAAAGCCCGGGATTTAACGTCTGATCAGCTCGATAAACTGTCTCACGCGCTGCTGGATATTCCGCGTTTGTCATACAACACGCGTGGTCATGTGGATGAAAACAGACATCATGGGGCGATTTTTAGCTTCAGGGTGTTTCATCGTGCAGGGGAGAAATGCGAGCGCTGTGGCAGCACCATTGAAAAAACCATGCTCTCATCGCGGCCTTTTTACTGGTGTCCTGGCTGTCAGCATTAAATTATCCGGAAGATACCGATTATCTCACAGGGCGGAGATCGGGTATATTGCCACCCAGATCACAAAAATCCCTTAAAAATCCCTTAAAGGAAGACGCCGTACTATGAGTTATCGTTTCACCCTGACTACCCTGGCAGCCGTTTTTGCCCTGACGGGATGCGCAAAATCAAATACCGCCGAGCAGGCACCGGCTTTCGATTTTGGCTCCTCGCGGGTGACCGTGACCCATATCCCGACGAAAACCGACGATGGCACCCAAATCTATGTGACCGTTGACGACAAAGATGCCGGTGCGCTGGGGACTGGTGAGAGTCTTGAGCTTCAGTTGCCAGAGGGCAAACATAAAGTCGGCGGCTATGCCCGTACGTTGATTGGTCGCGTAACCATATCGCCTGTCGAAGTGTCGACATCAAGCGATGTTATCAGCCATGTGACGTATTCTATTGCGAATAGCAAACCGACATTTATCGTCCGTGCGTCAACTCCGGTTCCGAAACCGAAGTCAGAAACGATTCCGGTAGAATCTGTTCCGGTTATTGAGCAGCAAATTGAAGAACCAGCTACGGCCGAGCAAACCCATGCTGCCGAACCAGTGGCGGCTCAAGCAATGCCAACAGTAACACCTGCAGCAGCTCAAGAAACGCCAGTTGTCACACCTGACACGCAAGCAACAACGCAGGAAACTCAGACGCCGAAAGTCACCGAACTGACCCCAACAACTCCGTCGCAGACAGAAACCCAAACATCGACACCGCAGGGTGTGAGTATTACGAATCTGACGGATACCCCGCAGGCATAACGCTGACAAATTCCTGGATTGCAGCTCAGGCAACGATCTCTACACTAAAAAAAAACAATAAACTTTGCTCTAAAAGACAAAACCCCGCGTTAAACGCGGGGTTCATCAACTGCGTTAAATTCTCCCGGAAGGAGAGAGTTTACGATTACTTTTTCTTCAAATCAGATTTGAAATCACGCTGGTCGTAGCCAGTATACAACTGACGTGGACGGGCAATTTTAATGCCGTCATCGTGCATTTCATTCCAGTGCGCAATCCAGCCAACAGTACGCGCCATCGCGAAGATAACGGTAAACATGGAAGATGGAATACCCATGGCTTTCAGGATAATGCCTGAGTAGAAGTCCACGTTCGGGTAGAGTTTCTTCTCAATGAAGTACGGGTCGTTAAGCGCGATATGCTCAAGTTCCATCGCCACTTCAAGCAGATTGTTATCTTTCAGATTCAGCTCTTTGAGAACTTCATGGCAGGTTTCACGCATCACTGTGGCACGCGGGTCGTAGTTTTTGTACACGCGGTGGCCAAAGCCCATCAGGCGGAAAGAGTCATTCTTATCTTTCGCACGACGAACGAATTCAGGAATGTGTTCAACACTGCTGATCTCTTCAAGCATCTTCAGTGCTGCTTCGTTAGCACCACCGTGCGCAGGCCCCCACAGGGATGCGATACCGGCTGCGATACAAGCAAATGGGTTAGCGCCACTTGAGCCAGCAGTACGAACGGTTGATGTGGACGCGTTTTGCTCGTGGTCTGCATGCAGGATCAAAATGCGGTCCATTGCACGTTCCAGAATTGGGTTAACTTCGTATTTCTCACACGGTGTGGAGAACATCATATTCAGGAAGTTACCAGCATAAGACAGGTCGTTGCGTGGATAAACGAACGGTTGTCCTATTGAATATTTGTAGCACATTGCTGCCATGGTTGGCATTTTGGACAACAGGCGGAACGCGGCAATCTCACGATGGCGCGGGTTATTCACGTCCATGGAGTCATGATAAAACGCCGCCAGCGCACCGGTCACACCACACATCACAGCCATCGGGTGGGAGTCACGACGGAAACCGTGGAACAAACGAGTGATTTGTTCGTGGATCATGGTGTGACGAGTGACGGTGGTTTTAAATTCTTCGTATTGTTCCTGAGTCGGTTTTTCGCCGTTTAGCAGGATATAGCAGACTTCAAGATAATTGGAGTGTGTTGCCAGTTGATCTATCGGGAAACCACGATGCAGCAAGATACCTTCATCACCGTCGATAAAGGTGATTTTTGATTCGCACGATGCGGTAGAGGTAAAACCCGGGTCAAAAGTAAACACGCCTTTAGAACCAAGACTACGGATATCAATTACATCCTGACCGAGAGTGCCTTTTAGCACATTCAGTTCCAGAGCATCATCACCGTTATAGGTGAGAGTTGCTTTTTTATCAGACATTTACGGTCTCCTTAGCGCCTTATTTCATAAGACTGCGGGTGCCCGACTTGCTTTCAAACCAACCGTGACGCTTACCAGTTTTTTATTTGGCTCTCAGCTCTGTTTTGATATCAGTGTAACGCAGGGTACAGAGCAATGGGCGCTTGCAGGTAACACGAGTCACGCAGGCGAAAAAACAGCAAATCAGGGTGTTAGCAGTCCATATCATTCAAATCTGTTTCCCCGTCATACTTGAAGCTGTATCTGCGCTGATTTCACTCACTCAAACCAGTCACTTACTTAAGTAAGCTCCCGGCTATTCCTGAGCTTGCCGCCTTGCTACAGCTCCTATTATTTAGGAGAAAGTACCACTAATAACGGTCCTGATTGATTGGGTCAATACCGATACACTGTTACATAACTTATTCTCAGGTGAAAGGCTGACCCTATAACTTTTGCGAATTATACGGCTTTTCTGGCATCGTTTGTAACAAGAATGTTTAACTTTTGTCAAATCAGATGATTAAAATTTAAAATAATGTTGTTATCGTGATCCTGCTCACTGTTCCGACCAAAACCCTTCAAACTATATGTAGGTTAATTGTAATGAATTTGTGAAGCGCCTATACTGCCGCCAGGTCTCCGGAATACCCTGCCACCGGGCGCCACCCAGCGTTGTAGCCAGTTTTTTGGCATCTGGATGTAGCTGTTTTTGCATGACGCACAGTTATAGAAAGTTCACGCTGTCTGACCCCGCCTGCAGATCCGGAGGAAGGAAACTATAAGAACAGCATGTGGGCGCTATTCATGATAAAAAATGCGAAAAAACAAAGACCTGTAAACCTCGATCTCACAACGATGAGGTTCCCCGTCACTGCAATCGCTTCCATCCTCCATCGTGTATCCGGCGTGATCACCTTTGTGGCTGTAGGCATCCTACTTTGGTTATTAGGCCAGTCACTCTCATCTCCAGAAGGCTTTCTTGTTGCATCAGCAATAATGAGTAGCTTCTTTGTTAAATTCATTATGTGGGGCATCCTCACAGCACTGGCTTATCACGTCGTTGTGGGTATCCGCCACATCATGATGGATACCGGTATGCTGGAAGAAACCCTGATAGCGGGCAAACGATCCGCGATGATTTCCTTTGTTATTACTGTCGTGCTTTCACTTCTCGCAGGAGTCCTCGTATGGTAAGCAATGCCTCCGCATTAGGTCGCAATGGCGTGCATGACTATATATTGGTCCGTGCCTCCGCCATCGTCATCACCCTGTACATCATTTATATGATCGGGTTCTTCGCTGTTACCGGCGATTTAACCTACGAGGTCTGGAGTGGTTTCTTCGGCTCTGCCTTCACCAAAGTGTTCACCCTGCTGACATTGTTCTCAATTTTGATCCATGCCTGGATTGGCATGTGGCAGGTGTTGACCGACTACGTTAAACCAGTGGCGATTCGTCTTGGGCTGCAACTCGTGATTGTTGTAGCACTGCTGGTTTACGTCATTTATGGATTCGTTGTGGTGTGGGGTGTGTAATGAGTTTACCAGTCAGAGAGTTTGATGCAGTCGTGATCGGTGCTGGTGGTGCAGGTATGCGCGCCGCACTGCAAATTTCGCAAGGCGGCCAGACATGTGCCTTGTTGTCTAAAGTTTTCCCAACCCGTTCCCATACCGTGTCTGCGCAAGGCGGTATCACCGTCGCACTGGGTAATACCCACGAAGACAACTGGGAATGGCATATGTATGACACGGTAAAAGGTTCCGACTATATCGGTGACCAGGACGCCATTGAATATATGTGTAAAACCGGCCCGGAAGCGATTCTGGAACTGGAGCATATGGGTCTGCCGTTCTCCCGTCTTGAAGATGGCACTATTTATCAGCGTCCGTTTGGCGGCCAGTCGAAAAACTTCGGTGGCGAACAAGCGGCACGTACAGCAGCAGCAGCTGACCGTACTGGTCATGCCTTATTGCACACCCTGTATCAACAAAACCTGAAAAACAAAACCACGATCTTCTCCGAATGGTATGCGCTTGATCTGGTTAAAAACGCTGATGGCGCGGTGGTGGGTACGACTGCGCTGTGTATCGAAACGGGCGAAGTGGTTTACTTCAAAGCGAAAGCGACCATTCTGGCAACCGGTGGTGCGGGCCGTATCTATCAGTCCACTACTAACGCGCACATTAATACCGGTGATGGTGTTGGTATGGCGCTGCGTGCCGGTGTTCCGGTACAGGATATGGAAATGTGGCAGTTCCACCCAACCGGTATCGCCGGGGCTGGGGTTCTTGTCACAGAAGGTTGTCGTGGTGAAGGCGGTTATCTGCTGAACAAACACGGCGAGCGTTTCATGGAGCGTTATGCGCCGAACGCTAAAGATCTGGCGGGCCGTGACGTTGTTGCGCGTTCCATCATGATTGAAATTCGCGAAGGTCGCGGTTGTGACGGCCCATGGGGTCCACACGCGAAACTGAAACTCGACCACCTGGGTAAAGAAGTTCTTGAGTCCCGCCTGCCGGGCATCCTCGAGCTTTCTCGTACCTTCGCCCACGTTGACCCGGTTAAAGAGCCAATTCCGGTTATCCCAACCTGCCACTATATGATGGGCGGGATCCCGACCAAAGTAACCGGCCAGGCACTGACTGTGAATGAGCAGGGCGAAGACGTTCTGATTCCTGGTCTGTTTGCCGTGGGTGAAATTGCGTGTGTATCCGTTCACGGCGCAAACCGTCTGGGCGGTAACTCTCTGCTTGACCTTGTTGTATTTGGTCGTGCGGCGGGCATGCATCTGCTGGAGTCTATCGAAGAACAAGGCGAACTGCGTGATGCGACTGAAGACGAAATCAATGTTGCGCTCGAACGTCTGAACCGCTGGAACGGCAACCGTAACGGCGAAGACCCAGTACAAATTCGTAAAGCGCTTCAGGAATGTATGCAGCACAACTTCTCGGTATTCCGTGAAGGTGACGCTATGGCCAAAGGCCTTGAGCAGCTGAAACAAATTCGCGAGCGCCTGAAAAACGCCCGTCTGGATGATACTTCAAGCGAGTTCAACACCCAGCGTGTTGAGTGTCTGGAACTTGATAACCTGATGGAAACCGCTTTTGCGACCGCCGTTTCCGCTAATTTCCGCACCGAAAGCCGTGGCGCGCATAGCCGCTTCGACTATCCGGACCGTGACGATGCGAACTGGCTGTGCCACAGCCTGTATCTGCCAGAGTCGGAAAGCATGACGCGCCGTGAGGTGAACATGCAGCCGAAACTGCGTCCGGCATTCCCACCGAAAGTGCGTACTTATTAATAGCGGAGCAAAGTGATGAAACTCGAATTCTCTATTTATCGCTACAACCCGGATGTTGACGATGCTCCGCGTATGCAGGAGTACACCCTGGAAGGGGAAGAAGGGCGCGACATGATGTTGCTTGACGCGCTGATGCAACTGAAAGAAAAAGATCCAACACTGTCGTTCCGTCGTTCATGCCGTGAAGGGGTTTGTGGCTCCGATGGTGTCAACATGAATGGCAAGAATGGCCTGGCTTGTATCACGCCAATCTCAGCATTGGGTAACGGAAAGCAGAAGATTGTCATCCGTCCACTGCCTGGATTACCGGTTGTGCGCGATCTGGTTGTGGACATGGGGCAATTCTATGCTCAATATGAGAAGATTAAGCCTTACTTGTTGAATAATGGGCAAAATCCACCTGCTCGTGAGCATTTACAATCACCTGAGCAACGTGAAAAACTGGATGGTCTGTACGAGTGTATTCTTTGCGCCTGTTGCTCGACTTCCTGCCCGTCGTTCTGGTGGAACCCGGATAAGTTCATCGGCCCGGCAGGCTTACTGGCTGCGTATCGCTTCTTAATTGATAGCCGTGATACAGAAACCGCCAGTCGTCTTGACGGTATGAGTGATGCTTTCAGCGTATTCCGCTGCCATAGCATTATGAATTGCGTCAGTGTTTGTCCTAAGGGATTGAACCCGACGAAAGCCATCGGTCACATTAAGTCGATGTTGCTACAAAAGAGTGCTTAGTACGTAAACAAATGGCGGATGACGTAGGTTTATCCGCCCTACGATGCAAAAATGTAGGGTGGATAAACGAAGTGCCATCCACCGCCTGGCTCCCGGATGGGAGCTATGCAGGAAACCTTTAAAAACTGCCCAGTTGCGACAGTTTTTAAAGGTTCCTTCGCGAGCTACCTGATAAGTGAATAGCTCGTTGTTGTGAACCCCGGTAATGCGTACAAATTTTGTACGTAATAGTTATTCACGGCGAAATAAGCATAAAAATGCTTAAGGGATCACGATGCAGAACGGCGAAATGAAAGCCTGGCTGGATTCCTCTTACCTGGCAGGTGCAAACCAGTCCTGGATAGAGCAGCTCTATGAAGACTTCTTAACCGATCCTGACTCTGTTGATGCGCACTGGCGCTCAATGTTCCAGCAATTACCTGGAACCGGGGCCAGACCGGATCAATTCCATTCCAAAACACGTGATTATTTCCGTCGTCTGGCGAAGGATGCCTCACGTTATTCCACCGCAATTACCGACCCTGACACCGACGTTAAGCAAGTCAAAGTGTTGCAGCTCATCAATGCATGGCGTTTCCGTGGCCATCAGGCAGCAAACCTTGATCCGCTTGGCTTGTGGAAACAGGACGCGGTTCCCGATCTTGACCCAGCATTCCACAATCTGACTGAGGCCGATCTTCAGGAAACCTTCAATGTAGGTTCATTTGCCAGCGGCAAAGAGACCATGAAGCTTGCTGACTTGATTGATGCGCTCAAGCAGACGTATGGCGGTTCGATCGGTGCGGAATATATGCACATCACCAACACTGAAGAGAAACGCTGGATCCAGCAGCGCATTGAATCAGTGGTTGGGCATTCAACGTTTACCGTTGAAGAAAAGAAACGCTTCCTGCAAGAACTGACCGCAGCAGAAGGCCTTGAGCGTTACCTGGGTGCAAAATTCCCCGGCGCAAAACGCTTCTCGCTGGAAGGTGGTGATGCGCTGGTGCCAATGCTCAAAGAGATGATCCGCCATGCGGGCAAGAGCGGCACTCGTGAAGTGGTTCTGGGTATGGCGCACCGTGGCCGCCTGAACGTACTGATCAACGTACTCGGCAAGAAACCGCAGGAACTGTTCGACGAGTTCGCCGGTAAGCATAAAGAACATCTCGGCACAGGTGATGTGAAGTACCACATGGGCTTCTCATCTGATGTTGAAACCGAAGGCGGCCTGGTTCACCTGGCGCTGGCGTTTAACCCGTCGCACCTGGAAATCGTAAGCCCGGTGGTTATTGGTTCTGTGCGCGCACGTCTGGATCGTTTAGATAAACCAGGCAGCAACCAGGTTCTGCCAATCACCATTCACGGTGACGCAGCGGTTGCGGGGCAAGGTGTTGTTCAGGAAACCCTGAACATGTCCAAAGCGCGTGGTTACGAAGTGGGCGGTACCGTTCGCATCGTTATCAACAACCAGATTGGTTTCACTACGTCCAACCCACTGGATGCTCGTTCCACGCCTTACTGTACCGATATCGGTAAGATGGTGATGGCACCGATTTTCCACGTGAATGCGGATGACCCGGAAGCGGTGGCGTTTGTCACTCGTCTGGCGCTGGATTTCCGTAACACCTTTAAGCGCGACGTGTTTATCGACCTGGTTTGCTACCGTCGCCATGGTCATAACGAAGCTGATGAGCCAAGTGCAACTCAGCCAGTGATGTACCAGAAAATTAAGAAACACCCGACGCCGCGTAAGATCTACGCAGACCGTCTGGAGCAGCAAAAACTGGCAACGCTTGAAGATGCCACCGAAATGGTGAATCTCTACCGCGATGCGCTGGATGCTGGCGAGTGTGTGGTGGAAGAATACCGCCCAATGAACATGCACTCCTTTACCTGGTCGCCATACCTCAACCACGAGTGGGATGAGAGCTATCCGAACAAGGTAGAGATGAAGCGTTTGCAGGAGCTGGCTAAGCGTATTAGCAGTACCCCTGAAACTGTTGAGATGCAGTCACGCGTAGCGAAAATCTACAGTGACCGTATGGAAATGGCGAACGGCGCGAAGAAATTTGACTGGGGCGCGGCTGAAAACCTGGCGTACGCAACACTGGTTGATGAAGGCGTTTCTGTGCGTTTGTCGGGTGAAGACGTAGGACGTGGGACATTCTTCCACCGTCATGCTGTGATTCACAACCAGACTAACGGTTCAACTTACACGCCGCTGCAACACGTTCACAACAGCCAGGGCGAGTTCAAAGTCTGGGACTCCGTACTGTCTGAAGAAGCCGTTCTGGCATTCGAATACGGTTATGCCACTGCGGAACCTCGCACGCTGACTATCTGGGAAGCTCAGTTCGGCGACTTCGCCAACGGCGCTCAGGTTGTGATTGACCAGTTCATCAGCTCCGGCGAGCAGAAGTGGGGACGTATGTGTGGCCTGGTGATGTTGCTGCCACACGGTTACGAAGGTCAGGGCCCGGAGCACTCCTCTGCGCGTCTGGAACGTTATCTCCAGTTGTGTGCTGAGCAGAACATGCAGGTTTGTGTGCCTTCGACTCCAGCACAGGTTTACCACATGCTGCGTCGTCAGGCGCTGCGCGGTATGCGCCGTCCGCTGGTGGTGATGTCACCGAAATCTTTACTGCGTCATCCACTGGCGGTTTCCACCATGGATGAACTGGCTAACGGCACCTTCCTGCCTGCGATTGGCGAAGTTGACGAGCTGGATCCTGCTGGCGTGAAACGCGTGGTAATGTGTTCTGGTAAGGTTTATTACGATTTGCTGGAACAGCGTCGTAAGAACGGCCAGAAAGATGTGGCGATTGTGCGCATCGAACAGTTGTATCCATTCCCGCATCAGGCGATGCAGGAAGTGTTGAAACCATTTGCTCACGTACATGATTTTGTCTGGTGCCAGGAAGAGCCGCTTAACCAGGGCGCCTGGTACTGCAGCCAGCACCATTTCCGTGAAGTAGTTCCATTTGGATCAGGTCTGCGTTACGCAGGTCGTCCAGCCTCCGCATCACCTGCGGTAGGGTACTTGTCCGTTCACCAGAAGCAGCAGCAAGATCTGGTTAATGACGCGCTGAACGTCGATTAATTAAAGGATAAAAAATGAGTAGCGTAGATATTCTAGTTCCTGACCTGCCTGAGTCCGTTGCCGATGCAACCGTTGCAACCTGGCATAAAAAACCGGGTGACACCGTTACCCGTGACGAAGTGCTGGTGGAAATCGAAACTGACAAAGTGGTACTGGAAGTACCGGCGTCGGCAGATGGTGTTCTGGATGCTGTACTGGAAGATGAAGGTACAACCGTAACTTCTCGTCAAATTTTGGGCCGCCTGCGTGAAGGTAATAGTTCCGGTAAAGAGACTTCTGCGAAAACAGAAAGCAAAGAGTCTACCCCGGCACAGCGCCAGCAGGCTTCTTTGGAAGAGCAGAGCAATGACGCACTCAGCCCGGCTATTCGCCGCCTGATTGCAGAGCATTCTCTGGATGCTAATGCCATTAAAGGCAGCGGCGTCGGTGGCCGTATTACCCGTGAAGATGTTGATAAGCATCTGACCCAGGCGAAAGCGGCTCAACCGGCGGCAGCGAAAACAGCTGTTGAAACTAAAGCTCCGGTTGCCCCAATTGCTGGCCGTAGCGAAAAACGCGTTCCAATGACTCGCCTGCGCAAACGCGTTGCTGAGCGTCTGTTGGAAGCGAAAAACTCCACCGCCATGCTTACCACTTTTAACGAAGTGAACATGAAGCCAATCATGGATCTGCGTAAGCAATACGGTGACTCTTTCGAAAAACGCCACGGTGTGCGTCTGGGCTTCATGTCCTTCTACATCAAAGCGGTGGTTGAGGCGCTGAAACGCTATCCAGAAGTGAACGCTTCTATCGATGGCGAAGACGTGGTTTACCACAACTACTTCGACGTTAGCATCGCGGTTTCAACGCCACGTGGCCTGGTGACTCCGGTACTGCGTGATGTTGATACCCTGGGTATGGCTGACATCGAAAAACGCATCAAAGAACTGGCAGTGAAAGGCCGTGACGGCAAACTGACTGTTGAAGATTTGACTGGCGGTAACTTCACCATCACCAACGGTGGTGTGTTTGGTTCCCTGATGTCAACGCCGATCATCAACCCGCCGCAGAGCGCGATCCTCGGTATGCACGCTATCAAAGATCGTCCAATGGCGGTTGACGGTAAAGTTGAGATCTTACCAATGATGTATCTGGCACTGTCTTACGATCACCGTTTGATCGATGGTCGTGAGTCAGTGGGTTATCTGGTAGCAATCAAAGAATTGCTCGAAGACCCGACTCGTCTGCTGCTGGACGTTTAGTAATTTTTAATATCACCTGCCCCGTAGGTCGGATAAGGCGTTCACGCCGTCATCCGACGTAATGTCAGATGGCGACGCTGCGGCGTCTTATCAGACCTACGGGTAAAAGATAACGATTACCCTGAAGGATGGATAGAACTCATGAACTTACACGAGTATCAGGCGAAACAGTTGTTTGCGCGATATGGCCTGCCGGCTCCAGTCGGTTACGCCTGTAACACACCGCGTGAAGCGGAAGAAGCAGCATCAAAAATTGGTGCAGGTCCGTGGGTGGTGAAATGTCAGGTTCATGCTGGTGGCCGCGGTAAAGCGGGCGGCGTGAAAGTGGTCAACAGCAAAGAAGATATCCGTGCTTTTGCTGAGCACTGGCTGGGCAAACGCCTCGTAACCTACCAGACAGACGCAAATGGCCAGCCGGTTCACCAGATTCTGGTTGAAGCTGCGACTGACATTGATAAAGAACTGTATCTTGGCGCGGTGGTTGATCGTAGCTCTCGTCGCGTAGTGTTTATGGCGTCTACCGAAGGTGGCGTGGAAATTGAGAAAGTTGCGGAAGAAACTCCGCACCTGATCCACAAAGTTGCACTGGATCCGCTGGCAGGCCCAATGCCTTATCAGGGCCGTGAACTGGCCTTCAAACTGGGTCTGGAAGGTAAACAAGTTCAGCAGTTCACTAAGATCTTTATGGGTCTGGCGAATATCTTCCTTGAGCGCGACCTGGCACTTATCGAAATCAACCCGCTGGTTATCACTAAGCAGGGTGATCTGGTGTGCCTGGATGGCAAACTGGGCGCTGATGGCAACGCACTGTTCCGCCAGCCAGAGCTGCGCGAAATGCGCGACCCAAGCCAGGAAGATGCGCGTGAATCTCAGGCTGCACAGTGGGAACTGAACTACGTTGCGCTTGATGGCAACATCGGTTGCATGGTTAACGGTGCGGGCCTGGCAATGGGCACCATGGACATCGTTAAACTGCACGGCGGCGAACCAGCAAACTTCCTGGACGTTGGCGGCGGCGCAACCAAAGAACGCGTAACCGAAGCATTCAAAATCATTCTGTCTGACGACAAAGTGAAAGCGGTTCTGGTTAACATCTTCGGCGGTATCGTACGTTGCGACCTGATCGCAGACGGCATCATTGGTGCGGTTGCAGAAGTCGGTGTTAACGTTCCAGTGGTCGTTCGTCTGGAAGGTAACAATGCGGAACTGGGTGCGAAAAAACTGGCAGATAGTGGCCTGAATATTATTGCAGCGAAAAGTCTGACGGATGCAGCACAGCAGGTTGTTGCTGCCGTGGAGGGGAAATAATGTCCATTTTGATCGATAAAAATACCAAGGTGATTTGCCAGGGTTTCACCGGCAGCCAGGGGACTTTCCACTCCGAGCAGGCGATTGCATACGGTACGCAGATGGTTGGCGGTGTTACGCCAGGTAAAGGCGGCACTGAGCACCTCGGCCTGCCAGTATTTAATACCGTGCGTGAAGCGGTAGAAGCAACCGGTGCAACAGCATCTGTTATCTACGTCCCAGCTCCGTTCTGCAAAGACTCCATTCTGGAAGCTATCGATGCAGGCATTAAGCTGATTATCACTATCACTGAAGGCATCCCGACGCTGGATATGCTGACGGTGAAAGTGAAACTGGACGAAGCTGGCGTGCGCATGATCGGGCCAAACTGCCCAGGTGTTATCACTCCAGGCGAGTGCAAAATCGGTATCATGCCAGGCCACATTCACCTGCCGGGCAAAGTGGGCATCGTTTCCCGCTCCGGTACGTTGACTTATGAAGCGGTTAAACAGACCACTGATATCGGTCTGGGCCAGTCTACTTGCGTAGGCATCGGCGGTGACCCGATCCCTGGATCTAACTTCATCGATATCCTGAAAATGTTCCAGGAAGATCCGAAGACTGAAGCTATCGTGATGATCGGCGAGATCGGCGGTAGCGCTGAAGAAGAAGCTGCAGCTTACATCAAAGAGCATGTCACCAAGCCAGTTGTTGGTTACATCGCAGGTGTCACTGCGCCGAAAGGCAAGCGTATGGGCCACGCAGGCGCCATCATCGCGGGCGGTAAAGGGACTGCGGATGAGAAATTCGCAGCACTGGAAGCCGCAGGCGTGAAAACTGTTCGCAGCCTGGCTGATATCGGTGACGCACTGAAAGCTATTTTGCCTCAGTAAGCAAAGAGATAAGAGTAAGTCCCCTGAGCAGTTGGAGTTGTAGCAAGACAGCAAGCGAGCTTATCCCGTGAGCGTAATTTACGGGTAAGTGAGAGCAGCTAACGCTGTTACGGCTCCTGGTGCGAAGGAGATAAATGTTCGACATGGTTGGCCGCCCACTGGGCGGCCTTTTTTATGGGCAAAATTTGCGGTTATTGATTGGAGTCTTCCCTTAACAGCCACTTATGACACCTTGAGCGATTTGGCAGCCTCAGTAGCTTAAAAAGCCGAAAACCTTTCACTTCTACTGTTAGCATCGATGTTGGAGCATCATGACCGGTGTGTTGGTTATCAAAAAGGGAAAATGGATGAAAATTCACTGTAACAACAATCAGCAAGGGCAGGGGAGTCCAAACCTTTCCGCTTTCACATACCGTCAAAATCGTATCTGGTAATGGCTCGTCGGGCGTAATTCTGCGGTTTTTTTTAAGGTCAGTTTTTAAATGTTTTATGTTTTTAAGGACTAGACTACTTACGACTAACCTTATCAAAAACAGTGTCTTGTTAAATAATAAAACATTAAAAGTAAATTAATTGTTAGTTTAAGGTAGGGAAAGAAACAGCCCCATGAAAATAGCGAGAGCAGATAAAAAACGATCGCTGTTAATGCTCGGAATTTATTTTTTAACTTCTCTGCAATAAATAATTTTTGTTTATGGGTGTCATTTTTCTATTAACCTTAGTGATATGTTCAAAACATATCATTAACATCAGCTTTACTATTAATTTAAGTGGGAAACTAAATTAACAACCATGGAATAAATTGCGCTAGATCAATATCTAAAACTGGCTAGTGGTATGCAAAACAGCGTAAATTGTTGCAGATCAAACTGGCTGTTGAGGGACATTTTCGCTATAAATTGATCACTGTCGAGAAACGTAAATAACACTAAGCAATTACCTATTTATTGTAGGGAAATTGCAGGGTAATATATTTGCGGATTATTTTTGGTTTTTATTAACGTGTTTGTAACCTTTCATCTTTCTTCGTCACATGCAAATAAAATGACGAAGGGATGAAGTCTGGAAGCGAATGTTTTTGTATTAGGGCATGCGTTGTGGTTTTCCTTACGGTGAGCCACGGTCGGAGTCTTCATGCGAAGAGCAAGGAGTCAAGATGTTTGATATTGTCGAACTGTCGCGCTTACAGTTTGCCTTGACCGCGATGTACCACTTTCTGTTTGTGCCACTAACGCTCGGTATGGCGTTCTTGTTGGCCATTATGGAAACTGTGTACGTTCTGTCAGGTAAGCAAATTTATAAAGATATGACCAAGTTCTGGGGCAAGTTGTTTGGTATCAACTTTGCTTTGGGCGTGGCTACCGGTTTAACCATGGAGTTCCAGTTCGGTACAAACTGGTCTTACTATTCACACTACGTGGGTGATATTTTTGGTGCCCCACTGGCCATCGAAGGCCTGATGGCATTCTTCCTTGAATCCACCTTTGTAGGTCTGTTCTTCTTCGGTTGGGATCGTCTGGGCAAAGTTCAGCACATGGCGGTAACCTGGCTGGTGGCACTTGGCTCCAACCTTTCTGCATTGTGGATTCTGGTCGCAAACGGCTGGATGCAGAACCCGATTGCTTCCGACTTCAACTTCGAAACGATGCGTATGGAGATGGTCAGTTTCTCTGAACTGGTCCTTAACCCGGTTGCGCAGGTGAAATTCGTTCACACCGTAGCGTCTGGTTACGTATGTGGTGCGATGTTCATCCTCGGTGTGAGCTCTTACTACTTGCTTAAAGGCCGTGACGTTGCATTTGCGAAGCGTTCTTTTGCAATCGCTGCAAGCTTTGGTATGGCGGCAATCCTGTCTGTAATCGTGCTGGGTGATGAATCTGGTTACGAGATGGGTGACGTACAGAAAACCAAACTGGCTGCTATTGAAGCAGAGTGGGAAACTCAACCAGCTCCAGCAGCATTTACGCTGTTTGGTATCCCGAACCAGGACAAGCAAGAAAATAGCTATGCGATCCAGATCCCATACGCGCTTGGCATCATCGCCACCCGCTCTGTGGATAAGCAAGTTATTGGTCTGAAAGACTTGATGGTGCAACACGAAGAACGTATTCGTAACGGCATGAAGGCTTATAGCCTGCTGGAACAATTACGTGCTGGCTCTAAAGACCAGGCGGTTCGCGATAACTTTGAGTCCGTCAAAAAAGACTTAGGTTATGGTTTGCTGCTAAAACGCTATACCCCTAACGTCTCTGACGCGACGGAAGAGCAGATTCAGAAAGCAACTAAGGATTCTATTCCTCGTGTCGCTCCGCTGTACTTTGCATTCCGTATCATGGTGGGTTGTGGCTTCCTGATGCTGTTCATCATCGCCGCTTCGTTCTGGACTGTGACGCGTAATGCAATCGGCTCGAAAAAATGGCTGTTGCGTGCGGCGCTGTATGGTATCCCACTGCCGTGGATTGCGATTGAATCTGGTTGGTTTGTTGCCGAATACGGTCGTCAGCCATGGGCTGTTGGTGAGGTATTGCCAACTGCGGTTGCTAACTCCTCTCTTACTGTGGGCGATCTGATCTTCTCCATGGTACTGATTTGCGGCCTTTATACGCTGTTTATGGTGGCGGAACTGTTCCTGATGTTTAAATTTGCTCGCCTTGGGCCGAGCAGTCTGAAAACAGGTCGCTATCACTTTGAGCAGTCCAATGTGACCTCTCAGCCGGCACGCTAAGACAGGAGTCGTCAAATGATCGATTATGAAGTATTGCGTTTTATCTGGTGGCTGCTGGTTGGCATTCTGCTGATTGGTTTTGCAGTTACTGATGGCTTTGATATGGGCGTAGGTATGCTGTCCCGTATCATTGGCAAAACAGACGTTGAACGCCGCATCATGGTGAACTCCATCGCCCCTCACTGGGACGGTAACCAGGTATGGCTCATTACTGCTGGCGGTGCATTGTTTGCTGCCTGGCCGATGGTTTATGCAGCTGCGTTCTCCGGTTTCTATGTGGCAATGATTCTAGTGCTGGCTTCATTGTTCTTCCGTCCGGTAGGTTTTGACTACCGTTCGAAGATTGAAGACATGCGTTGGCGTGGCATGTGGGACTGGGGCATTTTCATTGGTAGTTTTGTGCCGCCGTTGGTTATCGGTGTGGCGTTCGGCAACTTGCTGCAAGGCGTGCCGTTCCACGTTGATGAGTATCTGCGTCTGTACTACACCGGAAACTTCTTCCAGTTGCTGAACCCGTTTGGCCTGTTGGCTGGTGTCGTGAGCGTCTCCATGATCCTTGCTCAGGGAGCAACTTACCTGCAAATGCGTACTGTGGGTGAATTGCATCTTCGCGCTAAAGCCGCTGCGCAAATTTCAGCGCTGGTGATGATGGTGTGCTTCGCACTTGCTGGTGTTTGGGTGATTTACGGCATCGATGGTTACGTTGTGACTTCAGAGTTGAACCACCATGCAGCATCGAATCCGCTGACTAAAGAAGTCGCTCGTCAGGCTGGTGCCTGGATGGTGAACTTCAATAATATGCCGATTCTGTGGCTCATTCCGGCTCTGGGTGTGGTTCTGCCTCTATTGACTGTGTTGATGTCTCGTCTTGAGAAAGGCGCGATGGCATTCGTGTTCTCCTCATTGACTTTGGCTTGTGTGATTCTGACTGCTGGTGTGGCGATGTTCCCGTTCGTGATGCCTTCAAGCACCATGTTGAATGCTAGCCTCACTATGTGGGATGCAACATCCAGCCAGTTAACTCTGAATGTGATGACCTATGTTGCTGCGGTATTTGTACCGATCATTCTTATCTACACCACCTGGTGTTACTGGAAAATGTTCGGTCGAATCACCAAAGAGCATATCGAAAGCAACACCCACTCTCTGTACTAAGTAAGGAGCTGATTATGTGGTACTTTGCATGGATTCTGGGGACGCTTCTTGCCTGTGCTTTTGGCATCATTACCGCCCTGGCACTTGAGCACGTTGAAGCTGCTAAAGCCGGTAAAGAAGAAATTTGATGGAAGCAATTATCGCGAAGCTCTATGCGGTAATGGATAAGAGCCCTTTAAGGGCTCTTTCCTTGATAATGGCATTAGTTCTTGCTGTGTGTATATTTTGGGACCCGTCCCGCTTTGCGGCGAAAACCAGTAGCCTCGAAATCTGGCATGGTTTTTTGTTGATGTGGGCTGTATGCACTGGTGTGATTCATGGCGTGGGTTTTCGCCCTCGTAAAGTGCTGTGGCAGGGGGTTTTTAGCCCGTTACCTGCACAATTAGTCTTGCTGGCAGGACTGGCTATTTTCTTCTTCTGATGCTTCTTTAACCTCAAAGATTTTCATAGAATATTTATGGGCTTTAACAAGCCCATAAATATTTACCTAACGTTTAATGCAACCCATTCCCAACCCCCATCCTCTTGCGTATAGTAGCAACGTTAAATTGCATTACCGGGATGTATTGTGAGTACAACGCTGTTTCGATGGCCGGTTCGTGTCTATTACGAAGACACTGACGCCGGTGGTGTGGTATACCACGCCAGTTATGTTGCTTTCTATGAAAGAGCACGCACTGAAATGTTGCGCCATCACCATTTTAGCCAGCAAGATTTGTTGGCAGAGCGCGTCGTCTTTGTTGTCCGCAGAATGACGGTGGATTATTTGGCGCCTGCCCGACTCGACGATTTACTCGAAATCCAAAGTGAAATTACATCGATGCGTGGTACCTCTATGGTATTTACACAGCGAATCGTCAATGCCGATAATCAGGTACTCAATGAAGCTGAGGTCCTGATCGTCTGTGTTGATCCACACCTAATGAAGCCTCGTGCGCTTCCCAAGTCTATTGTCGCGGAGTTCAAGCAGTGACTGACATGAATATCCTTGATTTGTTCCTGAAGGCAAGCCTTCTGGTCAAATTCATCATGTTGATTTTGATTGGTTTTTCCATTGCATCATGGGCAATCATTATTCAGCGAACGCGAATCCTCAATGCTGCTACTCGTGAAGCAGAAGCCTTTGAAGATAAGTTCTGGTCGGGCATTGAATTGTCCCGTCTCTATCAAGAAAGCCAGGGCCGCCGTGACAATCTTGCTGGCTCTGAACAAATTTTCTATTCAGGCTTTAAAGAGTTTGCCCGACTGCATCGTGCAAACACACACGCACCTGAAGCGGTCGTTGAAGGGGCATCTCGCGCCATGCGTATTTCCATGAGCCGTGAATTGGAAACGCTGGAAACGCACATTCCTTTCCTTGGAACCGTGGGTTCCATCAGCCCGTATATCGGTCTGTTTGGTACGGTTTGGGGGATCATGCACGCCTTTATCGCACTAGGTGCGGTGAAACAAGCGACATTGCAGATGGTTGCTCCAGGTATCGCAGAAGCACTGATTGCAACTGCAATCGGCCTGTTCGCTGCAATCCCTGCTGTTATGGCGTATAACCGCCTGAACCAACGTGTGAACAAACTGGAATTGAATTACGACAACTTCATGGAAGAGTTCACGGCTATCCTGCACCGTCAGGCTTTTACCAGCAGCGATAAGCAGTAAGGGGTAAGTCATGGCCAGACGTACACGTGGTCGTCGTGAACTAAAGTCAGAAATTAACATCGTTCCTCTTCTGGACGTGCTGCTGGTGCTGTTGCTTATCTTTATGGCAACGGCACCTATCATCACTCAAAGCGTTGAAGTCGATCTACCTGATGCGACAGATTCGCAGACGGTGAGCAGTAACGATGAACCGCCGGTTATTATTGAAGTGTCCGGGGTAGGGCAGTACAGCGTGGTGGTTGAGAAAGACCGTATGGACCAGTTGCCATCTGAACAGGTTATTGCGGAAGCACAGCGTCGTTTACAGGCAAACCCGAAAACGGTCTTTTTGATCGGTGGTGCTAAAGATGTTCCTTACGAGGAAATTATCAAAGCACTTAACATGCTGCATAGCGCAGGTGTGAAATCCGTCGGTCTGATGACGCAGCCAATCTGATCCATCTCGCGATATTTGGGAACCGATAGTGTCAAAGGCAACCATAGAAAACGATAAGCTCAAGCGCGCGATAATCGTCTCAGTGATCCTGCATATCATTTTGATTGCAGTCCTGATTTGGAGTTCGTTTGACGAGCACATCGACGCCAGTGCTGGCGGCGGTGGGGGTTCGGCTATTGACGCGGTCATGGTCGACCCGGGTGCTGTTGTTCAGCAGTATAATCGTCAGCAACAGCAGCAGGCGAGCAGTAAACGTGCGGCTGAGCAACGCGAGAAACAGGCGCAGCAACAGGCTGAAGAGCTTCAGGAAAAACAGGCTGCTGAACAACAGCGTCTGAAGCAACTGGAGAAAGAACGCCTGGAAGCGCAGGAACAAGCGAAGCAACAAGCAGACCAGCAGAAACAGGCGCAAGAAGCCGCTAAAGAAGCACAGGAGCAACAGAAGCAAGCTGAAGCAGCGGCGGCGAAAGCCAAAGCAGACGCCAAAGCCCAGGCTGATGCTCAGGCAAAATCTCAGGCTGACGCCCAGGCGAAGGCTGCGGAAGAAGCGGCGAAGAAAGCTGCAGCTGATGCGCAAAAGAAAGCCACTGAAGAAGCAGCTAAAAAAGCCGCCGATGCAGAGAAAAAAGCAGCTGCTGAAGCCGCTGCTGCGGCGAAAAAATCTCAGCAAGAAGCCGAGAAGAAAGCCGCAGATGCTGCAGCGAAGAAAGCTCAGCAAGATGCTGAGAAGAAAGCTGCCGCTGAAGCCGCTAAAAAGGCTGCTGATGCTGAGAAGAAAGCAGCAGCAGCAGAAGCTGCCGCTGCCGAGAAAGCTGCCTCTGAAAAAGCTGCGGCCGATAAGGCTGCTGCTGCAAAAGCAGCCGCTGATAAGAAAGCTGCTGCAGATGCTAAGAAAAAGGCTGCTGCTGAGAAAGCCGCGGCCGATAAAGCTGCCGCTGCGGGTGTTGACGATCTGTTTGGCGACTTGAGCTCAGGTAAGAATGCACCGAAAACTGGCGCAGGAGCGAAAGGTAATAGCGCAGCTGCGGCTGGAAAAGGGAATACTAAAAATAATGGCGCTTCTGGTGCTGAAATCAGTGGTTACGCAGGTCAGATAAAAGCAGCAATAGAAAGTAAGTTTTACCAGGACCCTGCCTTCAGTGGCAAGACCTGTTCATTGCGCATAAAACTGGCTCCTGATGGTTTACTTCTTGATATCAAATCAGAAGGTGGCGATCCGGCTCTGTGTCAGGCTGCCATTGCGGCAGCACGTCTGGCGAAGATTCCAAAGCCGCCAAGCCAGGACGTTTATGAAGCTTTCAAAAACGCACCTATAGACTTTAAGCCACAGTAAAATTTTCCTCGCGAAAGTGGGGAAAACTAACCAGGCTGTGTCACAGGGTTTTGGTAGTTTTGTGTATTTGAGTTTGTTAACATTCTGCTAAATTATCGTGGGCTTTGGGTCCAGATAAGGGAGATATGATGAAGCAGGCATTTCGAGTAGCTTTAAGTTTTTTAATGCTGTGGGCAGCAGTACTGCACGCAGAAGTTCGTATTGAGATCACCCAAGGGGTGGACTCAGCACGTCCAATTGGTGTTGCGCCATTTAAATGGGGAGGCCCTGGTGCCGCGCCAGAAGATATTGGTGGCATCGTTGCTGCTGACTTACGTAATAGTGGCAAATTCAATCCACTTGATCGTTCACGCTTACCGCAGCAGCCTGGCTCCGCTCAGGAAGTGCAACCGGCCGCGTGGACTGCTCTGGGTATTGATGCCGTTGTTGTAGGCCAGGTTACACCAAACGGTGATGGCAGCTATACCGTTGCTTACCAGTTGGTTGATACTTCTGGTGCGCCTGGTACTGTGCTTGCGCAGAACTCCTACAAGGTGAACAAACAGTGGATTCGCTATGCTGGCCATACCGCAAGTGATGAAGTGTTTGAGAAGTTGACAGGCATTAAAGGTGCGTTCCGTACGCGTATCGCTTATGTAGTGCAGACTAACGGCGGCCAGTTCCCGTATGAACTGCGCGTATCTGATTACGACGGCTACAACACCAATGTTGTCAAACGTTCTCCTGAACCGTTGATGTCACCAGCATGGTCTCCAGACGGCAGCAAACTGGCTTATGTAACTTTTGAAAGCGGCCGTTCTGCTCTGGTTATCCAGACTCTGGCGAATGGTGCAATTCGTCAGGTAGCTTCTTTCCCTCGTCATAATGGTGCGCCAGCGTTTTCTCCAGACGGTAGCAAACTGGCCTTCACGCTATCTAAAACCGGTAGTATGAACCTGTATGTTATGGACATTGCTTCTGGTCAGATTCGTCAGGTGACTGATGGACGCAGCAACAATACAGAACCAACGTGGTTCCCGGATAGTCAGAATGTAGCTTATACATCTGACCAGGCTGGGCGCCCGCAGATTTATAAAGTGAATATCAACGGTGGTGCTCCACAGCGTCTGTCCTGGGAAGGTCCTCAGAACCAGAATGCTGATGTGAGTTCCGACGGTAAGTTTATGGTGATGGTGAGCTCCAATAGTGGGCAGCAACACATCGCCAAACAGGATCTGGTAGCGGGTGGCGTACAAACTTTATCGTCAACGTTCCTGGATGAAACGCCAAGTCTGGCACCTAACGGCACGATGGTAATCTACAGCTCTTCTCAGGGGATGGGATCTGTGCTGAATCTGGTCTCAACAGATGGGCGTTTCAAAGCGCGTCTTCCGGCAACCGATGGTCAGGTTAAATCTCCTGCCTGGTCGCCGTATCTGTGATAATAAAATATTAAAGGATCAACGAAATGCAACTGAACAAAGTGCTGAAAGGGCTGATGCTGGCACTGCCTGTTATGGCAATTGCTGCGTGTAGTTCTAACAAGAGCGCCAACAACGAGAGCGGCGAAGGTATGCTGGGCGCCGGCACTGGTATGGACGCTAACGGTAGCAATGGCAACATGTCATCTGAAGAACAGGCTCGCCTGCAGATGCAACAGCTGCAACAGAACAACATCGTATACTTCGGTCTGGATAAATATGATGTTTCTTCTGAATTCGCTGCAATGCTGGATGCGCACGCTAACTTCCTGCGTAGCAACCCATCTTACAAAGTGACTGTAGAAGGTCATGCGGACGAACGTGGTACCCCGGAATATAACATTGCCCTGGGTGAGCGTCGTGCTAGCGCTGTTAAGATGTACCTGCAAGGTAAAGGCGTTTCTGCGGACCAGATCTCCATCGTTTCTTACGGTAAAGAAAAACCAGCTGTACTGGGTCATGACGAAGCGGCTTACGCTAAAAACCGTCGTGCCGTACTGGTTTACTAAGAGAACTGCATGAACAGTAACCTCAGACATCACTTGTTGAGTCTGTCGTTACTGGTTGGCATAGCGGCCCCCTGGGCCGCTACTGCTCAGGCGCCAATCAGTAGTGTCGGCTCAGGCTCGGTCGAAGACCGTGTCACTCAACTCGAGCGTATTTCTAACGCTCATAGTCAACTTTTAACCCAACTCCAACAACAACTCTCTGATAATCAAAATGATATTGATTCCCTGCGTGGTCAAATTCAGGAAAGCCAATACCAATTGAATCAGGTTGTTGAGCGTCAGAAGCAAATTTTATTGCAGATAGACAGCCTTGGTAGTGGTGGTGCAGCAGGACAAGCGGCCGGTAGCACCGATCAGGGAGCGGCAGCGGCAGCTACTCCTGATGCTGGAGCGGCCGCTGAAACACCAACTGCAGCCGCTCCAGTGCAAGGTGGTGACGCTAACAGTGACTACAATGCGGCTATTGCCATGGTGCAGGATAAGTCCCGTCAGGATGAAGCCCTTGCTGCATTTCAGAGTTTTGTTAAGAAGTACCCGGATTCAACTTACCAGCCAAATGCAAATTACTGGTTAGGTCAGTTGAATTACAACAAGGGGAAAAAAGATGATGCGGCGTTTTATTTTGCCTCTGTGGTGAAAAATTACCCGAAATCACCTAAGGCTCCAGATGCCATGTATAAAGTCGGTGTGATCATGCAAGACAAAGGCGATACTGCAAAAGCGAAAGCTGTGTATCAGCAAGTGATCAAACAATTCCCAAATACCGATGGCGCAAAGCAGGCTCAAAAACGTCTGAATGCGATGTAGCGTGTACGGCCTGACCAGATATTGCTGCTTTTCTGGTCAAGCCGAACAAAACACCAGCCATTAGGTGATCTTGATCGAAATTCTTGTTGCGTCAAAATCTTAAATCAGTAATATATGCCGCCGTTGCCAAGGGATATCAAACAAACCGAAAGTGACACGAAATTGGGTCGTTAGCTCAGTTGGTAGAGCAGTTGACTTTTAATCAATTGGTCGCAGGTTCGAATCCTGCACGACCCACCAATTTCGATTCAGTAAGTATTTGAAGAAGCAGTAAACCGCATTGCGGGGCGTTAGCTCAGTTGGTAGAGCAGTTGACTTTTAATCAATTGGTCGCAGGTTCGAATCCTGCACGCCCCACCAATTTCGATGCAGTAAGTGTTTGAAGATGTAGTAACCGCATTGCGGGGCGTTAGCTCAGTTGGTAGAGCAGTTGACTTTTAATCAATTGGTCGCAGGTTCGAATCCTGCACGCCCCACCACTTTATAAGTGGAATGCAATAAGTAAAGCGTGAAGGGTTTGAACCTGCAGCAGGTTCGAGTGGAGCAAAGCGAAACAGCGTTGCTTTAGTAACGACCCGAAGGGCGAGGCCACAGGCCGAGTAATCCTGCACGCCCAACCAGTTTTTAAAGTAGTACCGAAGTTTGGGTGATTAGCTCAGTTGGTAGAGCACCTCCTTTACACGGAGGGGGTCGGCGGTTCGAGCCCGTCATCACCCACCATTCGGGTCGTTAGCTCAGTTGGTAGAGCAGTTGACTTTTAATCAATTGGTCGCAGGTTCGAATCCTGCACGACCCACCAATGTAGAAAGGCGCCCTAAAGGCGCCTTTTTGCTATCTGCAATTCCAGGTTGAAATTAAATTCTCCACGACAATCCCGCCGTAATTCGCTATCTTGTTTAGCATACAAAACAACCGTGGCCATTTCTGGTAGATCTTCGCCAGAATAGTGCTAATTTGGTTAAGTCAGTCAAACGAGAAAGCACTATGAGCGTAATGTTCGATCCAGAAGCAGCGATTTATCCCTTCCCACCTAAACCACAGCCTTTGAGCGCGGATGAAAAGCAATTTTACCGTGAGAAAATCAAGCGTCTGCTGAAAGAGCGGAATGCTGTGATGGTGGCTCATTACTACACTGATCCTGAAATTCAGGCTCTTGCTGAAGAGACGGGAGGCTGTATCTCCGATTCTCTGGAGATGGCCCGTTTTGGGGCCAATCACCCAGCAACCACGTTATTGGTAGCCGGGGTGCGTTTTATGGGGGAGACCTCGAAAATCCTGAGCCCGGAAAAAACCGTTCTGATGCCAACTTTGAATGCAGAGTGCTCTTTGGATCTCGGCTGTCCAATTGAAGAGTTCAATGCTTTCTGCGATCAACATCCTGATCGCACAGTGGTGGTCTATGCTAATACTTCCGCAGCGGTAAAAGCGCGTGCAGATTGGGTTGTGACTTCCAGCATTGCAGTTGAATTAATTGAACATCTTGACAGTCTGGGCGAGAAAATTATCTGGGCACCGGACCGCCATTTGGGAAATTACGTTCAAAAGCAGACTGGTGCTGATGTGTTGTGCTGGCAAGGTGCGTGTATCGTGCATGACGAGTTTAAAACTCAGGCATTGACTCGCATGAAAGCGCTTTATCCTGACGCTGCAGTGCTTGTACATCCTGAATCCCCACAAGCCATTGTTGATTTAGCTGATGCGGTTGGTTCTACCAGCCAGTTGATTGCGGCGGCGCAAACATTGCCGCATAAGCAACTCATTGTGGCCACGGATCGCGGTATTTTCTACAAAATGCAGCAGGCGTGCCCGGATAAAGAATTGTTCGAAGCGCCGACAGCAGGAGAAGGTGCAACGTGCCGTACCTGTGCACATTGCCCGTGGATGGCAATGAACGGCCTTAAAGCCATCGCTGAGGGGCTGGAGCATGGCGGAGCGGCACACGAGATCCATGTTGATGCTGCGCTGCGTGAGGGAGCGCTGGTGCCTTTAAATCGAATGTTAGATTTTGCCGCTGAGTTGCGACGCAATATTAAGGGTAATGCGTAAGGGTATACCTTCAGGAGCGAATATGGACTTTTTTAGCACGCAGAACATTTTGGTTCACATACCCATCGGAGCAGGCGGGTATGATTTATCGTGGATTGAAGCGATCGGGACACTGGCGGGTTTACTCTGTATCTGGCTGGCAAGTCTTGAGAAAATTAGTAATTACGCATTTGGTTTAATTAACGTTACCCTATTTGCGATTATTTTCTTCCAGATTCAACTCTATGCGAGCCTGTTGCTACAGCTGTTCTTCTTTGCGGCTAATATTTATGGCTGGTATGCCTGGTCGAGACAAACCAGTGACAACCAGGCTGCACTTCATATCCGCTGGTTACCCTTACCTAAGGCGCTGGCCTGGATTGTATTCTGTGTCGGCGCGATTGGGCTGATGACGATATTCATCGACCCGGTATTTGCTTTCCTGACGCGTACGGCAGTTTCAGTTATGCAGGCGCTGGGCCTGAATGCCACGATGCCTGATCTTCAGCCTGATGCGTTTCCATTCTGGGATTCTTGCATGATGGTGCTGTCCATTGTGGCGATGATTCTGATGACTCGTAAGTACGTCGAAAACTGGCTGCTTTGGGTGATCATTAACATGATTAGCGTAGTTATCTTTGCCTTACAGGGCGTCTATGCAATGTCGCTGGAATATTTGATCCTGACATTTATTGCGCTCAACGGTAGCCGCATGTGGATCAAAAGTGCGCATGAACGTGGTTCACGCGCGTTTTCCTAATCAGTGGTGATGATGAGCATGGCCATGATGGTCATGTTCATCATGCTCGTTTAAATCACAATCCTGCCCATGACAAAGCTGATACTCCATCTGTACCGTGGCATGCTCAATCTGATATTCCTCTTTTAAAAAATGGTGGATGCGCTCCAGCAGAGCATCGTGATCGTGCGGCGGTACCACCTGAACGTGCAAAGTCATCAACGGCTTCTCACCCACTAGCCAGATATGGACATGATGAACATTCCGTACTTCCGGAATGGTTCTGGTAAGTTTGCGTTTCAGTATCGGAATATCAAAAGCATGAGGTGCGCCTTCGAGAAGTTCATTAACGCTCTCTTTAAGCAAATTCCATGCGCTACGTAGCACCAGACACGAAACCAGGATGGAAAGGATAGGGTCAATAGGTGTCCAGCCTGTCCAAAGAATGATCAGTGCCGCAGCAATGGCTCCTACCGAACCTAACAAATCTCCCAAAACGTGCAGGGCTGCGGCGCGAACGTTAATATTTTTTTCTTCGTTTCCGCGATGCAAAATCCAGAACGAAAATAGATTCGCCAGTAACCCGGCAAACGCAATAATCAGCATCGTCCAGCCCGCTATGGGTTGCGGATGATAAAAACGGACTACTGCCTCCCAGACAATCAGAATGGTAATCACTACCAGAGCAATTGCATTCACAAAGGCTGCAAGTGTCGTCAATCTTAACCAGCCAAAGGTATGGCGAGTATTTGGTGGACGGCGCGCAAACTGTACTGCCAGCAAAGCCACCAGTAATGCCGCTGCATCTGTCAGCATATGACCCGCGTCAGCGAGCAGGGCAAGCGAGCCAGAAAGCACACCACCGATGACTTCGGCCACCATAAAAAGCGCTGTGACAGCAAAGGCCCACAGAAGGCGCCTGGAGTTGGAATCACTCGGGGTATGTTGATGTGTATGCGCCATGGTTCCTCTATATCCGTAAGGCAATAATGCGCTAATTATAACCACTAACATTGTTAACTTGCTGAATAACGCTCATAAAAAAGGAGAGCCTAAGCTCCCCCTTATCTTTCCGGGCTTAATTTACTGCGAGGTGCCGTCCACTTTTGTGTTCACGTCATCTCCGCTACCGGTTTCTACCTTTTTGTTCATATCCGGGCATTTCCCGTCCTTACACATCGAATTTTTATGGATTTCATCTTTGCTCATTCCATCGTTGGTCATACCGCTGCTGCTGGTTGAGCCATTAGGATGAAGCATGGTGCCGCTATTATTGATATTGCTGTTATCGACGTTTTTCGGTGCGAGATTCTGATTTGCATCTGGTGCAACCTGGCCTGCTTCGGCACTTGCGTTTGCCTGGCCGTTATTGCTCCCGCTGGTTTCAGCGGCCATTGCCAGACTGCTTGCTACAGAAAGGGTTGCTGTCAGGAAAAGTGCAGTTAATTTATTCATTTAATGCTCCTGTTATGGTCGTTATTGCTGGATAACTTCTTCCAACAGTGCACTGACTTTATTCTGTGCATGGTGCTTTTATCGGCTAAATATGTTAGCCAGGAAAGCTGCATCAGAATACAATTTTGCTAATTCAGTGTTTTTCAGTGTTAACAATTAAAAATTGTAGCGGGAAACCGTGTTTTTACCATTTTTTGGCGCTTTTTAGGTCGTTTCCAGGAATATTCTGCCTGAAGTGTAAAAGCCCGTTTACACTTCCGGTCTGAAGCGATAGATTGAAGGGATTGCAACTAAGCTAAATCTCAAGGCCATTCCCGGAAATATCATGAATTATCAGAATGACGACTTACGTATTAAAGAAATCAACGAACTTTTACCGCCAGTAGCGCTGCTCGAAAAATTCCCCGCCACTGAAAAAGCCGCCGCAACCGTATCCGGCGCGCGCAAAGCGATTCATAAAATTCTGAAAGGAAATGATGATCGTCTGCTGGTTGTCATTGGCCCTTGCTCAATTCACGATATCAAAGCGGCGAAAGAGTATGGCGCGCGCTTGTTGACGCTGCGTGAAGAATTGCAGGGTGAGCTGGAAATCGTTATGCGTGTCTACTTCGAAAAACCACGCACAACGGTTGGCTGGAAAGGGCTGATCAACGATCCACATATGGACAGCAGCTACCAGATCAACGATGGCCTGCGTATTGCTCGTAAGCTACTGTTAGATATCAACGACTCAGGCCTGCCTGCGGCTGGTGAATTCCTGGATATGATTACCCCGCAGTACCTGGCGGACTTGATGAGCTGGGGTGCCATTGGTGCACGTACTACAGAATCTCAGGTTCACCGTGAACTGGCGTCTGGTCTTTCATGCCCGGTTGGCTTCAAAAATGGCACCGATGGCACCATGAAAGTTGCTATCGATGCTATCAATGCGGCTGGTGCGCCGCACTGCTTCTTGTCTGTGACCAAATGGGGCCACTCTGCCATCGTGACTACGAGCGGAAATGGCGACTGTCATATCATCCTGCGCGGCGGCAAAGAGCCAAACTACAGTGCGGCACATGTTGCTCAGGTGAAATCCGATCTGCAAAAAGCGGGTCTGCCTGCCCAAGTGATGATCGACTTCAGCCACGCGAACAGCAGCAAGCAATTTAAGAAGCAAATGGAAGTGTGCGCAGATGTTTGTCAGCAAATTTCTGGGGGTGATGCCGCAATTACCGGTGTGATGATTGAAAGTCACCTTGTTGAAGGCAACCAGAACCTCGAAGGCAGCGAGCCGCTGGTTTATGGTAAGAGCGTCACTGATGCGTGTATCGGCTGGGAAGATACTGAAACTGTATTGCGCCAGCTAGCAGATGCGGTAAAAGCACGCCGCGGCTAAGCTTTAACGCGATCTGACTAGTCCTGATATAA
>NZ_LXEO01000026.1 GCF_001654865.1 Buttiauxella noackiae ATCC 51607 | reverse complement strand
AATCACAATAAAAAAGGCGTGGTTTTCACCACGCCTTTTTCACATCTAACGAATTACTTCGCTTTACCCTGGTTGGCTACCGCTGCGGCTTTTGCTGCGATTTCATCAGCATTACCCAGATAGTAGCGTTTCAGTGGTTTGAAATTCTCATCGAACTCATATACCAGTGGCACGCCAGTTGGGATATTCAGCTCAAGAATTTCATCTTCGCTCAGGTTATCAAGGAATTTAACCAATGCGCGCAGGGAGTTACCGTGAGCGGCAACAATTACACGCTCGCCGCTTTTCATGCGTGGCAGAATGGTTTCGTTCCAGTAAGGAATAACGCGATCGATAGTCAGTGCCAGGCTTTCCGTTACTGGTAGTTCTTTATCGGTCAGGCTTGCATAACGTGGGTCATGGCCTGGGAAGCGTTCGTCATCACGCGTCAGTTCTGGAGGCGTGATCGCAAATCCACGGCGCCATTGCTTAACTTGCTCATCACCGTATTTCTCAGCAGTTTCCGCTTTGTTCAGACCCTGAAGCGCACCATAGTGGCGCTCATTTAGCTTCCAGGATTTCTCAACTGGCAGCCATGCCTGATCCAGTTCATCGAGGATATTCCACAGTGTATGGATGGCACGTTTCAGCACTGAAGTATAAGCAAAGTCGAAGGAGTAGCCTTCATCTTTCAGCAGCTTGCCTGCCGCTTTCGCTTCAGTTTTACCTTTCTCAGACAGATCAACGTCATACCAACCGGTGAAGCGGTTTTCATTGTTCCACTGGCTTTCACCGTGACGAACCAGAACCAGCTTAGTAACAGCCATAGTTTACTCCTTAATAAGCCTGCGATTAATGATAACGATTATCATTATATTGCCGCGAAGGGGCAAGCGGCAATGCTAAACGTTTAACATAGCGAAAAAGAGTGTGGAGTGTAAGGTGGATGTGAATGGTTGTTATATTTTTGTCGCTAAATGGCGGGAAATCCAGCGATCGGGATAAGAATCGCCCTCCATTGTGGAGGGCGAGAAGTTTAAAGCGCAATAAATTCGTATTCTGTAATGCTCAAATATTCATCATCTGGCTGTAACCAGCAATCGGGTTGCGGCCATTCAGGATGATTTGGGCTATCCGGCAGGAATTCACTTTCCAGTGCCAGGCCCTGGTAAGCACTGTAAGTGCCTTGTTCTCTTGCTGGTGTTCCGTCCAGGTAATTGCCGCTATAAAACTGCAGGGCAGGGGCCGTGGTGTAGACCGTCATTTGCAGTTTATTATCGCTCGACCAGACATGCACCGCAGCCTGGCTTGCATCACCTTGCGCCTGCAACAAGAAAGCGTGATCGTAGCCTTTTACCAACACCTGGTCGTTGTCACGCAGGAAATCATCGGCGATAGTTTTTGGCGTGCGGAAATCAAAACCTGTGTTCATAACATCGGCAATACCTGCTTGTGGAATACCGTTGCTGTCGACCGGTAAATAGCTATCTGCCAGCAGTTGAAGGCGATGTTGACGAATATCGTTTTGCTTACCATCAAGATTGAAATAAGCGTGATTAGTCAGGTTTACCGGGCATGGTTTACTGGTTTTGGCACGGAATTCGATGGTGATGCAGTTATCTTCGGTAAGCGCATAACGCGCCGTTGCGCGCAATTCGCCGGGGAATCCCTGGTCGCCGTCTTGAGAATCAAGTGTATATAGCACCTCATGCTCATTCTGGCGCACAATCCGCCAGCGGCGTTTATCAAAACCATCAGGCCCACCATGCAACTGATGAGCCCCCTGATTTGCTGTCACCTTAACAGTGACACCATCGCGCTCAAACTGGCTGTTCGCAATGCGGTTGGCATAACGGCCAACTGTTGCGCCCAGATAAGCTGCCTGATTGAGGTAATCTTCAGGTGTTTCGCAACCAAGCAGTGTTTCACGCACGGTTCCATCTTTCATTGGCACACGGCATGACAACAGGGTTGCGCCCCAGTCCATTACAGTGACCACCAGCCCTGTGCTATTGCGCAGGGTGGAGATGCGGAAGGGTTGCCCGTCGGGTGCGAGCTGTGGAGTCTCTTTTAGCATTGGCCAGCACCCTCTGAAGGTTTGCACACATAGAAGGTTTCTTTGATACCGGTTTTCGCTTCGTACTGTTTTTCGACAGCCTGTTTAACCGCAGGTACCAAATCTTCCGGAATCAGCGCCACGATACAGCCACCGAAGCCGCCGCCGGTCATACGCACACCGCCTTTGTCGCCGATAGTCGCTTTGACGATTTCAACTAAAGTATCAATCTGCGGCACGGTAATTTCGAAATCATCGCGCATAGAAGCGTGAGATTCAGCCATCAGCACGCCCATACGTTTTAGATCACCTTTTGCCAGCGCATCAGCGGCCTCTACGGTACGGATGTTTTCAGTCAGGACGTGGCGTACGCGTTTCGCAACAATCGGGTCAAGCTCATGAGCGACTTCATTAAACTTGGAAAGCTCAACATCGCGTAGTGCTTTCTGCGTAAAGAAACGCGCACCGGTTTCGCATTGCTCGCGGCGTGTATTGTATTCACTGCCTACCAGAGTACGTTTGAAGTTACTGTTGATAATAACGACAGCAACGCCTTTGGGCATCGACACCGCTTTAGTGCCGAGCGTGCGGCAATCAATCAGCAACGCGTGATCTTTTTTGCCTAACGCTGAAATTAGCTGATCCATGATGCCGCAGTTACAGCCGACAAATTGATTTTCAGCTTCCTGGCCATTTAAGGCAATTTGCGAGCCATCAAGCGACAGGTGATAAAGCTTCTGGAACACAGTACCTACCGCGACCTCCAGAGAAGCGGAAGAACTCAAGCCCGCGCCCTGTGGCACGTTACCGCTGATCACTAGATCGGCACCGCCAAAGTTTTTATCGCGCTTTTGTAAATGCTTAACGACACCGCGAACATAGTTGGACCACTGCTGTGTGTCGTGGCTCAGAATGGGTTTATCCAACGAAAATTCATCCGTTTGGTTATCGTAATCTGCAGCAATCACGCGTACCAGACGGTCATCACGTTTCGCGCAACTGATCACCGTCTGGTAATCAATAGCGCAAGGCAGCACAAAACCGTCGTTATAATCAGTGTGTTCGCCAATCAGGTTAACCCGGCCTGGAGCCTGAATTGTATGGGTCGCCGGATAACCAAATTGTTCGGCGAAGAGGTGTTGGGTTTTATCTTTCAGACTCATTTTTATTCTCCGGATTGGCGAAAGTGAATATCGGATACGGCACGCAAGCGTTCTGCGGCTTGCTCTGCGGTTAAATCACGTTGGGTTTCAGCCAGCATTTCATAGCCGACCATAAATTTACGCACTGTTGCGCTACGCAGCAGCGGCGGATAGAAGTGAGCATGCAACTGCCAGTGGCCATTTTCCTCACCATTAAACGGTGCGCCGTGCCAGCCCATGGAATAGGGGAATGAGCACTGGAAAAGGTTGTCGTAACGGCTGGTCAGTTTTTTTAGCGCCAACGCCAAATCGCTGCTTTGCCCGGCGCTAAGATCGGTGATGCGTAGAATATGTGTTTTTGGCAGTAGCAACGTTTCGAACGGCCACGCCGCCCAGTACGGCACCACGGCAATCCAGTGTTCGGTTTCTACCACCGTACGGCTACCGTCTTTAAGCTCACGCTGTGCATAATCGACCAACATCGGCGAGCCATTTTTGGCAAAGTATTCGCGCTGTAGCACATCTTCACGCGCCACTTCGTTTGGCAGGAAGCTGTTTGCCCAAACCTGGCCGTGCGGATGGGGGTTGGAGCAGCCCATAGCAGCGCCTTTGTTTTCAAAAACCTGTACCCACGGATAGGTTTTACCCAAATCGGCAGTCTGTTCTTGCCAGGTTTTGACCACTTCTTCCAGTGCTGGCACGGAAAGTTGCGGTAGCGTTTTGCTGTGATCTGGGGAGAAGCAGATAACCCGGCTGGTACCGCGAGCGCTTTCACAACGTAAAAGTGGATCGCTGTTTTCAGGTGCATCTGGGGTGTCTGTCATCAATGCAGCAAAGTCGTTAGTAAAAACAAAGGTACCGGTATATTGCGGATTTTTATCACCAGTGACGCGCGTATTTCCAGGACACAGGAAACAATCCGGATCGTGCGTCGGTAATGTTTCCTTTGATGGTGTTTCCTGGGCTCCCTGCCAAGGGCGCTTAGCCCGATGTGGAGAGACCAGAATCCATTGTCCGGTTAGTGGGTTAAAACGGCGATGTGGATGATCCACCGGGTTAAACTGCTCCATCACATTTCCTTAGTCTGGATAACCTTGAGGATGGCGAGACTGCCAGCGCCAGGTATCATCTGCCATTTCTTGCAGAGTACGGCTGACACGCCAGTTAAGTTCGTTGTCGGCTTTGGTTGCATCAGCCCAGTAAGCGGGAAGATCACCATCACGACGCGGGGCAAAGTGGTAATTCACCGGCTTTCCGCAAGCGGTACTGAAAGCGTTGATAACGTCCAGCACGCTGCTACCGATACCTGCACCGAGGTTATAGATATGCACGCCAGGCTTGCCTTGTAGGGTTTGCATTGCTGCAACATGGCCATCGGCAAGATCCATAACGTGAATGTAGTCGCGCACGCCAGTACCGTCTTCGGTTGGGTAATCGTTACCAAAGACTGCCAGTGAATCACGACGTCCTACTGCAACCTGCGCAATGTACGGCATCAGATTGTTTGGAATACCTTGCGGGTCTTCACCCATATCGCCTGACGGATGTGCACCGACCGGGTTGAAGTAACGCAGCAATGCCACGCTCCAGTTCGGCTGGGCTTTTTGCAAATCAGCCAGAATCTGTTCAACCATTAACTTGCTGCGGCCATATGGGCTTGCAGGTGTGCCGGTTGGGAAGCTTTCTACGTAAGGGATTTGTGGCTGGTCGCCATAAACTGTGGCAGATGAGCTGAAGATGAAGTTGGTGACATTAGCCGCGCGCATGGCAGAAATCAGGCGCAAGGTGCCGGTAACGTTGTTGTCGTAATATTCCAGCGGCTTGTTAACCGATTCGCCAACGGCTTTGAGCCCGGCAAAATGAATTACGGCATCAATTTGGTGATCGTGGAAAATTTCTGCCAGCAATGCTTCATCACGGATATCGCCGTCAATGAACAGAGGGTGTTTGCCGCCAAGACGTTCAATTACTGGCAGCACACTACGTTTGCTATTACACAAATTGTCCAGAATGACGACATCATGACCATTTTGCAGCAGTTGCACGCAGGTATGACTGCCAATGTAACCGCTACCACCTGTTACCAATACTCTCATTTTGCTCTCCATTACGCGTATGGTATGTATTAAACATAGCATAACAGAGATGGCAAAAGTGTGACATGGGATAAATTAGTGGAATCGTTTACACTGATATTTCAACAGCGCTCTGTAGTAGCAAAAATGATTATAAAACAAATGGTAGCTATGAGCAGGCTGCGGGTTGTCTGAAAGTAGGGTGGCTAAACGAAAACGCCGCCACCCCGACGAAAAGGGCTTTATCGTTCAGGGGCTATAAATCTTCAAACTCGTAACGATAAGCATCGCCATCGGCAACGAAAGTCAGCCGCTTAGTAATGCATTCAGGCGCGTCTTCGGCATGGTGAGAGACAAATAGCAGTTGCGTTTCCCCTTCACCAATCAATATATCAATGAAGCGGCGTACTAACTGACGGTTCAATGGGTCGAGCCCTTGTAGAGGTTCATCCAGAATCAATAACGTTGGGTGTTTAACCAACGCACGGGCAATCAACGCGAGACGTTGCTGGCCCCATGACAGACTGTGGAATGGCGCATCAGCGATAGCGTTATCCATGCCGAGCATGTTCAGCCACTCGCGGGCAAGTTTCTGCTGGCGGTCCGAAACAGCCTGATAAATGCCAATTGAATCAAAATAGCCCGACAGCACAACGTTGCGCACCGTGGTGCTGACGCGGTAGTCCAGATGCAAATTGCTGCTGACATAACCGATGTGCTTTTTGATATCCCAGATGGTTTCACCGCTACCACGGCGGCGGCCAAACAGCGTCAAATCATTACTGTAACCCTGCGGATGATCGCCCGTTATCAGACTCAATAATGTCGATTTACCCGCTCCGTTCGGGCCGACGATTTGCCAGTGTTCGCCTGGGTTTACCGTCCAGGAAAGCTTATGCAGGATCGGCCTGTCGTTATATTCCACAACGCCGTCGCGCAGAATAATCCGTGGCTGATCTTCCGGCAGTGTGTAGCGCGCGCTCGGATCGTCCGCTTCGGGCAGCGCAACGCCCGCCAGTTTTTCACTGTGCGCGAGTTGGGCAATCAGCGCCTGTTCAAGGAGTTTTTGTTTTTCGCCGACTTCAATCAGTGCGCAATCGGCCAGCACGCCAGCGTGCTGCACAAAATCAGGGATTTCATCGAAGCGGTTAAGCACCAGTACAACGGTATAACCTTGCGTGCTCAGTTCGCCCAATAATCCGGCCAACTGTTCGCGGGATTTCACGTCCAGCCCGTCAAACGGTTCATCAAAAATCAGCAAATCTGGCTGCGGCATCAGCGCCTGGCAGAGCAAGGTTTTGCGTGTTTCACCCGTCGACAGGTATTTAAAGCGGCGAGTCAGTAATGGGGTAATGCCAAAAAGCTGCGCAAGTTTCTGGCAGCGGTTTTCATCTTTGACTTCATCCTGAATAATTTCCGCCGTCGTGCGGCCTGTATCGTCTTCGTCAGGGCTCAACAGGTCAGTGTTATTGCGCTGCCATTCATCGCTGACTAATTTTTGCAGTTGTTCAAAGGAAAGATGAGCAATGCGCGAAAATGAACTCTCGCGTTTGCCTTTCTGCACGGGAAGGGAGCCTGCAAGTGCGCGGGCGAGGGCTGATTTCCCACTGCCGTTGGCACCCACAAACGCCCAGCTTTCACCGGCGCGAATGGTTAAGTCATTGAGGGCCAGAGTTCGGGTGTCGCTAAGGTAAAAGATCCCTTGCGAAATTTGCAACGTCGACATAGTTCATCCCATTTTTTGCAGTCATTAAACTCAGATTTACGGATTGCCTGTCTTGTTGTCAATTCGCCAGTTTTATTTAGCACAGAGTGGCGATAATCACGCGATCGGCATTAAAAAATGCTATGACTTCAGCACCTTCTACCAGTTGCTGGGTTTCCACTACATTATTTGGAACGGTAGCACAAAGCGTTTGTCCATCAGGTAATTGCACCAGAACTTCGCTTTGTTCCGCACCTTGCTGAATATTGCTGACAATGCCGGTGAGTTGGTTTTCTGCGCCACTTGCACGTTTTGCATCGGTGGTGATTTCTACCCACGGTGCTTTAATCAGCACTAGGACTTCTTTGCCTTCGCTCAAACCCAGGCGTTCTGCGCTTTGACGGGTAATTGCTGCTTGTAAGCGCGTCGAACCATCAGCCAGCAATATATCAACATGTTGCTGAACTTTTTCACTGTCACGGTGCAGCACGGTGCCAAAAAGCTGATTACGGGCGCTGGTTTGCAATGAAAATCGTGAGATTGCCGCGAGTAGACTATCGAGCGGCAGCGCGTCATCACGCAGTACATCAAAAGCTTTTTGTTGGATTTGCGCCAGCAGTTCATACAGTTGGATAAGACGTTCGCCATAGCGTGTCAGTATCGCGCCTCCGCCACCTTTACCGCCTGTTGCTCGTTCAACTAATGTCTCGTCGCTTAACTGATTCATCTCGTTGATAGCATCCCAGGCACTTTTGTAGCTGATGCCCGCAAGCTTTGCACCCTGGCTAATTGAGCCGGTATATTGTATTTGTTTAAGTAGCGCGATACGACGTGGATCGGCGAACAGCCGCTGCTGGAGTTTCAGCGTCAGTAAAATTTCAGCTTGCATAACCTCTCCGCAATAATGAAAACGCCATTTTCCTCTATTGCGCGGGGTTGGGCAAATCGCACAAAAGGAGAGTGCGTTTTTCTGTCAGCTCGTTAGAATAACCGCTCTCACTTTTGTTGGAGGCATCCATGTTAGAGTTATTGAAAAGCTTGGTGTTTGCCGTGGTCATGGTGCCAATCGTTATGGCGGTGATTCTCGGTCTTATCTATGGATTGGGTGAAGTCTTTAACGTCTTCTCAAAAGTCGGTCATCGCGACCAACCGAAACAAAACCATTGATTTTCTAACGCCCGCTGATGCGGGCGTTTTCTTTATACTCTATACAACTCAGTTAAGTTCATTAGAAGTTCAGTAACGGCAGCACCGTCGGTATTTGCGACAGCAGGTAAAGCACCAGCCCGATTGCCCCCCCAACCAACGTGCCGTTAATACGGATAAACTGTAAGTCTTTACCAATATTCAATTCGATTTGCCGCGACATATCCTGCGCATCCCAACTTTTGACCGTATCGCTAATATGGCGAGTCAGGAACGTAGCAAACTCAGGAGCAACCTTTTGTACTGCCTGCTCCAGATGCTCGTTTAATGAAGCGCGTAACGCGCTGTCAGCAACCAACGTTTCCCCAAGCCACTGTCCAGCCTCAGCAATTCGCTGTTTCACTCGCGAGTCCTCAGCATTAACATCAACCTTCAGCCATTGCCGTAAATCGCCCCAAAGTTCGCCCAAATAGCGGTTAAACGCCTCATCCTCTTTCAAATAACTCTTAATGTTGTCTGCTTTTTCCGCCATCTGCGGCGAGTGTTTAAGATTCTCAATGAGCTTTAATGTGGCGCGATCGAATGCCTGGCGGATCTGGTGGCCTTGATCGTGACTAACATCATCGAGAAATGAGTTCACCGCATTGGAAACCAGCTCTGCACTGTGCTCCCCGAGCCATTCTGTTGGTAACAATTTAGCTTTACGCGGGTGCTCCGTTTCTAGCCAGCGCACAATCTGGTGGGCAATAAACGCCCGCGTACTGTCACGTTTAATCAGTGCCAGCATTTGAGCAATCACAGCATCAAGCAGTTCCTGATGGCGGTTATTTTTGGTCAGGCTTTCCAGCAACAGAGCACTTGAATGCGTTAAATCGACTTTATCAATGGCCTTATGCACCGCCTGGCGAATCAAGCGCTGGATACGCGCATCGTCTGTTAAGTCCAAAAATGCGCTCATCACTTGCAGCAGATGCTGACCAACGCGCTGTGCATTGTCGGGCTTGCTAAACCACTGGCCAATCATATGCGCCGGTTCGTGTCGGCGAATCAGCGTTATTAGTGATTGAGTATCAAGAAATTTTTCCTGCACAAAGACACCCAGGTTTTCACCAATGCGGTCTTTGTTGCGCGGAATAATCGCCGTATGACGGGAAATAAAGGGGATCGGCACGCGATGAAACAATGCGGTAACGGCAAACCAGTCAGCGAGTGCACCGACCATAGCGGCTTCAGCAATCGCTTTTAAGCCGCTAACCCAGAATCCCGGTGGCAAAAAGAGGGTTATCACAAAAGTCACAGCCGCAATCAGCAGCAAGGAAAGCGCAAGGCGCTTGGTGCGTTTCAATTCAGTCATTTTCTCCATCAACTAAGCATAGAACGGTGAGGGCTGAAGCGGTAGGGCAAATGTGGGTTGCGATTCATCTTGCTCTGTTTCGGCTAATTAAATTCTCCACCTCTTCAAATCGTTATAAGAATCTGCCTGCAAGTGACTTGATCGGCTCGTTCATTTAACGATACTGTATATATATACAGTAAGCTGTTTGTATGGGATTCAGAATGTCGCAAACGTTTTTTATTTTTTATCAATCAACGACGTATGGAGAATGACTATGGCAGCCTTTCCATCACCTGCACAGGACTATGCTGAAAAGGGCATCGATCTTCATGAGTTACTGGTTAAGCGTCCTGCTGCTACATACTTCGTGCGCGCATCTGACGATTCGATGAAAGAGGGCGGTATCGGCAATGGTGACCTGCTGGTAATCGACAGTGCAAGAACTGCGGTGCATAACAACATTGTCATTGCGGCGATTAATGGCGAATTTGTCGTCAGACAACTACAGCTCAGGCCTGTGATTCAATTGACTCCGCTTAATCGTTCTTTCCAGCCCATTCGTCTCGGTGAAGAAGCGCTGGAGATATTTGGTGTTGTGACTTACGCCATTAAACAGATGAGTTAATGATGTTTGCCCTGGTCGATGTAAATAGCTTCTATGCCAGCTGTGAAACGGTTTTTCGACCCGACCTGAAAGGGAAACCGGTGGTGGTGTTAAGTAACAATGATGGGGGCGTGGTGGCCTGCAACGCTGAGGCTAAAAACTGTGGTGTACAAATGGGTGGTCCCTATTTCAAACAGAAGGAACTCTTTCATCACTATGGTGTTACTGCTTTTAGTAGCAACTACGAGCTGTAGTAAGTTAAGTGGAATGCAACATCTGATCGAGCCGTTTAAACTAAACTGCACCTGTTTCTCTGTCAAAAGAGGTAAACATAATGGTCAGCAATCCACTTTTCAGTGCCAGTATGCATCTTGTTGAACAATGGCTCGGACTACTGACTGACCTGGGCCGGGCTGAAGCAACGATTAAAGCCTACCGAGGGGCACTGACACATTACTTACGCTACTGCGAAGCGAAATCAATTCCTCCCACATCAGCCCATTTTGAGGATTTTTCCGGTTATATTCGCCCCCAATTACCTGGAATGGCGCATCCGGTATCCAGTTCCACACTCCAGTTGCGTATCTCTGCTATCCGGCTCTGGTACGATTATCTTTATTACCAGGAACTCTGTGAAACCAGCCCGGTTCCCCGGGCGATGTTGCCTGGCCCGGTTTTCAGCGGGCGTGGGCTGGTGCCGCGTATCACCCGCCTTCCCCGTATTCCTGATGATCATGGCTGGTTTACCCTACTGCAACAGGCTGCCACCGCAACGTTACGCGACCGTCTGATGCTGACTCTGGCCTACTATGGCGCATTAAGACGAGCTGAGGTGACGGCACTTCGAGTTGATGATCTCGATCTAGGTCTTCGATTGATCCGTATTCGTGCCGAGACAACCAAGAATCATCGCGAACGTATTGTCTGTTACAGCCCGGCGGTAGTACCTGTACTTGCTGCCCATTTGCAACAGTTACGGAAAAGTGGTTTATCTGGTGGTCCATTATTTCGTTCAGTATCAGACCGGAATCACGGTATGCCATTGAGCATCTGGGCCTGGAGTAAAATCGTCCGCAGTTGGGGCCTTAAATCCGGACTGCCTTATTTCTCCACTCATACTTTCCGTCACCTGCGCCTGACTCATCTGGCGCGGGCGGGATGGTCATTACATGAACTTGCAGCGTATGCCGGACATCGGGATCCCAGAACTACTCAGATTTATTTGCACCTGTCCGGGACAGAACTCGCTGCCAGGATGGCTGGTGCGGTTGCAGATCTGGATCTGAAAATAGCCGGAATTGTATTTTGATGGTGTGAGGAGATTACTATGAAACCGGACACTTTGACCGGGATTGTCTGGCATCCCTTTGATCGAACAATATACAACCTCAAGATATTTTTCTCTGAGGAAGAGCGGGCGGCTATCAGTACACAGCAACGCCGCTATGCCTTTATAAACCAGATACCCGTTCCACCACTGTTACAACCATTTTTTGATATTGCCCAAAACGCCGGCATCAGCCAGGAGCTGACTAAACTCACCCTTCAGGCAGTACTGACCGAAATGGCTCTCAGAGATCAACCTTGCAACTGCTGGGGCGAAGAGATCTGGCAAGGGTTGTATCAGAATTGGCGTATTAGTGGTCCACTTTTATCTGCTTGGGCTTTTCATCTTGCCGATGTTCCTTTTCCGCTGTACAGCAAGCGATTCCGACAACCTGCACATTATGCCAAAGCTGCATTTGGACGAGATTTTTTTCAGCAGGAACTGAACCGCTTGTCGGAGGTGCTTGTGGCTCTCGGGTACTCCCGTCATACACAGGAGATGTTTCTCTCGGCGGTTCTGGGGATGTTGATGCTGGAAAATGGTGATCCTCGTCTGGAAAGTTTTACCGAAGAACTG
Source organism: Buttiauxella noackiae ATCC 51607 (assembly GCF_001654865.1). Taxonomy (GTDB): domain Bacteria; phylum Pseudomonadota; class Gammaproteobacteria; order Enterobacterales; family Enterobacteriaceae; genus Buttiauxella; species Buttiauxella noackiae. The sequence goes on along the minus strand of NZ_LXEO01000026.1, from coordinate 5,155 downwards.
CTCAAACGGGGCCAGCAGTATCGTACAGAAGGGATCGCCAGAGCTGTAGGTAAGGTATCTCACGGGCTGGCAGCCATGGGGATTCTGGCCCGTCCATTGCGCATGCGGGGTTATATCGGCTGGAAAGAAAAGAGGACTGACGGAATTGCCTCAGAATGGGTTGAATGGTGTCATCGGTGGCGGGAAACTTCCGTGCTGCGCCCCAAGACTCGCGAAACAACTTACAGCTTTATTTTGCGTATCGGTTTGTGGCTTGCCAGAGACTGTCCTGATATCCGCGAGCCTGCTGACTGGAACATTAGTACCTGCGCCAGTTTCATCGCCGCGCTGGGAAGAATGAATGTTGATGAGCTTTCCCTGGAGCCTGAGGAAACGAGGCGTGTATCCGCCCGGTCCGGGCAGCCACTGATGAGTAATTCCAGGGCATCTTTTTTGTATGCTCTTCGGCGCTTTTTTGTTGACTATGAACTCTGGGGATGGGGACGACTGAAGCTAAACCCATACCGTCACCTGGCAACACCCGATACACCATCATTTATCCGTGGAGTTAACCCCAGAGTTATTGACGACCCGGTGTGGTTGAAGCTGATCTGGGCCAGCCTGAATTTACGAACGGAGGATATGCTGACCGAGATCCATTATCCGTTTGCCATGCACCAGGCTATGGCGGTTATCTGGACTCATGCAGGGTTAAGACAGAATGAAATATTACGATTGAGTGTAGGCTGTGTGCACGAACAGACAGATGATATTGTTCACGACGACGGTAGCATTATTCCGGCCGGAACCCTTTGTTACCTGGATGTACCGGCAGGAAAAACGTCAAAGGCATTTGTCAAACCAGTTGCCAGTGTCGTGAAAAAGTATGTAGATTTGTGGTTACAGGAACGCCCGACAGAACAAGCGCCCCTGACTGATGAACGTACTGCTGAAAGGGTCAATTATTTATTTCAGTACAGGGGAAAGAGGATCGGAAACTCAATACTGAATAATACCATCATTCCCGTTTTATGCGCCCGGGCAGGCGTCCCTTGCGACGACAGCCGGGGGCGGATCACCAGTCATCGCGGTAGAGCCTCAGCCGTTACCGCACTGGCCAGTGTGCCACAGGGGATGACTCTGCATGAGCTGATGGAATGGTCCGGACATAGCTGCCCACGCTCGACCCTGCACTACATCCGCATTCGCCCAACACGGCTGGCGGCTTCTTTTGTGAAAGCGGACAAAATTTCCCATATGATCAGCGTGCTGATCGATCATGACAGTCAGGCCCTAACGTCATCAGGGCCTGCTCTATACTATGATTTAGGTGATTTGTATTGCACCAATCCGTTTTGGAGCAGTTGCCCGCACAGAATGGCCTGTATTGGCTGTGATTTTAGCTTGCCGAAAAGCAGTTCCCAGGCGCAAGCTCTTGAAAGTAAGGCCTCCATACGCCGGTATCTTGAGGAAGTCCCACTCACGCCAGATGAGAAAGCAATTGCTGAAGGTGATATTGATAAGCTGACAGCATTCATAAAAAAAATGGCTAGTCAGCCACCTCCTCAAAAAGACTAAACCTTACAGGCTTACTACCTTAACAAAGCTAATTTTTATTGATGTAAATCAGAATTGGATTGAATTCTCACTCGTTCACTTGAAATTAAGCGAAGCGGCTCCATTTGTTGTTTAGTTCACAACAAATGCGGGGTCAATATGAGTCTTCAAAATAAATTTAAGAGTTTTCACGATGCTATCAAGTTAGGAAGGAAGGACCTGGAGTACACGACGGCCCGCCTCAAGGACGATAGTATTACTGCAGATATCGTTGAACGGTTCAAGGAGGATGGGTATCCGGTTATTGAGGACTTCATTCAAGGGTCTTTGGCTACTTTCACGGGGATCCGTGAAAAAGGGCAGGATTTCGATATTGACCGTGCAATAGTAATTGAAGCGGATCTCGCTCCAGAAAACCCGATAACACCCAAGCTCGCTGTTCTTGAAGTGCTGGAAGGTCGGGGCTTTAAAAATGCTAAGGTCAAAAAACCTTGTGTGACTGCTGATTACAAGGCTGATGACCTTCATATCGATATCCCAATTTACCGCAAGTACGATAACGGCCAGTACGAATTGGCCGTTGGCAAGAGACATTCAGATGAGGATAATCGTGAGTGGGCCAGAGCCGCGCCACGTGAACTTATTGACTGGGTGAATAATTATGACGCTAATGAAGCTTATGGCTCGAATAAGCATGAGCAGTTCCGGCGTATTGTCAGATACCTCAAGCGCTGGAGAAATTTTACATTTGGCGATGATGTACGTCGTAAAGTCTACTCAATTGGCATCGCGGTCATGGTTAAGGAGTCCTTCAACTCCTCCATCAACGATGAAGGCTTTCCTGATGACCTCACTGCACTGAGAAAGACAATCAACCACATTCTTAACTATCGTAGCTATTTCACTCTGGTTAATGTGGATAAATACAGTGTTAATGTTGTGCTTCCAGTGAGCCCTTACAGAGATATTTTTCATAGCAGCAGTATCGTCACAGGAACCCAGTTTCGCAATAAGCTGAGCGCACTGTTGAAAACCTTGGATAAGGTTGCTGATGAAGAGCAAGAGTCCAAACAGTGTGAGTTGCTACGAAGTGCATTCGGTGAAGATTTTCCTGAGTGTGCTGCAACATCATCTGCATCGTCAACTGCTGTTAAAACTGTTTTTGCATCAGCTGGAGTAGTGGGGACATCGCAAGGCGCATGAATTATTCATTCATTCTGGCTCACTTGAACAAATGCGGATACAAGGTATCCGCAATTCCATCAAAGACGGCAGAGGTTGGATTCTTAGCCGTCGAACTGGAGATAAACGGTATGCCAGTTACTCTTTGGCATATCGCTGTTCCTGAACTCTCCAAAATGCCCAGCTTTCTCCTGGTCGATCCATCAACATTGCCCAGACTTGCGCACACTGCATTCTATCCTGAAAGTAAATTTGCAAGTATTTGTGTGAATGTACCTGACGCAGTATCCGTGAATTTTGAGTGCCCTGAGCTAGCCTTCGAAGAATCGCTCAAACGACATGTCTCTTTGTTAAGCCGGGCTTTAATCGATAGTGAATGGAATACAAAGGAATTACTTCGGGAATTTGAAGCTGGCTGGTTGAATATCGTTGAGCCGGACACAACCCCCTTTCTCTGTTTAACTGAAAGCGAAACACCAGAAGAGTTGTGCGTTCTTAAGCCGCGAAAAGGCAGCGTAGGTCTGGAAAAATATCATTTAGGTTATGCTGAGGGGGCAGTCCCAGAGAATGTTTTTTCACCTATCAATCAGCTTCTTAAAGATCGCCAAGCCGCAAAAGGTAACGGATTCGTTATACCGTTGAGCGTGGCAAAACCGGCACCATGGAAAAAAGATGAACTTACTGACTGGTATCTCGACCTGCTGTCAGACCTACCGACGAATGTTCAAATAAAATTAACTCAAAAATTTGCTCAAAAGCGTTCACATGAGTTTTGGTTAGTCTTTAATGCCCAAACCCCCTCTGGAGTCACATGGTTTGGAATCCATTTTTCCCAAAAGAACTCTGGCAAAGGTCGAAAAACGTTGCCTTTCAAGCATTCACATCTGACCGAATGGACGCTTGAACCCGTCATCGTATTAACTTTTAATAAAGAAAGAATTATGCCAAGGAGTGGAGCGGAACAATCCCTTACTAGCAAAAAAGTTATGCTTGTTGGATGTGGTTCCGTAGGAGGAGATGTTGCAGATAAACTCGCAGCCTCTGGCGTTGGCCATATAGATTTATATGATCCAGAGACCCTTTCACTGAATAATCTTTATCGCCACATTTTGCCCCCTCAGTATGTTTCATTCCATAAACCGAGTGCATTGTGGCACAGTCTCACCAGCAAGTACCCATGGCTCGAGATTGGAAGTTACACTGGTAAGCTACTTGATTTGAGGCGTCGTGACTTACTAATGAAGTATGATCTCATCATCGTAGCGATAGGAGCACCGACCCAAGAAAGATTGTTTCATGATTATTTGATTAAAGAAAAAATTAATGTCCCGGTTATTAATACATGGGTTGAAGGGTATGGAATAGGCGGGCACGCCGTTATGGCGATCCCAGGAACAAAAGGTTGCTTACGGTGTGCATATGTTGACCCAGCTGATTTTTCAAGAGGACTGGCTTCTAACTTGAATTTTTTAGCTCCAAATCAAGATTTGACTAAAAACCATGCTGGATGTGGCGATGCATTCCTACCTTATTCATACATAGCCTCAACTCAAACTGCTCTCATTACCGCTGATCTCGGAGTGAAATATCTTCTTGATAAGATTAGAGAATCATCCAGAGTGAGCTGGAAAGGGAGTTCTGGGGATGCGATAGCAAATGGATTCAAATTAAGCGGGAGGTATCATGCATTCACCCGTATATTAGAAGTGCTACCCTTGTTTAATGAAGAGTGTGATATCTGCAATGGATAATGTTGATGCGCTAATTGTCGATACCGAACATTTTAGTCTCCACATTTCAATCAAAGTGAGGGATATCTGGCAGGGGTTTCGACAGTTCAAGCCAATGGATCCTGAGGCATTTGGAGTGCTCGTTGGCAACAAAGAACTTGAGATTGAGCGTTACGGTTTAGTCGAAATCACAGTACCACAGAAAGAAGATCGATGTTCAAGAATGAGTTTTACTCTCAGAGATCCCGAACATCAGCGTATTGTCGATCGTTTGTATAAGGATTCTGAAGGTCAATTGATTTACTTTGGCACGTGGCATACACATCCTGAAAAAAATCCCCACGCCTCATACACCGATATAAGGGACTGGAAACAATGTAGGTTACGAAATCCTGTACAGAGGCTTTTTTTTATAATAATTGGAACAGAAAAAAATGCGCTTTACTATTTTGAAAATGAAAATATTTTGCGACAGGAATTCTGAGGGGTTGAAATGAACAACGCAACGCTCATGTATCTGATAAAAATGATTTTCAGGCCCAAAGATCAATTATCCCGACTGACGTTTGGGTTGCTTAAAGTTGGAATGGCGGGATTAGTTGGAGGGTGGGGAGTTAATCTTGTTTTCTCAGAAGAATTCCTTAAGAAAAATGTTAATATCATCGATGGATTAACGTTTACTTATCAAAAGTGCTCTGATCTTGCTC
>NZ_LXEO01000025.1 GCF_001654865.1 Buttiauxella noackiae ATCC 51607 | reverse complement strand
TTTTTTTTGGTGTGATTTTTCTGGTTGCTGGGTTTGGTTTGTGGGGTATTTGTGCTTATTTTGCTCTTCGGGATTTGAATAAGCGAGACATTGCCCTTATTCGTGCGTATGGGTTTGAAAATACTGATTCACAAGCTGCGGAGAAAATGCTCTCTTCCAGAGAAAAAGCAAAAATTTTACATGTGGATTTTAAAGCATTTGATTCAAGGGACAAAAATAATAATCTATCCAATGCAAGTTTTATTCGGCAAATAATTCAAGAAAGAATACATCACACTGATGCGACAACTGCTTATGTTGCTGCACTTGGCAGTGTACCATATCTGTATATGGTTGGTAGCTTCATGACGGATGGGCACTTACCATTAAAGTTGTTTGATTTTGACCGGGATAAAAGAATCTTTCACCCTCTTGATGCACCGCCGACAAATGCAAAGTTAGTAAAATGCTACAATGGTCAGAAAATTCATGATAGTAAATGTGTGCCATCAAATAATGGAAAGGTTATCGGCCTTGCAATTTCATTTACGATGGGGATTTTAGAAAAAGACCTTCCTGCTGAATTTATAGGGCATACTTTACATGCTCAACTGAATACAGGGTTCCGATTTGATAATCTCCCGGAAGAGGACGAGCAAGAAAAAATAGTGAAGGAACTTAGCTATATTATCTCTGAATTAAAAAAACAGGCAGACGAAGTGCATCTTTTTGTTTCTGCGCAAGCATCAGTAGTCGTTCGGCTTGGTACTCTTTACCAGGAAGGTTTGCATGGTATTATAAATATTTGGCACTGGAATTCTATTGCTAACAAATATGAATGGTGCATAAAAGTGACTAGCAAGAATGTAAGTTAACGATTCCTTCAACACTTACAGACTTTTTCAGCTTGATAGTACGTTTGTAATGCCCTGATGCAATTGAAATTATAGTTCAGGGCTGTATAAATGTATAGTACATATGTTAATTGGTTTACTTTTCTGAGATCTATCTTCTTATATTTCATTTAGATAAATTATTTTTCATGCTCCGATACCTAACCATTGATCTATTTAGATTGAAGAACACATCATAATTTTTAAAACTTTCACTTCTTACACTGAAGCGACAATTAGGATGGTCTAGACTGACTACGGGGTCGAAATTACCAGTGACTTACTTTCCAGAACGAACCTGACTTCTACTTATAAGCTTTCAGTTACTACCCTTCCTTCTATCGCATATGAACTATTTGCGCATCTTCATTACAATCACTGTTGGGCAAAGCCAATCGCAATCACCAACGTTAAAATTTATCGATAATGTGTAAAATGGCTGGGTAGCTTTGTGCTATTTGGCAAAAACATTGAACATCAGAATTTTTTAATCATTTAATACAGAGCTATTCGAAATGACTGCTGCGAGGAACAAGAGAGTAGTTAGTTTTAAACGATGAATCAATCGATATATTGCAAGTCCTCCGGCAATGAGAGTTTGGTCTTTCGGAATTATTACATTTTTTTGATATAAGTCTCATTATTATGAGGATTTTAAACTTAGAATTACTAACCGTATTATTAATAAAAATCATCTCCAATGTTCTTTTTTTATATTATATATGGAAAATACTAATGAGATTACACACTCTGAAAATAAATGGTTTTAAAAGAATCCACAATGCTCAAGTCAAATTTGGTGATGCGACATTTCTAATTGGCTCTAATAATGCGGGGAAAAGCTCAGTATTAAAGTCCATTGAATGGTTGCTTTCTGATAAAAAAAGAATGTCCTCAGATTGTTATTGTTCAGAAGTTGATGCAGAAACTGGTGAAAACAAAATATCATGCAAAGAAATTATACTTGAAGCTGAATTTAGAAATGTTCCAGATGATGCCAAAATGTGGAGAGGATTCAAAGGGAGAGTATTTACTTATGATCCAACAGATAGTGGAGAAACGGGGAATAGTATTTTTTACAGAAAAAGCTATACCTTGGGTGAAGATGTTGTAATTGAATTAAAATCACTCAAAAGAGAGTTGAAAAAAGATTTTGAAAATCTAAAGAAGCCGCTAGAATTTATTGAGGCTGGAGTCGATGCTGCAATCATTACCGAACTATTCTCTGTTTTAGAAAAAAACATAAGTGGTAGTGAAAAGTCAAAACTTGATCTCATAGATGATATTTGGGACATAACAGAAGAAGAAGTCTGGGACAAAAACCCTGGCGGCATAGGTGGGGTGGTCCTTTCAAAACTCCCAAGTTTTTTACTTATTCCGGCTGAATCAGGAGCTAATGAGATTGAAGATAAGACGGGAGTACTTCAAAAGACACTAAACGAATTATTTAAAGATGTTCGAGGGGGTTCAGACAATTACAAGCGCGCCCAAGAATGCCTAAATGAACTTGCTAAAGAATTAAATCCCTCCGATGAAAAATCAGAATTTGGGATAATGATGGGTGAGCTAAACAAAGTTCTTTGCGGTGTATTCCCGGAGTCAAAAATATATGCATTCGCCGATCTTTCCAATCCTGATACCGCATTGTCACCTACTTTTTCCATTGAAATGTCAAGCAATATAAGAACCACAGTATCTAATCAAGGAACGGGTATGGTAAGGGCTGCCGTCTTTGGCCTTCTGAGATTCAGGCAAGAATGGTTAAGAAGAAGAGGTGAAGATGCAAGGAGTCTTATCATTGGTTTTGAGGAACCTGAAATATATCTTCACCCAAGTGCAGCTAATCAAATGAGAGATATTATCTATGAATTATCAGGTCTATCATCTCAAATCATCGCCACAACCCATTCTCCTTACCTCATTGATCTTTCTAGGAAACCAAGACAAGTACTGAATAGGTTCCATTATGAATCCTCCCATACGTCAATCAATCCATTCTCTGTGACCGAAAAATACAAACAACTATCAGAAGATGACAAAAATTATGTGAAAATGATAATGAAGTTAGATGATCATATGTCGCGCATATTTTTTACTAAAAAGGTCATAATCGTAGAGGGTGATACAGAGGAAATTGTTTTCAAGGAAGCACTTCGGAGGGTTCCTGCACTCTCTAGAAATAAAATACTAACCAACACCGAATTAGTTAAGGCGCGAGGAAAAGCAGCCATAATAGGATTAATAAAATATCTTTCGGCATTAGATGTTGATTTTATCGTTATTCACGATAGGGACCAAGGAGTTAAGGGCGCGGAGGTATTTAATCCACATATACTAGAAGCAGCTGGCGGTCATGAAAAAGTAATTGTTGTAGAGGAGTGTATTGAAGATCTTCTTGGCTACCCAGCACCTAAATCCGAAAAGCCATTTAATGCTTATCAACAAACGTTAGGATGGGGGGATGATTTTGATGGGATTCCTGATAAATTAAAAGAAGTTATGCAAAGAGTTTATAATACGTGGCTATAAACAAATTAAAACATATAGCTTAAAAATTATAATGATGGATTTGATAGTCCGATCCATCATTTTTACAGAACTGCCCTCTAAATTGTTAGCTCATAGATACGCTAACAATTTTTCTTTAAACACAAAGTCAGGCATCGTAAAGCATAGTTTAGAGCAGAATGTGTGTTCGAGAAGACCATACTCCGACAAATTTGCGCATGTGCAAATTACTTGAACTCAATTTTGTGACAGAATTTTGGTGATGCTGATTTTGAGTAAACCGACTTTACTGCTGGTTGATAACCTAATTGCCCTCTTACAGCCAGTATCGCCTGTTCCCTGTAGCGTTGATGAATTCGCTGTTTCACATCAGACGGTGATTCACTTTCCACCTGAGAATCTTCTTCAGCTTTCATTGGACACCTCTTCAGCTATTTTTTCGGTTCAGCTTTCAATTTTTGCTGATGCAAATCGTACATGCATTGGAGGATGCAACCAGAATTAAGGTGTACCGCCCATTAAATCTGCAATATGGACAGCCATCCCGGCGGTCAACGATTCCTTTCCTTCAAGAAACTCTGCTGCAATCTGAGTTTCATTCACAAAGCTTTGAGCACTTCTCCCCATATAAGCCAGATCACGAGCAATTATGAAACTAGGATGAGATACTGTATATTGCCGCATTAGGCATACCTCTTTCAAGATGAAACGTAGCTCGTTATTCTGCAATAAATAATGGATATATAGTGGCTAAGCCTGCTTATCGTTTGCAGCTCCATAAAAAGGCCAGCATTTCTGTAGCATCTTTATTTGTATAGAAGCGTCTCATTTTGTCATTAAATTCCTGAGAACGAAAAGCAGGAATACTGATAGGGTCGAATCCATTACTCATCAGCCAGCCATTCATCATGTAAAGACCAGTGCGTTTATTCCCATTAAAAAAGAACTGTTGAAACATACAAAACAGGAAAAAAATCAGCGCGGCTTCAACAGGTGGCATCACTAGCATGGATTGTAAATTTTCCATGAAAATTCGATTTAGCTCAGATGCTTCCGCATTCGCTCGACAAGAATTGTGTCCACACTCATCACGGAAAATACCCCCTTCAGGCGTTTCGTTGCGTGTAATAATACTATTTAGCAACATGAGTGTTTCTTTATTCAAACGGAAGTGGCCAGATCTAATCAGCTTTAAAAGCTTTCTGCTGCTATCAGCCAGATTAGTCACCTGCTCAACATCTCTGACTTTATAACCACCAATCGTCACTCCACCAAGCAGAGTCTGAATATCGACAAACGTTAAGGGGTTATTTTCCAGTTTGGCAACATCCCAGACAAACTCCGCCATACGTTGGTTATAGATAGCTATAGCACGAACAACACTCCTGGTCTCTGAAGCTGGGAGCACATTGGCATCATAGCTGAAGCCGAGAGGGGTAGTGACAATCATTGAACTGTTCCGTTGATTCCTGGACCATCAGTCTATACCTCCTGCTTGCAAAACTAAATTTGCCCTTACTTCAATAAGATCACAATACGCACTTATGAATCTCTTGCTTTACTTCCTTATTGCATAATACTGTATTTATAACCAGTATTTATTGCGAGTGAATAAACATGGCATCGTGGAGTGAAATACCTATTTTTCAAAATGAAATCATATTGTTAACTAAATTTTTAGCGTATGAAAACTATAAAATACAAGATCCTGTATTTCGTCCTTTTTCTGCCCATGAAGGCCTATTAAAGAAGTGTGTATTATGACTATGGGGGCATTTCCATCCCCAGCTCAGGATTACGTTGAAAAGGAACTGGATTTAAATGAGCTTTGTATACGCCGACGAGCCTCTACTTTTTTTATACGCGCCAGTGGTTGCAGCATGCAGGAACTTGGTCTTTGTGATGGCGATATTATGGTGGTTGATCGCGCTGAGGAAGCTACTCATGGCGATATTGTTGTCGCGGAAGTAGATGGCGAGTTTACCGTTAAGCGTCTTCAATTGAAGCCCTGCCTTGCGCTTTTGCCGATGAATCCAGCATTTTCAATTATTTATCCCGATGAGTTACAACTGCTTGGTGTGGTTACATGGTTTTTCAACTGCACTCGTACTCGGCGGAGGTAACAATGCCAATGTTTGGTCTTGCGGATGTAAACTCATTTTATGCCAGCTGTGAAGCGTTGTTTCGCCCAGATCTGCGCGGCAAATCGATTGTTGTTCTTAGTAACAACGATGGATGCGTTATAGCACGTAATGCCGGTGCAAAAGCGTTAGGAATAAAAATGGGTGTACCCTGGTTCCAGATTAAAAATCACAGTTATAGGGAAAAGGTGCACGTTTTTAGTTCAAATTATGCGCTTTATCATAGTCTTAGCCAGAGAGTCATGATCGCTCTTGAAGAGATTACACCGCGAGTTGAACAGTACAGCATCGACGAAATGTTTCTGGATTTGACAGGCATTGATAGTTGTGAAGATTTTGAACATTTTGGCCGACGTCTCAGAGAACATGTCCTGAACACCGTTGGGCTACCCATTGGGGTAGGTATAGGGCAGACCAAAACACTAGCCAAATCAGCCCAGTGGGCAAGCAAAGAGTGGAAACAGTTTCACGGAGTCCTTGCGCTCACACCAGATAATCCGAAGCGTACAACTACGCTGCTGGAAAATCAGCCTGTAGAAGAGATTTGGGGTGTAGGCAGGAAAATAGGCAAACGCCTTAACCTGATGGGTATTAAAAATGCTTTACAGCTCGCTCAGTCCAACCCGAGATTTGTCAGAGATAATTTTTCGGTCGTTCTGGAGCGTACTGTTCGGGAACTGAATGGAGAGTCCTGCATTCCTTTTGAGGAGCTTCCGTCATCAAAACAGCAAATTATTTGTTCACGCTCCTTCGGTGAACGCATCACATCAAAAGAGGCTATGCGGCAGGCGCTATGTCAGTACGCTGTACGTGCAGCTGAAAAATTGAGAGGGGAACATCAGTTTTGCCGCCACATTGGTATTTTTATAAGAACATCGCCTCATGCTGTTAACGAAGTCTACTACGGTAATAGCGCAGGGGAAAAACTTGTTCTCCCGACCCATGATACGCGAGATATTATTGAGGTAGTTATGCGTTCACTTGAGCGCATTTGGCTGGATGGTCGGCGCTATATGAAAGCTGGCGTAGCTCTTGATGATTTCACACCGAATGGTGTAACTCAACTCAGCCTTTTTGACGAGCACAAACCAAGAGAAAAAAGCGCTCAGCTGATGAATGCCCTAGATGGCATAAATCAGTCCGGATTGGGTGATGTATGGTTTGCGGGGCAAGGTGTAAATACAGCGTGGAAAATGAAACGGGAAATGCTCAGCCCGGCTTGGACTACCTGTTGGAATGATATCCCGATAGCGCGAATAAAATGAAGAAACCTTGAATTAAATAAAGACTAAATCGAAGCTTGCTTTTCTATTCCACATAAATGCCGATATGTCCGAACGGGTGATGACAACGCTGGAAGAAATATGCCCGAGCGTTGAAAAGTATTCTATTGATGAAGCATTTTGCTATTTCTCGGACGTGCATAATTGCCGCAACCTGGCGGAGCTAGGGCGGCATATCCGCGCCACGCTTTTGCTATATACCCACTTGACCGTAGGCGTGGGTATAGCTCCGACAAAAACTCTCGCTAAACTTGCGAACCATGCAGCGAAGAAATGGCAGATACGAACAGGAGGAGTGGTTGATCTGTCTGGTGTCGACCTGCAACGTAAACTGATGGCGAAACTGGCAGTCAGTGAAGTATGGGGAATTGGTCGTCGGATTAGCAAAAAGCTCGACGCCATGGGTATCAAAACTACCTTACAACTTGCAGAGACTGACATTCGTTTTATACGCAAACACTTCAGCGTGGTTCTTGAGAGAACGGTACGTGAACTACGTGGGGAATCTTGTTTGGGATTTGAAGAGTTTGTGCCAACGAAACAAGAGATCATCTGTTCTCGTTCGTTTGGGGAGCGTCTTAGTGAGTACGAACACATGCGTCAGGCGCTGTGTAGCTATGCGGCACGTGCCGCAGAAAAACTGCGGGCTGAACATCAGTATTGCCGCCATATTTCGGCTTTCGTCAAAACATCACCATTCTCAGCAAATGAACGTTATTACGGTAACCAGGCGATGGTGAAACTCCTGACTCCGACGCAGGATACGCGCGACATTATCGCTGCGGCTACCTGCTGTCTGAACGGCATTTGGCGAAACGGCCTCCACTATCAAAAAGCTGGGGTTATGCTAGGCGACTTTTTTAGTCAGGGGGTGGCACAGCTCAACCTCTTTGATGAGAATTCGCCTCGAGCCAACAGTGAAGCTCTTATGCAGGTCATTGATGATATTAATAATAAGAAGGGTAAAGGGACTCTGTACTTTACTGGGCAGGGGATTGAGCAACCGTGGAAAATGAAAAGAGCAATGCTCTCACCACGTTATACCACGCGTTATTCAGATTTGCTGAGAGTGTAACAAGGGGGAGGTAGTGCCCGGAGAGTTTCTCTCAACTCAAAATGCAGACATAAAAAAGCAGCCATACAGGCTGCTTTTTAAGATGTTACTGGTCGGCACGGAGAGATTCGAACTCTCGACCCTCGCCACCCCATGACGATGCGCTACCAGGCTGCGCTACGTGCCGAAGCATGAAAAATAATACTACTTATCTGGCGATCGTTTGCAAGACGGCTTATTGCTAACTGGTTCATAAACATACAATCAGTTGGCAATAAAGCGCTTCTCATCCGTCAGCACTTGCAGCAATAACCCAAGCTGTGGCTTGGTTTCTTTGATGCTTTCGCCTTTCAGATCATACATCCGATAGTTGCCATTGTTATCAAGCACCAGCGTCATGGTCGGCAAAGTAATCGCAAGGCTGTTGTTATCAGCACCAACCACCCAGTTATTACGGCGTGTCGCGGCAAACAAGTCTTCACCTTGTGAATACTCATTCGCTGGGTTTTTGACATGAAGCAGGCGCTGCATCAGCGTTGTCATGACATCCTGGTGATCGGTGAGCTTCGTAATGGTCTGCGCAGGTGTGCCCGGCCAATGGATAACCAGTGGCACCTGAATTCGTGAACGTGACCATGCGAAGGAGTCTTGCTGCTCTTTACCAAGAGGTACACCGTGGCCTGCGGTAATAATCACCACTGTATTCTGGAGCTTACCTGAGGCTTCTAGCGCATCAAGTACACGTTTGATTTGCTCATCAACGTTACCAGCTGCGCGCGCATAGCGGCGCGCAAAGGCTTGCTGATTAGTATCTGCCGTGATGCTGGTGCCGTTAAAGGCAACCCATGAGAACCAACGATTGTCATCAGATGCGTACTGTGTCAGCCAGTTAATCCATTGCGAGGCTGTTTGTCCGTCAGATTGGCTCTGCGCTGAAGGCAAAGAGAAGTCAGACAACAGGGCCTGGCGGTACATTGACGAGTCAAAACCATCGGAAGCGAACAGCCCCAATTGATAACCTTGTTGGTTCAATGCAGTAATTAATGCTGCTGGGATTCGCGCTGATAAAACACCATCCATGTAGGCAGGCGAAATCCCATAGAACAGGCCAAAAATACCGCTGTCGGTACCGTTACCTGCACTCATATGTTGCTTGAAGTTAATGTTGCTGGCCGCAAACTCGTTGAGATTCGGCAAGTTTTTCGGCGCGTATTCAGCGTTCAGACCATCGACGGTAATCAGCAATACATTGTGGCCCGCGCCCATATCACGGAATTGCAGATCGCTCAGTGGGTACTGTACTGATACAGCTTCAGGATTACCCTGTTCCACCAGTCGACGTTGGTACTCTTTAGCATCCAACAGGCCATGTTTTTCGAGGAAACGACGGGCTGTCATTGGATAGGAGAGCGGCAAGTTGGCACGCTGCATGGTAACCGGGCGATAGAAATTCGCATCAGCCCAGATATACATAATATGGCTGCTGAAAAATGCGACAAAAAACAGCACAACAACAGGTTTTGCATAGTGTTTACGACGCCCCAGGCTGCGCAGTTTCTGCCAACTCCAGGTCGCAAACAGCATTTCAATTAATAAAATGACCGGTACGCTGATAAACATCAGCTGCCAATCTCGCGCCATTTCACTCTGGTCGGGGTTAATCACCAGTTCCCAGACAATCGGATTAAGATGGAGATGGAAGCGAGTAAAGACTTCGCTGTCGATAAGCAGAAGTGTCATGCCTGCGGTAGCAAGCGCAGCCGAGATAAAGCGCATCAGGCGCTGTGACATCACAACGAAAGTCAGCGGGAAGAGAATTAGCAGGTAAGTGGCGAAAACCACAAAACTAAAATGACCGATAACACTCAGCCAGGAGTAGATACGACCCGTGAGTGTTGCCGGCCAGTCAGCGACAAATAGATAGCGGCTACCCAGCAGCGTTGCCAGCAGGATATTGAACAGGGCGAACCAATGTCCCCAACTGACCATCTGGGAAACTTTTTCGCGGTAGCGCTGACGATTCGTCACCATAACGTGTAACTACAATCCCTTAATGAGCTTTGTCTTCGCTCACGGAGGCTTGCAGTGCCTCTGCGAAAGAGCGAGCCAGTGAGCGGCGTTGAGCTGAAGCTACACTGGTATTAATCAGGTTGGTGACCATATTTCCCAGCACCATCAGGGAAAGATCGGTTGGCGTTTGGTGCTTTTCCAGCACGCTTGCCAGTTCACTCAACAGTTCTTCGACGCGTTCGTCACTATAACGGGATATTTGTGGCATAAATTAACAATCAATTAGATTCAGGAAAGGGCGTTATCTTACCGTAGAAGGACCTGTTTTTCTGCTTTTTTATCTTTCCCCGTCATACTTCAAGCTGCACGTGCGTTGGCTGCCTTCGCTCACCCGAATTATTTAGGGGAGGTTGCACTAGGCTACTGGCAATGGTTGAATACCGCCGGGTCTAAAAGGAGAGTTTATCATGAGTCTGGATATCAACCAGATTGCCTTACACCAGTTGATCAAACGCGGCGAACAGACACTTGAAGTCGTGCTGCGTGATTCTCTGTTGGCAACGAACGGCGCCGTAGAAGAAATGATGGCCGAATTGCACCGCGTATATAGTGCAAAAAATAAAGCATATGGTCTGTTCAGCGAAGAGAGTGAGTTAGCAGAAGCGCTGCGTTCACAGCGAAAAGGTGATGAGGATTTCCTCGCCTTCAGCCGCGCTGCGACCGGCCGTTTGCGTGATGAGCTGGCAAAATATCCATTTGCTGATGGCGGCATTGTGCTGTTTTGCCAATATCGTTACCTGGCGGTGGAGTATTTACTGGTCGCAGTGCTGAACAATTTAAGCAGCATGCGCGTCAACGAAGAGCTGGATATCAGTTCCACGCACCATCTGGACATCAACCACGCCGATATCGTGGCGCGTATCGATCTGACCGAATGGGAAACTAACCCGGAATCCACGCGTTACCTGACTTTCCTGAAAGGGCGGGTGGGGCGCAAAGTGTCCGATTTCTTTATGGATTTCCTCGGCGCAAGCGAAGGTTTAAACGCCAAAGCGCAAAACAAAGGCTTATTGCAAGCGCTGGACGATTTCACCAACGAAGCACAACTGGATAAAAACGAACGTCAGGCCGCACGTCAGCAGGTTTATGCCTACTGCAACGAACAACTTCAGGCGGGAGAAGAGATCGAACTTTCTTCCCTTGCAGACGAGTTACCCTGGGCTGTTGACGACAAAAACTTCCAGCAGTTTACCGCTGATAAAGGCTATGAACTGGAAGAAAGTTTCCCTGCTGACCGCGGCACATTGCGCCAGTTAACCAAATTTTCCGGTAGCGGCGGTGGGTTGACGATCAGTTTTGATGCGATGCTACTTGGTGAGCGTATTTACTGGGATCCGGCGACTGACACGTTGACCATTAAGGGCACTCCACCGAATCTGCGCGACCAGTTACAGCGCCGCAGTTCTGGAAAATAGCCATAAAAAAACCCGCCGAGGCGGGTTTTTTTTCGAACTAAATTCGCAATTAAGCGCGAACGAAGTCGATGTGAGCCAGTTTCGGCTTGAACGGGTGACGCTGAACAGCCTGAACTTTAACTTTAACTTCTTTACCGTCTACAACCAGAGTCAGAACTTCTTCGTAGAAACCTGGTTTAGCTTGCAGGTTCATTACGTTGTCGTGATCCAGTTCGATTGAGATCGCAGCTTCGGAACCACCATAGATGATTGCCGGGAATTTGTTAGCTGCACGCAGGCGGCGGCTCGCACCCTTGCCCTGCTCTTTGCGTTCTACTGCATTGATAGTAAACATTAACTGTTTCTCTCTTAAATAATCCTGTTACAGGCGACCCAGCAACAGGTAAGTGATCTGCTTTGCGGATGCAAAAGCGGGCGGGATTATAGCCATATCTGGCCCCAGCTTCAATGAAAAGAACCTTTAGCCACGCAATTCATTCGCGCGACGGAAGCGTCCTTCATAATCAAATACCTTTTCTCGCACATTCCAGAAGTTGCCGTTCTTGCGTGCGACGACAAAATCCGGATGGCGGAGCGCAGATTGCTGAGCCACAACATCAGCGGCGTTTATCCAGCGTAGCGGTACGCCTGGCGTACGGCTGTGTGGCCGAATAAACAGTTGTTCAAACGCCATTCGCTGGGCGGGTGTTTGCAGACGGAAGCGCTCGCTAACATCGGCACCGTCTTCATCAAAATAGGTAATCTTCAGCCAGTCACCTTTTTCGTCGCCACCGTGTTGCAGCGTCATTCCGCCACAGCGCAGTACCAGAGCATCTTTCAATTTTAGCGCGGCTTTTAACATATCGTCGGGATCGACCAGAACATGGTCGCACTGGTGGCAGCGACGGGCGGCAATATCGTTCTCTGCGTTACATTGTGGGCAATTTTTGAAACGGAAGCGAAAATCACATTGTTCGCGCGTGCCGTCGTCATCTTCAAACCAGCCCTGGCAGCGGCGACCAAAGTGCTCAATCAGGGTGCCATCACTAGTGGTTTTTCCCCAAAAGGTGTTAGCAAAACCGCAGGAAGGGCAGAAAACCTGCACCGGCACGTTATCGCTTTTTCCTTTCGCTACCCCCACTTCTGGAGTGAAAAGGTCGTGGGGATTTCCTGCGTAATCCAGTATCAAGCAATCTTTTTTACCCGCTGCCAGGCGCAAACCACGACCAACAATTTGTTGATAAAGGCTGACAGACTCTGTCGGGCGCAAAATAGCAATCAAATCGACATGCGGTGCGTCAAAGCCGGTGGTGAGTACCGAAACGTTAACCAGGAAACGGAATTGCTGGTTTTTAAACGCCTCTATTAATGTATCGCGTGCGGGCCCTGGTGTGTCGGCGGTAATTAATGCCGCGTCGTTTGAAGGCAGCAGGGCGGTGACTTCTTTGGCGTGCTCAACGGTTGCGGCAAAAATCATCACCCCGCGTCTGTCAGCTGCAAACTCAATAATTTGGCTGATGATGTGCGGCGTAATGCGTTTTTGTTGTTTTAGCTCGCGGTTAAGATCCGCTTCGCTGAACAAGCCGTTTGATTGTGCCTGTAAACGGCTGAAATCGTACTGCACCACCGGCATATCCAACCGTTCAGGTGGAGTGAGGTAGCCGTGTTTGATCATATAGCGCAGCGGTAATTCGTAGATGCAGTCACGGAATAGCGCATCTTCGTTGCCGCGCACCATGCCGTGATAGTGGAAATGATAAATCCAGCCTTTACCCAATCGGTAAGGCGTAGCAGTCAGTCCCAACAGGCGCAGTTTAGGATTTGCCGCGCGTAAATGTGCGAGGATTTGCTGGTACTGGCTATCGTCGGCATCACCAATGCGATGGCACTCATCGACAATCAGCAACGAAAATTCACCGTGGAATTGATCCAGATTACGCGCCACCGATTGCACGCTGCCGAAAACGACTTTTCCATTGCTCTCTTTACGTTGCAGGCCAGCTGCGAAAATGTCAGCTTCAAGTCCTAGCGCACAGTATTTAGCATGGTTTTGCGCGACGAGTTCTTTAACATGTGCGAGTACTAACACTCTTCCACGCGCTACACGAGCGAGTTCGGCTATCACCAAACTTTTCCCGGCACCTGTCGGCAGCACAATCACTGCCGGAGTGATGTGTTTGCGGAAATAGGTGAGGGTAGCGTCGACGGCTTCTTGTTGGTAGGGGCGTAAGGTAAAGGACATAAACTCTCAGATTCGATAGCCGTCATCTTTCAAGCTGCAGGGGTGTTGGCTGCACCCACAAATCCCAGTCACTTACTTAAGTAAGCTCCTGGGAGTTTGCTCCCTTGCCGCCTACCTGCAACTCGAAATCTATAGGCTATATAAATTGAAAATAATGCAGATTATGCCATGAAACGGGGTTTTAGCTTGAGAGACTTTTCTATCCGGCTATACTGGCAAACTAATTAACAGGCAAATGATTTACCCGTCATATTTCGAGCTGCAGGGGTGTTGGCTGCACTCACAAACTCCAGTCACTTACTTTAGTAAGCTCCTGGAGATTTGCTCCCTTGCCGCCTACCTGCAACTCGAATTATTTAGGGTTTACGTTGACAAAAAAAGCGGGCTGAACGCCCCGTCAGCAAACTTCCCGCTGGCACTTCTATAAACAGGCAATATATTTAATGCGACTCGATAAATTTATCTCTCAGCAGCTTGGCGTGAGCCGTGCTATTGCTGGCCGTGAAATCCGCGCACAGCGCGTGACTATTGATGGTGAAATGGTGCGTGATGCTTCCTTCAAGCTGGCACCTGAACATCAGGTTGAATTTGATGGCAGAAGCCTGACTCAACAAGTCGGCCCTCGCTACTTTATGCTTAATAAGCCGCAGGGTTATGTTTGTTCGACAGAAGACCCGGATCATCCAACCGTGCTGTATTTCCTTGATGAGCCAATGGCGCACAAACTGCATGCAGCAGGGCGTCTGGATATCGACACCACCGGTCTGGTCTTAATGACTGATGATGGTCAGTGGTCGCACCGTATTACTTCTCCGCGCCATCATTGTGAGAAAACCTATCTGGTTACACTTGAGAATCCGATCTCCGATGACACAGCAGAACAATTTGCTGCTGGCGTTCAGCTGCATAATGAAAAAGATCTGACGTTGCCGGCAACACTTGAAGTGATTACTCCGCTTGAAGTGCGTTTGACTATCAGCGAAGGGCGTTACCACCAGGTAAAACGCATGTTCGCGGCGGTAGGCAACCATGTCGTGGGCTTACACCGTGAGCGCATTGGTGCAATTGCTATGGATGCGGATCTCGCGCCAGGCGAATACCGCACATTAACCGAAGAAGAAGTTGCCAGTGTTGGCATGCCGCCACGTTAATTCCAGGAGGAAGTGTTGAGTAGTAAGCAAAACTCATCTATTGGCATTGTGGTGATACTTGGTCTGTTGGCCATGTTAATGCCGTTATCAATAGATATGTACTTACCGGCATTGCCGGTCATTGCCTCAGAGTTTGGCGTGCCAGCAGGCAGCGCGCAAATGACGTTAAGTACCTATATTCTTGGTTTTGCTATCGGTCAGCTATTTTATGGCCCGATGGCGGACAGCATTGGCCGTAAGCCTGTGGTACTTGGTGGTACGCTTATCTTTGCGGCGGCAGCAATTGCTTGTGCGCTTTCACAAACCATTGATCATCTGATTGCAATGCGTTTCCTGCATGGTCTTTCTGCAGCCGCAGCAAGCGTGGTGATTAACGCCCTGATGCGCGATATTTATCCAAAAGAAGAGTTCTCGCGCATGATGTCGTTTGTCATGCTGATAACTACAATTGCGCCGCTTATTGCACCGATGGTCGGCGGAGCAGTGCTTGTGTGGTTTAGTTGGCATGCAATCTTCTGGATCCTGGCACTGGCAGCACTACTGGCATCAGCGATGATTTTCTTCCTGATCCACGAAACGCTACCCGTTGAACGTCGACAGAAGTTTCACCTGCGTACAACGATAGGTAACTTCGCGACGTTGTTCCGCCATAAGCGCGTGTTGAGCTACATGCTGGCGAGCGGTTTTAGCTTTGCTGCAATGTTCTCATTTTTGAGTGCTGGTCCGTTTGTTTACATTGAACTCAATCACGTTGCGCCACAGCATTTTGGTTATTACTTCGCGCTTAACATTTTGTTTTTGATTGTGATGACGCTAATTAATAGCCGCTTTGTACGCCGTTTCGGCCCGCTGGCGATGTTCCGCTTTGGCTTGTTTGTCCAGTTTGCTATGGCTATCTGGCTGGTACTTAGTACGGGGCTGGGGTTAGGTTTTTGGTCGATGGTATTGGGCGTGGCGGCATTTGTTGGTTGCGTTTCAATGGTGTCGTCTAACGCAATGGCGGTAATTCTTGATGAGTTTCCACATATGGCGGGAACAGCTTCTTCGTTGGCTGGCACGTTTCGTTTTGGTATCGGTGCATTAACCGGCGCGCTGCTATCTTTTGCGACTTTTAATTCTGCGTGGCCGATGATTTGGTCGATCGCGGTGTGTGCAACATGCTCTATTGTTTTTTATCTCTACGCAAGTCGCCCTCGATTAGCCACTAAATAGTCTTAAAATTCTAAAACGGGTATCGCCTGGATGCCCGTTGTTTAATCTAAATCAACGAAAATTCCCCATTAGCGTCTACAATTTGTTTCTTAAATGTAAACGCATCAACAACAAAAAGTCACATTCTTGTAGTTAAAAAGGTTGAGTTACATCGCGGAAAGCGTTACATATAGCGCCGAAACGTGTGCAGCACCACAAAAATAAAACGTTAAATATGAAATGGTAGACAAATAATTACAACGGATGTAAGCGGTTTCGGGGTTGTTTACACACAAGGCATCAACATTGTGTTAACCTTTATGTAAAGTGTTTGTGAAATAATTTTGGATTTTTTTGGGGATACCACAGTGAATACGTTACAGCTTTCCATTGTTCATCGCTTGCCACATAGATATCGTTGGTTGGCGGGTTTTGCAGGTTCCAGAGTTGAACCGATTCCGCAAAATGGTCAGAACGCTGAAAATTGCCTGATAGGGTTGAAATTACTGAGCGATAGCAATAGTGATTCAGCCTGGCCGACCATGCACAAATTAAGCATGGCGCTAAGAGATATCGAGGTGGATTCTGCTGTGGTGGAATGTGAAGGTCAGCCCTGCCTGTTCGTTAATCGTCAGGATGAGCAAACAGCAACGTGCAGACTTAAGAATTTCGGCGTGGCTATTGCTGAATCTTTCTCCAGCGCTAATCCTTTTTGATTTTTAAGCTTGTAGCTTATGCAAGTGCAAGTAACTGGCGTGTGTATTCCGCCTGAGGTGCTGCAAAAATTTGCTGGCATGCTCCTTGTTCAACCACTTCTCCCTGCCTCAGTACCACTATCTGGTGACATAACGACTTCACTACTCGCAAGTCATGGCTGATAAAAATGTAGGCCAACTGATGTTTTTCTTGTAACGATTTTAGTAATGCGAGTATTTGTGCTTGTACGGAGCGGTCGAGCGAAGAAGTCGGTTCATCAAGAATGATTAACTCAGGCTGTAAAATCAGCGCTCTGGCAATGGCGATACGCTGCCTTTGTCCACCAGAAAACTCCGCCGTATAACGGTGCATTGTTTGTGGATCTAACCCCACCTCCTGCATTGCCACGATGACTTTTTGCTCACGTTCTGCCGCAGTTAACGCAGGCTGGTGTACGCGTAAACCTTCTTCAATTATCTGCAAAACATCCAGACGAGGATTCAGCGATGAATTAGGGTCCTGGAATACGACCTGAATACGGCGACGCAGCGGTAGCAGCTTTTTGCGATTAAGCTCATGCAGTGGTTTGCCATCAAACCATATCTCACCGCTGGAATTAATCAGGCGTAGCAACGCAAGCCCTGTCGTACTTTTACCTGATCCTGACTCCCCAACCAGACCGATGCTTTCACCGACATGCAGCGTAAAGCTTAGGTCTTTTATTCCGTAGTTATACCCGATGGTTTTCTTAAGCAACCCGCGGCGAATAGGGAAGGCGACCTGCAATCCTTGAACGGTCAATAACGGCTTACTTTTTTCCTCTACGGGACGTGGGCTACCCGTAGGCTCTGCGTCCAACAGTTGTTGTGTGTAAGGGTGCTGCGGTGCTGATAACAGTTTAGTTGCGGAGTTTTGTTCAACACATTTACCGTTGCGCATGACGGCAACGTTATCTGCCAGCTTTTTGACGATATTCAGATTATGGGTAATGAACAATAGCCCCATATTGAGCTCTTGTTTGAGCTCTTTGAGTAATTGCAGAATTTGCGCCTGCACCGTGACATCCAGAGCAGTTGTCGGCTCATCGGCAATGAGTAATTCCGGGCGAGTCAGCAGCGCCATGGCAATCATCACACGCTGGCGCTCACCACCGGAAAGTTGATGGGGGAAATCAGTTAAGCGGTTTGCCGCATTACGAATACCAACCCGATCAAGGCACGTCAGCATTTCCGCTCGAGCGGCTTCACGGCGCATCCCGCGATGCAGTGATAACACCTCATAAAGCTGTTTTTCAATGTTGTGCAGCGGGTTTAGTGAAACCATCGGTTCTTGAAAAATCATGGCGATTTTGTTGCCACGAACGCTTCGAAGTGTATGTTCAGGAGCATGTAATAACTCCTGCCCTTTAAAGAAAATTTCACCCGACGGATAAACAACTGGCGGTGCCGGTAACAGACGCAGCACCGATAATGCCGTGACGCTTTTCCCTGAGCCTGATTCACCGACTAATGCGAGTGTTTCACCGGCATTCACTTCAAGCGATAAATCGTCCACCACTTGCCGAATGGTGTCGCCGCTACGGAAAGCCACGGATAAATTCTTAATAGACAGCAGTGGAGTGGTCATATCAGTGCGCCTTGCTCGGATCGAAGGCGTCGCGCACTGCTTCGCCGATGAAAATAAGTAACGTCAGCAATACTGCCAGCGAGAGAAATGCGGTGATGCCAAGCCATGGAGCCTGAAGGTTATTTTTGCCTTGCAGCAACAGTTCACCCAGTGATGGTGAACCCAGTGGCAAACCAAAGCCCAGGAAATCCAGTGAGGTGAGAGTGGTAATCGAACCGCAAAGAATAAAGGGTAAGAAAGTCAGAGTGGCGACCATGGCGTTAGGCAGCATATGACGTGTGATTATCGACCTGTCGCTGACACCCATCGCCTGTGCTGCGCGAATGTAATCGAAGTTTCGGGTACGCAGAAACTCTGCACGTACCACACCCACCAGACTCATCCAGCCAAACAGCACCGTAATACCCAACAGCCACCAGAAGTCAGGCTGGATAACACTTGAAAGCAGGATTATCAGGAAGAGTGTTGGCATACCGGACCACACCTCGATAAAACGCTGCCCCCATAAGTCTACTCGCCCGCCGTAATAGCCCTGAACTGCACCGGCAATTATGCCAATCACGCTGGAAAAGAGTGTCAGCATCAGGCCGAACAGAATAGAAATACGCGTGCCATAGAGAATACGCGCCAGTACATCGCCACCATTGGCGTCAGTTCCTAACCAGTTCTGGGAACTTGGCGGTGATGGGAAGGGGACCCTGGTGGCAAAGTTAATGGAATTAGAGCCAAAGCGAATCGGTGCCCAGATCACCCAACCTTTTTCGCTCAGACGTTCTGCAAGCCACGGGTCCTGATAATCAGCAGGCGTTGCTAAAGGCCCGCCGAAATCACTTTCACTATAATTGGCAACAAATGGGAAATAGAGGCGTTCCTGGTAGTGAACGACTAATGGGCGATCGTTAGCAATAAGCTCTGAACCTAGGCTAAGCACAAACAGAACGGCAAAAAACCATAACGACCAGTAGCCGCGTTTGTTTTGGCAAAACCGAGCCCAGCGGGCCTGAGTCACAGGACTTAAACGGCTCATCCACGGCCCTCAAAATCAATACGCGGATCGACCAGCGTATAAGTAATATCGCTCAAAATATTTAGTAGTAAACCAATGAGCGTAAAGATATACAGCGTGCCAAACATCACCGGATAATCGCGTGAAATGGTTGAGTCATAGCCCAATAAACCCAGGCCATTTAGCGAGAACATCACTTCGATTAGCAGTGAACCGGTAAAGAACATACTGATGAACGTGGCAGGAAAACCGGCAATCACCAATAGCATGGCGTTGCGGAACACATGGCGATAGAGGATTTTCTTTTCACTCAGCCCCTTGGCGCGGGCGGTGACCACGTATTGTTTGCGAATTTCATCAAGAAACGAGTTCTTCGTCAGCATGGTTAAGGTCGCAAAACCTCCTACCACGGTTGCCAGCACCGGCAGCGTGATATGCCAAAGGTAATCAATAATTTTGCTGTACCACGGTAAGGTATCAAAATTGGTCGACACCAAACCGCGCAGCGGGAACCAGTCCAGATAGCTGCCGCCGGCAAACAATACAATCAGCAAAATTGCGAATAAGAATGCGGGAATGGCGTAGCCAATGATAATAAAAGTGCTGCTCCAGATATCAAAACTGCTGCCATTACTGACGGCTTTTCGTATGCCGAGTGGGATCGACACAATATAGATAATCAGGGTGCTCCATAGGCCAATCGAGATAGAAACCGGTAGGCTCTCTTTAATCAGATGGATAACGGATGCGCTGCGAAACAGGCTGTCACCAAAGTCAAAGCGCAAATAATCGCCAAGCATTTTGAAGTAGCGTTCATGGATCGGTTTATCAAAACCATAGCGATGAGTGATTTCAGCAATCACTTCCGGATCAAGACCTCGTGCTCCTCGGTACTGGCTGTCACCAACGTTACCCACGCCAACACGCGCATGGCCGCTGCCCATAGTGTCAGTGGCGATGCCCGGCACACCCGAACCATGGCCAAACTGAATTGCTGCAATAGCCTGATCCACAGGGCCGCCTGGCGCTATCTGTACGATGAAAAAGTTGATGGTGATAATTGCCCACAACGTGGGGATTATCAGCAACAAGCGACGTAACAGATAACTTCCCATATATTCCCTTAACGCCTATTAGCGGGCAAATGTGCGGCTTTATTGACGTCATACCACCAGGTATCAAACCCGGTTGCGTATAACGGATGAATAGCCGGCTTTGAAAACTTGTTCCACCAGGCGAAACGATCTGCGGCCATGTACCACATTGGGATCATGTAATAATTCCATGTCAGTACGCGATCCAGAGCCCGGCCTAAGGGAAGCAGTTTTTGTTTATCACCTTGATTAGCCACAATCTGAGAAATCAGTTCGTCAACCACCGGGCTTTTCACTCCGGGGGCATTATATGTGGAATCAACGTATTCTGAAGCCCATGCGATCTGCACGTCAGCGCTGGGATAAGGCATGGCGCTATAAAGCGTTGGTATCATATCGTAGTCTCGCTTGCGCATGCGGTTGGTGAGCTGCGAGTTGTCGACCTGACGAATCTCCATCGTGATCCCCAGCCGTTGTAAATTATGCTGGAATGGTAAAACCCACTGTGTGTTACCGGAGGCCCCTATTAGCAATTCGAAGGTGAAGGGTTTGCCAGTTTTAACATTGATGAGTTTCTGGTCTTTCAGTTCCCATCCAGCCTCTTTTAACAACGTCATCGCTTTGAGCAGGTTCTCACGGTCAAAACCATTGCCGTTCGATTTTGGCGGGTTGTAGACGCTGGTGAAAACTTCTGGCGGTAAATCTTTTTTCAAGGGAGCTAACAGGATGAGCTCATCCGCATGCGGATAATCACGAGCAGCATATTCCGTATTCTGGAAATAACTGTTTGCCCTGCTGTAAGCACCATAGAAAAGCGCTTTGTTCATCCATTCAAAATCAAAGGCCAGGCCAATCGCTTCGCGCACTTTCCGGTCCTCAAAAATTGGGCGCTGAATGTTAAAGGCCAGCCAGCGTGCATCCTGCGCCGCATCGTTGGGTTGTTCTTCTTTTACGATGAAATGATTAGCAAAATTCTTCCCTGTGTAACGCGTGGCCCAATTTTTGGCTGAAGCTTCGTTACGAAAATCGAACGCTCCGGCTTTGAAAGCTTCAAAGGCGACATTGTCATCGAGGTAATAGTCGTACCGAATAGAGTCAAAATTCCAGCGCCCCCGGTTAACTGGCAAATTGGCGGCCCAGTAGTCCCTGACACGTGAGTAGGTGATGTATTGCCCCATGCGCCAGGCCGTTATCTTGTAGGGGCCACTTGCCAGAGGGGGAGCAGATAGAGGATCGCTGAGTTTATGATTCTTCCAAAATTTTTCAGGGAACACGGGTAGCGAGAACAAACCTAACATGCGTTCTTTACTGGGTGTTGCCAGTTCAATGCGCACCGTTAAAGGGGAAATTGCCCTCACTTTTGCGCCTTTATAAACCAGACGAAATTGCGGTACGCCTTCGGTCATAAATTTGTTGAAGGTAAAGGCGACATCACTGGCTTTTATGGGCGTCCCATCATGAAAACGTGCCTGCGGATTAATTTCGATTTCGGCCCACGCGAAGTTATCAGGATAACGCGCCATCTCAGCGACCAGCGGGTAGTAGCTTCCCGGCTCGTCATCGGAGTTGGCAAAAAGCGTGTCATACAGGGTTTCGGTCCTTACACCAGGATTGCCGCGCAAAGCATAGCGGTTGAAGTTATCAAAGGTGCCAATTGCTGAGAGCGTGATATCTCCGCCTTTTGGAGCCGCAGGGTTAACATAATCAAGATGGGTAAAGTTGATGGCGTATTTAGGTTCCCCTAAAACGGCAAAGGAGTAGCTTTCCTTGATGTTTTCAGCAAGGCCTGGGGCTGCAATCAGGCAAAGGCTCAGCAGGGTGAGAATGCGTGCAAACATCGTATAGATCAATCCTTGTTGAGGAGGAGCTTACCTAATTATTTCTTCCCGAAACAATATCAGTGTCCAGGCAACGCCCCGCCGCGTTATAACGCCATGATGATAAATCATAAGTTATAGCTGCCATACTTCAAGCAGCATCGATGTTGGCCGGGCTCAAACAAGCTCATCGTAGGTTTTTTGCTGACCACCCCATGACTTCAATTGCTCAAGAGTGAGTGGGCGGGCGAAATAGTAACCTTGTAAATAATTTACCCCTCGGTCGATTAACCATTTGGCTTGCTCAGGTGTTTCCACGCCTTCAGCGACCGTCGTCATACTTAGCTTGCGAGCAAGGGTTAATACGGCATCAAGTACAGGGGATGTTACAGTTTCTAAACCTATAGAATTCACAAAGCCGCGATCGATCTTCAGATAATCCAGTTTAAAGCGTTCAAGATAGATAAGTGCGCTGTGCCCTGTACCAAAATCATCGACTGCCGTTTGAAATCCTTGCTCATTCATCCAGGTAAACAGGCAACTGGCTTCATTTTCTTTCACCATATCTCGTTCAGTGATTTCGAAAATTAGCTGGAAATGATTTGGAGGCAATGAGGCGGCAAAAGCTTGAATATCTTCTTTAAAGGTTGGTGAGTGTAAATGGCTAGGAGCCAAATTCACGCCGAGGCGCGCACCAGCCGGTAA
Source organism: Buttiauxella noackiae ATCC 51607 (assembly GCF_001654865.1). Classification (GTDB taxonomy): domain Bacteria; phylum Pseudomonadota; class Gammaproteobacteria; order Enterobacterales; family Enterobacteriaceae; genus Buttiauxella; species Buttiauxella noackiae. The sequence continues at coordinate 176,560 of NZ_LXEO01000025.1, read as the reverse complement.
GATATGCTGGAGCTTTTGGGCATCACGTGCAATCAATTCAAACAAATGGCGGGTGAGGGGAACGATCAATTGCTGTGCTTCGGCAAACGCGATAAATGCATCGGGAGGAATAAGCCCAGCAATTGGGTGGTTCCAGCGCATCAACACTTCCACGCCTGACATTTTTAATTCTTTGGCATCAACTACCGGCTGATACACAACATAAAATTGCCCACGCTTAATGCCCATCAAAATCTCTTTACCAGAGCGTAGGCGCACCGTCAGGAAATAGGCGCATAACGCACCACCGAGTATGCCGAATACGAGCCCGGTCAGAATCGAGATTTGAATGTCTTCTACGGGCCAGGTTTTGCCATACAACGCTATCTTGATGGGATAATCTTCCATGGATATTACGCGTGTAGGATGCTTCGGGAGATTCGCAGCATTCATCACATTGCTGGATATTGTGGTTAGCGCTTTATCACCTGCGATGATCGCCATCGACACCATATCGCTCTGGCGAGTAGTGAATAATAGATACGGTGTAAGATTTACATTCAGGGTGGCGAAAACACCGCGTCCCTCAATTATTGGATTTTTAAACCATGCGGCAATAGTTGGCTTACCGGGCATCATTGGGGTACCGAGCATGATAGCCAGGTCAATATTCTTGTTGAGATCGATATCTGGGGAGAGCTGGTGCATCTCCATCAACATGCTGCCCGTAGCCGAAGAACAGTAGGCGTTGCCGTTACGAACTAATACAAAGGCGCGAACGTTAGCGTTAAAGGCTGCGCGCGAGGTCAATTCGCCGGAGACTTGATGGCAGTCTGAAAGGGTTAACGGTTGAATGCCGCTGATGGTCGACTGGAGATCCTCGAAAAAGATGCTGAGATATTCACGCATATCTTCAGTCAGTGTGTCGTAGTTGGCTTCACGCTTACTGTGTAATGTCAGACTGGTTATTCCGCCAATCATTAGCGCGGCAAGCACGCCGGCTAAAATACTGAAGGCGGCTATTTGCCGGATAGAAGTAAAGTAACGTGAGAAAATATTTTTAGAAAACATGTATGAATGGTTCCTGCAAGCGCAAGAGACTGATCGTTTATTTGCGTTTTTTTGGACTATAACGCAAAAACGATCGATACGTCATAAAGTTTCGAACGAAAACTATCATCATTTCATAATTATTTAACTGGATGAATTTCAGGCAATAAAAAACGCTGCATAAGCAGCGTTCTTTTGTCTCGTCATATTGGTGTCTTGCAGATCAGCCAAGGGAGTAACTGTCTGCAAGGTGCGCATTAACTGCGGCTCAATACGCGTCGCGCTTCGTTGTAGCGCTTTTTCCAGTAAGGCTCATCCATGCTTGAAATCGTCACACCACTGCTGGTGGAAGCATGTACAAACTGGTTGTTACCGATATAAATTCCAACATGTCGACCCGTTGAACCTGCACGGAACAGAACTAAATCACCAGTACGTAATTTACTACGTGAAATTGATTTACCTGAATCCTGCTGTTCAGAAGTTGAACGAGGCAACTCTAAACCGAATTGTTCACGGAATGTGCGCTGCACGAATGCAGAACAATCAATACCGCTTCTATTACTGCCACCGAGGCGATAACGAACGCCTTTCCAACTTGCATATTGATCCATAAGACGTGATTTCACATCTACATTACGGACCATCTCTTCGAATTCATCCTGAGAAGCTTGCAGTAAAAAACCATCTTTATTGCCGACTGCATGCGTCTCAGAATGCATATTTGCGGTGTTTGTCGAACTACATGCTGACAGCATTACTGCCACAGCAACAGCGGGAATTACCCGCAAGATATATCTCAAAATAGGCTGAGACTTGACCATTATGTTTGTTATCCCTTGATGTCCTTAACGATAAATATCGTTATACAAAATACCAACGTGACGAGACTAATTACCTGCGCGCCTTGAGACAAACGCTAATGAACAAAATTGTGGTTTGTCGCACAAAATTATTCACATAACTAATGAATTGGGCGTCAGCGCAAAACGTATTCGAGGTTACCTCATCAAATCAGGCATGGCGAGCGGTTTTCGCGGAAATTTTATAAGAAATTGTGATGTTAAAAGTTAAAAAGTAATATTGCGTAGTTGTTAACCAGAACTGTTGCTTATCTGTGCAGGTACTTCATTTGTCTAATGAAGATGGCAGGTTAAATATTAGACACTCCATGTGCGTGGATAAAAAACAGGCAGCAATCATTTCTGGTTTCTGATGATTGCTGAAAATAATGTTTATTTAGTGTTATTGAATTGTTCTTTTTTTGCCGGGTAAATAACGATCCAGGAGATTTATTAACCCATCGCTTATTGGGGTTAATAGAACCCAGGGCAACCCAACGAGAGCAATAGATAACGAGCCGACGAAGATATCAGTGAACCAATGTGCACCGATCATCATGCGTGGCATGATGAAAATCAGGAAAATAACGACAGCAATAGCAAACGCTTTTTTACCGAAATATCGCAGCATGAAGCCGGTAAAAATCAGCAGCATTAATCCATGATCGCCAGGGAAACTGTCCTTAGACGCATCTTTAGTTGGGAAATGCAGCAATTCGCTAACACGGTGAATATCCGTGAAATAGAGCGTTGGGCTGACGTGAGATTCGGGAATCAAATGGCCAAGTTGATTGATAATAATTGCGCAAAATAACATCACAATACCCATGATGATCATGCGTCGGCGGCCTGTCGCAGACTCCGTGCGCCAGTAACAGAAAAACAGTGCACCCATCGCTAATAGCGAAATACCATCGAACACGCGGTTATTTGTCACGGCAACAAACACCAGGAACGCATGGCTCTTAACCAGCTCGCGGTTAAAGAAATGGAAGATCCCGGAGTCCAGGGTAAACCAAAAACCATGCCCTTCGGGCAGATACCAACTAAAAAATAGTGCTAACCCAAGTGCATTGAGCACAAGGATGAGAGGTAATCGAATATTATTCATACTAAATCATTAGATATTTTAACAAAGACGAAAGGGTAGACTCACAAACTTAAACGTAGCTTCAACAATGAAGTTTGTAGCGCATTCCAGTCAACGTCACCGCTATGTATTAACTCTATGCGGCTGTCAGGTGGAGCGACATTCTGCGTTTCAATATGGAAATCAAGGCCCTGACGGTTAATTCGTACCAAACCCTCCGCAATACGCAGCACACCTTTGACGCGGTCGACAGGAGCAAGTCTAGCCCATTCCAGAACCCCTACTGTGTCAAATAGTGTGTCGGCATCAAAAATCCATCCGCAACCCACATAACCCTGGCCACTATTAATGCTGCGCCGCCAGCGTTGATGCTCAGGCAAACTTAATGCCGCTAACCCACGTGTTGCTGCATGACTATGGTTATGGTCCTGACTGGATGGCACCTCACGCAGGTTTTTGCGTGGTTTATCAAGAAGGCTAATATCAATATGGCCATTTTGCGCGGCGATCATTTCCCGCCCAGTACCCTCACGCAGCCACCATTCGGTAAGAGCCGCGCGGCTTTCATCGCTGGAACGGTCTTCTTTATTTGCGATAATGATATCGGCAGCAGCGAGTTGATCGCGGAAATTATCATTATTGACTGCCCGCTCATCAAGCAACTGGCGTGGGTCAAGCAGACACAGAGTGGCGTTGAGTACAATCCATGGCTGGTAAACTTCGGCAGTCAACATATCGAGGATTTGTTTTGGGTGACCAAGTCCTGTGGGTTCGATGAGCAGACGATCAGGTTTACCCTGACGAAGTAAAGTATTGAGCCCTACCTGCATCGGCAGTCCGTTTACACAACACATACAGCCACCGGGGATTTCTTTCAGCAAAGCACCGCTGTCGGCTAATAACGAGCCGTCGATTCCGACTTCACCGAATTCGTTGACCAGCACAGCCCATTTTTCATGCTCGGGCTTATTGGCAAGTAAATGCAGAATGGTAGTGGTCTTGCCGCTACCGAGGAAACCGGTAATCAGGTTGGTTTTAGTCACAAGTGCTCCGGACGGGTTAAGTGAACCTTACGTAATGTTCAATTATCACTATCCTGAACAACAATTACCAAAAAATGAAGTCCGAACGACTCCACATCCTTGTGAAGCGGGGTTAAAGGCATTGATTGTTAAATTAAGCGACCAAATCTGCGACCGCGGCTTTCGCACCTTTGCTGCATAAGTCATTCCACGCAGCGGTAATGCGCGCGACGAATTGTTCATCAGCAGGCAGGTCGGTTCCAAAGATTTCACGCAGACTGAGCAGGGCATGAACTCGCTCATTAATAGAGCTGTTTGCAACCAGCGTTTTAATCTTTTCTGCTAACGGGTCGCGAATATCAATTTCATGACCCGCATCGTCTGTGCCACTGACATAACGCATCCAGGCGGCAATTCCCAAAGCCAGGCATGGCCACTCATCGCCTTGTTGCAGATGCCAGCGCACACTTTCTAGCATACGCTGTGGAAGTTTCTGGCTACCGTCCATTGCGATTTGCCAGGTGCGATGTTTCAGTGCCGGGTTGTCAAAACGCTCAAGCAGGTTATGGGCATATTGCTGTAGATTTACACCTGTAACGCGCAGTGTTGGCGCTTGCTCTTGCATCATCAAACGGTGTGCCGCCTTACGGAAATGCTCATCTGCCATGCAGTCATTGATATGCGCATAGCCTGCGAGGTAGCCGAGCCAGGCGAGGAATGAGTGGCTGCCGTTCAACATACGTAATTTCATTTGTTCCCATGGCATCACGTCGTCAACCATTTCGACGCCTACTTCTTCCCACGCTGGGCGGCCTGCAACAAAGTTATCTTCAATGACCCACTGGATAAATGGCTCGCCCGCAATGGCACAGGGATCTTCCACGCCCAGCGTGTCAGTGACTTCTTGCAATGATTCAGGTGTCGCCGCAGGGACAATTCGATCAACCATGGTGCCAGGGAAGGTGACATGCTCGCGAATCCAGTCCGCTAATTCCTGGCTGCGCGTTTCCGCCATGCCAATGACCGCATTGCGTACGACGCGGCCGTTGTCGGGAATGTTGTCGCAAGAAAGTACGGTAAATGGGCGTAGCCCACGTTCGCGGCGGCGATTCAGAGCTTCCACCAAAATGCCCGGAGCTGAGTGCGGTTCTTCAGGGTTTTGCAGGTCGTGAATAATGCGCTCGTTATTGCTATCAAGCTTGCCGGTTGCCGGGTCAATGCAATATCCCTTTTCAGTCACGGTAAGAGACACAATCGCGACCTGGGGTTCGCAGAACTTCTCAATAATCGCATCCAGCCCATCAAGTTTTGCATTCAGGCATTCGTTAACCGCGCCGACAATAATCGCCTGGTTGCCATCGCGACCTTTTTCCAGCACGGTGTATAAATGATCCTGCGCACGTAACGCGCTCATCAGCTTATCACCGCTAAACAGGCTAATTTCGCAGATGCCCCAGTCACCCCCTAATTTATTGAGTACTCGATCCGTCAACAGCGCCTGGTGTGCGCGATGAAACGCACCAAAACCAAAATGAACAATGCGGGTTTTTAAAGCCTTGCGGTCATAAAGAGGCTGTTGAATATCGACAGGTAACGTGGCTGAAGCAATTGTGTTCATAAAATGCAAATCCTGGTTAACTAATTAGTAACATTGCCCAGTCTAAAGTTATATGACAACAAATCAAATTGGTGTGCTGTCTTTATCCCTTTAATGTGAGCTGGATCAACCAATATCACCGCAAAATTTGACCAGAAAGAAGAATCCGGTATGGTAGTAGTCAATACAGCATTATAGAATTGGTATGACAACTTAACTGAGGAACTGTCGATGGAACAAACATGGCGTTGGTATGGCCCGAAAGACCCGGTATCTCTGGATGATGTGCGTCAGGCGGGCGCGACCGGTGTCGTTACTGCTCTGCATCACATCCCAAATGGTGAAGTCTGGCCGGTTGCTGACATTAAAGAACGTCAGGCGGTGTTGGCAGCAAAAGGGCTGACCTGGTCAGTGGTAGAAAGTATTCCGGTGCACGAGGAAATTAAAACGCATACCGGTGACTACGATAAACATATCGCAAACTACCAACAAAGCATTCGTAACCTGGCAGAATGTGGCATCGACACCGTGTGCTACAACTTCATGCCGATTCTGGACTGGACACGTACCGATCTGGAATATGAATTGCCAGATGGTTCGCGCGCACTGCGTTTTGACCAAATTGCTTTTGGAGCATTTGAACTGCATATCCTCAAGCGCAAAGGTGCTGAAGCGGATTACAGTGAAGACGAACAGCGTCAGGCGCTGGACTACTTCAACAATATGTCTGATGCCGAAAAAGAAAAGCTGACCCGCAATATCATTGCTGGTTTACCCGGTGCGGAAGAGGGATACACCCTTGACCAGTTCCGTGCACGTCTTGCTGAATATGACGGCATCAGTAAAGAACAGCTGCGTGAAAACATGGCGTACTTCCTGCGTGCAATTGTTGCGGTAGCCGAAGAGGCCGGTGTGCGCCTGGCAGTTCACCCGGATGATCCACCGCGTCCAATCCTGGGCCTGCCGCGTATCGTTTCTACTATTGAAGATATGCAGTGGCTGAAAGAAACTGTCGACAGCATTTATAATGGCTTCACCATGTGTACCGGTTCTTACGGCGTTCGTGCTGACAACGACCTGGTGCGGATGATTGAAACTTTTGGTGATCGCATTCACTTTACCCATCTGCGCGCAACCTGCCGCGAAGATAACCCGAAAACCTTCCATGAAGGCGCACACCTGCAAGGTGATGTGAACATGGTTGCAGTGGTGAAAGCGATTCTGACTGAAGAACAACGTCGTAAAAACGCCGGCGATCTGCGTCCGATCCCGATGCGTCCGGATCATGGCCACCAGATGCTTGACGATCTGCACAAGAAAACTAACCCAGGTTATTCAGCGATTGGTCGTCTGAAAGGCCTGGCTGAAGTTCGCGGTGTGGAACTGGCGTTGAAACAAACCATGTTCCCGGATTTGCTGAAGTAAGCTGAACATTGATGTAAAAAACGCGCCTTCTGGCGCGTTTTTTTATGGTTGCTACAGGAATCTATTTATACAGACCCAGGTTACCCGTGAGTCTGGTGATTTTTTTCTTCGGCCCAATTAACCCAATAGCTACCAGTTCAATATGATTGCTGGGTACCGGGGATTAAAGAAATGCAGAGTAAGTTTGTGCTAAAGGAGATTAAACCTTTGGTAAGCTATCCTATTAAGAAATAACAGAAATAATTTTTCCCAAAATACAAACCCGCCGAAGCGGGTCTGAGATCTTGTCGGTTAAACCGCAAAACACTTATTAGTCTGCACGACCCATAGAACGCTTTTCAGCGATATGAATGCGGATCTTCTCACCCGTCACCATATATTCTGGAACCTGAATAACCAGGCCAGTAGACATTGTTGCAGGCTTGGTACGGGAGCTTGCTGACGCGCCTTTAATACCTGGAGCGGTTTCGATAATTTCCAGATCCACAGTTTGTGGCAGTTCAAGGGCGAGCAATTGACCATCCCAGGTAAGAACCTGCATGTCCGGCATACCGCCTTCTGGAATAAATTGCAGCTCTTCTTCAATCTGATCTTTGGTGAAGATATACGGTGTGTAATCTTCTTTATCCATGAACACGTATTCGTTGCCATCAATATAAGAGAAGTCAACGTAACGACGGGTCAGAGTGATGGTGTCGACAATATCGTCACCTTTGAAGCGCTCTTCAACTTTCTGGCCAGTGCGGACATCAGAAAAACGCATTTTATAAAGCGTTGCTGCGCCACGTGCGCTGGGTGCCTGGATATCGATATCTTTAACAATCAGCAGCTTGCCGTTGTAATTCAGTACCATACCCTTTTTGATTTCGTTAGCTCTTGGCATCGATGTTTCCTGTAAAAAATTGAGGAGCGAAAATATTGCGTCAAATTACTCGGGAGGCGTCTTTCAGGCAAGCGGATTTCATTGCAGATAGTGCATAAATCTACGTAGTAAAGCCGCGCTCCTGCTGCTACAGTCCTGATTCTTGTCAGCCCACCGGAGTATTGTTGATGGACTGTCGTCCCGATTGCGGCGCGTGTTGCATCGCACCTTCTGTATCAAGTCCTATTCCCGGCATGCCAGGTGGCAAAGCTAATAGTCAATTATTCACAGTATAAAAGTCATTGATTGTGATTGGTGAGGAGCTTCCTGGCTTTCTGTGTCCTGGATACGGTAGATAGCGGCTTTAGCGCCCTGTTGCTGTCGTTTACTAATTAGAGTGCACTGGTAGAGGTGTTTGATGGAATGCCGTATTGACTGCGGAGCTTGCTGTATCGCTCCGTCGATTTCAAGTCCGATCCCAGGAATGCCGCAGGGAAAACCAGCTAATGTGAGATGTGTCCAGCTTGCGGATAATTTCATGTGCAAGATCTTCACTTCACCGTTGCGCCCGAAGGTTTGCGCGAGCTTACAGGCTAGTCGCGAAATGTGTTTCACTCATCGTGATGATGCTATGACCTACTTGATTAATCTGGAAGCAGATACATCACCTTAATCTCGGTAACTTTTTGTGGTCAAAATACGAACGATTGTTGATACCGACAACGAGAGTAAAAGCTTCAGTTGAAAATTCTTCGGCAAAATTCTTAATTTACGGCTCCTTAAATATCCCTTATGGAAGAGGGGGTAAAATCGTGTAACTATTCGGCAGTTTGCGTTAAGTGCATCATGATTTTTATCATGAAACCATCAGTCTGATGGCTAAGGAAGGCATGTTGACAACTCAATTTGAAACACTGGTCGGTTACTCGCTGGGTATCTGGAATGGCGATTTCTCGGCGGATGTGTTGCGCTTTCGTGGACGCGAAGCGTTAAGCGAGCCGTTTCGCTGGGTGATTGAATTCACATCGCCCCAGGCCAACATCAGGCCCGAACAGGCGCTGATGAAGTTTGCCAGTTTCAGGATGCGTGACGGGAAGAATGTTCATGGCATCATTACCCGGCTGGAATGGCTGTCCACAAATGCCGATGAATCCCACTACCGCATCACCCTCGAATCCCGACTCGCTTTATTTTCCCGTACTCGTCGTAGTGCCATTTATTCCGAACAGTCTGTGCCGCAGGTCGTTGAACAGGTGCTTCGTGCGCATGGGCTTGAAGGGCCGGATTTTGAATTTCGCCTTTCGTGTGAATATCCAACACGCGAACTGATAACCCAGTGGCGTGAAACAGACCTGGAATTTATCCAGCGTATTCTTGCGGAAGTGGGGATCTGGTTCCGTTTTGAAATGAATGCCGCAACGGAAATGGAAATCGTCATTTTTGGTGATAGCCAGTTGCAGTATGTGTTTGATATGAAACTGCCTTATGGTGAGCTGTCCGGGCTTTTTGACGGTGCGCGTGATTCGGTCTGGGGTGTGCGTAGCTGGCATAACGTAGTGAGTGGAACGGTGCAGACGAAACACTATAACTACCGCACTGCTTCAACACCGATGGATGCCACCGTTTCTGTACGTAATGATGCTGTCACGACAGGTTCACAGTACCGCTACGGTGAACCGTATCTGGACGCGGGTGATGATACCGACCCGGAACCAGCCACTGAAAGCGGTGCTTTCTACGCGCGTCTCGGTCATGAGCGTGAGCTGAATAAATCGGCCCGTATCCACCTGTTCAGCAACGCTTCCCAGCTCAGCCCCGGCCAGGTGCTGGAGCCGCAGGGTGACGTCGTCCCGGCGCTGAAAGAAGGCGTGATAATGACGCTGGTGACGTTTATCGGCTCCCGCGATTCACGGCTGCATGTCTCTGTCTGGGGCCAGCCTTACACCGAACGTTACTGTTTCCGCCCGGTGTGCCCTGAGCGCCCGGAAATCCACGGCACACTCCCGGCCAGAATCGAGAGCCGTGAGAAGGGGGATATCTACGCTCACCTGGATGAGACAGGTCGCTACCGGGTGAAACTGGATGTGGACCGGGAAGGGACTGAACGGGGCTACAGCTACCTGTGGCTGAGGATGGCAAAGCCGTATGCCGGTGACACGCTCGGCTGGCACACGCCGCTGACCGACGGCACGGAAGTGGCGATAGCCTACAGCAACGGGGATATAGACCTGCCGTACATTGCGTATGCGCTGCACGACTCCGCCCACCCGGACCATGTGACCCGCGATAACCATACGCGCAACATTCTTCGAACCCCGGCGAACAATAAGCTACGCATGGAAGACAAGCGCGGCGAAGAGCATATCAAGCTGGCGACGGAGTCGGAGAAAACCCAGCTCAACACCGGGCACCTCGTGGATGCACAGGGCAAACCCCGTGGCACCGGCACCGAACTGCGCACGGACGGCTACGGTACGCTGCGCGCGGCAAAGGGGCTGTTTATCAGTGCAGACGGGCAGGCCAACACGCAGGGCCAGGTGCTGGATATGGACGCGGCGCTGAAGACCATCGACCTGCTGCAACAGCAACTGGCACAACTGGCCGCCGCCGCAGAGCAGGCCGAAGCGCTGAAGGCGGACATCGACAGCCAGATACAGATGTTTGAACAACGCCTGAAACCGCTGAATAAGATCCTGCACTTCTCGGCACCGCAAGGGGTGGCGGTGACCAGTGGACAACACCTGCAAATGACGGCCAGCAAAAACGTGGCTGTCAGTGCCGGGGGCGATATCAGCGTGGGCGTGATGGGTAACCTGACGGCCCTGACAGGGGAAAAGCTGGGGATGTTTGCGCGCAGCGGGGCGATGAGCCTGAAAGCGAGCGAAGGCCCGGTAGAGGTGCAGGCCCAGAACGGCAACCTGCGGCTGCTTGCGGAGAAGAAACTGACGCTGAGCAGCACCGAAGACATTCTGTTTGCGGGTAAGAAGCGCATCACGCTGATTGGCGGGGGCGGCAGTTACCTGAAGATAGAGGCGGGGAAGGTGGAATACGGCACGACAACCCAGTACCTGCGCAAGGTGAAGCGGACGGTGAAGGGGGCGAAAAATGACATGCCGTTTGAAGCTGTTGCCGGGAATGGTATTTGCCTTAGCTGCCTGATGAAGGCGGTGATGAATGGTGACACTTTTGTCGTAAGAGGGGAGTCATGAGCAGTCTTAGTTTTCGCCTCGCAGCACAACACCTGATTCATTCCACAAAATTGACATTATTTTCCCTGGTGGACGGTCTGCAATACGAGCGGCATTTTGGTGAAGAACTGTCTGCACAACACGCTGCCATACCCTTGTTTGATACCTGGCCTGATTCACGCATCGCGTTTGCCGGACCGTGGATTATTCAACTGTGTGAATCGATGGAAATCAGAGAAAAATTGTGCACTCTGGAGGTGGCGTTGCCTTCTGTGTCATGGATATTGTCGCCTTTGAGACTGAGTGACCTGGCTTCGCATTTTAAGAAAAATATGAACATCGGGCTGCCTAATGGACGTACTGCTTTATTGCGTTTCCAGGACCCCCGTGTACAGGTTCGTTTAGGCGAAATGCTGGATAGCCTGCAACACCAAGAACTCACAGATTCAGTGCAGGAATGGCTGACGACAGTGGGCGACCGCGTCTGGTCATTTAAACAAAGGGAATTCATATGCTGAAACTGTCTGAAGAACAGTGCGCCAGTGTTGACAGAATGGAAGATGATGATTTTGTCAGAGATACGGCGCAAAAGATAAAGAAAAGATTCCCGATGATTAACGAACCGGATGAGACTTTCCATGCTCGTCTGGGTAACGCGTTGGATTACGCAAACACGCTGCCGCTGAAAGAAAAAAATGTAAGACGTGATTTTTTAATGCTGGAAGCGTTCTATCCGGGCTTTTACCAGAAACCCGAGGTGGATAAATGGCTTAGAACCCCGAACGGTTATTCGGTTGACCAGCGAGTGGAAGATTTTAAGCATGTGATGATAAACAGGGAAAGGAGAGGACTTTAATGGTCTGGGTTGGTGTGGGTACAGGAGCGGCGGCAGGGAGTGTCGGGGTCGCAGGTGGTGCAGTGGGTTCATCCTCTCATCCCGGGAAGGGAAATGATGGGGGCTGGGATGATTATATGTCTTATCCTGATTCAGGCAGTACGCAGTATCAGCATAACGGAGGGTTTGATTATCAGGGAAAACTTTACGATCCGATCCTGGACGAACCCATGGTAGTCAGTGCAGAGACGCACGGTGATTATTGGGAAGACGATATGGATTACTCTGAATCCGTGAGCTATGAAGGCGTCGATACCAAAATAGGGGCACATACAAAGACAGATGAGAAAACTTGTGAGGGCTGCCCCCCGGAAGGAAAAGTGTTGCCTATGGTGAGGCGTTGTTCCCGCTAGAGTGTGGTGACTATCAGTTACCAGACACGGGTCTGCGGTACATTTTATAATCCAGAAACGAAGCAGATCCAGGAGTTTAAGTACTGCGGTGTCTCATTTGATGGCTGGAAGGATAAGTTGTGCCAGTTCTGGGAGGCTAAGGCGCGGTATGATCAGTTTTTCAGGGCTGATGGACGAAAAAAAGAATGGTGGACTGGTGACACCAGTGCGATTAAACAAGCTGCTCGACATCAGGCAGTTGCAACCGTCAATCCCCCTTTGAAAGTTATGTGGATTTTCATGCAACCCATAAGTGCTAAATACTTTACAGTCATTTTCCAAAGTATGCATGACATTATAGTTCGTTGGGAACCATAATTATGAATATTGATATGTCAGTTAATTATTCTTTTAGAGTTGGTTCAGGGAACATTACTTTTGAAAAAATCATTGAACAGTTTTCATTTTTGGTAATAGAATCAAATGGTTTACTTGGTAAATGCTATGAATGGTATGAAACTGGGTATTCGAAAAAACAAGCTTTGTCACGCATAGCATTTGAGAAAAATAGAATTAGTGAAAATACATATTTGAAATGGGAAAGAAAATATAAAAAGGATTCTCCTCTTTTTGTTGAAAGTATCTGGGATGGTAAAGGTGATTTCAGTAGTTCAATAAATTATCGGAAAATGTTTTTTGATCAAATTAATCGGGCTGATGTTGAATTGCATTTGGTGTCTCAAAACGAAAACATTGATGTGGAACGTTTTATTGAACTAATCACAAATATTGCATGTTATTTAGATTGCTCATATATTAATGCTGATAGCAAAGGTTATCGTTTCTTTGATAAAAATGTTTTCCCAGATCGGTTAAGTGTAGGATGGATGCTATATATCCCTCATGTGCTCTTGCCTGAATTAATTCCCGAGGCTGCCAGAGTTGTCCCAGTTATGGATGGTGAAAAACAAAAAGGAACAATTATTGTTTCAACCGAAGAAATATTCGATGGGAATAATAAAGAACATATAGGTAAAGCTAACGACATAGAAATAAAACTTTTGGATCTTGGGTTATTACCGTTGATGACAGAACTTTAATCGAAGCTTATCACCCGGTGGCGGGAAACGGATCTTGAGTTTGTCCAGCGCCTGCTGGCGGAAGTGGGTATCTGGTTCCGCTCAGAGATGCAGGCGGCGACGGAGCAGGAGACGCTTATTTTTGCCGACAGCCAACTGGGTTACCGGTTTGATGTGCGCCTGCCGTACAGCGAGCCGTCGGGCCTGTTTGACGGGGCGGCAGAATCGGTGTAGGACGTGCGCACCTGGCACAATGTGGTGAGCGGCAGTGCCGCGATGCGCGATTACAACTACCGCACCGCCACCACGCCGCTGGATGTCAACGTGTCGGTGCACAGTGACGCGGTGACAACGGGTGAACAATATCATTACAGCGCTCCGTATCGGGAAGCCGGGGATGACAGCGACCAGGAGCGGAAAGCAGTGCGTTCTACGCCCGCATCCACCTGTTCAGTAACGCTTCGCAGCTCAGCCCCGGCCAGGTGCTGGAGCCGCAGGGTAAGGTGATTCCGACGCTCGAAGCTGGATTTCGATCGTAATAACAGCGAGCCGGGTTATGCGTACCTGTGGTTGAGGATGGCAAAACCGTATGCCGGTGACACTCTCGGCTGGCACACACCGCTGATCGATGGCACCGAAGTGGCGATACGCGCACAGGTAACATAGACGACAGTCGGCGTAATGACTCGAGTGGGCGGGATGCTGGCTGCGAACCCGATGGTTGTCTGGGTTTGAGTACTGTATTCCGCCCTCTACATTCCGGCAACGGGTGCGCGCAAACTGGTGGTGCGGCTCCGGCCCTTGATCAGCCACCATACTGGTCAACCCGATCCCGGAAAACCAGGCGAGAGCACCATGCCACCGTTCCCGGATGAGAAGAATTTCAACGACTATATACTGGTGTTTCCTGCGGATTCATGGGTTAAACCGATTTATGTTTATCTCAAGTCTGCGAGGGATGAGCCGGGAACAGCGGCCGGGAAAGGTGAGGTGTTATCGGGAACAGGTAAATGGCTGGAAGCTGCCAGTACAGATCTGGGAGCTCCCGTACCAGCGCAGGTTGCAGATAAATTGCGGGGTAAAAAACTCAGTAACTTTGACCGGTTCAGGGAAGCATTTTGGCTTGCTGTGGCAGAAGTTCCCGAGCTAATGAGTCAATTTAAGAGAGCAAACCAGACCATTATTAGAGGAGGTAACGTGCCGATATCTATCCCATCTGAGCATGTTGGTAATAGATTCAAAATACACTACAGGGCTGATACTCCATGTGTTCAGCTTGGGCGCAGATATGCGTTGTAAAATCTTTCTGTCGCCACTAAGGCCTAAGGTTTGCGCGAGTCTGCAAGCCTCCATGGAAATGTGCGGCACGACGCGCCAGCAGGCCATGGATTATTTGATTTATTTTGAAGCCGCGACAGCCCCTTAAACGTCTTTAATTTTCACCATGCAATAAGCGGTGATAGCAATCATGCCAAGCGCGATATAAAACACGGTGTGGTAGTTCCAGATTTCGGCGACTACTCCTGCCATCGATCCAGCAATAATCCAGCCAACACGCGTCGTATTGGTATATAGCGTGGTAGCCGCTCCCGCCTGTCCTGGCATTAAATCCTGAAAATACAACATCCCAATACCCGCAAGAATGCCGATGAAAATAGCGTTCAGCAGTTGCAGGCCCAGCAGCATGAATTCGTTATGCAACGTCAGCATGCCAATGTAGAACATCAGGCCTGCGACTCCTGCAATGCGCATTAGAAAACGCTTACCGAAACGTTTGGCGTAATAGCCCGCGATAAGCATTGTTGGGATCTCAAGCCCGGCAGCTGTTCCCATCATCACTCCCGCCAGCTTCTCTGGCAGATGCAATTCATTAATGATGTAAAGCGGCATATTAATGATGTAGAGACTGTTACAGCCCCACATCATGGTGCAGGCAACGAACAGCAGCAGGGCATCACGGCGGTTACGACGCGGAGCTTCAAGTGTGGTGGATTTAGTTACTACCTCTTTACGCATTGATGGCAGGAGCAGCCGTACCATCACGCTGCAAACCACAAATGCAAAGGCCGCGCTCAGATACATGGTGGTAAAACCAAAACCCAAAGCCAGTGCGTAAGCGATAGGTGGGCCAATCACCCATGCAAGCGAGACCTGCGCCCGCAAAATTGAGCTGAACATCACCGCTTCACGGCCCGTGCGGTCAGCGTGTTCGCGCGCCAGGGCAAACATCTGCGGGTTAGCAGTGGAACCAAAGCTGCTGAGGAAAACACCGACAAACAGCAACACAAAATAGTTACGGTTCCACGCAAACAGCACACAGGCTAACGCGCCTAACAAACAGCAGACAAAAATAAGCGATTTACGATCGCCTTTTCTATCAGAGCGCCCTGCAAGAAACTGGCTGACCAAAATACCGATGACAGCGCTGCCGGTAAAAAAGAAACCTACCATCGCAGGACGAACATGTACCTCTTCCGTTAAAAACAGGCTCAAAGTTGGGGTTTGTAACGCCCCCGCAATTCCGGTTAAAAAAGCTACAATCAAAAAGGCGGAAGAAGTTAAGTCAAGGGGCTTGCGTGTTGCTGCTATGGGGGAGTTTTGCATGCTCTCAGTGTCGGGTGGTCAATGAACGCGCGGAGTTTACGCGCCTTGCCTGGAAATAAACAGTTGTTCAAATCAAAAGCGACACGAAAAGTTAAAACGCTGTTCCTGGTTATGTTCAGCAAAAGCTGACGCTTTTAAATTTTGTGCTGAACGTAACGTGATGCTGCTCACTTTTTCGATTTGGATGGGAGAAAAAATGTGCGTAACCTCTAAATTCCGGTAACGAAAATACAACATATCTTGCCTGAATCGCGGAGGTTCTCCACACTACTTGAAACGTTTCAGCGTCGTCTTATTTAGTTTCAGGAGTGGGATGGCGCATTTTTTCTCATTGCAGCTGAATCGTTTCAATTCAGCAGGAGAGGAGAACCATGTTCCAGTTATCTGTGCAGGATATTCATCCGGGTGTAAGTGCCGGAAATAAAGAAGAAGCCATACGTCTGGTTGCCGCTGCGCTCGCGCAGGCAGGGAACGTGAGTATTGGCTATGTAGAAGGTATGCTGGCTCGCGAGCTGCAAACCTCCACTTACTTGGGTAATGGTATTGCCATCCCACATGGCACTACCGATACCCGCGATCTGGTACTGAAAACCGGCGTGAAGGTATTCCAGTTCCCACAAGGAATTGAATGGGGTGAAGGCCAAAAAGCTTACGTTGTGATTGGCATTGCCGCTCGTTCTGACGAACACCTTGGTTTGCTGCGCCAGCTGACACATGTGCTCAGTGATGACGAAGTTGCTGAACAACTCAAAACCGCTACTTCAGCAGAAGAGCTTCGCGCATTGCTGATGGGCGAAAAACAATCTGCATCTTTGCTGTTTGATAACTCATTATTGGCGTTAGATGTGACCGCCACCGACCTGATGACGCTTCAGGCTTTAAATGCCGGGCGCATTAAACAGGCGGGTGCTGCCAACTCAGCTTTTGTAAGCCACGTAGTTTCCAGCAAACCACTCTATCTCGGGCAGGGAATCTGGCTTAACGACAGCACCGAAGGCAACCTTGCCAGTGCTGTGGCAATCAGCCGCCCAGTATCAGCTTTTGAAGCTGACGGCCAACCGGTATCGCTGTTGATGACGGTTGCAGTGGCCGACGACCAGCCCTTGCAAGTTCTCAATCGCCTGAGTGATATGTTGATAAACAACAATGCTGACCGTTTGCTGAATGCTGATGCGCCTGGGTTGCTGACGCTGCTGACCACTGATGTCCCAGCGGAACAAAATAGCCTGAGTGCAGATTTCCAGATTCGCAATGAACATGGTCTACACGCCCGTCCTGGTACGGTGCTGGTGAATACCATTAAACAATTTAATAGCGAGATTACCGTGACAAACCTTGATGGAACCGGGAAGCCAGCCAATGGTCGCAGCCTGATGAAAGTCGTCGCTCTGGGCGTGAAAAAAGGCCACCACCTGCGCTTTACGGCAACTGGTGACGATGCTGAACTTGCGCTGAAAGCCATTGGTGAAGCGGTTGCTGCCGGTCTTGGTGAGGGGGCAGCATGAGTCGTCGTGTCGCAACAATTACGTTAAACCCGGCTTACGATCTGGTTGGTTACACCCCGGAAGTTGAACGTGGTGAAGTTAACCTCGTACGCACTACGGGCCTGCATGCCGCGGGTAAAGGGATTAACGTTGCTAAAGTTCTTAAGGACCTTGGCATCGATGTCACGGTAGGTGGGTTCCTTGGTAAAGATAACCAGGATGGTTTCCAGCAACTGTTCAGCGAATTGGGTATTGCCAACCGTTTTCAGGTGGTGCAAGGCCGTACTCGCATCAATGTAAAACTGACTGAGAAAGATGGCGAAGTTACCGACTTTAATTTCTCAGGATTTGATGTGACTCCTGCAGATTGGGAGCGTTTTGTTGCTGACTCCCTGAGCTGGCTTGGTCAGTTTGACATGGTGTGTGTCAGTGGCAGTTTGCCTGCGGGCGTTTCACCTGATGCTTTCACTGACTGGATGAAGCGTCTACGTAGCCAGTGCCCTTGCATCATTTTCGACAGCAGCCGCGAAGCATTGGTCGCAGGTCTGAAAGCCGCACCATGGCTGGTTAAACCAAACCGCCGCGAGCTGGAAATTTGGGCTGGTCGCAAATTGCCAGAAATGAAAGATGTGATTGAAGCCGCCCACGCGCTGCGTGAGCAAGGAATTGCTCATGTGGTGATTTCGCTGGGTGCCGAAGGTGCACTTTGGGTTAACGCATCGGGTGAGTGGATAGCGAAACCGCCAGTATGCGAAGTCGTCAGTACCGTTGGTGCGGGGGATTCTATGGTCGGCGGGCTTATCTACGGCCTGTTAATGCGTGAATCCAGCGAACATACCCTGCGTTTAGCGACGGCAGTGGCAGCGCTGGCGGTAAGCCAGAGCAATGTCGGAATTACAGATCGTACTCAACTGGCGGCCATGATGGCTCGTGTTGATCTGAAACCATTTAACTGACAGCAGGAGAGGAACTATGAAAACGCTGCTGATTATCGAACCAGGTCTTGGGCAAGCTCGTGCGTACCTTGCGAAAACATTGCTGGGTTCAGCCGCGCAAAAAGCGCGCTTGCAGATTATCGACAATCCTAACGATGCCGAAATGGCGATCGTTGTGGGAACTGCTATTCCTGCCGATAGTTCGCTGAATGGCAAAAAGGTCTATCTGGGTGATATTGACCGTGCAGTTCAGCATCCGGAACTGTTTTTAGGTGAAGCGAAAGATAAAGCGAAGCCTTATACCGCTCCAGCGAGTGCTGCACCGGTCGAGTTGGCTAAAGGGCCGAAACGCGTTGTAGCGGTAACCGCTTGCCCAACGGGTGTGGCGCATACCTTTATGGCTGCTGAAGCGATTGAAACCGAAGCGAAAAAACGCGGCTGGTGGGTTAAAGTTGAAACCCGTGGTTCCGTTGGCGCAGGTAATGCGATTACACCAGAGGAAGTCGCGGAAGCCGACCTGGTTATTGTTGCGGCCGATATCGAAGTTGACCTGGCAAAATTTGCGGGCAAACCGATGTATCGCACTTCAACAGGCCTGGCACTGAAGAAAACAGCGCAAGAACTGGATAAAGCAGTTGTTGAGGCTAAACCTTTCGAAGCGACAGGGCAGAGTGCTGCCAGCGCCAAAGAAGGGAAGAAAGAAGGGGCAGGCGCTTATCGTCACCTGTTAACCGGTGTTTCTTTCATGCTGCCGATGGTGGTCGCGGGCGGTCTATGTATCGCGCTGTCGTTCGCTTTTGGTATCGAAGCATTTAAAGAGCCAGGTACGCTGGCCGCAGCATTGATGCAAATCGGTGGTGGTTCAGCCTTTGCGTTGATGGTGCCGGTTCTGGCGGGTTACATCGCGTTTTCTATCGCTGACCGACCAGGGCTGACGCCGGGTCTTATCGGCGGTATGTTAGCCGTGAGTACGGGTTCTGGTTTTATCGGCGGGATTATTGCGGGCTTCCTCGCAGGCTACATTGCTAAGATGATTAGCACTAAGCTGAAACTGCCACCAAGCATGGAAGCACTGAAACCAATCCTTATCATTCCATTGTTCTCAAGCCTGATTGTGGGTCTGGCGATGATTTATCTGATCGGTACGCCGGTTTCGAAAATCCTTGAAGGTCTGACTCACTGGCTGCAAACCATGGGCACTGCGAATGCGGTACTGTTGGGCGCAATCCTTGGCGGTATGATGTGTACTGATATGGGCGGGCCGGTTAACAAAGCGGCTTACGCATTTGGTGTCGGGTTACTCAGCACTCAAACTTACGCACCGATGGCTGCCATTATGGCTGCAGGTATGGTGCCGCCGTTGGCGATGGGTCTGGCAACATTTATTGCGCGTCGTAAATTCGACAAAGCTCAGCAAGAAGGCGGTAAAGCAGCGATGGTTCTGGGTCTGTGCTTTATTACCGAAGGGGCTATCCCGTTTGCAGCGCGTGACCCAATGCGCGTTCTTCCTTGCTGTATCATTGGCGGCGCGGTGACTGGCGCAATCTCCATGGCAGTAGGCGCTAAACTGATGGCTCCCCATGGCGGATTGTTTGTTCTGTTAATCCCAGGTGCGATTACCCCGGTTGTGGGTTACCTGATTGCGATAATTGCAGGAACATTGCTGGCGGGTCTGTCTTATGCCTTCCTGAAACGTCCGGAAGCAGAGTTAGCAGCTAAAACGGCCTAAAATTTTGTCATCACTCTAAAGCTCCCTGCATTTGCTGGGAGCTTTTTTTTGTCTATGCCTCGGCAGTTTCACGCTGCTGAGCTTTCAACCAGGCTATCTCTTCAGCCCAGATATCCGGGTTCGTCGTTTCCAGGATTAGCGGAATCCCATCGAAACGGTTATCACGCATAATCCAGGCAAACGGCGTGTGGCCAATATTGCCTTCACCCAGACTGTTATGGCGGTCGACACGGCTCCCAAAAGCACTTTTCGCGTCATTAAGGTGCATGCCACATAAATACTCGAACCCAACAATTCTTTCGAATTCAGCAAAGGTATTTTCGCAGTCTGCTTCGGTGCGCAGGTCATAACCCGCTGCAAAGGCGTGGCAGGTATCAATACACACACCGACACGGGATTTGTCTTCTACGCCATCAATAATCGCGGCCAGATGCTCGAAACGAAAACCGAGATTGCTGCCCTGGCCTGCTGTGTTTTCAATCACCGCAGTCACACCTTCGGTTTTATCCAGCGCGATGTTTATCGACTGAGCAATGCGGGCAAGGCACTCTTCTTCAGGGATTTGCATCAAGTGGCTGCCAGGGTGGAAGTTCAACAGCGTTAAACCCAGCTGCATGCAACGTTCCATCTCATCAATGAAGGCTTCACGGGATTTTTCCAGCGCTTCCTCAACCGGATGACCAAGGTTAATGAGATAGCTGTCGTGGGGGAGGATTTGTCCAGGCCCGTAATGATACTTTTCACAGGCCCGTTTGAAATTGCTGATAACTTCGTCAGTGAGCGGAGCTGCACGCCACTGGCGTTGGTTTTTGGTGAACAGGGCAAAAGCAGTGGCTTCGAGTTCGTGCGCGCGAATTGCGGCATTTTCCAGACCACCTGCAGCACTGACATGTGCGCCAATAAACTTCATCATTCTTACTCCTGTCAAAACCCGCTATCGGGAAACGGACAATGATAGCGGGTTAGACAGTAATTTTCCGTACCTCTTTATGCCATCAGGTGATGGATACCAAGGTTAATCGCGCCACCGCCAACAATCAGCCAGATAAATAGCACCAGAGCCATCAGCAGCGGGCGTACACCGGCTTTTTTCAGCGCGCTGAAATGAGTGGTTAAACCCAGAGCCGCCATCGCCATTGCTAGCAAGAAAGTATCCAGTGTTATCAAAGCATTGACCGCCCAGGCTGGCAGTAAGTGCAGTGAGTTAAACATCGCAACCACTATAAACAGCACCGCAAACCATGGAATGGTGATTTTGCTTTTCTGCGCCTGACCCGCCGGAGCCAGTTGTTTGACACGAGCTGCCAGGAAAATCAGGAATGGAGCCAGCATCATTACGCGCAGCATTTTCGCAATGACTGCGGCATTTTCAGTTTCAGGGCTGATTGCATGCCCTGCAGCCACTACTTGTGCAACTTCATGCATGGTTGAACCGGTGTAGATACCAAAAGCCTCCGGTGTGAACCATTGTGTAACATACGGATAAATCATTGGATAAATAAAGATTGCCAGCGTACCGAAAATCACCACCGTTGCGACCGCTACGGTGACTTTACTGGCTTCCGCTTTTACAACCGGCTCGGTTGCCAGAATCGCCGCAGCACCGCAAATACTGCTGCCGGCACCAATTAACCAACTGGTTTGTTTATCCAGGCCAAACACTTTCTGACCCAACCAGCAGGCGAGGGCGAAGGTGCTGGTGAGTGTCAGAACATCAATGATGACACCGCTGGCGCCGACATCCGCAATCTGCGAAAACGTCAGTCGAAAGCCATATAAAATGATCCCAAGGCGCAACAGATGTTGTTTGGCAAACAATACACCGCCATCACAGTGTTGCCAGATTTTCGGGTAAAGCGTGTTGCCAATCACCATCCCGCACAGAATCGCGAGCGTTAAGGCACCGAGCCCAAGACCTGCAACGGAAGGAATATTCCCCAACCAAAGCGCCAGTGCAGTAATTGCACCTGCAAGCAGCAGTCCTGGCAGGAAATGCCACAATGTATGTCGATGAGTGGGAATTGATAACGTAGCCATAACCTTCTCCTTTGTGTTGGCAAAAGAGTAAGTCCTGGTGGCTTAAAAATAAAATTGATTATATATTTATAACCAATCTGAATAAGTGTTAAGGCGTGTCCACTATGCATATCACACTGCGGCAACTTGAAGTCTTCGCTGAAGTCCTCAAAAGCGGCTCTACTACTCAGGCTTCGCAAATGCTGGCGTTGTCTCAGTCTGCGGTAAGTGCGGCGCTGTCCGACCTCGAAGGGCAGTTAGGCGTGCAATTATTCGATAGGGTAGGTAAGCGCCTGGTTGTCAATGAACATGGCCGTTTGCTGTATCCGCGCGTGGTGGGGTTGCTGGAACAGGCAACAGAAGTCGAACAACTGTTTAAAGAGGATAATGGTGCTATTCGCGTTTATGCCAGCAGCACGATAGGCAATTACATTCTGCCGGAAATGATTGCTCATTATCGCCGCGATTTTCCAAATCTCCCGCTGGAAATGAGCGTTGGCAATAGCCAGGATGTGATTAACGCAGTTGCCGACTTCCGGGTTGATATTGGTCTGATTGAAGGGCCGAGCCATATGACCGAATTGGTGACCGAGCCGTGGCTGGAAGATGAGCTGGTCGTGTTTGCGCCGCCAGACGCGCCGTTATTACAGAAACCCGTCACGCTGGAAAGCCTGGCTGAACAGCCGTGGATCTTACGTGAAAAAGGCTCTGGTACGCGCGAAATCGTCGATTATCTGCTGCTTTCACATCTGCCGCAGTTTCATCTTGGGATGGAGCTGGGGAATTCAGAGGCGATTAAACATGCGGTGCGCCATGGTCTTGGCATCAGCTGCTTGTCGCGTAGGGTGATTGCCGAGCAGCTTGAGTCCGGCACGCTGGTGGAAGTTGCGGTGCCGTTGCCCCGGTTAACGCGCACGCTGTACCGTATCCATCACCGTCAAAAGCATATTTCTAACGCGTTGCAGCGCTTTTTACGCTACTGCGAGGAATGAAGCGGCGCAAGGCCATGCTCCCGGCAAACTTCTGGCGCGCGGGCGTAGGTCCTGGTCTGTGGGAGAAAAGAATAAAATGTGCCTTCGTAGCGCAGTCCCAACGCTGCGGTCATTTATCATGTCTCAGCCAGTCCGGGCTGCTCATCGTAGGTTTTGCTAATAATCGAGTGCCGATCATGAAGCTCTCTTATAACGCGGCATTTCTGCTAGATGAACAAGGATGATTTGTTACAATCGCGCCTCATTTTTACGAAGGACCGCAATTTTCTATGGTTTCTCAAGATAAGACAACACAAGTGCCAGGCTTACGCCGTGAGTTAAAAGCGCGCCACTTAACGATGATCGCCATCGGCGGTTCTATCGGAACCGGGCTATTTGTTGCCTCTGGTGCAACCATTTCTCAAGCGGGCCCTGGCGGCGCGTTGCTCTCCTATATGCTGATTGGTCTGATGGTGTACTTCCTGATGACAAGCCTCGGCGAACTTGCTGCGTACATGCCGGTTTCAGGCTCCTTTGCCACTTACGGGCAACAATACGTTGAAGAAGGCTTCGGTTTCGCACTGGGCTGGAACTACTGGTACAACTGGGCGGTAACTATCGCTGTTGACTTGGTCGCATCACAATTGGTGATGAACTACTGGTTCCCTGATACCCCGGGCTGGATCTGGAGTGCATTGTTCCTTGGCATCATGTTCTTGCTGAACTACATCTCTGTTAAAGGCTTTGGTGAAGCAGAATACTGGTTCTCACTGATTAAAGTGACCACGGTTATCATCTTTATCATTGTCGGCTTGATGATGATCCTCGGCATCTTTAAAGGTGCGCAACCTGCTGGCTGGAGCAACTGGGCAATTGGTGATGCGCCGTTTGCTGGTGGATTCTCCGCAATGATTGGTGTCGCGATGATAGTCGGCTTCTCGTTCCAGGGGACTGAGCTGATTGGTGTTGCTGCAGGTGAATCTGAAGACCCTGGCAAGAACATTCCACGTGCTGTGCGTCAGGTGTTCTGGCGTATCCTGCTGTTCTATGTGTTCGCGATTCTGATTATCAGCCTGATCATTCCTTACACCGATCCGAGCCTGCTGCGTAACGATGTAAAAGATATCGGCGTGAGCCCATTCACACTGGTATTCCAACATGCTGGTCTGCTGTCTGCAGCGGCGGTAATGAATGCCGTTATTCTGACTGCGGTACTGTCTGCGGGTAACTCCGGGATGTATGCATCCACTCGTATGCTCTACACCCTGGCTTGCGATGGCAAAGCACCACGCATTTTCTCTAAGCTCTCCAGAGGCGGTGTGCCACGTAACGCACTGTATGCAACTACTGTTGTAGCGGGCTTGTGCTTCCTGACTTCTATGTTCGGTAACCAGACAGTTTATCTGTGGTTGCTTAACACCTCAGGTATGACTGGCTTCATCGCCTGGTTAGGTATTGCGATCAGCCACTACCGTTTCCGTCGTGGTTATGTGAAACAAGGTCTTAGTCTTAACGATTTGCCGTATGTTTCTGGCTTCTTCCCGCTGGGGCCAATCTTTGCCTTCGTACTGTGCCTGATCATCACGCTCGGCCAGAACTACGAAGCATTTCTTGCCGATAAAATCGATTGGGCAGGCGTAACGGCTACCTATATTGGTATCCCATTGTTCCTGGCAATCTGGTGGGGCTACAAGATTACGAAAGGCACTCGTTTCGTGAAGTATGAAGAAATGACGTTCCCGAAAACGTTTAAAAAGTAACTTTGAAGGGCGCGATTATCGCGCCCTTTTTTATCCCTTCTCGCATCATCCTTCTGCATTAATCCCTTTCGAGACATTACAAACATTAACAATTTGATTGATAACCATTCTCGTTTAATTTATGGTGTCGCCACGCTTTACCACGGCTGGATGTCGATGAGTACAGCGCGCAGTTGTTTGCCAAAGTAGCCAGCAACGCATTAAGGAATGTGAGCGCAATCCATCGTTTTTGTTTGCCATTCACCTCATGGAGAAAGGAATGTTAAGGTTGAATCCCATCGTCCGGGGAGGACTTTGCGCGTCGATAATCAGTGTTGCGTTTCCGGTTATTGCCGAAGAACGCGAAGACACCATGGTTGTTACTGCTTCTGCGACTGAGCAAAACCTCAAAGATGCTCCTGCCAGTATTAGCGTCATCACCCAGGAAGACCTGAAAAAGAAACCGATCCAGAATTTGAAAGATGTCTTGCAGGAAGTCCCGGGCGTGCAGCTCACTAATGAAGGGGATAACCGCCAGGGCGTCAGTATTCGTGGTCTGGACAGCAGCTACACACTGATTCTGGTTGATGGCAAGCGGGTGAACTCGCGCAACGCAGTATTCCGCCACAATGATTTTGACCTTAACTGGATACCGGTTGATGCCATCGAGCGTATCGAAGTGGTGCGCGGGCCAATGTCTTCGCTCTATGGTTCGGATGCGTTAGGCGGTGTGGTGAACATTATTACGCGCAAAGTTGGCAAAGCCTGGCATGGCACCGTAACGGCGGATACCACCATTCAGGAAAAACGCGATCGCGGTGATTCCTATAACAGTAACTTTTTTGCCAGTGGCCCAATCATTGACGATCTGCTTGGGGTGAAAGTTTACGGCAACCTCGGCAAGCGCGAGAAAGATAAACAAGAGACTTCCAGCACTAGCGCAACAGGTGAAACTCCGCGTATTGAAGGTTTTACCACCCGTAGCGGCAGCGCTGAATTTGCCCTGACACCAACAGAAAACCAGGACATGAGCTTTGGTTATGGTTTTGACCGCCAGGACCGTGATTCGGATTCGCTGAACAAAAACCGCATGGAGCGCCAGGATTACTCGATTTCCCATAATGGACGTTGGGATTACGGCAACACCGAACTGCGTTTCTATGGCGATAAGATTGATAACCTCAACCCAGGCAATAGCTCGCCAATTACCTCGCGCAATAACAGTCTCGACGGCAAACTGGTTCTGCCATTGGGCGAAATTAACCAGTTACTGACCTTCGGCGGGGAATGGCGACACGATAAGCTGTCAGACCCGGTAAACCTCACGGGTGGCAATAGCTCTGAAACGTCTGCCAGCCAGTATGCATTGTTCTTAGAAGACGAGTGGCGAATTTTTGAACCGCTGGCGTTGACTACCGGCGTGCGTATGGATGATCACGAAACCTACGGCGATCACTGGAGCCCACGCGCATACCTCGTGTACAGCGCGACAGATACCATCACCATGAAAGGTGGCTGGGCAACGGCATTTAAAGCACCATCGTTACTACAACTTAGCCCGGACTGGACCAGTAACTCTTGCCGTGGCTCTTGTAAGATTGTCGGCAGCCCGGATCTGAAACCTGAAACCAGTGAAAGCTTCGAATTAGGGTTGTACTACTCAGGTGATGAAGGCTTGCTGGACGGGATTTCAGGCAGCATCACTACCTTCCAGAACAACCTTGACGATATGATTGATATCAATCGCACACCGAACCGTGCACAGGCACCGTCGTATCCAAACTTTGTTGGTTTTGACAGTGCGGGCCGCCCAATCTTCAAATACTACAACGTTAATAAAGCACGCGTTCGTGGTGTTGAAACCGAGTTGAAAGTGCCGTTCAGCGAGCAGTGGAAACTTACACTGAACTACACCTATAACGATGGCCGTGATTTGAGTGGTGGTGGTAACAAACCGCTGGCATCTCTGCCATTCCACACTGCTAACGGAACGGTGGATTGGGCACCATTAGATGACTGGTCATTCTATGTTTCCGCGAACTATACCGGTGAGCAACGTGCTACAACCGACGGCTCACCAACACCTGGTGGTTATGTAGTGTGGAACACAGGTGCCGCGTGGAAGGCGACGAAAAGCATCAAGCTACGTGCAGGGGTGATGAACCTCGGTGATAAAGATCTGAGTCGTGACGATTACAGTTACAACGAAGATGGTCGTCGTTATTTTGCTGCGGTGGATTACACGTTCTGATTTTACCCTAACCCTCTCCTCAGGGAGAGGGCCGGGGTGAGGGCATTAATTACGCCAAATGCTCTGCATGGAAACGCAGATGGTCTTCAACAAACGATGCAATAAAGTAGTAACTGTGATCGTAACCCGGCTGCACACGCAGCGTTAACGGCCAGTTTTTCTGGCGTGCTACTTCAGCAAATTGTGCCGGTTGTAGTTGATCTGCAAGGAACTGATCCGCATCACCTTGATCGATAAGCACTGGAATGGCGTTGGTACTATCAGCCTGCATCAACAAGCAGCAGCTATCCCATTCGCGCCATTTCTCTTCGTCTGCACCTAAATAAGCATTAAAGGCTTTTTGGCCCCACGGCACGCGCGTTGGGTTTACGATCGGCGCAAAGGCCGAAACGGAGCAATAACGACCTGGGTTTTTCAATGCGATGCTTAATGCACCGTGGCCACCCATTGAATGCCCAAAGATAGAGGCTTTCTCGCTGATGCTGAAGTTATTGGCAATCAGCGTTGGCAGCTCATCATTAATGTAGTCGTACATCCGAAAATGGTCAGCCCACGGCTGTTCAGTGGCATTGAGGTAAAAACCTGCACCCTGACCAAGATCGTAGCTTTCATTATTCGGCACATTTTCACCACGTGGGCTGGTATCTGGCATTACCAACACAATCCCTAATTCAGAAGCGACACGCTGCGCTCCTGCTTTGGTGGTGAAGTTCTCATCATTGCAGGTCAAACCGGACAACCAGTACAGAACCGGTGGAGGTGTGGTGCGAGGAGTTGGCAGAAAAATACTGAATGTCATTGGACATTTCAGTACCGCAGAATCATGGCGCCAGCGCTGTTGCCAGCCTTCAAAACATCGGTGTTCTTCGAGGAGTTCCATCCAGAGGCCCTTAATTATATTCAAGATCAATGAATAACTTTCACTTCTCCCCAGTCTAGCCATGCGGCATCATGCTGGCAACGAAATCGCAACATTTGGGGTGATAGTGGCGGCACGTATCGCGTTGACTGGGTTTCTGGTGTTGGTGGTTGCAATGGGCATTGGCCGATTTGCATTCACACCGCAAGTCCCATTAATGATAACTGAAGGGCAACTTACCTTAACCAGTGTGGGTTTGGTAGCAGCGATTAACTACCTCGGTTATCTTGCTGGCGCATGGGATGCCATGCGCGCACACCGGCGGGTAGAGTTGCGTTTGCACGCTGGCGTCTGGGGAGCGGTCATCCTGACGCTGCTTTCTGCTACCGTGGATGCAGCCTTGTGGCATGCGTTGATTCGTTTTCTGATTGGTTGCGCCAGCGGCTGGGCGATGGTGTTAATCGCCGCCTGGTGCAATGAGCAGCTGGCGCATTTAGGTAAGCCAGGGTTAAGTGCTGCGGTGTTCGCAGGCCCTGGCGCTGGAATATTTATCAGCGGTTTGATGGCGGTGGCAATCCATAGTTATGGCTTATCAGCAAGCTATGCCTGGCTTGTTTATGGCGCTTTGGCGCTGCTGTTTATTGCATTAATTGCCCGCAACCTGCCGGGCAAAGGGGAGCTGCACCGCCCGGAAACGGCACCTGAGCCATTGGTATTAACGCCGCAACTTAAACGCCTGGTGTGGAGCTATAGTCTGGCTGGATTTGGTTATATTCTGCCAGCCACATTTTTATCGCAGATGGCCAGCGCACGTTTTCCTGGCAGCGCGTTTGCGCAGTTTGTTTGGCCGATATTTGGCGGAGCGGCAGTGTGCGGTATTTTGCTCGGCATTGCCGCGCGTCAAAAATTGCAAAGCTATCAACGCCTGGCACTTGTTTTGTGGTTACAAGCGCTTGGGGTATTCGCCTCAGATATGATTCCCGGTATGACCGGGTTGGTTTTAGGTTCGCTGCTGGTGGGTGGTGGCTTCTTATGTGCGGTGCAATTATCGCTACTTTATGGACGCGAACTGGCACCTGAACACACCCGTTATATGGCGGGATTACTGACTACCGGTTATGCGATGGGGCAGTTAGTTGGGCCAATGCTCTCGGCATTATCGACCTCGCTCACCGGACAGCTTGAGCCTGCGCTATATGTTGCGGGCTTGGCCTTATTAGTCGCAGGCGGTTTGGTCTGGCGAAGGTATTGACGATTTCAATAATTATTTAGGGCAATTAACGTTCACACTACTGGATTATGCGACTGTGCTCACGCACAATGAGCACACACTTTGCCCCATGTAGGGCCGAGGTCAGCCACACCTGCAGGAGAAAATAACATGTCATCACTAAGACCAGAAGCCGCATTGGTTCATGAAGCATTGGTTGCACGCGGCCTGGAAACGCCACTGCGCCCACAACTGCGTGAGCTCGATAACGAAACCCGCAAACGCGAGATTGCCGGGCATATGACGGAAATCATGCAGTTGCTGAATCTTGATCTCAGCGACGATAGCTTGATGGAAACCCCGCATCGCATCGCTAAAATGTATGTCGATGAGATTTTCTCCGGCCTTGATTACGCTAACTTCCCGAAGATCACCGTCATTGAGAATAAGATGAAGGTTGATGAGATGGTCACCGTGCGCAACATTACGCTCACCAGCACCTGTGAACACCATTTCGTGACTATCGACGGTAAAGCGACAGTGTCATATCTGCCGAAAGACACCGTGATTGGCTTGTCGAAAATTAACCGCATTGTGCAATTCTTTGCGCAGCGTCCGCAGGTTCAGGAACGCTTAACACAGCAAATCCTGATTGCACTGCAAACCCTGCTTGGCACCAACAATGTGGCGGTATCTATTGATGCAGTCCATTATTGTGTGAAAGCGCGTGGTGTGCAGGATGCTACTAGTGCGACGACAACCACGTCTTTGGGTGGATTGTTTAAATCCAGCCAGAATACTCGCCAGGAATTCCTGCGCGCAGTGCGCCATAACTAACATTAACCAGGTAGGATGTATGAGTAGAAACGTTACGCTGGATTTTGTCCGTGGCGTCGCTATTCTCGGCATCCTGATGCTTAATATCGTGGCCTTCGGTTTACCGAAGGCGGCGTACCTTAATCCAGCCTGGTCCGGCTCTGCTACTGCCCACGATGCCTGGACCTGGGCGATTTTAGATCTTTTTGCCCAGGTAAAATTCCTTACTCTGTTTGCTCTGTTGTTTGGTGCTGGTTTGCAGATGTTATTACATCGCGGCAAGCGCTGGATTCAGTCACGTCTGACGTTATTAGTTCTGCTCGGTTTCATGCACGCTATTTTCCTTTGGGATGGCGATATTTTGCTGGCCTACGGTTTAGTGGGGTTAGTGTGCTGGCGTCTGATTCGTGATGCGCCGGGTAATCGTTCATTATTTAATACTGGCGTTATCTTATATCTCACCGGTATTGGCGTGCTGTTATTGCTAGGATTTATTTCCGGTGATGCACCAAATCGCTCATGGATCCCCGATGCCGCAAATTTGCAGTATGAGCAGTGGTGGAAGCTTAACGGCGGGACTGAGGCCATTAGCAATCGCATTGATTTGCTCTCATCAAACCTCGTTGCTCTGGGCGCGCAGTACGGTTGGCAACTGGCGGGGATGATGCTGATTGGCGCGTCATTAATGCGCAGTGGCTGGCTGCGAGGGGAATTTAGCCTGCATCATTATCGCCGCATTGGCGTGTGGCTGATTGTGGTTGGGATGCTAATTAACATTCCTGCGATTTATGCCCAGTGGCACCTTGGCTGGATGTATCGCTGGTGCGCTTTCTTGCTGCAAGCACCGCGGGAATTGAGTGCACCTTTTCAAACGATTGGCTATGCAGCACTCGCATTTGGCTACTGGCCACAGTTGTCGCGCTTGCGTCTGGTGAATGCGATAGCGCATGTCGGGCGAATGGCATTGTCGAACTACTTACTGCAAACAGTTATTTGCACCACCTTCTTCTTCCGCATGGGCTGGTTCATGAAGTTTGACCGTCTGAGCCTGTTGGGGATTGTGCCTTTTGTCTGGGCAATCAATATCTTATTCTCTATGCTCTGGCTGCGTTACTTCCGTCAAGGGCCGGTTGAGTGGCTCTGGAGACAACTAACCGCACGTGCTGCAGGGGTATCACTGAAGCATCCAGCAAGATAATGATATACATCACAAACGTTAACGATATGTATGTAAGCGTTTTCATTGATGTGATCATCCTCACGTAGTCATTCCCAAGTCGCTGCCAGAATAGCCACCTTGCCATATACAGGGTGCATTCATGAGACTAATTCCTCCTTCGCCTGGTGATAAATATGATCACCATTCGTGACGTTGCCCGAATCGCCGGCGTCTCCGTGGCGACCGTATCCCGTGTACTCAATAACAGCGCGCTGGTCAGTGCTGATACCCGTGAAAGTGTGATGCAGGCAGTGGCGCAATTGGGCTATCGCCCGAATGCTAACGCTCAGGCTCTGGCAACGCAGGTCAGCGATACTATCGGTGTAGTAGTGATGGATGTCTCCGATCCATTTTTTGGCGCATTGGTCAAAGCGGTGGATGTTGTGGCACAGGAGCACAACAAATATGTGCTCATTGGCAACAGCTACCATCAGGAAGAAAAAGAGCGTCATGCTATTGAAGTATTGATCCGTCAACGATGTAACGCATTGATTGTTCATGCTAAAGCACTTGGTGATAAAGAGTTGGCCGAGTTCCTCGATCACATTCCAGGCATGGTGCTGGTTAACCGCATTGTTCCGGGGTACGAACATCGATGTGTCGGGCTGGATAATGTCAGCGGTGCTTTGATGGCAACAAGAATGCTGTTTAATCAAGGCCATCAGCGCATCGGTTATCTGGCATCGAGCCATGCAATTGAAGATAACGCGCAGCGTCGGGAAGGATGGCTGCGAGGCATGAGTGAGCAGGGGATCGTACCGCCCGAAAGCTGGGTAGGTGTGGGTTCACCCGATATGCAAGGTGGTGAAGCGGCAATGGTCGAGTTATTAGGCCGCAATCTGCAACTTAGTGCGGTATTTGCCTATAACGACAGCATGGCTGCAGGTGCGTTAACTGCGTTGAAAGACAATGGCATTGTCGTGCCACATCATGTCTCTGTGATTGGCTTTGATGATATTCCTATTGCGCGTTACACCGATCCGCAACTCACAACGGTGCGCTATCCCATTGTTTCAATGGCAAGACTGGCCACTGAACTGGCATTACAGGGTGCGGCAGGAACGCTCGATCATGGTGCAACACACTGTTTTATGCCGACTTTAGTTCGCCGCCATTCTGTTGCTCCACGGCAAATTGCGGCACCGATCACTCTCTGAAAAAAGTCTTTTATGTAACCGGTTTCAATTTGTGAGTAAATTCACAGTTAATTAACAATGCGATGACTATGATGTCAGCGTCTTATCAGCTGAAACTATATGTAACGGTGAATAATCAGTTTACGTATAGGTATTCGGCAAAAAACTATCAATAAAAGCTGTTATGGAACGTTATTGAACACGGAAGAGTTTTTTAGAACAGAAAAATTTTCGGCATTCAGTAACGTTTTTGTAACAACGCTGCCTGCCTGAATACCCCTAAGAACTACCCTGCAAAAAAACCGGAGATACCATGAATAAGAAGGTTTTGACCCTGTCCGCCGTTATGTCTTGCATGTTGTTTGGCGCAGCCGCTCATGCAGCTGATACCCGTATTGGCGTGACCATTTACAAATATGACGATAACTTTATGTCAGTGGTTCGCAAAGCGATTGAGAAAGATGCAAAAGCTTCGCCAGACGTAGAACTGCTGATGAACGACTCTCAGAATGACCAGTCCAAGCAGAACGATCAGATTGACGTGCTGTTGGCAAAAGGCGTGAAAGCACTGGCAATCAACCTGGTTGACCCGGCTGCTGCTGGCACTGTTATCGAAAAAGCACGCGGCCAGAACATTCCAATCGTGTTCTACAACAAAGAACCTTCTCGTAAAGCGCTCGATAGCTACGACAAAGCTTACTACGTCGGTACTGACTCTAAAGAATCAGGCATCATTCAGGGCGACCTGATTGCAAAACATTGGGCAGCTAACCCGGCCTGGGACCTGAACAAAGATGGTCAGATTCAGTTCGTACTGCTCAAAGGTGAACCAGGTCACCCGGATGCTGAAGCGCGTACTACCTACGTTATCAAAGAGTTGAATAATAAAGGTCTGAAAACCCAACAGCTGCAGTTAGATACTGCAATGTGGGATACCGCTCAGGCGAAAGATAAGATGGACGCATGGTTGTCTGGCCCGAACGCTAACAAAATCGAAGTGGTTATCGCCAACAACGATGCGATGGCAATGGGTGCAGTTGAAGCGCTCAAAGCGCACAACAAATCTTCTATTCCAGTATTTGGTGTAGATGCCCTGCCAGAAGCGCTGGCACTGGTTAAATCTGGCGCAATGGCCGGTACCGTTTTGAACGATGCTAACAACCAGGCAAAAGCAACCTTCGACCTGGCTAAAAACCTGGCTGCTGGTAAGCCTGCCGCTGATGGCACTAAGTGGAAAATCGAAGACAAAATCGTTCGTATCCCATATGTCGGCGTTGATCAAAGCAACCTGGCTGAATTTACGGGTAAATAAGTATTCTTCATACTTCGAGCCGCTGATGCGTTAACTGCATTCGCTCACCCCGGTCACTTACTTGAGTAAGTTTCCGGGGATTCACGAGCTTGTCGCCTATGCGCAATTCGAATTATTTTGGATATTGTTTTAACGGTGTCGAGTCGGACGTAATTTGCGTTCGGCTCAATCCACTCAGTGACACTATTGGAACCGTAATTATGGTCGACAATATTACAAATCAGTCGTCGGAATATTTGTTGGAAATGACCAACATTAATAAATCATTCCCCGGCGTTAAGGCATTGGATAATGTTAATTTAAAAGTCCGTCCTCATTCTATTCACGCATTAATGGGTGAAAACGGGGCTGGTAAATCAACGTTATTAAAATGTCTTTTTGGGATCTATGCCAAAGATTCCGGCAGCATCCTTTTTCAGGGAAATGAAGTTAATTTTTCCAGCACCAAAGAAGCGCTGGAAAATGGTATCTCCATGGTGCACCAGGAACTTAACCTGGTTTTACAACGTACCGTAATGGATAACATGTGGCTGGGGCGTTACCCAACTAAAGGTGTATTTGTTGATCAAGACAAAATGTACCGTGATACCAAACATATCTTTGATGAACTGGATATTGATATTGACCCACGTGCCCGCGTTGGTACGTTGTCAGTTTCACAAATGCAGATGATCGAAATCGCTAAAGCGTTCTCTTACAATGCCAAAATCGTCATTATGGATGAGCCAACATCCTCACTGACAGAAAAGGAAGTTAACCACCTTTTCAAAATCATTCGTAAATTAAAAGAACGTGGTTGCGGCATTGTTTATATCTCTCACAAAATGGAAGAGATCTTCCAGTTGTGTGATGAAATAACCATCTTGCGTGACGGACAATGGATTGCCACCCAGCCATTAGAAGGGCTGGATATGGACAAAATCATTTCCATGATGGTTGGGCGCTCTCTGAACCAACGCTTCCCGACAAAAGAGAACGTGCCGGGTGACGTGATTTTGGAGGTGCGTAATTTGACTTCGTTGCGTCAGCCTTCGATTCGTGATGTCTCCTTCGATTTGCATAAAGGGGAGATCCTCGGTATTGCCGGCCTGGTTGGTGCAAAGCGTACTGATATCGTTGAAACGTTATTTGGTATCCGCGAGAAATCTGCCGGAACCATTAACCTGCACGGTAAAAAAATTAATAACCATTCGGCGAATGAAGCGATTAACCATGGTTTTGCGTTAGTGACTGAAGAGCGTCGCTCGACGGGGATTTACGCTTATCTGGATATCGGTTTTAACTCGCTGATTTCTAATATTCGCAATTATAAAAATAAAGTTGGCTTATTAGATAATTCACGCATGAAAAGTGATACCCAATGGGTAATTGACTCAATGCGTGTAAAAACACCTGGTCACCGTACTTCCATTGGTTCGCTATCTGGTGGTAACCAACAGAAAGTTATTATCGGGCGTTGGTTATTAACACAGCCTGAAATCTTAATGCTGGATGAGCCAACTCGTGGAATCGATGTTGGTGCTAAGTTTGAAATTTATCAGCTGATTGCTGAACTTGCTAAGAAAGGGAAAGGAATCATTATTATTTCGTCCGAAATGCCGGAGTTGTTAGGGATTACAGATCGTATTTTGGTAATGAGTAATGGCCTTGTTGCCGGAATTGTAGACACTAAAACAACCACGCAGAACGAAATATTACGTCTTGCGTCAGTGCATCTTTGATAATTTAGGGGCTATTGAAAATGAGTGCGTTAAATAAGAAAAGTTTTCTAACTTATCTGAAAGAAGGCGGCATTTATGTCGTTTTGCTGGTGCTGCTGGCAATTATTATTTTCCAGGATCCGACGTTTTTAAGTTTACTCAACTTAAGTAATATTCTGACCCAATCCTCCGTGCGTATTATTATTGCACTGGGTGTAGCTGGGCTGATTGTGACCCAGGGTACTGACCTTTCTGCTGGTCGTCAGGTGGGGCTTGCGGCAGTAATCGCGGCTACACTGCTGCAATCAATGGATAACGTTAATAAAGTTTTCCCTGACATGCACAGCCTGCCTATCCCGATGGTACTGCTGATCGTGTGCTCTATCGGTGCGGTCATTGGCCTGGTGAACGGAATTATCATCGCCTACCTGAACGTGACGCCGTTTATCACCACTTTGGGTACCATGATTATCGTTTATGGCATTAACTCCCTTTATTACGACTTTGTCGGAGCATCGCCGGTTTCTGGTTTTGAATCGCAGTTCTCGACGTTTACCCAGGGCTTTATTGCATTAGGTAGTTTCCGGCTTTCCTACATAACCTTCTATGCGTTATTTGCTGTGATGTTCGTCTGGGTACTGTGGAACAAAACTCGCTTCGGTAAGAACATCTTCGCTATCGGTGGTAACCCGGAAGCGGCTAAAGTTTCAGGCGTTAACGTTGCACTGAACCTGATCATGATTTATGCGTTGTCAGGTGTGTTCTACGCCTTCGGTGGGATGTTAGAAGCAGGTCGTATCGGTTCTGCAACCAACAACCTCGGCTTTATGTATGAACTCGATGCGATTGCGGCGTGCGTAGTTGGTGGCGTGTCGTTCAGCGGCGGTGTGGGTACGGTTGTCGGCGTGGTTACCGGTGTCATCATCTTTACGGTAATCAACTACGGCCTGACGTATATCGGCGTAAACCCTTACTGGCAGTATATTATCAAAGGCGCGATTATTATCTTCGCAGTAGCTCTGGATTCCCTGAAGTACGCGCGTAAGAAGTAATATTCATTGTTTTACCAAGACCCGCACAGGAAGATATGTGCGGGTTTTTTTATGCGTTTTGGCTTGCCTCTACTTCTTATCTTTCTTCTGCAATTCCAGTAACTGTTCTGGTGTTACCGCCGGGTAAGCTTGTGCATCTTCAGGAACTTCGTGCATTGCAGGAATGGGGACTAGCGGCCCAAGGAAACGTGGCTCCCGCTTGAAGATATACAAATCTGCCAGTGCACCTAAACGCGCACCAAACTCTCTGATACGTACAGTCATCATATTTTTCGGTGATGGCACTGCATAACACTGCGCCTGAATCCCCATATGCAGGGCGATAAACAGTGCGCGTTCGCAATGGAAACGCTGGGTGATAATAATAAAATCATTAGTATCAAACACTTTTCGGGTACGAACGATTGAATCCAGAGTACGAAAACCTGCGTAGTCCAGCACGATATCGGCAGGATCAACGCCACCGGCAATCAGATCTTTACGCATGGTCATCGGTTCGTTGTAACTCTGCAGGGCGTTATCTCCGCTTAATAGCAGATAGTTCACTTTGCCGCTGTTATAAGCATTTAAAGCACCCTGAATACGGAATTGATAGTACTGATTAATCACGCCAGTGCGGTAATACTTGGCAGTTCCCAGCACCACACCGACCTGGCGGTACGGTAAATCCTGAAGTTCGTCGTAGACGTAAGGCGCTGTTTTCCAGCTTATCCAGCGGTCAAGACATAGCGCAGCTATCACAGCCAAGCCGATGATGACCAACAGGCTATAAAACAAGCGCTTCAACATGGGCTTGCAGCTCAATAAAGGGATGAAATTTTATTCAAGGCTACTTTACCTGGTGGTTAAGAGCAAGATTCGTGGAGTTGGTTGAATTAAAATTCGCCAGAACGGGCGCATTTACGCCCGTTCTGTGGTTTCTAGCTTAGAAGTGCACGGTCGATATTCAGGCAGCCCAACGCTTTCAGGGTTGCGGCAGTGGCATCCCACTGCGTCAATGGCGCATCGGCTTTTTCTGCAAGGATCGCTCGCTGAATTTCATTGTAGTCATAGCCTGAGAGGCTAAGCAGATTCAATGCAGCTTGCAGTGGCGGCAGGGAAGGGTTGAATGCTGCGTTTTCAGCATAACTTCCTTTGAAAATCGTTCCGTCGCGCATTTCCAGTGCAACACCAGAAGGCGCATTACTGTATGGCGCATGGCTGCGGTTTGCTGCTGCAATAGCCGCCTGACTTAGCTGGTCACCGTGCAGTGCAAAGCCATGATCCATTGCGTCAAGCAGTAATGTTTTGATTTCTAAATCGCGAGGACCAAAGGCATCTGGCAAATAGTCGCCGAGGGTTGCAGGCTTACGACCTGGAAGGTTAATGCGCAATGCCACGCCGCTGTTCAGTTCATTCATAAACTGGCGGCAGTGCCCACATGGCGTGTAGTTAACGGTAATTGCTGCAAGGGCTTTTTCATCGCGCATCCACGCGTGAGTAATCGCGCTTTGCTCGGCATGAACGGTCTGCTGCATGGTGGAGCCAAGAAACTCCATATTGCCGCCAAAATAGAGATTACCGCTTACGCCACGCGCCACTGCACCAACATAGAACTGAGATAAATCAGCACGAGCACAAGCGGCAGCAAGTGGCAGCAAAGCGAATGCCAGTGCATCGTCATCAAGGCCAGTCTGGGCTTTCAGTGAATCGACTTCCGTTGCACTAAACATTGCCGGGAAGTGAGAATCAGCTATCAAGGGTTGCAAAGCGGCTTGCAAAGAAGCCGGGAGCTGTGCGAGAGCAGCCTGAAAACGTGAGCGCATAAGTAGTAGCCTCATAACAAGTAATTGAACCGCAGTTTACGGGTCTGTATGGGCTTTATATGTGATCTTTATCTAATTACAAATGCAACATATGAAATAAAGAACAAAATTGCGCGATCTCTCGCAAGTTTTAACCAAACACAGCCAAAATCACCGGGAATAAGAACGGAGCAACCAGGGAAGTGATGATGCCGCAAATTACCAGTGCCAGTGAGCTAAAAGCACCTTCCTGAAAATCCATCTCAGCACATCGTGCGGTACCCAGCGCGTGGGAGGCAGCCCCCATCGATAAACCGCGAGACGATTTGGTTTTAATACCCATCAGATTCAAAATGCTATGACCGAATACTGCGCCCAGAATCCCCACGAAAATCACGCATACGGCGCTAATTGCCGGGATGCCGCCAATACTGCCACCCACAGCCATGGCAATCGGTGTTGTAACAGACTTAGGTAATATTGACGCTGCTATTTGCGGTGTGGCACCCATTAATAATGCAATGGATGTACCGGTAATCATCGCCACCATGCTGCCAATAAAACAGATGGTGATAATGGATTTCCAACGTGCACGAATCTGGTGAAGCTGTTCATACAGTGGGAACGCGAGGGCCACTACAGCCGGTTGCAGCAAATCGTTCAGTACTTTACTGCCGGCAAAATAGTGATCATAAGGTGTGCTGGTAAACACCAGAATAGGGATGATAACAATCATCGAAACCAGTAGCGGGTTCAGCAGCGGTGACTTATAACGCATTCCGATTTGGCGGGCGAGAAAGAAAGTCACCACCGTTAAAGGTAAAGACCACCAGATATGATGCATCATTTTGTTTTACCCTCACTTTCACCCACAACTTTACGTTCGCCGTGCACCAGATGAGAGCTCCAGCTCACGATGACTAACACCACTAAGGTACTGATAAAACAGGAAACCACCACCGGGCCAAATTGCTGCTTGATCACATCGACATACTGCATAACGCCCACGCCAATCGGTACAAAGAGAAGCGCCATATAACGAATCAGCAGATGGCAACCTGGCTTAACCCACTTCGCTGGCATGATTTGCAGAGACAGCAAAATAAACAGGATTAACATGCCGATAATGCTGCCGGGGATGGTGATTGGTAGCAGTGAAGAGATGGCGATGCCAGCATATAAGCATATGTAAATTAAAATAAAAGATCGCAGGTAGTGCCAAATTACGGTGAGCAAGTTACGCATGGTGATTACCCTTTAAGAAACGCATTCATCATACAATTAAAGCTTAAAATGTGCTACCGATCACATCATGAATTATGAGCATACCAAATATTCCTCAAAGGAACTTTCCAGAATGTTTTGGGCATTCTTACAGCATCATGTTTTGCAGGCATAAAAAAAGCGACCCGCAGGTCGCTTTTTTGCTCAAGCAATGGATTAGTTCAGGCGAACCGGCATACCGGAACGGCCCAAAATAGCCTGGTCAACCACGGCGCTATCAACATCAGGCTGAGCAGTAATCGCGGTCACATTGCTTTTCAGCGTGATTGGCACGATTTCAGTCGAGTTGAACTGCTCTTCAGTCGTAGACAGCGGGTTGTGTACTTCAATGTAACGCGAACCATCTGGCTCAACAGTTGCTTTCACTGGTTCATTGATGAACTGAACACGAGTACCGACCGGCACTTTCTCGAACAGGAACTTGATGTCTTCATTACGCAGACGCACACAACCGTGGCTTACACGCAGGCCGATACCAAAGTTAGCGTTGGTACCGTGAATTGCATACAGGCGGCCAATGTACAGTGCATACAGACCCATTGGGTTGTCTGGGCCAGCTGGAACAACGGCGGGTAATGGAGTACCTGCAGCGATGTATTCCGCATGCATTTTCGCAGTCGGGGTCCAGGTCGGGCCTGCTTTCTTACGTTCTACTTTGGTCGTCCAGTTCAGTGGGGTGTCTTTACCCAACTGGCCGATACCGATTGGCAACACGATTACCGTGTTAGTACCCGCCGGGTAATAGTAGAGGCGCATTTCAGCACTGTTGATAACAATGCCTTCATGAACGGTATCCGGCAGGATGAGCTGCTGAGGAATGTTCAGGATAGTGCCTGGTTTTGGCAAATACGGGTCAACGCCTGGGTTTGCTTCCAACATGTTGGAAAGGCCCATTTGGTAACGCGCTGCATATTCTTCCAGCGGTGCGGTGCTACCTTCAGGAATGGTGACAACCTGGTTTTGACCAATCAGACGGCTGCCATCGGTTGGCAGAGGATAGGTCACGGCAGAAGCTGTTTTGCTAAAAGCCACAACAGCCACAAATGCCAGTAAAATTGTGCGTAGTTTCATATTCATGTTATGCAATGTATTTATGGCCATGCAGGCTAGTTAGTGAAGAAACGGAGCGAATTGAGCGCGCATTATATGTGCATTCCCTCAGCCTGGGAAATCAGATGTGGATTAAATCACACTTTTTTGCACATTGATTATTTTATCGCCAGCGCACAAGCAGAGCGATCTGCACGTTGAGTTATGGCATAATGTGCTCGATTTCACATATTACAAACTTTCTATTACCAGGACATCTCTGTGCTAGTTTCCAGTAACGTCACAATGCAGTTCGGCAGTAAGCCGTTGTTTGAAAATATTTCTGTCAAATTTGGCGGCGGCAACCGTTACGGCTTGATCGGCGCTAACGGTAGCGGCAAGTCTACCTTTATGAAGATCCTCGGTGGCGATTTAGAGCCAACGCTGGGTAACGTTTCACTTGATCCGAACGAACGCCTCGGTAAGTTGCGTCAGGATCAATTTGCCTTTGAAAAATTCACCGTTCTCGACACGGTTATCATGGGCCATGCTGAACTCTGGGAAGTAAAAGAAGAGCGCGACCGCATTTACGCGTTACCAGAGATGAGCGAAGAAGACGGCTACAAAGTAGCTGACCTGGAAGTCCTTTACGGCGAGATGGACGGTTACACCGCTGAAGCTCGCGCAGGTGAACTGCTGTTAGGCGTAGGCATTCCTGTAGAACAACATTACGGCCCGATGAGCGAAGTGGCTCCTGGCTGGAAACTGCGCGTGTTGCTGGCGCAGGCACTGTTCTCAAACCCAGAAATCCTGCTGCTTGATGAACCGACGAACAACCTGGACATCGACACCATTCGTTGGCTGGAAACCGTGCTCAACGAACGTAACAGCACCATGATCATCATTTCGCACGATCGTCACTTTCTGAACATGGTTTGTACTCACATGGCGGATCTGGACTATGGCGAACTGCGTGTTTATCCAGGCAACTACGATGAATACATGACAGCAGCAACACAAGTACGTGAACGTCTGTTGTCTGATAACGCGAAGAAAAAAGCGCAGATTGCTGATCTGCAATCCTTCGTTAGCCGCTTTAGCGCCAACGCGTCTAAATCTCGCCAGGCGACTTCTCGTGCTCGCCAGATTGATAAAATCAAACTGGACGAAGTTAAAGCATCCAGCCGTCAGAACCCGTTCATTCGCTTCGAGCAGGACAAGAAACTGTTCCGTAATGCGCTTGAAGTTGAAGGTCTGGCGAAAGGCTTTGATAATGGCCCGCTGTTCAAAGGCGTTAACATGCTGCTGGAAGTGGGTGAGAAACTCGCCATTCTGGGTACCAACGGCGTGGGTAAATCCACGTTGCTTAAAACGCTGGTTGCTGAACTGACTCCAGATGCAGGTACTGTGAAGTGGTCTGAGAATGTGCAAATCGGCTATTACGCACAGGATCACGAATACGAATTTGAAAATGACCTGACGGTGTTCGACTGGATGAGCCAGTGGATGCAAGAAGGTGACGACGAGCAAGCGGTGCGCAGCATCCTTGGCCGTTTGCTGTTCAGCCAGGACGATATCAAAAAGCCTGCGAAGGTGCTGTCCGGTGGTGAGAAAGGCCGCATGCTGTTTGGTAAATTAATGATGGAACGTCCTAACGTTCTGGTCATGGATGAACCGACCAACCACCTGGATATGGAATCCATTGAATCGCT
Source organism: Buttiauxella noackiae ATCC 51607 (assembly GCF_001654865.1). Lineage (GTDB taxonomy): Bacteria > Pseudomonadota > Gammaproteobacteria > Enterobacterales > Enterobacteriaceae > Buttiauxella > Buttiauxella noackiae. The sequence goes on along the minus strand of NZ_LXEO01000025.1, from coordinate 134,357 downwards.
GAACATGGCGCTGGAAATGTACCCAGGTACGCTGATCTTCGTTTCTCATGACCGTGAATTTGTTAGCTCGCTGGCAACCCGCGTGATTGAGATTACGCCAGAGCGCTTGATTGACTTTACCGGTGGCTACGAAGATTACCTGCGTAGTAAAGGGATTGATGGTTAAAAGAAATAACCGCCGGATTCGGCGGTTTTTTTTGGTGGTAGAGATGTCGGATGGCGCTTCGCTTATCCGACCTACAGAGCAGCGTAGGGTGGATAAGCGAAGCGCCATCCACCACCTGTTATCTACAGCGCCCAGCTATCCTGCACTTTCCCGTTAACGACCAGGCGACGCTTCTCACCTGTCGGCAACGTCAACGCCAACTCTTTCCATGCTGGGAAGTAATCACCTTTGCGGGTGAACTCCACGCGGATTTCCTCTGCCGTACAGCGAATTTCCCAGTTCAGCCACAGCGCATTGCCTTGCTGATAACCCCATGACTCGCCGTCATCTTCAAACAGGCTACCGTGAGAAACACCGGTGCCTTGCAGCGGATACACTTTCAGCTCGCGTACATTGTCCTCGCTCGCTTTCACATGCGTGATGCGTGCTGAATGGGGTAATGCAGCACCAGCGCGAACCAGCAACGGCAAGCGTTCGAGCGGAGCATCAACCACAATAGTCTGCCCGCCGCTATACCACTGACCGGTATAGTAGTCGTACCATCCCGCGCCATTTTCAGGCAACCAGACTTCGCGCTCACGTTGACCTTCTTCCACCACGCTTGCCACCAGCAAATCGCGACCCAGCATAAAGTCGTCACACTCTTCGAAGGTTTTCGCATCGTGCTCGTGATCGAGGAACGTCGGGCGAAGCATCGGCTCGTCGTCTGCATGGGCCTGCCACAGCAGGGTGTAGAAATATGGCAACAGGCGATAACGTGTTTCGATGGCACTGCGAATGGCCGGAGTCACAGACTGGTACATCCACGGTTCGTTGACGGTTTGATCGTCATTCCATGAGTGAATAGTGAAACGCGGGTGCATCACGCCGTTTTGAACCCAACGCACAAACAGCTCGGCTTCTGGTTTGTCACCGGAAAAACCGCCGACATCGTGTCCCACGTTATACAGTCCAGACAGGCTCATGCCCACGCCCATGCGGGTGTTATAGCGCAGCGTATTCCAGTTAGTGCGGTTATCGCCGCTCCAGGTTTGCACGTAACGCTGCATCCCGGCGCAACCGGAACGGGAAATCAGATACGGGCGTTTTTCTGGGGCAAACTTCTGCTGTGCTTCCAAAGAGGCGCGCATCATCAGTAGTGGCATCACGGGGCGGATATTTTTTATAGCGATCTCTTCGCCAAAACCATGGCAGCGTGCTTCGCCATCCCACACTTCGTATTCGTTATTATCATTCCAGGTAGAATCGATACCCATTTCCAACAACTGTGTGGTGACGCCGTTCTGCCACCATTTCACCGTTGCCGGATTGGTGAAATCAAGGTGCGAACCTTCATCATCCCAGAAGACTGATTTTTCGGGACTATCCTGCTCGGAATCTTTAATAAACAGACCTTGCTCAACCACTTCCTGATAACGCGGGTGATCCTGCAACAGGCAAGGTTTAATGTTCGCCGCAAGCTTAATGCCTGCGTCGTGGAACGACTGGCTCATCACTTTCGGCTGTGGAACCTTGTCGTAGTTCCAGTTGAACACGTAACGCTTGTTGTTAATCGAGGTATAACCCGATGATAACTGGAACGAATCGCATGGAATTGCATGTTCGTTGCACAGTTTGATAAAGCTCATCAGCTGGTTTTGCGCATCAGGTGCATCGGTGTAATGCATGGTAGAGCCGCTGTAACCGAGGCTCCATTTCGGGCCAAACAGCGTTTTACCCGTCAGTCGCACAAACGCTTTGGTGACATCCAGCACTTGCGGGCCGAGGAAGATGTAGTAATCCACATCACCAGATTCAGCCTGCCAGCGGCGATAGGGCAGGTGATAGTTGTCAATCTCATTACCCAGATCCAACCAGCAGTTACTCAGGTTGTCGTAAAACATCCCGAAGCTCACATCCGGACGGCGCGTGATAGTAAATGGAATATGTTTGTACAATGGGTCTGTTGATTCTGCGTTATAGCCCATTGCGTCCAGGTTGCGCATTTCATAACGCTTACCGGTACGTTGAAGTGGACCCGCTTTTTCACCTAAACCGTAATACTGCTCTTCTTTATAACGACGTTGATAATGCGCCACACCATCACCATGTGCGTTGAGCAAATAAGCGCTCGTTGGGCGGTCACTTGCCAGGAATTGCCATTCGGCGGCTTCGTTCTGATATTCCCACTCCAGCCACAATGGTTGGTGAACGGTCACACGCAGTTTATCGGTGCTGATGCGCAGCGTATCGCCGAGTTCTTCTATAGTGAAACCCGGCAATGCAAAACCTTCCAGACTTTCGCGGTTACGCCCTTCCCATGGCACATCATTTTCTGGTGCGATACTCCACGTACGGTTAAGCGCCAGTTTGTTTTCGCGTTTAATCAGCACGCGGAACATGCCTTGTTCCAACACAAAAAGGTTCAGGCGGTGCTTCCCATCCACGCTCAGTTCCACATGGTTGGCATCAGACATCAATAGTGTCCAGGTCTTCAAAATTTTCATCATTCACAATCCGTTTCAGGCACGCTTGGTGCGGCGTTCAGCAATAAAAGAAACCAGGAATACAGCGCCAATCAGGTCAAAGAAACCCATGGCGATAAAGAGAGGGTTGTAGCCAATCTTGTCGGCGGTAACACCGATCAGTAGTGAGAACAAGAAGCTGGCAATCCAGGCGGCAGAACCACGCATACCGTTGACTGTGGCCATCTGGCCTTTATCAAAGGAGTCCACCACGAGTGCACTCAACATGCAGGAGATTATCTGGTGCCCGAAGCCGCCGATAGAAATCAGGGCGATGGTGACGTACGGATCTTTAGTGATGGCAACCAGTGCCAGAGAAATCATCAGGAACGCACCGGTAACCGAACTTGCCACGATGGAGTTTGTGCGGGAGCAACCAAACCAGCGGGTATAAAGCCTGGTGAGATAACCACTTGCCACACTACCGAGGTCGGCTGCGAGGAATGGCAGCCACGCAAACATGGCAATTTGCTTGAGGTCCATACCGCGTTCGTTTGCCAGATACAGTGGAACCCAGAAACTCAGTACCGCCCAGGCGGGTTCAGCCATAAATGCCGGAATCGCAATACCGTAGAAACGTTTGTTTTTGCCAACTGTTTTCAGTGCAGTCAGGAAAGGTAATTTCACCGCGGCGGGTTCGTTATCCTGCTTAATGAATGCCAGTTCATCTTTGCTCAGATTCGGGTGTTGTTCAGGATTGTGGTAGAACAACCACCACAAAATAACCCATAACATCGCCAGCACGCCGGTAAACATAAACGCGCCCTGCCAGCCGAATGAGGCATGAGCAAAATAGACAATTGGCGGTGCCAGCATGGCACCAATAGAGAACCCAACGCCCGCCCAACCCGCGGCGATCGGACGCTCTTTTTTCGGGAACCATTCGCCAATAGTTTTGGCATTAGCCGGTGTTGCTGCGGCTTCCGCACCCCCCATAAAGAAGCGCAAAATAGCCAGATGCATCCAGCTGCCAGCACCCGCGTGCATCACGCAGACGATAGCCCATATACTCGCGCAAATCAGGAAGCCGAGTTTCAGACCGATGACGTCAATCAACCACCCACAAATTGGCTGGAATAGGGTATAGGCAAGCTGGAATGCCGCGACAATCCATGAATATTGCTCGGTGGTAATGCCAAGACTGGTTTTTAGCTCAGGGGCCAAAATACCCAGTGAGTTACGGGTAATGTAGTTAACGGTAACGCCTAACAAGAACAGTACCAAAACCCACCAGCGCAGGTTACGGATAGTACGTTTGGCCTTAACGGCGGTGACTCCTGGGTTGATGCCATGACTCATTGTCGTTCTCCACGTAGAAGCAGTGTCTATCGAAAAAGTGAACAATCCCTTGATTGCGTAAACTTGTATCCATTTGATTAATAATTATTTTATTTGCTTCTTGCCGCGAAGAGGCAGGTGCAGTTGCGGCAATGGAGAGAGCGTAAAACAGTTATAAAACGCTCAATAGCGACTTTCATGCAAAAATTTTCATATGAAAGAAGAATTCGTGCGTTCGTTAACGAAAATGCCTGCGATTAAGCCATACACTTTATCGTGAAAATTTTTTCATGAGCGAAATGGGCGCAGATCACAAAATGAGTAAAAAGCTAAAAATCGCCGAAATTGCTGCCGAAACCGGGCTTTCAATCAGCACCGTTTCACGCGTTCTGGCTGGGAAATCGAACACCAGCGAACAAGCCCGCCTGCAAGTACTGAACTGCGCTGGGCAAAAAGGTGTACTTGCAGGAATGGCTGCGGGGCGCATGTTACTTAACAGTTTGGTTGTTTTTGCCCCGCAGCGTGCGTTCGATGAGCGGTCTGATGTCTTTTATTATCGCGTTACACAGGGGGTGAGTAAGGCGCTGGCACCGCATGAAGTTAGGCTGCGTTATTGCGCTCTGGAAGAAAACGACAGCGACGCCAATATGTTTCTAAGCAAAATGAATGAAGCGGAGACGGAAGCGGCGATCTTATTAGGTATTGATGATCCACACATCCACGATCTGGCGTTCGATCTGGGTAAGCCCTGTGTGTTAATCAACTGCCGCGATCGCAAAATGCGGCTTCCTGGCGTTGCACCCGATCACCAACTGATTGGCGACTATGCGGCAAGCTACTTATTTGAGCAAGGACATAAAGCGGTGCTCAATTTGCTCTGCCTGCGTCGCTACACAATGGAGTTACGTCTGGCCGGGATTCGTGATGCCTGGGATGCTAACAATCTGCGATTTGATGACACGCAGCATTTGATTACGGCGCAGAATTTCAGTGCTAAAGAGAGTGAAAGATTAATCAGTGAGTTTCTGGAAAAGACGCCTCGCCATCAGCTGCCAACCGCCTTGTTAGTCGGTGGTGATTTTATGGCCGCAGGGGCAGTAAGCGCACTTCAAAATGCGGGATTACGCGTACCGCACGATATTTCGGTGATGAGTATCGACGGTTTTAATCTGGCTGCTATTCATGATGTGCCGCTGACCTCGGTTCATGTCCCGCGTGACCAGCTTGGCGAAGAGGCTGTGCATATACTTCAGCAGCGTTTAATCCGCCCGGATGCACCGGTCGGTAATTTACTGCTCAATGGCATGCTGGTGGTGCGAGAGTCAGTGCGCCGTATTCGCCCAAACAAGAGCCATACGGCGGTCAGTAGCGTGGGACTTTATGATGAGTGAGTTCCACACACCTCACACTGAGGATTACGCGGCAGTTTCATCTCGCGGAACTGGCAGGTCATCGCGTCGTACATCACGATTTTTCCGGCTGCTGGCGTACCGTAATTCGCCAGCAGTTTAATGGCTTCCATCGCCTGTAACGAACCAATCACGCCCACCAGCGGAGCCATTACGCCTGCTTCCACACAGGTCAGCGCGTTTTCACCAAACAAGCGGCTCAGGCAGCGATAGCACGGCTCGCCATCCTGATGAGTGAATACGCTGATTTGCCCTTCCATACGAATGGCCGCGCCACTGACCAGTGGTTTCTTCAGCGTAAAGCAACACTGATTGAGCTGATTGCGGATCGCCACATTATCGGTACAGTCCATCACAAGATCGTGGCGGGCAATCAGCTCCAGCAGTTGCGCTTCGTCTAACAGCGCGTTGACCGTTTCTAATTGAATATGCGGATTAATTGCCGCCAGCGCATCGCGTGCGGAATCCACTTTTGGCTGCCCGATTGTGGCATCATGATGCAGAGTCTGGCGCTGCAAATTGGACAGCGCGACAGTGTCAAAATCCAGCAATGTCAGGTGCCCGACTCCCGCCGCGGCAAGATATGGGGCGGCAGCACAACCAAGCCCGCCAAGCCCAACAATCAGAACATGCGCGGCTTTCAACGCTTCCTGCCCGTCAAAATCAAAACCGCGCAGAATAATCTGGCGGTTATAGCGCAGCATTTCCTGATCGCTTAATTCAGCGCTCATCCTTAGCCTCCGAACAGGTGGTTGAACGGTTCAACCTCAACCCAATCGCCTGCGTCAACATTCCCACGTTCACGTTCCAGCACGATAAAGCAGTTGGCCTGGCTGAATGAGCTAAAAATATGCGAACCCTGGTGGCCGGTACTCAGCACTTCTAATTGCCCATCTTCACCTGTGCGCATGATGCCGCGCTGGAAATCGAGGCGGCCCGGTGATTTTTTCAAACGCCCAACGGTGCGAGCACGCTGGCGTGGCGGCAGGGCATTTCCTTGCTGACCACTTAATTTGGCTAATAGCGGCTGCACGAGTTGATAGAAAGTGAGTGCCGCAGAAACCGGGTTACCCGGCAGGCCGCAGAACCAGCTGTTTTTCAGGCGACCAAATGCAAAAGGTTTGCCCGGTTTAATCGCCAGTTTCCAGAAGCCAACTTCACCTAACTCTTCAAGCAATTGCCTGGTGTAATCCGCTTCACCGACTGAAACACCACCGCTGCTGATAACCACATCGGCCTGGCTGTCTGCTTCGATAAATGCGGCGCGCAGGGCTTCTGGGTCATCACGAATAATCCCTAAGTCGATAACGTCACAGCCCAACTGTTCGAGCATGATATGCACCGCAAGACGGTTGGTATCGTAGATTTGGCCTTCACCAAGTGGCGTGCCTGGCAGTTGGAGCTCGTCGCCAGTTGAGAATACAGCGGCGCGAACTTTGCGCAGCACAGCAACATCAGCAATACCCAGAGAGGCAATGAGCGGTAACTCGGCAGCTGTCAGCTTTTTGCCTGCCGGTAATACACTGGCGCCCTGGCGAATATCTTCACCACACAGACGGACGTTTTGTCCGTTTCTTACATCTTCATTAAAGCGCACGCCGCTTTCGGTGACTGTGGTTTCTTCTTGCATCACAACCGCGTCAGTTCCCGGCGGGACCGGTGCGCCGGTCATAATACGGATGCAGGTACCTTCAGGCCACTCGCCAGTAAAAGGCATTCCGGCAAAAGCTTTCCCCGCGACAGGCAACGCTGTGCCCAGCGCGATATCTTTCAGGCGCACCGCGTAACCGTCCATCGCTGAGTTATCAAACCCCGGAACATCAATTGGAGATGTGACAGCGTGCGAGGTAATGCGCCCGCAAGCCTTTAGCAAAGGGATAGACTCAGATTCAGTGACAGGAACAATGCGTGACAACATCTGTTCCATTGCGGTTTCAAGGGGGATAAGCCCGGCGGTAAATTCCATGAAAGCTCCTGCGGCGCGGGAAAAATATGTCGGACATTATGGCAGAGAAACGGCCGTGGCTGAATGTCCCATTGGGAGTAATCGACCAGGCCATTTTTCTTTACATTACATTTACATCTTTCTATATTCAAAAATCGTATTAGTTAACAGTCACTATTCTGATATTTATAGCTTTCGTAGTTTCCGTAGGTCGGATAAGCGAAGCGCCATCCGACAACGCAACGGACTCCGAGAATACAACGAACTCTGACAAGGCAATGTCGAAATGAGCAAAGCAGTAATCGCGATTCACGGTGGCGCGGGAGCCATCACTCGTGCGCAACTTAGCCCCGAAAAAGAGCTGCTTTATATCAAAGCATTATCGGACATTGTTGAGGCGGGTCAGGCATTGCTGGCCGCTGGAGGCAGTGCGCTGGATGCCGTCACCGAAGCCGTGCGGTTACTCGAAGAATGCCCGCTATTTAACGCCGGCATCGGTGCAGTGTTTACCCACGACGGTACCCATGAGCTCGATGCCTGCATCATGGACGGCAATACCCTTGAAGCAGGGGCGGTGGCGGGTGTTAGCCATATCCGCAACCCGATTCTTGCCGCACGCAAGGTTCTGGAGCACAGCCCACATGTGTTGCTGATTGGAAGTGGCGCGGAAAATTTTGCCGAGCAGCAGGGTCTTGAAGCGGTTTCCCCGGATATTTTCTTTACTCAGGAGCGCTGGGATCAACTCCAGCGCGCCCGTGCAAATCAGCAAACCGTTCTGGATCACGATGGCGGCGAGCCAATTAATCCGGACACCAAATTTGGTACCGTCGGCGCTGTCGCACTCGATCAATACGGCAACCTTGCCGCCGCAACTTCTACTGGTGGCATGACCAACAAAATGCCAGGCCGCTTCGGCGATTCTCCGATTATCGGCGCTGGTTGTTACGCCAATAACGCAAACGTTGCGGTCTCATGCACCGGAACCGGCGAAGTATTTATGAAGACGCTGGCGGCTTACGATATTGCGGCTCTGATGGAATATGCAGGTCTCAGCCTGCATCAGGCGACAGAACGTGTGGTGATGGAAAAACTCCCGGCGCTAGAAGGCAGCGGCGGAGTGATTGCCATCGACAGCGAGGGCAATGTGGCACTGCCTTTTAACAGCGAAGGGATGTATCGCGGCTACGGTTACGTAGGCGATGCTCCGAGCGTCGGAATCTATAGCAGCCAGGAGCATTGATGCCCCATAGTCACGAACTGCCCGATGATGAAGTGCTATCTGTCAGTGCACTCAACGTTAGCTTTCGCCAGGAAAAAGTCGATACCCAGGCGGTGTCTGGCCTGTCATTTACGCTAAAGCGCGGTGAAACACTGGCGATTGTCGGGGAGTCTGGCTCAGGAAAATCCGTCACTGCATTGGCGTTAATGCGTTTGCTGGACAAGTCTTCGAGTATTGTCGAAAGCGAAAAAGTCCTGTTGCGCCGCCGAAATGGCCTGGTCATTGAACCAGCAGAGTTAAGCTCATCGCAAATGCGCCATGTGCGCGGTGCGGATATTGCAATGATTTTTCAGGAGCCGATGACCTCACTAAATCCGGTGTTCCCGGTCGGTGAGCAAATTGCCGAATCTATTCGTTTGCATCAAGGGCTTGATAAACACGCGGCGATGGAAGAAGCGCGCCGTATGCTCGAACGTGTGCGGATACCAGAGGCGAAAGCCATTTTAGGGCGCTATCCGCATCAGCTTTCAGGGGGCATGCGCCAGCGAGTGATGATTGCCATGGCGCTCTCATGTCGCCCGGCGGTGCTGATTGCCGATGAACCGACTACGGCGCTGGACGTCACCATCCAGGCGCAAATTCTCCAGCTTATTCGCGTCCTGCAAGATGAAATGCAAATGGGGGTGATTTTTATCACTCACGATATGGGTGTGGTGGCGGATATCGCCGACCGCGTTCTGGTGATGTATCGCGGTAATGCGGTCGAGATGGGAACTGTCGCGCAGATTTTTAATGCGCCGCTGCATCCGTACACCAAAACATTACTGGCTGCGGTGCCACGTCTTGGCGCAATGAATGGGCGCGATTTACCCTGTAAGTTCCCACTGATCAATCCAGATAATCCAGAGCAACAAGAACCCGAAACTGAGCAAGACACCGTTGCGCCAGGGGCTGTGCCAATCCTTAAGATCCGTGATTTAGTGACGCGTTTTGATATTCGCAGCGGCATTTTTAACCGCGTCACCAGCCGGGTTCATGCAGTGGAAAAAGTGAGTTTTGATTTATGGCCTGGCGAAACGTTAGGGCTGGTGGGGGAGTCGGGCAGCGGTAAATCCACGACCGGGCGCGCATTATTACGGCTGGTGGAAACCCAGGGTGGCAGCATTCACTTTAACGGGCAGCGCATCGACACGCTTTCCAATGCAGACATGCAGCATGTACGCAAAGACATCCAGTTTATCTTCCAGGATCCGTACGCCTCTCTCGACCCGCGCCTGACGGTGGGCTATTCGATTATGGAACCGTTACTGGTGCATAACGTGATGCCCAAAGAGCAGGCTCAGCAACGTGTAGCCTGGTTGTTGGAGCGTGTTGGTTTGCTGCCTGAACATGCCTGGCGTTATCCGCACGAATTTTCTGGCGGCCAGCGCCAGCGTATTTGCATTGCACGAGCGCTGGCACTTAATCCCAAAGTAGTGATTGCCGATGAGTCTGTCTCGGCATTGGATGTCTCAATTCGTGCGCAAATCATCAACTTATTACTCGATCTACAGCGCGAATTTGGCATTGCCTTTTTGTTTATTTCTCATGATATGGCGGTGGTGGAGCGTATTTGCCATCGCGTGGCGGTGATGTATCTCGGGCAAATTGTTGAAATTGGCCCACGGCGTGCGGTGTTTGAAAACCCGCAACACCCCTATACCCGAAAATTAATGGCAGCGGTTCCGGTCGCCGATCCCGCACATCGTCGTCCAAAACCGGTTTTGCTTTCTGATGACATCCCCAGCACCACGCATAAGCTGGGATATGAACCGCACGTTGCAACGCTTGTGAATGTCGGGCCTGGGCACTTTGTTGCCCGGCCACAATAATAATCAGGAGAACACAATGACCGTATTCGAGAGTAAAAAGTGGCTGTTGGCGGCAGGGCTTGCGACCTCTGTCATGGCGGCCCCGGCATTTGCGGCAAAAGATGTGGTGGTTGCCGTTGCATCCAATTTCACTACGCTTGACCCATATGATGCCAATGACACGCTTTCGCAGGCAGTGGCGAAGTCGTTTTATCAAGGGCTGTTTGGCCTTGATAAAGAGATGAAACTGCAAAATGTGCTGGCAGAAAGCTACACCGTTTCTGACGATGGGCTGGTATACACCATCAAACTGCATCCAGGTGTTAAATTCCAGGATGGTACGGATTTCAACGCCGAGGCGGTAAAAGTGAACCTTGATCGCGCCAGCAATCCGGAAAACCATCTCAAGCGCTATAACCTGTATAAAGCGATTGCAAGCACCGAAGCGGTTGACGCCAACACGGTAAAAATCACCCTCAAACAGCCGTTCTCTGCATTTATAAATATTCTGGCCCACCCGGCAACGGCGATGATTTCCCCGGCTGCATTGAAAAAATACGGCAAAGAGATTGGCTTCCATCCGGTGGGCACTGGCCCATATCAGTTTGACACCTGGAACCAGACTGACTTTGTGAAGGTGAAGAAATTCGACGGTTACTGGAAACAGGGCCTGCCTAAACTGGATACCATCACCTGGCGTCCGGTGGTCGATAACAACACCCGTGCGGCCATGCTGCAAACCGGCGAGGCGCAGTTTGCCTTCCCAATCCCTTATGAGCAGGCGGGTGTGCTTGAGAAAAACGACAAGCTGGAACTGGTGGCGTCACCCTCCATCATGCAGCGTTATCTCAGCATGAACGTGACGCAAAAGCCGTTTGATAACCCAAAAGTACGTGAAGCGATTAACTACGCGATTAACCGCCAGGCGCTGGTGAAAGTGGCGTTTGCCGGATATGCCACACCAGCTGAAGGGGTGGTGCCGCCGTCTATCGACTTTGCGCAGAAGTACAAACCCTGGCCGTATGATCCGGCAAAAGCGCGTGAACTGCTAAAAGAAGCGGGTTACCCGAACGGTTTCGAAACCACCTTGTGGTCATCGCACAACCACAGCACCGCGCAGAAAGTGTTGCAGTTCACTCAGCAGCAACTGGCGCAGGTGGGTATTAAAGTGAAGGTCACGGCGATGGATGCCGGGCAGCGTGCTGCGGAAGTGGAAGCCAAAGGGCAAAAAGAGAGCGGTGTGAGAATGTTCTACACCGGTTGGTCGGCGTCGACGGGCGAAGCGGATTGGGCGTTGTCGCCGCTGTTTGCTTCATCCAACTGGCCGCCAACGCTGTTTAACACCGCGTTCTACAGCAACCCACAGGTGGATAAAGACCTGGTCGAAGCGCTGAAAACCACCAATCGTGATGATAAAGCGAAGCTGTACAAAGACGCGCAGGACACCATCTGGAAAGAGTCTCCGTGGGTGCCGCTGGTAGTTGAAAAACTGGTTTCCGCACATAGCAAAAACCTCAGCGGTTTTTACGTGATGCCGGATACCGGGTTTAGTTTTGATGACGCGGATTTGAAGTAGCAGCAGGTTTTTCGTTGTAGGGTGGATAAGCGTACGCGCTATCCACCGGGAATATGGCGGGTGGCGCATGCGCTTACCTGCTCTACGTTAACGGAGTGAATTTGTTTAACTACTTCCTCAAACGCCTGCTGGGCCTGATTCCCACGCTGCTCATCGTCGCAGTGCTGGTGTTTCTGTTCGTCCATATGTTGCCAGGTGACCCGGCTCGCTTGATTGCCGGGCCGGAAGCTGATGCCACCGTTATCGACATGGTGCGCAAGCAACTGGGCCTGGATCTACCGCTGTGGCAGCAGTTTTTGCATTATATCGGCAACATTTTGCAGGGTGATTTTGGCACATCAATGGTTTCGCGCCGCCCGGTTGCTGAAGAGATCGCCAGCCGCTTTATGCCGACCTTCTGGCTGACCATCACCAGTATGGTTTGGGCGGTTATTTTCGGCCTGTTCACCGGCATTATTGCTGCCGTCTGGCGCAACCGCTGGCCGGACCGTTTAAGTATGACCATTGCCGTTTCCGGTATCTCTTTCCCGGCATTCGCACTTGGCATGTTGCTGATGCAGGTTTTCTCCGTCGAACTGGGCTGGCTGCCGACGGTGGGCGCGGAAAGCTGGCAACATTACATTCTGCCTTCGGTGACGCTTGGCGCAGCGGTGGCGGCGGTGATGGCGCGCTTTACGCGAGCCTCGTTCGTGGATGTGCTGCAAGAAGATTACATGCGTACCGCACGCGCTAAAGGCGTGAGTGAAACGCTGGTCGTTATCAAACACGGGCTGCGTAATGCAATGATCCCGGTTGTCACCATGATGGGCCTACAGTTCGGCTTTCTGCTTGGCGGCTCAATTGTGGTCGAAAAGGTATTTAACTGGCCGGGCCTTGGGCGCCTGCTGGTGGATTCGGTTGAGATGCGTGATTACCCGGTGATTCAGGCGGAAGTATTGCTGTTCTCGCTGGAATTTATTGTTATCAATTTAGTGGTGGATCTGCTCTACGCCGCCATTAACCCAGCTATCAGGTATAAGTAAGGATGCGACTCTTTAACTGGCGACGCCAGGCGGTACTGAATACGATGCCGGTAGTTCGGCCAAACCAGGTGCGCACGCCCTGGCACGAATTTCTGCGCCGCTTGCGTAAGCAACCTGTGGCAATGTTTGCTGGGATGTTCGTACTGTTCTTGATTGTTATTGCTCTGATTGCGCCGTGGATTTCCCCATTCGATGCGGAAAACTATTTTGATTATGACCGGCTCAACGATGGCCCGTCGGTGATGCATTGGTTTGGCGTGGATTCGTTAGGGCGAGATATTTTCAGCCGCGTATTGGTAGGTGCGCAAATTTCGCTAGCAGCGGGTGTATTTTCTGTATTAATCGGCGCGTTGATTGGTACTTTCTTCGGTTTACTGGCGGGATATTACGAAGGCTGGTGGGACAGGGTGATCATGCGCATCTGCGATGTGCTGTTTGCCTTTCCGGGGATTTTGCTGGCGATTGCTGTGGTAGCGGTGATGGGCAGCGGGATGTCGAATGTGATCATCGCCGTCGCCATTTTTAGCATCCCGGCTTTTGCTCGCTTGGTGCGAGGCAATACGCTGGTGCTTAAACATCAAACCTTTATCGAATCGGCTCGCAGTATCGGTGCCTCGGATGCGACCATTATTTTCCGTCATATTCTGCCGGGGACGGTTTCGTCGATTGTGGTCTATTTCACCATGCGTATCGGCACCTCAATTATCTCCGCCGCGAGCCTGTCATTTTTGGGTTTAGGTGCACAGCCGCCAACGCCGGAGTGGGGGGCAATGTTGAACGAAGCGCGCGCCGATATGGTGATTGCACCGCACGTCGCGATTTTCCCGAGTCTGGCAATTTTCCTGACGGTGCTGGCGTTTAATTTGCTGGGAGATGGGCTGCGCGATGCGCTTGATCCGAAGATAAAAGGGTAATTTCAAAGAAAAAAGGCGGATGATGCGTACGCTCATCCGCCCTACAACTCTATTTCGTAGGTCGGATAAGCTTAGCGCCATCCGACATTCAGAAATTAAACCACTGAACCCCACAGGTCATATTCGTCCGCGTTTTCAACCTTCACGCGCACCACATCACCTGGTTTCAATTTGGTTTCGCCATTCAGATAAACCGCGCCGTCGATTTCCGGAGCATCAGCCATACTACGACCAATTGCGCCTTCTTCGTCAACTTCATCAACGATAACCAGAATTTCGCGACCCACTTTTTCTTGCAGGCGCTCAGCAGAGATCTGCTGTTGCAGCTGCATGAAACGGTTCCAGCGCTCTTCTTTTACTTCTTCTGGCACAGGATCAGCCAGTTCGTTGGCGGTCGCACCTTCAACCGGGCTGAACTTGAAGCAGCCAACACGATCCAGACGCGCTTCTTTCAGGAAGTCGAGCAGCATCTGGAAATCTTCTTCTGTTTCGCCAGGGAAGCCAACGATGAAGGTAGAACGCAAAGTCAGATCCGGGCAAATCTCACGCCATTGCTTAATGCGCTGCAACTGGCGATCAACGCTACCAGGGCGCTTCATCAGTTTCAGGATACGCGGGCTGGCGTGTTGCAGAGGGATATCCAGATACGGCAGGATTTTACCTTCCGCCATTAATGGAATCACATCATCAACGTGCGGATATGGGTAAACGTAGTGCAGACGCGTCCAGACGCCGAGTTTAGCCAGTTGTTCACACAGGCTAACCATGCTGGTTTTCACCGGCTCACCGTTGTAGAAACCGGTACGATGCTTAACGTCCACGCCGTAAGCTGAGGTATCCTGAGAAATCACCAGCAGCTCTTTCACGCCCGCATCAACCAGACGTTTCGCTTCTGATAGCACATCGCCAATCGGACGGCTGTCCAGATCGCCACGCATAGAAGGGATGATGCAGAAGGTGCAACGGTGGTTACAGCCTTCGGAAATTTTCAGGTAAGCGTAGTGACGCGGAGTCAGCTTCACGCCTTGTTCCGGCACCAGGCTCAGGAACGGGTTGTGTTTTGGTTTCGGCACATAGTGGTGAACGTGCTGCAAAACTTGCTCGTAGCTATGCGGGCCGGTGATTTCCAGAACTTTAGGGTGCACTTCGCGGATTTGATCTTCTTTGGCCCCTAAACAGCCGGTCACAATCACTTTGCCATTTTCGTTCAGCGCTTCACCGATCGCTTCAAGCGACTCTTGTACGGCACTGTCGATAAAGCCACAGGTGTTAACGATAACCATATCGGCATCATCATAGCTAGGCACTACATCGTAACCTTCGGTGCGCAGCTCAGTCAGAATTCGTTCAGAATCGACGAGGTTTTTTGGGCAGCCGAGGGAGACAAAGCCAATACGGGGTTGTTGCATGGGTTGTACGCTCACAAAGTAAACAGAAAATAAAAACCGGCCGATTCTACACGGGTTTTGGGCGTGGCTCTACTGGTTGTTTTTCCCGGCACACAAGATGAAATTTCAGAATCATTGAAGTGCCTTAGTTTTTGCTTACCTGAGGCGCTGGTTCTATTATCTTCCCGCTCGCCTTAAACATCCGCCCTACTAATAGAGATAATATTTAATGCGCAAGATTTTAGCCCTTACCGGACTGCTGGCTGCGGTTGCATTGCTTTCTGCCTGTAATGTGATCCCAACCCCTCTCAATACACCACCTGCGACGGCGCAAAAGTTTGTTTGTGGCGGTGAAAAAATCGCGATAGATGGCGACTACGCCTGGTATAACGGCGATCGTTACTCCTATCAAAGTATGAGCGGTGGGCAGGCATTTTATCGCTACCACAGCAGTAATTTCGGCCTGAAAAAAGTCGGTGAAAAACGCACGATGCTCGTTGGTCTTGATGCAAAACCTTGTGTGGCGGCAAACTAATTGATGAATTCGCCCCGTCGCCTGAGTACGCTGCTGCTCGGTTTTATGTTGGCGGGATGTGGAACGCTGTCGAACGTTGCTCCTGAGGCTGAAGTGCCGCAAAAAGCCCAGCGAGCCTGCGGTGAGCCCGCAACGCGTGATATCAACCAATGGTTGCCTGCCATGGTTGAAGAGCAATCACCCGGCATGGTGGTGGGGGTGATTGATGCCAGTAATCAGCGCCATTACTGGCATTTTGGCGTCACCGATGCCGGGCACAATAAACCTGTCAACGAACATACTTTGTTTGCCGTGGGTTCGTTAAGTAAAGGGATGACTGCAGAGGCGACTGCGGTGTTAGTGGCGCAAGGGCGCTTGCACTGGTCAGATACGCTTGAAACGTTGCTGCCACCATCGGTGGCGTTAAGCCGTGATGCGAAAAAAATTACGCTGCTTCAACTGGTGACGCATACCTCTGGTTTGCCACGGCAAAACATGGACTTGCCAATGCTGACTGCTTTTATTCGTTATCTTGGCAACGGTGAGAATTTCTACTCACATCTCGATAGTGATGATGTTGTCGCAGACCTGGCTGGATTTAGCAAACCGGGCAATGCCGAACCGCGTTACTCAAACCTGGGTTATGCCGTGCTCGATTATGTTTTGCGCTACCAGACCGGGCAGCGAGCTGACCAACTGGTGCAATCTGCCATCTTTGATCCTCTCGGGATGCATAACAGCAGTTTTACCCCGCAAAAACTGAAAAGCTATCCGCTACGGGCTATTGGCCATGCGGGCAGCCAGCCGAAATTTATCCCACGCGGGCAAGTGGTGCCTGACTGGCAGTTCACCGGCAATATGCTTGGCGCGGGTGGTTTGTATACTGACACTGCCGATTTACTGACTTTTGCCGCCGCGCATCTTGCCAGCACTGGCGATGCTACGCTTGATAAAGCGATTCACGATACGATGCAGATCTATTATCCACGGGATAAAGAAGCCGCCAATATTGCCTGGGTGACAGATACTTATGGCGAGCAATCCATCACTTATCAGGTGGGATATATTGGTGGGTACTCCAGCTATATAGGTATTGATCGCGTGAATCATTTTGCTGTTGTGGTGCTGCAAAACAGTTTCACCTGGCAAAATAACCTTGGGCACAGTGTGTTACGACAAATGCTTGAGGAACAACGCCAGGCTGCGACCTGTAGTGTCAATCCCGCTGCGTAATCCTTTGTTTCACCGCGATTGTTAGCCATTGTAAAGGTTATTGCCGGGGATCAAAAAACACGGCAAAAAAGACCGGTCAGCTTAAAATTTATCCATACTATAAGTGTGTGTTATCGATTCAAACCACATGGAGGATAAATGCATGACTGGGGAGCCACTCAAACGAGATCTCTTGAAAAAGATGATTATCGCCAAAATAGACATCGCCGCTTATCTCTCTTTGAGAAAAGCCAAAGGCTATATGTCTGTGATTGAAACTGAGCATCTGCGCGATAACTTGTTCGACTTGTCTTCTGAGTATCGTGAGAAGGCTTTACGCCTCAAATTCCACCTTGCAGCGCAAGAAATGGAAAGTATTAATCAGGGTATGAGTGCGGTGTGTTCTGCCGGAGTTTGCCTGATGACCGGGCGCCATGATTGCCCACAATATATCGCCATCGATGCCGAAAAACTGGAAAGCTGTCTGTCTGAACTTTCTGCCAGCCTGAAAGATATTATGGGCCACCAACTGGCCGTAGAGTCGTGATATATGGGGGAGGAGACTCCCCCAATTTAAGTTTTTGTAAAATTGCCATCCTACCAATCCTGGAAGACTAACCTTATCGGGTATACCGATAAGGAGAAGGTTATGCCACGGTCGCCATTACGCTCATTCATCGCCGCAACATTATTATTTTCAGCAAGCTTCAGTTGGGCTGCGGAGGTCAAAGTTGAGGTGCTGCAAAGCAAGCTCGACCACCCATGGTCTTTAGCTTTTTTGCCTGACAACAAGGGGATGCTTATCACACTGCGTGATGGGCAATTGCGCCGTTGGCAGCCGGGTGAAGGGCTCAGTGACCCGATTTTTGGTGTGCCGAAGGTCTGGGCGCATGGGCAAGGTGGGTTGCTGGATGTGGTTCTGGCACCGGACTTTGAAAACAGTCGCCGTATCTGGCTGAGTTTTGCGGAAGGCAATAGTGATGACAAAGCGGGTACTGCCGTGGGTTATGGCACGTTGAGCAGCAATATGCAGCGGCTGGAGAATTTCAAAGTGGTCTTCCGCCAGACTCCAAAACTCTCAACCGGCAACCATTTTGGCGGGCGCATGGCATTTGATGGCAAAGGCTATCTGTTTATCGCGCTCGGTGAGAATAACCAGCGCTCTACCGCTCAGGATCTGGATAAACTTCAGGGCAAATTAGTACGCCTGACGCAAGACGGTGAGGTGCCACAGGACAATCCATTTGCAGGTAAGCAGGGAGTTCGTGGCGAAATATGGTCTTACGGGCACCGCAACCCACAAGGGCTGGCGTTTAACCCTGCCAATGGTGAGCTGTGGCTCAATGAACACGGCCCACGTGGTGGCGATGAAATCAACGTATCTCAGCCCGGTAAAAACTACGGTTGGCCGCTGGCAACCTGGGGCATTAATTATAGTGGTTTACCGATTCCTGAAGCCAAAGGCGAAATTGTGGCAGGCACTGAACAGCCGGTTTATTACTGGAAAGTTTCCCCGGCGGTGAGCGGTATGGCGTTTTACAACGCTGACAAATTCCCACAGTGGAAGGGAAAACTCTTTATTGGTGCGTTGAAAGAGAAAAACCTGATTGAGCTGACGCTTGCTGGCGATAAGGTCACGGAACAGAAGCGGTTGCTGGACGACCACGGGGCGCGTATACGTGATGTGCGCGTCGGCCCGGACGGTTATCTTTATGTCCTGACCGACGAATCTGACGGGCAATTACTAAAAATTAGCCCTTGATAAACAGGTTTTGTAGGGTGGATAAGCGATAGCGTCATCCACCATTGACACAGGGTAGTCGGATGTCGCTACGCTAATCCGACCTACGAAAAAGCAATATCAGCAGTCTCATCCGATTAGCGTTTTTAGCTCAAAGGAATCATCACGACTTTCTTGAATGCCGGGCGCTGGGTCAGTTGCTGATACCAGCGTTGCAGATTGGGAAAATCATTCCATTGGATGTCGAGATTAAGCAGGTTGTAAGTGCTCGGACCAAGCGCAATATCGCCGGCACCGAACTCATCACCACCTAGCCACGGCTGTTTCGCCAGTTCGGCATCAACCATGGCAAACAGCGTGTTGCACTGCGCGATGCTATCGGCTATCAATTTTTCATCGCGTAATTCAGGCGCTGTTCGTACCAGGCTGAAAAACACGCCCCGATGTGGGCCTGCGAGGGCGGTTCCTGCCCAGTCCATCCACTTTTCGCCGCGTGCTCGGGCGGCGGGTTCAGCAACCCACAACGACTCTTTACCATATTGCGCAGCCAGATAACGCACGATGGTATTGGATTCCCATAATGTCAGATTGGTTGCATCATCATGAATGCAGGGCACCAACGCATTAGGGTTCATCGCCAGATATTCAGCATCATGCGTTTTACCAAATTTCCCACCTGCCGGAATTGAGTGATACTCCACGCCTAACTCTTCCAGGCACCACAGCACTTTCTTCACATTAGTCGAATTGTCTCTGCCCCAAACTGTGATCATTTTGTTTCCTCATTGTTAGTTTGCACTTCAGTATGCCGTGCGCTGGTGAAGAAAACAGCACGTAAGCTCAACAGCAGCTAAAAAACTCGACAACGTGGCGGCAAGTCACGCAGTTATCGAATAAACTTAAAAAACTTTACCAATGCTTTGTTTCTTTAAGCGGATTCACACGTTAGCTTACTGGCAACTTGATGATTAAGTAACGGCGTGCGTCGTGACTTTTATAGAATGGATACTGGGTGGTGTTATGAAAACTTTGCAAATCCCTGCTTCGCTTCGAGCATTACTGGCGGGAACAACCCTGCTGTTGGTAGCCGCGCCTGCGGTTAGTGCAGAACAGACTGCTGATGCACCGCAAGTAGATGCTAAAGCGTGGATCTTAATGGATTATGCCAGTGGCAAAGTTCTGGCTGAAGGCAATGCCGATCTACAACTGGATCCGGCAAGCCTGACTAAACTGATGACCAGTTATGTGGTTGGGCAGGCGCTCAAGGCGGATAAAATCAAGCTGACGGATATGGTCACCATCGGCAAAGATGCCTGGGCCACCGGCAATCCGGCTCTGCGTGGCTCGTCGCTGATGTTCCTGAAACCGGGCGATAAAGTCTCGGTCGAAGATTTGAATAAAGGTGTCATCATTCAGTCAGGTAACGATGCCAGCATTGCAATTGCTGATTATGTGGCAGGCAGCCAGGATTCGTTCGTCAGCCTGATGAACAACTATGCGCAAAAACTGAATCTGACCAACACCACCTTTAAAACCGTACATGGCCTGGATGCACCAGGGCAATTCAGTACCGCACGCGATATGGCGCTGCTCGGCCAGGCGTTGATTCATGATGTGCCAGAAGAGTACGCCATCCACAAAGAGAAAGAGTTCACCTTTAATAACATCAAACAGCCGAACCGTAACCGCTTGCTGTGGAGCTCAAACCTTAACGTTGATGGCATGAAAACCGGCACCACTACCGGAGCGGGTTATAACCTCGTCGCTTCCGCGACTTCGGGTGACATGCGTTTGATCTCCGTGGTGCTGGGCACTAAAACCGATCGTATTCGCTTCAATGAAAGTGAGAAATTGCTGACGTGGGGTTTCCGCTTCTTTGAAACCGTTACACCGATTAAACCGGATGCCACTTTTGTCACGCAACGCGTATGGTTTGGGGATAAAAGCGAAGTGAATCTGGGGGCCGGTGAAGGTGGCTCTGTCACGATTCCTCGTGGCCAGTTGAAGAACCTGAAAGCAAGCTTCACGCTGACCGAACCGCAGCTGACCGCGCCGTTGAAGAAAGGCCAGGTGGTTGGCACCATCGATTTCCAGCTTAATGGTAAATCAATCGAACAGCGCCCATTGATGGTAATGGAAGCAGTGGAAGAGGGTGGTTTCTTTAGCCGGATGTGGGACTTTGTGTTGATGAAATTCCATTCATGGTTCGGCTCCTGGTTCTCTTAATCCCTTCTTCATACTTCGAGCCGCATTTGCGGCTCGAAGTATTTTGGGCAGAGCTTATTTATTACCACTCGAGCTGAATACTCTCCGACGCGGCAAATTCAATAAATGCCGCATCGGGTTGTTGATTACTGATAATCAAATCAAAAGCAGCAAGCGGCCCCATACAGGCTGCACGTACTTTGCCAAACTTACTGTCGTCCACGACCAGCACACGCTGCTGCGCCATCGCTAATGCCCAGTGTTTTACCGGCAGCTCGTCGAGATTAAAACAGGTAGCTCCGTGGCGAGTATGAATGCCTGCTGCTGAGAAGAAGGCGATATCCGGGCAGAAATTGTTCAGACACTCCTGGAAGTTAATAGGCTTGAAAATCGCATTGCTGGCATGAAACTCGCCCCCGCTCAAAATCACCCGGCAGCCGGGTTTATCCTGTAGCGCCAGAAAGGTGTTTAATGAGTAACACACCCCGGTAAATTGCAGTTCATCGTCCAGTGCTTCAATGATGTAAGGCGTGGTGGTGCCGCAATCAAAAAATACCGTCTGATGTGGGCGAACCATTGCTGCAGCAAGGCGCGCAGCATGGCGTTTCTCGTCAATACGGCGGGTTTTCTGATCGCTTAACAAATAATGGTTGGCGGTGACGCTACGCGGTTCGAGCACCACATAGCCGCCCAATAACACCACGGGACCGGGTTCACTGTTGAGATCGCGGCGAATGGTCATTTCAGAGACACCGAGTAGCGCGGAAGCCTCTTTAAGATGAATTTTGTCGCTGCGTTTAAGCGCCTGAATCAGGCGGTTGATGCGTTCGTCGCGCCGGGTTTCCATGATGCCCTCTGAATATGAAAAACCCGGCATCGCCGGGTTTCGATTAACGCATCTTACCTTTGCAAAAACAGTTAGTCACGCACCCAGCCTTTGCGGATAGGCAGGGCAAAACAGAATCGATAAGCCTGATGCAAGCGGGCGTGAAGTTGCACCCCGAACCAGTTCCATGCCATTTGCGCCAGTAAACAAGAACACAGACCCACCAGCAAACCGCCGAGCATATCCAGCGGCCAGTGCACACCGAGATAAACACGTGACCAGGCAATCGCACAACCAATTACAAATAACACCACACCCGACCACACGCGGTGCCAGAACAAAAACGCCAGTGCGAAGGTGAAAATCACCGTGCCGTGGTCACTTGGGAATGAGTCATCCGGCGCGTGGTGCAGGAAGTTATAGCCGAACCCTGTCACGAACGGGCGGTCATGCGGAAAGCTATGGCCAATAATCCACGACAGCGAAACGCTGATGAGGATCGCCAGCGCAGTCTTAATCACCACCGCGCGCTGGGCGCTCATCTGGCGGCGTTGCCCCCACAGCCACAGAATGGCAATCAACAACGGCACAATATTAATTAAATCTTTAGCAATAAAAATGGCAAATGTAATCAACCATGCAGGAGAATCAGGTGTGGCATTAATCAACAAAAAAAGTGCCTGATTGAGTTGTTCGATCATATCTACTTTGGTTCCTTTATCAGCCGGTTGGAAATGATGCCGTACACCCTGCATCGTGACCATAGGACGACAGCCTACTTTGAGCTTCTTAAGAAAACCTTAAACAACCGAACGATTGCTCTGCTTAAATAACAATTCACTATCTACCGCGAAGGCAATTTATTACACTTCCTGCGTTTTTCTTCTCTCTTGAGTTACTCATGCAAAATAATAAACGACTGGGTCGCCAGGCACTGCTATTCCCGCTGTGCCTGGTGCTCTATGAATTTTCTACGTATATCGGCAACGACATGATCCAGCCAGGCATGCTGGCGGTTGTCGAACAATACAACGCGGGAATCGAATGGGTACCGACCTCCATGACCGCGTATCTGGCGGGAGGTATGTTCTTGCAGTGGCTGTTGGGGCCATTGTCGGATCGTATTGGCCGCCGTCCGGTGATGTTGACCGGCGTGGTGTGGTTTATCGTGACTTGTCTCGCAACACTTCTGGCACAAAACATTGAGCAGTTCACTATCCTGCGTTTCTTGCAGGGCGTTAGCCTGTGCTTTATTGGCGCGGTCGGTTACGCGGCAATTCAGGAGTCTTTCGAAGAGGCGGTGTGTATCAAAATCACCGCGTTGATGGCGAACGTTGCGCTGATTGCACCATTGCTCGGCCCGTTGGTTGGGGCTGCATGGATTCACTACGCGCCGTGGGAAACGATGTTTGTGTTGTTCGCGGCACTGGCAGCTTTCTCATTCTTCGGTCTGCATCGTGCGATGCCGGAAACTGCAACGCGTTTAGGCGAAAAGCTCTCACTGCGCGATTTAGGTCATGACTACAAGCTGGTGCTTAAGAACGTTCGCTTTGTTGCCGGATCGCTGGCCATTGGTTTTGTTAGCTTGCCGATTCTGACATGGATTGCGCAATCGCCGATTATCATCATTAGTGGTGAAAAGCTTTCAACCTATGAATATGGATTGCTGCAGGTCCCCATTTTTGGTGCGCTGATTATGGGTAACCTGGTACTGGCACGTTTAACGTCTCGTCGTAGTGTACGCTCGCTGATTATTCTTGGCGGCTGGTGGATTGTACCTGGACTGGTTGTTGCCGCCGTGGCGACCGTGGCTTCTTCACATGCTTATTTGTGGATGACGGCCGGGTTGAGTATCTACGCATTTGGTATTGGCCTTGCTAACGCAGGCCTGGTGCGGCTGACATTGTTTGCGAGCGATATGAGCAAAGGCACTGTTTCAGCGGCGATGGGAATGTTACAGATGCTTATTTTCACCATCGGCATTGAAGTCAGTAAACATGCTTATCTGCTTGGTGGTAATGGCTGGTTTAGCCTGCTGAATTTGCTGGGCGGAGTTATCTGGCTGGGTTTAATGTTTGTATTCTTGAAAGATAAAAGTGTGGGTAATCGGACGGACATCTAGCTTTATCTGTTGGATGACGCTTCGCTTATCCAACCTACAACTTATCCCCCTATCACAAGCAAAAAAATACCCCGGCATGCCGGGGTATTCTCTTTTATTGATATGCGATTACTTAACCGCCATACCTGCCTGAGCACCGCTATCAGGGCTTAACAGGAAGATATCTTTCCCGCCAGGGCCTGCAGCCATCACCATCCCTTCAGAGATGCCGAAACGCATTTTACGCGGTGCCAGGTTGGCCACCATAATGGTCAAACGGCCTTCCAGTGCGGCTGGGTCCGGGTAAGCAGAACGAATACCGGAGAATACGTTACGTTTCTCACCGCCAAGATCCAGCGTCAGGCGCAGCAGTTTGTCGGAGCCTTCAACAAATTCAGCTTTCTCAATCAGCGCCACACGCAGATCCACTTTTGCGAAATCATCGAATGCGATGGTTTCACCAATCGGGTCATCAGCCAGTGGGCCAGTTACCGGAGCAGCTGCCGCTTTCACTTCTTCTTTCGACGCTTCAACCAGCGCTTCAACCTGTTTCATTTCAATGCGGTTGTACAGCGCTTTGAAAGTATTCACTTTATGGTTCAGCAGCGGGGTGTTAATGCTGTCCCAGGTCAGCTCGCAGTTCAGGAAGGCTTCTGTACGTTCAGCAAGCGTTGGCAGAACCGGTTTCAGCCAGGTCATCAGTACACGGAACAGGTTGATACCCATGGTGCAGATGGCTTGCAGGTCGGCATCGCGGCCTTCCTGTTTTGCCACAACCCATGGAGCCTGCTCATCAACATAACGGTTTGCAACGTCAGCCAGCGCCATAATTTCACGCACGGCTTTACCGAATTCACGGCTTTCCCAGGCTTCACCAATTGACTGTGCTGCATCGGTAAAGGTTTTGTACAGTGCTGGGTCAGCAATTTCAGCAGACAGTTGGCCATCAAAACGCTTGGCGATAAAGCCTGCGTTGCGTGATGCCAGGTTAACCACTTTGTTGACGATGTCGCTGTTCACACGCTGCACGAAATCTTCCAGATTCAGGTCGATATCGTCGATACGGGAAGATAGCTTCGCGGTGTAGTAGTAACGCAGGCTGTCGGCGTCAAAGTGGTTCAGCCAGGTGCTGGCCTTAATGAACGTACCGCGCGATTTAGACATCTTCGCGCCGTTTACCGTCACATAGCCGTGAACAAACAGGTTGGTTGGCTTGCGGAAACCGCTGCCTTCCAGCATGGCTGGCCAGAACAGGCTATGGAAATAAACGATATCTTTACCGATGAAGTGATACAGCTCAGCGGTGGAATCTTGCTTCCAGTATTCGTCAAAGCTCTCGGTGTCTCCGCGTTTGTCGCACAGGTTTTTGAATGAACCCATGTAGCCGATTGGCGCGTCGAGCCAGACGTAGAAGTATTTGCCCGGTGCATCAGGAATTTCGAAGCCGAAGTATGGCGCATCGCGAGAAATATCCCACTGTTGCAAACCAGACTCGAACCACTCCTGCATTTTGTTCGCCACTTGCTCTTGTAGCGCACCAGAACGAGTCCAGGCTTGCAGCATTTCGCTAAACGATGGCAAATCAAAGAAGAAGTGCTCGGAATCACGCATCACCGGCGTTGCGCCAGAAACCACAGACTGCGGGTTAATCAGTTCGGTTGGGCTGTAAGTTGCGCCACAAACTTCGCAGTTATCGCCGTATTGGTCCGGTGCTTTACATTTCGGGCAGGTGCCTTTTACAAAACGGTCAGGCAGGAACATGCCTTTTTCCGGGTCGAAAAGCTGAGAAATAGTACGGTTTTTAATAAAACCGTTCTCTTTCAGACGGCCATAAATCAGCGATGCCAGCTCGCGGTTTTCGTCGCTATGCGTGGAGTGGTAGTTATCATAGCTGATGTTAAAGCCAGCAAAATCAGTCTGATGCTCCTGACTCATTTCGGCAATCATCTGCTCTGGTGTAATACCTAACTGCTGTGCTTTCAGCATGATAGGTGTACCGTGTGCATCGTCCGCGCAGATGAAGTTGACCGTGTTTCCGCGCATTCGTTGGTAACGGACCCAGACGTCAGCCTGGATGTGCTCCAGCATGTGACCAAGGTGGATTGAGCCGTTAGCGTACGGAAGTGCGCACGTTACCAATAATTTTTTCGCGGTATGAGCCATAGTAGAAATTGCATCTTCTAAATAGAAAAGGGCCTTAGATGTTAACTGAGAGCCGCCTTGTGGTAAACCACACAAGCTGAACAAGGAAATTTTATCGTGCCGGATGGCATCTGGTATGCTTAACAAACTGCATCATCTGTTAAAAAAACAATAAGGAGCCGGGATGAATTCGCAATCCCCGTCAAGTCGTTCCCCCGAGCAGCTACGCGCTATGGTCGCCGGGACACTGGCCAATTTTCAGCACCCAACCCTCAAACATAATCTGACCGCGCTTAAAGCACTGCATCATGTCGCAATGTTAGACGACACGCTGCATGTTGAGCTGTTGATGCCATTCGTTTGGCGCAGTGGTTTTGAAGCCCTGCAAGAGCAGTGCAGTTCGGATTTGTTGCGCATTACTGGGGCGAAAGCGGTGGACTGGAAACTCAGCCACAACATTGCCACCTTAAAGCGTGTGAAAAATCACCCCGGCATTAACGGTGTGAAAAACATTATTGCGGTGACTTCAGGCAAAGGCGGTGTTGGCAAGTCGAGTACTGCTGTGAACCTGGCACTGGCGCTCATCGCCGAAGGGGCGAAAGTCGGGATTCTGGATGCGGATATTTATGGCCCGTCTATCCCAACGATGCTGGGGGCAGAACACGAACGCCCAACTTCACCTGACGGCACGCATATGACCCCAATTCTGGCGCATGGCCTGGCGACCAATTCAATTGGTTATCTGGTCACTGATGAAAACGCCATGGTGTGGCGCGGCCCGATGGCCAGCAAGGCACTGTTGCAGATGCTGCAAGAAACCATGTGGCCGGATCTCGATTATCTGGTGCTGGATATGCCGCCGGGCACCGGTGACATTCAACTGACGCTTGCGCAGAATATTCCAGTAACGGGTGCTGTTGTGGTGACCACGCCGCAAGATATTGCATTGATCGACGCCCGTAAAGGCATCGTGATGTTTGAGAAAGTCGATGTGCCAGTGCTGGGTATCGTTGAAAACATGAGCATGCATATTTGCAGCAACTGTGGTCACAATGAGCCAATTTTCGGCACTGGCGGGGCGCAGAAACTGGCGGATCAATACCACACCAAATTACTGGGCCAGTTGCCGTTGCACATTACTTTGCGTGAAGATCTTGATGCCGGTAAGCCAACGGTGATCAATCGTCCGGAAAGCGAGTTCACCGCGATCTACCGTCAACTGGCGGGTAGCGTCGCAGCGCAGCTTTACTGGGAAGGTGAAGTGATCCCTGCGGATATCTCGTTCCGCGCCGTGTAAATCAATATGTCGGGTGGGGTTTACGCCTGCCCGACAAACACACCCCCATCCTTGTCCTAATTTCTGCTTTCATCCCCACTAAATCAAAAATTATTGAAACCCTTCAAAGAAAGTTAAGCCGCCAACGTGTATGTTACGCCGCCTCTGAGACTCAATGGCGAGCGCAATGTACGAGTTTAACCTGGTGTTACTGCTCCTTCAGCAGATGTGCGTCTACCTGGTTATCGCCTGGTTGATGAGTAAAACTCGGCTGTTTATCCCGCTGATGCAGGTCACAGTACGTTTACCGCACAAATTACTTTGCTACGTTACTTTCTCTATCTTTTGCATTATGGGCACCTATTTTGGCCTGCACATTGACGACTCCATCGCCAATACACGTGCGATTGGCGCGGTAATGGGTGGGCTGCTCGGTGGGCCGCTGGTTGGCGGGCTGGTGGGTTTAACCGGCGGGTTGCATCGGTATTCAATGGGGGGAATGACGGCGCTAAGTTGCATGTTTTCCACCATTGTTGAAGGGCTGCTTGGCGGGCTGTTGCACCGTTTGTTGATTCGTCGTGGGCGTAGCGATTTGCTGTTTAATCCCTTGACCGCAGGTGGCATTACGCTGCTGGCGGAATTCTTCCAGATGGGCATTATCTTGCTGATTGCTCGCCCGTTTGCTGATGCGTTGAATCTGGTGAAAAGCATCGCTGCTCCGATGATGATTACCAACACCGTGGGTGCCGCGTTATTTATGCGTATCTTGCTCGATAAGCGAGCGATGTTTGAGAAATACACTTCGGCATTCTCGGCAACCGCATTAAAAGTCGCGGCCTCCACAGAAGGGATTCTGCGCCGGGGTTTTAACCAGGAAAACAGTATGAAAGTGGCGCAGGTACTCCATCTGGAGCTGGATATCGGAGCCGTTGCTATTACCGATTGCGAGAAGCTGCTGGCGTTTACCGGAATCGGTGCCGACCACCATTTACCAGGTAGCCCAATCTCTTCTGAATATACCTGGCAGGCAATTGAACGCGGTGAAGTGGTATATGCCGACGGCAATGAAGTGCCTTACCGTTGTTCGCTGCACCCGCATTGCAAACTGGGTTCGACGCTTGTTATCCCACTTTACGGTGAAAATAGCCGCGTGATTGGCACGATCAAACTGTATGAAGCAAAGAACCGCTTGTTTAGCTCGATTAACCGCACGCTGGGTGAAGGCATCGCGCAGCTTCTCTCTGCGCAAATCTTAGCGGGGCAATATGAACGACAAAAGCAGATGCTGACGCAGTCAGAGATCAAGCTTTTGCACGCGCAGGTGAACCCGCATTTTCTGTTTAATGCATTGAATACGCTGGTGGCTGTTATCCGTCGGGATAATGAACAGGCATGTCAACTGGTGCAATATCTCTCGACCTTCTTTCGCAAAAACTTAAAGCGCCCAAGCGAGATAGTGACTCTTGCCGATGAAATTGAGCATGTGAATGCTTATCTGCAAATCGAACAGGCGCGTTTTCAGTCACGATTACGCGTGCAACTGAATGTGCCTCAGGAGCTGTCGCAAGTGCAGTTACCGGCTTTCACGCTACAACCCATTGTTGAAAACGCCATCAAGCATGGCACTTCGCAGTTGCTTGGTGTCGGGGAGGTGACGATTAATGCCTGCCAGAATGGGGAGTATTTGCAGCTTTCTATTGAAGACAACGCAGGTTTATATCAGGAAAAAAACACATCCAGCGGGCTTGGGATGAGTCTTGTTGATAAACGTCTGCGCGCCCGTTACGGCGATGCCTGCGGTATTAAAGTGGATTATGAGTCAGACCGATTTACCCGTATTACCCTACGTTTACCTCTGGAGGAAACCCCATGTTAAAAGTGCTGATTGTCGATGATGAACCGCTGGCGCGTGAGAATTTACGCATCATGCTGCAAAACGAACCAGACATTGACATCGTGGGGGAGTGTGGCAATGCGGTGGAAGCCATTGGCGCGGTGCATCGCTTGCATCCGGACGTGGTGTTTCTTGATATTCAGATGCCGCGCATCAGTGGGCTGGAAATGGTAAGCATGCTTGATCCTGAACAGCGCCCCTACATCGTATTTCTTACCGCCTTTGACGAGTACGCGGTGCGGGCTTTTGAAGAACATGCGTTCGACTATTTACTTAAACCAATTGACAGCAAACGGCTTGAGAAAACCCTACAACGTTTGCGCCATGAGCGCGTCGATCAGGATATGACACTGCTTGAGCCAAACCAGGAAGATCTTAAATTCATTCCTTGTACCGGGCAGAGCCGGATTTACCTGCTACAAATGGAAGAGGTGATGTACGCCAGCAGCCGTATGAGCGGGGTATATGTCACCAATGCGCAGGGAACTGAAGGTTTTACTGAGCTGACGTTGCGCACGCTTGAAAGCCGCACGCCGCTGGTTCGCTGCCATCGACAATACCTGGTCAATATGGTGCATCTCAAAGAGATCCGCTTTGAGGATGGCGGGCAAGCCGAGTTGATGCTGCGCGACGGGCAGTCTGTCCCGGTAAGTCGTCGCTACTTGAAGAGTCTCAAAGAGGCTTTAGGGCTTAAAGCGGTGTAGTATTTATGTCATTACCGCCACATCCCTATATACTGCCCGCTTTCAAGATTTGGAACGAGAGAATCACCACTATGATGAATAACGATGTATTACGCAGCGTGCGTTACATGCTGAATTTGGGCAATGACGATATGGTGAAAATTTTCGCCCTGACCGACACTGCCGTTACCACTGAGCAAATTGTTAGCTGGACTAAAAAAGAAGACGAAGAGAACTTCAAACTTTGCCCTGACATTCTGATGGCCAACTTCCTTAACGGGCTGATCTATTTCAAACGTGGCAAAGACGAAAGCAAGCCTGCGCCAAAAATTGAACGCAAGATGACCAATAACATCATCCTGAAAAAACTGCGTATTGCGTTTGATTTGAAAACCGACGACGTGCTGGAAATTCTGACCTCACAAGAATTCCGTATCTCTATGCCAGAAATCACCGCGATGATGCGCGCACCAGAGAATAAAAACTTCCGCGAATGTGGTGACCAGTTCCTGCGTTATTTCCTGCGCGGTTTGACTTCACGCGTACACGTAGCGAAGAAGTAAGATTTATTGCGGTGGATGTCGCTTGCGCACATCCACCCAAAAATTATCCCCGCGCTTCATTCTTCTGCTTCACAATATCTGCCATCACCGCCAGCGCAATTTCTGCAGGAGTTTTGCTCCCCAATGGTAAGCCTATAGGGGCATGGATGCGTTGTAACTGAGTCGGGTTTAATTCCGCTATTTTCTGCAATCGTTCCAGCCTTCGCGCGCTGTTCTTCTGCGAACCCATCGCGCCAATATAAAATGCAGGCGTGTTCACCGCCTCCATCATTGTCAGGTCATCCATCCGCGGATCGTGCGTGAGCGCGACAATCGCCGTATTGGCGTGGCAACTATGTTGCTCAAGATAATTTGCCGGGAACTGCCTGAGCAGAGTAATACCTGGTTTAAGTTGGGCGGCGAAATTCTCTAAGGCGTCGGGTCGATTCTCACAAACCAACACTTCAAAACCCAGCGCACTGGCAAAATCGGCGCAGTACAACGCAACGCTTGAGAGCCCGGCAATCAGTAAACGCGGTGCGGCGGCAACATGCACCGTAATCTGCTGCCCGTTGCGTTCAACCTGAGTGATATCGGCAAATTCGGTAACTTCCAGGTGGCGGCAAGGCTCGGGAAGCGTCAGGCGTTTCTGCAAGGCAAAATGACCATTCAGTGCAGCGGCCATCTTTTCCAGATACATAATATTGCCAGGGGTGGCAGGGAGATATTCGACCAAAATATCCAGCACGCCACCGCACGGCAGCGCAATACCCGGCTCCAGCCCACCTTCGCCATAACGTACAATCTGGCTGGCTTGCTGGTATTCACCTTGCGCAATCCGTTGTAAAAAATCCTCTTCTACACAGCCCCCGGAAAGTGAACCGCAAAAGCGATTGTCGGCTGTTGCCACCATTAACGCTCCAGGTGAGCGGGGTGAAGAACCGTAGGTATTTAAAACCGTACATAACCAGACGGGTCGTTGTTCCAGCCATTCATGAGCCTGGTTAATCACACTAATATCAAGGTGTTGCATGATTATTCACTCCTTTGAACCAGTTGTGATGGGAGATCAATATCGCGCTGGGAATCGGCATCTTCAATTTCGATGAGGTGCACTGACTCGCCACGTAACAATTCACGCGCGCCGTTGTCACCGTTTAACTGACTGAGTTTGCTATACCACTTACGGTCGAAGGCCACCGGATGCCCCGGCTGCGTGCTAACGCATGGTCGCACCAGCGTGTGAGATTTCAGTGCCTCTGCCACCGCCACAAACACCGCCGGTGGAACAAAAGGCATATCCGCCAGATGAATCAGCCAGGCTTGCCAGTTCGACGTTGCGCGAACACCGGCAGCGATTGACTCACCCAATCCAGAACTTTCAATCAGTGTGACGGGAATCTGCTGCGCGCGGCACAACGCTTGAACCTGGCTGTTTTCCGGGCGCGTCACGACATGCACTTGCAGGCCGGAAGTCAGCGCATTACATAGCGTTTGCGCAAACACGCTGCTGTTGTTGAGCAACGCGTTAAGTTTATTGCCTTCGCCGCCCGCTTCTGTGAAGCGTTTTGCACAGCCTGCGGCGGCAATAATGATGCCCGCTTTCATGTTCAGGGGGATTCCTCACTGCCTTCTTGATTACGCAATATGATGAGTAATTTGCGCAACAATGTTTTTTTTATGAAAATGAGATGTTAATTCTCACATGATTTAGCTTAAATATATATACTTATATTCACTACGGAAATGTATAAAATCTACGCATAATTGTTTGAAAAAAAGACAATAATAATTTTAAATGGGATGTTTTATGAGCAATTTTAATCCATCACGGCGCAGTTTTATTAAACGCGCGGTGGTCGCCGGAGTCGCGGTGTATCTTGCCCCTCTCTATAGCCGTGCTTATGCCGCGCTGTTTGAACAAAAAATCCTTCACTCACCGAACTGGGATGCCAAAAACAAGCGCATCCGTTTCCGAATCGACGGCAAATCAAAAGTGATGGGGCAGAAAGTCTTTGCCCGCGATATTCGCGCGGTAGACATGCCTCACTGGCCGCAGAAACAGGCTCACGCCTTTATTCTGCGCACCACAAAAGCCGACAGGCTATTTAGCGGTATCGATCTTTCTTTATTGGGTGATAACCTGAAACCGGATCGCATCGTCACCGCCGAAGATCTGGCGCGTGATGGCCTGGCATTCCCGGCGTTCTACGGCGAAGACATGCTGCTGCCAACCGGTAAAACGCCGGCCTATCTCGGCCAGGCGGTTGCCATTCTGATTTACCACGATTTTGCCCGTTTCCGCTTTGCCAAAGATAAACTGAAATTTAAAGACGAAGTGATTCAGTACGGTGCGCAAACCGGCCCGCTGGAGCGTGACCCGTGGGGCACCTTCCGCTTTGTGCGCGTCGGCGGCGCGACGTCACAAGACGACGATCATTTCTCCAGCCTGAAAGACATGCCGATTTTCCCGGTGTCGATGAGAAAGCATTTGCCCGTTTGGCCTGAAGGGCGCGAAGGCGGCAAGCTGGATCAGGAAGGTATGTATTACGCAGGCATGATTGCCGATGAACTTAAGAACCCGCCGGAAGACTGGCTGGTGCTTCAACGCCGCTACACCACACAATCTATCGACACCGCTGCCCTTGAGCCGGATAACGCCAACGGCTGGTTCGATGAAGCCACGCAAACGCTACATATGGTGGTGCCGACGCAGTCCCCGCAGGAAGTGGCTGACGAAATGCCGCGTATGCTGGCAAAACGCACGCAGCCGGTAAAACAACTTATTCTCCATCCATGTTACACCGTGGGTTATGGCTCCAAAGATCACTACAACTTCCCGTATTATGGCGCGGTTGCCGCGATGTATGGCGACGGTCACCCGGTGCGCCTGGCGAACGACCGTTACGAGCAGTTCCAGAGCGCACTCAAACGCCATGCGTTCGACATGAATTACACCATTGCGGTAAATAAAAAGACCGGCATCCTGCAATCATTTTTAGGTGATATGACCGCTAACGGCGGCGGACGCAGCAACTTTACCCCGTCGGTTTCAATGGTGGGCGCAACGGCTGCACAATCCATTTATTACTTCCCGAAAAGCGATTTGTCGGCAGTCGGTGTGGCGTCCCGCGCTATCGATGCGGGTTCAGCTCGCGGTTACGGCACGCTGCAAAGTATGGCCGCCACCGAAATGATGGTGGATGAAATTGCTGAAAAGCTGGGAATTGACCCGATTGAATTCCGTATGCGCAACGCGCTGAAATCAGGCATGAAAAACACCCAGGGTGCGATTCCTGCTGGTGCGATACGTGTAGATGAAGTGCTGGCGAAAGCGGCGAAAAATGAAATCTGGCTCAAACGTGCTGAACGTAAAGCCGAATTTGAAATGAAAAACCCAGGTAAGCGTTACGGTGTGGGCTTTGGCTGCGTGCAAAAAGACTTTGGTACCGGTGCTGAAACCTCCTTTGCGCGTGTGGAAGTGGCGGCTGACGGGCGTATTTCGCTGTACCACAGCGGTGCTGAAATGGGCACTGGTATGTCAACATCACAATCGGTGCTCTGTGCACAATGGTTGGGTAGACCGGCAGACGAAGCGCATTTCTCCGTCACCGACTGGAGTTCTCTGCCAGTTGTTACCAGCGGCGACCCGTACATTATGTCTCAGGAAGAGCAGGACAAACTGGCTGCTAATCCATCCTGGTCTCCGTCGTACTGCTCGCCATCAAGTGCCAGTAACTCGGCGTATTACTTCTCACACAGCACGCGCGAAGCGGCACGTTTAGTGTTTGAACAAGGCTTATGGCCGGCGGCAATGGCTATCTGGTCCACCGGCATCGGTGGTGGCCAGGCTGCACCGCTGGTGGTGCGCATTGAAGATGCTCGTTGGGTGGAAGGTGGTTTAACCGCTGCTGGTATGGAAATTTTAAGCCTTGAACAGGTGGCGAAAAAAGCCCATGAAATGGGGTTAATGACTGGCGCCGCAGTCCATGTCTTTAACCGCTGGCAGTGGGCGGAAGCCGATTTCACCTTTAACCAGCAAAGCAAACGCCTGCCGATTGATGCCCTGGCGGTGCGCTACGGCAATGGTGATTTCGCCACACTTTCGCGCACACATGTTTATTACCCGCCAACGCAGCGCAACAATGCTGCGGTGACCTACTACAGCGCCGTCGGCACGCTGGCGGAAGTAGCGGTAAGCCTCTCCACCGGCGAAGTGGAACTGCTCAACCATCACTCAATTATGGAGTGCGGCAATTTAATTGTACCGGAACTGGTCTCCGGGCAGCTGCAAGGCGGCCTGGCGATGGGTATCGGCCATGCGTTACATGAATATTTACCTCTCTACGAAGACGGACCCGGTAACGGAACATGGAACTTCAACCGTTATCACCTGCCGCGTGCCAGTGATGTGGCAGTCTGGAAACAGACTGGCGATATCCTGCCCGCGCTTTCGGAAACCGACCCACCAAAAGGCATGGCTGAAGTCGTGATGATCCCGGTTGTTGCCGCGATTGTGAATGCGATTGCTGATGCCACAGGCCATCGTTTCCGTGATTTGCCCGTCCGTGCTGAAAAAATTCGTGAGGTATTACCATGAGCATCAAAACTAAACCAATGACCCTGACCATCAATAACAAACCGTATGGCCCAATTGATGTGCCAGAAGGGTTGATGATGATCGATTTCCTGCACGAATATGTCTATCTGACTGGATCACGTCTGGGCTGCGGGCAGGGCATTTGCCACGCGTGTGTAGCGATTGTTGATAACCCAAGCGGCACCAGTGAAGAAGTGCGCACCTGCATCACCGGAGCTCATTTCTTTAACGGTAAAAAAGTCCGCACCGTTGAAGGCCACGCTAAAGTCGATGATCAGGGCGAAGTGGTTGAACTGTCGCCCATTCAGCAGTCATTCCTCGACCACTACAGCTTTCAGTGCGGCTACTGCACGCCGGGCTTTGTGAACGCAGCGACGATTTTCGTTGAGAAACTCAAACGTGAGCCTATCGAACGTGACGAATTAGAAGGGGCGATTTCACATGCGCTGGAAAATCACATTTGCCGCTGCACAGGCTACGTGCGTTATTACGAAGCGGTGCGCGACGTGGTGCTGAAAACACCGGGGCTGGTGAAGGAGGCGGTGAAATGAAAAAGCGTCTCGCGCTGATTGTGCTGGCTATTGTGGTCATCATTGTCGCCATTTTGTACTGGCGAGAATACCGCACGTATGACGGGCCGGTGCAAAAAGTAACCGCCAGCAAGGAGCAAATCGAACGCGGCAGTTATCTGACAAAAGCTGCCGACTGTGCAGCTTGCCACACAGCTTCTGGCGGTGCTCCGCTGGCGGGGGGCTATCCGCTGGAATCCCCATATGGCACGATTTACGGCAGCAACCTGACGCCTTCTGCCGATTACGGTATTGGCCGCTGGACGAAAGATGATTTCTACAAAGCGCTGACCGAAGGCGTTACCCCAACCGGGCGTCACCTGTTCCCGGCCATGCCGTACACCTCGTATAAAAATATTTCGCGCAAGGATTCCGACGATATTTATGCTTATCTCATGACGCGACCGGCAGTAGATGTTAAGACGCCTGATAACGAAATGAGTTTCCCGTTTAACCAGCGTATCGCATTGATTGGCTGGAATATTATGTTCCATGACAAAGATCCGCTTCCGGCGATTTCTACCGGCAACTCAGCCGACTGGCATCGTGGGCGTTACCTGGCTGATGTGCTTGGGCACTGTGGCGAATGCCATACTGAACGCGGGTTATTGGGTCAAATGAAGCTCGATAAAGCGATGCAGGGCGGGGAGTTAGGGCGCTTTATGGCACCTGACATCACACCAAAAGCGTTAGCGCAACGTGGTTGGACGCCGCAGGATGTACAGCAATTCCTTACCACTGGAATTGCACCGCAGGGCAGCGCGTTTAGCGAAATGCATATGGTGGTTGATCTGAGTACTCAGCATCTGACGCCTGCCGATCAAAAAGCGATGGCGACATATTTGATGGGCGAAGCACCTCCGGCGGCAACCCCAGCGAAACTCGGCCAGGGTAACGAAGCCGGGCGAATGACATATCTTGACCAGTGTGCTGGTTGTCATGCTCGCGAAGGTGAGGGCAAACCGCACGTTGCAGTGTCGATGCTGAACAACGCAACGCTGCGCCAACCGGATGCTAAAAACCTGATTGTTTCGGTACTTGATGGCCTACCTGCGCAGAACTTCCCGAATGGAGAAAGTATGCAAAGCATGCCGGGCTTTGGCGAGCGTCTGAACGACGAACAAGTGGCCGAACTGGTGAATTACCTGCGCGTAACATGGGGTGGTTTACCGGGGGATGTGACAGCCGAGCAGGTGAAAGCGCTGCGTCCAGAGAAGTAATGTAATGCGGCGGATGGCGCTTTCGCTTATCCGCCCTACATTCAGTTGCCGTAGATCGGGTAAGGCGTAAGCCTCTACCCGATATTTTGAAAAGTAAAACCGCTCACCCCAGCAATCGAACCGCTTAACTCCCCATTTAACCGCTCACTAAAACTCCCACCTGTTGCTTCTTAAACCCATGCCAGCATAGCGCTGAACTTTTTATCTTTGGCAATGGAGTGGGTTATGCAACACGCACTAACTTTTGTTATCGCGACTTTGTGTATTCTGACCATCTGTTATCGTCTTTACGGGGTGTTTTTCGTCCGTAAAGTTCTGAATGCTGATGACTCAGAAATCACACCGTCACATATTCTTGAGGACGGCAAAGACTACGTCCCGACAAAAAAATGGGTTAACTTCGGCAGCCACTTTGCTGCAATCGCGGCGGCGGGGCCGTTAGTCGGCCCGGTTCTGGCGGCACAATACGGTTATCTGCCGAGCTTCTTATGGTTGCTTATCGGTTGTGTGGTGGGCGGCGCGGTGCATGACACCGTGGTGCTTTTCGCCTCGATGAAACACCGCGGGAAGTCACTCTCAGAAGTGGCAAAAGCGGAGCTTGGCCCGGTGGCAGGCTGGTGTACCGGGCTTGCGATGCTGTTCATCATCACCATTACCATGGCGGGTTTGTCGATGGTGGTAGTGCATGCACTCGAACGTAACCCATGGGGTACTTTCGCGGTGTTTATGACTATTCCTGTGGCGATTTGCGTCGGGCTTTGGGAGCGTTATACCGGCAGTATGCGTGGTGCGACCTGGGTGGGGATTATTGTTATTTTCGCTTGCGTGATAATTGGCCCGTATATTCAGGAATCTTCATTTGGTGAGTGGCTGAGCCTGCGTGCCTCAACAGTAAGCCTGGTCCTGCCTTTCTACGCATTCTTTGCCACCGCGCTGCCTGTCTGGATGCTGCTGACACCACGTGGTTATCTCTCAAGCTTTATGAAAATCGGCGTGTTCGGTGCGCTGGTCGTGGGTGTGGTTTTCATTAACCCGGAAATTCAGTTCCCGGCGGTAACGCAGTTTATCCATGGTAATGGCCCTGTGCTGGCAGGTCCGGTGTGGCCGTTTATCTCTATCACCATCGCCTGCGGCGCAATTTCCGGTTTCCATGCATTTATCGGTTCCGGTACGACGCCTAAGCAAATCGACAAATGGAACGATATTCTGCCCGTTGCTTTTGGTGCGATGCTTGCGGAATGTGTTGTCGGCGTGATGGCGCTCATCGC
This sequence comes from Buttiauxella noackiae ATCC 51607, assembly GCF_001654865.1. Lineage (GTDB taxonomy): Bacteria > Pseudomonadota > Gammaproteobacteria > Enterobacterales > Enterobacteriaceae > Buttiauxella > Buttiauxella noackiae. Next base: position 96,293 of record NZ_LXEO01000025.1, on the reverse strand, counting down.
TGCCACCTCGTTACATCCTGCTGACTACTTTGCCATTAACTCCTCGCGTGAAGTGTTTGCTGGCCTTGGTATGGATGTGGTGAATTTGCCGCAACTTAGCGAATCTATCGGTCTTGACCTCTATGGGCGTACTGGTGGGGCGGTAACACTTGCTGTTGGTATGGCCGATATCTTTACGCGTATTCCGTGGTTCAGCCACCTGGCATCCTACTTCTTCCAGTTTGTAGTAATGTTTGAAGCGGTATTTATTCTGACAGCCGTAGACTCCGGTACTCGCGTTGCGCGTTACTTGCTGCAAGATTTCCTCGGCGATATTTGGCCTCCGCTCAAACGCACTAACTGGATGCCTGGTGCCATTGGTTGCAGTATCGTCGCTTGTCTATTGTGGGGCTATCTGCTGAACTCAGGCGATATCAACTCAGTGTGGGCATTGTTTGGCGTATCTAACCAGCTAATGGCTTCAATCGGTCTGATGATTGGTGCAACCATTATTCTGCGTATGTCAGAAAAACGCTGGTACGTGCTGACCTGCCTGGTGCCACTGTCTTATCTGTATGTGACGGTAAACTACGCAGCTTACTGGATGGTGAAAAACGTCTATTTCAACAGTGCAGCCAAAGGCTTCAACATCTTCAACGGGACGATTTCAATAGTGATGGTGCTGTTGGGGCTGGTGATTATGGTGGCGTCGATTCAACGCTGGTTTGTGCTATGGCGCGCTCGCGGGAATGATGAGCCGATTGAATTGCTGTCGTAATTATCGATGTTCTGAAAGCCGGTCCTCCGTGACCGGTTTTTTTTATTCTACTGTTACAGAAGAAACGTAATCTGCACGGTACTGAATTTTTACACGTTTGCCGTCGCGGGTATATTCGGTGTACGGGTAAACCTCTTTCCAGCCTTCAGCCAGCAATTTCTTTTCTACGCCAGAGGTGTTCAGGCCTTTAAGATCCTGAGCTTTCAACGCTTGTTTGCTGTTGGTTGTTGCAGTGCTTGCAGCTTGTACAAGCGCACCATGCGCATGTTGTTTAGCCCATTCAGCGGAAACCTGGTTTTCTGAACGGGTAAAGCTCAGGGTATAACCCGCGCCTTTCCACTCAGCGAAATCAGGATTGTTGATAGTGCGGGTAGCTTTCTTACCGTTGATGGTGACCTGGTTATTTTTTACTGCCACTTTTACTGGAGCGCCTGCGCCTTGCCAGTTGCCGTTGGACAGATCCAGCGCCATTGCTGCCGGGGATAATACTAAACCGCCCACCAGGGCTGCTACGATTACGCTGATTTTGCTCATCATTAACTCTCTTATTGAATAATTACCTTCACACTATTCACTGATTGTGAATATACGAAGTGGAATATCTACGGAGCGAGATAATGCGACCGACGAGCCTCCATAATGTTGACTTAAATCAATTTACTGAATGAGATAAAGCTGAGTTATTTAGTGTGATTATGTTTTGTGCTCTCTTTGATGGAGGCGCTTACGCATGAAACGCCACTGACTGCTAACAATCAGCGGCGTTTCGCGTTATTCCGCTACCGCCACTTTCGCTGGCTGCTCAAGGATCATTGTTTGCGTCTGGCTAAGGCTAATGCCTGCCGCGCGCAGCATTTTGAGGATCTCATACAGCAAATCGCTGCGCGTTGAACTCACCATTCGCGGGCTATTCACATAACCGGTAACGCTCAGCACAATCCCGGTAGGCCCCAGTTCTTTAAAGCTGACTGAGGGCTGAGGGTTTTCCAGAATTGATTCATGCAGGTTATACGCTTCGAGCAGTAAATTACGCACCTGCTCAGGGTCGATATCCAATGGGAAAGTCAGAGATATCGTTGCTACACCCTGCGCATTTCCCATCGTGGCATTACGGACGTTTTGCGAAATTAGCTGTGAATTCGGCACAATAACCGTGGATTTGTCGCCTAATTGAATTTCGGTCGCACGTACGTTGATGCGGCGAATATCGCCTTCCACGCCGCTTATACTCACCAGATCGCCCACTTTTACCGGACGCTCGGTCAACAGAATCAAACCGGAAATAAAGTTCTTCACAATTTCCTGCAAGCCAAAACCGATACCGACCGACAGGGCGCTGACTATCCATGCCAGTTTGTTCCATTCAATACCGAGCATCGACAACGTGAGCATAATAATCAGCACGTAACCGACGTTGGTGAACAGTGTGACCAGCGAAGCACGCAGGCCACGGTCCATATTTGTTTTTGGCAGGAAATCGTTATCGAGCCAGCGGCGTGTGGAACGGAGTACATACCAGCCCACCACCAGACACAGCACCGCATTAAGTGCATGTGCCGGGATGATGTTCATCCCTTCGAGGCCTTTGCCGCCCCACATATCCGCGATTTTCGTCAGCAGTTCCATCGGCGTTGTGGTACCGAAGGTGCCGTTAAGCAGGGCTACCGCAGCCATCACCAGCAGTGATGTTTTCCCAACCGCTGAGAACAACGTTGCGGCAAGTGACAGATGGCGATCGTTGAGACTCAGCGTGCTTTTAAGGATTTTCCCGCTGTGTGTTGACGGGGAGAAGACCGCTTCACACAAGTCCACTACAAAGTGAATCAGCAGATACAGGCTGCAAACCACCAGGCCAATCCACAACAATTCAAAGGTGACGAAACGGGCCAGTGGAATGTAGCCAATCAACAGTGCCAGCAGGATAACAAAAGCGGTAAGGCTGATGACGAGATGAATGAGGCCAGCAACGGTAGAACGCGCTTCTGTTTGTTCACCTTCAGCACGCATTTGCCTGCGTATCCGGTTGACGCGAACAGGTGCAATCAGGCAGTTGAGCGCAACCAGTAAAGCGGCCAGGCCATTACCAAATAATGTGGCATCGATGCTCGCTCCAACCAACGAGTTCAACTGCTCGATGATCCCGAAGATAAATATGAAGGCTGCCAGTAAAATCGGGAATGACGCAAGCGTTTTTGCCAGCGGGTCGGCAATACCCGGCAGACGCCATGAAGGATGGCTATTAGAGAGTAATGCGATGCCAAGACCGGCAATCACCGCGGAAAAATAGGTCAACTCGACCAGTTGTCCGGCAAACTCATTAACCCAGGGTGAGGTATCAGGCAGGCGCGTGAAGGTGTAGCACAGCAACTGCATGCTGATACCCAGCGTCAGTGTGGTACTTAAGGTTGTGAAGCAGGCGAGGAAACTGCGACGAAAACGGCCTTGCGGCAGCCAGCGTGGCAGAACCCAGTTCATTGGTTTATCCAGCCCGAAACGACCAAATACTCCAATCCCCAGCGCTAATAACAGATAGATAGCGGTACCTGGTCGCCATCCCTCGCTCCAGGCCTGGTCCCATGCATCACTGATCTGAGTGCCAAATTCACCGAAGCGTGCAGCGTCTTTGTCGTTGGGTTCAAAAACGGGTGACCAGAATTTTTCACCAAGAATACTGCCGGTATTTAGGGCAATTTGTGTTTTTAGCGCATCACGGCGCAATCCAGAGATTTGCGAAGAGAGGTTTTGCGCGGCAACTGCAATGGCTTTGGTTTGCTCGATTTGTGTGGTGAGCAAGGTTTTACTGCTGTTTAGTTGTTTGCGTTGACTAACAACTTGCGGCGTTTCAGCCAGTGCCCCTGGCGCCGGTGCCGGCCCAAGAACATCCAGTTGTGCCTGTACCTGCGTTAATTGCGGTGCCAGTGCAACGGCAAGCTTATCGGCTTCACTCACCAATTTTTGTGAATCGTCATTTAGACTGGTGAATTGTTTATCAGTTTTTGCCGTGGATACTCGCTGCTTGAGTGAATCCAGGCGCTTTTGCAACGCGGGAATTACCGTGCTGGCATTGATCTTAACCGGTTCTTCAGTGGCTGTTTGCCCGGTAGAGTCATCCGCATGAGACGTAAAAGGCATCACCATTAAACAAGACAGTAATGCCAGCAGCAGCGGCATTTTTAACATTTTTGGTATCATCAGGGCAGATCCAGTGAATCATTAAATTAGCGGCTTAAAAACAATTTGCTAAGAATATCTTGAATTGGCGCTAAGTGTACCAGGTTTTATCTGCTTCATTCACCAGGAGCACTCTTCATGGTGCTTCTTCGTTGGCATCACTCACCGATCCGAAAGTCACAGGCCGATATCTTAGAACTTAATAGGACATTACTGAGATGAGATAAAGGTTTTTCACATGTTATTAAATATTTATTTAACTTAAATTATTCATCGTCGAGGAGATGGTGTTTTAAATATTAATTTAGACTTCATTGATGACGATAAATAAATGTCTCCTTAAGGATTGAGGGGAGGGGGTTGACTATCTACGGCCCTGGTTATTCACTGGAATAATGAAGGATGCATTATTCAAAAAGGGTAATTAAATAATTAAAGGAATCTCGATGAAATTCAGCAAAATTGCGTCCTCTTTGGTTGCAGGTATTGCATTAGTAAGCGGTGCAGCACAGGCCGATGTAGTCACTGTAAATGGCGGTACGGTTCACTTTAAAGGTGAGCTGGTGAATGCGGCCTGTGCGGTGAGCACGCAGTCTTCCGATCAAACGGTGAAACTGGGCCAATACCGTACGGCGGCGTTTACTAAAGTGGGTGACACCTCCGCGCAGATCCCATTCACCATTGTGCTTAACGATTGTGACACCACGGTCTCCACCCTGGCTTCTGTCTCATTCTCAGGCCAGACAGACGGCACCGACCCTACGCTTCTGGCGGTTAACTCGAGTGACAACAGCACCACGGCAGGCGGCGTCGGTATCGAAATCCTCGATAGCAAATCGAAAGTGTTGACCCCGGATGGTTCTGTCTTCTCCACCGCGCAGACACTGATTGACGGGACGAACACCTTGCCGTTCACCGCACGCTATAAATCTACTGCAGCCATCGCAACAGCAGGCCAGGCCAACGCTGATGCGACATTTGTAATGAAATACGAATAATCAAATTTTGTAGGGATAACGCAAGCCTCAGAAATGAGGCTTCTTTTATTGACGAACAGAAATTTATTATTCCTGAATTGAACATTTTAATAATAGTAATAATGATGGTGCGGTGTGATGACGACTTTATTTAAACAAGGCTCGGCCATAATGTTGTGCCTGTTAATGCTGTGCTTTAATGCTCAAGCTGCCGGGGGCGTTGCTCTGGGTGCGACACGGGTTATTTATCCTGCCGAGGCAAAACAAACCTCGCTCTCAATTAATAATAGCGATAATAAAGAGCGTTTTCTGGTGAACTCGTGGATTGAAAATAGTGCAGGTGCCAGAGATAAAAGTTTTATTGTCACGCCTCCGCTTTTTGTTAGTGAGCCATCGAGCGAGAACACACTGCGTATTATTTACGCCGGGCCACCGTTGCCAACAGACCGCGAAACTATTTTCTGGGTGAACGTGAAAGCGATTCCTTCGGTCGATAAAAATAATCTCGACGGCAGCAACGTACTGCAACTGGCAATTTTGTCGCGCATCAAGCTGTTTGTGCGCCCTAAAAACCTGCAAATGCAGCCAGAAGAGGCGCTGAAGCAACTGCGCTTTAGTCGCAACGGCAAGCTACTGAGCATTCACAACGCGTCTCCTTATTATGTCAGCACCGTCAATCTTAAAATTGGCAACGAGAAACTGGCTAATACCCTGGTGGCGCCAAAAAGTGTGTCGCAAGTGGCGGTTTCGCCCGCGCTAAAAGGTGCTATCTACTTCCAGACCGTCAATGACTATGGCGCGGTGACACCTGTGCAAGCGGGCGTAATGTTGTAATGCAGGTAATTTGCGCAATAAGGATATCTGGCAGATGATCAACAAGTCAGTCACCCCGCTTGCAGCGATGATAATGGCCGCGCTGTGGCCAGTAATCAGCTCCGGGGAAAGCTACTTTAACCCTGGGTTTTTGTCGGTAGAAGATGCTGCGATGGCGGATTTGTCGCGTTTTGAAAAAGGCAGCCATCAGGCACCGGGTGTTTATCGCGTGGACATCTGGCGTAACGTTGAATTTATCTCGACCCAGGATCTCCGTTTTATTGCCAGCGATGCCAGTGGCGGAAAAGCAAAATCGAGCGGCCTGGTGCCGTGCCTGGACACTGACTGGTTGAAGCGCCTGGGCCTGAACATGCTCGCTTATCCGGCGCTTGCGAAGTTTAAGTCCGGGGAATGTGTGCCGCTCGCGTTGTTGATCCCTGATTCTGAGACGAATTTTGATTTTGCCAAACTACGCCTGGATATCAGCTTGCCGCAGGCATCGCTGCTTAACAGCGCCCGGGGCTATATACCGCCGCAGGAGTGGGACGAAGGGATTCCGGCTGCGCTGCTCAATTACAGCTTTACCGGCAACCATGGCAGCGACGACGATAACTATTATTTAAGCCTGCAAAGTGGCCTGAACTACGGAGCCTGGCGGCTGCGTAACAGCGGTGCCTGGAACTACACTCGTGGAGATGGCTACCACGCTAACAGCTGGAACAACATTAGCACCTATGCGCAACGGACGATTATTCCACTCAAAAGCGAGCTGGTATTAGGCGACAGCAACACGGGTAGCGATGTGTTCGACAGTCTGGGATTTCGCGGGGCGCGCATCTATTCGGCTGACAGTATGTACCCCGACAGTCAGCAAGGTTACGCGCCAACGGTACGCGGTATAGCGCGTACCCACGCCAAAATCACCATTCGCCAGAACAGTTTTGTGATTTACCAAAGCTACGTTTCACCGGGTGCATTTACCATCAGTGACCTGAATTCCACCTCTTCCAGCGGCGACCTGGAGGTCACTGTCGAAGAAAAAGATGGTACCCAGCAAAAATACACTGTGCCTTATTCCACCGTTCCGTTATTGCAACGGGAAGGGCGGCTGAAGTTCGACCTGGTAGCCGGGGATTTCCGTAGCGGAAGCAACCAGCAGGATACGCCATTCTTCACCCAGGCCACGCTGAATGCGGGTTTACCCTACGGTTTTACCGCCTATGGTGGCACTCAGCTTGCCGAAGACTACACCTCCGTTGCGCTGGGGGCCGGGAAAAACCTCGGGGAGTGGGGGGCGCTTTCAATGGATATTACCCACGCCCGCAGCCGACTTGCAGATGACAGCGAGCATCAAGGCCAGTCGCTACGATTCCTGTACGCCAAATCCCTCAGCGGTTATGGCACTAACTTCCAGTTGTTGGGTTACCGCTATTCCACGCGTGGTTTTTATACGCTTGATGAGGTGGCATACAAAAATATCGAAGGCTACGAATACGCAGACGAAACGGATGGTGGACGCAAAGATGAACCGGTTGTGCAGAGCTACCACAACTTGCGTTACAGCAAGCGCGGGCGATTTCAAATCAACGTTTCTCAATCACTGGGTGATTACGGGTCACTCTATGTTTCAGGCAGCCAGCAAACTTACTGGGAAACCAGCCAGAACAACACCTGGTATCAGGCCGGATATGCCAGCGGCTGGCGCGGGATCAGCTACTCACTCTCGATGTCGTGGAGCAAATCCGTCGGGATCGCCGATAGCGATCGCATTATGGCCTTTAACCTTTCGGTGCCATTTAGCACCTTGCTGGGGCATGGTTATTCGCGCACAAGCACCATCGACCGCGCTTACGCCACTTTTGCTGCCAGTAACAACGCCAATGGCGATGCCACCGTGCAAACAGGTATCGGCGGCACATTACTTGAAGACCGAAACCTTAATTACAGCGTCACTCAAGGTCACAGCAACACTAACGGTTACAGCGGAAGTGTCACGGCTAACTGGCAGGCTACTTACGGCACATTGGGGCTGGGCTACAACTACGACCGCGACCAACACGACTACAACTGGCAGGCTTCGGGCGGCGCGGTGGGGCACGCCGATGGCATCACGTTTAGCCAGCCGCTTGGTGACACCAACGTGTTAATCAAAGCGCCGGGAGCAAGCGGGGTTGGCGTCGAAAACCAGACCGGGGTGAAAACCGACTGGCGCGGATACGCGGTAATGCCTTACGCCACGGTATATCGCCACAACCGTATCGCTCTCGATACCAACACCATGGATAACCACACCGACATTGAAAACAACGTCAGCAGTGTGGTGCCTACGGAAGGCGCATTGGTGCGTGCGGAATTTAAGGCGCACGTGGGCGTGCGGGCAATCATCACCGTAACTCGTGGTGGGCGAGCGGTACCGTTCGGCTCTGTGGTGCGCGAAGAAACCACGGGCATCACCAGTATGGTCGGCGATGACGGGCAAATTTACCTCAGCGGCTTGCCACTCCAGGGAAAGCTGCTGATTCAGTGGGGCGAGGGCAAAGGATCACAGTGTTTCGCACCATTTACCTTACCGCCTGAAAGCCTGACTCAGGCGATCGTCGTGGCGAGTGCGACCTGTTCATAGGATTCAGGGATCTGTTTATGAAATTGATGACATCTTTAGCAGGGGTGGCGCTATGGGTATGCGCGCTCCCGGCGTTTGCCACAGTCTGCCAAAACAGCAATGGCGTGCCAGCGGACATTTTTTACGATCTGTCTGACGTCTTCACCAGCGCAAACAATAACGTCGGGCAAATCATCACCCTCGCGGAAAAGTCGGGCTGGATCGGTGTCAATGCCACTTGCCCGCAAGGAACCACCGGAGATACCACGATGCGCAGTTACGTGAGTACCTTGCCGGTGCAAGAAGTGATCGGCGATTACCAGTACATCAAGCTCAATGATTATCTCGAAGGGGCGATGAGCATCACGGACAGCTACGCCGGACAATTTTACCCACCGCGCAACTATATTCAGATGGGAATCCATGACAACGTATCCAGACAGCAGCCGTTTCCGGTTGAGGATTCTAAGCTGATTTTTAAACTCAAAGTGACACGGCGCTTTATCAATATGGTGCCAATTCCACGGCAGACCATGTTTACGGTATATGTGACGACGCGAAACACCGACCCGCTCACCACTCCGGTTTATACCATTAGCTACAGCGGCAAAATTGAAGTGCCACAAAGCTGTGAAATCAACGCAGGGCAAATCGTTGAATTTGATTTTGGCGACATTGGTGCTGCGCTATTCAGCCAGGCCGGAGCCGGGAATCGACCGCAAGGTGTAACACCGCAAACCAAAACCATCGCTATTAAATGCACCAATGTGGCGGCGCAGGCCTATCTTTCTCTGCGGTTAGAAGCGGAGAAAGCGTCCGGTAATATGATGGTTTCCAATAATAACGATCTCGGGTTTATCGTCGCCGATAGCGGCGGAACGCCATTTATTCCTAATAACGTGGGCAGTAAAATCAATTTCCGTCTCGACGATGCAGCTGCAGCGCAAGTGGGGATTCGGGCCTGGCCGGTAAGCGTGACAGGGAACAAACCGGCAGAAGGGCCATTTAGTGCGCGGGGCTATTTGCGGGTGGATTATGACTAAAATTGCGATGCTGCTGTGGTTGGCAGCAAGCCTGGCGAGTCATGCTCAGGCCGACACTTCGCTCGGCGCTATCAATATAGAACTGCGTGGCAACGTGGTGGATTTCAGCTGCTACGTCGAAATGGGGGATGACAATAAAACAGTGCAGCTTGGGCGTTGGCCGACCAAACAACTGCGTACCGCAGGCAGCACTACGCAAAGCATACCGTTCACGTTGAAGCTTAACGGCTGCCCACAGGGTGCTGCGTCAATCACCTTTTCTGGAAAGCAAGCCACAGGCAACGCCGGTTTACTGGGGCTTAATAACACGAGTGGGGCGACAAATGTGGCCGTAGAGTTGCGCGATAAAGATAAAACCCGCCTGCCCCTTAAGCAGGCAAGCCAGGATGTGCCAGTCGATGCCAACGGAAATGCGGAATTAACCTTTTTTGCAAATTACATCGCGCTCGCCGATAACCCACAAGCCGGGCAAGCCGACGCCGATGCCACGTTTATGATTAATTATTATTAGAAAGCCTATTCGGCATCGTTAAAATAAATAAAAACCGGGCACCAACCCGGTTTTTTAATTTAAAATAGTGATGGGGTGCGCAGTTATAATAATCCTTTTACTCGGGCGTAATCGATAAGTTCGACAATCGATGAGACATGCAGCTTGGAAAATATATTAGATTTATGCGCGCTGATGGTTTTGTTACTCAGCAGAAGTTGTTCGGCAATTTCCTTATTGGATAAACCATTCGCCAGGTAACGTAATACGGTTATCTCTCTGTTTGATAATGGCGTATCGTCAGTAACTCCGTTGCGTGAACCCGGATTACTGATTAACTCCAGCGTTTCAGAGGGGAAAAATGAATACCCTGAAAGCAACATCTCCACCGCATGATAGATATCCTCCTGCTCCTTCCTTTTACTGACAAACCCATTTGCCCCGGCCTGAATAGCACGGCCCGCATAAAATCTCTCAGACTTTGCAGATAAGAACAGTATGCGAGTGTCGGCCTGTATGCTCTTGATTCTTTTTAATAAAGTGAAGCCATCAATGGACGGCAGTTCAATGTCGAGAATCACCAAATCGACAGGATTGGAGTGCATGTAGTTAACCACCTCCCGGCTGTCGTCGGTTTTCATCACCACATCAATATTTTTATTTTTCTGTAGCAGTACCTCTATCGACATTCTGACAATAGGGTGTTCGTCCATAATAATTACGGATGCAGGTTTCATATTCTTGCCTCTAATTTTTGAGGAACATATCGCATTGACGTAAAGTCACTGGCGGCGAAAGTGAAAAGGTGTTTCACTATTTCGTATTTTATAATGTATGCAAGATGCTCCCTTGAACTTAAAAACTTCCTTCATATGTACTATTTTCTAATGGCTGTGGGTAAAGTGAAAATAATTATTTCAATAAGAAAATCAACCTGTTCATTTTAGATAAATGACCAGGTTGATTATACAGCCATATTATTTGAGAAAAAGACCACTGTTATGCTCAGGGAATAATGCTGTGATTAAATTCTAATTAAAATGGTTAATTAATTGTTATTTGGGGCATGCACCTGTGTTAAGCGAAATATTCGGGAAAAAAGATTGTTTTGAACATGAAGAATAGTGTGAAGTCTCGAATGTTTCTTATTTGTTACCCATGGCGCAGAATGATTGCGTGATTAATCGTCGGAAAGAGGCATAGCTTGTGGGAAACTGATTATCCAGGAATAGTTGTAATTGTTAACAGGCCGATCTAATTTAACAAAATTGTAGCATTGAAAATAAGCCGTTTCCTGGCTTTCACTCGGAAGGCGGTTAGTTTGCGGGGCTACACTTTACCGGATGACGCACAGGACAATTTATTCAGCAAATGTATCAGTGACTTGTTGTTTCCGACGCCAATACGAGCGGCAATCCGCCCAAGGGTGTAAACCACAGTGTGGTAGGGTTTGTTAAATGAAGCGGCAATGCTTTTCAGCGACTCTCCCTTTGCTACTGCCAGCAGAATATTCCATTCACGCTTTGAAAATGGGACTGAGGGCGACCCATCCTGAGCAATGGACCAATCCTGCCTGGCTCGCTTCTGAGTCAGCAGAACAAGCAGATCGCTAATTCTCAGTCGCCGCTCCACCACAGGGAAGATTGATGCCGCATCGATCAGTCGGGCGACTTCAATACAACGGCAGGCAGTCAGTTGGATCATATTCAGGTGTGGCCAGGTTTTTTGCCATTGCCTGATCATATTTAGCACATCAATTGCTGGCTCGTTTACGCCATCGAGATCGATGAACACTCGCGGTTGTGGGGTTTGTTTAAGCATCGCTTCAGCTTCCTCCAGGTTTGCGCAGACGTGAGTTCGCTGGAACTTAAAAAAGTACTCAGTCAGTGCCAGTGATAAGTAGTAGTCATTGGTCACGAGGATAATATCGAGTGGTTCCGGCAACTGCTTTGCATACATTTTTTGTTGTAGAGACTCAATGCGATCAAAGACAATCGGGGCCAACCGGCTATGAAAATGTGTTAGATCGCCATTTCTGATGCGTCGAAATCTACGTTTGCGCGCGGCTATGTACAAATCTTCATTAACCCGCAGCGCGAAGAAAAGGTCTGTGAATAGCAATTCGGGCGTGAGTCAGTGGTGCATCAATCATAATTTCCATATTTTTTCATCAACAGCACCTGTCAGTGCCAAATAGACTCTCTGTCAATACTACTGATAATCGTAAGTTAATTTTATATAGCTTACGATTATATTGTTGTAATAAATACTGACATGAAAAAATTAGGCTAGATATTAGAATTAACTTAAATAAATATAAGGGGTTTCTTAAAATAATAACCAAGGGAAGGGAGGCTGTTATTTATCCAGGCGGTTACCACCTGGATATAAATGCCTATAATAAGGATGGCGTGAAATTTGGTTTAGGGTTCATTTTTTGGCAAGACAGGTATTCCTGCCATTGATTGCGCCCATTATTTTTTGCTTGATACAAAGCCAGGTCAGCATATTTGAACAACGTCTCATATTTCTGCCCTTCAGACCAGGTAACCATCCCAGCGCTGATCGTAAGCGGAAATGGCTCATTATCAATAGTAAGCGGGTTTTCGGACAGTTCATTAACAATGGTAGCCGTTAATTCCTGGTGGTTTATCTCAGGAGTTTTAGCGAGCAACAGGGCAAACTCTTCACCACCCACGCGTCCAAATAATTGACTGTCCGGGATAACCTGTTTTAACCTCTTACAAAAGGCAACGAGAACTTTATCGCCTTTTTGATGCCCCCATACGTCATTTATTTTCTTAAAGAAATCAATATCAATCAAAACCATTGAACAGATATCTCCCTTCTTCAATGACGAAGTGAGAGCTTCAGCAGCTTTAGTAAATGCCCGACGATTGAGAATTCCGGTCAAATCATCATGATTAGCAAGTTGGGATAATTTAGAAAAAAGTTTATCTCGTTCAGAAATAGCAACCGCAATGGTAAGCGCACAAAGCGCCAGCACTGCAACAATCGTCCTGACAGCAGAGATGTAGATATTCTCTGAAAAATGGAGATAACCATGGGTAGAGTGAATGATCCACATAAAAAAGAATGCACCATTCATACTAATACCAAATGTTGTTAGAAATAGATTTCCTGAAAGCGCCAGCCATATTATGGTTGGAATAATCAGTATTGATGCCATCAAGAAATATATCTTATCCTTTATAAAAATGAAGGCGAATAATAACAAAATAGACGGGATAATATGTAGAAATACATCTAGCAAATCCTTGTCGAAAGATTTAAGTATTCTCGGCGCCGCCAAAATGACTGGTAAAAACACAATGAAATCAAGAGATTCGTTTAAATACCAGTAAAATGCTGTTTGTAAAAAAGCATTATCATACAGAGTAAATAATGCCAGCGAGCCTACTAAAGATCCTATAATAAGAGCGGGTTGGCAGAGTAATAACCATTGCGGGACGCTATGCAAGCTACCAAGCCATTCGCCTTCTTCTGTACGCATTGCAAAACGCTGTAGTGTTATATAACCTATTGAAATTGTTATGATGTTGGCAGTGGTCATTAGCAAAACCTGATTAAGGTTTGTACCGATTAATAAATCTGGCAATACCATACCGGCGCAACAAATTAAATAATGCCGCCAGTTAACATTTTCATAAAAGCGTAATAATACGCCAATGGTTATAGCATTGGTCAGCCAAACTAAAGAGAATGGGCCGTGAACTCTTTCAATAATACCTATGACGGTTGTCAGTGTAGTGACTATAAATAAAGTTATCATTGGATAAAATTTATAGAAAAAGTTCTTCAACGTAAGTATCATACCAAGCCACACCCTAATCTAACTATCAATGAAATAGAGCTACATATAAATTCGATAATTTATTAATTACGACCACAGTGACTCAATTGGGACCGGTTTCCCGGTATGATATCCCTGTAACCACTCTACTTCCATCGATATAAGCATCTGTTTTATTTCTTCATTTTCAACAAATTCTGCGACAACTTGCAGACTTTTAAATTTAGCCGCTTCACAAAATGACATGACTATTAGTCGATCAAACTTATCGTTAACAACATTACGAATGAAGGATCCATCTATTTTCAGTATGTCGACTTCTAATGTCTTTAGACGAGAGTAACTGGATGCTCCTGTACCAAAATCATCAATCGCAATTTGGCATCCTAATCTGCGTAGCTCTTGCAATACACTGGATGCATTAATACTATCGATAATATCTGATTCTATAATTTCAAATATTATGCGATCAGGACGTATTAAGTAGTTCTTTAAAAGAGTATTCAGCCTATCCAGAAAATCTTTTCTGCTTAGGGACTGAGGTGTCAAATTGATGGAAAAACGAGTATCAGATTTAGATTGATCGAGGGATTGCATAAATTGAAATGTTTGCTCAATGACAGTCAGATCCACTTCCGCAAGCAGTCCTGCCTCTTCAGCCACTGGCAAAAAAGTATCCGGGAAGAATATTTTGTTATTGATAGTCTTCATGCGAATAAGAATTTCATAATACTGGCTGCTGTTTTTAGTTGAAACTATTGGCTGGGCAACGAGCATAAATGATTTACGATCTATCGACTTTTGCAGAAGATGGCGTATAGCACCTGAACTGATGGCCTGATCGCCGTGATGCGAGACATTAAGTGCTTTTGCTTTACCTTGCTTTAGCGATTCATAAGTACGTGCATTAAGCTGGCCCACGACATAAGAGAGATTATTGATACATTTTCCGTATGCCATGTACGCCATGCCAAAATTGAGACCCAGCTCCATTTCTTCCCACGAAAAACGAAAAGATGACATCGCTTTATAGTAAGGGTGGATAATATCGTCATCGACTTTATTCAGGCGTAGAAGAAGTCCATACCCTGGGCTGTAATACATTTTTTCATTATCCATAAGCAATGGGCTTAAATAAGAAAAAACAGCTTTAACGAATTCGAAGCGAAATATTATCCCATGGGTTTGTGTTAGAGTATTTAACTCAGGGCATTGAATAATACACAACCCAGCGTGTGGGTAACGAATGATATCATTTTTTAAAGCAAGAAGATTAGGTAGCCCTGTGTGTGGTTCTGATAAAGAAATTCGTTTGAGGCTTCTGATATGCTTTAGAATGCGCGTAACCAATACCCCAACAATAACAATTGTCAGGGAAAAGGTAAAAATCATAGAGCACGTTAAAGCCAAATGGCTTACATAATGGTTAAAAGTAAATTCATGATCTATTGATATATAATTATTAATGTAGTCACTCAATAAAATGAGCATGACTACCCAAAGAGGGGACATTAGTGCATGGCCGAGACAGATTGCTCCCCAGAGCATCACCGGTAAAAGCCATACGATAGTGTAATCTGTATATATTAAGCTATCGCCATGTACATAAATCAGGCAATACATAATTCCGATTACTAACATTGCCCAGAGTAATTGATAAATTGCACGTGGCCCAGAAACAATTAATTCTTTCAACTTTTTCAGGTAGTTGAAAAACCATAGTGGCTGGTAACAAGCTCTGAGAATGAGATAGCAAAATGGAGTGCCTGTAATACAGGATGTCAACATCCATTGAATATTAATGAGAGTGGGGATACTTAAAATATTTATTTCTGATATAAAATTAAACTTTAGTAATAAAAACTGTTGAAAGAGTGTAAAAATAAGGGTGTTAAAACATATCAACCACAGTATGCGCTGGGCGCTGAGGCTACTACGTCCGAAACTGACGGCCCCACGCTTACCAGTGGCGTAGAAATAGACTTTTGTGCTGATTAAAGCCGCTGTGAGTTGAGATATTGTATCAAGGACCTGGGGTAAAGGCTGTGTATGAACACGATACAGGGCAAACAGAATAAGAACCGGAATTGCCTTTTTGTTGTACAAAATAAGTAATGCGGAAATTACGGGCAACGTGAGGTCGTAGAGCCTGATAGTTGTACCAGAAATCTCAATGCTATTACTCAGTTTATCCGCAAATGAGTACAGAAGAACAAATGAAAAGCAGAGTGTGATGTACTTTTTTAGGTTTTTAGGGCGAGCTAAATACATCAATGGAAAATTCCGCCACTGATTAACCACTGTACTTTTGTTGATCCTGGAGTTTCTGTTAGCTAACTCATTTTCCATGACCACAGGTTTGTACATTTTTTCAAGAAAACTTCTAAGCCCCATGCTACTTACTCACAATGGTTTACTTTTCGTTTATATAAAGTCTAATGATAGCCATGAGGTTTTTAATCTTATCCGTGATTCATCCAACAAACACTAAACCAATAATTTGCTATTAATTTTCATATGGATTTTAGTGACGAGTCAAATGAAATGTATGATTAGACAAAAACAATATGTTATTAACATGCTATGAATGTTGTTTATGGTGTTCTCATGTTTGTTTATGGTTTAAAAATCGATCGTTGTATTTGCATTGGGTGATAGTGTGTGTATAAGTCAGGAAATTGGAAATGTATCTCGTAATAGGAGTCTATGCTGGAAGGTTTGTAGTTCAATACATTCTTCAAGCCACCCAATGTAGTGGGCGACTAACTATTTATCGTTCTGCACTTGAACAATCATCAAATTGCGTTAAGGCTTTATCCATTTCTTGTGAATAAGGGCTTTGTAAGTTTAACTTTAAATAAGGAATTGGTTTATTAAACCAGATGTCATGAATTTTTCCAAAATCAGGTGATTTTCTTATTTTACAAAGACTCTGATTTACCAGTGACTTAAATTCTTGGTCATCGTGCGGTAGTAATATGACAAAGAATTGTGGTTTTCCAACCCCTTTATCACTAATTGAAAATGAAGTTTTATCGCTCTGAGCCTCAATGATTTCTTTTAATGAAATGTCGTTGATAAAGGCAGCGGATGTT
Organism: Buttiauxella noackiae ATCC 51607; assembly: GCF_001654865.1. Taxonomy (GTDB): domain Bacteria; phylum Pseudomonadota; class Gammaproteobacteria; order Enterobacterales; family Enterobacteriaceae; genus Buttiauxella; species Buttiauxella noackiae. Next base: position 79,531 of record NZ_LXEO01000025.1, on the reverse strand, counting down.
TTTCCATTGCGCATCAGCTCAAAAGCTTTTTCCATGGTCGGAGTAGTAATGACGAATAAATTGAGACCCAACTCACGATTGGCCTGGTTAACAGCAAGGGCATCAACCGATCCCGATGTCACACTAACAGTGTGCCCGGCTAATTGATCAATAGATGATATATTTTTGTTCTTTAACGTTGCGAATCGTGTGTATGAATAAGTATAGGGGATTGAATAGTCTGCAATCGTTTTCCATTCAATGACGTTAGCATTAACGGAACAGATCATATCTACCTTCTTTTCACGCAATAAAGCATCTCTGTCTGGTAGATATTTGTTATCAATATAATTAATTTTTAAGTCAGGTATATTCAGATGTTTACTAATATCACTAACAATAACGTTGCATAAATCAATGACATACCCAACAACTTTGCCATCCGATGCTGCATAAGAAAAAGGTGGAGCATCACGATAGGCGATGTTTATTTGATGAGTTTTTGTGATGCTCTCTATCGTCTTTGATTGTTGGGCTTGAGCCACAGAGACAAACAGACCAGAAACAATAAAAACACATGTAATTAACCAATTGAATATTTTTGCAATACTGTTTTTATTAGTTGAAATTTTGTTTTCGATATTCATACAGGATGTTGGGTTTATGTTTTTTTTATAAGAAAAGATCAAAGGCAAATATTTGTTGCTAGTTATACACATAAAGCATGCTGTTGCCAATTTCATTATATCGAACAAGGTAGAGTTGATGTTTTTTTCAGTATATTTTAAATACATTGCGATCATTTAATGATCAAGTTGTTTCAGTGTATTAACAGCTATTGGCAAAATTAAAAGCTCCATAGAAATAATTTTGACTGGTTGGTCAAAAATAACGACTGGTGAATTTGTTAACTATAATAAATTAATTTTTTAGATTTATGTTAATAGGTTTTGAGAGAGTATTCTCATTAATAGTCAAATCCTGATAAAGATGATGCCAGGGAAAGTTGGTCATCATTTCACTGGGGTCACGGACATTAAGAACTTGTCTGTCAGACTTTCCGCTGGCATTATCCTGAACAGCTATTAACGGGATGTTACTCGCAAGTAGTTGATTTTGATTTAAATGACTCGGGGTGCCCTTCTTTGTGAAGGCTGAGAAATACCCGTACCACCTGATCTGGATAATGCCAGCGTAGGGAAGTCAGATGCCTGCCATGGCATCCCTTCTTCACGCCGGGCAGGAGCTTTCAATATGCAGCCTGACCTGCTACCCGGCCACCTTGCCGCGTCGGTTTTACATAATTTACGTCAAGTCTCTCCTTTAGTTCATTGCATGACTAACGATGTGGTGCAGAGTTTTACCGCCAACGTTTTGCTCGCTATTGGTGCGGCTCCTGCGATGGTCATTGAGCCAGAAGAAGCCGCACAATTTAGCCCTATAGCCTGCGCTCTACTCATCAACATCGGCACACTTACTTCTGAGCGTAGCGTTGCGATGCTTGCAGCTATTCATGCCGCTAACCAATCTTCAACCCCCTGGGTTCTGGATCCCGTAGCCGTCGGCGGCCTGGATTTTCGTACACAATTTGCACGCACCATTCTTGAATTAAAACCGGCCGCCATTCGTGGTAATGCGTCGGAAATCATGGCTCTTGCAGGTGAAACTGGTGGCGGACGAGGTGTGGACAGCACTGAAGAGGCGCTTTGCGCACTACCCGCCGCTCTCAAACTTGCGCAGATGACTGGTGCAATTGTTGCAGTTACAGGTGAAGAAGATTATGTCACCGATGGCGAGAATGCCTGGAGCGTTGCCGGTGGTGGTGCGTTGATGACGCGTGTTGTCGGCACCGGATGCGCACTTTCTGCGGTTGTGGCTGCCTGTTGTTCATTGCCTGGCTCCCGGCTAGATAATGTTGCTTCCGCCTGCCAGTTTATGAAATGTGCTGGCGAGCAGGCAATTGCTGCAAGCCGTGGGCCCGGTAGTTTCATTCCAGCCTTTCTGGACGCGCTTTACGCACTTAATGCGGAGGCCCTGATATGAAAGGAGTAAAACGCATTAATGCGCTCACTATTGCTGGAACCGACCCGAGTGGTGGTGCGGGTATCCAGGCCGACCTTAAAACGTTCTCGGCATTGGGTGCGTATGGCACTAGTGTCATTACCGCGCTGGTTGCACAAAATACGCGAGGAGTGCAGTCGGTTTATCGTATCGAACCTGAATTTGTCGCAGCCCAACTTGACTCTGTACTGAGCGATGTTCGCATCGACACCGTCAAAATTGGCATGTTGGCAGAAACAGATATTGTTGATGCTGTGGCCGAAAGGTTGGCATTTTACAAAGTGAAAAACGTGGTGCTTGATACGGTAATGCTGGCGAAAAGTGGCGACCCGTTGCTTGCCCCTTCGGCGGTAGAAAGTTTACGCCGCAGGTTATTACCGCAGGTGGCATTGATTACCCCGAACTTACCCGAAGCGGCAGCTCTGTTGAATACGGCGCAAGCTTGTAATGAACGTGAAATGAAAGAGCAGGGAGATGCATTGCTAGGAATGGGATGCAAGGCCGTGCTGATGAAAGGCGGCCATCTTGATGATGCTGAAAGCCCTGATTGGTTGTTTACCCAAAGTGGAGCACAACGTTTTACTGCGCCACGTGTGCAAACGCGTCATACGCATGGTACGGGTTGCACATTATCCGCAGCTCTTGCGGCACTTTATCCACGCAACAACGACTGGCCTCAAACTATCACAGCGGCGAAAAAGTGGCTGTCTCAGGCATTAGAACAGGCGGATTCGCTGGAGGTTGGGCAAGGAATTGGGCCAGTGCATCATTTTCACGAGTGGTGGTAATGGAGTAAATCTCCGCCGGGTATAAAACGTTACACCACAAAACAAACCGAAAGTGCTCCCGTAGGTGGCGAATACTGTCAGTCACGGCCAGGATTATGTCTGCCTGTTTTAATGAAAGCAGGCTAGGAGAATCCATCCTCAGCGGGCAGGGTGCTCGCTGAATTTACGGGAGCGTATTATGACTGATATTGCACAGCTGCTTGGCAAAGATGCCGACAGCTTGTTACAGCATCGTTGTATGACTATTCCGGCAGACCAGTTGTATCTGCCTGGTTCGGATTATGTAGACCGCGTTATGGTGGATAACAACCGCCCGCCTGCGGTGCTACGAAACATGCAAACGCTGTATAACACCGGGCGGCTTGCTGGCACTGGTTACCTTTCTATTTTACCGGTCGATCAGGGTGTGGAGCACTCCGCCGGGGCATCTTTTGCGGCAAACCCTCTCTATTTTGATCCGAAAAATATTGTTGAGCTGGCGATTGAAGCTGGCTGCAACTGTGTCGCTTCAACTTATGGTGTGCTGGCATCGGTATCACGACGTTACGCGCATCGCATTCCTTTCCTCGTCAAACTTAACCACAACGAAACGCTCAGTTACCCAAATACTTTCGACCAGACGTTATATGCAAGCGTCGAGCAGGCTTTCAATATGGGGGCGGTGGCAGTAGGGGCGACCATTTACTTTGGTTCGCCAGAGTCACGTCGCCAGATTGAAGAGATTTCAGTGGCGTTTGAGCGCGCACATGAACTGGGGCTGGTCACTGTGCTTTGGGCATATCTACGTAACCCGGACTTTAAAAAAGACGGTGTGGATTACCACGTAAGCGCCGATCTAACTGGCCAGGCAAACCATCTGGCCGCCACGATTGGCGCGGATATCGTGAAGCAGAAAATGGCGGAAAATAATGGCGGCTACAAGGCGGTAAACTTTGGTTATACCGATGACCGTGTGTACACCAAACTGACCAGCGATAATCCGATTGACCTGGTGCGTTACCAACTGGCCAACTGCTATATGGGCCGCGCAGGGTTGATTAACTCGGGTGGTGCCGCTGGAGGTGAAACCGATCTGACAGATGCTGTGCGTACCGCAGTTATTAATAAGCGTGCGGGCGGCATGGGGTTAATTCTGGGCCGCAAAGCCTTTAAGAAATCCATGTCTGAGGGGGTTAAGTTGATTAACGCTGTGCAAGACGTGTATCTGAACAACAAAGTCACTATCGCCTGATTTTCTGCGTATTCCTGGCGGGTTAGCACATGCGACACCCGCCAAAAACTTCCCCGCCTCCATCAGTTATCTTCATCACAATTCCATAACATTTTGTGAAAAGCATCACGCCCTCCTGGACATATGTCCAAATAATGACTCGTATTTAAGCACCTTTGAACGAGGCGAAGGTGATTTTTTACGCATACAGTAAGTGCTGAAACGCTGTTTTAAATTAACAAAGGGACAATAACAGCCGTGAAAATAGAATCCGTGAACGTAACCGTTTTTACTTACCCAACCCGCCGAGTTTCTGACAGTGCAGGCCACTCTCATCCTGGCCCGGAAAGCCTTGCGAAAATGGCAATGCTGACCATTACCACAGATGAAGGGGACTGCGGCTACTCTTTCGCGCCGCCAGAAGTGGTGCGCCCATATGTAGTAAATGCATTCTTCCGCAAGGTATTGGTTGGGCAAGACCCATTTAACCGCGAACGCATCTGGCAGGATCTGGTGCACTGGCAGCGCGGTAGTGCGCACCAACTCACCGAGCGCGCACTCTCGTTTGTTGAGCAAGCATTGTGGGATTTAATTGGCCGCAAACTGAAAGTGCCGGTCTACAAATTGCTTGGCGGTTTCCGCGACAAAGTGCCAGCTTATGGCAGCACCATGTGCGGTGATGAACTGGAAGGGGGATTATCCACGCCAGACGAATTCGGCCAGTTCGCAGAAAAGCTGGTTGCTCGCGGCTATAAAGCCATCAAACTTCACACCTGGATGCCGCCGGTTGCCTTTGCACCAGACCCAAAAATGGACGTCAAAGCCTGTGCCGCCGTGCGCGAAGCCGTGGGACCAGACATCGATTTAATGCTCGATGGCTACCACTGGTACAGCCGTAGTCAGGCGCTGTACATCGGCAAGGAGCTTGAAAAACTCAACTTTGCCTGGTTCGAAGAACCCATGGAAGAAGAGAGCATGGCGTCCTACGTCTGGCTTTCTGAGAACTTATCTATTGACGTTGTTGGGCCTGAAAGCCTTGGTGGCAAGCATCACAGCCGCGCGGACTGGGTGAAAGCAGGCGCGTGCGACATTCTGCGCGCCGGTGCCAATGGCGTTGGAGGTATTTCACCAACCATGAAAGTGGCGGCACTGGCTGAATCTTTCGGCATGGATTGCGAAGTTCACGGCAACGGCGCGGCAAGCCTTGCTGTAGTCGGGGCGATACGTAACTGCCGCTGGTATGAGCGCGGATTACTGCACCCGTTCCTCGAATATGACGAACCTGCCGCATACCTGAACAGTATCGTTGACCCGATGGATGCCGACGGTTTTGTGCATTTGCCGCAGCGGCCGGGGCTTGGTGAAGATATCAATTTTGAATATATAGAAACACATACCATCAGCCGCGACTGACCCGTCAGGGTCTTTTCATCGCTGAACAATAATAAGCCCGGCGCAAGACGCTGGGTCATTCTTACCCTACAAAATGGTATCTATCATGAATCGAAGCTCCCGACTGGGGGCGTGGATTCTCACGCTCCTTTTCATGTTCGGTAGTGGCTCGGCTGTGGCGAAAACGCCACCTGACCAGCTGATCATCGGCATGAATATGAATAACCTGCTTACCCTCGACCCGGCTGCAATGACCGGTAATGAAGTGGTGGGGCTGGTCGTCAATCTTTATGACCCGCTGGTGGAATTAGATCCGGCGAAACTCACCAACGTGCGCCCGGCACTGGCAACCTCCTGGGATATCTCGGAGGACGGCAACCGCCTGACGTTCCATCTGCGCGATGGCGTGAAATTTCACTCCGGTAATCTACTCACCGCAGACGACGTGGTGTGGTCAATGCGCCGCGTTTTGCATCTCAATCTGGCACAGGCATCAGTATGGAAATCCTACGGTTTTAGCAAAAAGGACATCGATGAGCATGTGAAAGCGCTCGATGATTCAACGGTGGAAATCACGCTACCAAAAGCGAATGACCCGCAGCTGGTTATCTATTCCCTGGCGGCACTCGGAAGTGTTGTTGTACTGGACAGTAAAACGGTAGAACAGCATGTACAAAATGACGACTGGGGCAACCGCTGGCTGACGACTAACGAAGCGGGTTCCGGGCCATTTAGCCTTGAGGTATGGCAGGCCAAAGATGTATTGCGTATGAAGCGCAATCCGGATTACTGGCGTGGTGCCCCTAAACTCTCCCGCGTGGTATTCCGTCACTTCCAGGAATCGCAAACTTTACGCCTGATGATTGCCAAGGGCGATCTGGATATTGCCAGCAACATGGCGGTATCTGACGTGAACGCCTTGCGAAAAGATCCCGATTTGACCGTCGATGCAGTTAAGAAAGGCACGATTTATTATGTCGCCATGAGCATGAAAGAGCCGCATTTCGCCAACCCAAAAGTGCGTGAAGCGGTGCGTTATCTGATTGATTATCAGGGTATCAATAAAGCATTGATGCCGGGATATGGCGTGTTGCATCAGCGTCCAATTCAATCAGGAATGCCTGCAACGCTGCCAAATCCTGGTTATGCACTGGATATTCCACGGGCGAAAAAACTGCTGGCGGAAGCGGGCTATCCGGACGGATTTGATACCACGCTACGTGTGCTTGCGGATCAACCATTCCTTAACATCGCCATTGCGGTGCAGTCCACGCTGATGCAGGCGGGAATTAACGCGAAAATCGTCACCGGAACGGGCAACCAGATTTACGGCGCAATGCGCGAGCGTAAGTTCGACATGTTGGTCGGGCGCGGCGGCAGTGGCGTAGAACCGCATCCGCATTCCAGCCTACGGGCACTGGTTTACAATCCGGATAACAGTGACGCTGCGCGTCTGACTAACTTCCAGGGCTGGCGTACCAGCTTCTATGACAAAACGCTGAACCAGCAAATCGACAAAGCGCTGGTGGAGCGTGACCCAACTAAGCAGCGTGAAGAGTATCAGGCGATTCAGACCCGTTACGACGAGTTGATCCCGGCATTATTGCCGCTTTCACAAATGGTGGATTCGGTGGTGGTGCGCAACGAAGTGCAGAACTACCAGCCGCATCCGTCGGCCACTACTTTCCTGCGTGATGTTTATAAAACGTCTGTTGGGGAGGAAAAATCATGAGCATGATCCTGTTAGCGCCAGGTGGTCGTGCCCGGCGTTTCTCAAAACGATTAAGCCAGGTCGTCGTCACTTTGTTTGGTCTGCTATTGCTGACCTTCTTTATTGGCCGTGTTATGCCAATCGACCCGGTGCTGGCGATTGTCGGCCCGGATGCTGACCAAAGTACTTACCAGCAGGTTTACCACCAGCTTGGCTTTGACCAATCGCTGGCAACGCAGTTTTGGATTTACCTCGGCGGCCTGCTGCATGGTGATTTGGGCAATGCGCTGCTGACCGGGAAACCGGTGGTAGACGACATTCTGCGCGTGTTCCCGGCGACGCTTGAACTGGCGACGGTGGCGATAATTGTCGGTGCGGGTCTGGGCATTCCGCTGGGCGTTTGGGCTGCTGCTCGTCGTAACAGCGTGGTGGATTACGCGGTGCGCATTATCAGCCTGGCCGGGTATTCCACGCCGATTTTCTGGGTAGGGATGATGGGATTGCTGCTGTTTTACGCCTGGCTCGGTTGGGTGGGCGGCGCGGGGCGTATTGATTTAGGGCTGGATGGTTTAGTGCCGCGTCGCACCGGGTTGTTATTGGTCGATTCATTGCTGGCGGGCAACAGCGCGGTGTTCTTTAACGCACTCAATCACCTGATTCTTCCGGCCTCTCTTTTGGGCTTCCACTCGCTGGCCTACATCAGCCGAATGACGCGCAGCTTTATGCTGGCGCAGCTGTCGCAGGAATTCATTATTACTGCCCGGGTGAAGGGACTAACTGAACGCCTGGTTATCTGGAATCACGCATTCCGCAATATCCTCGTGCAGTTGCTGACGGTGGTCGCACTGGCCTATGGCTCGCTGCTGGAAGGCGCGGTGCTAATTGAAACTGTCTTCTCGTGGCCGGGCTTTGGGTCCTATCTCACCGGCAGTCTGCTGCTGGGTGATATGAATGCGGTGATGGGCTGTGTGCTGGTGGTTGGGGTGATCTTTGTGTTGCTGAATCTGCTGTCCGACATGCTGTACCAACTCTTTGATCCGAGGACAAAATCATGACTGTCTCCTTTGGAACACCTCAACTCACCGCTGCCGATGAGCGTTCATTACGCTTTAAACGAGCCGGTCTACGAGCGGTTGGGTTTATTGGCAAAATGGCACGTAACCCGCTGACGGCAATTGGTGGAGGGATTGTTTTCCTGTTGTTGCTGGTGGCAATTTTTGCCCCGTGGATAGCACCTTATAACCCGCTGGTGCAGGATCTCAATCGCGCGCTCACTGCGCCAAACGCCACACACTGGTTTGGCACCGATGAGTTTGGCCGCGATATTTTTAGCCGCCTGGTTTATGGCTCACGCATTACGCTCTACATCGTGCTACTGGTGTCGATAACCGTTGGCCCGCTGGGTTTACTGCTCGGTGTGACCGCCGGATATTTTGGCGGCAAAGTCGATATGGTATTGATGCGTGTAACCGACATCTTCATTTCGTTCCCAAGTCTGGTACTGGCGCTGGCGTTTGTCGCAGCACTCGGCCCCGGCCTTGAGCATGTTGTGATAGCCATTACGCTCACGGCCTGGCCGCCAATTGCCCGTCTGGCACGCGCGGAAACCCTCTCTTTACGGCAAGCCGACTTTATCTCTGCTGTTCGTCTGCAAGGTGCTTCGCCGCTGCGTGTGCTGTGGCGCCACATTGTGCCGCTGTGCATGCCGTCGGTGATTATCCGCATCACTATGAATATGGCGGGCATTATCCTGACCGCCGCCGGGCTTGGTTTCCTCGGCCTTGGTGCACAACCGCCAGAGCCAGAGTGGGGGGCGATGATCTCCAGCGGGCGCACTTACATGATGGAGTGCTGGTGGGTAGTAACGATTCCGGGGCTGGCAATTTTAATCAACAGTCTGGCATTCAACTTCTTGGGAGATGGCTTACGTGACATCCTCGATCCTCGCAGCGAATAATTCGCCGCAACTACTTGATGTGCGCGACTTGAATGTGACGTTCGTTAATGGTCGCCAGCAAACCCACGCGGTGCGTGGCGTTTCATTCCAGCTCGGGCGCGAGAAACTCGCCATCGTAGGCGAGTCCGGCTCCGGGAAATCCACTGTGGGCCGTGCGTTATTGCAGCTCCACCCTAAAAAAGCGCGAATCACCGCCGAGTGTATGCAATTTGGTGATGTTGATCTGCTCAATGCTACTGACGCACAAATGCGTAATGTGCGTGGCAAACGTATTTCAATGATTATGCAAGACCCGAAATATTCGCTAAATCCGGTGATGTGCGTTGGCGATCAAATTGCTGAAGCATGGCTGACTCACCATCGTGTCGGGCAAAAACAGGCGAAACAGAAGGTGCTGGAGATGCTGGAAGTGGTGCGTATTCGCCAGCCAGAACGCGTCTACAACCTCTATCCGCATGAGGTTTCCGGCGGCCAGGGGCAGCGGATCATGATTGCCATGATGCTGATCACCGACCCGGAAATGGTGATTGCCGATGAACCGACGTCCGCGCTGGATGTTTCGGTGCGTTTGCAGGTGCTGGCGCTGCTCGACGATCTGGTGCAATCCCGTGGACTGGGGCTGATTTTCATCAGCCATGACATTAACCTGGTGCGCAGTTTCTGCGACCGCGTGCTGGTGATGTACGCCGGGCGTGTTGTGGAATCTATCGCCGCGAAAGACCTGGATAAGGCGCAGCATCCTTACACCCAGGGGCTTATCAGCGCATTGCCGGATATGGATATGCGCCGGGCACATCTACCGGTTCTACAGCGCCAGGCTAGTTGGCTAACGGAATAAGGAGCAACGTATGTCATCCATGATTGAAGTCAGCCAGCTTAATTTAACCTTTGGCGAAGGGGCGAAAACTAACCAGGTGTTGTTCGATGTGAATTTTAACGTTGGGGAGGGTGAGATTTTTGGTCTTGTAGGGGAGTCGGGTTCCGGGAAAACCACGGTGCTGAAATGCCTGGCAGGGCTATTTACCCACTGGCAGGGAAAACTGGTGATTGATGGGACGGAGCTTGAACATCGTATCAGCCGTGAACGCTGTCGGATGGTACAGATGGTATTTCAGGATCCGTATGGATCTTTGCACCCGCGCCATACCATCGGCGATATTCTGGAGGAGCCACTACAAATCCAGGGATTCACTGATCGCGACCGGCGTATCAATATGATGCTGGATAAAGTGGGTTTAAACCGCGCGTTTCGTAGTCGCTATCCGCATCAGCTCTCCGGTGGGCAGCGCCAACGTGTGGCGATTGCACGTGCGCTGATACTTGAACCGGAGGTGCTGCTGCTAGACGAGCCTACTTCAGCATTGGATGTTTCGGTGCAGGCGGAAATTCTCAATTTACTTTCGGATTTACAGCAGGAATCGAAACTCACCTATTTAATGGTGACACACGATTTAGGCGTCATTGCACATTTATGCCATCGCGTGGGGGTAATGCAACATGGTCGTATTCTTGAGGCATTAAGCACCGATGAATTAATCAGCGGTGCTGCACGGGTGCCTTATACGCAAATGCTGGTTAATGCCAGCCGCCAATATAGCCGCGAAATGGCAAACCAGGTGGCGAAGTTTTAATTAAGAATTGCTTTCAGAATTACCGTGCGTCAGGCAAACCCTGACGCATTTTTATATTGTTAAGATTAATAATTCTGCACCTTTCAATCCCCGCACTCAGTTCTCATAACCTCCCATAACTGAATGAATTTTATGTAATCATTGATTATTATATAAGATATTTTCCTTATATGGGAAAGGTGTAAAAGATTATTCAGAAAACAAATCTAGGAATTTTCCTAAGAAGCAATAATATGACCATACCTTCTGCAATGTTTCTGCTTAGGGTTATATATCTCATTCTCAACTGCTTAACCTTATCTGTTTATTTATCAGTAACAGACTTATTTGCTCTGGGATTCCGCTTTGCACGATAAGGACGAAAGCAACACAACAAGGATTACAAGATGAAAGCATTATTACCCGTAGTATTCGGCACGGCAGCTTTATTAAGTGGTGCGGCCTTCGCGGAATCAACAAATACCATTACCTTTAAAGGTGAGATCACTGAACAAACCTGTTCGGTGACCGTTAACGGTTCAGATGCACACCCTGTCGTACTGTTGCCTACCATCTCTAAAAGTGAACTTAAGGACGCTGCTTCTTCGGCAGGGCTGACCACGTTCACCATGGGCGTTAGTGGATGCAGTGTAGACAGCTCCACATTAGAGATTAAAACCTTATTTATTGGCACTAACGTCACCAGTAGTGGAAACCTTGCAACCAGCGGTTCGGCTACTAACGTTGAGCTGCAATTGCTAACAGATGCCTCGGGCAGCACGATTATCGACCTAAGTAACCCAATGGCTGTTGCCGGGATATCTATCCCGGCAGGGGAACAGTCCGGTGAACACGACTACGCCGTGCGCTACTTCTCGCCAACCGGCAATGCTACCGCGGGTGATGTCGTCGCCGCAGTGCAGTACGCGATTTCTTATCTTTAATAGTGCACGGCGTAGGGGATGAAACATGAGTTTAGGGAGAAGTTTGCTTACGTTTGCACTCGTCGGTACCTGTTTAAGCAGCCAGGCAAGTGTGGTGATGACCGGCAATCGTGTGGTGTATCCAGCGGATGCTAAGCAAGTTAGCGTGCAGTTAACCAATCAGGATGACTTTCCGAATGTCATGCAGGCTTGGCTGGACAGCGGCGATGAGCAGTCAACACCACAAACCGCGCGAGCACCTTTTATGCTGACTCCTCCTATGTTTCGCATGGCCGCGCACAGCGGCCAAACCTTGCGCTTACAGTTTACTGGCGCGGATTTGCCAAAAGATAAAGAGTCGGTGTTCTGGCTCAATATCTTGCAAATCCCGCCAGTGGCTAAAGGAAGTGAAGCATCTAATCAGATGATCGTGATGCTGCGCAGTCGTATGAAAGTGTTCTGGCGTCCCGCTGGTTTACAAGGTTCACCGAACGAGATGAACAAAACGACAACCGCTTCGGTTTCAGGCCGCAAACTGAGTCTCACCAACAACAGCGGCTATTACGCATCGATTGCCCATGTGGTGGTGACGATTGCCAATAAACCCGTGAAGCTGGGTGGCGAGATGATTGCCCCCGGTGCGACAAAAGCATGGCCCTTAGTCGGCACACCGATGGGTGACAGCGTGCAGATGACATGGATTAACGACCAGGGCGCTTATCTGAGCGGAGCACTTCCACTGAAGCATTAGCGGCTTTGCAGGGAAGCAAAATACTATGGAAAAACATCACTGGCTGAGCCTTTGCTTGCTGGGTGGATGGGCATTGCCATTCGTCTCGCAGGCAGAAAACTACACCTTCGATGAAGCCTTATTGTTGGGGAGCGAATACGGACAAGGGCTTGCCCGCTTTAACAGCGAGGCTTCGGTGGCACCGGGTCAATATCTGGTTGATATCTGGCTAAACGGGCGTTTTATCGCCCGTGAAGGAGTGATGTTTCGTAGTGAAGGCGAGGATGTGGCGCCTTGTTTGCCGTTGGTTTTTTATGAACAAAATGGTGTGCTGGCATTAAGCACGCCCGGCAGCGAAAGCTGTTTAAGTCCCGCGAAACGCGTCGCAGGGGCAAGTTATGTATTTGATAACGCACTATTACGGCTGGATGTTGCCATTCCTCAGGCTGAAATGGTGCAGGTGCCACACGATTACGTCGCCCCCGAGCAATGGCAGGCGGGGGAAAGCCTGTTATTTACCAACTACAACAGTAACTTTTATTACAGTGATGCGGGTGGAAGCCAGAGCGAATATGGCTGGTTGGGGCTGACGTCGGGTATTAACTTTGGTTTATGGCAACTGCGCCAGCAATCCTCAGCAAGCTATAGCCGTTATGGGGATAAGAAACGCTACCAGTGGGATAACTTACAAGTCTGGTTACAACGCCCGGTCGCAGCGCTGCAAAGTACGTTAAGTGCAGGCCAAAGTTATAGTGGTGGCAACCTGTTTAGCAGTATGGCGTTTACTGGCGTCAAACTGGAAACCGACCAACGGATGTGGCCTCAATCCCGACAAGGATACGCACCAGAAATTCGCGGCACGGCGGCAAGTGCCGCGCGTGTGGTGGTCAGTCAGAATGGGCGTACCTTGTATCAAACTAACGTTGCGCAGGGGCCGTTTGTGATTAACGACCTTGCCAGCACGGCCTGGCAGGGGGATTTGCAGGTTGATGTGATTGAAGCCGATGGCAGCCGCACCCAGTTTACGGTTCCGTTTTCAGCACTACCGCTCTCTTTGCGTCCCGGGGTCTGGCGCTATAACGCAGTTATAGGGCGAGCGCGTGATTATGATACGGATGACAACTGGTTCGGTGATTTAACCCTTGAACGCGGTATTGCCAATAGCCTGACGGCTAACGGTGGCATTCGCCTGGGGAAAGAGTACGCCTCCACGGTACTGGGTGGGGTCTGGGCTTCAGAGCTTGGGTCGATTGGTGCGGATGTGACGGCGTCATCCGCGCAGCTCCCGGAAGGTAAACAAACGGGCTGGCGTACCCAGCTATCCTGGAGCCGTTCATTTAACGGAACCGGTACCAACGTGGCACTGGCAGGCTACCGCTATTCCACTGCTGGATACCGTGATTTCAGTGATGTGTTGGGTGAACGAAATGCCGCTAAAAACAGTGATATCTGGCGTTCAGATACGCTTTCGCAGCGCAACCAGTTTACAGCCACCGTTAACCAGCAATTGGGGGACTATGGCTCGATATGGCTTTCCGGTTCGGTGATGGATTACTACGGAGAGCGTGGGCGCAATACACAGCTTCAGTTTGGTTATGCCAATCAGTGGCGACAAATAAGCTACAACCTGTCCGCGAGCCGCCAGCAAACATTCTGGCGTGATAACTCAAGACATGCAGATGGGCAGCCAGGGCAGAATGCCAGACATGGGCAGACGGAAAATATTGTCACGCTGACATTCTCCGTACCGCTGAGGTTTGGTAAGGGTGAAGATTATCTCTCGCTTTCAACTAGCCATAGTAAAACCAGCGGCACGAGTTATCAGGCATCGCTGGCGGGTTCTGTCAGTGAGGATGATAGCGCAAGCTATGCCGTTTCTGCGGGATACCAGAACGCATCGGGCGAGGCTGCACAAAAGAACTGGAGCGCCTCGCTGCAAAAAATGACCTCGTTTGGCACCCTGAATGGCAGCTATTCGCAAGCAGAAAACTATAAGCAATGGTCGGGCGGAATGCGTGGTGCAGTGGTTGTGCACCGCGGCGGCGTTACGCCTGGGCCCTGGCTTGGTGACACCTTTGCGCTGGTAGAGGCTAAGGGAGCCGAAGGGGCTCGCGTGAATAATGGCCAGGGGGCAGCCATCAATGCTCAAGGCTTCGCTCTCGTGCCGTCGCTAACACCCTATCGTTTTAATAATGTTCAGTTAGACACACGTAACATGGCGGCAGACATTGAGCTTGAGGATAACCAACAACGCGTTGCACCGTATGCCGGAGCCGCAGTGAAATTATCTTTCTCAACGACAAAAGGAACCGCGGCGCTGATTGATGTCACTCCACGCCGCGGCTCGCTTCCTGCAGGAGCGGAAGTCTTTGATGAACACAATCAGGTTGTTGGGATGGTGGGGCAGGCAAACCAGGTTTATGCCCGTTTACCGGCAACGCAAGGAGAGCTAACGGTGCGCTGGGGCGAAGGTCCTAAGGAAAGATGCGCATTTAAATATCAGTTAACAGATGACCACCCTCAGCAGGCGATGATCGCGCTAACTGCCCAGTGTTTGGCTGCGTAAGGAAACCATAAAGTGAAAACCAGGACAAAACTCGCGATCGTCATACTGATGATGTTAAGCGCTACGGCACAGGCGGCCTGCGAATACATTATCTACCCATATACCGGTGCGAACAGTCAATTCGGCTCACATCGCCTGAGCTCAGCAAGCGATGGCAAAACGAGTTCATGGCGCGGTAATGGTGGAGCAGATGGTTGGAACGGTCAGCTTACCGGGGTGAGTAAATCAATTGATGTCAGCAGCAATAATATTTTTCAACCGCCGGGCACGGTACTGGCAGCAGGTGGGGGGATTCCTTTCACCCAATATGCACGCAAAGGTGGGTGGGATCCTGAAATGGTGTTTTTCCGCTGTACGCCGGATACCGCGGGCCAACTTTATCAGGCGTTTTCCACCAACGGGGATGATGCCTATGCCGGATGGTATGAAGCGCAAGATGTGCCGGGGGCTTATCTGACGTTTGCCAAAAATGTGGCGATGCGTATTACGCTGGAAGCGACCGGACAGGTATTCACAGATATCTGGCAGCAGGTCGCAATGACTAACCTTGATACTGATAAAGATGGCAACTTTTTAATTAAAGCCAAAAACTTTTCGCCGATTCGAGTGGAGCTGATGAAAACAGCGGATACGCGATATTTTATCAGCTCGGCTGCGACTTACACTTTTGCTGGGGTAAACCCTAACGCTTATGTTGTGTTTCGCGGGCCAGGAATTGACTCGAATGGCATCAAAGTGGGCCAGGCGCATCGCAATAGCAACTGGGCTGGCTGGTATGCCGACTGGCCATCGGTGATTAGCCTCTACAATAATGGGATTACCGTGCGGCGAGGAGCGATTTGCCAGGTGACCCATTTCACACCTTTTGTGCAATTACCTCGAGTAAGTGCTGCGGATATCAGAGCAGGGCGTAGCGTCAGTGCACCTTTCTCACTCGAGTTTGCTTGCGAATCCAATGTGGTTTCAGGGGTTGTCACCAACAAGCAGAATGTAGCACTCGGATTTCTGGCTCCGGAGGCGAATGTCCTGGCCGCACAAAAATATGGTCTGACGAGCGGGAGCGCTGTGACTCACTTACTTGATGATGCTTATGGCGCACCGGGTCATGCGCGGGGGGTTGGCGTCCGGATATTGCGCAATGGTATCCCGATGAACTTCTTGACCACCGACGTCGGTGGAACAGGCGCAAACGCCGGTTGGGTGCCTGTTCTGGGGGGCGCTCAGGTAAAAACTGGAACCCAGAGCGGTGTTGATAGTTACCACGAAACATTTGAAGCGCGTCTTGAACGTTTCGCAAGTGATCAGCTGGAAGCAGGGAGATATCAGGCTCATGCCCAAATCCTTATGCGCCTTCAGTAGAATGCTGTTTTTGTGGTTATGTTTAGCCTTACCCCTACAGGCGGTGGTTAACCTGAGTGCCACGCGGGTGGTCTTTGACAAGGCGGCGGCGACCCAATCCATTACGCTTGCTAACAGTGCCGATTATCCGGTGATTGTGCAGGCATGGATTGACGATGGTGACCCTCAGGGTATCCCGCAAACTGCCGAATCGCCGTTTGTAGTATTGCCGCCCATTTTTCGTCTGGCGCCGCTTGAGCAGCGTTCTATCAGGTTGCTAACCAGCGGTAAAGGTTTACCAAATGACCGTGAGTCGCTGTTTTGGCTAAATATATATGAGATCCCGCCTAATCAGTCAGCGGCGCAAAATGAAAAAATCCTGCTGGCATTTCGTACGCAATTAAAGGTGTTTTGGCGACCATCTGGAGTGGGGAAGCTAACTGAGGACGCGGGGCATCAATTACGTTTTGCGCGCTCGGGTGAGGGCGTGACGGTATCCAACCCTACACCCTGGAATATCTCTTTGGCGGAGGTGGAAATAGCCGGGCACTCTGCTTCGGGAATAACTTTAAGCCCTTTTTCGCAGCAGCAGCTCTTTACGTTTAATAAGGTAGATTTACAGGACGGTGTAGTTAAATTTGTCATAATAAACGATGAGGGAAATCAGTGGGGTTATGCTTTGCCGATCAAATAAACGGATCTAATAAGTCTCTTATACCCCCCGAATCTGAATACGTAAGGAATCGCGTGAATAAACAAATAATCTTGAATGGCGTGGCGGCCTTTCTACCTGAAAAACACAGGATTATCGCTATTAATAGCGACCAGCCACCTCTATCACTGAGTATACCTGCGAGCAGATGCCTGGCGTTGTTGGTTAATTATCAAGGGGAAGTGGTTCTTCGGGAGCGATTTTTCCATGAAGTCTGGGTGAGTAATGGAGCCCAGGTAACCAATAATACCTTCTATCAAAATATTTCCCTTTTGCGCCGGGCATTTAAAGAATTTGGCCTTAATGAGGACTATATCGTCACCGTCCCGAAGGTCGGGGTCAAACTTGAAAATACATTGAAAATAACCTGCAGTGAGGAAGGCGAAAACATTGCTACGGAGCTACCACAACCTTCTGCGCCTGAACGAACACAGCCGCGTAAGGTTGTGCGCCGTTTGTCTTCTTCGCTCATCAGGGGATGGTTTGGTATCAGTGCAATGGTGCTAGCACTTAGTTTAAGCGGGGCATTTTTAACCTGGCAAGCCAGTATGGATAACCGTTTCAAAGAATTTAAACCACTAATTACTCAGAGTAACTGCAGTTATTTTGTAAATTCCGATACCACTGACTACAAAAAGCATCGCTTATTTTCGCGTGACTTTAAATTGAATTGTGAACATTTTCATTATGTCTATTTAACGGCTTATAACAATTTTGCCCGTTTTTCAGCTGTGGCTTGTGAACGTCCTTTTAGTACCTGGCGAAAGAATTACTGCGTCACGCATTATGTTATAACTGATAATGGAGATGCGTTTGAAAAATAATACTTCATGGTTATTAGTAGGCTTGCTGATTATCGCATCCTGTATCGCAACGGTTAAGGTATATCTGTATTGGAAAAATACGCATTTTAGCTGCACTGGGGAATTAACCCTTCATCGTAAAGATAATGTTGCAAATGTTACGATGCAATATGTTTTTAATGGTGATGCCGGGGCGGTGTTGCTACGGGGTGAAGTTATATCGAACAACACTCTGGTTGAACAAGTGAATCAGAATGTATTTTTTGATTTTCAACGTAAGGGAAATGATTATTTTCTCATTTCAAAGTCAGTGACGGATTCAACTGGAAATCAAACGGATGTCTCATTATTAAAGAGAACATTCCCGCTTTTCTATTTAGAACCTGATGCGAAGTTTTTTCTAAATATCAAACAATTGACGGGCTCCAGCTGGCTTTTTACAACCAGCCGATCGCCTTCTTTGTTATGCAGTAAGTAACTCGTCAGCCTAAGAGCGGGCAGTTTGGCGGCAGACGGCAATTCAGCGCATTAGGATGGATATCGATGCGGAACTTCTGGCTGGTCAGTGGCTCGCCATCAAGGTTAAAAGTAATGTCGTGCGGGGCGGTTATCTCAAACCAGGATGAACGCGCATCAATAATATTCGGGCTGTCGTCCGGGCGTGTGAGCGTGTTAAAGATGGCGGGCAGCAGCTCTTCGCCAGTAAAAATACGCAACTCAAGCAACCCGTCGTTGATCAGCGCCTGCGGGCAAAGTTCCTGGCCACCGCCAGCCTGACGACCATTGCCGATACCAATAACCAGCGCATCGCCTTGCCATTCAAAACCCTCGCCGCGAATTTCACAGCGGTCCGGTTTCAGGGTATCCATCCGAATCAGGCCGTGAACAAAATAGGCGATGCCGCCGAGTGCCGCTTTCAACTTTTCCGGCGTTTCAGTGGTGATTCGTGTACCAAAACCGCCGGTCGCCATATTGATAAAAAAGTACGACTCATTCACTTGCACCAGATCTATAGCCACGCCTTTGCCGACAATCGCCAGCTGCAAAGCTTTGTCCAGCTCTTCAGGAATACCGACGCTGGTGGCAAAATCGTTCGCGGTGCCTAACGGCAAAATCCCCAGCGCCGGACGGCGTTCAGGCGCAAGCTGCGCCAGCGCGGTTGCCACTTCGTTTATCGTACCGTCACCGCCACCTGCAATGACTGTCGCAGCCCCCATCCGCGAAGCTTCTTCAACATAACGAATAGCATCACCTTTTTCCCAGGTAACACGGATATGTAACGTGTATCCCTCATCACGCATCACGTTGACCGCACTACGTAAAATGTCGTTGTCGGCACCTTTGCCGTTAAGGATCACGAACGTTACAGGAAACTGCTCCATGGCATACCTCTGGAAATGTAGTTGAATTCTAAGTGTATCTTATGCGGGGGATTTGGGGGTAAGAACAGGCTGAGTCTGCGGGGTTTGGCATATTCCATCGCATCGCCTCCGTGAATGGCAAAAACGATAGCGGTAATACCCACTGATAGATAATGGATATAAGCGTTCAATTATCCCTTATTGATCGATCGCGCCGATCAATTCGTGTGATGATATTGCCCTGGTGTTTGTACGTCTTTTAATCAGGCGTTATGATGCGGTTCCCTAAGTTAAATGGACTTAAATAATGGATACTGTTGAAGAACTCGGCGGTACTTATTTTTATCATGGGCAAGCGAACCTGACGCCTGGCGAATTGTTTGACGTGATCTTCTTAGAACAATTTTGCGATGAGTTGGGAATCGGCATTGAGTCAGGGGCTGCTATTCTTGCGGGTCAACCATGGATAAAAACCAGGACAAAACCCGGTACAGCAATCAAAGGTACAAGCGTTGTTTCAAAGTATGGGCGAATGCTTTTGAGGGATGCGCGAACGCCTTTTGGGATCAGGGTTCCTACACCTGTTGGATTCAGGATGCAGAAAACGAATAAGCTTGCAGCCGTTATTGCTCGTTATGTTCCCTGGCTTGGATGGATTGGCCTGATCAATGCGATTTATGAGGTGTCACGGAAAACTCAGAACAAATACAATCTGATTGCCCGACCAAAAGACCGCATACAATGGACTTATTTCTGATGACGATACAAGACGAAGTATTAGCGATGTTCAGGGAGGAGATTCCAGGGTATTTAGATAAACACCGGAAAGAAATCCCTCTGGAATTTGACTCAGATTTGTTTGATTCACCTGGTGACGACTTTGAAGACGCTATAAATAAATATCAGGAGATCTTCAAAGTTGATCTGTCTGCTGTCGATTGGGCTTGTTATTTTCCCTGGGAAAATACTCCGCTATTTACCCGATGGTTTAAAGCAAAAAGAGTCGAAGTGGAGAAAACCAGAAAGCCTTTAACGGTTGAAATGTTTGCTGAATCGGCTGCGGCGGGGCGATGGTTACATGATTAAGGGGCTTAATAGCCCCTTTGCTTTATGCTGTTTGACGATCATTCCATGAGTCGGAATAAATAATATTTCCGTCGTTATGTTTCCAGGTTATTTTTTCATAGCGCAGCTCTACGGTTTCAAGATGATTACTGTTGCTATCTTCTGGAGATGCCATAGTGGGGGAGATTGAAACAACACGAACGCCTTCAAGCATCATATTAAAATATTCAACTTCCTGACCCGCGTCGTTGATGTGATACCACTTAATTTCAGCTGATTCCAGATTCTGACCTGTTGCTACAGCTTTGTAGATATAAGGGCTGGAGCAGTCGAAATCTTTTACGACAAGCATGGGCGAGTGCATTCTTGTGCCGGTTACTTTCCCGGTTGCATTGTCGGTCGGGATCATCAAATTATGATGAAAACCTTTTACTTCAATACTGTACTCACGCCCTTTGACGTCAACGCCACCTTTTATGAGTGCACCACCGTCATCTTTTAGCCATAAATATGCGGGTATTGCCATAGCACTATTCCTTGTTTGTTAACTGAAATTATCATAATAAAATAACCGTCTCGTACTTCAACATCTATAGATAATTCGTTTTTTATTTAAGGAAATATATTTACATTCACTCAGGGAATGAATTAACCCTTTTATTCATAATAAAGATAAATACACCTGTTATGTCCTGTACTATCCATCAGCCAGGTCTGGGGCGCGTAGATCTCTACCCGAAAACATCGGTCGCGGTATCAGGATTTAAACGCGTCAAAGATGAGCTGGAGGTGATGTACTCACTCAGTACCAGCGGCTTCACGACATCCTTAGTGCTTGAAGTCAAATTCTTTTATACCCACAAAAAAGAAGGCCTGCGGAAGGGAGATTCCACAGGCCAATGAGGTGGTTCCTGGTACAGCTAGCATTTATGGGTTATGTTTTTCAGCCCGGCGATAATAACCGTATACAGCGAAGCGGTATGTGATCGGTTTCTAAGAAATGTCCTGGCGTAAAAAATAACTTAAATTAACTATTTAGCTTGTTGATCGCGTGAGGTTTAGCCTGCCAGATTGCGCATCAGCAACGCATAATCCAACGAGACATCTTCTGGCACAGGCATCCATACGGTGTGACCATCGCCAGGAGCCACTTCAATCGGCTGCGATTTGGTATTTTCCAGCACTTCAAGCGTGAAGGTGACGTTACCTTGCGGCGTCATTAACTCCAGGCTATCGCCAAGCAGGAATTTGTTCTTCACTTTTACTTCTGCCAGGCCGTTACGGCGTTCGCCGGTAAATTCACCGACAAATTGCTGGCTTTCAGAAACCGAGTGGCTGTACTCGTAGTTCTGATAAGAATCATGATTATGGCGACGCAAGAAACCTTCGGTATAGCCGCGATGCGCCAGCCCTTCAAGTGTAGACAGAAGAGTCGGGTCGAATGGCTTGCCTGCGGCTGCATCGTCAATCGCACGGCGATAAACCTGAGCAGTACGTGCACAGTAGTAATAGGATTTGGTGCGGCCTTCGATTTTTAACGAGTGCACGCCCATTTTGGTCAGGCGTTCGACGTGTTCAATGGCACGTAAGTCTTTGGAGTTCATGATGTAGGTGCCGTGTTCGTCTTCGAACGCCGTCATGTATTCGCCAGGACGTTTGCCTTCTTCCAGCAGAAACACTTTGTCGGTTGGTGCGCCGGCGCCCAAAGTTGGCTCTATGTTCTGAACCGGAATCGGCTCATGAAGATGCACGATATTGCCGACAACATCCTCTTTGCCTTCTTCAACTTTGTATTCCCAACGGCAGGCGTTGGTGCAGGTGCCCTGGTTTGGGTCACGTTTGTTGATATAACCCGACAGCAGGCAGCGGCCAGAGTAAGCCATGCACAACGCACCATGAACAAAAATTTCCAGTTCCATCTCTGGTACTTGTTCACGGATCTCTGCGATCTCTTCCAGGGAAAGCTCGCGTGAAAGAATGACGCGGGTCAGACCCATCTGTTTCCAGAACTTCACGGTTGCCCAGTTCACGGCGTTGGCCTGCACAGACAGGTGAACGTCCATTTCCGGGAATGCTTCACGCACCATCATGATAAGACCAGGGTCGGACATGATCAGCGCATCCGGCCCCATATCGATAACCGGTTTCAGGTCACGGATAAAGGTTTTCAGCTTGGCGTTATGCGGAGCAATGTTCACAACCACGTAGAATTTTTTGCCGAGCTCATGGGCTTCGTTGATGCCGAGCTGAAGGTTTTCGTGGTTGAATTCGTTATTGCGCACGCGAAGGCTGTAACGCGGTTGGCCAGCGTACACAGCATCTGCACCATAGGCGAAAGCGTAACGCATATTCTTCAGCGTTCCGGCTGGCGACAGGAGTTCTGGTTTAAACATGATTTTCTCGTTCTGATGTCAGGTCAGAACCGCCTCACCCGGTGAGACGGTTTTAAGATATGCGGCTTAGCCACAATTTTAGGGCGGGAATTGTAGCGCTTATTGACTCCAGAAACTACCCTCACGCAATACGACAGGCGTCCGCTTCCCAGCGATAACCCACGCCATACACGGCGCGAATAAACGACTGTTCTTCATCTAACGCTTCGAGTTTACGGCGCAGGTTTTTAATGTGGCTGTCTATGGTGCGGTCAGTCACTACGCGGTAATCATCGTAAAGCTGGTTTAGCAGCTGTTCGCGGGAAAAGACTTTGCCCGGTTCGTGGGAGAGGGTTTTTAGCAGTCGGAACTCCGCTGGTGTTAAGTCCAGCAGTTTGTCGCGCCAGCTTGCCTGGAAACGACCTTCGTCGATAATTAACGGGCTGATTTCATCAGCTGCAACCGGGTCGCGCTGGCGTTTGCAGCGGCGCAAAATGGTTTTGACGCGTGCAACCACTTCGCGTGGGCTATAGGGCTTGCAGATGTAATCATCAGCACCAATTTCCAGCCCCAGCAGGCGGTCGATCTCCTCGATTTTAGCGGTCACCATCACAATCGGAACTTCAGAGAAACGGCGAATTTCGCGACATAGCGTCAGGCCATCGGTTCCCGGTAGCATTAAATCGAGCAGGATTAAATCTGGCGGCGTCTGGCGCACGAAAGGCAGCACTTTGTCGCCGTGGGTAATCAACTCTGGCGCATATCCCGCAGCACGTAAGTAATCAATTAACAGTTGACCGAGCTTCGGCTCGTCTTCAACAATTAAAATACGCGGTGTGTTTTCGTCAATCGGCAATTCGGTCATACAGGTCTCAACGATTCTGGCTCCAGCGGTAACTCTACTGTAATGCTTACCCCGCCGAAAGGCGAATGCGTGGCATAAAGCTTGCCGTTATGGGCGGCAACGATGTTGTGGCAGATGGACAGGCCAAGGCCTGAGCCACCGCTGGCCCGGTTACGTGAACCTTCAGCACGGTAAAAACGCTCAAACAACATGGTTAACTGCTCGTCGCTTACGCCCGGCGCACTGTCGGCAAAGTGCATAACGAAACGTTGATTCACCACCTCACCTGAGATAACCAGCTGGCCGCCCGCATCTGTGTAGCGCAGGCTGTTTTCCAGCAAGTTATTGAATAATTGCATTAAACGGTCGCTGTCGCCGAAAATGGTGGCGCTATCTGGCAGCGCCAGGCTAATGCTTAAACCACGCGAATTAAAGCGTTCGCGGAAGGCACCCGCGACAATTTCCAACAGGTTAATAATATCCAAAGATTGCTTCTGGTAGGCCAGTGCGCCTTCGTCGGACATCGACAGCTGGTGCAGGTCATCAACCAGTTTGGTCAGCGTGGCCACTTCCATCTGTAGTGATGCGACGGATTCCGGGGTGAATTTACGCACGCCATCCTGAATTGCCTCCAGCTCACCGCGTAAAATCGCCAGCGGGGTGCGCAATTCATGGGAAATATCCGCCATATAAGCGCGGCGCATATTGTGGTTTTTCTCAAGCGTGCTGGCGAGTTGGTTAAAGTCCTGCGCCAGTTTGCCAAGTTCATCCTGGCTGGTGGAGTCCACGCGGGTGGTGAAATCACCAGCGGCCAGTTTGTGAGTACCGTCGACCAGCCGTTTAACCGGTGCCAGCAAGCCACGCGCTAACAGGAAGGTCGCGGCGGCGGCGAGCAATGTTGCCAGACCGACAATAATCCAGCTGGTGCGCCTTTGTTGGCGGTCAAAATTAATATCGGTGTTGCGCGTCAGGCGTTCGACCGGCGAGGCGACAACCCAGCCTGCATCACGCCCATTAACGTTAATCGCCCGGCGCATACCGTCTGTCGGAACCGGGCCGCGTGGGCCGACCAGTACTTTGTAATCCTGGTCGACAACCCAGAATTGGGTGCGCCAACCGTGCGGCGGCAGGTTGTTATTTTCTACATCGCCATGCTCGAATGAACGCAGCAGCTTGAACATGAAGCGATCGTTATTGCGCAGAAACTGCCAGTTTCCGTGCTGCTCGTACTGTTCGCCCAGCGCGTCGCTTAGCATCTCCAGGCGCTGTTCATTACCGCGTTTAATGTAATCAATAAACCCATGTTCGAAACTGAGTCTTACACCCCAATGCATGATTGCCAGCACCAGTAAGCAAGTCGAGAAAATCGCGAGGAACAGTTTGCCAGTAATACCAGGCCGCCAGAGCTTCATGAGCTCCTCCTTTTGCGTCGCGCAATCACGACATTTTTGGTGGTGTCTTTTGGGACGCGAGCAAAAATCAGCGCGGGCAGGGCAATAACCACCGCCATACTGAAATAGGTGTACATAAAGACGCTGTGGACTACGGCACTATCCGCCGTGAGTTGGTGATGCCCGTACATACCCAGCAACAACCCAGCGATGGTGACGCCGATACTCATCGAAAGCTGCATCACCATGGAGAGCATGCTGTTGCCGCCGCTTGCGAGATCGTCTGGCAAGTCTTTTAGCGTGAGCGTGTTCATTGACGAGAAGCGGGTGGAGTTCACCATGCCGAGCAGGAATAACACCACTGGCAAAAAGTAGTACCAACCCAGTAGCGCTGTTGCCATAAACAGCAGGATGACCAGCGATAAACCGAGCGTGGTGGCGACCAAAACGTTGCGATAACCAAAGCGGTTAACCACCTGCACCACGATGCGTTTCATCCCCATGCTGCCCAACACCATTGGGATCATCATCAGGCCCGCATGGAATGGTGAAAATCCGAGGCCGATTTGTAGAAATACCGGCGTCATAAATGGGATCATGCCGCTGCCGATGCGGCCGCAAAAACTGCCCAATAGTCCGAGAGAGAAGGTTTTTGTCTTAAATAAATTGAGATTGAACAGGGCGTTTTCATTGGCTTTGGCATGCCATAAGTAGAGCGTCATGGCCGCCGCACCGCCGCCTACCAATAGCCATACGATGGAAGGGGTGACGCCTAAACCTTTTGCGCCATCGAGCGCAATGGTCAGCGCCGCCATGCCAAACGCCAGAAGTACAAATCCCATCATGTCGAATTTGCGCGTTTGCATGGTGTAATTCGGCATTAGCGAAAGAGTGGCTATGGCTCCGATAATGCCCACCGGCAGGTTAATCAAAAAAATCCAGTGCCAGGAGGCATACTCCACCAGCACACCGCCGAGCGCCGGGCCAAGCAATGGGCCGATTTGTCCCGGCAAAGTGACGAAGGTCATCGCCGCCATATATTGTTCGCGCGGGACGATTTTCATCACCGTTAAGCGGCCAACGGGCACCATCATCGCGCCGCCAATACCTTGTACTACCCGCGCCATCACCAGTTCGTCGAGCGTTGAAGCTCGGGCACATAAAAGTGAGCCGATAGTAAAAAGCACGATGGCGGTGAAGAAGATATTACGCACGCCGACGCGGTCCGCCAGCCAGCCGCTTGCGGGCAGCATCACCGCCACCGTTAGCACATACGACACGATAACCGAGTGCATATGCAGTGGGCTTTCCCCCAGGCTCGCTGCCATAGAGGGTAGGGCGGTGTTGACGATAGTGGTGTCGAGCGATTGCATAAAGAAGCCGAAGGCGACAATCCACAGTTGCCAGCGGACTTGCGCTGGAAGTTCAGTCATATATTCAATCCTTCAAAGAGGGTGGATAACGCTGGCGCTCTTATCCACCCTACAACGACGAGAGCAAGGTGTTGTAGGGCGGTTAAGCGTAGCGTCACCCGCCTGCAATTACTGAAGTGGACTTACGCGCAAACCGCATCCGCAAACGGTCAAAGAACAGATACACCACCGGTGTGGTGTACAACGTCAGCAACTGGCTGACAACCAGGCCGCCTACGATGGTGATCCCGAGCGGCTGGCGCAGTTCCGCACCGTCTCCGCTGGTGAGTACCAATGGTAATGCACCGAACAGTGCGGCAAGTGTGGTCATCATTATCGGGCGGAAACGCAACAGGCAGGCCTGGAAAATCGCCTCTTCGGGTTGCAGGTTGCCGTTGCGCTGCGCGTCTATGGCGAAGTCCACCATCATGATGGCGTTTTTCTTCACAATGCCAATCAATAGCATGATGCCAATGAGCGCAATTAAGCTAAACGGCGCGCCAAATAACTCCAGTGCCAGCAACGCGCCAACCCCCGCAGAAGGCAGAGTGGAAAGGATTGTCAGCGGGTGAACATAGCTCTCATACAAAATCCCTAACACGATATAAACCGTAGCGATGGCGGCAATAATCAGCAAAATCTGGGATTTCATAGTGTCCTGGAATACCTGTGCGGTTCCGGCGTACATCCCGCGCACGGTTGAAGGCACGCCGAGCGCGGTCATGGTGCGGTCAATAGCCTCACTCGCTTCCGATAACGACACGCCAGTCGGCAAGTTAAAGGAAACGGTTGAGGCCGCTGATAAACCCTGATGATTCACCGCAAGCGGGGCGTTCGCCGGTTGCCATTTGGCAAAATAAGACAGCGGAATCGCTTTGCCTTCTTTATTAATTACAAACATCTGATCCAAAGCGCTGATGTCTTGTGTGTAGCGCGGGTCGACTTGCATCACCACTTTGTACTGGTTTAGCGGCTGATAAATTGTCGAAATCTGTCGCTGTCCAAAGGCGTTATTTAACAGGTTATTGGCATCCTGAACGCTTATTCCCAGCCGTGACATGGTTTTACGGTCATAAATCAGATCCATTTCCGCGCCGTTATTCTGACTGTCGGAGTTGACATCCGCGAGCTGTGGCAATTTGGATAGTGCCTGGCGGATTTTCGGCTCCCAGGTGCGCAGGTCGGCCAAGTTATCTGACAGCAGTGTGTACTGGTAACTGGCATTGGCCTGGCGTCCGCCGACACGAATATCCTGCACGGCCATTAAGAACAGGCTCGCACCGGGTTCTTTTGCCAGTGATTTACGGAGGCGGTCGATAACCTGTTGCGCCGTCTCTTTACGTTCTGAAAGCGGCTTCAATGAGATAAACATCATGCCGCTGTTTACCCGTGAACCACCGGTAAAACCGGTCACATTATCCACAGCCGGATCATTGCGGACGATTTTCATAAAGTCCTGTAACTTCCCACGCATCGCCTGGAATGAAATGCTTTGGTCGGCCTGAATGTTGCCCATCAAGCGCCCCGTATCTTGCTCCGGGAAGAACGTCTTCGGAATTGCGATATATAACCAGACATTCAGTGCGATGGTTGCCAACAGCACAACACCCACCAATTTCGTATGGTTTAGCACCCATTTCAGCGAACGCCCATAGCCTTGTTGCATTGCGACAAGTACGCGACCAAATCCACGATTGCGGGTCGGGGTATGCTGCGGTTTATTCTTTAACAGCCAGCCACACATCATCGGCGTAAGCGTAATCGACACCACCAGTGAGATACCGATGGCGACCGAAAGCGTGACGGCAAATTCTTTAAACAGCCGCCCCGGTAACCCGCCCATTAACAGCAACGGCAGGAAAACGGCGACTAACGACAGACTCATCGACAGCACGGTAAAACCGACTTCGCGTACGCCCTGGAGTGCGGCCTGCAATGGTTTCACGCCCGCTTCGAGATGGCGGGAAATATTCTCCAGCACAACTATTGCGTCATCCACCACAAAACCGGTGGCGATGGTTAGCGCCATCAGCGACAGGTTATTGAGGCTAAAGCCGCATAGATACATAGCGATGAAGGTGCCGATGAGCGACACCGGAACTGCGACCGCGGGTATTAGTGTTGCGCGCCCGGAACGCAGGAACAGGAACACCACCAGAATCACAAGTGCGACCGAGATAACCAATGATTGCTCGACTTCAGCAAGAGAGGCACGAATAGTTGGCGAGCGATCCTGGGCAATTTGCAAATCGATTGACGCCGGAATAGTTTCCCGCAACTCAGGGAGTTTTGCCCGGATCCTGTCAACCGTCTCGATGATGTTCGCTTCCTGGGATTTACGAATCATCAGCAAAATCGCGGGCTTTGCGTTGGTCATCCCGGCGTTACGCACGTCCTGTACTGAATCGGTGACGTTAGCGACATCACTCAGTTGTACCGCACCACCATTGTTGTAGTGAATGATTAACGGCTTATATTCCGCAGCGGTTTTCAGTTCATCGTTAGTCTGCAATTGCCAGCGTTTAGCGCTATCTTCCACAGCACCTTGCGGGCGGCGCACGTTGGCATTGTTGATAGCGGTGCGGACGGCATCGAGCGAAACGCCCTGGTTGAATAGTGCTTGTGGGTTAAGATCTACGCGCACAGCAGGCAATGAGCTGCCGCCGACATCCACATCACCCACACCATCAATCTGGGCGACGGTTTGTGCCAGTTGTGTGGAGGCGAAATCGTAGAGTTGGCCTTGCGAAAACGTATCGGAAGTCAGCGTCAGGATCATGATTGGTGCGTCTGACGGATTAGCTTTGCGATAGGTCGGGCGGCTTGGCATTCCGCTTGGTAGCAGGCTTTGCGCGGCGTTTATCGCGGCTTGCACATCACGCGCAGCACCGTTGATATCGCGATCAAAGGTAAATTCCAGAATGATGCGCGTGCTGCCAAGTGAACTCGATGAGGTCATTTCATTCACGCCAGCAATGCGCCCGAGCGCCCGTTCAAGTGGCGTTGCGACCGATGATGCCATGGTTTCAGGTGAGGCACCCGGCAGTGACGCGCTGACCATAATGACCGGGAAATCCACCTGTGGCAGTGGGGCCACAGGCAGCAAGCGAAAGCCTAACACGCCACACAATGTGATGGCGGCGGTCAGCAGAATGGTGGCGACAGGCCGGTAGATGAACAGTGCGAAGAATTTCACAGCACTTCCTCATCACGATGGCCAAAGCGGCGGCGCACCGCATGCGACAAGTTATCAAACAGCAGATAGATAACCGGTGTGGTGAACAGCGTTAATACCTGGCTCACCAGCAGACCACCGACCATACCAATCCCTAGCGGGCGGCGCAGTTCTGCACCCACACCAGTTGAGAGCATCAACGGCAGCGCACCGAGCAGGGCGGCAAGGGTCGTCATCAGAATCGGACGGAAACGCAATAAACAGGCCTGGTAAATCGCATCGTACGGTTTCATGCCTTGCTCACGCTCCGCCGCAAGGGCGAAGTCGATCATCATGATGGCGTTTTTCTTCACGATGCCGATAAGCAAAATGATACCAATGATGGCAATCACATCCAGTTCTGCTCCCGCCAGCATCAGCGCGAGCAATGCGCCTACGCCCGCAGTCGGCAGTGTCGAGAGGATAGTTATTGGATGAATAAAGCTTTCATATAACACGCCAAGCACGATATACATCGCCACCACTGAGGCCACGATTAGCCAGATGGTGCTGCCTAACGCTGCCTGGAAGGCGAGGGTGCTGCCCTGGAACTGAGTGGTGATATCAGCAGGCATGGCGAGATCTTTTTCCGCCGCGGTAATCGCTTTAACCGCATCTTCCAGCGAATGGTCGTGGGTGACGTTAAACGAGAAGGTACTCGACGGGAACTGGTCGAGGTGGTTTATCGTCAATGGGGCAAAACGCTGCTCGATTTTGGCAATGCTACTTAACGGCACGCTACTGCCATCGGTGCTGGCAAGGCGAATATTATCCAGCCCACTCAGGCCTGGTGTGGTACTGGTGTCGTGTTCAAGCACCACGCGATACTGATTGGCCTGAGTATAAATAGTGGAAATCAGGCGCTGACCAAATGCGTTATAGAGCGCGTTATCGACATCTGACATGGAAATACCAAGACGGCTGGCACTGGCCCGGTCAACATTGACATAGGCGACAAGCCCCTGATCCTGCCAGTCGCTGCTGACATCAGCCAGTTGTGGCAGTGCTCGCAGTTTTTCGGTTAATTGCGGCACCCAGGTGCTGAGCTCATCGAGTGAGGTTGCCTGCAAGGTGAATTGATACTGCGTACGGCTAACCGTGGTATCGATGGTCAAGTCTTGCACCGGTTGCAGGTAAAGCTCGACCCCCGGCACTTTTGCCACGTTAGTTTGCAGGCGCTCAATCACCACCGGAATGCGGTCGTCACGGTCGCTCAATGGTTTGAGGTTAATTTGCAAACGCGCGCTGTTCAGCGATGGGTTGGTACCATCCACGCCAATAAATGAAGTCAGGCTTTCGACCGCAGGATCTTTCATTATCACGTCTGCAACCTGCTGCTGGCGCTGTGCCATGCTGGCGAAGGAGACAGATTGCGGTGCCTGTAAGGTGCCCTGAATAATGCCGTTATCCTGAATCGGGAAGAAGCCTTTCGGGATGAAAATCCACAGCACAACGGTGAGCGCCAGGGTGCCAAAAGCCACACCCAACGTTAACCACGGGTGGTTTAATACACGGGTTAACATGCGCCCGTATCCGGCAATGACGCGATCGAAAAAGCGCTCACTGGCACGAGAAAAACGGTTCTGTTTGCGCAGTGATTCATGGCTTAACATCCGTGCACACATCATTGGTGTAAGCGTCAGCGACACCACCGCAGATATCAGAATCGCAATAGCCAGCGTGACGGCAAATTCCCGGAACAAACGGCCCACAATATCGCCCATAAACAGCAGTGGGATCAGTACTGCGATAAGCGAAAATGTCAGGGAAATAATGGTGAACCCAATTTCACCGGCACCCTTCAGCGATGCGGCGAGCGGTTTTTCACCTTTTTCGATATAACGCGAGATGTTTTCGATAACCACAATCGCATCATCAACCACAAAACCAGTAGCGATGGTTAACGCCATTAGTGTCAGGTTGTTGATTGAGAAATCGAGAAACACCATCACCGCAAAAGTCCCGATCAACGACAGTGGCACTGCAACTGCCGGGATAATCGTCGCCGGAACATTACGCAGAAACAGGTAGATAATCATGACGACCAGCGCGATGGCGAGCATCAGCTCATGCTGAGTGTCGGTAACGGAGGCGCGAATATTGGTAGTGCGGTCGCTGAGCAGTTTGACTTCAACTGATTTCGGCAGGCTTTTGGTTAGCGCGGGCAACATCGCACGAATGCTGTCGGCGGTGTCGATAATATTCGCCCCCGGCTGGCGCTGCACGTTCATTACTATCGCCGGTTGCTTGTTCGCCCACGCGCCAAGCCAGGTGTTTTCTGCCCCTTGCTCAACGGTTGCCACATCACCAAGACGAATTGGCGCACCGTTCTGATAAGCAATTATCAGGTTGCGATACTCTTCTGCCGACTGCATTTGGTCGTTTGCAGACAATGTGACGGCTCGTTCCGGGCCATCAAGGCTGCCTTTTGCTGAGTTAACGTTGGCGCTGGTGATTGCTGTACGCACGGTTTCGCTGGTTAAACCCAGTGCGGCAATCGCCGGGGCGTTAAGTTTCACGCGCACGGCAGGGCGCTGGCCGCCGGAAAGCGTCACCAGGCCGACACCTGAAACCTGGGAAATTTTCTGTGCGACTCGTGTTTCCACCATGTCTTCGACTTGCGTCATCGGCATGGCCGTTGAGGTGACAGCGAGAGTCATAATTGGCGGATCTGCCGGGTTTACTTTGCTGTAGACCGGTGGGTTCGGCAGGTCGGTTGGCAGCAGGTTAGTAGCGGCGTTAATCGCGGCTTGTACTTCCTGCTCGGCAACATCAAGCGGTAGCGTGAGTTGGAATTGCAACGTTACAACCGATGCGCCACCCGCACTTTGTGAAGACATCTGTTTGAGGCCCGACATCTGGCCAAACTGACGCTCAAGAGGCGCGGTAATTGCTGATGTCACGACATCCGGGCTGGCTCCAGGATAGAGCGTTACCACCTGAATTGTTGGGTAATCCACTTCCGGTAATGCAGAGACAGGCAAGAAGCGATAGCCAATAATCCCGGCCAGCAAAATGGCCACCATCAAAAGTGTGGTGGCAACTGGCCGCAGGATAAACAGGCGCGACGGGCCACCTGTGGAGCTTGGTGGTAGCACCTGCATCAGGAGGTCGCTCCGTTACGTTTGTGTTTTGGCGCGGCTTCGCTGTTGCTCTGCGGAGAGTTTGCTTTCGCTGATTGTGCCTCGACCACTTCTACTTTCGCCCCTTCTGTCAGGCGATCAATTCCGTCCGTTACCACTCGCTCTCCTGCAGAAAGGCCCGCAGTGATAACGACTTTCTGGCTATCCTGAATGCCGGTTGTCACCAGATGTTTACTGACTTTATCTTCGCTATTAAGCACCCAGACAAAGCTGCCTTCATTGCCCATTTGTACCGCAGCAGTGGGAACAACTACGGCATTTTGCTGAGTATCCACCAGCATACGTGCATTCACGAACTGGTTTGGAAACAGTGCATCGTCTTCATTATTAAAGCGGGCTTTGAGTTTGATGGTGCCAGTGGTGACATCAATCTGGTTATCCAGACTTAACAGTGAACCGCTGCTGAGTTTTTGCTTATTAGTACGATCCCAGGCTTCAACACTCAGCGTGGCTCCTGCCTTTTGCGCTTTAACCACGGTGGCAATGTCACCTTCAGGCAGGGTAAAGATCAGGTCGATAGGATGCGTTTGGGTCAACACGACAATTCCGGCGGTATCGCTGCTGGAAATCTGATTGCCGACATCAACCTGTTTTAACCCTACACGGCCATCAATCGGGGCCGTGATCCGGCTCCAGTCGAGCTGCAACTGAGCGCTGGCAACGGCGGCTTCGTCAGTTTTAATCGTGCCGACAGATTCATTGACTAACGCTTGTTGCGCATCTAATTCCTGACGTGACACGAGATTGGTTTTGACCAGTTGTTGATAACGGGCCAGGTCACGACGCGCATTGGCAAGCGTTGCCTGATCTTTTGCCAACTGCCCCTGCGCCTGGGCAAGGGTGATTTTGAACTGGCTTGGATCGATTTCTGCCAGTAAATCACCTGCTTTTACCTGCTGCCCTTCCTGGAAGTGAATCGCCAGTAATTGCCCATCCACACGGCTGCGCACCGTAACGGTGTTCGCGGCAGTAATGGTGCCAAGACCGGTGAGGTAACGCGGTACAGCTTCACTGGTCGCCGTTGCGGCCTGAACCGGCGCTAATGCACCGCCGCGCATCCCCTGGCGATTGCCTGGATGGCGCTGCTGAGTTGATTGCGAACCTGCGGTGTCGTTACCCGTGTTCGAATGGCGCCAGTAAAAAACGGCGGCGATAACGACAATGACTGCTGCTGCAATCCATATCCAACGTGCGGTGAATGTGCCTTTCATAGATATACGTCTTCTCTTCCTTAAACGATTATCCCCGTCATACTCAGGGGTTAGGCCTAATGATACTAGTGTAGTGAGTGAAGGCGGCGGAAAAATGGAGGAAATATGAAGTACTGTATGGAACTATCCTGGATGCTGGTTTTTTGCGTAGAGCCTCGCAGGAATCTGGTTGAATAATATCCTGTTCATATCTTCAGCAATAAACTGTGGTTTATATTTTAACTATAAACTATAGTTTATGAGGTGGTGGTATGACATGGAAGATTTTGACCACAAAACGGTTCGAAAAATGGTTTGATGAACAACACAATGATCTTCAGGAAAAGATGCTTGCAGTTATGGGGCATTTACGTTTCTGGGGGCTTGGTTTGCCTCGTCCCTATGCTGACACTGTAAAAGGTCCGCGTTTTGCCAACATGAAAGAACTCAGAGTACAGCACGAGGGGAAACCGATCCGGGCATTCTATATTTTGACTATCGACGTAATGCCATCCTGTTGTGTGCAGGAGATAAGTCGAGAAGTAAACGTTTCTACGAATCGATGATCAGTGTTGCTGACAAAGAGTTTCTGGCCTGGCTGGAGTCACAGGAGAATTAATATGAAAAATAATCCGAAAGGTTACACCACATTAGATGAGCTTATTGCTCGTCGTTCCCCCGAAAACCAGCAACGCATTGCTGAAGCTACTCAAGAACTGATTCTCGAAAGTTGCTTGCATATGGTTCGTGAGCAAATGGGTTGGTCGCAACAGCAACTTGCCGCGGCGATGGGTATCAGCCAACCGGCGGTGACAGCAATTGAAAAACGTGGCAATGAAGTCAAGCTAGGGACGTTAAAGCGTTATATCGAAGCGTTGGGCGGCAAACTTTCGTTGCAGATTGAATTTCCCGATGGAGTGAAGCAGCTGCAAATTTAAAACGCCGTGAGTTTCCCCACGGCGGTTTGATTAATCGCGGAACACCACATCAGCCCAACGAGCAAGCCCCGCAGTGACGGAACCGAAATCATCACCTCCGGCCAGTGGGATGCCCGGCAATTGCTGAGCTAATGCATGTTTCAGCAACGGTGAGCGAGCACTACCACCAGTGAGATAAATCACATCCGGTTTCACGGCACTGTTTTCCAGCGCAAGTGTGACTTGCTCGAGAATACGTTGCAGCGGCTGACTGATTGCGCTTTCCAGATCCGGTTGAGTAATTTCGCAGCCCAGTTCTTTACTGATAAACGGCAGCATGGTGGCGACTTGCTTACTATCAGACAGCGCGATTTTACTCTCTTCCGCAGCACGTACCAGGCGATAGCTAAGACGCTGGCGCCAGACCTTTTGCAGGAAGGCCACTTTTTCAGGTTCCCGCGAATCACGCACCAGTTCGTTAAGCATGCGGCCATTGGCGCTGCTGTAAAAATCATTTTGCGCCGGGACGTCGTTTATCGCGACCGCGTTCCACCACGGCAATACCGGCAAGGCGATACCTTTTTCGGTTTGCCCGCCCATACCGAGTAATGGGGAAAGCTGTTTAAACGCCAGCATAATATCCAGATCGTTACCGCCAACGCGGCAACCACTGTGACCTAGTAGGCTCTGTTCGCGATCACGACGAGCACGCCATTGCGGCCCCATCAGCAATACTGAGCAGTCAGTCGTACCACCGCCGATATCGACGACTAAAACCTGTTTTTCTTCGTTTAATGTGGCTTCAAAATCAAGTCCTGCCGCAACGGGCTCAAACTGAAACACCACATCTTTAAAGCCTGCCCGATGAGCTGCGCGGTCAAGGATCCCTTGAGCCTGCTGGTTTGCTTCATCACCACCTAAACCCTGGAAGTTAATCGGGCGGCCGATCACGGCCTGGGTAATTGGCTCGGCAACCTGGCTTTGTGCCTGATTACGGATATGTAGCATCATGGCGCAGACTAAATCTTCGAACAGAGCGACTTGCTGAGGTTTCAGGCCCGTAGCACCGAGGAAGGATTTTGGTGATTTAACGAAGTAAACTTCTTCCGGATCTTCCATGTACTGGCGCAGGGAACTTAAGCCAAATTGCACACTGTTGGGCAAGACATCGATATCTTCTTCACGATTAAAGGATACCGCGCGGCGCAGCAGTGCCTGGGTTTCAGCACCCGTTGCAGGAACCTCGTGATGGCGATAAAGCCACTCACTCACTGATTCACGCGTCGGAGCGCACAACATTGACGGAAGCAGTTTTGAGCCGTTTTCCATCTCCAGCGCCTGTGGAACGCCGTCACGCATCACTGCTACGGAGCAGTTTGCAGTACCATAATCGAAGCCTATAAATTGCATATAATCCCCATGCCGGTGAAGAAGGGGGGCGACTTTAGCGGAATGTGAAGCATCGGGCAACTGAATATCAAAGCAAGACATTATTAGCGGCGTGCACCTATGCTATTGCGATAGTTAATGACAGGAAGAGACAATGTATCAACTGGAGTACAACTCACCTTACGACTGGAAGTGGATGTTTGGTTTCCTGGCAGGAAGAGCGGTCGCGAGCATTGAAGTTGTAAGCGAAGCACGTTATTGCCGTAGTTTTGCTCTGGGGCAGCATCAGGGGTTATTAACACTCGAACCTGACGAAGCGGCCTGCAAACTCAACGTGACGTTGAGTGCGGGTTTGCAGCCTGTCGCTAACGAGGTTTTGCAGCGAATAAAGCAACTGCTGGATCTTGATTGCCAACCACAGATGATTCTTGAAAGTCTTGGAGATTTGTCGGCGGCGCGACCTGGATTACGTTTGCCAGGCTGCATGGATACCTTTGAGCAGTCTGTTCGCGCGATTTTAGGGCAACTGGTGAGCGTGGCAATGGCGGCAAAACTGACCAGTAAACTGGCACAGACTTTTGGTGAACCGCTGGTGGATTTTCCTGAGTGGCGAGTTTTCCCCACCCCAGAACGACTGGCATCTTTGAGTCCTGAACAGCTAAAGCCACTTGGTATGCCCATAAAACGTGGCGCTGCGATCATTCATCTGGCGCAATTAATGGTAAAAGGCGAGTTTCCGCTCCATACCCCTGCAGATATTGATCAAGGTGTGAAAACGCTCATCACATATCCAGGGATTGGTCGCTGGACAGCAAACTACATTGCTTTGCGTGGCTGGCAGGCAAATGATGTTTTCTTACCAGACGATTATCTGATTAAGCAACGATTCCCCGGTATGACGCCAACTCAAATTCGCCGTTACGCCGAACGCTGGAAACCCTGGCGCTCCTATGCGTTATTGCATATTTGGTACAGTGATGGCTGGGTGCCTGGTAATTAATAGCGAATCAGTTAATCGCGAAATAACTGGTGTTCAGCAGTATTTCCAGTGGCATTGGTTGGGTCACTGTTTCACCGAAAATAAGGTCGATGCCAATTCCTGACAGCGTATCCATCACCATTGGCATATCTGCTGGCCCTGCTATCGTTTGCAATGACTGACGCTGTGCGTGGCCATGAATAATGGTTACCATCATTTCATCCATCAGGTTGTTGTGAACATGACTAATCAGGTCTTCATCCACAATGATGTAGCTGAAGCATTGGCGTGAAACGTGTTTAAAGATATCCAGGTCTCGGCCGACGTGGCTTAGGATCAACTGGCATCCACTATCGCGCAGCCTTTTCAGGTTACTGTCTATCTTCTCATCATCACTTTGCAACACTTCGCAATTGACCATCAGGTGTAACAGTCGAGCAGGTAGTGGGCTGCGGGATAAGCCTCTTAATAGCTCGTCGACAACGTTATCATTCGCAAGGCTCGAGGAAGAAACAGGAAGCGCAATACCAAAGCCTTTGCTGGCTACTTGTTGAGAAAACTTGCTGAAGAATTCGTTAAAAACCCTCAGATCGAGAGCGCATTGCAGCTCTTTGTCGGTAACGGCTGCGCGGAACGGGGATTCATCAATCACGACATCATCACTTCCCCAGAAGCGTAATGACACAACATAGAAACTGGTTGATTCGGGAACGCGTGGTGGGGCAACACCCCTGGCTACCATCAGGATTGGGTTCTCGTTAATGATGTGCTTTTGTTCATCCATGGTCATATGTTGGTCTTCTTTGCGAATCTCATGCTGAGAAGGCTCAAAGACGGTCACACGGCCCCGGCCACCATTTTTCGAGGCATAACAGGCGATATCGGCCTGAGAAAGCACTTCAGAGGCTAATCTGTTATCGGCATCAATTTGGGTTATCCCCGCACTGGCACCAATGCGGTGCAAACGCCCATTCCACGTAAATTGATAGTCGTTAATACTTTGGATAATGCGTTCAGAAATATGGCGCGCATTGTCAGAAGAGCAATCCGGGAGCAGCAAACCAAACTCATCGCCGCCCAGACGCGCCAGGAAATCACCAGTACGTAACATACTTAGCATCAAAGAAGAGAGCTCGCGCAGCAGCGCATCGCCCGCCGCATGTCCTGCGGTATCGTTCACTGCCTTGAAGCGATCAAGGTCGATAAACACGAGTGCATGGCGCTGGCGGTTTTCTCCGGCACTTTGCAATAACCGTTTGAGATGGTTTTCGAAACTTACGCGGTTTGCCAGGTGGGTCAGGCCATCATGTGAGGCGCTGTAACTCAGCTGTTTAAGCATTTTACGCGATTCGGTGACATCCTGAATAACCAGTACCGAACCGATGCTTTGCCCGTCCAGCGTAGTTAGCGGGGTGATGCTGTAATGGATATCGTAGCTGCCGCCATTGCGGCAATGCAGAACGACATCGTGCTCAATGGTCGTTCGCGCATAATCGCCGCTATGAATATTCTCCATCACCGGCCCGGTATCGCCAAAAGTGATGTGCAGAATGGTCAGAATATGCTGACCGATTGCCTGCAGCTGTGGCCAGCCGCTGAGCTTCTCGGCAATAGGATTCATAAAGGTGATATTCATATCTACATCGGTACAAATTACCGCTTCACCTATCGAGTCCAGCGTGATGTGCAGACGCTCTTTTTCCTGATACAGCGCTTCGTTCAGTTGTTTAACTTCCGTCATATCTATGTTGATGCCAAGCAGGCGCTCAACATCGCCGTTTTTATTCAACACCCGGTTTGCGAGTGAGCGAATATGGCGGATGCCTTCTTTGACATGAATACGATATTCCATCTTGAAAGGCACTCGAGCCTGCAAAGCATCGCGAACTGTTTTCTCAGCCAGTGGCGCATCATCGGCGACGATACATTCAAGCCACAGAGCATAAGTGGGTTTCACATGCGCCGGGACTTCATAGAGATCAAACATACGTTTGTCCCAACTGATGATGTCGCTGACAAGATCCCATTCCCAGATGCCAATGCCACCTGCTTCATTGGCAAGAGTAATGCGCTCCATCAAGCGTTTGTTCACCCACTCGGTATGCTTGAGATCATTAATATCTTCAATTTGCGCGATTAGATAGAGCGGTGAGCCGTCAATATCCCGCACGATAGAGACCGCCAGCAATGCCCATACGACATCGCCTTTGCTGGTGTAGTAGCGTTTTTCCATCGAGTAACTGTTGATACTTCCGCTCACCAGCATATTGAGTTGCTGTAAATCAGCGTGTAAATCTTCCGGATGCGTTATCTGCTGGAATGTCAGTGAACGCAGTTGTTCGGCGCTATACCCGAGGAATTTGCAAAGCGATTTATTGACCTGCAACCATTGCCCATCGGTTGATACCAACGCCATACCAATGGCTGAATACTCCATCGCGTTACGGAAACGCGCTTCGCTTTCGGTGATGTGTTTACGCTCCTCGCGAAACGAATACATCACCATTGTCATCACATTTGCTGGCAACAAAATCATCAGGAACGGCAGCCAGGGGGCATTATTCATGATGGCCGTGTGCGGTTGCATGTCGATCGTGCTATTGGTTGCCATCATTAAAGAGACAACCATTAATGTGGCCAGGAAAATAACAAAAGCTTCCAGACGCGGCAGGCGAATAGCACTCCACATCAGAAAGACAATAATAAAGGTAAATGGCCACGGCATATAACTCAGAGCAAGATAGCTAAGTGTCAGGGTGATAACAAAAGTGAATATTGTTTCTAATAATAGTTTCGGATTTTTATGGCGTAATAAATAGCTTGGTTTAAACAACAATGCTGTTGGAACTAACGCTAACGTACCGATAGTTTCGGATAAGACCCAAACGAAGAAAGTTTTAGCAATGTTTCCGCCATCAGGACCAGCAAGCCAAACGGCTAGCACACCGCCAATAAGAGGGGGAACTATTGCACTACAGATTACCAGACGAACCCAATTATTGAGGTTTTGCAATGGGTTAATTTGTGGCAGGAAACGCCGCATTAACGATGCACCAAGCAATGCCTCGATAATATTTATAAGGGTATAGCCGAGATTAATCTCATGTATGGGCTGCAAAATAGCAGAAGCGCACAAACTTCCGAGAGCACATACCACAATGATCATTGGCCATTGACGGAGTGGATTACGGAATAAAGCCACCATCATGATGGATGTTGGGAACCAAAGCGGTGCTAAGACAGTACCGACCAAAGATAATTCCAGGGAGTACAAGGTGAATATAAAGCTTAAAAACCCCAACCCCGCAGGTAAAATGAAGGAAGGCATTGCGATTAACTCTTTTGTGCTTTGTTTGATCATTACCGCAAATCCGTTAAGGCGTGCCGCCAGGTGCCATGCCCGGATGCAAATAAAAAGATAAGTTTCGGTTTTATGCTAGTACAAACAATTTACAATTCCTATGCAGGTCGGTCATAATTTAACATCAAGAAGTCATAAAAAGTGTTATTTGACATACTTATTTTTACCAACCAGTAATAACCATTCTTTTTAGATGGCTATCCGTTGACTCCCATCTACCTGTTACCAGTCAGTTAAAATCAACCATGCGTGTGCATTACTCTGGTATCAGCGGGCGGTTCTCCCTATAATTGCCGCGTTTGACGTCTTTTGCGTCGCCCTTCCTCAACATTTAAGTCAACAAGGCTCGTTACAACATGACTGACAAGTCCCATCAATGCGTCATCATCGGGATAGCCGGTGCGTCGGCTTCAGGAAAAAGTCTTATTGCCAGCACACTGTATCGCGAACTGCGCGATCAAGTTGGTGATGAACACATTGGTGTCATTCCAGAAGACAGTTACTACAAAGACCAAAGCCATCTTTCGATGGAAGAACGAGTTAAGACCAACTACGACCATCCAAACGCGATGGATCACAACTTGCTGTTTCAACACTTACAAATGCTCAAGTCAGGCAATCCTATTGAGCTGCCTGTCTACAGCTATGTTGAACATACCCGTACCGGTAACACGGTTCACTTAATGCCGAAGAAAGTCATCATTCTGGAAGGGATTTTGTTGCTGACGGATGCTCGTTTGCGCGAAGAGATGAACTTCTCCATTTTTGTTGATACGCCGCTGGATATTTGTCTGATGCGCCGTATGAAACGCGATGTTAACGAACGTGGCCGTTCAATGGACTCTGTGATGGCCCAGTATCAGAAAACCGTTCGTCCAATGTTTTTACAATTCATCGAACCTTCCAAGCAGTATGCCGATATTATCGTGCCGCGCGGGGGTAAAAACCGTATCGCCATTGATATCCTCAAGGCAAAAATCAGCCAGTTCTTTGAATAATCTTCAGGCATAACAGCCTTTCGCGGACGAGTTCTACTTATTCGCTCGCAAAAACGTAATGTAATCCCGGTATTTACCCTTCGTAGCGTGGCTATCTTAGCCCCGCTGTGGCAGGGTAAACAAAACTGAGCTTGAGATAAGGAGCATCACTGATGCGTTTGTGTGACCGCGATATAGAAGCCTGGCTCGATGATGGGCGCTTAACGATTACCCCTCGTCCGCCAGTTGAACGCATTAGCGGTGCTACTGTCGATGTGCGTTTGGGGAACAAATTCCGCACCTTCAGTGGTCATACTGCACCGTTTATAGATTTGAGCGGTCCAAAAGATGAAGTGAGCGAGGCGTTAGAACGCGTCATGAGCGACGAAATCGTCCTCAATGAAGGCGAAGCATTCTATTTGCACCCAGGTGAACTGGCTTTAGCGGTAACGCTTGAGTCTGTAACGATACCCGCTGATTTAGTCGGCTGGTTAGACGGTCGTTCATCTTTGGCGCGTCTGGGTTTGATGGTCCATGTCACCGCACACCGTATCGATCCTGGCTGGCATGGCTGCATCGTTCTGGAGTTCTATAATTCCGGTAAGCTGCCATTAGCCCTGCGTCCTGGTATGATGATTGGTGCTTTGAGTTTTGAACCGCTTTCTGGCCCTGCCGCACGCCCTTACAACAGTCGCCAGGACGCAAAATATCGCGATCAGCAAGGGGCTGTGGCGAGTCGTATTGATAAGGACTGAGTTGCCATCTGTATGGGGATTGTATGAGACGATTACTTACCAC
The DNA here is from genome assembly GCF_001654865.1 of Buttiauxella noackiae ATCC 51607. Taxonomy (GTDB): domain Bacteria; phylum Pseudomonadota; class Gammaproteobacteria; order Enterobacterales; family Enterobacteriaceae; genus Buttiauxella; species Buttiauxella noackiae. The sequence continues at coordinate 37,338 of NZ_LXEO01000025.1, read as the reverse complement.
GCTGATGATTTTGCTGGTTGTACTGGTTGCCGGCCTTTCTGCGTTGGTGTTATTGGTTAACCCCAATGATTTTCGTGCATATATGGTGCGCCAGGTTGAGGCTCGCAGTGGTTATCAACTGGCTTTAGACGGGCCGCTGCGTTGGCACGTCTGGCCACAACTTAGTATTTTATCAGGGCGTATGTCATTAACCGCACCAGGTGCTAGTCAGCCCCTGGTGCGTGCCGACAATATGCGCCTGGATGTTGCCTTATTACCTCTGCTTTCTCACCAGCTTAAGGTTCACCAGGTGATGTTGAAAGGTGCCGTAATTCAACTCACTCCCCAGACAGAAGAGCGCCGTGCGAAAGATGCCCCTGTCGGGCCTTCGGCTCCTACGCCTCCATCAGATGAAGACAGTGGCTGGTCTTTTGACATCGCTAAACTAAAAGTTGCCGACAGTGTGCTGGTTTTCCAGCATGTTAATGACGAACAAATTACGGTGCGCAATATCAATCTGCAAATGGAGCAGAATGAGCGAAAACAAGCGCACATTGAACTGAGCAGCCGTATTAATCGTGACCAACGTGATCTGACCTTTTCATTGGTGGCCGATCTTGATGCCAGCAATTATCCGCAGCAACTCAGTGCCAATATCTCCAAACTCGATTACGAAATTCAAGGTGCCGATCTTCCAGCTAAAGGGATTACGGGCAGCGGAACCTTTGCGGCTCGTTGGCTTGAGCCACAGCGCCGTCTTGAACTTAATCAACTGCAACTGACTGCCAATGACAGCGATTTGCAAGGCAACGCCAGTGCTGTGCTGGAAGACAAAACTCAGTGGGTCATCGATTTACGTTCAGGTAAATTGAATCTCGATGGATTGGTTGCTGGCAACTCAGTGACCAATATCAACGTGCAGCAACAGGCGCAGCAACAAAGTGCGCTACCGCGTCCGATCATTGCTTCCGGTGGCGAAGAGACCAACTACCAGAGTCTGCGTGATTTTACTGCTCAGGTTAATATTGCCGCGTCCAGTGTGGTGTGGCGAGGGCTGGATTTCACTGATGTTCAAGGGGCTATAACCAACAATTATGGCTTACTGACGGTTTCTGAACTGATGGGGAAATTTGGCAAAGGTAGTATGTCATTCCCGGGAGAACTTGATGCGCGCAAGAGTCAGCCGCAACTTTCATTCAGCCCAAAAGTTGAAAACATAGAAATTGAGCCGATTCTGACTGCGTTTAACTACCCAATTGCGTTGTCTGGGTTGCTTTCAATGGAAGGGGAGTTTACCGGTGACATACTCAGCGCCGAAGCGTTTCGCCGTAGCTGGCAAGGAGATGCGAACATCACGATGCTACATACCACAATGCAGGGTATGAACTTCCAACAGTTGATTCAGCAAGCGGTTACCCGTAGCAATGATGATGTCCAGGCCCAGGAAAATTATGACAATGTCACCATGTTGGATAACTTCTCAGCGCAAGCAAATCTCAACAACGGTGAGCTATCGCTCAAGAAAATGGTGGGAGAATCTTCCATGTTGGCGCTGACAGGTTCGGGGACTCTTGATCTTGTTAAGCAGCAGTGCGATACCCGCTTTGATGTCACGGTCGTTGACGGCTGGAAAGGGGATAGTAAGTTGGTTGAGGTGCTGAAAACCACCCCGATCCCACTACGAGTTTATGGGCCATGGCAGAAGTTGAATTACTCTTTGCAAGTGGACCAGGTACTGCGCAAACAGTTGCAGAGTGAAGCGAAACGTCGCCTGAATGATTGGCTAGACAAGCATAAAGACAGTAGCAAAGCGAAAGACGTTAAAGATCTTCTGGATAAGCTTTAGTCACTTCAAACGTCGGATGTCGCAGCGACATCCGACTTTAATTTAAATCACACCTCAAAATCCATCTCATCGTTGCTGATCAACGGGACAATTTGCACCTTCTGTACGCGATGGCTTTCTACTTGCAGTGTCCGCAACAGAAAATCCCCCACCTGAACAGCTTCTCCTGTTACCGGAATATGTTGCAACGCCTCCATCAGTAGCCCTGCAATCGTATGGTAGTTGCGTTTATCATCCAGCGGTAATGGCACATACTGGACCAAATCTTCCAGCGGCATATGGCCGTTTGCCGTCCATGTCCCATCCGGGTTTTTCTGAATATCATGGCGTGCATCTATCTCTTCAGCTTCATTCGGCAAGTTACCGGCAATGGTTTCCATCACGTCACTCAACGTCACCACACCTTCTACCGAACCAAACTCATCAACCACAAAGGCAAAGTGTGTTCTGGCGTTGCGGAACTGCTCGAGTGCCGCCAATAAAGGCAGTGTTTCCGGGAAGATAAGTGGTTGTCGTATCAAAACCTCAAGGTTAAGCGGTTCACCTTTTAATGATTGCTGAAGTAAATCAATGATGTGCACGACACCCAGAATTTCGTCACTATCGCCAGTTATTACCACGCGGGTATGCTGGTTCTTATCAAGCAAGGCCCGTATTTGTTCTTCCGGGTCGGCAAGTTTGATGTGTTCGACATCATGACGTGAGGTCATAATGCTGCTCACTGTGCGTTGGTTGAGATTTAGCACGCGTTCAATCATCAGCCGTTCTTGCGGCTCAAATATTTCATCTTGTCGGGTGTGGTCAGCAATCAGCGATGCGGTTTGAGCATCCAGTTCAGCCTCTTCCTTCTTACCATTCAATAAACGCAGCACGGCTTCTGCGGTGCGTTGGCGTAACGATTGATCGGCAGACAAGAAGCGACGACGGTTGAATATTGCCAGCTGGTTTAAACTTTCAATCATTACCGAGAACCCGATAGCGGCATATAAATAGCCTTTCGGAATATGGTAACCAAAACCGTCTGCGACCAGACTAAAGCCTATCATCAGCAGGAAACTCAGGCAGAGAATCACAATGGTCGGGTGGTTGTTCACAAAGCGCGTTAAGGCTTTGCTGGCGAGCAGCATCAGGCAAATTGCGATAATCACCGCCGCCATCATCACTGGCAGATGGTCGACCATACCCACCGCGGTTATCACCGAGTCGAGAGAAAACACCGCATCCAGAATGACGATTTGTGCGACCACCGGCCAGAATTTTGCACCCCGCCGCTGCGTGTGAGTTTCACTATCTTTACCCTCCAGCCGCTCATTGAGCTCAACGGTCGCCTTAAATAGCAGAAACAGCCCACCAAATAGCATGATCAGATCACGGGCGCTAAAACCAAGTTCACCCACTCTGAAAAGTGGCCGTGTTAACGTGACCAGCCATGAAATGGAGGCCAGCAATAGCAAGCGCATCAACATGGCAAGAATGAGCCCGGTCACGCGTGCTTTGTCGCGTTGGGATGGGGGGAGTTTTTCGGCAAGGATAGCGATAAACACCAGGTTATCGATACCGAGGACCAGCTCAATAACTACCAGCGTTATCAGACCTGCCCAGATAGATGGATCGGCAATCCATTCCATATTCTTTTATACCCTTAATATTTCAAGCCAGCGGATTCGTTAGTTTGCTGCCTTCTCAGCACTTGAAATCTTTTGGGCATAGCACCTCTTGTTAGATGACAAATGTCACAATGAAATAATGGATAATCGCTCGTGAAATTGCAATATCATGGCCAGGGATAAATCTCCTCCATCTTAAATACCAGGCATATCCCGCTTAATCCCACTTAATAACCATGGTAAATAGTTAATTGTTTTGTGAAGTATCGACCTGGTATTATTTATTATATTTAATTTTACATGAGATATATCTGTATATCACATTGTGACTTATCACTTATTAATATTCTGTCAATATAAAGAAATTCCTAATCGCATGTAAATGTGGCGTTAATATTATTCTTAAAAGTCCCTGTGTGGTTCTGTGGAACCTTGCCTGATATAGGGTTAGCTGCAACAATCGATATCGGTGTCTGATATTAGATGTATTTTTTATATTCGCTGAAGCTGTGATATTTAACCTGGTGCCATAGGGCTTATCTCCAGAAAATTATTCTTTGGATTTACATCCTGGAATCGTGACTTCTTATAAATTGTCTTTTTTCAGTAGGTTGGTGACTGTAAGCCAGGGGCGGTAGCATGCCTGAAGGCCAGAGAATAAGCCTCGGTTATTCTGTCGCCACTTTGTCTAAATAAGTGCTTTTTAGGAATTATGCCATTTAGTTAGATCTACATTTGGGGCCAATTTTATATCTCACTGATAAGCCTAACGAGCCACTTATTTTATTCGATCAGGATAATTACTCTGCCATAGTGATAAATACTCAATGATTAAATACAAACTTAAATTGATGCCTTTATTGGTGTCGGTAACCCTGATGAGTGGTTGCACAGTGCTCCCCGGTAGCAATATGTCGACGATGGGGAAAGATGTTATCAAGCAACAGGATTCAGATTTTGATCTGGACCGGATGGTAAACGTGTATCCATTAACGCCGCGTCTGGTTGAACAATTACGCGTACGTCCAGCGGTCGCACAGCCAAATATGTCTCTCGATCAGGAGATCTCCGCCTACCAATATCGTGTCGGTCCAGGGGATGTTCTGAATGTCACGGTCTGGGATCACCCGGAACTCACTACCCCAGCGGGCCAATACCGCAGTTCAAGCGATGCGGGTAACTGGGTACAGTCAGACGGCACGATGTTCTATCCATATGTCGGCAAAGTAAAAGTCGCGGGTAAAACCCTGTCTGAAATCCGCAGTGATATTACCGGCCGCCTTGCGACGTACATCGCTGACCCGCAGGTGGACGTTAATATCGCTGGCTTCCGTTCCCAAAAAGCCTATGTCTCAGGCCAGGTGAATAAATCCGGTCAACAGGCAATTACCAACGTGCCGCTCACCATCCTCGATGCTATCAACGCCGCAGGCGGTCTGACTGATGCCGCTGACTGGCGCAATGTGGTCCTCACACACAATGGCCAGGAAAAGCGTATTTCCCTGCAAGCGCTGATGCAAAACGGCGACCTGAGCCAGAATCATTTGCTTTATCCCGGCGACATTTTATTCGTGCCGCGCAATGACGATCTGAAAGTGTTCGTAATGGGTGAAGTGAAGAAACAGACCACCCTGAAAATGGACTTCAGCGGCATGACGCTGACCGAAGCGCTGGGCCAGGCAGAAGGTCTGGATATGACGGCTTCCAATGCCAGCGGCATCTTTGTGATTCGCCCAATCAAAGAGAAGCAGGGCGGCAAAATCGCCAACATTTATCAGCTTGATATGTCGGATGCGACCTCGCTGGTGATGGGCACCGAGTTCCAGCTGCAACCTTACGATGTGGTGTATGTGACCACAGCACCTGTCACGCGTTGGAATCGTCTGATCAACCAACTGCTGCCGACTATCAGTGGTGTTCGTTATATGACGGATACCGCCAAAGATATCCATACCTGGTAACGCGCTATGTTCAACAAAATTTTGGTTGTCTGTGTGGGGAATATTTGCCGCTCCCCAACCGCTGAGCGGTTACTTAAAAGCTATCACCCGCAGCTTACCGTGACTTCTGCGGGGCTGGGGGCTTTGGTGGGGAAAGGGGCTGATGCAGGTGCTGTTCGCGTCGCCGAGCAGCATAACCTCTCCCTGGAGGGGCACTGCGCAAAACAGGTTTCCGGCAAAATGTGCCGCGAATACGACCTGATTCTTGCCATGGAAAAACGCCATATCTCCGCACTTTGCGAAATGGCTCCAGAGATGCGCGGCAAAGTGATGCTGTTTGGTCACTGGGATGCGGAACGGGAAATTCCCGACCCGTATCGCAAAAGCCACGACGCTTTTGAAGCGGTTTACGGTCTTCTGGACCAGAACGCCCAAAAATGGGCTAACGCACTCAACGCTCATCAGGGATAACAATGACAGAAAAAGCACGCCGTTCGAGTGCCCCGACTGAGGGTAATGACGAAATTGATATTGGCCGATTGTTCGGGACGGTCCTTGAAGCCCGCTGGTGGGTCCTGGGGATCACCGCAATTTTCGCGATACTGGCGACCGTCTACGCCATGTTTGCCACGCCAATCTATAAAGCAGATGCGCTGGTGCAAATCGAACAAAATGCCGGTAACTCGCTGGTCAACGACATCAGTTCAGCGCTATCAAACAAGCCGCCTGCTTCTGCTGCCGAGATGCAGCTGATTCAGTCGCGTCTGGTATTGGGTAAAACGGTAGACGATCTGAATCTGGATATTTCAGTCGCAAAAAACAGCTTTTGGCTGTTAGGCGCGGGCTGGGACAGGCTGCAAGGCCGCCAGAACGATACCGTCGTTGTTGATACCTTTAATCTTCCGGCAGGGCAGGCCAAAAATATATTTACCCTGGAAGTGCTGAGCCCAACGCAGTATTTGCTGACCAGTGATAACGGGTTTAGCGCCAAAGGGCAGGTTGGGAAAACGCTAAATCAAGGCGGTATCACGCTGTCCGTTAGCGCGATTAAAGCGCAAGTGGGCGATACCTTTACCGTCAGTAAATACTCCACGCTTGGCATGATAAATCAGCTTCAGGGCAACCTGACCGTAGCTGAAAATGGCAAAGATACCGGCGTGTTAAGCCTCTCTTATACCGGTGAAGACAAGGACCAAATTCGCGCCATCCTCGATAGCATCACACGTAACTATCTGGCGCAGAACGTGCAGCGTAAGTCGGAAGAAGCGGCTAAAAGCCTGCAATTCTTAGCGCAACAGCTGCCGGAAGTCCGTAGCCGCCTTGATGCTGCCGAAAATAAACTCAACGCTTATCGCCAGCAGCAAGACTCGGTTGACCTGTCACTGGAAGCCAAATCCGTCCTCGACACCATGGTAAATATTGATGCGCAGCTCAATGAGTTGACCTTCAAAGAGGCTGAAATTTCCAAACTCTATACTAAGGTTCACCCGGCTTATCGCACCTTGCTGGAAAAACGTCAGACGCTGCTCGATGAAAAAGCGCGCCTTAACGGGCGTGTTACCGCGATGCCAAAAACGCAGCAGGAAATCGTGCGTTTAACGCGTGATGTTGAGTCTGGGCAACAGGTATACATGCAACTGCTGAACAAGCAGCAAGAGTTGAAAATCACCGAAGCCAGTACCGTTGGTGATGTGCGTATCGTCGATGCGGCCATTGCTCAACCAGGCATGGTGAAACCGCAACGTGCCCTGATCATTCTCGGCAGCATTATTCTTGGTCTGATGTTGTCCATCATGGGCGTGCTGTTACGATCCTTGTTCAATCGTGGCATCGAAAGTCCTGCGGTACTCGAAGAGGCAGGGATTGGTGTGTATGCCAGCATCCCGCTTTCTGAATGGCAGAAATCCCGCGACAATGCCACGGTGCGCACTGTTAAAGCGGCGAAACGCAATAAGCAAAGCCAACTGCTGGCGGTGGGTAATCCAACCGATCTGGCTATCGAAGCGATTCGCAGCCTGCGCACCAGTCTTCATTTCGCCATGATGCAGGCATCCAATAACGTTCTGATGCTGACCGGTGTTAGTCCGTCGATTGGTAAAACCTTTGTGTGCGCCAACCTGGCTGCTGTGATTAGCCAGACCAATAAGCGTGTGCTGCTTATCGACTGCGATATGCGCAAAGGTTATACCCACGAACTACTGGGCACTACCAACAACAACGGTCTTGCAGAGGTGCTCTCAGGGCAGGCGGAAATTACCCGCTGTGCGCAAAAAACCTCCGTACCTAATTTTGACCTTGTACCGCGTGGTGTGGTGCCGTCTAACCCTTCTGAGTTACTGATGAGCGAGCGCTTTGCGGAATTAATCGCATGGGCAAGCAAAAGCTATGACCTGGTGTTGATTGATACCCCACCAATTCTCGCCGTTACCGACGCTGCGGTTGTCGGCCGCCATGCGGGCACCACGCTGATGGTGGCGCGCTATGCGGTGAATACGCTCAAAGAAGTCGAAACCAGTCTCAGCCGCTTTGAACAAAATGGCGTCACCGTACGTGGCGTGATTCTCAATTCCATCTTCCGCCGTGCGGCAGGGTACGAGGATTACGGTTACTACGAGTACGAATATAAATCTGATGCGAAATAGTCAGGCATCAACTGGCGGATGAGGCTTTGCTTATCCGTCCTACAAATCTCGCCGTAGGGTGGATAAGCGATATCGCCATCTACCAATAAATAAAAACGATTTTCGGGGGAGCGCCATGAAACGCCCACTTATCTCTATTTATATGCCGACATGGAATCGCCAGCAGTTGGCGATCCGCGCCATCAAATCGGTGCTGCGCCAGGATTATGAACACTGGGAAATGTTAATCGTTGATGACTGCTCCTCCTCTTTTGAACAGCTTCAGCGCTTTGTTGATGAGCTGGGGGACTCGCGAGTGCGTTACATCCGTAATGATTTCAACTCTGGTGCCTGTTCGGTACGCAACCAGGCTATTCGCCAGGCTGCGGGGGAGTTGATTACTGGTATTGATGACGATGATGAGTGGACTCCCAATCGCTTGTCAGCGTTCCTGGAACATAAACAGCAGTTGGTGACGCACGCTTTTTTGTATGCCAACGACTATGTTTGTGAGGGACAAGTCTATTCGCAGCCCGCAAGCTTGCCGCTTTACCCTAAATCACCCTTCTCATTAAAGCTGTTTTACAAGCGTAATATCATAGGTAATCAAGTATTTACTTATGCCGACCGCTTCAAAGCTTGCCTGTTCGACACAACACTTGCAGCAGCTCAGGACTACGATATTTTCCTGCGTATGGCTGTGGAGTATGGCCAGCCGTGGAAAGTGGACGAAGCCACGCAAATTCTGCATATCAATCACGGTGAAATGCAGATCACCAAATCACCGAAAAAATTTGCCGGGTACTTTCACTTCTATCAAAAGCACAAAGATAAATTCGACCGTGCCAGCAAGAAATATCAGCTGTTTACCCTCTACCAGATCCGCAATAAGCGTATGTCTTTGCGCACGTTATTAGCGCTCTTGAGCGTGCGAAATACTAAGCGACTGGCAGATGGGCTACGGGGGAAATAACGGTGCTTGAAGACCTACGCGCAAATTCCTGGAGCCTTCGCCCTTGCTGTATGGTGATGGCTTACCGTATTGCCCATTTTTGCTCGGTATGGCGCAAAAAAAGCGTCATCAACAATCTTTGGGCGGCTCCGATAATCCTGCTTTATCGCTTTGTGACCGAATGCCTGTTTGGCTATGAAATCCAGGCAGGTGCCTCCATTGGGCGTCGTTTCACCATTCACCACGGTTATGCCGTTGTGATTAACAAATTTGTGGTCGCCGGGGATGATTTCACTATTCGCCACGGCGTCACCATCGGTAATCGTGGCAAAAGCAACGCCTGCCCGGTGATTGGCAACGGTGTCGAACTGGGTGCCAACGTTGTGATTATCGGTGATATCACGCTTGGGAATAACGTCATTGTTGGCGCGGGAAGTGTGGTGCTCGATAGCGTGCCAGACAATGCGCTGGTGGTTGGCGAAAAAGCACAGGTAAAAATAATTAAATGAATATCATGCAATTTAACGTGCGCCTTGCTGAAGGCGGTGCGGCGGGTGTTGCGCTGGATCTTCATCAGCGTGCAAATGCCGCAGGTTTTAGCTCGCGATTTATTTACGGCTATGGCAAAGGCGGCAAAAAAAGCGCCAGCCACGACAAGTTCCTGGGGGTGGAAAAACACACGCCGCGCCTGACATCTATCGCCAACATTATTCTGTTTCGCTTTCTCAACCGCGACCCGTTCGGCAACCTGAATAATCTGTATCGCAAAGTGACCCGCAGCCATGGCCCAGTGGTGCTGCATTTCCATGTGGTACACAGTTACTGGCTTAACCTCGAAGAGATGGTGACGTTTTGCCAGCGTGTAAAAGCGCATAAACCGGATGTCACTTTTGTCTGGACGCTCCACGACCACTGGAGTATCACCGGACGCTGTGCGTTTCTTGATGGCTGCGACGGCTGGAAAACGGGCTGCCAGAAATGCCCGACGCTAAACAATTACCCGCCGGTGAAAAAGGATCGTGCACATCTTCTGGTGCACACCAAACGTCAGTTGCTTCGCGAAATGCTGGCGCTGGGCTGTAAGTTTATTTCGCCAAGCCAGCATGTGGCTGACGCCTTTAACCTGATTTACGGAGCAGGGCGCTGCAAAATCATCAACAACGGTATTGATGTGGCAACCGAAGCGATTCTGGCTGAATTACCCCTCACGCAAGCTGCGGGCGCCAGGCCAAAAGTGGCAGTGGTAGCACACGATTTACGTTACGACGGCAAAACCAATCAGCAACTCGTACAGGCCATGATGGCGCTGGGCGACGAAATCGAGTTGCACACCTTCGGTAAATTCTCGCCATTCAATGGCCCGAACGTGGTCAATCACGGTTACATGACCGATAAAAAAGCGTTGATGAGCGAGCTTAACGAAATGGACTCACTGGTATTCAGCTCGCAGGTCGACAACTACCCGCTGATTTTGTGTGAGGCGTTATCCATTGGTGTTCCGGTTATTGCTACCCAAAGCGATGCAGCAGATGAAGTGCTGCGTAAAGTCGATGGCAAAACCTTTAGTGATGCTCGGGTGCTCGAACTGGTGAAAATGCCAAAAGAGCAGTTAGCGCAGCAGGTGTTTGGCAAAGAGTTGCAGGTGTTTAAAGCTGCAAGCCGCCAGGCGTTTAGTGGGCAACAGATGCTGGAGGAGTATGTCTCGTTCTATCAGAATCTGTAGTTATCTGCTGTTACCGTTTATCTATCTGGTGGTCAACGTCAAGTTGGCCTCATTGGGTGAAAGCTTCCCCATAACGATAGTTACCTTCTTACCTGCAATCCTCTTTTTGTACATAGAACGAATCAGCGTCAAAAAATTGATGATTGCGCTTGGTATCGGTGCGGGACTCACCGCGTTTAACTACATCTTTGGCCAGTCGCTTGATGCCAGCAAATACGTCACCTCGACATTATTGTTCGTCTATATCGTGCTGATTATGGCGATGACCTGGAGCTGCCGTTTCAAAACTATTTCACAGCGTAATCACCATAAAATTCTGCGGTTATTTTATGGGGTGGTGGGCATTATTGTGATGCTTGCTGCGGCAGAAATGGCTCAGATTATTCTGACCGGTGGAAGTAGCCTGATTGAGAAAATTTCGAAGTTTCTTATATACAGTAATAGCTATGTTCTGAACTTTATTAGCTTCGGCGGTAAGCGTACCACAGCACTCTATTTTGAACCGGCGTTCTTCGCTCTGGCGTTAATCTCAATTTGGCTCAGTATCAAACAGTTTGGTATCAAAACACCGAAAACAGATGGTATGATTCTTTTAGGGATAGTGCTTTCAGGTTCATTTTCAGGGGTAATGACTTTTATCCTGTTCTATCTTCTTGAATGGGCATTCCAGTACCTTAATAAAAGTGCCATAAAGAAGAAGTTGCCATTAGCAATTATTTCTCTTTCCGTGTTTTTAGTAGGGTTAATATTCGCGTTCCCTTATATTGCGACCCGTCTTGGCGATTTGGGAACGGAAGGTTCGTCATCTTATTATCGTATTATTGGCCCGTTAGCGATGGTTGGGTATTCATTAACCAATATAGATGGGGTGGTGCGTTTCGGATCTTTATATGAATATGTCGCATCATTCGGAATCTTTAACGGTGCGGATGTCGGTAAAACAGTAGACAATGGTTTGTATCTGCTAATTATTTATTTTTCATGGTTCGCGGTATTACTGACTATTTGGTATATGTGGAAAGTCTTTAAAATGATGCGCACAGCTTTTGGTAATAACGAAAATTACCGCGTTCAATTATGGCTTTTTACACCTGTATCATTATTTTTTACCGGTTCAATTTTTAGCCCTGAATATGCGTTTTTGATTGTGTGCCCGTTTATTTTGCGTAAGGCACTTAATATTACACAGCGTTGAGGTCCATCATGCTATTAAGTGTCATTACGGTTGCTTATAAAAATCTTGCCGGAATAGAAAAAACCTGGCAGTCGCTGGCACATTTAGCGAAGGCGCCTGGGATCACATTTGAGTGGATTGTGGTTGATGGTGGCTCGCAAGATGGTACCGCCGAGCTTCTGGAAAACCTGAATGGGCAGTACAACTTACGTTTTGTGAGTGAGAAAGATAACGGCATTTATGATGCGATGAACAAAGGCATTGATATGGCTCAGGGCCGTTATGCGTTGTTCCTTAATTCGGGTGATATTTTCCATCAGGATATTCCAACTGTGGCGCATCAACTGGCTGCTATGCCGTCAACTGATAATGCGATGGTGATTGGCGATGCATTATTAGATTTTGGTGATGGTACAAAAATAGAGCGCCGTGCAAAGCAGGGCTGGTATATCTACCACAGTTTACCAGCCAGCCATCAGGCCATATTTTTCCCTGTCTCAGGTCTGCGTAAATACCCTTACGATCTGCAATATAAAGTCTCATCGGATTACGCGCTTGCCGCACGGATGTATAAAAAAGGTTATGCATTTAAACGCGTCAAGGGGATTGTCTCCGAGTTTTCAATGGGTGGTGTTTCTACCACCAATAATATTGAATTGTGCCGTGATGCGAGAAGCGTGCAGCGCAAAATATTACACGTCCCAGGGTTTATTGCAGAATTGTCTTATAAGTTACGTTTACGCACCACCGGAAAAACAAAGACGCTTTATAACAAAGCCTAAGGTGGATGACGCTGGCGCTTATCCACCCTACAACTACGACTGACATGTACGTCGGATAAGCGTAAGCGCCATCCGGCGAAAATAAGGAAATATTATGCAAGAGCTAAGCGGCTTTACTGTGCCGAGGGGCTTTCGCGGCGCAATCGGAATAAAAGTGCAATTATGGTGGGCGGTACAAGCAACATTATTTGCCTGGTCGCCACAAATATTTTATCGCTGGCGTGCATTTTTATTACGCATGTTTGGCGCACGAATCGGTAAAGGTGTGGTGATTCGTCCGTCCGTGAAAATTACTTACCCATGGAAATTAACCCTCGGGGATTATGCCTGGGTAGGCGATGACGCCGTGTTATATACGCTGGGTGAAATCACGATTGGTGCAAATTCTGTCGTTTCACAAAAGTGTTATTTATGTACCGGCAGTCACGATTATATGAGCAAACATTTCGATATTACCGCTTCACCAATTGTTATCGGTGAAAAATGTTGGCTGGCAACTGATGTATTTGTTTCACCTGGCGTGAATATTGGAAATGGCACCGTCGTGGGTGCGCGCAGCAGCATTTATAAATCATTACCGGCGAATGCCGTTTGCCGGGGTAACCCAGCAGTAAAAATACGCGATCGAGTTTTGTAGCCCTGTAGGTCGGATAAGCTTGCGCCATCCGACAAATCGGTGGATGGCACTACGTTTATCCACCCTACGGACCTTCAAATAAGAACCTGGTTTAACAGAGGAAAATCCATTATGACTAAAGTAGCTCTCATCACGGGTGTAACCGGGCAAGACGGCTCCTATCTGGCGGAACTGCTGCTGGAAAAAGGTTATGAAGTTCATGGTATTAAGCGCCGTGCTTCTTCTTTCAACACCGAACGTGTTGACCATATTTACCAGGATCCGCATACCAGCAATCCAAAATTCCATCTGCACTACGGTGATCTGACTGACAGCTCAAACCTGACCCGTATTCTTTCCGAAGTGCAGCCGGATGAAGTCTACAACCTGGGCGCGATGAGCCACGTCGCGGTTTCTTTCGAATCTCCGGAATACACCGCAGATGTTGATGCAATGGGGACCTTGCGCTTGCTGGAAGCGATTCGTTTCTTAGGTCTTGAGAAGAAAACCCGTTTCTACCAGGCATCAACTTCTGAGCTTTATGGCCTGGTGCAAGAAACGCCGCAGAAAGAAACCACGCCTTTCTATCCGCGTTCTCCGTATGCCGTTGCCAAACTTTACGCCTACTGGATCACCGTCAACTACCGTGAGTCCTACGGCATGTATGCCTGTAACGGCATTCTGTTTAACCACGAATCTCCACGTCGTGGCGAAACTTTCGTGACCCGCAAAATTACCCGCGCCATCGCCAACATTGCTCAGGGCCTGGAAAAGTGCCTGTATCTGGGCAACATGGATTCCCTGCGTGACTGGGGCCATGCCAAAGACTACGTCAAAATGCAGTGGATGATGCTGCAACAAGAGACGCCAGAAGATTTCGTGATTGCCACCGGTGTGCAGTATTCCGTGCGTCAGTTCGTGGAAATGTCAGCCGCACAACTGGGTATCAAACTGCGCTTTGAAGGCACAGGTGTTGACGAGAAGGGCATTGTTGTTTCAGTCACGGGCCACGATGCGCCGGGCGTGAAAGCGGGCGATGTGATTGTCGCCGTTGACCCGCGCTATTTCCGTCCTGCGGAAGTGGAAACCCTGTTGGGCGACCCAACTAAAGCACACGAAAAACTGGGCTGGAAACCAGAAATCACGCTCAAAGAGATGGTTGGCGAGATGGTCGCTAAAGATCTGGAAGCGGCGAAAAAACACTCGTTGCTTAAGTCCCACGGTTACGAGGTTGCCATCGCGCTGGAGTCCTGAGTATGAATAAACACCGTATCTTTGTTGCCGGCCATCGGGGGATGGTCGGTTCGGCCATCGTCCGTCAGCTTGAACAACGTGCTGATGTCGAACTGGTGCTGCGTAGTCGCGACGAACTCAACCTGTTAGATGGTGCGGCGGTTAATGCATTTTTTGCCGAACAGCGTATCGACCAGGTTTACCTGGCTGCGGCGAAAGTAGGTGGAATTGTCGCGAACAATACCTACCCAGCTGATTTCATCTACGAAAACTTGATTATCGAGAGCAACATTATTCACAGCGCACATACGCACAATGTGAACAAACTGCTGTTCCTCGGTTCCTCGTGTATTTACCCGAAAATGGCGAACCAGCCAATGGCGGAAAGCGAGCTGCTGCAAGGCACGCTTGAAGCGACTAACGAGCCGTATGCGATTGCCAAAATTGCCGGTATCAAACTGTGCGAGTCGTATAACCGCCAGTATGGTCGCGATTATCGTTCGGTGATGCCAACCAATCTGTATGGCCCGAACGATAACTTCCACCCAAGCAATTCGCACGTGATCCCGGCGTTACTGCGCCGTTTCCACGAAGCGACGCAGCAAAACTCGCCGGATGTGGTGGTGTGGGGCAGCGGTACGCCAATGCGTGAATTCCTGCATGTTGATGATATGGCGGCAGCCAGCATTCACATTATGGAAATGGCCAGTGAAGTGTGGCAGGAAAATACCCAGCCGATGCTTTCGCATATTAACGTCGGCACCGGGGTGGATTGCACCATTCGCGAACTGGCGCAAACCATCGCCAAAGTCACGGGCTACCGTGGGCGCGTGGTGTTTGATGCCACCAAACCTGATGGCACGCCGCGCAAACTGCTGGACGTTACCCGCCTGCGCCGTCTGGGCTGGTACCCGGAAATCACCCTGGAGCCTGGCCTTGCCAGCACCTACCAGTGGTTCCTCGAAAACCAGCAACGGTTCCGGGGGTAAATATGTTTCTGAGTGCTGAAGACTTCGCCACCGTTGTCCGCGCAACGCCGCTGATCTCAATCGATCTTATCGTTGAAAATCAGGCAGGAGAGTTCCTGCTGGGGCAACGCACTCAGCGCCCGGCGCAGAACTTTTGGTTCGTGCCGGGTGGCCGGGTACAGAAAGACGAAACGCTGGAACGGGCTTTTGCACGCTTAACCGAAGCTGAATTAGGCACGTCGTTCACGTTGCCCGACGGCGAGTTCTATGGCGTGTGGCAGCACTTCTATGACGACAACTTTGCAGGAAAAGAATTTTCCACGCACTACATCGTGCTGGGTTTTCGTCTGCGTGTGGACGCGGAACATCTGCCATTGCCGAAAGCACAGCACAGCGATTACCTATGGTTAACGCCTGAGCAATTGCTGGCTCACGATGATGTGCATGAAAACAGCCGTGCTTATTTTCTGGGCGACAAGGAAGAAAAGGTCATCGGATTATGAAAATTCTGGTCTACGGCATTAACTATTCGCCGGAATTAACGGGCATCGGCAAATACACCGGCGAAATGGTGGAGTGGATGACGCGCCAGGGCCACGAGGTGCGGGTGATCACCGCACCACCTTACTATCCGGTTTGGGAAGTGCATCCCGATTATTCCGCCTGGAAGTATAAGAAAGAGGTGGGTGCTGCGACCGTCTGGCGCTGCCCGCTGTATGTTCCAAAGCAACCTTCAACGCTAAAGCGCCTGATTCATTTGGGCAGCTTTGCGCTGAGCTCTTTATTCCCGCTTCTGGCGCAACGCCGCTGGAAGCCGGATCGCATTATCGGCGTGGTGCCGACGCTGTTTTGCGTACCGGGCATGCGTCTGCTCGCAAAACTGAGCGGCGCACGCACACTGCTGCATATCCAGGATTACGAAGTGGACGCCATGCTTGGCCTGGGGATGGCGGGCAAAAAGCAGGGCAAAGTGGCACGTCTGGCGCAGCGTTTTGAACAAAGCGGCCTGCACAACGTTGATAACATTTCGACGATTTCCCGTTCGATGATGAACAAAGCGACTGAAAAGGGTGTGGATCCGCAGAAAGTGATCTTCTTCCCCAACTGGTCCGAAGTAGAGCGTTTTCGCGGTATTTCTCGTGAAGAAATTCTGGCGGTTCGCGACCGCCTGCAATTGCCTGCTGATAAAAAAATTATCCTATATTCCGGCAATATCGGCGAAAAGCAGGGCCTAGAAACGGTAATCGAAGTGGCTGAACGTTTTGCCCACCTGCCGTATGTATTCGTGATTGTCGGCCAGGGCGGCGGCAAAGCTCGCCTGCAAAAACTGGCTCAGGAAAAAGGGCTGCATAACGTGGTGTTCCATCCGTTGCAGCCTTACGACGCGCTGCCAGCGTTGCTAAAGCTTGCCGATTGCCATTTGGTTATTCAGCGCCGGGGTGCGGCTGACGCGGTTCTGCCATCAAAACTGACCAACATTCTTGCGGTGGGCGGCAATGCGGTGATTACCGCAGAAGCGGACACCGAACTTGGCCAACTTTGCGAGGCGTATTCCGGAATTGCACTGTGTGTTGAGCCGGAGTCGGTTGATGCCCTGGCCGATGGCATCCAGCGCTGCCTGCAACTGCCGGAACATAACATCGTGGCATGTGACTATGCCGAGCGCACGCTCGAGAAAAACAGCGTGCTGAATCAATTTATTGCGGACATTCAGGGTTAATTATGACTAATTCCAGACTCTATCCGGTCATTATGGCTGGAGGAAACGGTAGCCGCTTGTGGCCGTTGTCCCGCGTGCTTTACCCGAAACAGTTCCTGTGCCTGAAAGGGGAACTGACAATGTTGCAAACCACCGTCAGCCGTTTAAACGGCGTCGAGTGCGAAAGCCCGGTGGTGATTTGTAACGAAGAACACCGCTTTATCGTCGCCGAACAGCTGCGTGAGCTGAACAAGCTCACCGAAAATATTGTGCTGGAACCTGCCGGGCGCAACACGGCGCCAGCTATCGCACTGGCGGCACTGGCGGCGATTCGCAACCAGCCGCAAACCGATCCGCTGATGCTGATCCTTGCAGCCGACCATGTTATCCAGGACGAAGAGGCGTTTCGCGAGGCGGTACGTCACGCTCTGCCGTATGCCGAAGAGGGCAAACTGGTCACTTTTGGCATCGTTCCTGATTTGCCAGAAACGGGCTATGGCTATATTCGCCGCGGTGATGTTGCAGCAGCGAACGCGCCAGGTGCCGATGCCATTGCTTTCCGCGTGGCGCAGTTTGTCGAAAAACCGGATATCGCTACCGCGCAGGCATACGTCGCCTGCGGTGAATATTACTGGAACAGCGGCATGTTCCTGTTCCGCGCCGGGCGCTACCTCGAAGAGCTGAAAAAATTCCGCCCGGATATTCTCAGCGCCTGCGAAAAGGCGATGGCGAACGTCGACCCGGATCTTGATTTTGTGCGTGTGGATGAAGCCGCATTCCTCGCCTGCCCGGATGAGTCTATTGACTACGCAGTAATGGAAAAAACGGCCGATGCCGTGGTGGTGCCAATGGATGCCGGCTGGAGCGATGTGGGTTCATGGTCTTCTCTTTGGGAAATCAGCACCAAAAACCAGCAGGGCAATGTGCATCACGGCGATGTGATAAGCCACTCTACCGAAAACAGTTACATCTATGCCGAATCGGGCCTGGTTACCACCGTTGGCGTGAAAGATCTGATTGTTGTGCAGACCAAAGATGCTGTGCTGATTGCCGACCGCGACCACGTACAAAGCGTGAAGAAAGTGGTTGAGCAGATCAAATTCGATGGCCGCCACGAACACCACAACCACCGCGAAGTGTACCGCCCGTGGGGTAAATACGACTCCATCGACGAAGGCGAACGCTACCAGGTGAAACGTATCACCGTGAAACCGGGCGAGGGGTTGTCTTTGCAGATGCACCATCACCGCGCCGAACACTGGATTGTGGTGGCGGGCACCGCAAAAGTGACGCTGGGTGAAGAGGTGAAACTGCTGGGCGAAAACGAGTCCATCTACATTCCACTGGGCGTCACCCACTGCCTGGAAAACCCCGGAAAGATCCCGCTCGACCTGATTGAAGTGCGTTCCGGCACTTATCTTGAAGAAGACGACATTGTGCGTTTCGAGGATCGCTACGGACGCATCTAACCATCATTTTTCACGCTGCAGATGCGTTGGCTTCCTTTGCGCACACCGGTCACTTAGTTAACTAAGCTCCCGGCGATGCACGCAGTTGCCGCCTTCCTGCAACGTGAAATCTAATGGTTATACATTTTAGAAAAAGTTATCTCCGTACTGGAGAGGGCTGACTGTTGCCTGAAAAGAGGTAAAACATGACTGAATTGACCTGTTTTAAAGCCTATGACATTCGCGGCAAGCTGGGCGAAGAGTTGAACGAAGAGATTGCTGAACGTATTGGCCGCGCGTATGGCGAGTACCTGAAACCGAAAACCATTGTACTGGGCGGCGATGTTCGCCTGACCAGCGAAGCATTGAAGTTAGCGCTGGCGAAAGGGTTGCAGGATGCAGGCGTGGATGTGCTGGATATCGGCCTGTCCGGCACCGAAGAGATCTACTTTGCCACCTGGCATCTGAACGTGGACGGCGGTATTGAAGTGACCGCCAGCCATAATCCGATGGACTACAACGGCATGAAACTGGTGCGCGAAGGGGCTCGCCCGATTAGCGGCGACACCGGCCTGCGTGATGTTCAGCACCTGGCAGAAGCCAACGACTTCCCGCCGGTGGACGCGGTGAAACGTGGCAGCTACCAGAAGATTTCAGTGGTGGAGGCGTACATCGACCACCTGTTCTCGTATATCAACGCCGCCAACATCAAACCGCTGAAACTGGTGATTAACTCCGGTAACGGCGCGGCAGGCCCGATTGTTGATGCCATTGAAGCACGCTTTAAATCCCTGAACGTGCCGCTGACCTTTATCAAAGTCCACAACCAGCCTGACGGCAATTTCCCGAACGGTATCCCGAACCCACTGCTGCCGGAGTGCCGCGACGATACCCGCAATGCGGTGATTGAACACGGCGCGGATATGGGGATCGCCTTTGACGGTGATTTCGACCGCTGTTTTCTGTTTGACGAACACGGGCAGTTTATCGAGGGCTATTACATCGTTGGCCTGCTGGCGGCGGCGTTCCTTGAAAAACAACCTGGCGCAAAAATTATCCATGATCCGCGTCTGTCATGGAACACGGTAGATATCGTGGAGCGGGCAGGCGGCACACCGGTGATGTCGAAAACCGGCCATGCATTTATCAAAGAGCGTATGCGCGAGGAAGACGCGATTTACGGCGGCGAAATGAGCGCTCACCACTATTTCCGTGATTTTGCCTACTGCGACAGCGGGATGATCCCGTGGCTGCTGGTGACTGAGCTGTTATGCCTGAAAGGGAAAACCCTGGGCGAACTGGTACACGACCGGATGGCGGCATGGCCAGCGAGTGGGGAAATCAACAGCAAACTGGCGGACCCGAAAGTCGCGATTGCGCGTGTGCAGCAGCACTTTGCGCCGCATGCGACGGATGTGGACCACACCGACGGCGTGAGCATGGCGTTTGCCGACTGGCGTTTTAACCTGCGCAGTTCAAATACCGAACCGGTGGTGCGCCTGAATGTGGAATCGCGCAGTAATGAACAACTGATGCAGGCGCGAACACAGGAAATTATGGAACTGTTAAATCAGTGATTTGTGGGGACGGAGATCTTCTGGAATTTGTAGGGTGGATGGCACTTCGTTTATCCACCCTACAGAGGTACTGAAGGGGATCCGTCACCCTTTTAATAAAGGTAAAACGATGACAAACCTAAAAAAGCGCGAGCTGCCAAAAACGAACGCATCGTTAATCTCTATGGTGCAACGTTTTTCTGACATAACCATTATGTTTGTTGGCTTATGGGTGGTATGTAAAGTCAACGCGTTACCGTTCTTGTATATGCATTTGCTAATGGCGTTGCTGGCACTCGTCGTATTCCAGATGATTGGTGGAATCACTGATTTTTATCGTTCCTGGCGTGGAGTAAGAATTTCCAGCGAATTGATGCTGCTGTTGCAAAACTGGACTTTGAGCCTGATTTTCAGCGCGGGCCTGCTGGCGTTTAACCCTGACTTTGATGGCTCATTCTGGGTGTATCTGGCCTGGTATGTGCTGACCAGTTTCGGCATGGTGATGTGCCGTTCGTTTATTCGCTTCGGTGCCGGTTGGTTGCGCAATATGGGCTACAACACGCGCCGTATTGCCATCGCAGGTTCACTGCCGGTGGGTTACACGCTGGCCGAAAGTTTCCGTAACGAACCGTGGTTAGGCTTTGATGTCACCGGGGTGTATGACGATCAGCAGCCTGAATCTCCACACGGTGATTATGCAGGCTCTTTTGCCGACCTGGTTGAACAAGCGCGCGCGGGGCAAATCGACAATATCTATATCGCCATGGCGATGAGTGAAGAAGCACAGATTAAAACGCTGGTGCGTGAGCTCACAGACACCACCTGTTCGGTGATGCTAATCCCCGATGTCTTCACCTTCAATATTCTTAACTCCCGCACTGAAGAAGTTAACGGTGTGCCGGTTGTACCGCTGTTTGCTACCCCACTAAACGGTATCAACCGGATTCTGAAACGTCTCGAAGATATCGTGTTGTCGGCGATGATCCTGCTGTTTATTTCCCCGGTACTGCTGTGTATCAGTGCGGCGGTAAAACTAACTTCGCCTGGTCCGGTTATCTTCCGTCAGACACGTTACGGCATGGATGGAAAGCCAATCAAAGTATGGAAGTTCCGCTCCATGAAAGTGATGGAAAACGATGCCGTCGTGACTCAGGCAACCAAAGGCGACAAGCGTATTACGCCGGTGGGGAATTTCCTGCGCCGCACCTCACTGGATGAACTGCCGCAGTTTATTAATGTGCTGATGGGTGAGATGTCGATTGTTGGCCCGCGTCCGCATGCGGTTGCGCACAACGAGCAATATCGTTTGCTGATTGAAGGCTACATGCTGCGCCATAAAGTGAAACCGGGGATTACCGGCTGGGCGCAAATTAACGGCTGGCGCGGTGAAACCGACACGCTTGAGAAAATGGAAAAGCGCGTTGAGTTTGACCTGGAATACATCCGTGAATGGAGTCTGTGGTTTGACATCAAAATTGTCTTCCTGACCATCTTTAAAGGCTTTGTTAACAAAGCTGCGTATTAAGTGACGAACCTTTTTGTAGGTCGGATAAGCGCAGCGTCATCCGACAAATTAACGGATAACACAATGAGCCTGAGAGAAAAAACCATCAGCGGTGCAAAATGGTCTGCCATCGCTACGGTGATAATCATTAGCCTTGGCCTGGTGCAGATGACGGTGCTGGCACGCATTGTCGATAACCACGAATTTGGCCTGTTGACCATCTCGCTGGTAATTATCGCGCTGGCCGATACGCTGTCGGATTTTGGTATTGCTAACTCGATTATCCAGCGCAAAGAAATCAGCCACCTTGAACTCACCACGTTGTATTGGTTGAACGTTGGCCTAGGATTAGTGGTGTTTGCGCTGGTGTTTTTGCTCAGCGATGTGATTGCCTCTGTGCTGCATGCACCGAAGCTCGCACCACTGATTAAAACGCTGTCATTTGCTTTTATTGTCATTCCCCATGGTCAGCAGTTCCGCGCGCTTATGCAAAAAGAGCTCGAGTTTTCAAAAATTGGCTCGATTGAAACCGTCTCAGTAATGGCAGGCTTTACCGTGACCGTAGGGGCTGCGATGTATTACCCGTTCGCCATGACCGCCATCGTCGGTTACCTGGTGAACACCGTGGTGCGTACCTCTCTGTTTGGTTTCTTTGGCCGCAAGATTTATCGCCCAGGTCTGCATTTTTCGCTGAAGTCCGTTGGCTCGAACCTGAAATTTGGCGCGTGGTTGACTGCAGATAGCATTATTAATTATGTGAATACCAACCTCTCTACGTTGGTGTTGGCGCGCATCCTGGGTGCGAGCATCGCCGGCGGTTACAACCTTGCTTATAACGTGGCGGTGGTGCCACCGATGAAGCTGAACCCGATTATCACCCGCGTGTTATTCCCGGCCTTTGCCAAGATTCAGGACGATACCGACAAATTACGCCTCAATTTCTACAAGTTGCTGTCGATTGTCGGAATCATCAACTTCCCCGCGCTGCTTGGTCTGCTGGTGATATCGAACAACTTTGTGCCGCTGGTATTTGGTGGAAAATGGCAGTTTATTACCCCAATTCTGCAACTGCTGTGCGTGGTGGGGCTGCTGCGTTCTATTGGTAACCCTATCGGATCGCTGTTGATGGCTAAAGCGCGAGTCGATATCAGCTTTAAATTTAATGTCTTCAAAACCTGCTTATTTATCCCGGCGATTATTGTTGGTGGCCATCTTGCTGGCGCACTGGGTGTGACGCTCGGCTTCTTATTCGTGCAGGTGGTGAACACCGTTCTGAGCTACTTCATCATGATTAAGCCGGTGCTGGGGTCCAGTTACCGCCAGTACATTCAGAGCATCTGGCTACCGTTTTATCTTTCGATTCCAACCATTGTAGTGAGCGGCGCGTTGGGGATTGCCCTGAAAGGCCATCTCGCGCTTGGTTTACTGGTGGGCGTACAAATCGCGGCTGGCGCTTTGGCCTTTATCGTCATGCTGGTGCTCTCACGTAATGCGCTGGTTGTGGAGATGAAGCGCCAGTTTTGCCGTAACGACCGTTTAAAAACACTGCTTCGCGCAAGCTAAAACCCCTTAATAAGAGGTCTGATTTATATGAAATTATTGATTCTTGGCAACCACACCTGCGGCAACCGCGGTGACAGCGCCATTTTGCGCGGACTGATCGATGCGATTACCACCATTGATGAAACCGTGCAGGTTGATGTGATGAGCCGTTATCCGGTGAGTTCTGCCTGGTTGCTGGGCCGCCCGGTGATGGGAGACGGCCTGTATAAGCAGATGAAGCAGCACAACAATGCCGTTGGGCTGATGGGGCGGGTAAAGAAAGTGCTGCGCCGCAAATATCAGCACCAGGTTTTGCTGGCAAAAGCCACTGACAACGGGCGTCTGCGCAATATCTCCATCCCGCAGGGATTCATTGATTTTGTGAAGTCGCTGCAAAAATATGACGCAATTATTCAGGTCGGCGGCTCTTTCTTTGTCGATTTATACGGCGTTTCTCAGTTCGAGCATGCGCTGTGCAGTTTTATGGCCAAAAAACCGGTGTATATGATTGGTCACAGCGTTGGGCCGTTCCAGGACCCGCAGTTTAACCATCTTGCCAGTTACGTGTTTGGCCATGCCGAATCGCTGATTTTGCGTGAGTCAGTCAGCCTCGACTTGATGAAGCAAAGCAATATTGATAGCAGCAAAGTGGAGCAGGGAGTCGACACCGCCTGGCTTGTGGATCATCACAATGACAGCTTTGTGCCGAGCTACGCGGTGCAGCATTGGCTGGAAACGATCAAGCGCAAGAAAACCGTCGCTATTACGCTGCGTGAACTGGCACCTTTCGACAAACGCCTTGGTACCACGCAGCAGGCCTACGAACAGGCGTTCGCCTCTGTTGTGAATCGTGTCATTGACCAGGGTTACCAGGTGCTGGCGTTGTCGACCTGTACGGGTATCGACAGCTACAACAAAGATGACCGCATGGTGGCACTCAATCTACGCCAGTATGTGAACGACCCCGAGCAATACCATGTGGTGATGGACGAACTTAACGACCTTGAGATGGGCAAGATTCTCGGCGAATGCGAGCTGACGGTTGGTACACGCCTGCATTCAGCCATCATCTCCATGAACTTCGGCACGCCTGCGATCGCGATTAACTATGAACACAAATCCGCGGGTATCATGAAGCAGCTCGGTATGCCGGAGATGGCGATTGAAATTCGTCAGTTACTCAACGGCTCTTTACAGAGTGTGGTAGCGGATGTCCTCGGCCAATTACCGGCAATAAAAGAGCGTCTGGCTCATGCGGTGCGTGCAGAGCGTGAAGATGGTTTACGCATGGTTGAGTCGGTGTTAAAGCGTGTTAAGGGGGAAAAATGAAAGTTGGCTTCTTCCTGCTCAAATTCCCCGTGGCATCCGAAACTTTTGTGCTCAACCAGATAACGGCATTTATCGATATGGGCTATGAGGTGGAAATTGTCGCCATCCAGAAGGGCGATTTGACCAACACGCACGCGGCATTCAAAGAGTACGACCTGGCTGCGAAAACCACCTGGCTGATGGACGAACCTTCGGGGAAGGCAGCAAAACTGCAATCACGAACCTTGAACACTCTGCGTGGCGCGCTTCGCCCGCAGACCTGGCGTGCGCTAAATTCGAAGCGCTATGGCGAGGAGGCGCGCAACCTGATCCTCTCCTCTATTTGTGGTCGTAACCGGCAAACCGTGCAGGCCGATGTGTTCATCGCTCACTTCGGCCCAGCGGGTGTGACGGCGGCAAAGCTGCGTGAACTGGGTTTGCTTCAAGGCAAAATTGCTACGGTTTTCCATGGCATTGATATTTCAGGGCGTGAGGCGCTTGCGCACTACACCCCGGAGTATCAAAAACTCTTTATGCGTGGCGATTTGATGCTGCCAATAAGCAATTTGTGGGCGGGGCGTTTGCAAAAAATGGGCTGCCCGGCCAACAAAATTACCGTTTCGCGTATGGGCGTGGATATGGAGCGGTTTTCGCAGCGCTGCGTAAAACCTCCGGCCAAAACATTAGAGATTATTTCGGTTGCACGATTGACCGAGAAGAAAGGTCTGCATGTAGCAATCGAAGCCTGCCTGCTGCTTAAAGAACGCGGCGTGAAGTTCCGTTACAACATTCTCGGTATTGGCCCGTGGGAAACGCGCCTACGTACGCTTATCGAACAAAATCAGCTTGATGATGTGGTATTTATGCCGGGTTTTAAACCGAACCATGAAGTGAAAGCGATGCTTGATAAAGCCGATGTGTTCTTACTGCCGTCGATAACCGGGGAAGATGGCGATATGGAAGGCATTCCTGTGGCACTAATGGAGGCGATGGCGGTGGGGATTCCGGTTATCTCTACCGTACATAGCGGAATTCCAGAACTCATAGACGCAGGCCGATCCGGTTGGCTGGTGCCGGAGAAAGATGCGGCAGCCCTCGCTGATTGCTTACAAGCTTTCGGCAATATCGAGGCCAGCGAACTGAAACCGATGCTGAACCTGGCTCGCGAAAAAGTTGAAACTGAATTCAACCAGAAGGTTATCTACCAGCAACTCGCTCGCCAGTTACAGATGTTATGAGGACGTATGCGCAAACCATTTAAAACTCCCCACACCTCCTTTTCTCCCTCCCGCCGCAAATTATTACAAGCCAGCTCCGTGCTGGCCGCGGTGCCATTTATCTCCCCTCGCTATGTATTAGCTGCCGCTGGCAAAAGCGAGGTCAGCGTCCAAAAGTTCTATCGTGGTGACTGGATTGCTGCCTTCAAACAGGCATTCTCAGTTGCTGATACCGTGTTCGTGCCGGCCGATTTGGTTTGTGACAACATCAATACCGCGATTTTTATGCCTGAAGGCAAAACGTTGCATGTCGCTGGTGGTTTAAAGGGCAATGGCAAAGGGCGTTTTGTACTGCAGGAGGGTTGCCAGGTATTGGGGGAGAGGGGAGGGCGGTTTAATAATATAACCCTCGATGTGCGTGGCTCATACTGCACTATCAAAGGTATTGATATGAGCGGTTTTGTACCTGTCACGCAGATTTACATTGGTGGCAAAGAGAAACGCACCATGCGTAACCTGGTGATTGACCAGATTACCGTGCACGATGCGAACTATGCGATTTTGCGCCAGGGTTTCCATAATCGAATGGAGAACGTTAAGATTACCAATGGCCATTTTAGCCGCTTGCAAGGTGATGCGATCGAATGGAATGTGGCGATTAACGACCACAACCTGCTTATATCTGACCATGTGATTGAAAACATTGATTGCACCAATGGGAAGATCAACTGGGGTATTGGGATTGGGCTTGCGGGCAGTACTTACGACAATGAGTACCCGGAAGACCAGGCCGTGAAGAACTTTGTCGTGGCGAATATTACCGGTAGTAACTGTCGGCAATTAATACACGTCGAAAATGGAAAGCACTTTATTATACGAAATATCAAGGCGAGTAATATTAATCATACTTTCAGCCAGAAAGCGGGGATTGATAACGCTACAATAGCAATTTATGGCTGTGATAATTTCGTGATTGATAATATCGATATGAAAGAGAGTGCGGGATTTCTTATTGGTTATGGCGTGATCAAAGGTAAGTATTTATCTATTCCGCAAAATTTCAAATTAAACGATATCGTACTTGATAATACGGATATGCAGTATAAAAGCCGCGGAATACAGATTTCTTCGGGCAACGCGACCTCCTTCGTGGCCATCACCAATGTGGCGATAAAGCGCTCAACACTTGAAGTGCATAACAAACCACAACACTTGTTTCTGCGAAACATCGACGTCATGCAGCATTCTGATGCTGGGCCTGCGCTGAAGCTAAACTTCGACCTGCGTAAAGACGTGCGCGGGCGCTTTATGGCTAAGGAGGATACGCTGCTGTCGCTTGCGAATGTGCGTGCCGTTAATGAGAAAGGGCAGAGTTCGGTGGATATCGACCGGGTTGACCAGCGGCATGTGAACACGAGTGGGTTGAATTTTGTGCTGCCCTTGAGACGCGATTAACTTATCACGCATTTTTGCAACTGATAGATTGATTGTAGCTCAGGTGTTAACAAAATTATGACCTATAAGAATTGGCAGGTTCTTTTGTGCTGGCTATCAAGCTTCAAAAGTTTATAATTCTGCCACAAAATCAGATACGCGAAATGACAGGTATCTGAATATTACTATAGAAATCAGAAGATTTTTGCTCTGGCAATTTCTTTGGGTTAAAACTCACACACTGGGCATAGCATGAAAGAGAAGGTTATTTTTGTTGGTGCATCTGGCTTTGTAGGAACGCGATTAATTGAGACTGCGAATGCTGAATTCGACATCAAAAATTTAGATAAGCAAGGTAGTCACTTTTACCCAGACATTACGGTAAATGGGGATGTTCGCGAGCAAAGCTCACTCGATAGCCATTTTTTAGGGCAACAGACAGTTGTGCTACTAGCAGCTGAGCACCGAGATGATGTTAGCCCAACATCGCTTTACTATGATGTGAATGTCCAGGGCACCCGAAATGTGCTTGCCGCGATGGATAAAAATGGTGTGAAGAATATCATCTTCACCAGTTCAGTAGCGGTTTATGGGCTTAACAAAAAAAATCCCGACGAAAATCATCCAATTGATCCCTTTAACCACTACGGCAAAAGTAAATGGCAGGCAGAAGAAGTGCTGCGTGCCTGGCATAGTGAAGAGCCAGAAGAACGTTCTCTTACCATTATTCGGCCTACGGTGATTTTCGGTGAACGAAATCGGGGAAATGTCTACAATCTCCTGAAACAGATTGCCAGTGGTAAGTTTGCAATGGTTGGTGCAGGTAACAACTACAAGTCTATGGCTTATGTTGGCAACATTGTCGAGTTCATCAAATACAAACTGCACAATGTTGAAAAGGGATACCAGGTTTACAACTATGTCGATAAACCTGACCTCAATATGAATCAGCTGGTTTCCGAGGTTGAAAAAAGTCTCAGCAAAAAAATCCCGTCCGTGCATCTGCCTTATGCTGTAGGAATGCTAGGTGGTTTCTGCTTTGACATTCTGAGCAAGGTCACAGGCAAGAAGTACTCAATTAGCTCTGTTCGAGTGAAGAAGTTCTGTGCAACAACTCAGTTTGATGCGAGTAAGGTTCATGCATGTGGTTTTGTTGCACCCTATACCTTATCGCAAGGTCTTGATCGTACATTGCAGTATGAGTTTGTGTCCGCCAAAAAGGACAACATTACGTTTGTTTCTGAATGAATGATTGAAGGACGGGGTAGGGGATTCAGCGGGAGTAATCTGATTCAGCACTATCCCGACTGTATGTATGCTACATGCACATACATTTTTCCAAGTGAGAAGTAGTCGGTTGAATAACCATCTGACAATGGCAATGATGCAAATTTTAGATGGATATGCGTTTGCCAAAGACTATAATCCCTCAACCATTCTATAGGTGGGCTGAATATGATTAATTTGAAAGCAGTTATTCCGGTAGCAGGCTTGGGCATGCATATGTTACCTGCAACAAAAGCTATCCCAAAAGAGATGTTACCGATAGTCGATAAGCCGATGATTCAATATATCGTCGATGAGATCGTAGCTGCTGGTATCAAAGAAATTGTGCTAGTGACGCATTCATCCAAGAATGCTGTAGAGAACCATTTTGACACGTCATACGAGCTGGAAGCGCTGCTTGAGCAACGTGTAAAACGGCAGTTGCTCGCTGAGGTTCAGTCAATCTGCCCTCCAGGCGTGACGATTATGAATGTGCGTCAGGCTCAGCCACTAGGTTTAGGCCACTCCATTTTGTGCGCCCGCCCGATTATTGGCGATAATCCATTTGTGGTTGTGTTGCCAGATGTTGTGCTGGACTCAGCCAGTGCTGACCCACTGCGCTACAATTTAGCGGCAATGGTTGCACGCTTCAACGAAACCGGCCGCAGCCAGGTACTGGCTAAGCATATGCCGAATGAAGATCTTTCCGCTTATTCCATAATTCTCACCAAAGAGCCTTTAGCAAACGCAGGGCAGGTGAGTCGCATTGTTGAGTTCGTGGAAAAACCGGACCAGCCGCAGACTTTAGATTCTGACTTGGCAGCCGTAGGCCGCTATGTTCTGTCCGCTGATATTTGGGCTGAGCTGGAGAAAACCGAACCGGGTGCATGGAACCGCATTCAACTGACAGATGCCATCGCTGCACTGAATGAAAAACAGTCGGCTGAAGCCGCGTTGATGACTGGTGAAAGCTACGACTGTGGCAAAAAAATGGGCTACATGCAGGCATTTGTTCAGTATGGTCTGCGTAACCATAAAGAAGGGCAGAAGTTCAGAGAGAGCATCAAGAAGATGCTGGCTCGTTGATTTTTAGAAGAAATTAATGCCAGGATTTCGTGTGAAGGCGTGAATATAAGAACGGCAGTGAAAGTGGTGGTGAGGCTGTGAACGACATTCTCACTTGAGCTTACTGCCGTTTTTTATTGTTTTTAGGCCTCATCAGCGTCCACTACAAGCGTAGCGGGCATGTCAGGTAAGGATAAATCCAGAACTTTAGGGCTTGTTTCTGACCCGGATAAGTATGAGAATTGATGAGTTTTAAGGTTAATCTTAGTCGGTAACCTACTGAAGTATAAAGATTAACCGCTGTACGTCATTATCTGTACGTGAGGTAACGATAGTTAAAATGCCATTTCCAGGCAACAGCATTCAAGTTTGTCCAGTGCACTGGTAGCTGTAGAGCCAGGGGCGGTAGCGTGCGTGATCTTAAAGTACTCACACGAATTCCATACTAAATGCGTTGATAAGAACTACAAAATCATTAATTAAATCTAATCTTAATTCATATTAGAATTATACATTTCAATACGTAGTCTATTTGTATTAGAAAAATTATGGGTGAATAAATTGGAACATAAAGTTATAGCTGTTGTTGTAACATATAATAGAAAAGAATTTTTATTAAAAGTTTTGAAGTCTCTAATAGAACAAACTTATCAGCTTCAACATATTTTAGTTATCGATAATAGTAGCAGTGATGGTACTAAAGAAGCCGTGTTTTCTATTTCAGATGCTAAGATAGAATATATGAATACCGGTGGTAACTTAGGGGGTGCTGGCGGTTTTTATGAGGGATTTAAATTATCCGAAAACTATACTTATGACTACCTTTGGTTGATGGATGACGATTTTCAGCCATCCTTAAATTGTCTCGAGACAATGCTAAAAAATGATCCGAAAGGCATTGTCCAACCAATTAGATATAATTTGGATGGGTCATGTGCAGAACTATCACCGCTAACATATGACATACAGAAGATCTTTACCTTAAATCCTAAAGGAAAATCTGTTAAAAGTTATATCCAGGATCAAGGTGATTTGTCTCAACCAATAAAAATTGAAGCAATTCCTTTTGAAGGTCCTCTAATACACAGGGATGTTGTAACGCTGTTGGGTAAACCTGAACCAAGGTTTTTTATCTTCTGTGATGATATTGAATATGCAATAAAAGCAAAAAAAGCTGGAGTACCAATAGTTTGTGACCCAAATGCGAAAGCAACAAGGTTATTGGTAAATAATCAAGGGAATGACATGCTTTCATGGAAAGGTTATTTCATGCTTAGGAATTTGTTTTATTTACACAGGAAATATGGTGAGAATGTCTTCGTAAGGAATAAACCAATAGTATTAGCTTTAGGGTACGGGGTTGTTTCTCTTTTGAAAGGAAATTGGAAACAGATTCGCGTCACATATGAAGCATTTTTCGATTCCAAAGAATTGAAAAACACTGAAAAGCATAAGCCAAAACCTAAAAAAAACCCTAATTAAAATAATGGGATACGGTGATATGGGGTTATGTGTAGTATCCTGGGTAAATGTCAGGTTAGGTGTTAAATATATAACGCCACTGCAGAATCTTTCTAAAGTAAATCAATACTCAAAGGTGCTTTAAAATGATTGTATATGCAATAGTTCCCGCTCGTTCAGGATCCAAAGGATTACCCAATAAAAATATAAAGGAATTAAATGGTAAGCCATTGATTTCATACAGCATCGAGTTCGCTAAAAGATTACCGAGCGTTACTAAAGTTATATGTAGCACTGATTCTGAATTATATGCGGATATTGCAAAAAAATATGGAGCTGAAGTTCCGTTTTTGAGGAGCCCTGAAGCGTCCATCGATACAGCAATGGAGCAAGATATACTAATAGATTTAAAAGCGAAATTTAAAGAACATCAAATACCAGAACCAGATTTAATCGTGTGGTTAAGACCAACATTTGTCTTTAGAAATATAGATGATATTGAGAAAGGTATTGATATTTTAAAAAATGATACATCATATACCTCTGCAAGAACAGTGGTCAGTACTGAAAATAGATTATATAAAATTGAAGAGCAGGAACTAAAACCACTTTTTAATGATTTTGGTAAGTCAATGATTAGACGACAGAATATGCCGTCGGCGTACACTGTATTTAGCACTGATATTATTCGTTTTAAGAACAAAGACATTAACGATGACTTCTTAGGGCGAAAAGTATTTCCTATAGTATCAGAAAAAATATGTGGATTAGATATTGATGATCTCTTTGATTTCGAAGTGGTTAATGCAGTACTAACACAAATGGAGTCAAAAAATGCTGTGTGAAAAAGCTGTAGATGCTATTAAGAAAAGATTGCCAGATATCTTGAAATTAAGAAATGAGAAAAGAAAAAAAGAAGACGACAGCTATGTATCTGAGGGCGATCTGCTTGTACAGACATTAATCTTAGCTGAGTGCAGAGATATCTTACCAGATCACACAATTATATCAGAAGAACTGGCTCCATTTACCAACGAAAACTGGCGTGAAAATGGATCGTACATAATAATCGATCCTATTGATGGTACTGAAAACTTTGTTAGTGGATTGAAGGAGTGGGGGGTTGGCATTTCTGTATATACAAACGGGAAGCATGAAGAATCATGTATATACTTGCCTGAGCTTGACGAAAAGTTGATTACTGGTGGGAGTTACATTAAATATGACTCCAGAATTTGTGGCCTTTCCTCATCGCTGTCAAAGAGTGATCTACTTAACCTTCCTGCTGGATTCGAGTATAGGATAATAGGTTGCTCAATGTATAACATGCTTAATGCTATAAAAGGGTCATATTTGCGATTTGATAATGTTAAGGGAGTAAATTGCTGGGATATTTTACCTGGTCTTAATTTGGCCCTTGAACATAACATTCCAGCATATATTGACGGTGAGAAATATTCTGGACAAATATTGTTCCCGGTTAAGAAATACAAAATTTCAATAGGAGTCGGATGTGAATAAAATAATAGAAAAAATCAGTACGCTTTTCCTTGAAAGTGGTAAGAAAAAAATTGCCATTATCGGGAAAGGGCCATCACTTGATGAACTAAAGAAAAATGCTTTAGATGATTTTTTTATTATTAATATCAACGATTCTGAGCGCATTATCGATGGGAATGTTTGCTTGTATATACATGAATGGGTAAAGAAGTATTTGCTTTTAAATAAAGTTAGGTGCGATTATTATTTGACAGCTGACCCCATAGAGAATGATGCTCGCTTCATCTCTGTCGATTACATCCCTGAAAGTCCAGAGAATTATAAACCTATCCAGGAAAGATTTTTTGATCCAGGTTTTGAACTCGAGGATGCCTTAATAATTTCTGCGATAAAACTGAGTAATTTGATTGCTGATCGTATCAGGCAGCGGATTTCGGTGTATTTGCTTGGTTTCGACTTCTCTATCAAAAATGGCTTTTCAACTGACGCACACAGGAATATCGATTTTGGCGAAAATGATTATCTGGAAAATCTTCTCCAAAGCCAGCAAGAATACTTATCTCTTTTGATGAATCATAAAAGTGAGTTAGCAATTGAACTAATTCATGTAGGTAACAAACATTTTAGTGGTATTAGCATTGTTGGCTTTAATCGAAGTTTTAGTAAGAAAGAAAATATTACAACTACTAGCGTGAAGATTAAAGATACAAACATTGATGAGCAATCGATTAGAATTATAGAAAATCACTTTAATTCAAAAAGCAAAGTCGAAATAGTTGCAGAAATTACCACTAACCATTTTGGCAATTTAGACCTTTTACAGCGAATGATCGCAGCAGCGGCAGAGGCTGGTGCGGACAGTATAAAGCTTCAGAAGCGTGATGTTAATACATTCTATACCGCTGAAGAGCTTGCTAAACCATATAATTCTCCCTTTGGAAAGACCTTCAGAGACTATCGCAATGGTTTAGAATTAAATGAAGATGGTTTTAATAAGGTAATTCAATGGTGTTCTGAATACGGAATTAAGTGGTTTGCATCGGTATTAGATAAATACTCTTATGAATTTATAAAGCAATTCTCGCCGGAAAAAATAAAACTACCATCGACTATTTCAGAGCATGAAGATTTTTTGAAATATGTAGCTAGTGAATTCAAAGGAGATGTGGTTATATCAACTGGTATGACATCCCCGGAGTATGAGACTTTTATAATAAATGAATTCAAAAATTGTAGTAATATCTATCTTCTGCAATGTACATCTTCTTACCCAACAATGAACGAAGATGCCAATGTCGCAGTGGTAAGGCATTATCATGATTTAAGCCTGGAACATCCAAAAATTATTCCAGGCTATTCAAGTCATGATATAGGTTCATTATGTTGCCAACTTGCTGTGGCGTCTGGGGGGTTAATGATTGAGAAACATGTTAAGTACGGTAATACCCCGTGGGCACACTTTGATAATGTAGCAATCGACATGCTAACTGACAAATTTAAAGTATTTGTTCAGGATATTAGACTTGCAGAGGCCTGTTTAGGCGATGGTCATAAGCGTGTGTTGAGAAGTGAACATCACAAGTATAGAAAATAGATTGATTAAAAATGAGAGTTTAGTAATGAAAGGAATAATTTTAGCCGGTGGTTCTGGCACGCGCTTATACCCTCTAACAAAAGGTATGTCTAAACAGTTATTACCTGTTTATGATAAACCTATGATTTTTTATCCCTTATCAACATTAATGTTAGCTGGGATCAGAGACATATTAATAATTACAACGCCTGAAGATAGTCAAAATTTTCATAGATTATTAGGTGATGGTTCTAATTTAGGTGTGAATTTAACCTATGCGATCCAGCATAAGCCAGCGGGATTAGCTGAAGCATTTATTATCGGTGAAGGATTTATTGCAAATGATAATGTATGCCTGATTTTGGGAGATAATATATTTTACGGTCAATCATTTGGTCGTACTCTAAGAACTGCGGCCTCTTTAAAAACAGGAGCAACAGTTTTCGGTTATCATGTAAAAGACCCAGAACGATTTGGCGTTGTTGACTTTGATAAAAATAAAAAGGTTTTGAGCATTGAGGAAAAACCAATTAAGCCTAAGTCTAATTGGGCGGTAACAGGTTTGTATTTTTATGATAATGACGTCGTATCAATGGCTAAGACTGTTAAACCATCAGATAGAGGTGAGCTTGAGATTACGAGTATTAATCAACTTTATCTGAAAATGGGGAAACTTACCGTTGAACTTTTAGGTCGAGGATTCGCCTGGTTAGATACAGGTACTCATGCTAGCTTGAACGAAGCTTCATCTTTCGTTCAATCAATTGAACATGTACAAGGGTTAAAAATTGCATGTCCTGAGGAGATTGCCTGGAGTCAGGGATGGCTGAGTAATGAAGATATTGAAAGAATTGCTGATACAATGATCAAATCAGAATATGGTCAGTATTTGAAGTCATTAGTGAGAGATACAACGTTACAACTTTCACTTAAGGTAAATCGCTGATGAAGGTCATTGAAACGAAACTTAAAGATTGTGTTGTCATTGAACCAACTATTTTTCGGGACCAGAGAGGCTTTTTTTTTGAAAGCTTTAATGCTAAACGCTACGAAGAAAATGCTGGTATAAAATTAAATTTTGTACAGGATAATCGTTCATTTTCAACACGAGGAGTACTGCGGGGGTTACATTATCAAAAAAAATTCCCTCAAGGTAAATTGGTTTCTGTAATTTCTGGAGAAGTTTATGATGTCGCTGTTGATCTTAGACCTAACTCTCCAACTTTCGGAATGTATGAGTCAATCATATTAAGTGGTGAAAACAAGCTCCAATTTTATGTTCCACCAGGTTTCGCTCATGGGTTCTGCGTCTTAAGTGAAGAAGCAGATTTTTGCTACAAATGTACTGATTTCTACACACCGGGAGATGAAGCTGGAATTTGTTGGGATGATAGTACACTGAACATATCATGGCCTATTTCAAATCCGATACTATCTGATAAAGACCTGATACTTCCAACTTTAAGTCAAATAAAATGTGACTTACTCAGCCGAGAGACAGATTAGAATATGAAGTTTACAGTACTTGGTGGTTCTGGATTTATTGGCTCAGAAGTTATCAAAAAACTTAAGAGTGATAACAATACCATCTATTCGCCAAAGCGAAATGATCCTCTAATATTCAAGGATGAATTGGGAACAGTTATATATTGTGCCGGCAATGGTGATTGTCTTAATGCGCCTTTTGCTGTACAAGAAGCAAATGTTGAATTATTAGCAGGGATATTAACCCATGGAAGATTTAGACGCTTAATATATCTATCATCTACTCGTATCTATATGAATTCTAAATTTTCTCATGAAAATAGTGATGTGAGCATAAGTAACAATGATGGCCGAAAATTATTTAATTTGACTAAAATGGTTGGCGAAGAGTTATGTTTGAAAAGTAATAGAGATTGCGTGATTATACGACCGTCGAACGTTTATGGCAAAGCATTCAATAGTAATCTCTTTTTACCATCTATTACCAGGGATGCGATAGCTAAAGGCTTGGTTAATATGTATGTCACTCCTGAATATAGCAAAGATTATGTCTCGGTTAGTGATGTTGTTGATGCTATTTTATTCTTGAGTCAGAACGAAAATAAGCATGAAATTTATAACGTTGCATCTGGGCATAACACTACAGCAGGTGAAATTGCGCTATTATTAAAGGGCAAAACAAATTGTGATATCGTATGGCACAAATGCTCTCAGAATGAATATTTTCCTATAACGAATATTAGACGTTTACAAAGCGAGATGAATTTCGTGCCTAAAAATGTGCTAGAAGATATGGGCGAGATGATTGATGATTTTCAGAATATTTTGCAGGTTAATTAATTCTGTTAAGGGAAATCTTTGTGAGCACACATTTTTTAATGATTCAGGATGCGATTAAAAGAACATTATCAATTGTTTTATTTATTATTCTTGCTCGGTTACTTGATCAAAATACATTTGGACATTATCAGCAAATAATGCTAGTTATTAGCTTTATGGCAATGATTTTTACCGGGGGGTTACCAATAGCATTAAGTTATTTTTATGGTCACAGCACCGATACTATTAAACAAATAAATGTATTTCAACGTTTTTTCCTATATCAGATAGTCGCTATTATTATAGGTGGCATAGGATATCTACTATTATCGCCGTATATATCTTCTGGATTTAAAAATCCGCTACTTTCTACGTACGCAGCCTATATTGTTATCATTTTCATTGGTATTGTTCTTCCTGATTTTTTACGAAACTCTAGCGTTCTATTTAATACGATGAAGGCTTACACTATAATAACCTCATCCATTCAAATTGTTACTATTTTTCTAACAATACTTTTTGCTGTTGAAACTAAAAATATATACATTTTAATCTTGGTTACTTCTATTTCATCCGTTTTTGTGATCGCTTCGTTGCTTTTTCACAATAGAAAAAATATAGTTCCTTTTTATGTACTCAAGAAGGACAATATTTTTTCATTAGTTGAAATGAAATATGTTATAGCAATGAGTGCTACGACATTTGTTGGTGTAATTAATAGCTACACGGATCAAATCACCGCCTCTTTTTTGCTTAGTCCCATTGAGTATTCTCTTTTAAAAGTTGGTGCATTTCAAATACCATTCATTAGTATAGTTACCGGTTCCATTTTGACAGCTATGATTCCAGTAGTATCAAATCTGTTTGCTCAGCGAAAATTACAAGAAATAGAAAAATTATGGTCATTTGCGATTGAAAAAGCGACAGTGCTATTAATTCCTATCGTTATTTTTTGTATGGTTTTCGGCAAAGAAATTATAATTGGTTTCTTTGGTCATAATTACGCTGCATCGGCTTTAG
>NZ_LXEO01000024.1 GCF_001654865.1 Buttiauxella noackiae ATCC 51607 | reverse complement strand
TAGATCAAGTTCTTCCAAATAAATTTTTCTCATATTTCCCCGTGAAATCATATGCGCGAATTTTAGTTATATCACTATTTTTGGCAGTTACAATGAGGTTGATAGTTCCGGATGCAAACATCATGATCGTTATTGCGTTATCCGTCATTTACTACCTCTTGATTCTTTCCTATTGGATCAAACATACAGGCGAGAAACTTTGCTTTGCCTCTTTTAAAAGGCTGTTATAATGGATATGTATTCTAATTATTTACAATTGAAGCGTAGAATCTCAACAATGTATAAAAATTATCCATTGGATAAAATATTAAGCATCAAAATTGCTTCGATTGCATATAAAAAAACAACGCTAAATTTTAAAGATGTTATCCGTCTTTTTAGAATTAAAAACATTGCAATTCATCAAAATGAATCGAAAGCTTCCATTTTTTCTATAGGAACATATGGGCGTGATGATTATTATCAATTGTTAGATTACGTAGAAAAAAATACTCCTTCAATAACAATAGATCTTTACAAAACAAAGTATAAATATGTTGTGAATTTGTATAACATCTACTTCTCCTTTAGAGAAGTGTTCAGTGCATATCATGAGGCGAAGTTAAGTTTTATTGATAAAATTTCGTTGTCGATAGATATGACTAGTGTTATCAATACAATTGAACACCTAGAAAAAATTGATTTGAAAGCTGAGAAGGTGAAAAACTTTTGCTCCTTCTGTAGTAATTTAACTGGCGAAGCGGAGTTAAATTATTTTTTTAAAAACAGAGGAGTTGAAACATATACCTTGCAACATGGTTTATGGTTTATATATCCTACGCCACAGCCTATTGATGCTTTAGTGTATGAAAATCTACTGGCTGATAAAATACTGTGTTGGGGGCAGTATACGAAAGATGAATTTACTAGAGTTGGCATCCCTCCCGATTCATTATTAATTGGTGGCTATCCAAGGCAACATTCGTCAGTATTGAAACCAAAAGGGAAGGTATCAAAAAAAATTTTGATTCTTTTGGCTAGAAACACATATGATAAAAACAACGAACAATTATTAAATGTTGCAAGTGCGTTGGTTCCAGAATATGAGGTTGAGTACAAACTTCATCCTTCGCTAGCTAAAGAAAAATATGAAAAAATTTGTAATGCAAAACATATAATGCCCGTAAGGAATAAAACGGTTTCTGAACTGATCGCTCAGGAAAACTATATATGTACTATTACATATAATACTACGGCTTACTATGATAGCTATGTAAATAATTGTCCTGCCTTGCGATTCATTGATAAAGATGCTGATAATTCTATTTCTGTTATGGATGATAGTTTTACGACAAGTGATGAACTGAAAGCACATTTGGTGCGGCTATCTGTCGATATAACCAGTGATAACTATTGGGAGCGTGTTTCTGAGAGACTGCTTTATATTTTGGGTTTTGGCATTGATAATTACAACTATTTCCTTGAGGGAAAGAATGAAGACAATTAGGCAGAAAATAAAATTTATCATAACTCATCCGTCGCGCTTAAGTTTTATATTACGTAAAGTATACTGTAATGTTATTCTTAAAAGATTTTTCAAAGCGTGGGGTGTTAATTCATTGATACAGAAACCGCTTTTTTGTAGCTATGCTTTTATTAACATTGGGCAGAACGTTTCTATTGGCAAACATGCCCGCATTGAGGCTATTGAAGAGTGGAATGGTATCTCATATAAACCTGAAATTATTATTGGCGATGGGGTTAGTATCGAACAGCGTTTGCATCTTGTAGCAGGGGAAAGGGTTAAAATTGGAAGTAATTGTACTATTTCCTATGACGTAATGATAACAGATGTAGATCATCAATATGAGCAAATAAATACTAACGCTTCACACCAACCATTGAATATCAGTGAGACTATAATAGGAGACTACTGTTTTATCGGCGCTG
>NZ_LXEO01000023.1 GCF_001654865.1 Buttiauxella noackiae ATCC 51607 | reverse complement strand
CCATTGAATATCAGTGAGACTATAATAGGAGACTACTGTTTTATCGGCGCTGGGGTGAAAATTTTGGCTGGTAGCTCATTAGGTACACAATGCATTGTAGGCGCCAACTCTGTAGTCAGAGGTGAATTCCCCCCATATTGTGTGATTGCCGGGGCTCCGGCAAGAGTTATAAAAGCCTATAATCATTCTACCGGGGAGTGGACCCGTGTAGAACAAAAGAATTGAGTGGTATTGATATGAACAAAGTTTTATTAGTTATGCCGTTCTTTAATTCATATCATAAGAAAATAAAAAAAGAAATTGAAGAGTTGGGGTATGAGGTTCAGGTTGTCAGAGATAGTTCAACATTTGTCAAAATTATTCATTTGAAATTCATATCAAAAAAATTATACTTTTTATATATGCAGGTTATCTGGCCGTTAATTTTTAAATTTAAAACAAGGCGTAAATATGACTATCTTTTTGTTATCAAAGGGGAAGAGTTAACACCTCATCTGTGCAAGCATCTACTTGCTAACTGTGTCAGCCAGAAAAGTGTTCTATACTTATGGGACTCAATTGCACATAATCCCAGAACAAGCGAAGTATTAAAATATTTTACATTTTGTTTTACGTTTGATGATGATGATAGTAAAAATGAAAAATATAGATTCGAACTTTTCCCCTTGTTTTATTCCGAGGAGTTTTCTTCATCAAAAGTTTACAAAAAGGCTGAAGCGCAGTATGATTTTATGTGCATTGGTTCATTTAAGGAAGAAAGAGCCGATTTTCTTCGTTCAATAGAAAGCAAATTTGAGCCCCATAATTATCGCTATCTGTTTAAATTATATCTCCCATGGAATCAGTACATAAGAAAATTAGTATCACAACCTGACTTTTATCCTAAGTATGGAAAGTATATTTTTGTTCGGAAGATGGCATTATCTACAGTTGCAGAAATTACACATAACAGTAAAGTTGTCGTCGATGTACCTGATAAAATTCAAAGTGGGCTAACAATGCGTACATTTGAGGCACTGGGCGCTCATAAAAAGTTATTAACGACGAATTACAACGTAAAAAACTATAGTTTTTATTTACCTGAGAATATCAAAGTCAATTTGAATGATATGACCGATGATTTTATTACCAGTTCTTATGTTAATCACGGTGATGTTACAGAACTACGAAGCATAAAGAATTGGGTGGCTTCTATAATGAATAAATTAAATTCATAGTCGTGAGCAATGTTTGAAATAATACATGGTCAAATATAAATGACAAATATAAAAGTAAAATATCAAATAACAAACCTTTTCATTGTTTGTGTATTTATCTTTTCATACGTGCTTTTGAATGTACCAGGGCCGGGAAAGTGGATGTCCGATTCTGCATTCCAGTACTATGATATTTTTTACAAGGCTTTGTTATACTGCTCGATAATAATATTTATAAGTGTCAATTTTTTTTATGATATACGTAATGTACCACTTTCTTTGTTATTTTTTATTACTATAACAACACCTATTACACTGGTGTTCAATATTTATTTCTTACCTTATATATTGGTTTTTTCAGCGGCTTTTTTATTGGTGAGAAACATAAAGGTTGGGTACTACAATGTCAGCTACGTTAAAATAATGATAGTAGTAAGCTTGATATTTTCATGTGCCCAAGCTATATATTTTAGAAGTGAGGATGGCCGACCAGCTTTGAGTTTCATAGATCCCAATTTTTCAGCGTTTTATGTTTTTATGCTGTTTGCTATTTCATCAATATTGCGCTTAAGATTGTTAAATTTCTTTTGTTTCATGCTTGGTATGTTTATGCTGAGTCGAGCATTTTTACTAGCTGTTATTGTTTTTTGGATATTAGGCCATGTGAATTTTATTTTTAATACTGCACGTAGATTAAAACTTTCACATCCCTTTATAATGGCTATTCTTAGCCTTTTTCTCGTGTTTGCTGCCGGTTCCGCATTACGTACATTTGGCGGTAATGATGTCTCTGATTACGATTCGGGGATTTCACGTTTTTCTACGGTTAATGATGGTTCCAATCGACTACGCTTCCAGCTCAATGAACAATTTCTTTCAGCCCTGTCTGAATCGAGCGATCTAAAATTGAGAGGTGTATCAAGAGAGTTTTATACTAGCACCTATGCTCCTCTAATTCCTCATAATGGTTTCTTTGAATTTGTTAGAATCAATGGGCTTTTACTTACTATTATTTTTATTTCATTTGTTTTTTTATCAATGATAAATAGTAATGCGAAGTGTACCTTCCCATTTGTCACTAGTTATATTATTTACTTATGTTTTTTACCTGTTATTCCTGCAGGATTAAGCCTTCTACTTGTATCCCTAATTTATGCAGTAATTTTAAATAAAAACGGAGCGCAAAGTGTTAGCAATAATTGTTCATAGCTTAAGTCGGGTAGGAGGCACTGAATCCGTTGTTAAACTTTTGGCAAATAATTTATCATCTCATTTAGATGTTGTTGTTATTGAAACAGAGAAATCAACATATGTAGCTAGTGATAACAATTCTTTTACTGTGGTTAATTTATCTAGTAATATTAAGAATGAAAAGCTAAACATGCTTTTCGCCATGCTAAAAGCGGGTTGGTATATTAGAAAAAAAGCTATTCGCGATGTCTACTCAACTTTTGGTAATTTAAATATTCTTGCGATATTGCTTTGTTATGGCTGTAATGTGATCGTATGTGACCATCTCTGCTACAGGCAATC
>NZ_LXEO01000022.1 GCF_001654865.1 Buttiauxella noackiae ATCC 51607 | reverse complement strand
GGCGAGTGGTACGCCAGAAGTAAATTATTGCTGATGACATCGCATTATGAAGGTCTACCAATGGTTCTAATTGAAGCACAGGCTAATGGTTTAGCGTGTGCTGCCTTTGATATTGATACTGGGCCATCAGATATCATTGTAAATGATGAGGTAGGATTGCTGATTGATCCTAACTTGGATGATAAAATTGCTGCCGAAAATATTTTTACATACTATGAGCAGTTATCGTCCAAAAACTCTATCGCTGCCAACGAGAATTCATTACGATATTCTTTGCAACCTATAATAGATAAATGGTTGAGGATTCTGCATGTATAAGGTTGTTTTTCTCGATTTGTGTGGGACTCTTGTTAAAGAAAACACAACATTCGATTTTTTTAACCGAATGATACTTCCTAAGCAACCATTGCTCTTTAAGTTTATATGGCGTATGAAGTTCGCCCAAGTTATTACCAAGCTGCTATCTATGGTTTCAATAAAATATGATCTGACGAAAATATTTTGTCTTTACATGATGAAAGGATATTCGATTAGTGAATTGAAAGATCTCTCTGAAAACTATGTTAAAACATTGAATTGGCGTCATGATGTGTTAAAGAAAGTAAACCTATTGGTTGAATCTGGCTACACACCAGTTATAGTTTCTGCATCGTTATCGTTTATTGTTGAATCAGTTAGCCAGCATTTAGGAATAGCTAAGTTTCAATGTTCTACACCAGAACTTTATGACGGGATGTTTACTGGTCATTTGCTAACGGATTTGCAAGGAAGAAAAGTTGATATCATCAGAGCTGAGAATGCTTCAAAATCGCTGTTTTTTACCGACAATCTGGATGACATTAACTGCAAGCCTAATATTCATTATTTTATTGCTATTTCCAGGATAAAAAATGTTTCCTACTGGAGGAGACATAAGGTTATTACTTATGTGGTTTAAATTTATTGTGCCATTGGGCCCTTTTTTCTACTT
This sequence comes from Buttiauxella noackiae ATCC 51607, assembly GCF_001654865.1. GTDB lineage: Bacteria > Pseudomonadota > Gammaproteobacteria > Enterobacterales > Enterobacteriaceae > Buttiauxella > Buttiauxella noackiae. The sequence goes on along the minus strand of NZ_LXEO01000022.1, from coordinate 6,188 downwards.
GTATGCAAAATCTATAAAAGAAAAAATCAGCTGGTGTTTTTACTATTTAATACCTTTTTTCTCAGTCTGTTGTTTCTATGATGTAAGTGTTTTTGCGGTTTTCACTATAATTGTAATGATCTACTCTGCTTATGACATTGGCTATATATATAATAATGCCGAAACAATTAAGAAGGAAATTGCACCAACGCTAAGATTTTCAGTACAGGAACTTGCTTTTTATGAAAGTAATAAGCTCGCAATTTATTTTTTCAAAATCTTTATATCTGTTGGTTGTGCTTACATTCTGTTTTTTCAATATAATTATAATTTTATAATTTTATTTGCTGTTATACTGTATTTAATAATTGTTTTTCTTTTATATAATTCTGTTCGTGGTACAAGTAATTTCTATATACAATTCTTTTTGAGCATTGGTCGGTACTCAATACCGCTGTACATACTCACTGAGTATAATGTAGAAGTCCTGCTTATTAGTATACTTCTTTTCCCTCTGCCAAATTTCTTAGAGCGAACAAAAACAAAGAAAAACAATCTTCCCTTCGTCATTAAAGATACATCATTATTCAGATTTGTTTATTATCTTGTAGTATTTACTTTATGCTACATATGTTCTTCTTCGTTAGGCATGTGGTCACTAAGCCTTAGTATTTATTTCCTAGTATACAGATTTTTTTATTTTTTACTGGACAAGTTTAAGAGGTAGGTATGGATTATTTAGTTGTTGGTAGTGGGCTTTTTGGTTCGGTTTTTGCTCATGAGGCTAGAAAACGAGGGAAAACGGTTAAAATAATTGAAAAAAGAGATCATCGAGGGGGGAATGTTTATTGTGATAATATCGAGAATATAAACGTTCATAAGTATGGGGCGCATATCTTTCACACAAATGATAAAATAATATGGGATTATGTTAATCAATTCGTCGAGTTTAATAGGTTCACCAACTCTCCTATAGCTCTTTCGAAAAATAAACTATACAACTTGCCTTTCAACATGAACACGTTTAACCAACTTTGGGGAGTGGTTAAACCCGAAGAAGCAAAAAAAATCATTGAGCAACAAAGTGCTGCTTTTCGTGAGTCCGAGCCAGAAAATCTTGAGGAACAGGCAATTTCTCTTGTTGGAAAAGATATTTTTGAATGTTTAATCAAGGAATATACTGAGAAACAGTGGGGGCGAGAATGCAAGGATTTACCGGCATTTATAATAAAAAGACTACCTGTGCGCTATACTTTTGATAATAATTATTTCAAAGACAAGTTTCAGGGGATCCCTGTTGGAGGCTACAATCGTTTAATTGATGCTCTTCTTGAAGGAATTGATGTTGAGTTGAATGTTGACTATTTTTCCAATAAAGAGTACTACGATAGCCGTGCTGATAAAGTTCTTTACACTGGCCCCATAGATCGCTTCTTCAATTACTGTTTTGGTAAGTTAGATTATCGGTCCCTCAGATTTGAAAATGAAATTATTGATACGGATAATTTTCAGGGCAACGCAGTTGTTAACTATATAGATAAAGAGTTTGATTTCACCAGGATAATCGAACATAAACATTTCGAATTTGGAGAGCAAGAAAAAACAGTAATTACAAGAGAGTATCCAAAAGAGTATGAAGAGGGCGATGAGTATTATTACCCGGTTAATGACAATAAAAACAATAGACTTTTTTCTAAATATAAAAACATTCCGATCGACCCCGGGAAATATATTTTTGGTGGTCGCCTGGCTGAATATAAATATTATGATATGCACCAAGTAATCGCTTCGGCTCTTAAACTCGTATCTGATGAATTTTCCTGAGGCATGCTGAAACCGCGGTGATTAATAACGCATATAAAGAAAATATCGGCTTAGTCTTCGAACGATAATGTTTATTTGTACTTGGGAGGAATTCTGGCTGAGTGGAATACAATTCAACCAATTAGAACTGACCCATAGTAAGGGTATTAGAATTGTAGAGTGAGCACACCTTCCACTGTTACTTTTTTTGATCCTGAGTTAACATCGTTTTACATCAAACCACGTAACTCGTGGTGACCAAACCTGACAGGAGTATGTAATGTCCAAACAGCAGATCGGCGTTGTTGGTATGGCCGTGATGGGCCGCAATCTGGCGCTGAACATCGAAAGCCGTGGCTATACCGTTTCCGTGTTCAACCGTTCCGGTGACAAGACTGAAGAAGTTATCGCCGAGAACCCGGGCAAGAAACTGGTTCCTTACTACACGGTACAAGAGTTTGTAGAATCACTGGAAACTCCTCGTCGTATCCTGTTGATGGTGAAGGCCGGTGAAGCAACTGACAAAACCATCGATTCACTAAAGCCATATCTTGCGAAGGGTGACATCCTGATCGACGGTGGCAACACCTTCTTCCTGGATACTATCCGCCGCAATCGTGAACTCTCAGCTGAAGGATTCAACTTCATCGGCACCGGTGTTTCTGGTGGGGAAGAAGGGGCGCTGAAAGGCCCATCTATCATGCCTGGTGGTCAGAAAGCTGCTTACGAATTGGTTGCTCCTATCCTGAAGCAAATTGCTGCAGTGGCAGAAGACGGTGAACCTTGTGTGACCTATATCGGTGCCGACGGCGCTGGTCACTATGTGAAAATGGTTCACAACGGCATTGAGTATGGCGATATGCAGCTGATTGCCGAAGCCTATTCCCTGCTTAAACATGGTCTTAACCTGTCTAATGAAGAGCTGGCAACCACCTTCACCGAGTGGAATAAAGGCGAGTTGAGCAGCTATCTGATTGATATCACAAAAGACATCTTCACAAAAAAAGATGAAGATGGTAAATACTTGGTCGATGTGATTCTTGATGAAGCGGCCAATAAAGGCACTGGTAAATGGACCAGTCAAAGTTCCCTGGATCTGGGCGAACCATTGTCCCTGATTACTGAATCCGTGTTTGCACGCTACATCTCCTCTTTGAAAGAGCAACGTGTTGCGGCCTCTAAGGTATTGAGTGGTCCTCAGGCTAAGCCGTTTAGCGGTGATAAAAAAGAGTTCGCCGAGAAAGTTCGTCGCGCGCTTTATCTGGGTAAGATCGTTTCTTATGCTCAGGGCTTCTCTCAGCTGCGCGCTGCATCTGAAGAGAACAACTGGGATCTGAACTACGGCGAGATCGCCAAAATTTTCCGCGCTGGCTGCATTATCCGTGCACAGTTCCTGCAGAAAATTACCGATGCCTATGCTCAGAACCCGGCAATTGCCAACCTGCTGCTGGCCCCTTACTTCAAGCAAATTGCTGACGACTACCAGCAGGCGCTGCGTGATGTGGTTTCTTATGCCGTTCAGAATGGTATTCCAACGCCTACTTTCTCCGCTGCGATTTCTTACTATGACAGCTACCGCTCGGCCGTTCTGCCAGCTAACCTGATTCAGGCGCAGCGCGACTACTTTGGTGCGCATACCTATAAGCGTACTGACAAAGAGGGTGTGTTCCATACCGAGTGGATGGATAAATAACTCTTACGTGCCGATTTAGAATCAACTGAGACCAGTGTTTTCCACTGGTCTTTCTTTTTGCCACTCTCAAATGATTTTTATATTTTTGTTGTTAACGACAGCAAAAATAGCATAGTAATATTTTATTTCTCTGAGGTTCTATGAAAATTATCGTTACAGGTGGTGCTGGCTTCATCGGATCTGCTGTCGTACGCCACATTATGGACGCGACTAATGATGAAGTATTAGTAGTTGATAAGCTGACTTATGCTGGGAATCTTGATTCTCTTCAGCCTGTTGCAGGAAATGAGCGTTATTCGTTCAGCCAAATTGATATCTGCGACAGAGTTGCACTTGATAAGGCCATTGCTGAGTTTCAGCCTGATGCGATAATGCATCTTGCAGCAGAAAGCCACGTTGATCGCTCTATTGATGGCCCTGCGGCGTTTATTGAGACGAACATTGTCGGAACTTACGTATTACTTGAAGCCACAAGGCAGTACTGGAATCAACTATCATCGCCTGCACGAGAAGCGTTTCGCTTTCATCATATTTCAACTGATGAAGTCTATGGCGATCTGCTCGATACTGAATCGTTGTTTACAGAAAGTACATCTTACGCGCCCAGTAGCCCGTACTCTGCTTCTAAAGCTTCAAGCGATCATCTTGTTCGTGCATGGTTGCGTACTTACGGTCTCCCAACTTTAGTAACAAATTGCTCGAATAATTATGGCCCTTATCACTTTCCCGAGAAGCTGATCCCTTTAATTATTCTCAATGCTTTGGAGGGAAAACCTTTGCCAGTTTATGGTAATGGTTGCCAAATACGTGACTGGCTGTACGTTGAGGATCACGCTCGGGCTCTTTACAAAGTTGTTTCTGAAGGTAAACCTGGTGAGACATATAATATTGGTGGGCATAACGAGAGAAAAAATATCGATGTGGTGAAAACTATTTGTCGCCTACTGGATGACATTGTTGAAACAAAACCAGCTCAACTTGCTCATTTTGAAGACTTGATAACCTACGTTACAGATCGTCCTGGTCACGACATGCGTTATGCTATTGATGCCTCTAAAATCGAACGTGAACTTGGTTGGAAGCCTGAAGAAACGTTTGAGAGCGGCATCAGGAAAACTGTGGAATGGTACCTTGTAAATGAATCATGGTGGAAGCGGGTAAAGGATGGTTCTTATTCTGGAGAACGACTAGGCTTGACGAGCTAAAAATTTATATCATGACAACCCCCAGACTATCTAGATAGGGAAATTAGTTGCTCCTGATCGTCGGTTTCATCAGTAGGCCGTTATTGAGTATGTGAGTTTGCCACTATTTTCGAGCTGATTGTTTATGACGCATGGTATTTAGGGGGGGGTATAAAATTTAATCAAAATATTTCAAGAAACAGCAACTCGAAGTATCTTATCCACTAAATCCGGGAACTATTTTAATAAATAGGCTTGTGAACATCTGATTTTTCTTCAGGCACTCAGTGAGTGCCTTTTTTATTTTGGCTGTTTTATAAGCGATCATGACGGCCAAGATTAAATGTAATCCACTGTTATCAGTTGTTTTTCATCCTTTTCTTATGAAAGTTTTCACTTCTGACCAGGAATTTTCCCCCACATCAGATTATGCTTACCCAGCAGGTCCTCACACTTTGTGAAATTTTTCTCTTAGGGTAATCATGAATCAAGATAACAATAATGTGGTTAAAAATCATATTGCTAGCTCGACTGAGTCTATTGATTTGATTGATCTTTTTATACAACTATGGAAGGGAAAGGTGATTATTATCGCTTTTGCCGTTCTGACTATCATTCTGGCAGTCATCTATCTTACCGTTGCCAAAGAGAAATGGACCTCAACGGCGGTCATTGCGCAGCCGGACGCTGCTCAAATTGCAACCTATAATAATGCGCTTAATGTTATTTACGGAAATGCAGCGCCAAACATCACTGATGTACAAAACCGGGTAGTAGGGCGCTTCAGCTCCTCACTTGCTGCGTTATCAGAGACTCTGGAAAACAAGGAGCAACCTGAAAAGCTAACGGTTGAGCCATCAGTTAAGGGCCAAACACTGCCGCTGCAGATCAGCTACGTGGGCGATAGCCCGAAGCAGGCTCAGGCGAAGCTTGCTGAGTATATCCAGCAGGTGGATGAGCAGATCGGGGAAGAGCTCGGCGTGGATTTGAACGACAGCATCAAGCTGCAAATCACTACTCTTGAAGACTCACTCCAGACTCAGGAAAAAGTAGCCCAGGAGCAGAAAGATCTGCGCATCAAGCAAATCTCTGAAGCTTTGAAATTTGCTGATGAAGCAAAGGTCACGACTCCACAGGTTCAGCAAAGCTCTGACGTGACCCAGGACACGCTCCTGCTTCTTGGCAGCGAGGCGCTGGCGTCAATGGTGAAGAATGAGTCAACGCGTCCGCTTGTTTTCTCCGGTGCTTACTATCAGACCCGGCAGAACCTGCTCGATATTCAGCATTTGAAAATCGATCCGAAAACTATCCATGCGTATCGCTATGTTATGAAGCCAACGTTGCCTATCCGTCGTGATAGCCCGAAGCGCGGCATTACTCTGATATTGGCAGCATTGTTAGGTGGGATGATTGGTGCTGGCGTAGTGCTGGGACGCAACGCCGTTCGCAGCTATAAAGCAACTGCATAAATAAAAATCACCTGCATCAATAAATAAAAAGGCCGCATCTGCGGCCTTTTTCACATCTCT
>NZ_LXEO01000021.1 GCF_001654865.1 Buttiauxella noackiae ATCC 51607 | reverse complement strand
TTATATCAGGACTAGTCACTCCATATCACTTATGTCGAGCGCGCAGATTCTCTATCACCGCGCTCAGATCCAAATCCTGATCCTGCAGCAACACCAGTAAGTGATACACCAAATCCGACGCTTCATTCTTCAGTTCAAAACGGTCGTTAACCGTCGCAGCCAAAGCGGTTTCCACACCTTCTTCACCCACTTTTTGCGCGATACGCTTGGTTCCGCTTGCATACAACTTCGCAGTATACGAGCTCTCCGGATCGGCAGTTTTCCGTGACGCCAGCAGTTGCTCAAGTTGATACAGGAAATGCCAGTCGTGATGCGTTTCACCGAAGCAACTTGATGTGCCTAAATGGCAGGTTGGGCCAATTGGGTTTGCCAGCACCAGTAAGGTGTCATTGTCGCAATCTGGCGCAATGTTTACCACGTTCAGGAAGTTGCCGGAACTTTCGCCTTTGGTCCACAAGCGCTGTTTAGTGCGTGAGAAGAAAGTGACTTTCCCACTATCGATGGTTTGTGCCAGAGCTTCAGGATTCATGTATCCCAGCATCAACACTTCACCTGATTTCGCGTGTTGAACGATGACCGGCATCAGGCCGTCGGTTTTTTCCCAGTCCAGTTGAGCTTGTTGTTCTGTCGTTAGCACACTCTTATCTCCACACCCTGCTGAGCCAGGTACAGTTTCAGCTCACCAATATTAATAATTTGTTTGTGGAACACTGAGGCCGCCAGCGCACCGTCAACATCTGCATCACGGAAGGCTTCAAGGAAGTGCTCCATGGTTCCTGCGCCACCTGAAGCAATCAGCGGAACGTGGCAAACTTCACGTACTTTCTTCAATTGCTCAAGATCGTAGCCGTTGCGCACGCCATCCTGGTTCATCATATTCAGAACGATTTCCCCGGCTCCGCGCTTTTGCACTTCCTGCACCCAATCTGCCGTTTCCCACGTTGTTACACGCGTGCGGCTTTCGTCGCCGGTATATTGATTGACGTGATATTTTCCGGTTTCGCTATCAAACCAGGTATCAATGCCGACAACAATACACTGCACGCCGAAACGGTCAGCCAGACGAGTAATCAGTTCCGGGTCGGCAAGAGCAGGGGAGTTGATTGAAATCTTATCTGCTCCAAAAGAGAGAATTTGTGCGGCATCTTCAATCGACTTAATACCGCCTGCCACGCAGAACGGAATATCGATAACTTCCGCAACGCGTGATACCCAGCTTTTATCTACCACGCGCCCATCGCTTGATGCGGTGATATCGTAAAACACCAACTCATCTGCACCTTCGGCAGCATAACGCTGTGCCAGCGGTACGATGTCGCCGATGATTTCATGGTTGCGGAACTGCACACCTTTTACGACTTGCCCGTCGCGCACGTCCAGGCAAGGGATTATCCGTTTTGCCAGCATGAGATCGCCTCCGTTACGTTGAATTTCCCTTCCAGTAATGCACGCCCGACAATCACGCCTTGTACGCCTGTGCCGCGTAAAGCTGCGATATCGTCTATATCGCCAATACCACCGGAGGACTGGAATGCTACCTGTGGGAAACGCGCGCAAACTTCTTCATACAACGACACGTTCGAACCTGCCAGTGTGCCATCGCGGGAGATATCGGTGCACAACACGTGCTTTAGCCCAACAGGCAGATAAGTTTCCACCAGTTCTTCAAGCGTTACGCCAGAGTTTTCTTGCCAGCCGCTCACGGCGACGTGTTTATTGCCTTGTTCGTCGATGCGCACATCCAGCGCCAGCACCAGGGCATCTGCGCCGAAACGGGTAAACCAGCTTTTGACGACCTCTGGCGATTTCACCGCCGTAGAGCCGACCACCACCCGTGCCACGCCCGCTTCAAGCAACGCGGCAACATCCTCTTCAGTACGTACGCCACCACCCACTTGCACGGGAATCTTCACGCACGCAACCAGCTTTTTAATCAGTGGGATCTGGCGTCTGGCGGGATCTTTTGCGCCGGTCAAATCCACCAGGTGCAACACTTGCGCGCCTTGTGCTTCATATTCTTGCAGACGCGGTAATGGGTCGTTGCCGTAATCGCGTTGCTGGCCGTAATCCCCCTGATGGAGGCGCACCACTGTGCCGTCAATTAAATCGAGAGCAGGAATAATCATGGTGCTCACATCTCCAGGAAGTTTTTCAGTAATTTTGCGCCAGCTGCACCCGAGCGCTCCGGGTGGAACTGCACGCCAAAGAAATTATCTTTTTGCACCGCAGCGGTGAATGCCTCGCCGTAACTGGCCTGCGCTATGGTGTTCGCACAAACTGGCATCGCGTAGCTATGTACAAAATAGAAATAATCGCCGTCATCGATGCCGCGGAACAGGCGGTCGCCCGCTTTCGGGTAGACACGGTTCCAACCCATATGCGGCAAAGGCAAGCCATGGTCGACCATTTTCAACACGGGATGTTCGATAACGCCGAGCATTTCCACGCCGTTGCTTTCGTCGCTACGTGTGGCCAGCAGTTGCATACCAAGGCAAATGCCAAGTACCGGTTGCGTGCAGGCTTTTATCAGCTCGATAAGATCACGCTCACGGATCTGATCCATTGCCGCCTGCGCGGTTCCCACGCCGGGTAAAAACAGCTTATCGGCGCGCAGCACGACATCAGGATCGCGGCTAACCAGTGGCTCATAGCCGTGGCGCTGGATTGCCGACTTCACCGAGTGCAGGTTGGCGCATCCCGTATCCAGAATCACCACGTTCATTACAACACTCCTTTTGAGGAGGGCAGCGTGTCGCCTTCGACTTTGATTGCCTGGCGCAGCGTGCGGCCAAAGACTTTAAACAGGCTTTCGACACGGTGGTGGTCGTTTTTGCCTTTGGTTTTCAGGTGCAGGGTCACGCCCATGGTGTATGACAGTGAGCGGAAGAAGTGTTCGACCATTTCAGTGCTCAAATCGCCGACACGTTGGAAGTTGTACTCAGCTTTATATTCAAGGTGTGGGCGACCCGAAATATCCAGCGCGCAGCGCGCCAGGCATTCGTCCATAGGTAACGTGAAGCCGAAGCGCGTAATCCCACGTTTGTCGCCCAATGCGATTTTCAGCGCTTCGCCCAGTGCAAGGCCGGTGTCTTCTACGGTGTGGTGATCATCGATATAAAGATCGCCTTTCACGCTGATATCCATACGGAAACCGCCATGAGTAGCAATCTGGTCCAGCATGTGGTCGAAGAAACCGACGCCAGTGTTAATTTTGCTGCCGCCTTCACGGTCGAGCCAAACTTGCACGTCGATCTGTGTCTCTTTGGTGGCACGTTCAACATGAGCGTAGCGGTCACGCTTCGTCAGCTTTTCGCTGATCATCGGCCAGTTCAGCGTTTCGCCATGGTAGCGTAAACCCTGAATGCCCATATTTTCAGCCAGTTCAATATCTGTTGCGCGGTCGCCAATCACATAACTGTTTGGCTTATCCAGTACGCCTTCTTCCAGATAACCATTTACCATTGCAATTTTTGGCTTACGGCATTCACAGTTGTCAGTTGGCAAGTGTGGGCAAATCAGCACGTCGTCAAAGTTCACGCCCTGCGAGGAAAATACTTGCATCATCAGGTTGTGCGGGCCGTCGAAATCCGCCTGCGGGAAGCTCTCGGTACCTAAACCGTCCTGATTGGTGATCATCACCAGTTTGTAGCCTGCTTTTTGCAATTGCAGCAGAGCAGGGATCACCGCTGGCTCAAAGGCCAGTTTATCCATGCGATCCACCTGGTAATCTGAAGGTGGCTCAGAAATTAAAGTGCCGTCACGGTCGATAAAAAGAATTTTCTGGCTCACACGCCCTCCGTGGCCGTCAGGCCTGGTTGTTCACGCAGCGCTGCAATGGTGCGCTCGCACTCTAAACGGGTACCGACGGTAATTCGCAGGCAACCGCTTAACGATGGTTGTTTATTTTGGTCACGTAGGATAATGCCTTGATCCCACAAAGATTTAAATACTGCACTTGAGGCTGTGATCCGGGCCAGAACATAGTTGGTTTCAGAATCGAAAACTTGCTCTACGCAATCCACGTCCTGAAGTGCTGTTACCAGGTACTGACGATTCACCAGGACTTCCGCCACGCGCTCACGCATCGCATTGATTCCCTGCGGGCTTAACGCCTGAGCAGCAATATCCGCAACCGGGGTCGACAGCGGGTAAGGGGCGATAACTTTCATCAGCAAATTAATCACTTCTTCATTTGCCAGCGTGAAGCCACAACGCAATCCAGCCAGCGCAAAGGCTTTGGAAAGCGTGCGTAGCACCACAAGATGTGGATACTCATTCAACCAGCCTGCCAGCGTTGCCTGTGGGCAAAACTCAATATAGGCTTCGTCTGCAACCACCAACGCTTTACCGCGCGCCATTTCCAGCAACACGCGAAGGTCCTGTGGATTAATCAACTGGCCGGTTGGGTTGTTCGGGCTGCAAACATAAATCACTTTTACCCCAGCAAGATTTTCCGCAATACCCGGCAGATCAAGTTGCCAGTCGGCAAGGGTCGGCACTGTGCGGCCTTCAACGCCGAAAGCTTCGCTGCTCACGCTGTACATACCGTAAGTCGGTGGGCAGTAGAGAACCGCATCTTTACCTGGCTCGCAGAACGCGCGGATTAACAGTTCAATACCTTCGTCTGCACCACGGCTGACCAGCACTTGTTCAGGTTTCACGCCTGCGTATTCGGCATAACGTTCGATGACCAGTTTTGGCTGACATTCGGGGTAACGATTTAATGTCTGCTGAGTCAGTTGATACTCAACAGCGGTTGGATATTCGTTGGCGTTCAGCCACACATCACCATTGCCACCCAGGCGGCGAGCCGACTGATAAGGGGTCAGGGCGCGGACGTTATCGCGGGCTAACTCTTCAATGCTCATGCTTGCTCCTTCAGTGCTGCAACACGCAGGGTAACGGCGTTTTTGTGGGCATCCAGCAGCTCGGCGGCGGCCAGCGTTTCAATGGTCTTAGCCAGGCTTGCGAAGCCTTGTGGCGACAGTTCCTGAACGGTCATACGTTTCTGGAAATCGGCCAGACCGAGGCTCGAACAGGTCGATGTGTACCCGTAAGTCGGCAGCACGTGATTAGTGCCTGAGGCGTAGTCGCCTGCTGATTCTGGTGACCAGTCACCCAGGAACACCGAACCGGCACTGGTTATACTATCGACCAGGTCACGCGCGTTACGCGTCTGAATAATCAGGTGTTCCGGGCCATACTGGTTGGAAATTTCAATGCATTGCTCGAGGTCACGAGCAACAATCAGGCGGCTGCTTTCCAGCGCTTTGCGAGCGGTTTCTGCTCGCGGCAGTGCGGCTAACTGGCGTTCAACGGCTTCGGCAACGGCTTGCGCCATACCAGCATCCGGCGTTAACAGAATCACTTGTGAATCAGGGCCGTGCTCGGCCTGGGAAAGCAGGTCGGATGCCACAAAGTCAGGCGTTGCGCCACTGTCGGCAATCACCAGTACTTCTGAAGGGCCAGCAGGCATATCGATTGCTGCACCATCGAGGCGTTGGCTGACCTGGCGTTTGGCTTCGGTGACAAACGCGTTGCCAGGCCCGAAGATTTTATCCACTTTCGGGATGCTTTCGGTACCAAGTGCGAGTGCGGCAATCGCCTGTGCGCCACCGACCTGGAATACTTCTTGTACGCCGCACAGTTGCGCAGCATAGAGAATTTCATCGGCAATCGGTGGTGGTGAGCACAACACTACTTTTTTGCAGCCTGCAATACGGGCTGGAGTGGCAAGCATCAATACGGTTGAAAATAGGGGGGCGGAACCACCTGGAATATAAAGGCCGACGGAGGCAACCGGGCGAGTCACCTGCTGGCAGCGCACGCCGGGCATGGTTTCGATATCAACAGTGGGTAGTTGCTGAGCAATGTGGAATTTTTCGATATTCGCAACAGCGACCGCCATCGCTTCTTTAATCTCCGAACCCAGACGAGCAACGGCATCGTTAATTTCCTGCTCACTGACTTTCAACTGTTGCACATTGGTTTTATCAAACTTTGCACTGTATTCACGCAATGCAGCATCACCGTTAGCTTTTACATTATTAAGAATGTCAGCCACCGTGCGGGTAATGCTTTCTGATGCGGAAATGGCAGGGCGGGTCAGCAACGCCTTCTGTGCCTCTGCATCGCAATCATTCCAGTTAATCAATGTATTGAAGTTTGCCATGGTGTTACTCCATCATCTTCTCAATTGGTAACACCAGAATCGAACTGGCACCCAGCGCTTTTAGTTTTTCCATGGTTTCCCAGAACAGTGTTTCGCTGCTCACCATGTGCATCGCCACACGCTGTTGATCGCCTGCCAGTGGCAGAATGGTTGGGCGTTCAGCGCCAGGCAGCAGAGAAATAATTTCGTCCAGGCGCTCGCTTGGTGCATGCAGCATGATGTATTTGGACTCACGCGCCTGAATCACACCCTGGATGCGGGTCATCAGTTTGTCGATGAGTTGCTGTTTTGCTTCAGGCATTTCACCGTCGCGTTGAATCAGGCAGGCTTTGGAGCGATAAATCACTTCTACTTCACGCAGACCGTTAGCTTCAAGTGTTGCACCAGTGGAAACCAGGTCGCAGATTGCATCAGCCAGGCCCGCACGCGGAGCTACTTCAACAGAGCCGTTTAATAAGCAGGATTTAAACTGCACGCCTTTACTATCAAGATAGCGCTTGAGGATGTGAGGATAAGAAGTCGCAATGCGCTTATTGTTTAGACTTGCCGGGCCATCCCATGGTTCATCAACGTTAATCGCCAGTGAAAAACGGCAGCCACCGAAATCCAGGCGACGCAGCGTGAAGTAACGCGGGTCTTCGCCCTGAGCGCGGCGGTTCAGCAACTCTTCTTCCAGCACGTTTTCGCCGATAATGCCCAGATCCACCACACCATCCATAATCAGGCCTGGGATATCGTCATCACGTACACGCAAAATATCGATTGGCATATTTTCTGCCAGCGCAATCAGGCGCTGTGTGTGCAGGTTGATTTTTATGCCACAGCGAGCGAGCAACTCGCGTGAGTCATCGCTTAAACGGCCTGATTTTTGAATAGCTATGCGTAAACGTGTGTTGTCTAACATGAGTAATCCCTCTAATAAATTCTTGTCTGACGTCCAAAAAAAAGCCCCCGGAAGAAATCTTCCGGGGGCTTATTGACTCGTTCATGCACCACTGGAAGATTTTTCTGTCTCCCAGCACACATCGCCTGAAAGACTAGTCAGGATGATGGTGATGATGGTGGGTAGTAGTTTGAACGCGTGTCATAAAATTCTCGTATGAATGTTTATTCATGATGTGCTTTTAACGTAAACCATATTCAGTCTGTTGTGCAAGGGCTTTTTACCCACTCAATTAATATTCTGTTTAGCACCATTGATTGTCAGTTGTCGTAACGTGGCGTAGCCTTAATAAAGGGTTAAAAAGCACAGCAGAGCGATATGCTGCATTCCTGGAGAGAAGGCATGAAAAAGGTTGCGATTGTCGGGTTAGGGTGGCTTGGAATGCCACTGGCGATGTCTTTATCAGCGCGAGGCTGGCAAGTCACAGGGAGTAAAACGACCCTCGATGGTGTTGACGCCGCGCGAATGAGTGGGATAGACAGTTATCAACTGCAACTCACACCTGAACTGGTTTGCGACAGCGATGATCTTGATGCGCTGCTCGACGTGGATGCTTTGGTGATAACACTGCCAGCTCGCCGTACTGGCGAAGGCGACGATTTTTACCTGCAAGCGGTACAGGAAATTGTCGATAGCGCACTGGCGCATAATATTCCGCGTATCATTTTTACCAGCTCAACCTCTGTGTATGGTGAAGCAGAAGGCAGCGTTAAAGAAACCTCGCCGCTTGAGCCAGTTACCGCTAGTGGGCGAGTACTGAAAGATCTGGAAGCCTGGCTGCATGACTTGCCAGGCACCTCTGTCGATATTCTGCGCCTTGCGGGTTTGGTTGGGCCGGAGCGCCATCCAGGGCGTTTTCTGGCAGGGAAAACTGATGTAGCTAACGGTGCTCATGGGGTCAACCTGGTGCACCTTGAAGATGTTATTTCAGCAATTACACTCTTGCTACAGGCTCCGAAGGGCGGGCACATCTATAATTTATGTGCGCCAGCTCACCCAACGCGTGCCGAGTTTTATTCTTTGATGGCACGACAGATGAATTTAGACGCACCCGTTTTTCGAACTGAAACGCAAAATGGCCACGGTAAGCTGGTGGATGGCAACCGTATTTGCAACGAACTTGGGTTTGAATATCAGTATCCAAACCCGCTGGTAATGCCCATGCAGTAACCGCTGTGGGGTGTTGCTCGTGACTGCCGGGAACGAGTATGAAACCACTGCTGGATGTGCTGATAATTCTTGATACCCTCGATAAAGAAGGGAGCTTTGCTGCGGCGGCAACAAAGCTCTTTAAAACGCCTTCCGCACTCAGTTACACCGTTCAAAAACTCGAAAACGATCTCAATATTCAGATTCTCGACCGCTCAGGCCACCGTGCGCGTTTCACGCGAACGGGGCAACTTTTACTGGAAAAAGGGCGTGAGGTTCTGCATACCGTGCGAGAACTGGAGCAACAGGCCATTAAGCTTCACCAGGGATGGGAAAACGAACTGGTGATTGGCGTTGATGACTCTTTTCCATTCTCCCTACTGACGCCACTCATTGAAGCTTTCTACAAAAGTTATAGCGTGACGCGACTGAAATTCATCAACGGTGTATTGGGAGGCTCGTGGGAAGCGCTGACTGAAGGTCGGGCCGATATTATTGTGGGGGCGATGAGCGACCCACCATCGTTGAGTGGTTTTGGTTTTACGCTCCTTGGCCAACTTGAAAGTATCTTTGTTGTTGCACCTCATCACCCACTTGCTGAAGCAGAAGAGCCGCTCACTCGCCGGATTATCAAACGCAGCCGTGCTGTGGTAGTTGGCGACACATCGCGTCTTGAACCATCACGTTCGATGCATTTGCTCGAAGAACAGGACGCGATCACTGTTTTTGATTTCAAAACTAAACTCGAGCTGCAGATTAGCGGCATTGGTTGCGGTTACGTCCCCCGTTACATGGCGCAGCGTTTTATCGAAAGTGGCGTGCTGGTGGAAAAGCAGGTTGTCTCCCATGTGCCTTTTGTTCCGGTGTGGATTGGCTGGAATGAACAGACTGCCGGGCTTGCCAGCGAATGGTGGAGAGAGCAAATCGTCACCAGCCCCGAAATTGCCGTCGTTTACGGAACGGCGCAAAAATAATGCTTTTGGGTGAGTGGCAGAGCGCCTGGCTCACATCTATTGTTTAAAGTGGATCGTTATTTCTTCTGAATATGTCTTCGCGTTTAAATTTTCTTCTCTGCGTTGTTTTGCGGAGTTTTTTGTACGCAAGGAGTTTTTATGAAGCAAACCAATCAGCAATGGCAGTCACGGCGTGAACAGGCGGTTCCTCATGGAGTCGGTAATGCAATGCCGGTATACATCGAAAAAGCTAAAAATGCCGAATTGTGGGATGTTGAAGGCAAACGCTATATTGATTTTGCCTCTGGTATTGCGGTGCTTAATACCGGGCATAACCACCCCGCAGTCATTGATGCGGTGCGTCAACAGCTTGAAAAATTCACCCATCCTTGTTTCCAGGTGACGCCTTACGGCAATTATATTGAGCTTGCAGAACGGCTGAATAAACTGGTGCCAATAAGCGAGCCTTGCCAGACACTGTTTCTCACAACAGGCGCTGAGGCGGTTGAAAATGCCATTAAAGTGGCGCGTATTGCGACGGGGCGTTCGGCCATCATCGCATTTCGTGGGGCCTTCCACGGCCGGACATTACTCGGCATGGCCTTAACGGGTAAAGTGCAGCCGTATAAAAAAGGCTATGGCCCGTTCCCGGCAGGCATTTATCACGCACCTTATCCGGCGGCCTATCTTGGTGTGAGTGATACTCAGGCGCTGGCGTCACTGGCGGGTATTTTTGCTGCTGATGTTTCGCCGGATGAAGTCGCCGCCATCATTATTGAGCCGGTGCAAGGTGAGGGCGGTTTCTATGCCGCATCGCCTTCCTTCATGAAACAACTGCGGGCGTTGTGCGATAAACACGGCATCGTTCTGATTGCAGATGAAATACAAAGTGGTTTCTGCCGCACAGGTAAAACCTTCGCGATTGAACACAGTGATGTGGAGCCGGATCTCATCACCATGGCAAAAAGCCTGGCAGGTGGCTTCCCACTTTCAGCGCTGGTTGGCAAAAAATCTCTGTTCGATAAAGCGATGCCTGGCGGTCTTGGTGGCACCTATGCCGGCTCGCCTGTAGCGATTGCTGCGGCACTGGCGGTTACTGATGTCATTGAGCAAGAAAATCTCAATCAAAAGGCGCAGGAAATTGGTGAGCTAATCACTCATCGTTTACAGCAAATGAGCGAGCAATTTAACTGCATCGGTGATGTGCGCGGCTATGGTGCCATGATTGCAATGGAGCTTGTGGAAGAACGCGATAGCCACCGCCCAAATAAAGAGTTAACACAGGAACTTGTGAAAGAAGCCGGCAAAAAAGGTTTGGTGTTGCTGTCATGTGGAGTGAGAGCGAATGTCATTCGTTTTCTCGTCCCGTTAACGGCTGAAAAAGAAATTGTTAATGAAGGCCTCAATATCTTGTCATCCTGCCTCGAATTGGTGCAAAATACGCGCCTCACTAAATGAGAACAAAAAACCGACGTTAAACGCGTCGGTTATTTTTTTGCATTGAGTTCAAGTAGTCAAACAGGCATCCGCCAAAAAAACCAAGAGGCCGGGCTTCGTACCGGATAGATACTAGCTTTTAAAAAACGACAGTCGTGTCGCCGAGGAAATTAAGATGGGGCAGCTTTTTGCTTTTGCGCAGGTATTCGCCGTTTGGGGGAATGACCATGTCGCTTAACGTCACCGCAGGTGCAAAATCTCGTGTTGAACTCCGTAAGAGCCTGACGCTCATTCCGGTTGTTATGATGGGCCTTGCATATATGCAGCCTATGACCTTGTTCGATACATTTGGGATTGTATCTGGCCTTACCGACGGACATGTCGCTACGGCTTACGCGTTTGCCCTTGTGGCAATTTTGTTCACCGCGTTAAGTTATGGAAAGCTAGTACGCCGCTTCCCATCAGCGGGTTCCGCCTATACCTACGCTCAAAAAGCAATCCACCCAGTGGTTGGCTTTATGGTGGGTTGGTCTGCCTTGCTTGATTATCTGTTTATGCCGATGATCAACATCCTGCTGGCAAAAATCTATTTTGAAGCCCTGGTGCCGTCTATCCCGTCGTGGATTTTCGTGGTGCTGCTGGTTGGCTTTATGACTATCTCCAACCTACGCGGCATCAAAACCGTGGCTAACTTCAACAGCCTTATCGTTGTGCTGCAAATGGTCGTCATGGTGGTTATCACCGGTCTGGTTATTTATGGTGTGGCTAATGGCGAAGGTGCGGGCACATTAACCAGTACTCGTCCGTTCTGGTCGGAACACGCGAACGTGGTGCCGATGATTACGGGTGCGACCATATTGTGCTTCTCGTTCCTTGGTTTTGACGGTATCAGTTCTCTATCTGAAGAAACCAAAGATGCAGGCCGCGTTATCCCGAAAGCGATTTTCCTGACTGCTTTAATTGGCGGCGTGATCTTCGTTGTGGTGTCTTACTTCCTGCAACTGTACTTCCCGGACATCTCGCGCTTTAAGGATCCGGACGCATCGCAGCCAGAAATCATGCTCTTCGTGGCAGGCAAAGCCTTCCAGTTCGGCATCCTGATTTTCTCCTGCGTAACTGTTCTGGCATCTGGTATGGCGGCACATGCTGGCGTTTCTCGCCTGATGTATGTGATGGGCCGTGACGGTGTGTTCCCGGAGCGTTTCTTCGGTTACATTCATCCGAAATGGCGTACCCCGGCACTGAACGTTGTATTGGTTGGTATCATTGCTCTGTTCGCCGTGAAGTTTGACCTGGTGACGGCAACTGCGCTGATTAACTTCGGTGCGCTGGTGGCGTTTACCTTCGTTAACTTGTCAGTGATTTCCCAGTTCTGGATTCGCGAAGGGCGCAATAAGTCCATCAAAGATCACATCAATTATCTGGTGCTGCCAATTTGTGGTGCGCTGACAGTCGGTGCGTTGTGGATTAACCTGGAAGAAAGCTCGATGATTTTGGGTCTGATTTGGGCGGCCATTGGCCTGACTTATCTGGCCTTCGTGACTCGCCGCTTCCGTAACCCGGTTCCGCAATTCAACGAAGATTTAGCGTAAAAGCGCAATACGAAAAAGGCCGCGAAAGCGGCCTTTTTGCTATCTGTTACCCTACCAAAAACTGCGCGTATTCAAACAACTCCTTAAGCAACGCCGTCTTTTCCTTGTCCCCTTCATGCAGGTTATACAGCGCCTCCAGTTCTTGCGCGTAGGCTTGCAGCGCTTCCTGAGACAACACATCACGGCGGTGTTCTAACCAACGCTGTTGTTCTGCTTCATCCAGAGTTCCTGGGAAATTACGAGCGCGATAGTTAAACAACAGTTTTTCAATGCGCTTATCTGCAAAAGTAATATCCAGAGCAGGCAGGTTTTGCGGATCGGTTTGCAGCACAATCCGCATTGCAGCGCGGTCAGCATCGCTGAAAAAACCGTTATAAAGCTGCGCATCAACGTTATCAGATGGCACAAAAGGTTCGGCCTCGGCAAAAATCGCCACGGCTTTTTCACGCACCACAGGGTGCTCGCGCAGTAACTTCAGGTTATCCAGGCAATGCTTACGATCGATTCCTAAACGTTCGGCATCTTCGGGGCGCAACGTATTTGCCACCGCTAACACCGGGCATTTATTCAGATGAACCAGTTTGATTGGCACGGCTGCGGCATCACCAAGTGACGCCTTCGGCGTGTATAAACGTTCGCGTAATGTATCGGCATCCAGCTCCAGCAACGGCGAAATATCCCCAGCCAGATCGACCATAATCACCGCATTTTTGTTATCCGGGTGCCAGGCCAGCGGGGCAATCCAGCTGGTGTTGCCACGCCATGCGCCGAACATTCCGGAAACATGCACCAGCGGTTTCATCTGCGGGATATCAATCAGTGTGGTGAGTTTGTGCTTCGAACGATGGCTATAAAGGTATTCAAACAGGCGCGGTTGGCGAGTTTTGACCAGTTGAGCCATTGCAATTGTGGCATACACATCAGACATCGCATCGTGCGCATTGGCATGTTCAATGCCATTGGCCTTTGTCAGGTGTTCGAGACGAAAGCTTGGCAAACCCTCTTCATTTTCAGGCCAGACAATTCCTTCAGGGCGCAGCGCATAACAGGCGCGCATGACATCGAGCAAATCCCAGCGTGAATTATCGTTCTGCCAGCTCCAGCCGTACGGGTCGTAAAAGTTACGGTAAAAAATATTGCGCGTTACTTCGTCATCGAAGCGCACGTTGTTGTAGCCCACGACGCAGGTTTTCGGCACAGTAAAAATACTATGAATACGTTTTGCAAAATCCGCTTCATTCACGCCATGCGCCAATGCGTGTTGTGGCGTAATACCGGTAATCATCACCGCTTCTGGCTGGGGTAGGTAGTCATCAGCGGGTTTGCAATAGAAAACTTCTGGCTCACCGATAACATTGAATTGGTCATCGGTACGAATCGCCGCAAATTGCGCCGGTCGGTCAAGAGAAGGACTCTTACCGAAAGTTTCATAATCATGAAAGAGAAAGGTCGGTTGCTGCGTTGATTTTTCCACGGCTTATTTCCGCCCTTGAGTGTTGTTTAACATACTGTTATTAAACTGAAATCCCACTAAAACTCTCTCCATGTTTCCATCTTGATTATCAGGTGCTGCATAAGTGCATGGTAAACCATTAATAAGCCGGCTGCATCACCATGAAAAGCACTCAGGCTATCCATCCCATTCTTTCTGTTCATAACTTTTTGCAATTTAATTGCGAAAAAAGTCGAAAACTCCAGTAAAAGATGCGGCTGAATTTATTGTTACTGAGGGTATATCGTTGAAGATCCGTCTGTTTGCTGTCTGTTCACTGTTGTCATTTTCTGCTTACTCCGCTTTTGCCGACGATACCTTTGTTAATGCACCACCACCGCCACAAATCCAGGCGGGCTCATGGGTATTGATGGATTACACCACCGGGCAAGTTCTGACTGCGCAAAATGAACACGTACGACGCAACCCAGCGAGTCTTACCAAACTGATGACCGGTTATGTGGTCGATCGCGCCATCGATAGCGGGCGTATCTCACCTGACGATATGGTAACCGTTGGCAAAGATGCCTGGGCGAAAGACAATCCGGTGTTTGACGGTTCATCGTTAATGTTCCTCAAAGCAGGAGACAGATTAACGGTCCGTGATTTAAGCCGCGGCTTAATTGTTGATTCGGGTAACGATGCATGTGTAGCCCTGGCCGATTACGTGGCGGGCGGGCAGCCACAGTTTGTGGCGATGATGAACAAATATGTGCAGCAACTCCGCTTGCGCGATACCCATTTTGAAACGGTTCATGGCCTTGATGCACCGGGTCAGCATAGCTCGGCCTACGATCTTGCGGTGTTATCCCGCGCCATCATCCACGGTGAGCCTGACTTCTATCATATGTACAGCGAGCGCAGCCTCACCTGGAATGGCATCACTCAGCAGAATCGCAACGGCCTGCTTTGGGATAAAAATCTCGACGTTGATGGGCTGAAAACTGGCCACACAGCCAGCGCCGGCTTTAACATTATTGCTTCCAGCGTTGATGGCGATCGCCGCCTGATTGCCGTTGTAATGGGCGGAGAAAGTCCGAAAGGGCGTGAAGAGCAGGCGCGTAAATTATTGCATTGGGGTCAGGATAATTTTGATACCGTGCAGGTGCTGCATAAAGGCAAAAAAATTGGTACCGAAACCATCTGGTACGGTGATAAGAAGAAAGTAGAAGTTGGCACCAATCAGGATGTGTATCTGGCGCTGCCAAAATCAGAAGTGCCAAACATTAAAGCCAAATATGTTCTCGATAAACCAGAAATGGAAGCGCCTGTCCTGGCAAACCAGCATGTCGGTGAAGTTGAACTTTTTGACCGCGACAAGCTGATTGCACACTGGCCATTGGTGACGCTAACTGACGTCAAAAAGGGCAGTGCGTGGTCGCGATTTAGCGATTATCTGAGCCACAAGCTGTAGTTGCTTAAACATTTTAATTGGCTGACTTTTTGTCGGCCTTTTTTTCGCCTGTAGCCTAACCTGCGCTTCTCTGCTGTACTACGATCTATTGGCGAAAAGCGATCTTGCTCGCAAAGCAACCACATCACCTTGCCAAAGGATTGCTTCCCTGCAATAGAGGGGTGTATTTATATACAGTGCTTTTAATCGGGTCAGGAGGTCATATGGAATTTAACGTACAACAAGTTCATGAGCGTAAAGTAGCGGGTTTTCATATGGTAGGGCCGTGGGAAAAAACGGTTCAACAAGGATTTGAGCAACTTTCTCTATGGGTGAAATCTCATAAAGTTGTCGGTGAAGAGTGGCTGGCGGTGTACTACGATAACCCAGATGTCGTACCTGCGGAAAAGCTCCGTTGCGATACGGTTGTTTCTGTTGCGGAAGATTTTACCGTGCCTGAAAACAGTGAAGGTGTCATCACTACACGCATCGAAGCAGGGCAATATGCCGTCGCACGCGCACGTGTTGATAACAATGATTTTCAGCAGCAATGGGAAAGTTTCTTCGATGCTGTAGAAGGCGATAATCGCTACCAGATAACCGGCAAACCGTGCTTCGAGCACTATCTGAATGATGGTTCCGAAAGTGGGGTATGGGAAATTGATATGTATATCCCTGTAGCAGATCAAGTCTGAAGCTGATGGGGGCCGAGGCCCCCTAACTTTGTGATGCTCATCCTAAAAAAATAGGTACAATCACGCTTTTGTTTCAGGAGAGCCGGGTGTGCGCCCCGACAAATCACTAAGCCCGTTTGAACTCCGCGTTTATCGCAACTATCGAATTGTGCATGGCGTGCGTATCGCGCTGGCATTTGTTCTTACCTTTCTCATTGTTCATCTTTTGAAAGTTCCGGAAGGTACATGGCCATTAATCACTTTAGTGGTGGTGATGGGCCCAATTTCCTTCTGGGGAAATGTGGTACCTCGAGCCTTTGAACGTATCGGTGGCACTATTTGTGGCGCAACCATGGGGCTTATTGCGCTTAGGTTAGAATTGTTCTCTCTGCCATTGATGTTGGTTTGGTGTGCTTTCGCGATGTTTATTTGCGGTTACCTGGCTCTGGGGAAACGCCCTTACCAGGCTCTGCTGATTGGTATTACCCTTGCAGTTGTGGTGGGTGCACCGGCTGGCGATATGGAAATTGCGATGTGGCGCAGTGGTGATGTTATCTTCGGATCATTACTGGCAATGCTATTTACCAGTATTTATCCGCAGCGTGCGTTTATTCACTGGCGTATTCAAATGGCAAATTTCGTCACCGCGTTTGGTCGGGTTTATAACGCAGGTTTATCCCCGAACTTACTCGAACGCCCACGGCTGGAAAAACACCTGCATCAGGTATTGACCGATGTGGTGAAAATGCGCGCGCTGATTGGGCCGAGCAGCAAAGAAACACACATCCAGAAATCGATTTTCGAAGCGATACAAACTGTCAGCCGCAATATGGTGTGCACGCTTGAGCTGCAAATCAATGCTTACTGGGCCTCCCGAGAGAGCCATTTCCTGATGATCAATGCTCATACTTTGCGTGATACTCAGCAGATGACACAACGCACGCTTGCAGCGATTGCCCTGGCATTGCATGACGGCAACCCATCACCGATTTCTGCGAATAACGAAAAATTGACCGAAATCGTCAGCGAGTTGCGCCAGCTAATGCAGGAAGGTGAAAATGGGAAACTTCAGGAAACCCCAATTCACGGTTATGTGTGGTTGAGTCTGGAGCTTGCTCGTCAACTTGAATTACTCTCGCAGTTGATCTGCCGCGCGTTACGCAAATAATTGCGGGGCGCGGAGCGAATTGCTGGTTTCGATTCAGCACCAATTGAGGTTAAGATAGCGAAAGAGACTAATCGCCTGTAATGTTCGGGTTGTAGAGCCCGAAACCGAGCGGGGATAAAAGAATTGTCAGCGACCGCCGCTACCATTAAGGTAATCTTATGGCGGTTGTCTTAACGAATCCGAGTATGAAATTAGCAGGGGTATAAAAATGGAACAAACTAAACCTTCTTTCCAGGACGTGCTTGAGTTTGTGCGTCTGTTCCGTCGTAAAAACAAGCTGCAACGTGAGATTCAAGACGTTCAGAAAAAGATCCGTGATAACTCAAAACGTGTTCTGCTGCTTGATAACCTGAGCGACTACATTAAGCCTGGGATGAGCATTGAAGCTATTCAGGGCATCATTGCCAGCATGAAAACCGACTATGAAGACCGTGTTGATGACTACATCATCAAGAATGCTGAGCTGTCTAAAGAGCGTCGTGAAATTTCCAAAAAGCTGAAAGTGATGGGCGAAATCAAACCCGAGTAATATACTCGTCATACTTCGAGCTGGTTGGCTGCGTTCACTTGCCGCCTTCGTACAATTCGAATTATTTAGGGTAAATAGTGTTGATTTTGAAAACCGCCGATTCGGCGGTTTTTTTTCGCAAGAACTCAGCGCACTCCGCCCTCTATCATCTTTACCAGATGCTGCTGCGGGTAATGCCTGTCAATCTCTAAATCCTTTATTAGCCAGAGGATTTTCTCAACATCATGCTTACGGGTATCAAGCATCAATCCCACCACACTGCCGCTATGTGCCACATTTAACCCGTATAAATCTAACTCCTCGATCAGAGCTAAGAGCTGTGAAAACATCGGTTTCACTAACAGTTGTTGGCAGGCTTTGGCACTCATTGTCGCGGCTTGACCTAACATCCGGGCGTCCTGTTGCTGGCAACTGTGTTGCAGCGTCTGCCAGGCGTTATCCAGTAGTCGAGCGTTACGGATTAACACGGGTTCCCGTTGGTAACGATGATAATCCTCCGTCAATAGAGTGGTATTGCTCTCAAGCAGTAGAATTTCCACCATTGGCGTGGGCTGGAAACTAATTTGTACTTGTGCCTGGATATGGTCAAAAAGGGTTGGCTTGCGAAAAATCGTGCTGTCCGTGGGTTCTAGTTGTACGCATAAACCAGCAAGTGTGGATTCATCAAGCATTTCACCTAAATGGCGAGCCGTGGCAACCGCGGTGGCGGCAATATCTGCAGTACTGCTGGCAAGCCCTTTTCCGACCGGGATCGTTGACTCAAGCGTAATATTCAGGCTGTTTGCTAATGCAGTGGAATAACCATAGTACGCGACGACGCGCTCCAGCATCTGGCGCATTCGGGGGCGTTCGCCGGAGAGTTTCATACCTTCACTCACCTCAACGGTGCTAAACCAGTCAATCGGGCAGGATACGAGTTTTTCCCCGCCACCTATCCAGCCCTGAATTAACTCGCCGCAGGATGCAGGGCAGCGTGCTTCAGCCATGGTATTGGCCACTCTTTTTCATGTTGGGATTCATTCTGTTTTTTCACCGCAGGCGCAGGATGATACCACAGCAGCGCACGCCAACGATTAGGGGGTAAGCCTTAATAAAAATCAGTAAAAATTGTTATAGCGCAACAATCAATATCTATTAGCTTTTACACTAGACCCTCATTTAAATATTTATCTGCGTGATGATTTAAAAACGTCATGCAGTAAAACGGTAATTAAAACAGATACAACTGACTCGTTTATGCCATGTGTCAAACATGGCTGGGAAGGGGGTGACAATCCCCCGCAGCCCCCGCTGCTGTGATGCTGACGAACCTGCGTAACCACTGATCGTTGATTGGGAAGGGCAGGTAAGAATGAAGCTAAGCCAGAAGACCGACTTGTCACTATTACTCTAAAACAACTCCTTCGGTGGGAAGTCAGTTGTCATCAGATGCGTGCAGCCGCAGGGTGCGCGCACGTGCTGACATCCGCATTTTGCCGAATAAATCAAAAAGGCAATTATGGCAGGGGCAGCGAAACAAGCATTCGTCATTGCAGGAACCAGCAGCGGTTGTGGCAAAACTACCGTCACGCTCGGGTTGCTCCGTGCCCTCATGCTGCGCGGCCTGCGCGTTCAACCTTTCAAAATCGGCCCTGATTACCTCGACAGTGGCTGGCACAGTGCTGTTACCGGCATTGCCTCGCGTAATCTCGATGCTTTCATGCTGCCCATTCCAACGCTTAATGGTCTGTTTGCAAAACAAATGCAGCAGGCTGATGTTGCCGTTATCGAAGGCGTGATGGGTTTGTACGACGGCTACGGAACTGACCCTAATTATTGCAGCAGCGCCGCAATGGCAAAGCAGCTCGGTTGCCCGGTGATTTTGCTGGTGGATGGCAAAGCCGTATCCACCTCGATTGCTGCAACGGTGATGGGCTTTCAGCGATTTGACCCAACGTTGAATATCGCGGGCGTTATCCTCAATCGAGTCAATAGCGACAGCCATTATCAGTTACTTGCCGATGCCATCACCCGTTATTGTGGCATTCCTGTGCTTGGCCGTGTGCCTGTCATGGCTGATGTGGCTTTGCCTGCACGGCATCTTGGGCTTGTTCCGGCGCAAGAAAATGCGCCGCAAGATGAATGCTGGCAGCAGCTTGCACAACAGCTTGAAAAAACCGTCAATATTGATCATCTGTTGAATTTATCTCGCCTGAACTCGCTGCCACCAGGTGAAGCACCTGCTATTCCTGATGCAGCATTGGCTGATGGGCTTACGCTTGCGCTTGCTGAGGATGAAGCCTTCAACTTTTACTATCCGGATAACCTCGAATTGCTCGAGCAGGCAGGGGTGAAAATCCAACGTTTTAGCCCATTGCATGACACTAAACTTCCCGATTGCCAAATGATCTGGCTGGGTGGTGGTTACCCCGAAGTTCATGGCGCGAAACTTGCCGCCAATATCAAAATGCGTGAATCCCTGCAAAAGGCACATCAACAGCGAGTGCCGCTGTATGCCGAATGTGGCGGGTTGATGTATCTGGGGGAATCGCTGACTGACGGCAATGATGAAACTCATGCCATGTGCGGTGTATTGCCCGGTCACAGCCAGATGGGCAAGCGACTGACGCGTTTTGGCTACTGCGAAGCCACGGCATTGCATGACACGTTACTTGCCAAAAAAGGCGAAACCCTGCGTGGCCATGAGTTTCACTATTCTGATTTCAGCGGCCCGTTACCTGCCGCTCTCGATTGCTGTAAATGGCGCGATGGCGTTGCTATTTCGCGTTGGCAGGGTGGTTTTCAGCATCATGCGACCTTTGCAAGCTACCTGCATGTTCATTTCGCCCAACGTCCATCGTTACTCAATCGCTGGTTAGCACTTGCGAGGAATCACCTATGACACTACTTGCATGGGTTGTTGCGTGGTTACTGGATTATTGGCTTGGTGACCCGCATCACTGGCCACATCCGGTGCGCTGGATTGGTAATCTCATCAGCTTTACGCAGCGCCAGATACGCCGGTGCTGCAAAAATGATCGTGCATTGAAAATCGGTGGCGGCGTGTTATGGCTGGTTGTTGTGGGTTCAACCTGGATTGTGAGCTGGGGAATCTTACACCTCGCAAACATGGTATCTGCGTGGCTCGGCTGGTTGGTTGAGGTCTGGATGATTTACACCGTGCTTGCCGCCCGTTGCTTGAGCGACGCGGCTCTCGAAGTTTATCGCGCGCTCAAAGATGGCACGTTAGAAGAGAGTCGCGAGAAGTTATCGTGGATTGTTGGCCGCGATACCTCGCAACTGGAACGTCCACAAATCACTCGTGCGGTGGTTGAAACCGTGGCAGAAAATAGTGTCGATGGCGTGATTGCTCCCCTGTTCTTCCTGATGATTGGCGGTGCGCCACTTGCCCTGGCCTACAAAGCTATCAACACCCTCGATTCGATGGTCGGTTATAAAACCGAAAAATATCGCGCTATTGGTTATGTCAGCGCCCGGATTGATGACCTCGCTAATTTCATTCCCGCCAGGTTGAGCTGGTTACTGCTTACTCTCGCAGCCTTTTTCTTGCGAGCCAATCCTCGTCAGGCGTTGCTTATCGGCTGGCGTGACCGCTATCAACACAGCAGCCCGAATTGTGCCTGGCCTGAGGCAACCGTTGCCGGCGCGCTGGGTATCCGATTGGGCGGGCCGAACACCTATTTTGGCGAGCGAGTAGAAAAACCGTGGATGGGGGATGAGCAACGTGGCATTGCTCTCGACGACATTACTCGCACCATTCAACTCATGATGTTGGCTTCGCTGTTTGCTTTGCTGCTGTTTGCCGCATTGCGCACACTTGCGCCCGGCATAGCTTAAGGACACCTGATGAACTACCTGCAAAAACCCCAGCTTATTGAGCAACACAGTTTTGAAATCATTAGCGAAATTATTGCTGCCGAACGCCCGGAATATCGTTTTAACGGTGCTATCCAGGAAGCGATGATCAAGCGGGTTATCCACACCACGGCTGATTTTGAGTGGCTGGATATTCTGTGGTTCTCCCCGGATGTTATTGAAAAATTGACCGCCAGTTTGTTGCGCGGCTGCACGTTGTACACCGACACCACCATGGCACTTTCGGGGATCAACAAGACCCTTCTTGCGGAGTTTGGCTGTAGTTGCCGCTGCTTTATTAGCGACCCGCGCGTGGTGGCCCATGCCAAAGAGCAGGGCGTCACTCGTTCTATGGCGGCGGTAGATCTGGCATTGGAAGAAGAGGGCGAGAAGGTCTTTGTCTTTGGTAATGCACCAACGGCACTGTTTCGCCTATTGGAAAAAGGTGCAACACCTTCTGCTGTTATCGGTGTGCCTGTTGGGTTTGTCGGAGCGGAGGAGTCCAAAGAAGCATTAGTCAAAAGTGGTTTGCCGGCAATTGCTGCACGTGGGCGTAAGGGGGGCAGCAATGTCGCCGCCGCTATCGTTAATGCGCTGCTCTATCGTATGCGGGAGGCTTAGTGAGCGAGCAACAAGCCGATTGCGTCTGGCATAAAGGCAAGGCCTACCGCAAGGGTTATACCACCGGTTCATGTGCTACCGCTGCGGCTAAAGTCGCGGCGCTGATGGTTTTACGCCAGCACATTATCGAACAGGTTTCTATCGTCACGCCATCAGGTGTCACGCTGCATCTTAATGTTGAAATGCCAATAATCGAAGGGCAGCAGGCAATCGCCGCCATTCGAAAAGACGGCGGCGACGACATTGATGCTACCCACGGTATGCTGATTTTCGCCCGTGTGCAGCTAAATGACAGCGGCACGATTGCGCTGCGCGGTGGTACTGGAGTCGGCGTGGTGACACGCAAAGGTATCGGTTTGCCGATTGGTGAATCAGCGATTAACCGCACGCCGCGCCAGACCATAGAAGCCGCGGTACGTGAAGTTATCGGCGCAGAACGTGGTGCAGAGATTGAAATTTTTGCTCCGGAAGGTGAGGAACGGGCAAAGAAAACTTACAACCATCGCCTCGGGATTTTGGGCGGCATTTCCATCATTGGCACTACCGGTATTGTGATGCCAATGTCCGAAGAAAGCTGGAAGCGTTCGCTGGCACTTGAGCTGGAAATGAAACGTGCAGCCGGGTTGGATAAAGTGATTCTGGTGCCGGGCAATCACGGCGAACGTTTTGTCCGCGAGCAACTGGATTTGGACAGTGAATGTGTGGTGACGATGAGTAATTTCGTCGGCTACATGATTCAGGAAGCAGTGCGCCTTGAGTACCGCCACATCGTGTTAATTGGCCATCCGGGCAAATTGGTGAAAGTCGCTGCCGGTATTTTCCACACCCACAGCCACATTGCCGATGGGCGCATGGAGACGCTGGTCGCACACCTGGCACTTATGGGTGCGCCGTTTGCGTTACTTGAAGCTGTCAGCCAGTGCGACACCACGGAAGCGGCGCTTGAAATCATCGCCGAACAAGGCTGGATGGGGGTGTTTGAACGCTTGGCTGTCCGCATCTGTGAGCGTGTTAATGAGATGCTGCGTTTCACCCAATCCCCACCTAAGTGCGATGCCATTTTATTCTCGTTTGATAACAACGTATTAGGCAGTAGCCGCCCGGTAGCTGAAATAGCTCAGGAGTTGCGATGCTGACCGTCGTAGGTATTGGACCTGGCGCTGCGGAGTATCTGACTTTCCAGGCACATCGCGCCATTAATGACGCTGAGATTTTGGTCGGCGGCAAGCGCCAACTGGCGCTTTTTGCTGAGTTTAGGGGCGAAACGCGACTGCTGGATAGCGATCTTGATGGTTTGGTTGTCTGGCTTAGCGAGAACATGGCTAAGCGCATTGTAGTGCTGGCCTCGGGTGACCCGTTGATTTACGGCATTGGTAAACGTCTGGCCGCAAAATTCCCGCCTGAACAACTGCGCATTATTCCCGGCATTAGCTCAGTTCAATATCTGTGCGCCAAAGCGGCCGTTGATATGAACGACTTATGGATAACCAGCAGCCATGGGCGCGAGCCAGATTTCAAAGCGATTGCGGCGCACCAAAAAGTGGCAATGGTCACCGACACCATCATCGGGCCGCATGTCATTGCCCAAGAGTTGCTGAAACGTGGCCTCAATCCCACCCTAATTATTGGCGAGAATCTTTCGTCAGCAGATGAACGAATCCATCGCTTACGTGCTGCCGATGTGGCGCAGTCTTACGCGATGAATGTGGTGATAATCCTCAATGAAAGATGATCTCTTTTTACGCGGTGCACGCGTGCCGATGACCAAAGAAGTGGTACGTACTCAGGCGCTGGACCGTTTACAACTTCAGGATGCTGAACGCTTTATTGATATCGGTGCTGGAACCGGCAGCGTATCGCTTGAAGCGGCGATGCGTTATCCACAATTGCAGGTGACGGCAATTGAACGCAACCCCGACGCGCTGGCGTTAATGGCGGAAAACCGTGAACTTTTCGCCTGCCCGAACGTTGAAATCATCAGCGGTTACGCGCCAATAGAGCTGAATGTCATGGCCGATGCGGTGTTTATCGGCGGCAGCGGCGGTCAGCTCACGGAATTGATCGACTGGTCGCTGGCACATATGCACCCAGGCGGGCGCCTGGTGTTGACCTTTATCCTATTGGAAAACTTAACTTGCGCGTTAACCCATCTTAAACAGTGTGCGGTGAGCGATTTTGACTGCCTGCAATTGCAAGTCGCAAACCTCGCAACCCTTGGCAGTGGGCACTACTTCAAACCCAACAATCCCACTTATCTGATCTCTTGTCGCAAGGAAGGAAGCAATGACTGAGTTATTTGATACCCGCAAAGTCTGGTTCGTTGGCGCAGGTCCTGGCGACAAAGAGCTGATTACCCTGAAAGGCTATCGCATCTTACAGAAGGCCGAAGTGGTGATTTATGCCGGCTCACTCATCAATCCTGAACTGCTGGATTACTGCCAGGCGGGCACCGAATGCCATGACAGCGCAGGGCTCAATCTCGAAGAGATTATTGAGCTGATGGAAAACGGCGTGAAAGCAGGCAAGCTGGTGGTGCGCCTGCAAACCGGCGATCTCTCGCTGTATGGCTCAATTCGCGAACAGGGCGAAATGCTCACCAAACTCGGCATCGGCTACGTTTCTGTGCCGGGTGTCAGCGCGTTTTTGGGGGCTGCTGCGCAACTTGGCGTGGAATACACCGTACCGGAAGTTTCCCAGAGCTTGATCATTACGCGCATTGAAGGCCGCACGCCGATGCCGCCGCTTGAGCAGCTTGAATCCTTCGCCAAACACCAAACCTCAATGGCCATTTTCCTCTCGGTACAACGGATTAACCGTGTGGCAGAGCGCCTGATTGAAGGCGGTTATCCAGCGGATACGCCAGTCGCCGTAGTCTATAAAGCCACCTGGCCTGATTGCCAGGAGTTACGCGGCACCCTTACCGATATTGCTGAAAAAGTACGCGAAGCCGGGATTCGTAAAACTGCTTTGATCATGGTCGGGGCATTTCTTGGCGAGGAGTATCACTACTCAAAACTGTACGACGCAGGGTTCAGCCATGAATACCGTAAGGCCTGAGTCTATCGCCTTGTTTTGTCTGACACCCGGCGGCGTGGCGCTGGCACAACGCCTGCGCGAAGCCTTGCCGCTAACCTGCTTCACCAGTGAAAAGTTGTTACAACCGGGTTTTATCCCGTTTGGCGGCAGTTTTGCTCAAACGGTACAGCAGGCATTTAGCCAGTATTCGGCGCTGGTATTTATTGCTGCCACCGGAATTGTGGTGCGCGTCATTGCGCCAATGCTGTGCGACAAACTGCAAGACCCGGCTATCGTGGTAATGGATGAGCGCGCAGAGCATGTGATAAGCCTGCTGTCTGGACATATGGGCGGTGCTAATGAGTTAACTCGTCAACTGGCTACGCTGTTAAACGCAGATCCGGTCATCACAACCGCCACTGATGTGAACCAGATGGCCGCGCTCGATACGCTTGCGGCAAAACTTGACGCAACGATGCAAGATTTCCGTCAGGTGGTGAAAACCATCAACCAGATGTTGGTAAGTCAGCAACGTGTTGGCCTGTGGTGGGACGATGATTTTGCGGGCAGTGCACAGCAGTACGATACCCGCGGTTTTATCCCCGTTGATCATCTCGATTCTCTACCCGCACTCGATGCGCTGGTTTGCGTCACGCTGCGCGACGCGTTGCCGCCACAAAAAATCCCGCTTTATAAACTGGTGCCAAAGCGTGTTGTCGCGGGTATCGGCTGCCGCCGTGACACGCAGCCACAAACCGTGGCCCTGCTGTTAAATCAGCAACTGGCAGAAAACCATTTTGACCCGCTGGCGCTTCGCGCAATCGGCAGTGTGACGCTCAAACAACATGAGCCCGCACTGCTTGAGCTGGCAAAGAATCATCAAATCCCTTTCGACATTTTTAGCGTTGACCAACTGAGTGAACACGAGCATCGATTTCCGGCATCGGAATTTGTACGCCTGACCGTGGGTGTTGGCAGCGTCTCGCAGCCTGCTGCGTGGCTGATGAGCAACGGCAAACTAGTGGGGCGCACCCTTAAACAGCAGGGCGTCACTATAACTTTAGGAGTTTCAGACAGATGTTAACGGTAATCGGCATAGGCCCTGGCAGCGAAGCCATGATGACGCAGGAAGCTATTGCAGCTTTGCAAGAAGCGGAAATTGTTGTCGGATATAAAACCTATACCCACCTGGTAAAGCCATTGACTGGCGACAAACAGGTGATCAAAACCGGCATGTGCAAAGAGATTGAACGCTGCCAGACCGCCATCGAACTGGCGCAAGCTGGGCATAAGGTCGCGTTAATCAGCAGCGGTGATGCCGGGATTTACGGCATGGCCGGGTTGGTGCTGGAACTGGTGACATCACAGAACCTGGACATTGAAGTGCGCCTGGTGGCAGGCATCACCGCCAGTATTGCCGCGGCATCATTGCTCGGCGCGCCATTAATGCATGATTTCTGTCATATCAGCCTGAGCGATTTACTGACGCCGTGGCCGGTTATTGAAAAACGCATTATTGCAGCGGCTTGTGCTGATTTTGTTATTTGCTTCTATAACCCGCGCAGCCGTGGTCGCGAAGGGCATCTGGCGCGTGCGTTCGAATTGATGAGTGAGTTTACCAGCCCGCAAACGCCAGTGGGCGTGGTGAAAGCGGCCGGTCGGAAGAAAGAACAAAAATGGCTGACCACCTTTGGTGAGATGGATTTCGAGCCGGTGGACATGACGAGCCTGGTGATTGTCGGCAACAAAACGACCTTTGTACGCAATGGCTTAATGATTACTCCACGAGGTTATGAGCTGTGAGTGACGTAGGTCGGATAAGCGAAGCACCATCCGACATGATGACCTCTGCAGAGTCATCGGTGCTGGTGTTTGGCGGAACCAGCGATGCCCGGTTTATCTGCCAGATCCTCGATGATCAACGCATTTCGTACACCTTGTCGGTGGCGACGGCGGTTGGTGAGGCTCTGGCTGGTGATATCAGAGGGAAAATTCGTGTTGGGCGAATTGATACTGACGGAATCGCTGACTGGCTGGTGAGCCATGGCGTGAACTGGGTGATTGACGCCTCACACCCGTATGCCGAATTGCTTAGCCAAAATATCACCCGCGCCTGCGAA
This sequence comes from Buttiauxella noackiae ATCC 51607, assembly GCF_001654865.1. Classification (GTDB taxonomy): domain Bacteria; phylum Pseudomonadota; class Gammaproteobacteria; order Enterobacterales; family Enterobacteriaceae; genus Buttiauxella; species Buttiauxella noackiae. The sequence continues at coordinate 26,093 of NZ_LXEO01000021.1, read as the reverse complement.
ACTGTGGGTGTAACACTCAGCCGGTATCAGCGCCGCAGTGAACTCAATGATCTGGAACACCCGTTGCTGCATAAGGTCGCAAGCCTGCAAGAAGCATGCGCGGTGGCAAGCCAGTTCGGCCCGCGCGTATTACTGACAACCGGTAGCAAAGAGCTGGCAGCGTATCAACAAGGCTTACCCGGTAAAACGTTGCTGGCGCGGGTATTACCGACCAGCGAAGTGATCGCGGAATGTGAAGCGCTGGGCCTGGGGGTGGACAACATTATTGCCATGCGCGGCCCGTTCACTGCCCAGTTCAACGCCGCAACCTATGAGTTCTGTTCGCCTGATGTGGTGATTACCAAAGAGTCCGGGGCAGAAGGTGGCTATCTCGATAAGGTCAATCCTGCGCTGGAACGAGGCATTCCTTGCGTAGTGGTGACGCGCCCGCAACCGCAGGTTTTTGGCCCTGAATTACTTGAAAGCCGTGAAGATGTGAGCCGCCGTGTAACGCGCTGGCTGCAAGAGAGAAAATAATGAAAAAAGCCCTGTTAGTGATCAGTTTTGGCACCAGTTACCACGAAACCTGTGCCAAAAATATTGTTGCCTGTGAAGAAGAGCTTGCTCGTACTTTTGCGGGGCGTGACCTGTTCCGCGCCTTCACCTCCGGCATGATTATCCGCAAATTAAAAAAGCGCGATAACCTGGATATTGATACCCCTGCGCAAGCGCTGCTGCGTCTTGCAGAACTGGGCTATCAGGATGTGGCGGTGCAATCACTGCATGTTATTAACGGTGATGAGTACGAAAAAATCTCCCGTGAAGTTAACGCGTATAGCCATTTGTTCCAGCGCCTGGCATTAGGCACCGCATTGCTCAGCGATTTTAATGATTACGAGCTGCTGCTTGATGCACTACAAAGCCAGATGCCACCGCTCGAAGCCGACGAACGTGTCGTGTTTATGGGCCACGGTGCCAGCCACCATGCGTTTTCTGCTTATGCCTGTCTCGACCATTTAATGGCAGCACGCCAAATCCCGGCACGCGTTGGCGCGGTAGAAAGCTACCCGGAAATCGACCTCATCTTGCGCGGTTTACTGCAAGAAAAGGTACGCAAAGTGCACCTGATGCCATTAATGCTGGTGGCGGGCGACCACGCGATTAACGATATGGCGTCTGATGAAGAAGACTCCTGGAAAACCCAACTACAGGAAGCAGGCATTGAAGCGCAACCCTGGCTGCAAGGCCTGGGTGAAAACCCACAAATTCGCGCCATGTTCGTGAACCATTTGCAGCGTGCTCTGGAGAAATCAGCGGAGGTGCCAGCGTGACCGGACGTTTATATGCCCTCGGCACCGGCCCTGGCGCCAGTGATCTGATCACCGTTCGTGCGGCACGCATCATCGGCAAACTCGATGTGCTATACGCGCCAGCAGGGCGCAAGGGCGGCGACAGCCTGGCGCTTTCAATTGTGCGCGAATATCTCAGTGAGACGACCGAAGTACGCACCTGTCACTTCCCGATGAGTGCTGATAACGATGAAAAAGCGGTGGTGTGGGATGAAACCGCAGCGGCGCTGCAACACGATGTGGCGCAGGGAAAACAGGTCGGGTTTATCACGCTCGGTGATTCGATGTTATTTAGCACCTGGGTGTTTTTGCTGGCACGCATTGGCAACCCTGAGTGGCTGGAAATCGTTCCGGGTGTGACCTCTTTTGCTGCTATCGCTTCACGTGCGCAGCTGCCATTGGCGATGGAACAACAGTCGTTGGCGGTGATGTCCTGCACGGCTTCACATCAGGCTCTTACTGAAGCATTGCGCGCTCACGACTGTGTCGTGTTGATGAAAGTCTATGGCCGTTTTGCGCAAATCAAAGCGTTGCTGCAACACCTGGAAATTATCCAACACGCGGTGTTAATGGCGGAAGCGACGTTACCTGGCGAGCAATGCTGGAGAAACCTGGACGAGGTGCCGGATGACCAGAAGCTACCGTATTTTTCGACCATTCTTGTGAATAAGCAGTGGCGTAACCAGACGTTGTAATTCTGATACGCATTCGTAGGTCGGATAAGCGTAAGTGCCATCCGACATTAACGTCTCAAAGGAAAAACCATGGAATCGTTACTAAAAAAACTCTCGCTAAGCGGGCTGGGCATGGGGATGTTGTTGCTCATCGTGCCGCAAGAAGCCTTCGCGATGCACATTATGGAAGGTTTTCTGCCACCAATGTGGGCACTGGCATGGTGGATTCTGTTCCTGCCGTGCTTGTACGTCGGGCTGGTGCGTTTGCGCCAAATCGTGGCGCACGACAGCAATCAGAAAGTGCTGTTGGCGCTGTGCGGTGCGTTTATCTTTGTGCTTTCGGCGCTAAAAATTCCGTCTGTTACCGGAAGCTGCTCGCACCCAACTGGCGTTGGCCTTGCAGTCATTCTATTTGGCCCTGGCGTGGTGGCGATTTTAGGCGCCATCGTGCTGCTGTTCCAGGCATTACTGTTGGCGCATGGCGGCCTGACCACGCTTGGCGCAAACGGTATGTCGATGGCGGTGATTGGACCGGTTGTTGGCTATCTGGTGTGGAAACTGGCCTGTAAAGCAGGCTTTCGCCGCGATGTGGCCGTATTCCTGTGTGCGATGATTGCTGATTTAACCACTTACTTTGTCACCTCGATTCAACTCGGTGTAGCGTTCCCCGATCCGCACTTTGGCGTTACCGGTTCTTCGATGAAATTCATGGGGATTTTCTGCCTGACGCAAATCCCAATTGCCATCGCCGAAGGCTTGCTCACCGTGATGATTTACGATCAGCTAACCAAACGACAACTGCTTCCTGCCCGGAGCCAATAAGATGAAAAAGACCCTGATTTTACTCGCCCTGGTTGTGGGGCTAATGATTGTGCCGTTCTTTATCTCACATGGTGGCGAATACGGCGGCTCTGACGACCAGGCTGAAGGCCAGATACTCGTTGTTGCTCCGCATTATAAACCTTGGTTCCAGCCGCTTTATGAACCCGCCAGTAGCGAAATCGAAAGCCTGCTGTTTACCCTGCAAGGCTCTATCGGTACGGCGGTGATTTTCTACATTCTGGGTTATTACCGGGGCCGCCGCGAAGACCATGCTGGGGATTGATAAACTCAGCTACCAAAGCCGCTGGTGCCGTGTCTCACCGCTGCGTAAATTTGCGCTGTATCTGCTGATGATGGTGCTGGCGTTTGCGCTGCCACCCGTTGGACAGGCGGTTTTGCTGCTGGTGATTGGCGCATTTACCTGTTGGCTACTGCGGGTAGGGCCAGTGCGCTATTTACGCTGGCTGATGGTGCCATTGGGCTTTTTGCTAGTGGGAGTGGTGACGATTATATTCAGTGCGGCACATCACGCCGAATCCTTATTGTGGAGTGTGCCACTCGGCTCGTTTTATCTGGGTATTGATGCGCAGGGCATGGTGATGGCAAACCAGACTTTCTGGCGTAGCCTTGCCGCACTTGCTGCCACTTATTGGCTGGTATTGAATCTGCCTTTTCCGCAGTTAATTATTTTGCTGCAAAGATGCCGTGTGCCGCGTTTATTGATTGAGCAAATTCTGCTCACCTGGCGTTTTATTTTCATCCTTCTGGATGAAGCGCAGGCCATTCACCGTGCTCAGTCACTGCGTTTCGGTTATCGTACGCTGCCCGGCGGCTACCGATCGCTTGCTATGTTAGTCAGTATGCTTTTTTCACGCGTGCTGCTGCGTTACCAGCAAATGGTCACGACGCTGGATATCAAACTTTACCAGGGTGATTTCCACCTGTGAGAACTGCACCAATGCTGACAACCCAAAATTTATCTTTTCGCTATCAGGACGATACGGTTCTGCATGACTTAACCTTCGATTTTGGCGCGTATCCGGTGACGGGAATTGTCGGTAAAAATGGCTGCGGGAAATCGACGCTGTTTATGAACCTCAACGGTGTGTTGCGCCCCCAGCAGGGTGCCGTGTTGTGGCAGGGTAAACCGTTAAATTACAGTAAGGCTGGGATGATCGAGCACCGCCAGCGCGTCACCACCGTATTTCAGGACCCGGAACAACAGATCTTTTATACCGATATCGACAGCGATATCGCGTTTAGTTTGCGCAATCTGGGTGTGGATGAAGCCGAAATTTCCCGCCGGGTTGAACAAGCCATTCAACTGGTAGACGCGCAATCTTTTCGCCACAAACCTATTCAATATTTAAGCCATGGGCAGAAGAAACGCGTGGCCATTGCCGGCGCACTGGTAATGGAAGCCGACTATTTATTGCTCGATGAACCGACCGCCGGTCTTGACCCATCGGGCCGCCAACAGATGATTGAAATCATCGCCCGGATTGCCGCGCAGGGTAAGCACGTTGTCATATCCAGCCACGATATTGATCTGATTTATGAAGTTTGCGGCGGTGTGTACGTGATGAAAGGCGGCAAAATCGTCGCAGAAGGTGAACCCGGTGAAGTCTTTAGCCAGGCGCAGATGCTGCAAGATGCTGGGCTGGTGCAGCCGTGGCTGGTCAAACTGCACAGCGAACTCGGTTTTCCGCTATGCAAAACTGAAACTCAATTGTTTAACGCTTTGCGCGTTTCAAAGGAAGCAGGATGAGCCTTGCAATAATGGTTCAGGGTACCGCCTCAGATGTGGGTAAAAGCATGCTGGTGGCAGGTCTGTGTCGTATTTTTTCCCAGGATGGCCAGCGTACCGCGCCGTTTAAATCGCAGAATATGGCGTTAAATTCGGGCATTACCCCAGATGGTAAAGAGATGGGCAGGGCGCAAATTTTCCAGGCCGAAGCGGCAGGGATTGCGCCAGATGTGCGTATGAATCCGGTCCTGCTTAAACCAACCAGCGACCGCAAAGCCCAGGTGGTGTTGATGGGCAAAGTTGCCACCAACATGGATGCCGTCACTTACCACAACTACAAACCCCAGTTGAAAACGCAAATCCGCGAGGTTTACCAAAGCCTTGCGTCAGAGCACGACGTGATGGTGCTCGAAGGCGCTGGCAGCCCGGCGGAAATCAACTTACGCGACCGCGATATCGTCAATATGGGCATGGCAGAACTGGCGCAGTGTCCGGTGATTCTGGTGGCGGATATTGACCGTGGCGGCGTGTTTGCATCGATTTATGGCACTATCGCGCTACTGCTGGAACATGAAAAATGGCGTGTAAAAGGCGTCATCATTAACAAGTTCCGTGGCGATGTGGCACTACTTTATTCCGGTATCGAACAGATTGAAGCGTTAACGGGAGTGCCGGTATTAGGCGTCATGCCGTGGCTGGATGTCGATCTCGAGGATGAAGACAGCGTTGTTCTGCAACGTGGGAAATACGACGAAGTTACAGCGAAAGAGCTGGATATTGCGGTGTTAAAACTGCCGTATATGTCGAACTTCACCGATTTTAATGCGCTGGCCGCCCAGCCTGATGTGCGCCTGCGTTATGTCAGTAAGCCTGATGAGCTGCAAAAGTGTGACCTGGTGATTGTGCCGGGCAGCAAAAACACACTCGGCGATCTGCGCTGGTTGCGCGAAAATGGCCTTGAACAGGCGCTGCTAACACACCATCGCCATGACGGCGCGGTGCTGGGGATTTGTGGCGGCTATCAGATGCTCGGGCAGCATATTTACGACGAAGTGGAATCCGGGCTTGGCGAAATGCCAGGTATTGGCCTGCTTGATGTTGTCACCCGTTTTGCCAGTGAAAAAACCACGACCCGTGTCGCAGGTCAGGTTCAGGCACAGCTGCCAGGAGTTTTTGCCGCAAGCTCAGGTACAGCACTACAAGGTTATGAAATTCATATGGGCGAAACTCAGCGTGGGGAAAATACCGTGCCTTTCGCTACTTTCAACGAGTGTAATACTCAGCCTTATCATAATGTTGATGGTGCAATCAGCGAGGATGGTCGTGTGCTGGGCACTTACCTGCATGGCCTGTTTGATAGTGGTGACTTTACCCGCAGTCTGTTGAATAGCTTGCGTCTGCGCAAAGGGCTGAATGCCTGGGAAGGTAAGGTATTCGACTATCAAAATCATAAAGAGCAGCAGTTCAATATCCTGGCTGACGCGATGCGCGAGAATATTGATATCTCACGTATTTACCAGATTATGGAAGAGCATCAGGAACAACCAATATGAAATTAGTCACGGGTGGGGCTCGCAGCGGTAAAAGCCGTCATGCCGAACAACTGGCGGCAAATTTTGAACGAGTGCTGTATATCGCCACGTCGAAAATTTTCGACAGTGAAATGGAGCAGCGAATTGCGCACCACCGCGACAGCCGCCCCTCGCACTGGCAAACCATTGAGCAATATCGTGAGTTAAATAGCGTTATTAATGAGCACAATGATGCCCACGAAGCTGTGCTACTGGAGTGCATCACAACTTTGATTACTAACGTGATGTATGACGCCGCCGGTGATAAACCGGAAGACGACTGGGATTTTGACTCGATGGAACAGGTGGTGAATCAGCAAATCGACATTTTGCTGGCGGCCTGTGAATCAAGCCCGGCGGAAGTCATTCTGGTGACCAATGAAGTGGGGATGGGCATTGTGCCGGAAAACCGCCTGGCGCGGCATTTCCGCGATATCGCCGGGCGAGTAAATCAGCGCCTGGCACAGCGTGCCGACGAGGTATGGCTTGTCGTTTCAGGGATTGGGGTAAAAATTAAATGATCTTCCGTTTGTTCTTCGCCACGTTGCAGTTTATGAGCCGCATCCCGGTGCGCGCTCGCTGGGCGGATGGTATCGAAACTCACCAGTATGTGCGCGGCATTGTGACCTTTCCGTTTGTTGGCCTGGTACTGGGTGCTTTGGCAGGGGCTGTATTTACGCTGCTGCAACCGTGGGCAGGCTTACCTTTAGCAGCCATGGGTTATGTTCTGGCACTCGCATTATTGACCGGTGGTTTCCATCTCGATGGGCTGGCTGACACTTGCGATGGCATTTTCTCTGCGCGTACACGTGACCGCATGTTGGAAATCATGCGCGATAGCCGCCTTGGAACGCACGGCGGGCTGGCACTGATCTTTTTGATTGTGACCAAAGTGCTGGTGGTGAGCGAGCTGGCCCTGCGTGGTAATAATATGCTGATGGTGCTGGCCGCCGCGTCCATTGCCGGGCGGAGTGCTTGTGTGCTGCTGATGTACAACCACAAGTATGCGCGTGAACAAGGTCTGGGCAATTTGTTTATTGGCAAAGTGACGGGCACACAAGCGCTGCTGACGCTGATTGGCGGCGCGGTGCTGTGTACGGTTCTGCTGCCCACATCCGGGCTGCTGGCGCTGGTAATCACAATACTGGCGATGTATGGCCTTGGCCTGATGTTAAAGCGCACGCTCGGCGGGCAAACAGGTGACACGTTGGGCGCGGCTATCGAATTAGGCGAGCTGGTGTTTTTGTTGGCACTACTGCGTTGATTGTCGGATGACGCTGCGCTTATCCGACCTACGAATGAGCTGAGGTCGGGTGGATAAGCGCAGCGTCATCCACCATTATTTATCCCGATTCTAAAGAGAAAAAAATGCAAACACTGAACTCCCTTTTGGCAATGATTTCTCCGCTTGATAGCGAAGCAATGTCACGCGCACAACAACATATCGACGGCCTGCTTAAACCGTTCGGCAGCCTTGGGCGTCTGGAAGCATTAGCGGTGCAGCTGGCAGGAATGCCAGGTATGAAAAATGGCCTGAACACTAAACGCAAATCAATCTTCGTGATGTGTGCCGACCACGGAGTGTATGCCGAAGGTGTGGCTATTTCACCGCAAATTGTCACCGCTATTCAGGCAATGAACATGACGCGTCACAACACTGGCGTGTGTGTCCTGGGCGCGACTGTCGGTGCGGATATTCATGTGGTCGATGTTGGTATCGACAGCGATGTTCTGCCAGGTGTACTGGATATGAAAGTGGCGCGCGGCAGTGGCAACATTGCGCAAGGTCCGGCGATGAGCCGTGAGCAAGCAGAAAATCTGCTGCTGGCAACCATGCAACTCACCATTCAGAAAGCCGCTGAAGGTGTAACGCTGTTTGGTGTGGGTGAACTGGGTATGGCCAATACCACGCCTGCGGCAGCGATGGTCAGCGTGTTCACCGATAGCTCACCGGATGACGTTGTTGGTATGGGCGCTAACTTCCCAGTCGACCAGATGCATCACAAAATTTCCGTAGTACGTAAAGCGATTGAAACCAATCAACCTGATGCAGCTGATGGTATTGATGTGCTGGTCAAAGTGGGTGGTTTCGACCTGGTAGGGATGACAGGGGTGATGTTGGGTGCAGCGGCAGCTGGCCTGCCGGTCGTTCTCGACGGTTTCTTGTCGTATGCCTCAGCACTCGCGGCCTGCCAGATTGCGCCAGGTGTGCGTGATTACCTAATCCCGTCGCATTTATCTGCGGAAAAAGGTGCGGTTATCGCGATGAATAAATTAGGGTTGGAGCCGTATTTGCAAATGGGTATGCGTTTAGGTGAAGGCAGTGGTGCGGCACTGGCAATGCATCTGGTGGATGCGGCATGCGCAATGCACAACAATATGGGATCGCTTGCAGACAGCAATATTGTGTTGCCGGGGTGAGTTCCTGATTATGTGGGAATGCTTTGTGAGATTGCTTTTTTCCGTTCACTGAGCGTTCAGTGTTCCCAGAAGCTACCGAAACGGTGAACGTGCCAAGGGTGCTACCGCAGCACCCTTGGCAATCCCGGCTCCCGGCGATTAAATCGCTGCTTCGCAGTAAACCTCCGTTTTTCCTTTCAGTCCCTGGGTCGGTTGTGACGCGCTCCCGGCGATCACTACCTCTCGCCGTTCCCGACGGCTCGACCCGGCCTTACAGTCAAAACGGAGGCGATTTATGCCGGACTCGAAGGTCAAAGTCAAAAGCCGAGCCAGTTTTGACCTTGTTCCCGGTATAAATTGCTCCAGCGTTACCCATAAGTCAGGGTTGAGCTGCCGTCCGCCGTGAAAGAGAGCGATCGTCAGGAACGAATAGCGAACGACCCTGAACGTTGGGGATAAGCTGGGGTTTACCGCGCAGCGGCAATTTAATCACCGGGAGCCGGGGTTGCCAGGGGATGTCGTTATCCTCCTGGCACGTTCACCGTTCACCGAAAGATGTGGGATCGAATTACGTTCAGGTGAACGGAAAATCACCGTTTCTTCATAGGAACTGCACACCAGGATGAACGGAAACCTTCGATCCTTAAAAAATTAACTAACCTTCACCAACGTGCGGCCCTGAATCTCATTGCTCATAAAGCTTTCTGCAACTTGTGGCGCCTGCTCCAGGCTAATTTCTGTTGTCGCAGCTTCATAGAAGCTTTCTGGCAATAACTCAGCAAGGCGTTTCCATGCAGCGATGCGGCGAACTTGCGGGGCACTCACCGAATCTACACCTTGCAGGCGCACGTTACGCAGAATGAATGGCATCACCGTTGTTGGCAGTGAGAACCCTCCCGCGAGGCCACAGGCCGCGACACAACCTGAGTAGTTCATCTGTGCCAGCAGTTTGGCGAGCACATTGCCACCTACGGTATCTACCGCGCCAGCCCACACTTGTTTTTCCAGCGGACGAGTTTCAGCGAATTCACTGCGTGGCAGAATGCGGCTGGCACCTAACTGGCGCAGATAGTCGTGTGTGGATTCCCGGCCAGAAACAGCGGCAACCTGGTAGCCCAAAGCATGCAGCAGAGCGATTGCAGTACTGCCTACGCCGCCGCTGGCACCGGTTACAACCACTTCACCGCTTTCTGGCGTAATACCTGCATCTTCCAGCGCCATCACGCACAGCATGGCAGTAAATCCAGCGGTACCAACGATCATCGCTTTACGTGCGCTAAGGCCAGCAGGCAGGGGAACCAGCCATTCGGATTTCACACGCGCTAGTTCAGCAAGACCGCCCCAATGATTTTCGCCCACACCCCAGCCGGTCAACACCACTTCCTGACCTGCGCTGAAATTAGCATCATCACTACTCGCCACGCGGCCTGCGAAATCAATCCCCGGAACCATCGGGAAGTTACGGATGATTTTGCCTGTGCCGGTGATCGCCAGCGCATCTTTATAGTTCAGGCTTGACCACTCAACATCAACCAGCACATTTCCCAGTTCGATTGCTGGCTCAGAGATTTGTTTTACCTCGGCCAGAGTCTTGCCTTCAACTTGCTCAAGTACGACTGCTTTCATGGTGATTCCTCATTCGTTGGGCCGGGTATTCCAGCCTAATTGTTTCTGATGCCCAACACGGTATACCCGAAGCACCTGAGAATAAAGAATACCAACAATATTCCTGTGTAAATGGCTGCTTTTTAGCAGGTTATAAGATTTTCATATTTTAACTTTTGGCCCTGTCACTCGTATGTTTGAAACAAAAGTTTCTAACCGTTGTGACAAAAGTTTCACATATGCCCATGGGGCAGTTTCAGCACCTTCTGAGGAGATAAGCATGCGCGTCATTCGACTTACAACCGCTGTAGCCCTGGTACTGGCAAGTGCGCATGCGAGCGCGCTGGATAAACTAAAACTGCAACTCGACTGGATGCCAAATGGCGGTGATAAAGCATTCGTTTTTGTTGGTGTCCAGGAAGGTTTTTACGCAGCCGAAGGGCTGGATGTCGCCATATTACCGGGCCGTGGCAGTAGCGACACGCTGACGAAAATTGCTTCAGGTGCGGCTGATGTGGGAACTGGCGGGATTGCTTCTTTAATGATGGCGCAGGCCGAAGGCGGTATTCCGGTGAAAGCCATCATGAGCATCTATTCAAAACAGCCGGATGCGATTTACTCGTGGCAGGGCAGCGGTGTAACCGATATGAAAAGCCTGAAAGGCAAAACGCTTGGCATTCCAACGTTCTCTGCGTCTAACGCCTTGTTGCCGATCATGTTGCAAAACAATGGTGTTGACCCCGATAGCGTAAAACAGATCAAAGCCGACCCGGGCACGTTGGTGCCAATGCTTGCGCAGGGACGTGTTGATGGTGTTGTGGTGTGGTCAACTAACCGCCCGAATATTGAAGCGACGCTGGCTCAGGTGAGTAAAAAACCGCTTGAACTGGCCTGGACCGATTACGGCCTCGATGGTTACGGCTTGTCGTTCTTTGCATCCGATAAGCTCATCAAAGAAAAGCCGGATGTTGTAGCGCGTTTCGTCCGGGCTTCCAAAAAGTCTATCGAATTTAGCCTCGCGCATCCGGATAAAGCCGCCGCTGACCAAAAAGCGATGGTGCCTGAAGCTGATGTTGCAATGCTGGAAGCCGATTTCAATGTCACAAAACCGCTGATTAACAATGAAATTAGCCAGCGCGATGGCCTGGGGCAATTTGACTCAACGCTCCTGAAACACACGTGGGAATGGGTGGCGAAATCAATGAAATATCCGAGCGATAAAGTGAACCCGGAAACTCTGGTCGACCGTAGTTTTCTCGCACAATAAGGGAATGATATGCAGCCTGTTATAGAGCTTCGTCATGTCAATCAAACGTTTAAATCTGCTGATGGTACCAGGGTTACGGCACTTGATGAGGTGAATCTGACGCTACGCCGCCACGAATTCGTCTCATTTATTGGCCCGTCAGGCTGCGGAAAATCGACCATTTTGCGTTTGATTGCCGGGTTGCTCAAACCGAGCAGCGGCATGATTTCTGTATATGGCAAGCCGGTGACCGAACCTCGTGATGAAATGGGGTTTGTGTTCCAGAAACCGACGTTGCTGCCGTGGCTAACTGTGCTCGATAACATCACATTTCCGATGAAACACAAGTATGGCCGCGTGGATGCTAAAGATACCGCGCGTGGGCATGAATTGCTGGAAATGACAGGGCTGACGCAGTTTGCTAATAAGCGACCGGCGGAATTGTCAGGCGGCATGCAGCAGCGTGTTTCTATTGCTCGCTCTTTGCTGCATGACCCGGATATTTTGCTGATGGATGAACCGTTTTCCGCTCTTGATTCACTGACACGCGATGAAATGAGTTTTGAGTTGATGCGTATCTGGAACGAACGCCCAAAAACGGTGTTGTTTGTCACCCACTCAATTCAGGAAGCGTTGCTGCTTTCCGACCGCATCGTGGTAATGAGCGCACGCCCTGGGCGAGTAAGTGAAATTATTGATGTCCCGCTGGCTCGCCCACGGGATGAGGAAACCCTTAATCATCCGCTGTTCCATGAGTTAACCGCCGATATCCGCCACAAAGTCTTTAGCCGCCGCAAGGAGCCAGCATGAAAGCGTTTCTGGAAAAGTACATCGCGCTGCTGGCGCTGGTGGTGGCAGTTTTGCTTTGGGAGGCGGCGTGTAAATTATTCGCCATTCCGGTGTTTATCCTGCCGTCGCCAACGGCCATTTTTGCTTCTGTGACTACGTTGGATGCCGGGCGCTGGGCGACTCATATCCTGGCGACATTGAGCGTGGCGTTAAGCGGTTTCCTGCTGGCAATTGTCATTGCGCTGCCGCTGGCTATTGCTATTGTCAGCTCTAAGTTGCTTGCCCGCCTGGTGTTGCCCTGGCTGATTGTTATCCAGTCCACGCCGGTAGTGGCGATTGCGCCGATTATTGTCGTCACACTCGGTTCCGGCATGCTGCCGCGTGTGGTGATCACTACGCTTATCTCCTTTTTCCCGCTGGTGATTTCCACGGCGACCGGAATGAATTCAGTGCCGTCCGAATTGCTTGAGCTGTCTAAAACATTACGTGCACCACGCAACCGCGAATATTGGCAGATTCGTATGCCGTATGCGGTGCCGTATATCTTCAGTGCGCTAAAGGTGGCGATTACGCTGTCGATTATCGGCGCGGTGGTGGCAGAGTTTGTCGCAGCAGATCAAGGCCTGGGATATCTGATTTTATTCAGCACTTCATCGTTCAAAATCCCATTGGCTTTTGCCAGTTTGTTCTTGCTGGTGGTGTGCAGCCTGATGTTGTATGGGCTGGTGAGCTGGCTGCAAAAACGACTGTTCCCGTGGAGCATCGACGCGAAATAATGAAGGAGAAAATATGTCAGTAAAACGTGGGCCAGCACCGAGTAAAGAACAGATTGTTCGCCACTTGCGCCGTTCCAATGCGGTAGCACACAGGGCAATAGCGCTCGGACATCATCCATTTGGCGCGCTGTTAGTCGCACCCGATAACGAAACAGTATTGCTTGAGCAGTGCAATATCGACACGGTTAACCACGCGGAATCAACACTTGCGCGAATTGCAGCCACCAATTACACCGCCGAATATTTATGGCAATGCACGCTATATACTGCAGTTGAACCCTGCTGCATGTGCGCGGGAACGGCGTATTGGGCGAATATCGGGCGAGTTGTTTTTGGCATGTATGAAAGCCAGCTGTTGGAAGCGACCGGCAACCACGAAGAAAACCCGACCATGAGCGTGTCGTCGAAATACGTCTTTGAGCATTGCCAGAAACCGGTGGAGTTGATTGGCCCGGTGCCGGAAATCATCGAAGAGACAAAGGCGATGCAGCAGGCGTTTTGGTCGACTCGGTAGAGGGATAGGTCGGGTAAGCGTTCGCGTCACCCGACATTCATTCGATATTTAAACGGTTAACCCTGCAATGGCAGCGTGGTTAAACAGGTCTGGCTGTCTTTATGTGTCGCAATCGGCGCGCTGGCCGTTTTACCCTGGTAACTCACTTCAATTGTGCCTTCCATATCACGTGGCAACCAGATGCCAACAAAGCCATTCGCGTGACTGCTCATCTTTTTCTGCATCAACACTTTGCCACTTTTGTCCGTCACTTTCACATCAAACGGCGTATTCGCAAGCTCTCCACGGCAGCCAGAAAGGCTGTGGTTAAAACACGGATGGGTTTGCGTCAGATAAGGTGCGAAAGACAAATAGAACTTATCGCCGAGCGGATAGCTGAACTGCTGTGTGCCGTCAGACAACTTCAATTCTGTGCTGGTGATGCCTGCGTTATACGGTAATGGTCGCGCCTGCGGTGAGCCATCAATCGCCTCAACCATTTGCTCGGTAGTTTTACCCGCTAAACCGTGTGCTGCGAGGAAGTCGGCATCGTTCTGAGCCAATGCTGAACCGCTGATGCCAAGTGCCAGTAATGCGAAAAGTATGCTTCGTTTCATTAATCATTCCTTGCTGAAAAGAGAGTGAGATTGACGCCGACTCTAAACCTTCCCGTAAGGGGAGGGTCAAAATGATATGCAAAACTTTACAGAGAGTAGGGGTATTTGGGAGGGGAATCCCCGCTGAAACTATTTGGCCGAAACGTTAGTACGATGTAGACCGTCATCCGCTCACCAGTCCTGTGTCTGTAGGGGAAATCATTTTTTAATGTCTTCATTGTGCCAGGAACGGAAAATTGCTTGCGTGAAACCCCTCCTGCCTTACAAATAAATAAACCTTTATATTGCTGTGTGTTTATTTACGCTGAGTAAACAGGTGGCTTTTATTTGTGCAGGTGCAACATTATTTTGTGTATATCAAATAACGGCATCGACCTTGCTTAATCAATATAAAAAGAAAATCATTCTTAACCATTTGATTTTAAAGAGTTAAAATGTTGGTAAAATGATTGCGTCAACAATAGTCCGGGAGCATATATAAATAGCACAATAACTAAATTATAATTCTTTAACATCCGGTTGATATACGAGGTCAAAATGCGATTAATTGTCATGCTGTTAAGCTTTGCGCTCTCCACCCAGGTCTGGGCGGGTGAATTTTCCAGACCTGCCGGTAAAGTCCTTTTAACGATGTCTGGTCATATCGAAAATACAAATGAAGGTGGGAAAGCCGTTTTTGATCTCGCCAGCCTTGAGAAACTGGGTATGGTCAGCTTTCAGACTACGTCTCCCTGGTATGATGGACGCACTACCTTTACGGGTATTCCACTGCAAAAGCTTATGGATTATGTCGGAGCGAAAGGTTCTGTTGTTAAGATCACAGCACTCAATGACTACACCACCGAAATCCCCCTCAGTGATTTTAAGAAATACAACGTTATCCTTGCTTTAAAAATTAACGGAGAATATATGCGTATCCGTGATAAAGGCCCGTTGTTTGTTGTTTACCCCTATGACAGCATGCCTGAGTTGAATAATCAGATTTATTATTCAAGGTCAGCATGGCAGGTCAGCAGAATGAATATTGAGTAAGGGGTCAGAAGACCAACATGAACAGAATTCTGGCTGGCATCATTTTTTTCCTTTTTATATCTACCGGATATATCTCTTTCCTTGTGCATGAAAGGCAACAAGAGTTACAGAAACTGACTCACTACACCGCTTCGTGGTCTGCTGCACAGATGGTTTCAGAATATTACCGGTTCGAATCGTTGCTTGGTCTTTACACTATCGATGAGACGATGACACTGGATGATGTACGCATGCGTCTCGACATTATGCTCAGCCAGAGTGATTTAATGAAAGAAGGTGACCTGAGGAGTTACATAGAAAGTAATAAAACTCATCATGCACTGGCTATACAGCTTGAAAATACACTTGAGTATCTGGATTCTCATCTTGAGAAAATGAGCCGCTCAGAACTCCAGGCATACCTGAAAAAAATGCAGACACTTGACCCGCAACTGGGTCGTCTGTCGTCGGGGGCTTTAGATAAAGATATCAACTCGATTAATGACGCCAACCTCAAAATTAAAATCCTGTACTATATTTACTCAGCGACGTCTGTATTGCTGATAATAATGAGTGCGATACTTGGTCTGCTGATATTTTATCAAAACAGAAATATTCTGAAAGCACATCTTCAGGTAAAGAGTCTTGCTGAAGCTCTACAGGAATCTAAAGAAAAACTGCAAGTTCAGAATGCAAAGCTGGAGTATGACGTCTACCATGACTCTCTGACAGAGATGAATAACCGCCATTTTTTCTGGGGGAATTTAAATGAAACCATCGAGAACGCAGTAAAAAGCAATAATACTGTGAATGTGATGCTGTTTGATTTAGATCGATTCAAGGAAGTGAATGATACATATGGTCATGATGTCGGTGATATGTTATTACGCCAGATATCACAGCGTCTGATTTCGATGGGCCTGACTTCCGATACGCTTTATCGTTTAGGCGGTGATGAATTTGCATTTCTCTCGAGTGGCATGACGGAGAGCAGTGCCGTTTCACGAGCCCAAAATATATGCGATGTTATCAGCCAGCCCTACACTATTTATAATACGATTATCAATATAACTACCAGTGTTGGCATCGTCATCTCAGACACTGAACGCCGCTCCGACTATCTCTATAAATTTGCCGATCTGGCCCTTTATGAAGCTAAGAAAGAAGGCGCGGGTAAGATAAAAGTCTTCCGGCAATGGATGTTAGAAAAACTGCAAGAAAGTCGAACTCTTGAGCATGATATGGCACTGGCGATAGTGAATAAAGAATTCGTGGTTTATTATCAGCCTATTGTCGATTCTTTCAGCCAGGAAATTTACAGCTATGAAGCCCTTATTCGTTGGATACATCCTCTGAAGGGCCTCCTGTCGCCAGACAGCTTTATTCCTGTGGCTGAAAAAACAGGAATGATTAACGAGATGGGGAAATCGGTGCTTGAAATGGCCTGCCGGGAGGCCGCTTCCTGGGTGATTCCGGCTAAAATTTCAGTCAATGTCTCTCCTGTCCAGCTAAGCAACAAAGCCTTTGCCACAATCGTGCAGTCTATTCTGAACGAAACGGGACTTCCCGCTGAGCGTCTTGAACTGGAAGTGACTGAATCCTCTCTCTTTAGTGAGAGCCATACGCCAATAAACACCCTTAACAGGTTGCGGGCTCTGGGGGTTAAAATCTCCATCGATGATTTTGGTACCGGTTATTCTTCTCTTTCGCGCCTGAGCAGGCTTGCCTTCGATAAAATCAAAATAGACAAGTCCTTTGTGCATTCGATATCGACACACGAAGACGCCCTTAATATCATCAGGCTCATCACCGGCATGGCGAAATCCCTCAATATGAAGTCCATTGCGGAAGGTGTTGAAACACAGGAGCAGCTGGAAAGCCTCCAGGTGCTGGGCTGTGATTTCATACAAGGCTATCTGTTTGGTAAGCCTCAGCCTTATATCGATGGGAAAATCAGAAACGGTTAAAGAGGGAATGTTCTTTCTGCCTGTGAGTTCAGGGCTTCTGGCGCATCAGGCATTGAATTCCTATGAAAGGTGCTTGATGCTATCACTCATATCTTGTAACTCATTGATAAGTCTCGCCACATGGAAACCATCGCACACGGAATGATGTACCAGAACGGACAGAGGCAACAATACTTTTCCATCTTGTTTGTAATATTTTCCAAGAGTGAACATGGGGGCAAAAAAATTCTGCATGTTAGCAATGTTCATATTAAAACTGGTAAAACTTACCCAAGGAATAGCCGATACGAAAAATACATTTTCCCGAGACTCCTCCTTAGGCCAATAAGAAAGGTTATTACCATAGCGTGCAACGTCTTCTGAATAAACGCTCTGGAAGTGATGAATATTGCCATCGAAGTGACTCCATAATGATGAAAAGGTCTCCGTTTCATTATGGAAAATGGTATAGCTTGGATGAATTTCATTCCATATGACAAGCTCATTATTCTTTATAGCCATACGGAACTCCGCATGATTGTTTACGGCTTTAGAAAGGAGGGAAATAATGGTAGGGTAAAATTTCCAGCCAACTTCTTTTATATGTTTTAGCAGCGCGGTAATATCTAACAGGACAGTTTGGTTAAATGTGCATTGAGCAAAAGACTGAAATACTTCAAAATGCTCTTTCCTTGCCCAACGAGATAAGTCAACAGATGTATATTCCAGAGTTGTTTTTTTCATTTTTAACCTTTGTTTATAAATTATATATCAGATGCTAGCCTAAGTTTTTATGAATTGAAAAAATATATGGCCACAACCGTTATAGTAGCGAACTCATTTCGAGAGTAGCGCATCCTTATACAGGAGGGAAGGGGGTATAATATTTAATATATCAGATAATAAAAGTAGATTGTGCAATCAACAAGTATTTTCCTATCAATAAAATGTCATGGAATATCTGACTTTCGCTCAGATCTGCTCTAAGATCGTTCGCTGGCGACTCCGTGCCAGAAGCGGAACTGTCGTCATGAGGATGGAATATCTGAACGATCGCCTCGTGTTGTCGGGTGAGAGATTACAATAAATTCTACGGAAGATTGTCCGTCGTTTCTGGCTTGATGCTTTATCCCCGGCGGAATTTCTAATCCCTGGTGGGCCTTGATTTCATGTTTATTACCTTCAAGTTCCATCGTCAGGACACCCTGAAGAACAAAGAAAAACTGTCTGGAAACGGAGTGAAAATGTCGTTTTTCGCAAGTGCCGGAAGGCATCTTTTCATGAATAATCAACATGTCCGTTCGGTTTAACAGATACCAACCGTCACAATTGTCACCCCAGATATAATGCTCTGCATTATCCTTTGAAATCATCGCTTTTCTCCTGTTTAAACGTGTATGCTTTTTGCTCATAACCGCCCACATCTTGCAGAAAAGGCTTCGCATGCTAAGTGGATTGAATCACATAACCATAGCAGTCAGTGATATTTCAAGAAGTTTTGATTTTTACGTCCACACGCTTGGCTTTACACCTAAGGCCAGATGGGCCACTGGGGCTTACCTTTACCTTGGGAATCTGTGGCTGTGTCTTTCTGCTGACGTTATTGCTTCGCATGAAGATTACACTCACTACGCCTTCAGCATCCGCAGCGAAGACTTTGATGCGTTTGCTGCTCACCTGAAATCATCGGGCGTGACAGAGTGGAAAACAAATAAGAGCGAAGGCAAATCTATCTATTTCCTGGATCCTGATGGGCATAAGCTGGAAATTCATGATGGCGATTTGGATAGCCGACTCAGTGCCTGTATGAAGCATCCTTATGAAAAAATGGTGCTGTTCTAGATTCGTATATTCGTTGGCGACAACGGGTTGGCCGCTTAATAAAGGTAATATTTATGCACTCACATCCGCTACGTCAGATCATTGAATCCTGCGATAGAGCTATCACCGCTAAAGATTATGACGCTCTGATGGAAAACTATTCCGAAGACGCTGCTCTGGTGGTTAAGCCAGGAATGATCGTCAAAGGTAAAGATAATATCCGCAAAGCCTTTATTGCCATCTCTGATTATTTTCAGGGGCAGCTAATGGTGGAACAGGGGGAGATGCAGGTCATAGAAGGTGGCGACAACGCTCTCGTTATTATGGAAACGGTGCTTCGTTTCCCCGATGGTCATAGCGGAACAGTTGAAACCACACGTCGCGCAACTTATGTATTTCGGCAGGAACGCGATGGTCGCTGGCTTTGCACCATCGACAATTCTTACGGCACGTCTCTTTTGGACGCTGATAATGCTTAAAATCGTTGCCGGACATGCAGCGGGTAGTCTCGTCAGAAACATGGAGAATTAAGTCATGGATTTCACTATCGGCCCCGCACAGCCTGAACACTTAGGCATGCTACGTGCTATTGAGCTTGCGGCTTTTGAAACACTGCGGGATGCAGGTGCGGTGACCGGTCAGGCCTGCGCAAGTAGCCTCGAGGAGCTGAGTGATTTCAGCCGCAACGGTTTGCTGCTTGCCGCAGGCCTGTCCTGGGAAAACGGTGTGCTGTCGGACACATTACCGGCACGTCTGTGGATTTTAGGGGCCGTAGGTTTTTTCTGCATCGGAACCTCTTTTTTTGAGGCCAAAGATTGTCCATTAGGTTGATCCGTTGCAAATATCCCTGAAATCAGATTACCGATATTACGACTGAACATGCTCCCTCTCGTTATAGCGACGTTGCGTCAAGCGACGAACAACGGTGATGTATCTTCTTGATATCGCATGCCGGGAATGTCCGCACTGAACGTCCCCCAACCACATCTGATGACAAAGACAGACCATCAACTATTTTTTAGCTACACATCCTGCTGTAAGACCGCAATAAATTCCAGTTTACGTGGCCTGTTAAAACCTTGCCATCCAAATGCGGAAAGCTGCCACAATGGTTTGCCATCCGCCTCGCCAACCTTTTCCAGCGTGCAGCCCATTTCGTCAAGCAAGAGGGTTAATTCTTCTGATCCGGGCTCCAGTAAACGATCCACCTTACTGTGTCCCATATAAGACCACTCGCCATTCTTTTCTTTAAAATAGAGGAATGGACTCCATTCCTTTTGCACTTTCCCAAGACGGTTAAAGTAGTTTCGGTACGCATTATCGCCAGAAATGAACAACAGATTATCAAGGGGGCCATTGACCTCTCTGCGCGCAAAGATGGCGCGAATTGACGTAGAGGAATTGCCACGCGAGGGATTCAAAAAACCGCCCTGCGACAGTCCCTTTTCGCCTGGTTTCAGCGATTTATAACGCTTCTGTATGTCCCTGAATGCATAGTTTTCACCAACGGTAAATGCCATTGTCCCTCCTCCTGAAACCTCCTGCCTATAGAATAAGTAACGGCCAGAAAATTGAAAACTTTATTCAGTTGCAGAAAAAACTTGAGGCCCGGCGTGGGTTTCTGAAAACCACCGTAGCGTTGGCGAATAAACTGACAAGGATAATCTGGAGCTTACTGACCGATAGTGTTGATTTTAATATGAATAAGGCTTTTGCTGTGAGTTAACGTAATGGAGTGTTGAAGAAAATATGTCTCTCTGAGTTTGCAGGCACTGATGAGAAAACGGCTACCGTCCCTGTAACAGCCTGAAGTTGACCTGTGTAATCAAATACCGGTGTAGTGATAAGGAAACAGGGCTCGGATAACATCATGGCGCAGGTCATTGAACCTACTAACGACGCCGGATATATGGTCACAAACCGTATCGAATCAGGACTTGCAGCACCCGGGGCGTCCATATATGGTCAACAAAAAATGGTCGTCCGATTTTCGGTTGTGAGGGTTTCGTCGGATGTTCTAGATTTATCTTCATTCTAAAAGGAGATAATCATGAACTTCATTGAGCTTCATAATCAAAACAAACCGCTACTGATCGCGAATGTCTGGGATGCTGGAAGTGCGATTGCGGCGCAGCAGGCGGGTTATCAGGCCCTTGGTACTTCCAGTGCAGCGATTGCCGCTACGTTAGGTTACGAAGACGGAGAAGCCATGTCTTTTGACGAATTGCTCTATTTCGTCACTCGCATCAAATCCGTCAGTAACCTGCCATTAAGTGTTGATGTAGAAGCAGGATTTGGTTATACAGCTGAAGAGATTACGACTCATCTTAAACGCCTCGTACAACTTGGCGTGGTTGGTATAAACCTTGAGGACAGCAGAGTTGTTAACGGTGTCAGGCAACTTGATGATGCCCCAGCATTTGCCAGTAAACTAAAAAAGATTCGCAAGATGTTGAATGTAGAGCATTATCAATTATTTCTTAATATCCGTACTGATACATACCTGCTTAATCATGAGCAGGCTTTGCAAGAAACGCTGTTACGCGGCCGACTTTATGAAGCTGCGGGTGCAGACGGGCTTTTTGTTCCATGCCTCACGTCAGAAAAAGATATTGAAACCATTACCAAAGAGCTCAATCTGCCATTAAACGTAATGTGTATGCCAAATCTCCCCACGTTCGAGATGCTGGAAACACTAGGTGTAAGTCGCATTTCTATGGGTAATTTCGTTCACTCAGCCATTCAATCGAAGCTTAAAGATTTAATGCAAATTATCCATTCACAACAGTCCTTTGCAGGAGTTTTTGTTGATGAAAGTTCTCGATAATGAACAGTGCGATGTCTGGTATCAGGCATTACTTGAGCGCGCTTCAGAGTATACAGGGGTGTTTTTTGTTGGTGTCAAAACAACAGGAGTATTTTGTATATCGGTATGTCGGGCACGGAAACCGAAACGTGAAAATGTCGAGTTTTACAAAGATTTTAAAACTGCTCTGAATGCAGGATTTCGCCCTTGCAAAGTGTGCCGACCCACGGAAAATGCGCACAGCGCACCGTTGTTAATCGAAAAAGCGCTTGAACTGGTGCGCGCTAATCCTAAAACAAGAATAAATGATGCAGAATTACGGAAACATGGTATCAGCCCGGAGCGGGTACGGCGCTGGTTTCTACAAAATCACGGAATTACCTTCCATGCATTTCAAAGAATGCAACGAGTAAATATCGCGCTTCAGGAGCTACAAGGTGGGCGAACGGCCACTGATGTTGCTTTGGATAACGGCTACGAATCATTGAGCGGTTTTGGTTATACCTATAAACGGGTCACGGGTGTTGCTCCAACTCAACAGGGTCAGGTTATTATGATCCACCGTTTTACCACACCGCTCGGTCCCATGTTTGTCTGTGCCACTGAACGTGGAGTTTGCCTGCTGGAATTTACTGACCGTCGGATGCTGGAGACTGAATTTAGCGATCTTCAACGTTTGCTTAAAGCGCGAATAATATCAGGGGAAAATAGTCATACGCGTCAGGCAGAAAAAGAGATTAGTGAGTATTTTTCTGGAACTCGCCAACAATTTGATCTACTCCTCGATGCCCCCGGTAGTGATTTTCAACGTTCTGTCTGGCAAGAGCTACGTGCGGTTTCTTATGGTCAAACATCGCACTACCAAGCGCTTGCTGAGCAGATTGGAAATACCAATGCAGCACGCGCGGTGGCCGCAGCAAATGGAGCAAACCGAATAGCCATTGTCATTCCATGCCACAGAGTTATCAGTAAAGATGGTGCAATGACTGGCTACGGCGGTGGCATTGCGCGCAAAGAATGGCTTATTGATCACGAACGAAAACAGCGTTAAAAGTGGTGCTGGCAGTGGAATACTATAACGAAACAGTGTGGCAAAGCTCATTTCAGACAGAGCTCAACCTGTGGGTTGGTTAGTGCCAGTAGCGGACATTACTAGCGAATGATATGGTGATACGAGTGAATTGCAGCTCCCAAAACGGATGGTGTTGATTTTGAGAACGCAGAAAAGATGCATGGGGTATGTGGCTATTGTCGTCGACGACTATGATCGAGCGATTCAATATTACACAAGCAACCTCGGGTTTACGCTTGTTGAAGACACGCCTCAACCTGGCAAGCGCTGGGTGGTTTTGACGCCTAACCCGGAAAGTGATTGTAATCTTCTTCTGGCTTGCGCCTCAAACGATACGCAGAAAACCTTTATCGGTAATCAGTGTGGCGGGCGGGTATTCCTTTTCCTTCAGACCGACGATTTTTGGCGCGATTATGAAGCTATGAAGGCCGCAGGCGTTAAATTTTGCGAGGAGCCACGTGAGGAAGAGTACGGAACGGTGGTTGTATTTGAGGATCTCTACGGAAATCGCTGGGATTTGTATCAGAACAACTAATTTTCCATAGTGCCGTAAGCGTTTCATTTACTTCATTTCAGCTATCTGTGAGTTAGATTATATATGCTCATATTGACTTTCTAAGCCATTCGCTGTGTGTGAGAGAAAAGAGCAGGCTAGGCGGAGCGTCTTTCACATCATGAATCTCTCTTAAGTATTGTAACCCGGCTTTTCGAAGAACTTTCTGCGATGCCAGGTGGTTTCCTCTTACTACGGCAGATATCTCAGTCAGCTTTAACTCAACAAATCCATATCTGACAGAGTTCTTCGAAAACTCTGTCGCCAGGCCTTTTCCCCATGCTTCTGTGGCGAAACGATATCCTAAGTTATAGATTAAGATATCTGCATAACTGCTGATGCTCAGCCCCCCAAAACCAATGATTCTTTCAGGACTATCCTGCAAAGAGATTGCCCAGTTTCCAAAGCGGTGAGTTTCCCAGTGGCTGATCCAGCGAGCTAAAACAGTTTGTGCATGCCGTATGTCAGGGTATGGCCCTGTGGGATTAAACGTGTTCGTAGCCGGGTCGCCATAAATTCTGAAAAGGTCATCTAAGTCTGATGCAGTTACGGGACGAAGATTCAGTCTGGAGGATTGTAGTTGCAAAACAATTTCCTGAATAAGGAGTTCATTAAGTTAGTTATATTGCTTTTTTATAGTTAGTAAAAAGCAAATTCACAACACTGATGTTAATTACCTCACCCTCAATTACCATACAGAGTTATTGGCAATGATTTCAATGCGAGCCTTCGCATGTCACTGTACCCGCTCCTCGCTCACAGCAGACACTAATCCAACTTGAGTAGCATCAACCTCTCCTCAAAATAAACTCTCATTGCGCGCTCTAATCCACTCCCCACTAGCCGGATGAACAAAATGCAGCTCGCTGGCATGCAGCATCAGACGGGGAGTTTGTTCGGTGCCCGGCAGCAGTAAACCGCCATATAGGTCACAGCCCAAAATAGGGTTGCCTAACTGCTGGCAATGGATGCGCAGTTGATGAGTACGTCCTGTTTCCGGGGTTAGTTCAACTCGTGTTAATGGCAGTAACGTCCCGTTCTCCAGTTCGTGATAAAAGCGTTCAATAACACGATAGCCAGAGCGTGCAGGTTTGCCGTTGATTGCGCAAATCGACATCAGCGGGAAAAGCGCCGGGTCTTTGGCAATCGGTGCATCTATCACCCCTTCGTTGTTGTCCAGGTGCCCGCAGAGCAGTGCGCTGTATACTTTGGTCACCGCGCGCTGGCTGAATTGCTGGCAAAGGGCTGCATTAATAGCCTTATTACGGGCAATCACCATCAGCCCGGAAGTACCGAAATCCAGGCGGTGGACCAAAGTGCAGCCGGGAAATGTCTTAACTAATCGATGATGCACCGAATCGAGATTTTGCGGGTTTTTCCCTGAGAGGCTGAGCAGCCCGGAGGGTTTGTTGATAAGCACCAGGTGCTCATCCTGATAGAGTATCTCTACCTTGTCATGGCAGGGCGGAGCAATAAAGGTATCGATAATCGTAGACATCAGGCTGCCTGGAGGGTGAGTGGGAGCGGATAATAACGAATTTTAAATCGACTGGCGAATCTGGCCCCATTGACTGATATTTCAAGCGCATGACTGAATAAGAATATGAACCGTTAGCGTGTAGTAGATATGAACTCTGATCGGACCTGGTGGTTTCTATTTGAGAATAACTCATTGAAATTAAGGTGTTTCAGCGTTAGTTTGGAATGTAGGGTTATTTATCAAATTAAAATAGTGAATGGTAATTAATATGAAAAAAATTCGTTGGGGCATCATTGGTACGGGAACGATCGCTAAAAAATTCGCAGGCACGTTGGGATATTTGTCAGATGAGTGTGAATTTGTTGGTGTGGCATCACGCTCCATTGAAAAAGCAGAAGATTTTGCTACGCAATATGGTGCGAAGAAGGCATTTGGCAGTTATCAGGAACTGGCGCAGAGTGCTGATATAGATGCAGTGTATATCGCAACGCCACACAATTCACATTACGAAAATAGCTTACTGTGCTTAAAAAATAACAAACACGTTTTATGTGAAAAAAGCTTCACTATCGATGTAAAGCAGGCTGAGCATCTATTTAAACAAGCATCTGATAATGGCTTGTTTATTATGGAAGCGTTCTGGACGAAATTCTTACCGGCATATACTGAAATACTTAAAATTTTAAACGGCGGTCAACTGGGTGATGTGGTTAATATAGCCGCAGATTTTGGTATCAATCCGCCAGGTAGCAGGAGTGATCGTAAAATAAACCCTGCGCTTGCGGGTGGTGCACTTTATGATGTGGGGATTTACGTTATTGGTATTACCTGCATGTTGTTGGGCTATGAACCTCAAAAAGTAGTCTCTAACGCCGTGTTATCTGACGGTGGAGTTGATCTGTCAAGTTTCTATTATATGCAGTATGAAAGTGAGCAAGTTGCTTTGCTAAGCTCATCAGTAGAAGCATTATCACGCCAGCAAGCGGTTATTCAATGTAAAAATGGCTACATTGTTATAGATACGCCGCATGCTGCAAATGGTTTTACTGTTTACCAGAATGAAAATAAAAAAGAGTATAACTTCCCGTTTGATTTTGATGGCTTTGAGTATCAATTAAGGCATTCCAACGATTGTATTCGTCAGGGGAAAACGGCAAGTGACATAATGAAACCGAAAGACACAATCGCCGTATTAAAAATTATGGATAATATGCGTAAAGAATGGGGAATGAAGTTCCCCTTTGAAATCCAGGTTTAGCCAATAAGTAAAAATCCGGAAGTGAGTTTTCATTTTCGGATCGACAATAACAAAAAAGCCCCGTACGGGGCAATGCCG
>NZ_LXEO01000020.1 GCF_001654865.1 Buttiauxella noackiae ATCC 51607 | reverse complement strand
GCCCGTACGGGGAGTGGACTGCACCCCAAAAGTTGGACACCCAACTGAGTAAGGTGCATTTTTTATGGCAACGCCAAACTATTCTCTCGGACCAGAATATAACCGTTTCGAAAGCCCCTGGCTTCTTGCCGCCGGCTTGACTTCTGCCTCTGTGCGCCCCAGCGTGAGCGGTGATTTGGCTTGTCGTGATCTGTATGACGCAACGATAGCATCTACAATACAGTACTGGAACGAGACACCCTGTCCGGAGTGACGTCGGGTGGATTATGTATCGTGAAATTATTGTGCCCACGAAGCACTGATGTGAACAGTAAGCACCTCTTTTATTTCAGATATGGAGGCGTGATGGTTGCGCTGCAATAGGCATCAAGACGCCTATAGTCTGTTCTGACGTTATTTTGTATTTAAGATGTATTTGGAAATAATAGTGATGAAATAATCCAGAAAGTAATGTGCTCTAAATTAAAATGGTGATTTTCAATAATATGGTTCGGGTCGGGATTGAAAATAATTATATAAATAAAAAATATGAATTTGAGTGGATACATTTGCGTCATGAATTAACTAGATAATTTGAATTGATTTTAACTATTATTTAGTGGTTGTATAAATGCTGTTTAAATAGAATCATAACGTAAAATTTTTGTTTTTTGATTTTTGTCAAACAAATAATACACTTCCGTGTTGTTTTTTATGTTCGTGTTAAAACGTGTGAGTGAAAATTCCGAAAAAACACTTTTTAATTTTTGACTGTTCATTTGTTTATTTTTCAATGATAACTTATCTGAAAATATCTTCCCGTTTTATATATATGACGTGAGCAAAATAGGCTCATCTTATTCTTTTTCTCTTCAAAAGGACCTAACGAAATGTCTAATTCTTTCCAGAATGAGATTCCAAAAGCACGCGTTAATATCAAACTAGACGTACATACCGGGGGCGCTCAAAAGAAAGTTGAGCTGCCATTGAAGTTGGTGGTGATGGGGGATTACAGCAACGGTAAAGAAAATCGTCCGCTGTCTGAACGTGAGAAGATCAACATCAACAAGAATAATTTCAATAGCGTTCTTGCCGAATTCTCGCCGTCCCTGAATCTTACCGTTGAAAATACCCTCGCCGCTGACGGCTCCGAAGAAAACGTCACACTCAACTTTAACGAGATGAAAGACTTCGAACCGGAGCAGGTGGCCCGCCAAATCCCTCAACTGCGCGCCATGTTGGCGATGCGCAATCTGCTGCGCGACCTTAAATCCAACCTGCTCGATAACGTAACCTTCCGTAAAGAGCTCGAAAGCATCCTGAAAGATCCGACTCTCAGCGATGAACTGCGCGACGAACTGAATGCCCTGGCGCCGAAGGCGTAATTCCTCTTTTAACGGATTAATGCGAGATAATGCTTATGTCAGTCAACAACGAAACTGCTACTTCAGCGACCGGCCAGACCACAGTTCTTGAACGCCCGGACGCTGGCGGCGTATATGCTTCTTTGTTTGAAAAAATTAACCTGAAGCCGGTTGCTGCACTGGGCGACCTGAACGATTTCCAGGACACCGCCGCCCTCGCCGATGTCACCGCCGACCAGCGTGTCACCGCTGCGGTCCAGGTGTTCCTTGAGCGCCTGAAGCAGTCCGGCCAGACCGTTGAACGTCTGGACAAAACGCTGCTTGACCACCACATTGCGGAACTGGATCACCAGATCAGCCGCCAGCTTGATGCCGTGATGCATAACGAAGCCTTCCAGCAGGTGGAATCTGCCTGGCGTGGCCTGAAGCACCTGGTGGACCGCACCGATTTCCGTCAGAACGTGAAAATCGAAGTGCTGGACGTGTCTAAAGACGCCCTGCGCCAGGACTTTGAAGACTCCCCGGAAATCATCCAGACCGGCCTGTACTACCACACCTACATCGCGGAATACGACACACCGGGCGGCGAGCCGATTGGTTCGGTGATTTCCAACTACGAGTTCGATGCGTCATCCCAGGACGTAGCGCTGCTGCGCAACATTTCTAAAGTGTCTGCGGCGGCTCATATGCCGTTTATCGGCTCCGTCGGCCCAAAATTCTTCCTGAAAGACTCCATGGAAGACGTGGCAGCGATCAAAGACATTGGCAACTACTTTGACCGTGCCGAATACATCAAATGGAAATCTTTCCGCGATACCGATGACTCCCGTTATATCGGCCTGACCATGCCGCGTGTGCTGGGTCGTCTGCCGTATGGCCCGGATACCGTTCCGGTACGCAGCTTCAATTATGTTGAAGAAGTGAAAGGCCCGGATCACGAGAAATACCTGTGGACGAATGCTTCGTTTGCGTTTGCCGCCAACATGGTGAAAAGCTTCATCAACAACGGCTGGTGCGTACAAATTCGTGGCCCACAAGCGGGCGGTGCGGTGCAGGATCTGCCCATCCATCTGTATGACCTCGGTACCGGCAACCAGGTGAAAATCCCGAGTGAAGTGATGATCCCGGAAACCCGCGAATTTGAATTCGCCAACCTCGGTTTCATCCCGTTGTCGTACTACAAAAACCGCGATTACTCATGCTTCTTCTCGGCAAACTCCGCGCAGAAACCGGCCCTGTACGACACCGCCGATGCGACCGCCAACAGCCGTATCAACGCACGCCTGCCGTACATCTTTCTGCTGTCGCGAATTGCGCACTACCTGAAACTGATTCAGCGCGAAAACATCGGCACCACCAAAGACCGTCGTCTGCTCGAACTTGAGCTGAACACCTGGATCCGCACTTTGGTCACCGAAATGACCGATCCGGGCGATGATCTGCAAGCTTCTCACCCGCTGCGCGACGCGAAAGTGACTGTGGAAGACATCGAAGACAACCCTGGCTTCTTCCGCGTGAAACTGTATGCCATCCCGCACTTCCAGGTGGAAGGCATGGACGTGAATCTGTCTCTTGTTTCGCAGATGCCGAAGGCGAAGGCTTAAGCGGAGAGAAGATGAAAATTTTCCGTCCGTTATGGAACGAGGGGGCGTTGCTGTCCCCTCAGCAGTTCCAGCAGCAGTCTGACTGGGAATCTTTCCGCAGCGCCGGGGTATCTGCCCTCGCATCCCCATTCCCTTGGGGTGTGGAAAACGCGGAGTTCGATGACAACCTGCTGTCATCCGGTCTGATCCAGGTGCGTCAACTGCGCTTGTGGCTGCCTGATGGCACTCTGGTGGATACGCTCAACAGCGATCAGCCGCCAGAGCCCCGTGAACTTGACGTCGCACAACGCGCCGGACAGGACGCGGTGACCGTTGTGCTGGCCCTGCCGCTGATGCAGTCCGGTATGGTTAATGTGCAACAGGAAAATACGGTGGCCGACAGGCCACTTCGCTATCGTGAAGAGTGGGTCACGGTCCCGGATGCTTTTGGCTCTGAAGAAGAGTCAATGGCGGTGGCACATCACAACGTGTCGGTGCGTTTCGGGCATGAAAGTAATGAATCCTGGCAGATCTGCCCGGTCACCCGTCTGGTACGGGACGGGCAGGGAGGATGGCGTCAGGATCCGGCATTCATCCCGCCGCTGGCACTCTTCTCCGCGAGCCCGGTCCTGCGTGAGCGCCTGGTGTTACTCAACCGTCAGTTACGCTCTCGCCGTCAACGTCTGATGTCGATGCGCCGGGAAAGTAATGAGCGTCTGGCCGATTTTGCCGTGGCGGATGTTTCTCTGTTCTGGCTGCTTAACGCCCTGAACTCCCACGCCCGGGTTCTGACCGAATATGAGCGTTTCCCGGCACGCCATCCGGAGCAGGTCTGGGCTGAACTAGCGCGACTGGCGGGCAGCATGCTGACCTTTTCACTGGATCACGATCTGGACGCTATCCCGGGCTACGATCACGCCGATCCGGCAAAAGCGTTCCCGCCATTGTTTGAGCTGATCACCGGCTTACTGGAAGCGAGCCTGCCTTCCCGCGTTATCGCCCTCAACATGTCGCGCCCGGATGCACAAACCTGGAAAGCCTCCCTGCACGATATTCGCCTGCGTGAGGAAGCGGATCTGTATCTGTCCGTACGTTCAGATGTTCCGGCCTGGCAGATCGCCGAACGTTTTCCGGCACTGTGCAAAGCCGGCTCACCGGATGAGGTGAGTGAAATTTACAGCGTGGCGCTGACAGGGATCCCGCTGATTGCGGTCAGCCGCGTTCCGGCCGCCTTGCCGGTGCGTCTGGAGAACCAGTACTTTGCCCTGGATATGGAAAGTACTGCCGCCCGCGACATGCTGGAACAGGGCGTTTGTATGTTCTACGTGCCGTCATTACTGGGGGCACTGGAGCTTGAACTATTTGCGGTGATGCGTTCATGAGACAGGACATCGATATCGATCAGCTGCTGGCGGAAACCTGGCTTACGGTGACGCTGCTGCGTCACGGTGCCACCACGCCGGACGGGAAAGCTCTTTACGCGAAATGCTGCCATCAGGTGGAAAGCGCGCGTGAGGCGCTGGAAAGGGCAGGCTACGACGAAGCCAGTATCGAACACATCTCGTATGCCCAGTGTGCGCTGCTGGATGAGACGGTGTTAAGCCGAAAACCCACACAGGACGGGGACACAGTGGTGCCGGATGAAGGCCAACTGGCCTGGCGGGCTGCGCCATTACAGGCCCGTTATTTTGGTTCTCTGCATGCGGGTGAGGCTATCTGGGATCGGATTGCGGAAGTGCTCTGTCAACCTGCCCCGATTAACGCCGTTCTGGTGTGCTATCACCGGGTGTTGTCCTTGGGCTTCCAGGGATTATACGGCGTGAAGTCCGTCAGTCAGACGCAACGTGATGAGGCACTTCAGGCGCTCAACGAACGGGTTGCACCTCCGGACAGCGGCTTGTCTCTGGTGGTACGCCGGACTGGGATTCGTCGCTACAACCTGTTCCGCTCGGTGTGGTTCTGGATAGCCTTTGCGGTGGTGGTAACAGGGCTTGCCTGGTGGGGCGGCCATCAGTGGCTACAGGCGCTGCTGTCTGCACAGTTGCCGGAGTGGCGACGTTAATGCGTAAATCAGCCATTTTGTCCGGGGTGTTACACGTCTTTATGGGGGCGGCAGCGTTACTGTGGCTGCTGTGGTCTTTCCTGCCGGTTGCGGTCGGACTGAAGGCCGCCGGCACACTGCTGCTTGTTCTTCTGACGGGCTGGCTGATGTGGCGCGTCTGCCGCCGTCGAGCGGATGTGCTCAGCGGTATGTCCGTTGCGGCGTTACCTGAGCTGGACAGCCAGGGGCCGATCGTCCTGGTCTGCGGTGACGGTCTGGATACGCTGTTTCCTGAGCAGCCTTTGCGCAAAACCGCACAGGGTTGCTGGCTGCGCGTCGGTGATGTGGCAGCCCTCGCTGATGTCATCCGGGCTATTCAGACGCAATATCCCCGTCAGGTCGGGCAGTTGTCGGTCATGTATCACTGTCTGCCTGATGGTCATCAGGACGAGGCGGTGCTGCGGGCAACCGTGAAAGCGCTGCGCCAGCAGATCAACCAGATGCGTGAGCTCACCGGGGTTCCTCTGCCAGTGGTGATCAGCGTCCGCTGCTCAGGTCCTGACACACCGAGGACGATTGTTCGCGGCGTCAGGGCAGTTGTCTGCCCGGAAGATGAAAGTGTTCTGCCCCTTCAGGAGTGGCAGCAGGCTGCGGGCAATATCACCCTGCTGCCTGTGCTGAGCCAGGCTTTCGCCTTTGTTCGTGAAACGCTGCTGGATGAACTGGAGAAAACGGACAAGTTTTCCCCAGCAGTCCATCCGTTTGCGGTGCTGCTGCGCAGCGGTGCCTCGGTGAGTGCCGTGGATTCACTGTGGTCCGGGTGGCTGTATAAGCGCACCTGTCTGCAGTTCCCTCAGGAGCCCGCCCGTGCGGAACACGCAGGCCGCTTTGCCGATCATCTGCTCACGTTGTTATCGCCGTTTTCGGTGCCGGTGCAGGGGGGGCGACACACGCGTCGCCTTCTCTGGTTGCTGTTGCTGTGCACGCTGGCGGCAATCGGGTTCTCTGTCGGCAATAACCGCCATCTTATCGGGCAGGTGGGTACCGATTTGCAGCGCTGGAATGCAATCCCGATGGATTACTATGTCCCCAAAGCCCAGTCTCTGGCGGTCCTGAAGCAGGACGCACTGTTGCTTGAGCGCTGGCAGCGTCAGGGCGAACCGCTGCGCTATGGTCTGGGGTTATATCCGGGCCAGCGTCTGTGGCTGGCTCTGCAACAGGCGATTGATACTTATATCCCCCCTCCGCCCCCCCCTCCACCAGCGGCCGCACCGAAAACCGTGCGTCTGGACAGCCTGTCGCTGTTCGACACCGGCAAATACGTGCTCAAACCGGGCTCGCTGAAAATGCTGGTCAGTGCGCTGGTCGACATTAAAGCCAAACCGGGCTGGTTGATTGTGGTGGCCGGGCATACCGACATCACCGGAGACGCACAGGCTAATCAGCAACTGTCCCTCAAACGGGCCGAAGCGTTGCGCGACTGGATGTTATCCACCAGTGACGTATCTCCAACCTGTTTTGCAGTACAGGGTTATGGCGCGACGCGCCCGATAGCCAGTAACGATACCCCCGAAGACCGGGCGTTAAACCGCCGGGTCGAAATCAGTCTGGTGCCACAGGCCAATGCCTGTCAGGCAGCAGCACATCAACCTTCATCGAATGAGTGATGAAGTTAACTTAGAAATGGAGAACTAAACCATGGCAATTCCTGTTTACCTGTGGCTGAAAGACGACGGCGGCGCGGACATCAAAGGCTCCGTAGATGTTAAAGACCGTGAAGGCAGCATCGAAGTTGTGGCGCAGGAGCATAACCTGTACATCCCGACCGATAACAACACCGGCAAGCTGACCGGTACTCGTATCCACACGCCGTTCCTGTTCACCAAGGAAATCGACTCTTCCAGCCCGTACCTTTACAAAGCGGTGACCACCGGTCAGACCCTGAAATCCGCTGAGTTCAAATGGTACCGCATCAACGATGCAGGCCAGGAAGTGGAGTACTTCAACACTAAACTGGAAAACGTAAAACTGGTCAAAGTCGCGCCGAAAATGCACGACATCAAAGATCCTGCGATGGAAAAACACAACCATCTGGAAATGATTGAACTGCGTTACGAAAAAATCACCTGGACTTACAAAGACGGCAACATCATTCATTCCGACTCCTGGAACGAACGTACTACCGCATAAGACCGACCCCACAGCAGACGGGCAAGCGTCTGCTGTTTTGTTTTCTGAGCTGCCTGGTGCCAGGCGGTTGAGCAAACAAAAATCTGCCCTGAACACCGACCTGATGCGCCTGAGTTTCCTGATAAAGGAAAAGGCGACGGGCGGTAGCATACCCCCACTGAGGAGCACACCGCATGGAACACCAGTCAGCCGTATTACTTCGTCGCCTTAATCCGTACTGCGCAAAAGCGCTGGAAGCGGCGGCCACGCTGTGCCAAACCCGTGCGCATGCCGAAATCACCATTGAGCACTGGCTGCTGAAACTCCTGGAGCTGGGCGAAGGCGACATTACCGTGCTGGCGCGACGCTACGAGTGGGACATGGACGGCCTGTGGCAGAGCCTGCTGGCGCACCTCGATGCCCTGCCGCGCTCGGTGACCACCCGCCCGCAACTGGCGGCGGACCTTGAAGCGCTGATGAAAGGCGCGTGGCTCGCGGCCTCATTGCAGGACGACAACCAGACCATCCGCAGTGTGCATCTGCAGGAAGCCCTTATCAGCAAACCGAATTTACTGCGCTGCGAAGGCCTGTGGCCGCTGTTTTCCCTGAGTGAAACCCAGATTAATCGCTTGAAACCACTGCTGGATGCGCAGTCGGATGAGCGCCCGGAGCTGCAACAGCAGGAAAGCCTGAACCGCGAACCGTTAGTGCTTGCGGACTCAAATGCCCCTCTTAAACCTGACAGCCACGCGGTTTCCGGCAACACCCTAAGCGAAGCCCTGCAGGCGGCGCTGGACAAATTCACCCTCGATGTCACCGCCAAAGCGAAAGAAGGCAAAATCGACCCGGTGTTTGGTCGCGACAATGAAATCCGCCAGATGGTGGATATCCTCTCCCGTCGTCGCAAAAACAACCCGATTCTGGTCGGTGAGCCGGGCGTGGGTAAAACCGCGCTGGTCGAAGGCTTGGCTCTGCGCATTGCCGAAGGCAACGTGCCGGACAGCCTGAAAACCGTCAGCCTGCGCACCCTTGACCTCGGCCTGTTGCAGGCGGGTGCGGGCGTGAAAGGCGAGTTTGAACAGCGCCTGAAAAACGTGATTGACGCGGTGCAGAATTCCCCGACGCCGGTGCTGCTGTTTATCGATGAAGCGCACACCATCATCGGCGCAGGCAACCAGGCTGGCGGTGCGGATGCGGCCAACCTACTGAAACCGGCGTTGGCCCGTGGCGAACTGCGTACCATCGCCGCCACCACCTGGTCTGAATACAAACAGTACTTTGAGCGTGACGCCGCCCTTGAGCGCCGCTTCCAGATAGTCAAAGTGGACGAGCCGGACGACGAAATGGCCTGCCTGATGTTGCGCGGCCTGAAATCCCGTTACGCGCAGCACCACGGCGTGCATATTACAGACGAAGCGGTGAAAGCGGCGGTCAGTCTGTCGCGCCGCTACATCACCGGCCGCCAGTTGCCGGACAAAGCGGTCGACCTGCTGGACACCGCTTCCGCCCGCGTGCGCATGAGCCTCGACACCCTGCCGGAAGACCTGACGCGCCTGAAAGCGCAGCTCAGCGCGCTGGAGATGGAAGAGCAGGCGCTGCTGGAAGATATCGCCCTGGGCAACACAACCCACGGCGGGCGCCTGGAGCAGATTGGTCATCAGGATGCAGACCTGCGCGCACAACTCAGCGCACTGGAAACCCTCTATGAGCAGGAAAAAGCGCTGACGCAGCAACTGCTGGAAACCCGTCAGAACATCAGCCGCCAGGAAGACATCCACACGCTGCAACAGCAACTGAGCGACCTGCAGGGCACCGCGCCACTGCTTTCCCTTGACGTGGATGTGCGCACCGTTGCCAACGTGATTGCCGACTGGACCGGCGTGCCGCTGGCGAGCCTGCTCAAGGATGAACAGACCGACCTGCTGATGCTGGAAAACCACCTTGCCACCCGTGTGGTTGGTCAGGACCACGCGCTGGTTGATATGGCACAGCGCCTACGGGCGGCGAAAACCGGCCTGACGCCGGAGAACGGCCCGCTGGGCGTGTTCCTGCTGGTTGGCCCGAGTGGCGTGGGTAAGACAGAAACCGCGCTGGCGCTCGCCGACAGCCTGTTCGGCGGCGAGAAATCGCTCATCACCATCAACCTCAGTGAATATCAGGAAGCGCATACCGTAAGCCAACTCAAAGGTTCCCCTCCGGGCTACGTCGGTTATGGCCAGGGCGGTATCCTCACCGAAGCGGTGCGCAAACGCCCATACAGCGTAGTGCTGCTCGATGAAGTGGAAAAAGCGCACCGCGACGTCATCAACCTGTTCTACCAGGTGTTTGACCGTGGCTTTATGCGCGACGGCGAAGGGCGCGAAATCGACTTTCGCAACACCGTCATTCTGATGACCGCCAACATCGGCTCCGACCACATCATGCAAATGCTGGATGAACAGCCGGAAGCGACTGATGGCGATTTACACGAGCTGCTGCGCCCGATCCTGCGCGACCACTTCCAGCCTGCACTTCTGGCGCGTTTCCAGACGCTGATTTACCGCCCGCTGAACGCTGTGGCGTTAAGAACCATCGTCGAAATGAAACTCGCCCAGGTGGCAAAGCGCCTGAAGCGCCACTACGGCCTGCAAACCCGAATCGACGAAAGCCTGTACGACACGCTGGTTGCCGCCTGCCTGCTGCCGGACACCGGCGCACGCAACATCGACAGCCTGCTCAATCAACAGATCCTGCCGGTCCTCAGCCAGCAACTGCTACAGCGCAAAGCCGGGCAGCAGAGGACGCACAGCCTGGCACTGGGCTGGGATGAAGACGAGGGGATTGTGCTGGAGTTTGACCGTGAGCATGAAGGAGACGGAGCATGAGTGATTCCATCATAAGCAATATGGCCAGCCAGGTGAGTCAGTTACTGGGACAGTCCCGCTACCGGGTGGATGTGCATAACTGCCCGTGCTTTCTGGATGTGCTGAGCTTCCGGGCCGAAGAATTCCTGAGCAAACCCTGGCAGTATGACATTCAGCTGACCTGCGCCACGCGGGGTATTGCCTGCGATGCCCTGCTGCGTAAGCCGGGTGCCTTTACGTATCAGACTCCGATGTTCACCGGCGCCCCGGCGACGCCTGTGCGCACGGTTTATGGCGTGGTGCAGTCTTTTCGCCAGCTGTCCACCTCAGCGGATGAGACCCGTTACGCCCTGACGCTGGTCCCGCGAATTGCACTGCTGCAGCATACCCGTAACAACGATATTTTTCTTAACCAGTCCGTGACTGAAGTCGTGGAGCAGGTGCTGCGTAAGCACGGTCTGGAAGGTCCGGACTTCGAATTCCGTCTCTCGCGGGAATATCCGGTGCGCGAGCTCATCACCCAGTGGCGGGAAACTGACCTTGAATTTGTCCAGCGTCTGCTGGCTGAAGTGGGCATCTTCTGGCGCTTTGAGATGGACAGTCGCCTTGAGCAGGATGTGGTGATATTTCAGGATTCGCAGGAGAAGTACCAGTTCGGTGTCACGCTGCCGTCCCGCAATCAGGCAGGTATGAGTGACAGCGGTCAGGAGAGCGTGTGGGATATTGGCACGGCGTATCAGGTCGTGAGTGGTAGTGTCTCCACCCGGGATTACAACTACCGCGACGCGCTGACGCCGCAGGACAGCACCGGGAGTATCAGCAGCCCGGAGGACATTACAGAGGGTGAGGTGTATCACTACGCTGAGCCTTTCCTGTCAGAAGGCACCCCGGACAGCGTGGAAACCGGCGCGTTTTATGCCCATCTGCGCCATGAGCGTATCCTGAACGATCAGCTCACCGTCAGCGGTCATTCGAGTAGCCCGTTGCTGACGCCCGGCCAGGTACTGGAAACCGATGGCACACTGCCTGACAGCCTGAAGGACGGTATTGTCATCACGCATATCATCAGCAGCGGTTCGCGCAAAAACAGCTTCCAGCTGGCCTTTGACGGTATTCCCTACAGTGAATCCGTCTGCTACCGCCCGGCACTTATCTATCGCCCGGTAATCTCCGGCACCCTGCCTGCTCGTGTGGAAAGTACCCAAAAGGGCGACACCTACGCCTGGCTGGATGAGCAGGGCCGCTACCGGGTGAAATTGGACTTCGATCGCAATAGCCCGGAACAGGGTTATGCCTACTTATGGCTGCGCATGGCGAAACCATATGCCGGTGACACCTATGGCTGGCATGCGCCTTTGCTTGACGGGACGGAAGTCTCGGTAATGTTCGACAGCGGCGATCCGGATCGCCCGTACATCGCCTATGCGCAGCATGATTCCGCTCACCCGGACCACGTCACCCGCGACAACCACACGCGCAATATCTGGCGCTCTCCGGCAAATAATAAACTCAGGATGGAGGATTTGCGGGGTAAGGAGCACATTAAGCTCGCTACCGAGTTTGGGAAAACCCAGTTGAACATTGGCCACCTGGTGGACGCGCAGCGTGAGCAACGCGGCAGTGGGTTTGAACTGCGTACCGACGAATTTGGGGCGATTCGTGCGGCTAAGGGGATTTTCCTGACGGCGGATGAACAATCAAAAGCCCAGGGCCAGGTACTGGAGATGAGCCCGGCGGTTAACCAGATAAATCAGGCCAACAATGAGATGCAGGCGCTGAACAGTGCTGCAGAAGCCGCCGGGGCGCTGGTCTCGGACATTCAGACTCAGATGGGGCTGATTACCGGCCAGCTCGAAAACCTGCAGGCCGCCGTGGTGCTGGCTACCGCCCCTCAGGGCGTGGTACTCACCTCCGGCGAACACCTGCAACTGGCCAGTAAGTTGAACACCATGGTGAACGCTGGCCAGCATCTGGATATGGGGGCAATGAAAAACCTTACCCTCACGGCGGAAAAAGCGCTGGGGCTGTTTGTGCATAAAGAGGGTGCAAAACTGGTGGCCAACCAGGGCGATGTGGAAATCCAGGCACAGCACAACACCATGGCCCTGTTTGCGAAGCAGCAGGTCACCATTACCAGCAGCGATGATGAAATCATCATCAGCACCCCGAAAGTCCTGACCCTGAATGGCGGCGGTTCGTACCTGAAACTGAGTCAGAGCGGGGTTGAGCATGGTTCGAACGGGGATTACATCGTGAAGGCGGCGAACTATCTTGTGCCGGGCGTGGGGGCTGACATGCCTGTTGATGCTCCAAATTTTAACATAACTGATATTTCTGAAAATAATCTGGTTATCAGTAAATCCTTTAACGACTGACAGGGAGTGTGAATCGTGTCTGTGTTACCCAAAATTGTTTGGCCGGTCCCCTCCAACAATCGGGGAAGTGAGTTCAATAATCAGGAAGAGATCCTCTCCCATATAGCGGGTGAATCTTCCGGGCAATATACTATCGGTCGGAGTGGTATGTGGCATGGCGGAATTCATATTACACATGCCACAACTCCATGGTGTGCCCTTAGTGGTAAGGCTCCCCTTGAGGCAGTTGATTTCCCGGTCGCCTACAAAGGCGAACAGGCTGTGCGTTGTATGGCTGATGGTGAAGTGGTTGCCTATCGTGTCTGTAAGGATTATCTGCCGCTAGAGTGGGAATCCGGTCCGCTGAGTTTTTCAGGCTCATTCGTTCTGGTGAAACACTATATCCAGCCGGGTGAGAAAGAAACCAGTGGGTTACATTTCTATACCCTGTACATGCACCTGGCCCCATATTCTGCTTACACCGTCAATCCGGCAGAAACAAAGTGGACTCTTCAGGACTCACTTTCAGCCTATGATCCAGAGTGGGTAATGTCTGCCAGCACAAAGAACAAAGATGTCAGCGACAGCTATTCAAAAGGCACGATGCCGAAAGGTGCAATTGTAGAATGGAATAAGTCTGACGGAAGTCTCCATACTGTTGCGTTCAATAACCGCGAGTACGGCCTGGTGACCTTTGTCAGTTTGTCTGAGGATGCGGTGAAAAAAGGCAAGAAAACATCCTTTAAGCCCGGTCAGCGGTACTGGATATTGGTCGATAAGAACAATATATCTCCGGATACTAGCGGTGTTTCTCAGCCTTCCTGGTGGCAAAAACTAATGCCACCAGCGAAAGAGGCAATGAAGTTCGATGAGGTTGTATGCCCGATGCCCTACGCCATTAGCGCCGGTGACCCTGTTGGTCACATGGGGTTTTATCAGGCACCCAAAGATGGTGGGTATGAAGCGCGTTATCAGGTGCATATAGAATGCACGAGCATGGACGACAATCTGGAAAAATTCCTGACCAACCCCGAACAGGTGGGAGAGAAGTATCCGCTCTGGCTGAAGTACGGACCAGGTCTTGCTCTGTATAAAAAAGATGTCGCTACCGGAAAATTCACAAAAGATACCAGAGCGACCACCGTGACCGGGATCCTGCCACTGAGTCAGATGCAAACGGAAACCGATAAGACGACCAAACAGGAATACTGGCAGCTGCGACCAGAAAATGCTTATGCACTCAAAGGGCAGGGTGAGCCACAGCTTTTGTCACAGTATGATCTGACCAAACTGGGTTTCAGAACTGAGACCGCAGATCCCACCAGTTTTGATTATCTGGATGGAAAAAACCAGCCGACTGGATTCTTCCGTAACCTCATAGATTCACTCTACCAGGCAGCTACAGCGGATACGCGAACCAGTCATGCATTGGTAAAGCATAATTACCAACGTTTGATGGATAAAATTGACAGCGGAAGCGACGATTATTCGCCGATGGAGTACTGGAGAGCGCTTCATAACCCTGACTATCGTGACATCATTATGAAAACGATAGTGAAACATCCCAGCGACTGGTATTTCAAAAAAGGTGATGCCATCTGGCAACCGTTCCTTAATGCGCTGAAAAAAGAGGCTCCGGAATGGAAAAAGTATAGTGAGGATTTTCTAGACAAGATGGCATGGATGCAGGATGTTACAACTGAAAAGCTAGGACCTTCGTTATGGCATATGCACCCTGTCAAGTTCTTAGCTTCACTAATGCGGACTGAAGGAAACATTAGGATACTACGCTTGCGTTCATTTATCCGGATGATCCGTATTGGTGAAGGGACCACTCAGGAGGACGGATACAGGACTATGTTTACTGGTGCTAAATTTACAGATTTTAGTAAACACCCTAACATAAGACATGAAGCTAATGGCGTTGTTTCGACTGCTGCTGGAGCTTATCAGTTTTTGTACGGTACATGGAGAAACCTACAACGCCGATATTCATTCACCGATTTTAGTCAGAGCAACCAAGATCTTGGATGTATTGCGTTAATTGCTGGTCGAAAAGCTCTGGATGCAGTAATGCAGGGGAAAATCAGTGAAGCCATACATTTATGCCGTATAGAGTGGGCTAGTTTACCTGGCTCGCCACATGGCCAACCAACTGCAAATAAAAAAATGATCATAAATAAATATGAAGACTACTTAACTGAGGAAAAAAAAGGCACAACAAGTTTACACGCCACTTCTGAAGATATGGTTAAATTTATCGAAGATAACTATCCGGGGTATTTATGAACAGATTTATACTTTTGCTGCTGATACCGACATTTTGCTATGCAAATACTTCTAATATATTCAAATCTTCGTGTGGAGGCGTTCCGTACAGCATCGAATCATTTTGCAGAGTAAATAACCTAAAGGATGATCAAGATAAACTTGATATTCTGGTTTGCAGCAAACAAATACTCTCCATTGGTGACGAAAAACTAGATTTATCAAAATCAACTGGTTTTGTTGAGCGCATGAACCAAAAAGGTGAAAAATTAAAAATGATGAATTTCGTCTTTTACGGTGCTTCATGTAAAAATGACAGGATTATATTATCTGCTTCTGGCGGGTGCAACTCATGTGGTGAGATGTTTAAAACATTTAATCTATCGGGTAAAGAAGTAAAAGAAAAATCCTCCACAGTAGATTTGGAACCTATGCAAGACATTATCCCCAATCTTTATTAACGAGATAAAGGCGAGGGCGTTTTATATGATAAAGATATCGATTTTATTCCTATCCATTTTGACTTTCTGCTCGTTCGCAAATACGAACAGCGATCCACAATTCTCTGATTATCAGACAAAAGTTAGTACTGGCCCATTTGCTAAAAAAATAGTTCTGAACGAAAAGCAAGAAGGATATTCATCCGTCTGGAAAAAATCAGTTCAAGATGAGTTAAATAAGCCCGTTAATTTCGCTGGCCATTACAGACTCTATACAACTTTTGGGGGGAAAGGGAACGAGTGCTTAAGTGATAGCTGGGTATGTGGATGGGTAATTGATAAAATATCAGGAAAAATAATTTCTGAGCTTCCTCGTGATGGTGATGGCAGTAATATTTACGCTGGCACTGGTGACAATGATACTCCCATAGGCCTTCCATTCGAGATTAATGCATATAAAGATAGTACTATGGCGGTGATTACTGGCCAAGCCATACCAGCAAGTAAAAAAACAGATGAAGATCCAATCTGCAAATCAGCTGTATTTAAATTTGACGACACCAAATTCATCAAGCTTACAGAATCCATTGATGGATGCAAAATAGACGAATAACTCCCGAGAAATTAATAACATAAATATACCCATGTGTAGCGCATGGACAGCATTTTCCTATTTCATATCATGGAGAGATCATCAGAAATAATTTTTTCGTACAAATGAAACAGCATTTTTTTCTTAAAAAGCACATTGCTTATTGCTCGTAAAAACTACTATTCCACAAAGAACTATGATCAATTATCTCCTGATAAATAAAGGAGATAACCTATGGACCTGGAAAAATTAATTATGCATATATCCATTATTCCTGATTACAGACAACCATGGAAAATAACACATAAATTGTCAGGTATTCTTCTTCTGACGATTTGTGGCCAAGGAAATATCATGGCAACTATAATTTAAAGTTTTATTTTTGAATTTAGTAATAATTTAACATCAAGCGGTAAATTTTAGTGATGCGCTGGGCTTTAAATGTTGCGAGATGACTATTAAGAAAACAAGTAATGTTTATTAAATCTGCGATAAAGTCGACTGTATAAAAGTTAGAATTTTCATGATCTCACCCTGTTGCAGAATGTTAACTGGCCAAATTTCTTTCAAAAAAACGATTTATTCAACAAAGCCACTATCTGGCTACAGTCTTTGCGGGCTGCGGGATTTTGTAATCTTGCCCTGGGATTGAGCATGGTTCGAACGGGGATTACATCGTGAAGGCGGCGAACTATCTTGTGCCGGGCGTGGGTGGTGTCGGACGGAGATAGTCTGACGCCCGTAACGCCTGTCGCATCAGATACCCAGCCGGCGTTTGGCGAGGTGGTCAAAGCCACTCCCCCGGTTGCCATCAGTGCCGGAGACGGCATCGGGCATATGGGATTTTTCCAGTTACCGGAAGATAACGGCAAGCTCTCGCGTTACCAGGTGCATCTTGAGTGCCTGAGTCCGGGGGATAAGCTGGTGACGTTTCTGACCAACCCGGACAATGTTGACGTTAATGATAAAGCGGCCTATCTAAAGTACGAAAAAGACGCGGCGTTGTTTATGAAAAACGGGCAGGGCCAGATAGTGGCCAGCACGCGCAGGACCCGGAATCAGGGTATCGCGACGCGGTCAAAAGTGGCGACGCTGGGTGCAGATGGCCAGCCGGTAGCGGCAGGTGCAGAGCCTGCGTATTACCAGATAAATGCAGAATTCGGCTGGCTGGCCGCGGCGAGTATCAGGAAGGTGTCGCAGTATGCGCTGGGTGAACTGGGCTTTGTGACCCTGGATAAGACCCCTGAAAGTTTTGACCTGATAGACGGTATTAAACAGCCGAATAATGTGGTGAAAGGCATTCTGGAGCAGATGTATCAAGCGGCCTCGGATGAAACCCGCAGCAGCCATGCGATGAACGAATATAACTATAAACGACTGCTGGAACAGATTGACGCCAATCACGACGGACATTATTCGGAAGGGGAGTACCTGCAGGCGGTTCATAACCGCTCTTACCGTGACCATCTGTATCGCATCATCACAAAACACGGCAGCGAGTGGTACTACGGCAAGGATGACCCGTTGTGGAAGATGTATCTGGATGCATTAACCCAGGATGCACCAGACTGGAAAAAGTACACCGAAGCGTTTATCGACAAAGTCACGTGGATGAAAAAAGTGCCGGATATGGAAGAGAAGCCGTGGCATATGCATCCGCTGGTGTTTTTGGGGGCGCTTACATCAAAGATAGCATCTTGGGTGTTAGGAACTACATCTGAACATTATGAATCAGCAGGGAGAGGGCCCGGTGTCATATCTACGGGACGTGGAGATCATGGTGGTGTATCTTATGGTTGTTATCAATTATCGTCTAATCTAGGTGTGGTTCAGCAATATATAGACAAATCTAAATTTAAAAGTCATTTCCAAGGGCTACAGGCTGGTAGTGAACAGTTTAATAATGTTTGGAGAAA
The DNA here is from genome assembly GCF_001654865.1 of Buttiauxella noackiae ATCC 51607. Taxonomy (GTDB): domain Bacteria; phylum Pseudomonadota; class Gammaproteobacteria; order Enterobacterales; family Enterobacteriaceae; genus Buttiauxella; species Buttiauxella noackiae. Next base: position 6,030 of record NZ_LXEO01000020.1, on the reverse strand, counting down.
TATAGCTAATTCATCAAGGAAAGAGTTTGCTGATGAACAGTTCAATTTCATTAAAGAAACTCACTATGATGTTCAAATTATTTTCTTAGCTAAAAAAGGTATCGTCATAAAGAATAAGCGAGCTGCTATACATGACATGATATGGTCTACATCCGTTCAATATGGTCCTTATAATGATGTTATTTATAAAGCCACTGCAGGTATGTCTTTTGATAGCTCCTCAGATGCTGAAATTATAACTGCGGTACAAGATTATAAGTATAACCATGTCGAAAGTAAGTTCGTTAGCTCACCAAATCTTTGGCCAGGGCTTAAGGCTAGGGCGTTGGACGAAAAAAATAAATTATTGGAACTTGCTCAAACAAACTATGAGGTTGAATAACTATGATTATAAATAAAAAGGTAGCAGTATTTTTTTTGGTTTTCGTGCCATTTCTTTCAGTAGCTAAAAGCATTGATAAATATAGTGACTCATATAGTAAATGTGCTTATGATATAAAAAATCACCCTGTAGCTACGGATTGCATAAGTGCTGAGTTGTTAAAACAAGAATACATGATAAATGAAATTATTTTAAAAAATAAAGATATTACCTCTCCAGAGGATGGGGAGATAATAGATCTCAAGTCTTTTGTTGATAGTCAAAAAAAATCTGTTAATGATAAGTGCTCATTGTGGCGAAAAACAGGAGGGCAGAATGGTATTCTTCTGGAGAATCAGTGTGTATTGGATGAGACCATTTCAATAAAGAACTTTCTAAATAACTTCATCAGTTCTATAGAAGGGTAAAAGCACGTGAACAGAAGGATCCCTTGAGATCCTTTTTATCTGAGCGTAATCTCTTGCTCAGAAACGAAAAAAACCGCCGAGAGGCGGGTTTTTAAGCCAGAACCTTGAGCAGCAACTCTCGGAACTGGGCGGTAACTGGACTTTAGCGGGAACAGTCACCTAATTTGTCCTTTTAGATTTCTCATGTTCCTGCTGCAATAACTGCTGCGTAGGCAATTCTTGAAACTGGATATGGAAAGTCGGTTCCAACTGATTTATACACAAATGAGTATAGTTATAATCTCTTTGGCATTAAAGCCCATGGCAACCCAAATTTCGTTCAAGTGTGGACTCACGAGGTTGAAAATGGCGTAAGAATAAAAATAATAGATAAATTTCAAAAACACACTTTATATGAAGATAGTATTGCCAGGCGACCTGCCTTTTTCGAAAATAACAGAAGATATCATTTTCTTTTTGATTATGATGACCCGTGCGACTGGGCAAAAGGGTTACAACAAGCAGGTTATGCAACTGACCCAACCTATGCAGACAAGCTCATCAGTATAATGAGGACAGCAGATATCCGGAGAGATTATTATCGGTCCTTGACAATAACAGATGGATATCCAAATACACAGGTTAGATTTCTTACTGGCTGGTTAAACAGGGTTGATGATTGCTTAAGGGTTAATGTATGAAGAATTTATTTTTTTTACTATTTTTTGTTGCATTTCATTCAATTGCTAGTTTTTCGGGGCACTGGGTTAATGACAGTAATTCACAGTCATTAACATTGGATTTAATTGAGAAAGGGAATGATGTTTATGGAAGATATTGCTTTATAACAAATAATGGAAATAGAATAGATTGTGCAGAAAGTGGTGATGTAAACATCAAAGGTGTTGTAAAAAACAATGTTGGGATTGTTACTTTTGAAAGTACATTTGGTGGCAGTGGGAAAGCAACACTCTCTATTATAGATGGCATTCTTTCATACGCAATTAATGATTACAGTCCTTTTGTTGAAGCTAATATGTCGGTTCCTAAGGTAATTTCCTTCAAAAAAACAACTGAAGTTCCAGCAAAAATAACAGCAGTGTCGACCGAATGTAAAGATACAGATGTATTAATAGCATCATGTCATTTTTCGGGGGCATCACAGCGAGTAGCAACATTTTGTCTAAATAAGAAAAATAGCGTGATTGAATATACCTTCCAAAAAAACAACTTAATGTTAGTTTTAGCTTAGAAAACAAACTAAAAAGATGGGTTGATTTAGGAACTAACACAACTTATTTTGGTTTTAATAAAGGGGGTTATTCATATGTTCTTATTATTCCGGAAGAAAAACCAAATGTAGTGGCACTTCTTGACATTAAACAAAATGGGATTGATATAAGCACAAATAGATGTGATTCAAATTCATTTGGTGAGAGAAATATCAAAAGCAATAGTATTGAAGATGTGCCTGATGAAATCGTAAGAAGCAATAACTTTAAATTCCCTTAGGCTTATATACGTTAATCCAGTATGTTCTGTCATTTGAAATATGGGATGGGCGGCATGCTTTTATGTAACCAAATGTTCCACAAGACAGATTTGACAGGGGAGATAGATTCTATGCACGTTAAAATATTTTTTGTACATCAATGCTGTTTATGTTTTTTTTTACTCATTCAGTATTTAATGAAAAAGAAAACAGCCAACTAAATAACATTAACAATGCTATATCAGAAAGTGCAGAGAAAAAATCAGCTATATTGCAAATGAATAGCGATTGGCAAAGGTTAATAAAAAGCAAATGTCAGTATGAAATATTTTAATCAAAGGGGACTGATGCGGAATTTTCCACTAACAGTGAGTGCATGATAAAAGAGTGTAAGTCTGAAATAGATTGCTTTAATAATTTACTTCCTTAGTTTTTAGCTAAATTTCTGGGGCTTTGCTAGCGCAGAGGATGTGCTGGCATAAGCGTGAATGGTAAACTATTTCCCGCAGTAGTAACCACTACCTGCTCGCCGATGTGATGCTGATTAAAGAAAAATAGACGCTGCGGAAATCACAATCCTAAATATAATTCGGACAGATGAGTTAGTAGTCATGAACAAAATTAAAATCTTAACCTTTTTTGTTGCCTTACTGGGTTCTTCCATAGCCAGTGCATTTGACAGTTGGTATGTGATTAATAATTATACAGGCGCTATTGGGCGTTATCCGATACATATACCTATTCAGTATTATGATACTGGAGGGGGGGGTAATATAAAAGGTGTTTATTATTATGATAAATACAGAACACCAATCCCACTTTATGGAAGAAAAACATCAGACTCCATAGAGTTATGTGAAATCACAAATGCTAAAGAATATAATGACCATATTAATGAAGGTAAGGAATATGACTCCAGCCTCTGTCCTTTTAAACTGATTGATGGTGAGGATACCCTTCATGGGGTATGGAAGAATGAAAAATCAACACTTGATATCATTCTGAACCGTGCTGAATCATTAACTAATAATACGATCACAATCAGTTCTGATAATTCAATTGAGATCCCATTTTGGGGGCAAACAAAGCTACATAATTTTATTGGGGTTTATGAAAATACTGAACAGGGTGTATCAGTTAACAAAATAAAAGTCATCAATAAAAAGTCGGGGGTGATTGAGCAAACAATAGATCCACAGTTGCATGATTGCAATTTTGGATTTTATATGACTTCAGTTTATCAAAATATAGAAAGCGGAAATGCTCAATCCGATGTATGGCTCAATTGCTATAGCACTGGGAAAGATTACAGTGTTATTTATAAATATAATAAGATAAGCAAATCTTACACGGTAGTGAAATGATTCTGCCATACAGAATGGGGTAGAGATGTTTAAATTAATTTTACTGTTTTTCTTTTTTGTCTCTTGCAATGCATTAGCCGTGCTGGATAAATTCGTGGGGTGTTTTTCATCTGATTCTAAGAAAGTAAATGTGAAGTTTGTAGGTGTTTATGATGATAGTATCCCATTAAGCTATGTTAAATATAAAAACTCACAACAATTTATACCATTGCTTTTCTCTAAAAAAGTTGAGGAGGATGTTGGTGATGGAAGACCTGCCGAGATGACAACAACATGGCTGGAAGTCGTTGATGGAAAACTTAGCGGCCAGTATACAATTCTGTCGCAGGGTGCCCGGTTTTATAGTTTTTCGTACAAAGGAAAAAGTGGGAAAATAATAACCATGAATGAAAATATAGATGCATACAATGATGACCGTACAGATTGCATCTGGAAATAATTGACAAATATAAGAAAATATATCCTGGCTGGTCGAGTCAATAACTCGTTGGTTTTAAGTTAATATGAGTGAAAAATTGATGCGGATTTTTTTATGAAACTGGTGGTGACAGTATGTTTTTGCAGGGTAGTGCTTTATCTGGGGGGAGAGTGAACATAACATGTTATCACTCTATCCCTCCGCTCAAACTGAAAAATCTGACTGTCCTTATCCTTCACCTTAGTTTGAAATAAAAAAGGGAATGCATTCTACATAAAAGAAAGCGTTTTTCCTATATTCAGCCCCAGGAGAATGGTTGCCACTTTGAAAAGAATTATTCTGATATTTTAATGCGATATTTAGTGGTCATCTCAACCCTCGTAAATATCAGAAAAAAATAAAACCTCAGCAAACATGTAATAGATAATTACGCCACTGGAAGTATGTGAAATAACGTTTGAACCACTTCTGGCAAAAAATTCACGGAGGCACACATGCTGCAAATTATTCGCAAGGGCGATAAAACCACACACGGCGGTGCCGTATTAACCTGTTCGGATCAGATGAAATTTGGTGGCATCGGTGTAGCTCGTAAAGGCGATAAAGTGTCCTGCCCGATCCCCGGTCACGGGCCGACCATTATTATTGAGGGGAATCCCAATTATTTAGATAACGGGGTCCCTGTGGCGTTTCATGGACATAGATGCGCATGTGGCTGCAAATTAATCAGCTCATTTGCGGCTGCGATGGTGGGATAACCATGCCTGTATATCTGGATGCCATTCCTGATGTCGCTCCCAAAATTGAGCGCCCTGATACCCGCCGCTGGCTGTATCTCCTGGCTGTCGCCCTTGTCACGGGTAATGTACTCACTTTCTGGCAGTGGACTGGAAACCGGGAGGGATTCACCTTCTGGTTTACGGCGCTGGGCCTGCCGTTTTGCATCTGGGGGCTTGTTTTCAGCTTCCGGCGCTTTGGTTACAAGTGTGACCAGGTTTGGGCTGCATCATGGGATCGCGAACGCATGTTGTTAATTGAGGAAGAAACGGCGCGTGGACAGCGGTCAGCCCGGATACTTGCGTCAGGAGTGAATACCCAGCCAGGAAATGGATCGGCTAAATTACTGAGTGCCGTCAAATCTGCAGCTTCGCAACTGAGTATGCAGGTACCCAGAGCAGGTGGGCTGCCAGTGCGGCATTCCCGATTGCCGGGGTTTAAGGACATGCAACAGCGTCAGGATCTTGACGCTGTACTGAAAAGCATCGCCAGCCAGGTCTCCCCTGTGCTGGAAAGCATCCCTGCAGGAGTCCCTAGCAGGCTGATGGTTGACTGCGATATTGCCGGCATTCCGGATGCACCGGAACAAATTTCACGCGTACTCTCCTCACTCACAGACAGAAGACTTCGTTTATTGAATATCGGGGGATTGGCCGCGCTCGATCTCTGGCTAGATGAGGCCTGGTCGCAACCTACAGTGCTCATTATTCTTAGCGCGGTTGTCCGTGCTGAACCTCTGGAAGATGAGGGAGAAGCCATAGCCTGGTTGCTATTGCTCAACCGTCATCATGCCGCTTTTCCCGATGCGGTTAAACTGCATCGCCCTGAAAAAGGTCATGCAGACACACTTTCTCAGACCCTTAATCGCGCGCTGCTGTGGTGCCGTAAACCCCCTGAGGACATGAAAGCTGCATGGACGACGGGGAAAGATGTTGCGCAGGGAGGGGAGTGGATATCGGCTTGTGAGGCTAACGGGATCACATTCAGCATGACAGAAGATAATCATGACGTGGACCAGACTACGGGTTACACGGGGCAAGCCGCACCGTGGCTTGGGATCGCACTTGCCGCAGCCGCCGCTCAGCACAGTGGCCCACAGGTCGTTGTGGCGCAAACCAGTCCGGATGACATCTGGATTGTGGGTATTACCGCCGACAATAAAACAGGGAAAAATCGGGACTTATCGTGAAAATAAAAACACTCATTGGGGC
>NZ_LXEO01000019.1 GCF_001654865.1 Buttiauxella noackiae ATCC 51607 | reverse complement strand
CGGCATTGCTCATTGGGGGGGTTGTTGCTGCCCTGATTTTTTTGACGGCCATTCTGGGTTTTCTGTTTTCAGCATTCCCTGAAAAACTGGCATCCTGGACGGGTATGGGGCCAATGGATCCCAGCCGAATTTTAACGTTCTGCCTGTCAATTGCCGTCGTCTTCATTTCGCTGGGCTGGCTGGTAGAGAAAGCTTTCGATCGTGCAGGAAAATCCGGGGTAAGGCTGTCATTTAAAAAGAATCAGCCGCAAAAAACGGATGACACACCTCTCTCGTTACAGACTGAAGGGGCTGATGACCAGTTTACGGCAGCCCCTCTCACCGAACATCTCCACCTGCGCTATGGCCGCCGCTGGAAAAGCAAAATCCGTATCCTGCTGGCTCAGGGCGAGGATGAGGACATCGAAAATGCCATACCCGGTCTTAAGCGCGACCTGTGGCAGGAAGGGGACGGCATTGTTCTCGTGCATGGCGGGAATGCCCAGTCTCCGCTCAATGAAACCTTAGTGCAGGCCCTGCGTCAGGTGCGCCCGCGCCGCCCGCTGGATGGGATTGTGCAGGTCCTCAGTACTTCCGCACTGCCATCAGCCGCTGAGCGTGATGCTTTCTTACGCAGCCGCCAGAAATCTGACCGTCTGCTGGGCTGGCAGGCGCCGGTCTGGTTGTGGCTGATTGATAAACAGTTCGGCGCACAGGGAGATCGAGACGTGATGCCGGCAGGCACCCTGTTTGGCCCGGGTGCCCCTGCACAGGAAATTGCCGACTCACTCGATGACCTGGTACCACGATTACGTCAGGTGGGCATGAGTCAGGTGCTGAACAACACTCGCCATGACTGGCTGCTGAGACTCTCCTTCCGTCTGCAGGATGGCCTGAAAAATCGTCTGTCTGTGTTACTGACCGGAATGATGCAGGGCCCGGCGCCGTACCGGTTACGTGGGTTGATGCTCAGCCCGGTACTGGCTGCCAGTGAGGAGATGGTGCCTAATGCCCGTCTGAGAGCTCCCGTCTGGCAGGCACTGGAAGAAGACTGTCAGGCCGCGAAGGCGAAAAAGCTCTCGTTCGACTGGCTGAAAGCCCTGCGTCTGTGCCTGTTGGGCATGATTGTGCTATGGGGCGCCGGGACTCTGTTATCCCTGGCGGTGAACCGTACGCAGCTTCATCAGGCTCAGGAAACGGCTCACATCGCGGCAGACACCACCCGGCCGCTGGCAGAGCGCCTGCATAACCAACTAATT
>NZ_LXEO01000018.1 GCF_001654865.1 Buttiauxella noackiae ATCC 51607 | reverse complement strand
GTATATCAGGACTAGTCATACCCATAAAAAAAGCCTGATGGTACTTTTCAGTACATCAGGCTTTTTTTATGCGCTGCTTTTGTAACATTTCACGATTTTAAATACATCATGAAACTAAAATTTGGCTCCTCTGACTGGACTCGAACCAGTGACATACGGATTAACAGTCCGCCGTTCTACCGACTGAACTACAGAGGAATCGGTTAACGGGGCGCATATTAGCGATTCGAGGGGGGCATGTCAAAGGGTTCGCGAAAAAGTTTTTTGTTTGCTCTTTTTATAGTCAACATGTTGAGTATTAAGGCGAATTTGACCTTTTTGTAAACAGTAAATGCAAGCCAGCCTCCAGCCAATTGCTCCGCACAATATTAACCATTTTGTATGTGTGGACTAAGTTGGTGCAAAGACGCATAAATCTTGAACAATATGGCTTTATTGTTAAGCAGATGTGATCCCCGCTGTAAATTCATTGCGTTGTACCGAGCGGCTTACTACTGCGCTCTATACTGACATATGTCGAAACATCGATATGCGGCTCGTAACGTTGGCAACCATTTTGCTTAATGTTCATGGCTGTGAAAATCGTAAGGAAACCTCGCTGTAACCACAGGAAATTGACTGGATAGTGCATTTTGTTCGCGTTTTTGCTTTTGAAATGGCTCTTACACCGTTTTGCATAAACCTCTTTGCTGATTTGCTAAGGAACATAAAAATGTCGCTGAAATTGATTAGAAGTCCTCTTTCTCTGGTGTTGGCTGGTTGTCTGGTAACGGCGTTTTCCGCCCACGCTGATATTGTCATTGGTGTCGCAGGGCCGTTTACCGGGCCGAACGCGACTTATGGCGATCAGTACTGGCATGGCGCGACTCAGGCCGCCGAAGATATTAATGCTGCTGGTGGGATTAATGGCGAAAAAATCAAACTGGTGCAGGGCGATGACGCCTGTGAACCCAAACAGGCTGTATCCGTAGCTAACCGTTTGGTTGACCAGGACAAAGTGAAAGCCGTGGTCGGCCATTTCTGTTCTTCATCTACTATGCCTGCCTCTGAGGTTTACAACGATGCGGGCATACTCGCCATCACCCCCGGATCGACCAACCCACTCATCACCGAGCGCAAGATGAACGACATGTTCCGCATGTGTGGGCGTGATGACCAGCAAGGGCAGGTCGCCAGCGATTTCATTATTGATAAGCTCAAAGCCAAACGGGTGGTGATCATTCACGATAAAGACACTTACGGGCAGGGGCTGGCAGATGCTACCAAAGCTGCGCTGGCGAAACGTGGCGTCAATGATGTGATGTACGAAGGCCTGTCGCGTGGTGAAAAAGACTTTAACGCGCTGGTTACCAAAATCAGTGCGCAAAAACCAGATGTGGTGTTTTTCGGCGGTTGTCACCCGGAAGCGGGGCCACTGGTGCGCCAGATGCGTGAGCAGGGTGTACAGGCTAAATTCTTCTCCGGTGACTGCATCGTGAACGAAGAGATGGTGACTGCGGCAGGCGGCCCGCAATATACCAATGGCATTTACATGACCTTCGGTAAAGATCCTCGCTTGATCCCGGATGGCAAAGCGGTAATCGACAAATTCCGCGCCAGCAAATTTGAACCTGAAGGTTACACCCTCTATTCCTACGCTTCTGTTCAGGCGATTGCTGCGGCATTTAAAGCCACTGGCGGTACAGATTCAGCCAAAGCCAGCGCCTGGCTGAAAGCAAACCCGGTGGATACCGTGATGGGCAAAAAAGCCTGGGATGATAAAGGTGACCTGAAAGTCTCGGATTACGTGGTTTATCAGTGGGATGACAAAGGAAAATATAAAGAAGTCCAATAATACCGGGATTTGTAGAGGGGATAAGCGGTAGCGTCATCCACCATTTTCGCCTGGCATTGCTGGTGAAAGTGTCGGGTGATGCTGCACTTACCCGACCTACAAAAGGAGTTTGTCCGCAGCACTAAAAGAGACTGCCAAACTATGGACGCATTCTTCCTGCAACAATTGATCAATGGCGTAACGCTAGGTTCCGTCTACGGGTTGATAGCCATTGGCTACACCATGGTTTACGGCATTATTGGCATGATTAACTTCGCCCACGGCGAAGTGTATATGATCTCCGCTTACCTCTGCGCCATCGGGCTTGCGCTACTTTCGTTCTTTGGTTTGCAGTCGTTTCCTTTACTTATTCTCGGCACGCTGGTGTTTACCATTGTAGTGACGGGCGTGTATGGCTGGACCATCGAGCGCATCGCTTATAAACCGCTGCGCAACTCTACCCGTTTAGCACCGCTGATTTCCGCAATTGGCATGTCGTTAATCTTGCAAAACTACGCACAAATCAGCCAGGGGCCGCGTCAACAGGGCATTCCAACCATGCTTGATGGCGTGTTCCGGTTTCATATCGGTGAAGGTTTTGTGCAAATCACCTACACAAAAGTATTCATTTTGATTGCTTCGTTTGCTGGCATGTTGCTGCTGACCTGGATTATCAGCAATACCAGGCTGGGGCGCATGTGCCGCGCCGTACAGCAAGACCGCAAAATGGCCTCGATTCTGGGGATTAATACCGACCGTATTATCTCAATTGTGTTTGTGATTGGTGCGTCAATGGCGGGTCTGGCAGGCGTGTTAATCACCATGAACTACGGCACCTTTGATTTCTACGCCGGTTTTATTATCGGTATTAAAGCGTTTACCGCGGCGGTGTTGGGTGGAATTGGCTCATTACCTGGCGCGATGCTTGGCGGGCTGATTCTTGGTATTGCTGAAGCGCAGTTCTCCGGCATGGTGAATTCCGATTACAAAGATGTGTTCTCGTTTGGATTACTGGTGGTGATCCTCATTTTCCGTCCTCAGGGGCTGCTTGGCCGACCTATCGTTGCCAAAGTGTGAGGGAGCAAAACATGACATCAGAAATGGCTTTGCATGAAGGCTTCTCCCTCAAACGCTGCTTGCTGGATGCGATATTCGCAGGGCTGGTGGCGTTGATTGTTTTTGGCCCGATAGTCGGTGTAGTACTGGATGGGTACAGCTTTAACTTCGAAGGGCAGCGGCTGATGGTGATTATCGCCGTCGTGATGGTCGGGCGGTTTTTATTAAGTGCTTTTTTGACGACTTCTACGGGCACGCGTTTTTTAAGCCGTTTTGAGACGGATAATTCAGGCGTGTATGTGCGCCCGCCAGAATACAAAAGCCGCATGCGCTGGATTATTCCCCTGGTGATCGCCCTGGCGGTTTGTTTCCCATTTGTGGCGACCAAATACGTGCTGACGGTTGCGATCCTCGGGCTAATTTATGTGCTGCTGGGCCTTGGGTTAAATATTGTCGTGGGGCTGGCAGGCTTGCTGGACTTGGGATACGTCGCCTTCTACGCCATTGGTGCTTACGGACTTGCACTGGGGTATCAGTATCTCGGACTCGGGTTCTGGTCGATGTTGCCACTTTCGGCGCTGATGGCTGCGGCGGCTGGTGCTTTGCTCGGTTTCCCGGTGTTGCGAATGCATGGTGATTACCTGGCTATTGTGACGCTGGGGTTTGGAGAGATTATCCGCCTGGTGCTGAATAACTGGCTGACGTTTACCGGTGGACCTAATGGGATCTCTGCTCCACCGCCGACGCTGTTTGGCCTTGAATTTGGGCGGCGTGCTAAAGAAGAAGGCGGGGTTCCATTCCACGAGTTCTTCCATCTCACCTATAACCCCAATCTGAAGTTTATTTTTATCTACGCCATTTTGGTGTTGGTGGTTTTACTGGTGCTGTATATCAAACATCGTCTGACACGCATGCCGATAGGCCGTGCCTGGGAGGCGTTGCGTGAAGATGAAATTGCCTGCCGATCCATGGGGCTCAATCATGTGCTGGTTAAGCTCTCAGCCTTTACGTTGGGTGCCTCAACGGCGGGTATTGCTGGCGTCTTTTTTGCGACGTATCAGGGTTTTGTTAACCCGACATCATTTACCTTCTTTGAATCAGCATTAATTCTCGCCATTGTCGTGCTGGGCGGCATGGGTTCGACGGTGGGCGTAGTGCTGGCGGCGTTTGTGCTGACAGTGACACCTGAACTCCTGCGCAGTTTTGCCGAATATCGCGTGCTGCTGTTTGGCATGTTAATGGTGGTGATGATGATTTGGCGGCCACGCGGTCTGATTCGCATCAACCGCAGCGGGTTTGCGGTGCGCAAGGGAGTGGCGCCATGAGCGATATGATATTAAGTGTTGAACATCTGATGATGCACTTTGGTGGGATTAAGGCGCTTAACGACGTAAATCTTGAGGTGCGCCGTGGGTCGATTACCGCGTTGATTGGTCCTAACGGTGCCGGGAAAACGACAGTGTTTAACTGCCTGACCGGTTTTTATAAAGCCTCTGGCGGTAATATTCTGTTTAACACGCGTGATAAAACCACCAACGTGATTCAGATACTGGGGCAGAAATTCCAACCGGGTGACTGGATTAATCCGGCGCAACTCGGCTCGCGTATTTTCTACAAAATGTTTGGTGGTACACATCTGGTGAACCGGGCTGGGCTTGCGCGCACCTTTCAGAATATCCGTTTATTCCGGGAAATGTCGGTGGTCGAAAACCTGTTGGTGGCACAACACATGCAGGTAAACCGTAATTTGCTTGCCGGAGTGCTGAACACTCCAGCTTATCGGCGGGCGGAAAGCCGCGCGCTCGACAGGGCATTTTACTGGCTTGAAGTGGTGGAGCTGGTGGATTGCGCTAACCGCCTCGCGGGGGAGATGTCTTACGGCCAGCAGCGGCGCCTCGAGATCGCACGTGCCATGTGTACCGCACCAGAGATGATCTGCCTTGATGAACCGGCTGCGGGTTTGAACCCGGTTGAAACACGTACCCTGAGTAAAATCATCCGTTTCTTACGCGACCACCACAGTATCACCGTGTTATTGATTGAACATGATATGGGCATGGTGATGGATATTTCCGACCACATTATTGTGCTCGACCATGGAGATGTGATTGCTGAGGGTAAACCTGAACAAATCCAGCATGATGAAAAAGTGATTGCCGCCTATTTGGGCACCGACGAAGACGAGGTCAGTGTATGAGTGAGGCGATGCTGGAGTTTCGTAATGTGGACGTTTTTTATGGTGCGATTCAGGCGCTAAAACAGGTTTCTTTGCAGGTCAACGAAGGGGAAACCGTGGCGTTGATTGGGGCGAACGGGGCCGGGAAATCAACGCTGTTAATGTCGATTTTCGGCCAGCCACGCATACGCGGCGGGCAGATCCTGTTTCGCGGTGAAGACATCAGCCATAAATCGACGCACTTTGTGGCTTCTGGTGGCATTGCCCAGGCGCCGGAAGGGCGGCGCATCTTCCCGGATATGACCGTCGAAGAAAATCTGCTGATGGGTACCATCCCCATTGGCAACCAGTTTGCCGCGCAGGATTTGCAAACCATGTTTGATCTGTTCCCGCGTTTGAAGGAGCGGCGCAAACAGCGGGCGATGACTATGTCCGGTGGTGAGCAGCAAATGCTGGCGATTGCCCGTGCACTGATGAGTCGCCCGAAATTGTTATTGCTGGATGAACCGAGCCTGGGTTTAGCACCCATCGTCGTGAAACAAATCTTCCAGACGCTACGTGAACTTGCGCGCAACGGGATGACGATTTTTCTGGTGGAGCAGAACGCGCACCATGCATTGAAGCTTTCTGACCGCGGTTATGTGATGGCCAACGGGCAGATTCGACTGAGTGGCAGTGGTGAAGCGTTGTTGGGGAATGAGGAAGTGCGCAAAGCATATTTGGGTGGACATGGTTGACAAGCATTCTGTCGGATGACGTTGCGCTTATCCGACCTACGGTTTGATTTTGAATGTGTAGGGTGGATAAACGCAGCCTCATCCACCAGTACTCATCACTAATAATTAAAAAACTCTTTGCAGGATAACGATTTGTAAATCATTATTTGAAATGTGGTTTCACTTTCCCCCCAAGGTCAATCTTGAACTTAAAAGCAGCACTTCATCAGCGCGTGGAAAAAACTCGCTGGTACGCCAAACGGAAAAGCAACCGAGTCCTGTTCTGGCGCGAAATTACACCGCTTGCGGTGCCTATCTTTCTGGAAAATACCTGCGTGTTACTGATGGGGGTGCTGAGCACCTTCCTTGTGAGTTGGCTGGGCAAAGAGGCGATGGCAGGCGTCGGGCTTGCCGATAGCTTCAACATGGTGATCATGGCATTTTTTGCGGCTGTGGACCTCGGCACTACAGTTGTGGTGGCATTTAGCCTCGGTAAACGTGACCCTAAACGAGCGCGAGATGCCGCGCGACAGTCATTGATATTAATGACAATTATTGCGATTTCCCTGGCGGCCGGCATTCACCTTGCGGGTGAGCATGTTGTTAACATTATTGCCGGGGCTGCCACACCTGAAGTTAAAGCATTGGCACTCTCGTATCTGCAAACCACCGTCTGGAGCTACCCGGCAGCGGCGATCGCGCTGATCAGTAGCGGCGCGTTGCGCGGGGCAGGGAATACAAAAATTCCGTTGCTGATTAACGGCGGGATGAACATCCTCAACATTATCATCAGTAGCGTCTTGATTTACGGCGCGCTCGGCTGGAACGGATTGGGCTTTTTTGGTGCTGGACTGGGCTTAACGATTTCACGTTATATCGGCGCTA
>NZ_LXEO01000017.1 GCF_001654865.1 Buttiauxella noackiae ATCC 51607 | reverse complement strand
TTGGTTTCGTTTATGTGCTGGTGATTGGTTTTGCTCCTTCTTTACGTATCTCGCTAAAAAGCTATTTCCGTCCGCTCAAAGTGGGCATTTTGTGGGAAGTACTGGGGATTGGTATTCCGGCGAGCATTGAGTCGGTGTTGTTTAATGCAGGGAAATTACTCACGCAAATGTTTGTCGCCGGAATGGGGACAAACGTGATTGCCGGTAACTTTATCGCGTTCTCCATTGCGGCATTAATTAACTTACCCGGTAATGCCCTGGGTTCAGCGTCCACCATTATTGTCGGCAAGCGACTGGGTAAAGGGCAAATTGGCCAGGCCGAACGGCAACTGCGCCATGTGTTCTGGCTCTCCACTCTTGGCCTGACGATAATCGCCTGGGGGACCGCGCCTTTCGCCGGATTGATGGCCTCGTTCTATACCCACGAAGATGATGTTAAAGAAGTCGTCAAAATACTCATTTGGCTGAATGCTGCGTTTATGCCGATTTGGGCAGCGTCATGGGTATTACCTGCCGGGTTGAAAGGGGCGCGTGACGCCCGTTTTGCAATGTGGGTTTCCATGGCGAGCATGTGGGGTTGCCGCGTGGTTGCAGGCTACACATTAGGGATTGTGTTGGGGATGGGCGTGGTCGGTGTCTGGATGGGTATGTTCTTCGACTGGACGGTGCGCGGCGTGTTGTTCTACTGGCGAATGGTCAGTGGGCGCTGGCTAAAAAAATACCCGCGTCTTAAAAAAGAGCCGCTTTCGTAAGGTGGACTGAGTGGATGCTGTTTTTACTCATCCACTCTATAAAACCGTTTACCCAATGTTAATAGTGATGTTCTGGAAGTTTTTGGCGTTTTTTGTTCTGCATTACTCCTGTTATCCAAACTCATTGTATGGCTTTCAATCAAATTCTTGATATCTATCACTCTGCTATGTCTCGTTTTTACTAGTAACGTAAAGTTACTGGCTGTGAATTATTCTAAAATGTTATTAATTGCGGCAAGCAATGACTTTTATGAATGTAACAGGAAGACGAGGTAATAATGAGCACAACGACAAGGAACACGGAAGGTCGTCTAATGACAGGGTTTCTCAACGCTGTTGAGAAAGCAGGAAACAAATTACCCGAACCCGCTTTAATCTTTTTCTATTTTTTACTGGTAGTTATGGCACTCTCCGCGGTGCTCTCTTCCGTCAATTTTGATGTAGTCAATCCGGTTACCAATGAAGCCGTCAGAATTAATAACCTGCTTTCGCCTGAGGCGCTGACTGTCACACTTTCTTCAATGGTCACTACCTTCACCGGTTTTGCTCCGTTGGGAATCGTGCTGGTGGCGATGTTAGGTGTGGGTGTGGCAGAAAGCTCAGGCTTTATTAATACCGGCCTGAAAAAAATGCTTCGTGTTACGCCGAAAAAACTGCTGACTCCGATGATTATTTTCGTCGCAATGTTCAGCCACGTAGCAGCCGATGCCGGCTATGTGCTGGTTATTCCATTGGGCGCGATTATCTTTATGTCTGCTGGACGCCATCCGTTGGCGGGTATTGCGGCGGCATTTGCCGGGGTATCTGGCGGCTTTGCGGCCAATATGGTGCCAACCGGTAACGATGCGTTATTGCAAGGTTTTACCCAAACTGCCGCACAACTGCTGGATGGGACTTATACCGTCAATACCTTGTGTAACCTGTTCTTTGGTATAGGTTCAACAGTAATGATTACCCTGGTTGGTTGGTGGGTGACTGAGCGCATTGTTGAGCCACGCGTGTCAAAACTGGAAATCGACGGCGATTATCAGCATAACGAAGATATGAGCAGCTACACCGTTGCGGAAAGCCGCGGCTTTAAAGCTGCGGGCCTGGTGATGGTTCTGGGGCTCGCAGGGCTTGCCGCTCTGGCATGGCCTGAAACTTCGCTGCTTCGTAGCCCAACTGATGGCTCACTCACCAGTTATGGCGCGCCAATCATGAAATCCATCGTACCGTTGATTTTCCTGATCTTTATTATCCCCGGGATTGTTTACGGTTTTGTCGCTGGTACTTTTAAAAGCGGCAAAGATGTCATCACTGCAATGAATGAATCCATGAGCAAAATGGGTTCCTACATGGTCATGGCCTTCTTCTGTGCCATGTTTATCAAAGCGTTTGGCGATTCCAATATCGGGACGCTGATTGCGCTGGCCGGTGCCGACGTGCTGAAAACAATGGCACTGCCAGGCGAAGCCACCATTATTGGTATGATTCTTTTGACTGCTGTGGTGAACATTCTCATCGGTTCTGCTTCTGCAAAATGGGCGCTGCTTTCACCAATTATGGTGCCAATGCTGATGGCGGTAGGTATCTCCCCTGAGCTGACTCAGGCGGCGTTCCGTATCGGTGATTCCACTACCAACATTATTACTCCGCTGATGGTGTTCTTCCCGCTGGTGGTGGTCTATTGCCAGCGCTACGTGAAGTCCACTGGCGTGGGCACGCTGGTGTCGATGATGATGCCTTACTCGGTGATCTTCTTCGTCTCCTGGAGCATCTTCCTGCTGGTGTGGTGGGCTCTGGGTCTGCCACTGGGCGTGAACGCGCCATATACTTATCCGATTTCGTAACTGTTTATGCAACCGGCTACTTTGTGGCCGGTTTTACGGCTAAATGGTGGATGACGCCTGCGGCTTATCCACCCTATGATTTGTATGTCAGATTCGTATTACTCAGGCATCAGGCTTTGCAACACGTCACAATGCTGTTTCACTGCCTGATGCAACAACCGCACCGTTGCCGAAAGCTGTTTACGATGCGGGCAAATCATATTGAGCGGCACGCTATCACCCTGGTACTGCGGCAGAATAATTTTAAGACGGCCTTCATTCACATCTTCGCTGACATCCAGCCAGGATTTATAAGCAATCCCTTCACCTGCGATCGCTAAACGGCGAATCACTTCGGCATCATCGCTCACCATTGCGCTTTTCATCGCCACATGATGCATGTCGCCATCTAAGCTTAACGTCCATTTGTCGTAAATCCGCCCACGAAGTGCGTAGGTTAACGCGTCATGTTGGGCCAGTTCGCTAATTGTTTTTGGCTCACCGCAGCGCGCGATATACGAAGGTGCAGCCACGACAACTCGTCGATTAAAAGGAGCGAGTGGGAGGGCTACAAACGAGGCGTCATCGTTGTTTCCGTAGCGGAATGCAATATCCACCGGATCTTTGAATACATCGGTAATTTGATCGGAGAACAGAATTTTTAAATGCAGCGCCGGGTGTTCACGACGAAAAGCCTGGAAAACCCAAAGCAACATATTGCGCCCAAGATCTGAAGGTACGGCGATTTGCAACACACCACGCACTTCGTCGGCTGCGGGCTGAATTTGTTCGAATCCGGCCTCAAGGGTTTGCAGTGCAGTGATGGCGTAGGGTAGCCAGGTTTCACCTTCTGGTGTCAACCGCAGGCTACGCGTGGAGCGGGCAAATAAACGCGTATTCAGCGTTTGCTCGAGGCGTTTGATGGCGGTACTGACCTGTGCAGGCTGTAAACCTGCTTCACGTGCAGTCTCACTAAAACTGTTTAAGGCGGCGGCCCTGACAAACAAAGTAAGGTCTTCCAACCTGAGCATTTTAACTCTCCGAGTATAAGTGTTGTTTTCTATGGGCTGTTTTTCGCCTGTAGAACACCTTGTACCATGAGTTCATTCACACGATGAACCCTTTAATCTCTGGAGCAACCATGAAAGCTATCGCGATTACTCAAGCTGCACAAAATGGCACCAATCTGGAATCTCTTAGTGAGATTACTCTACCGACACCGGTCGCTTCAGGGCACGATTTGTTGGTAGAAGTAAAAGCAATATCCGTAAACCCGGTCGATACCAAAGTACGTGCAGGTTTTAAAGCAGACCAGCCGCGGGTGTTGGGTTGGGATGCCGTGGGCGTAGTGGTTGCAACAGGTGAAGCCGTGTCGCTGTTTAAGCCAGGCGATGAAGTATGGTATGCAGGTTCGTTGACTCGCCCTGGAAGTAACAGTGAATACCAACTGGTGGATGAGCGCATTGCCGCGCTGAAACCAAAATCTATTGATAATGCTTCTTCTGCTGCATTGCCATTAACAGCAATCACGGCCTGGGAAATGTTATTTGACCGCCTGGGCGTGACAGAAAACGGTAATGAAAATGATGTGTTGCTGATTGTAGGTGCGGCAGGTGGTGTGGGTTCAATTCTCACGCAACTGGCAAGTAAGCTGACGAAAATCACCGTTATCGGTACTGCTTCACGTCCACAAAGCCAGCAATGGGTTGCGGATTTAGGCGCGCATCACGTTATCGACCATAGCAAGCCATTGACTGAAGAGTTGGCGCGTATTGGTGTGAAAAATGTTACCCATGTTGCAAGCCTCAACCAGACTGACAAACACTACCAGCAACTGATTGAAGTGCTGGCCCCTCAGGGGAAACTGGCGCTGATCGATGACCCGGAAACCCTTGATGCGCGCCCGCTGAAAGTGAAGAGTATTTCGCTGCATTGGGAGTTTATGTTCACTCGTTCCATGTTTGAAACCAGCGATATGATTGAGCAAAACCGCCTGTTGACTCGCGTGGCGACCTTGATAGACCAGGGCGTACTGCAAACGACGCTTGGTGAGCATTTTGGCACTATTAACGCAGCCAACTTGCGCCGTGCCCATGAATTAATTGAAACCAATCGTGCGGTCGGTAAAATCGTGCTCGAAGGCTTCTAATTACATAAAAATCATAGAGAAAACATCATGGACATTATTCAATCAGCAGCATCACGTTACTCAACCAAAGCGTTTGATGCGAGCAAAAAAATTAGCGATGAAAACATCGAGAAAGTGAAGGATTTGCTGCGCCTTAGCCCGTCCAGCACAAACTCACAGCCGTGGCACTTTATTCTGGCAAGCACTGATGAAGCGAAAGCGCGTATTGCCAAAGCAACCTCCGGTTTCTATGTGTTTAATGAGCGCAAAGTGCTTGATGCATCTCATGTTGTGGTGTTCTGTGCGAAAACGGCAATTGATGAAACGCATCTTTCTAAACTGTTGGAACAGGAAAATGCAGATGGCCGTTTTGCCAGCCAGCAGGCGATGGAAGGGCAGCACAAGGGGCGCTCTTATTTTGTAAATATGCACCGTTTTGATTACAAAGACGCCCAGCATTGGATGGAAAAACAAGTTTATCTCAACGTGGGGAATTTCTTGTTAGGCGTATCCACAATGAATATCGATGCTGTGCCGATTGAAGGTTTTGACGCCCGCATTCTGGATGAAGAGTTTGGCCTGCGCGAGAAAGGTTTTACCAGCCTGGTTATCGTGCCAATTGGCTATCGCAGTGCGGAAGACTTCAACGCGGCATTGCCAAAATCGCGTCTTGAGTTCAGCGAAATCTTAACGGAGTGCTAAAAATGTCGGATAACACACTGTCAATCATTGCTGTTCTGAAGGCAAAAGAGGGGCAACAAGATAACCTGAAATCGGCCCTACAAGCGCTGATTGCACCGACGCGACAGGAAGAAGGTTGCCTGGATTACGCGTTGTTCCAGCTTCAGGAAACGCCGGATGTGTTCTATATGCGTGAGTCCTGGAAAGGGCAGGAAGCGCTGGATGCACACATTGCACTGCCACATTTCCAGGCGTTTGTGCAGCAGATGGATGCATTGTTGGCGGAGCCTTTGCAACTGGTTCGTTTGAATGCCGTTGAGCCGTAAGCTCTGCCTGCTTTCTGTAATTTGAGCCACTAAACCAAGGCCGTCACAGTATCTGTGGCGGCCTTTTTTCTATCTTTTAGTGCGGCCATCCTTTCAGGCTCAGCGAGCTGCAAAACCAGGATTGAAAGTCTCACCGGACGAGATAACGGTTATTGCCCAGCGGCCAGCCGGTGCGGTGGTCGGCTATGGCGAGTGGCAAACTTTGCCGGGGCAAGAGACTACTCTGCGCCATTCCACTGTGATATTCAGCAATACGGGTTCTGAGCTGCTCTGGTTACGCTTGCATGAAACCGCAGCGGTGTGAATTCGCGCAGAGCGAGAATAATAAGCAGATGAAAAGGGGAGAATGAGCAGACGTAATAGAACAAAAAGCCCGCTTAGTTTCCTAAGCAGGCTTCTTAAATTTGGCTCCTCTGACTGGACTCGAACCAGTGACATACGGATTAACAGTCCGCCGTTCTACCGACTGAACTACAGAGGAATCGTTTGAACGAGGCAAATAGTAACGTCACGTTCAAAAAGAGTCAACGACAAAAATAACGTATTGATTCAAATGGCTAATTTAAAATCAACTTGTTGAATTAATGCACCGTATTTCCATTGGATGCCTCAATGTTTTCACTCTCACGTAACCGTAATAACGGGTCTTGACCATAAAACTGGCAAAAACGTTGATAAAGTGAAGGAAAACGAGGCGCGAAAAGCTCCGGGGCACTAAAAAAATACTCGGAGAGCACGGCGAAACATTCTGCCGGTTCAGATGCTGCGTAGGCATCAATACTTGCTGCGTTTTCGCCCACCATATCAATTTCGTCCTGGATGTTACTCATGGCTGCCTGGAGATCGTGTTCCCAGCCCGCGACATCGCGCAGTGCTATTAATGGAACGCCGCTCGCACGATCGCCATTACGCATATCCAGTTTATGAGCCACTTCGTGGAAGACCAGATTAAAGCCGGAAGCATCGAACGAATCCTGCACATCGAGCCAGTTCAGAATGATGGGGCCTTGCTGCCAACTTTGCCCAGACTGCACAACGCGCTGGTTATGGACCAGTCCAATGTCGTCTTCCCATTCATCATCCACCACGAATGGGGCAGGGTAGACGAGGACTTCATGAAAACCATCCAGCCACTCGATACCAAGTTCAAGTACCGGCAAACAAAAGAGTAACGCGATCCGTGCGCTTTTTAGTTCATCAAGTTCGAATCCTTGCAAAGGCACCAGCCGTTTTTGCTGTAAAAAACGGTCAGCCAGACGGACCAGTTTTTCTTGCTCGGCAGTCGTGAGCGTTGCCAGAACCGGAATGGCTAAAGCCTGCTCCCACGGCAATACCGTGACAGCGGATGAATCATTTGATTTCCAGGGCCACTTAATCATGTTACTCGCTCGCAAAGTCATCTCTTGAACGGAAAACTACTATACCGTGACTGTGAAAATGCCGCACTAGTGAGGCACATGGCAGCGACCAGAACAGGACCGCCGAGAGAAGGGATGTACCCTATATCTCTGTGTCATTATTCAAACACTTACCACTTTTCCTTTCAACGACGCGGGTCACAGCTTGCGCGGGAAGGGTTAAAATTATTTCTATCCTCAATGTTTGTAGTAGAAATATATTGATCAGCTATATGAACGCATGTTCCGGGGAGAGAAACCCGGAAAGCCAGGGATAGCGGTTTTGCTCCGGGTGAGGCAGTTGCCAGACTGCATCTTTAGTCTTAGCACGTGATGGACGAGCATACAGATATTCGAGGTCTGATTAGTATTATTATCGATACTTATTGTCTGCAGTTTTATAATCCAAAATCTCTTTTTGTCTTATCTCTCTCTTTTAATTTAACCCGGTAAACTAAGAACTGATATTTTTGAAGGCACTCATAATGTGTGTTGTTGTTTTTACTGGAGCTTTAATACGGGTAGGAATTGCTTTGGTGTGTGTATCTGGAACTGCCTGGCTATTAAGTTAAGAGTGTCTAAAATTACATATTTATAAAACCGCTCAATAAATGATCTGATGTTTGTGGGTTGTTAATTTGATGAGGAATGACATGATATATTACAATTTTAAGAATCATCCTAATTAAAAACAGCTATTTCATGCTGTTAAAAAACAATGAAAATGTGATAAAAATCACGCTCATGGAGATGCTCACTTATCGCAATTCTTCAGCTAATTAATTGAGGGACATATGTCAGAAGTTATGGACGAAAAACCGACTCGTACTCCGGGCGGAAAATTGGCGCTGTGGTTGTTTTATGGATTTTGCCTGTACACGGTTTGGGCTGTGGTGCGTTACTTTTGGGTTGTCAGCGACGTTACCGGTGGCGATATGGGATCGCTTGGTGGAAAGTTGCTTGGCGCGTTAATGGGGTTATTGGTTCTGGGATCGGTGGCTGCATTATTAGGTGGTTTGGCCTGGTATACGCGGGCCAGGTGAATAAGATCGTGCCAATGTGGTCTGTTGTCAGCGCTTTACTTGCTAATTTTGTGATCTTGTACTCATATTAAGTACCGGGTCCAGCTGCGAAGTGAGGAGTACGTATGCCGATAGCCCACTGGCAAGAGCGTTTTGAAGAGTATTTGCAACACAACTGGTTGCAGGACGATAAAGCCCATGATGTGGCACATTTTCGTCGTGTATGGAAAACATCACAGCAGATCATGGAAACCACTGAGGCCGATAGGCTGGTGGTGCTAACCGCTTGTTACTTCCATGATATTGTCAACTTGCCGAAGAACCATCCTGAACGTCATCTTGCTTCCACACAGGCTGCTCAAGAGACTTTACGTATTCTGGATGCTCACTTTCCCGACTTTCCGCATCCGTTATACGATGCCGTTGCGCATGCTGTGCGCGCTCATAGCTTTAGCGCCGGGATTGCACCTCAAACACTTGAAGCGAAAATTGTGCAAGATGCCGACCGTCTGGAGTCGTTAGGGGCAATAGGACTTGCGCGGGTTTTCTATACTTCTGGTGCGTTGGGGCGACCACTGTTTGACAGTGAAGATCCACTGGCTTGCCATCGTGAGCTGGATGATGCCACTTATGCCCTTGATCACTTCCAGAAAAAATTACTTAAATTGCCTGATACCATGCAAACCGAGGCAGGGCGCGCGCTTGCTCTTCTTAATGCAGATTTTTTGGTGAATTACATGGCCAAGCTTTGTGCTGAGTTGAAAGGCGATTACTGCGGTATTGAGCAGGACGTTGTGCATCAATTTTCCTCGCAAAAAATTTCTTCCTGAAATTAGATAGATGCCCGCATCGCTTGCGGGCTGTTCCGATTCTCTCTGGGTCAAATCAGTGATAGAGTGACACTCTATTTTCCCTGCTATGGTTCATGATGAACGACTTCGACACTATTGCCGTGCAACTCTCACAACAATCCCTTCGCCAGCAGCAGCAACAATTAGAAGAAGACTACGCACTCGTGAGCCATATTCTGGAAATCTATGACCAGAAGACGGTGGCACACCATTTGCGTCAGGTGAGTGGTGACTGGACTCGTGAATCGCTAAACCGCTGGTTTAACCGTAAATCATCTCCGCGTACTTTGACGCCTGCTGAAAGTGAAATGCTGCAAAGCATGTTGCCGCCATTGCCGGCACATCATGGAAAATATGCATTTAAATTTGTTGATTTATTTGCCGGGATTGGTGGTATTCGTAGCGGCTTCGAAGCAATTGGCGGCCAATGTGTATTTACCAGCGAGTGGAACAAGCATGCGGTGCGTACTTATAAAGCCAACTGGTATTGCAGCCCGGAAGATCATCAGTTTAATCAGGATATTCGTGATGTCACTTTGAGCCATCGTGACGATGTCAGCGATGAAGAAGCTACGGCGCATATTCAGGCAACGATGCCCGATCACGATGTTTTGCTGGCAGGTTTCCCATGCCAGCCTTTCTCTCTGGCTGGGGTGTCGAAGAAGAATGCCTTAGGGCGAGCACATGGCTTTGCTTGTGAAACGCAGGGCACACTGTTCTTCGATGTTGCGCGTATTATTGATGCGAAACGTCCGGCAATTTTTGTGCTCGAAAACGTTAAAAACCTAAAAAGCCATGATAAAGGCAACACCTTCCGTATCATTATGGAAACCCTCGATAGCCTGGGTTATGAGGTGGCTGATGCCGCAATAATGGGGGCGGGGGATCCAAAAATTATTGATGGTAAAAACTTCCTGCCACAACACCGTGAACGTATTGTACTGGTAGGTTTTCGTCGCGACCTCAATCTGCATAAAGATTTCACGTTAACTAAGCTCAGCGAACTATATCCTCAACGCCGCCCAACCTTTGGTGAATTACTGGAACCCTCAGTGGATAGTAAATATATCCTGACGCCTACGCTCTGGAAGTATCTTTATTATTACGCCAAAAAACACCAGGCTAAGGGTAATGGTTTTGGTTATGGACTGGTTGATCCCAAAAACCCAGCAAGTGTCGCCCGCACATTGTCAGCCCGTTATTACAAAGATGGCGCTGAAATACTTATCGATCGGGGATGGGATAAATCTCTTGGGGAAGCGGATTTTGACAACGCAGATAATCAGCTTCGCCGTCCGCGTCGTTTAACGCCCCGTGAATGTGCGCGCTTAATGGGTTTTGAAGCGATTCAAGGTAATGCATTCCGTATTCCGGTTTCGGATACTCAGGCTTACCGGCAGTTTGGTAATTCGGTGGTGGTGCCTGCGTTTGCAGCGGTTGCCAGACTGCTTGAGAGCAGAATAAAACAGGCAGTGAAAAATCGGACTAATAATTAATGAGTAACATTGGGGGCGTGTGGCATTAATACGACCCCAAAGTTACATAAGCACAGAGAGGTTAATCAGTGTGATGTGACATTTTTTTCTCAATGCTAACCCCATATCTGGCGGTTATGATGCCAGTCTGGAATTCCATCGTTTTTATTTGCTCGAAAGCATCATTGCCATCTTTAACATCCATCTCCAGAAGCTGCGCACCCAGCGTGTTAACTAACAGCTCGCCATTTCCTTTATGTTCATAGCTCGCACCTTCAATACAGGATATTGCCGCCAGGCGGTCAAATAGCTGTAAATCTTCGGACAGAAATGCCGTCTCTGTCATTTTCGTGCCGGTTTTATGTTGCCACAAATTGATCATTGCACTGCGATAAGTCTTCGGCGCTACAGTTTTGCAACTCTTCACAATATCAGCATCAAGGATTGCGGCCTGGGAACTGGGGATGGCTTGTCCATCCATGGCTTCATTCCAGCGGGCCATATAATCCTGAGTAATATTATTTTCCGCTTCTCCTGCCCATGTGTTGAATACGCCACTCAACAACAAAGTTGGGATGAATAATGCTTTGTATAGCTTCATGTTATCGTCTTAAACAAGCCCAGTTCGGGCGTAAAAAGTTAATTAGAATATTTGATATAATGAAGAGCTTTTACATGCCAACAAAATAATGCCACTGATGTTAACAACTTAACCTTTTGTTCTTCATAATGGGTGTTGCTGAATATAGATTGCCACTTTAATTCGACAGATCAAAGTTGAAATTATTTCAATAACGGCTAAATGATGCACAAAAATTGATGTATTTTTAGTTGATACATGATGTTAGGAGAATAATTACTGTAGCAGAATGTCCAAAAGTATACATAATTAAATCCTTCGATATTTATTTTTCGCAGCAGGAGTAATTTCACTATTAGATTATTTTTAATTATTCCGAGCAGGGTTATTAATTTTTTATAACGTTTGTTGCGTGGTTGTTGCTAATATTAGGTTGGGTATTAATAATGAGTAAGAGAGCTGCTGATGGTTGATGTGCATAGTAAGGCGATTCGCAGTAAAAATATGCGCGCCATTGCGACGCGTGACACCGCTATTGAAAAACGCTTGTCTGGCTTATTGAGCGAATGTCGGTTTGCATTCCGCGTGCAGGATGCCTTGCTTGCTGGCCGTCCGGATTTCGTCATTGATGAATATCGCTGCGTTATTTTTGCGCATGGCTGTTTCTGGCATCACCACGACTGTTATCTGTTCAAGGTTCCGGCAACTCGCACCGAGTTCTGGCTCGAGAAAATAGGTAAAAATGTGCTGCGCGATAAGCGAGACATACAACTTTTATTGAACGATGGTTGGCGAGTTCTTCTGGTATGGGAATGTTCATTACGTGGGCGTGAAAAACTTAGCGATAGTGCGCTTTGCGAACGGCTTGAAGAGTGGATCTGTAGCGGGGAAAATTTTGCCGAAATTGATGGGCAGGGTATTCATGCCATCACAAATAGCGGGTGGCAAATGCCACCCATGAGTTGATTACTTCTCTACTTCACATGGGATAATTACCGGCTTTGGGGGCAGGAGATATTTCCCAAGTGTAACCAGCACTACCGCAAAGATAATTACACCTAATGCCAACCATTCTATTGGGGATAAACTTTCTCCAGCAAAACCTGTACCCAAAAGCACCGCCACGACTGGGTTAACGTAGGCATAGCTGGTCGCTACCGCAGGTGCAACATTACGAATAAGGTACATATAAGCACTGATCGCAATAATCGAACCAAATAGTGAAAGATAAGCCACCGCCATAAAGCCTGCCGGTGTAGGCATTGCAAACAGGCGTTCGCCCGTTAACGCCGATGCGGCCAGAAGGACCATTCCCGCCGCGAGCATTTCTACCGCGCCAGCCATCAAACCGACAGGTAATTCAATACGCGACCCGTAAACCGAACCAAAAGCCCAGCTCAAAGAGCCAATCAGGATTAACAGCGCGCCCCAGGGATTGCCACTCAGGTTGCCACCACTATTCAGTAGCACGATGCCAGCAAGGCCAATGGCGATTCCGAGCCATTCTAATTTGCGGGTTTGAATGCCGAACAGGCGGCTAAAGCACAAAGTAAAGAGCGGAACCGTTGCGACCATGACAGCAGCAATACCAGACGGAACATGTTGATGTTCTGCGACGGTCACGAAGCCATTGCCAACAGCAAGTAATAATACGCCAATTAACGCGGCATTAAGCATTGGGCGCATTGCGGGTAATTTATGGCCCCGGAGTAATAAAACGCTCATCAACAACACGCCGGCCACCATAAATCGCACACCAGCCATCATAAATGGTGGCCAGCTTTTTACGCCTACGGCGATAGCAAAATAGGTGGAACCCCAGATGATGTACAACGCAAATAATGCTGCAACCAGCGGCAATAACTGACCAGAACGAACGCGCATGTTTCCTCTCTTTACCCTACCTACCACTCGAATTATTTAGGGTAACTAACGCTAATAGAGCTAATAGTTAACGTCAAAACTATCTTTCTGGCGAGGATTTTACTTGTTTGTGGAATGTTAATTTTTATTGACAGATGAGTTTAATATTCGCCAGCCAACTTTTGTTCCATACTATTGAGTAGACAAACAAAAAAGGATGATCATTTTGGCTGGAAGTAGCTTACTAACTTTGCTGGATGATATCGCCACGTTGCTGGACGATATCTCGATGATGGGGAAACTGGCAGCGAAGAAAACTGCCGGGGTATTGGGAGACGATCTATCACTTAATGCACAACAAGTTTCAGGAGTGCGGGCAAACCGTGAGTTGCCAGTGGTGTGGCAAGTCGCGAAGGGTTCGGCCATTAATAAACTGATCCTCGTTCCTCTGGCTCTTATTATTAGCGCTTTTGCACCATGGGCCATCACGCCGCTGTTAATGATTGGCGGCGCATTCCTGTGTTATGAAGGCGTTGAAAAGGTCGTTCACACGCTTCAGGCCCGTAAGCACAAGGAATCACCGGAAGAGCGCCAGAAGCGGTTAGATGATATTGCCGCGCAAGATCCGCTGGTTTACGAAAAAGACAAAGTAAAAGGCGCGATTCGTACCGATTTTATTCTCTCTGCTGAAATTGTGGCGATTACGTTAGGCATTGTCGCCGATGCGCCCTTGCTCAACCAGGTGTTGGTGCTATCGGGGATAGCGCTGGTCGTGACGGTCGGCGTGTATGGCCTGGTGGGAATTATCGTTAAGCTCGACGATCTCGGCTTTTGGCTGGTCGAGAAAACGTCGCTTATCGCGCGCGGGATCGGCAAAGGTTTATTAGTGCTGGCACCATGGTTGATGAAATTCCTGTCGGTTGTCGGCACGCTTGCGATGTTTTTGGTCGGCGGTGGCATTCTGGTCCACGGTATTCCGGTTCTTCATCATGCTATTGAAAACTGGGCTCAAAAAATGGGGGGCGTGGTTCATTTGCTCGGCCCAACTGTAGCAAACCTGATTATCGGTTTTATTATTGGCGCCATTGTGTTGGCAGTGGTTAATGGCATAAACCGTCTGCGTGGGCGCACAGTTCACTAACTTTTTGCGTAAATTTGTGCGGGTTGCCAGGCAAAACCGTAGGTCATTGTCTATAACTGTAGAAGTTTTCACCCCTGATACAGGAGGCAGTTATGGTCTTTGTGGTCAGCGATGAAGTCCAGCCTAAGAATGGTGGCCCAAGGATGATTGTTACCGGGTTTTCCAGCGGGATGGTGGAGTGTCGTTGGTATGATGGTTTTGGTGTAAAGCGCGAGGCCTTCCGAGAGGATGACCTGGCCCCACTGGTAACAGGGGGCAGCTCGCAAGGATAAGCTTAAAATGCCCTGTCATTGAATTGATGGGGCATTTTTATTTCCTGAATACCTTTCGTTTTGAGGGTAATATAATATCCATGAATATATTTACCCTTAGTAATAGTCCTGAGTGGTCATGTATTCTCTACTTATAAGAACCGACCCATGCCATGGGAAAGTCATGGTTACGGCACAATTGACAGATTTTTAGATGATTGCGGTTTCAGGGAGAGTGTCAGTGTTTGGCAATGCAATACAACGCGTGATCAGCCGTTTTAAAAATCCGCAGAAGGTCGTTAACCTTTGTTTTATATTTGTATTTTTGTTCTCCACCGTGCTGACATGGCGAGAGGCTGTGGTACTCGAAGGGGCTTATGTCGCCAACCAGCGCAATAGTCTTGATAGCGTTGCCACCTTGCTTGATAGACAACTTCAGCACAGCATCGACAATCTGCTGTTTTATCGCAATGCGATGCTCTATGCGCTGCAATCACCCATATCCACGGACAGAACCCGTAAATCGCTGGCCGATTTTGATACCTTGCGTAGCCAACCTTTTTGGCAATTACGTCTCGATTTAAACCGCAGTTTGCCGATGAGCGGTGTGTCTGATGAATTTGTCCATGAAAGCCCATTACTAGACCGTGATGAAAAAACGCTTCATTCAGAGTTGAGTTCGGCGCTGGAATTAAGCTACATCATGCGCTTATCAGACCGTTCTGGAACAATGCCTCAGCGCATGTTCTATGCATCGCGCAGCGGGTTCTTTTTGACCAACACGCCACCTGCTAATGATCCTGGTATTGTCTCGCTCTATTACCGCTTAATAGCCCGGCCCTATTTTTCCTCACAGTCCCAGCAAAATAACCCGCAACGCGCTTTGAAGTGGACGCACACGTTTAACCCTGACACGGCATCGGGTCAGATTGTTACCGCCTCGGTACCACTGGATTTTAATGGCCGCTGGTATGGTGTGCTGGCTCTCGATTACCCAATCAACTCGCTACATAGTTTTCTACAGCAAGCAAAGTATGACGACCATGAAGGTACCGTCTTGCTCTACGATAACGAACTTAATCCAATAGCGAGTTCTTTGGGGGAGTTGCCGACGCATTCGTTGTTTACGGCCCCGCAACTGGCGCAAATCGCCAACGTGGTGACCTCAGCCAAACAGGGGGCTCAGGGTGAAATTCGTATGGACAGCCGTTTTATCACCTGGGCTAAGCTGAGTAACTTTGATGGCCTGCTGATAAAGGTTCACACGCTGGAAGAAGGAGTTCAGGGTGAATTTGGTCGTATTAGTATTGTACTGAGCGTGCTGTGGTTGTTGTTCACACTCATGCTATTTGCGTCGTGGATTGTGATTCGCCACCTGGTCACTAATATGTTTAGCCTCCAACAGACGCTCTCCTGGCGTGCTAATTACGACACGCTTACCCGGTTGTACAATCGTGGTGCTTTCTTCGAAATGGCGCGTAAATTATCGCAAGAGTGTGAGCAGCAAGGTTTACCGTTCTCGGTTATTCAGATGGACCTTGATCTCTTCAAAAGCATAAACGACAGGTTTGGCCATAGTAGTGGTGACAAAGTGCTTATCCATGCGGCAGCGATGCTCAGTGATGCGTTTCGTACGGGAGATATTGCCGGACGAGTAGGTGGTGAGGAGTTTTGTATCGTACTGCCTGATACCTCGCTTGAAGAAGCAACAAAAGTAGCTGAACGCATTAGAGTTCGTATTAATAGTAAAGAATTACTGTTAAAGCAGGGCAATACGGTAAGGATTAGCGCATCGTTTGGCGTCAGTAGTGCCGCCGAATTTAGCGATTACGATTTCGAACGTCTCCAGACATACGCTGACCATCGCCTGTATAAAGCGAAGCAGGGGGGGCGTAATCAGGTGTGTAATCACGATTAAATCGGTTACTCAGGGGTGATGAAATGATCGAGACCTTCTTTCCATCCTTCTGGACCATAGTGCTGAGTGTGGTACACGCGTTGTGGGTCGTCCCGTTGCAACGTCATAGCCTGGCGGCTGTAGCCTTTGACAACCACGGCGTAATCGACGCTATCAAGCAGTAACGCATCACTCGGACTGTCTCCAAGCCCTATTGTGATGTGGGTTTTCCCTTCGCGTTGCTGAAACTGTTCCTGAAGCCAGTGTAGCGCCTTATCTTTGCCTGCCTGAACATCTAATACATGCCAAAACCGCCCGCCTTGCAGCATCATTAAACCGAGAGTTGCCAGCTGATTGTTAAATGCGGCGAGCATTTCTTCGCTATCGCGCCATATCAAGGTTTCTGACGCTTCACTGAGCTTTGCAAGTCCTGCCTGTTTGCGTGTAAGGCCAGTTAACTCACATAGGGTATTCTCATCAACGTCGGCAAAGCAGGTAAATTTAAAGCCAAATTTCTGCCGTAACTTATCCAGAACAGAAAACAGCTCTTCATGGCGGATACCCGTCATCAGACGAGGGTAATCGTCACTGTCACTCCAGCGAGAATCTAGCTGAATAACAGCCCCGTTTTCTGCAATAAACGCCTGTCCTGTTAATGAAAACTCATTTTGCCACTCAATGATTTCCGCAGCACTTTTCGCACTGCACAAAATCAGTGGGATCTTGTTTTGGCGCAAAATGTTAATCCATGGACTTGCGGCCTCCCAACGGTAGGAATGATGTTCCAGTAACGTGCCATCAAGATCTGAAATGATTAATAACGGATCGTGCAGATTCGGCATGGTACTTCTCCTGAAATTCCAATGTTAAGGGCCAGGTTGATTAGGATAAATCTCAATTAAATTCGGTACCTAATCATTAGTGAGTAACAACATTAGTGCTGACAACCGCAAAGAATAAGGAACTCCGGCTTGTTTTAGATAAGTCATTGCGAAAAATTGAATATTCATAGAATGAATCATTCATTGTTTTGAAATAAATCTGATGTATTGTGGATGCACGTCAGATTTCCTGATGTAACGAATTTTTCAAGTGCTTCTTGCTAACGCAAGTTTCATCCCGGCTTTCCTGCCGGGATTCTTTTATCCCATCTATACTTCAAGTTGCTGATGTGTTGGCTACTTTCACACACCTGAATCACTTACCTATGTAAGCTCATCGGGGGTCACTCAATTGCCGCATTTGTGCAACTCGAAATATTTCGGGGAATTCAGCGGTTCACTTCATTAACACTAAAATCGTGTATATCCAGTTCGAAGGCTTCCGCTAATTCGGAGTAGGTATGCCATGTGCGCCCATCGATACTGACTCGATGCGGATCGTCACTCGCACGTGTCACTTCACTTTCGCTAATCTCATTGATGGCCGCCAATAGCGCATCGACATCGATACGTGTGGTTTCATTGAGCTCTTTCGCGGTCTTCATGCAGTCGTCCTCCAGGCTGTACCCGAGTTTAAGTATAGACGCTTAACAAAATGCATAACCTTGCATATCATCCGATGCGAATGAGTCGTTTTTGATCTACACTGGCACAAAGAAACCTGGAGATTTTTGTTATGAATATCAACGATCGCGTGACAGTCAAAACCGATGGCGGCCCGCGTCGGCCTGGTGTGGTATTAGCTGTCGAGCAATTTAGCGAGGGGACGATGTACCTCGTGTCGCTCGAAGAGTATCCGTTGGGAATCTGGTTTTTTAACGAACTGGGGCACCCGGATGGCGTTTTTGTCGAGCGCGCTGAATAATATATTTGCGGTGGATATCGCTTGCGCTAATCCACCCTAAAACCATCCTGTTCTAATTAACGCAAATTTACGAATATTCCATTGGTGACATTATCGGTAAGGCGCACCACATGATAAATCACTTGCTTATTATGTGTCTTTATCTTGCGTTTGATATTTCCTTTGTGCGATGAGACCGTTTTTGCTTTGATATTCATCTGGTCAGATATTTGAATCGTGCCTTGTCCAGACATCCACATTTTAAGCATACTGGACTCGGTTCGGCTTAATGATAATGTGGGTAAATTAATATGCCCGATGCAGTGAGCATTTTTTGCCAGATATTCTGAAAGTATTTCGTCCAGCGACTCTGGTTTTATAGATTTTGAACTAATTAGTAGATTGCTACGCACCAAAAGATATTCATCGAAATGAATATTAGCAATTGCCATAAAGACCAGAAATAAAGTACTGGGATGCTGATTAATGATCTGCTTAATACGCTCACTGCTTTGAGCATCATGGATAAAACAGTCCTCATTAATAAACACCACATTGGGTGTCTGGGATTCACAAGCGAACGCTAAATCCTCAATCGTCTCCACGTTGGTCATCTGTCGTTTTCGGATGCCACGGCTGGTTAAATAACCTGTTAACCCCAACCGGGTATAACTGCATAAGTCCATAATGATCGTTGACATAACACCCCCCACCCGTAATTAAGTATTTTTAGGCGTACTAACCTACATATTTCAAACTGCATCTTTGTTGGCTGCGGTTACTTGCCAGAATCACTTTCTGATGTAAGTTCATCGGGACTTATTCCCTTACCACCGCCATTGAGCTCGAATTATTTCGGTTACAACTATCTAGTAAAGTTATGTATAATTTGTTAAGAATGCTCTCAAAGTAAAGTGAATGTTACATTATGTGAGATAGCTAAAAGCATATAAGCCGCGCCAGTTATATCCTGGTGAATGTTATTCAAGAAAGCTTTTAGGAATATCCTCAGTAAGACGCTACAAAACCTGGGGATTAATTTGCGGGAATTTCACTCACAATATCTGAGAGTAAATTAAATACTTCACTAAATAAGTGTTCAGCGAAGGGAGCCATTAAGGGAATTAATGCTGTCATCACCAACATGCCGACAGCCAGTGTCAACGGAAAACCGATAACAAACACAGAAAGCTGCGGTGACATTCGGTTGAGCAGACCCAGTGCAATATTTAGCGTGAGCAATAAAGTGATGAGCGGGAGAGCCAGCATTAAGCCATTGATGAAGATCAGGCCGCCTGCTCGGGTCAGCGCCATAAACGCATTGCTGTTAATCGGATTACCACCGATTGGCAGAGTGTGAAAAGTGTCGACCAGCATCGATATCAGCCATAAATGGCCGTTAAACACCAAAAAAAGCAGCATCGCCAGCATGTCCATAAAACGGGCAAGCACTGGCATGTTCAGACGGCTACCAGGGTCAAAGAAGGTCGCGAATGAGAGCCCCATCTGCAAGCCGATTATCTCACCTGCGGTACGAATGGCGGCAAAGGCAAACTGCATGGTGAAGCCAAGCGCAGTACCAATCAGAATTTGCTGTGCTGCAAGCCAGAATCCGGCCGCCGAGAAAATGGTGACCTCAGTTGCCGGAAGCGTCGGCGCAACTATCCAGGTAATCATCAACGCGAGGCCAATTTTTACCTTCTTTGAAATCGCGCGTTCACTGAGAATCGGTGCCGTTGAGATCAGGGCCAGAATACGAATAAATGGCCAGAACCCCATACTTAATAACGTGAGCCACTGCCCGCTATCAATGTGAATCATCCAATGTTCATCGGGATGTTCGTCAGCAGCGTGCGCATATAATCCAGCAGCAGATTAAGCATCCACGGCCCTGCAACGATAATAGTAACGAACACCGCGAGAATTTTCGGGATAAACGACAGTGTCATTTCGTTTATCTGGGTTGCGGCCTGCAGCATACTGATCACAAGACCCGTCACCAGTGCCACCATCAATAATGGGGCTGCGAGCGCCAAAGCCACTTTCATCGCTTCGGTGCCCATCATCATGACCGACTCAGGAGTCATCTTTTTCCCTCTAACTATAGAAACTTTGCGCAAGCGAACCGACTAACAATTGCCAGCCATCCACTAACACAAACAGCATTAACTTAAAGGGCAGGGCGATAGTTGCCGGTGGCACCATCATCATCCCCAACGCCATCAGTACGCTTGCAATAACAAGATCGATAATCAAAAACGGAATAAAGACGGTAAAGCCAATCTGGAAAGCGGTTTTCAACTCGCTGGTCACGTATGCCGGTAACAATATGCGCATCGGAACCACTTCAGGTCCTTCCAGCGCAGGGATATCTGCCAGGCGTGCGAACAGTGCCAGATCCGCTTCACGGGTTTGACGCAACATGAACTCACGTAGCGGCTTAGAACCCCGCTCCAGAGCCTCATCCATCTGAATTTTGTTTTCACTAAACGGCTGGTACGCGTCGGTATAAATTTTGTCGAATACCGGGGCCATAATGAAAAAGGTCAGAAACAGCGCAAGCCCCAGTAGAACCTGGTTGGGTGGTGCAGACGGTGTGCCTAATGCACTACGCAGCAGGCCGAAAACAATGATGATGCGTGTGAAGCTTGTCATCATCAGTAGAATTGCCGGTAAAAATGTCAGCGACGTAATAAAGACCAGCGTCTGAACCGGAAGCGTCCAGCTTTGGCCGCCGTTAGACATCGGCTGGCTGATGAGGCCAGGTAGTTGGGCAAAAGCGGCTGGCATAACTAACAACAAACCGAGCAACGAGAAGGGGAGCCAACGTTTCATCAATCTTTCCCGTTACGTTTAAGCAGATTTTTCATCAGACTCTGGAAGTCAGCAGGGGCTGCTGGTGACACCGTTTCGCTCACCAGGGCTGCGGGGAGCGTGTGCAAATGAGTGATTTGCCCGGCAGTAACGCCGAGCACCAGACGCGCATCTTGCACATCGACAATCACCACCCGTTCACGCGGGCCAACGCTACAACTGGCGCTGACTTTCATCTCTTTGCTGGAGCCGGTTTTCGGCGTAAAGCCAAAACGTTTTGCCACCCAGGCCGCGAGTAAAATAAAAATGATAATCGCCGTTAACGCGCCGCTCACTTGCACCAACGGAGAGCCGGTGCTGGCAGTAGGTTGTGACTGAACAGTTGCCTGGGTTTTCATGGCGTTAGCGGCTCAAACGACGCATGCGCTCAGATGGCGTGATAATGTCGGTGATACGGACACCGTATTTATCGGCCACGACCACGACTTCGCCCTGAGCAATCAGATAGCCGTTGATCAAAATATCCAGCGGCTCACCTGCTAAGCCATCCAGCGCTACCACGGAACCTTGCGACAAACGCAGCAGCTCTTTGATAGTCATACGGGTGCGGCCCAGTTCCACCGTCAGTTTGACGGGGATGTCCATAATCAGGTCGATATCTTG
Source organism: Buttiauxella noackiae ATCC 51607 (assembly GCF_001654865.1). Classification (GTDB taxonomy): domain Bacteria; phylum Pseudomonadota; class Gammaproteobacteria; order Enterobacterales; family Enterobacteriaceae; genus Buttiauxella; species Buttiauxella noackiae. Next base: position 378,225 of record NZ_LXEO01000017.1, on the reverse strand, counting down.
CATCGCGCCCGCTATGTCATTGCCTTCAAGCGCACGGAATACGCTGTCTGCGGTGCTTTTGTTGGTGGAAACTTTCTGTTCGTTTAACGCGTCAGCCCACAGATCGTCCACGGAGTCTGCATTATCGTCGGACGGTTGATTAATATCACTCATTTGGGCTGTTCCTCGTTCAGCGAATTCAGTATCGGGTTGATCAAATGTTCGACGCGCAGAGCGTACTGGCCGTTAAGCGTACCGTACTGACTAGTCAGTACCGGAACACCGTCAACGTGCGCCAGAATTCTGTCCGGTTTATCAATCGGCAGCACGTCACCAGGTTTCAATTTTAAAATTTGCGACAGGCGAAGCGGGATATCCGCGAAATTGGCAATTAGCTCAAGCTCAGAATGCTGAACCTGGCGAACCAACGTATCGCGCCAGCTTTGGTCTTCCTGACGGGAATTTTCCAGCGGCGGATTCACCAGCAGTTCGCGCAAAGGTTCAATCATGCTAAACGGCAGGCAGATATTGAACTCGCCGGTCAGGTTGCCGATTTCCACATGGAATGGCGTATTCACCACGATGTCGTTAGGGGACGTTGTGATGTTGGTGAATTTCACCTGCATTTCAGAGCGCACATACTCCACTTCCAGTGGATAAATGGCTTTCCACGCATCGCTATAAGATTCCAGCGCCAGTTTCAACATGCGGTTAATCACGCGCTGCTCGGTATGGGTAAACTCCCGGCCTTCAACTTTAGTTGGGAAACGTCCGTCGCCGCCAAACAGGTTGTCCACGGCGATAAACACAAGGCTTGGAGAGAACACGAACAAACCAGTGCCGCGCAGCGGTTTCAGATGCATCAAGTTGAGGTTGGTAGGCACGGGCAAGTTACGGGCAAACTCGTGGTACGGCTGAATGCGAATAGCCCCGACGGTAATGTCCGGGCTACGACGTAACAGGTTAAATAACCCCATACGGAATTGACGAGCAAAACGCTCGTTAATAATTTCCAGTGCCTGTAAGCGCTCGCGCACCACACGACGTTGGGTATTGGGGTCATAAGGACGAATGTCGGTTTCATTAACGACACTGGTCTTGGGTTCGTCAGAGTTGTCACTGTCGCCATTTAACAGTGCGTCAATTTCGGCCTGAGAAAGAATGCTGTCGCCCATGGGATTACCGCAAAATAAAGGCGGTATACAGCACGTCGCTGACTGCCTGTTGAGGTTGTCCGGCGACCAGAGGCGGTGCCAGCGTATTCTTTATCGCTTCAACCAGTTTCTGTTTACCTTCATCAGTCGCAAGGGCTGCACTATCCTGGCGGGAAAACAGCAGCAGTAGGCGGCTACGTACTTCTGGCAGGAATTCACTCAAACGTTGACGCGTGGCTTCATCTTTCAGGCGCAATGTGACACCGATATACAAGACGCGGTCAGCATCACCGAGGTTAACGGTGAAAGTGTCGAGTGCGTAAAATACCGGTGCTGGCGGTGGCTCTGGTGCCTTCGCCTGCGCGGCAGCAGGTTGCTGCTGCATACGCCAGTAGCTGTAACCTGCGGTAGCACACGCGGCAAGTGTAATCAGGACCAGTAACGGCATCCAGATGGAGCGCTTGCGGCCTTTTGGCAAAGCGTTGTCAGTCATAAAACGCATCTTTCCTGTATCGGTACTGCATATTGGTTAATTATCGCGTGTCGTCGGGCGTTCAAAGGCCCGAAAACAGGTGATATTTGTTGTTACCTCTAACGTTTAGCTTAGGGAACGTGGCTCAGGCGAAAATATCCACCGCGTTATTTCCCGACGCTAAACGTTGTACGCTGGCAGGAACAACCAGCGAATCAGCATCTCCCATTGACGGGAAAGTACCGCCCGAGCGTGATGCTTGTTGCTGCTGTTGGCCTGATTGTTGTTGCTGTTGCCCGGCAGAACTTTCGCTACTAATGCTGCTTTGCCCAAGCTGGATGCCACTTTCTGCCAGTGCAATACGCAGGTTTGGCAATGTCGCTTCAAGTGCTGCGCGAACGTGGCTGTGGGCAGAAACCATCTGCAACTGTGCCTGGTTGTCATCAAGCTTCATGCTGATTTGAATCTGCCCTAAATCTTCCGGATGCAGACGTAGCTCGGCACTTTGCTGGCCCTGACGAGTGAATAGGGTGATGTGCTGGCTGACAGCCTGCTGCCACTCCTGACTGCCCAGTTGGGCGCTAATTTGTGGGGCAACTGGCACAGCAATTTGCGCCGAGGCAGGTGTAGCTACCGTTGCGGTACTGAAAGTTGGCGTGGTGAGTGCGGAAGCCGTACTGGTGTTGTTCGCAGCGGCATCACGGTTGCTATTTTCAGTGCTACTTATGGTGAAAGTTTTTGCTTCAACCGGTGAGTCGGTTGTGGCTGGTGCATTTTTTGCCGCTGCGGTAGTGCTATCGAGTGCTACTGCGTTATCTGTCGCAGTGGTGCTGTTGACTCGTGCATCAACCGCAGGCGTATTTTTTATGCCACTACCGGAAAGCAAAGTATTCAGGCTAACCGCCGCGCTGCTTTCAGCATCTGGCTGGTGATTGAGTGCGTTGGCGACCGGTACTTGCTGCGGCAGCATGGCAAACAGTGCGCTTAATGCCTGCATGTCAGCATTACTGAGCGTATGCGTTTGCTCATGTTGCGCATCGACCTGGGCCGTTTTTTCATCGTTGCTGCTTTTCTTAACGTTAGAGAGCAGGGCAGACAAAGCTTGTGGTGTATCGAGGTTATTTAACAGCGCGGCAAGGGTGGTTTTTTCATCTGCGGCATCAACAGCAATAGCAGGTGCGTCTTTGCCCGCTGTTTTACCCAAAGCGGCTTCCAGAGAAACAGTTTTACCCTCCACCAGAGTGACCTCGCCTGGCAGCGCTTGACTCAGCAGGCTCAGGAAATCCTCACTGAAGCCTTTATCGCCAGCAACGACACCACCCGGAGCTGGCGTAGTACTTGCGACTTCGGGAGAGGTTGTAATCAGGGGCTGCATAATCATTCTGCTTTCCTCAGTGTTGCCCGCTGGGCGTATTCATCCATCAATTTTTGATCGAGCTTGTTCTCGGCCAGCAGTACTTGCGCTGCTTTGCGCTGTTGTAACGTGCTCCAGGCCTGCAATCTTTTCTGCTTCTCTTGCCATACATTCAGCGCCTGATTGACCTTTCCGTTCCACTGCATCAACTGTTGGCGATGCTGATCGATAGCTTTCTCAAGTGTTTGTATAAATTGCTGATAATTCTGCCAGCGGTTACTGGCAATGCCCTGACTCATGCTGTCGTTGAGGCTGGAGCTATATTCAAATTGATAGTTAATCAGCATGTTGAGCTGTTCTTCTGCCGCCTGGCAGCCGCGGCGCATTTCCCCTAAGCGTACTGCTGCGTCCTCGACCTCTTTTTCTGCCAGGTCGCGCAGGGTATCCAGTGCTGTGCTTTGGTTCATAGTGACCTCTCGTCAAGCTTGTGTCGGATACAGCTGACGCTTATCCGACCTACGATGGGTTATCAAACCGTTGGAAAAATAATCTCCAGTGACTGGCAAGCTTCTTCCCAGCCGCTGCGCTCAAAGATCCCTTGCTGCAAAAAAGCTTCCAGTTGCGGCCACAGCAAAATTGCTTTATCGAGCTGCGGATCGCTGCCTTTGGCATATGCACCAACGCTCACCAAATCGCGGTTGCGCTGGAAGCTGGATAACAGTTGTTTGAAATGGCGCACGCGTGCGTAGTGCTGATCGGTAATTAACGACGTCATGGCACGGCTGATAGACGCTTCAATATCGATTGCCGGGTAGTGACCGCCTTCCGCCAGACGGCGCGATAACACAATGTGGCCATCAAGAATGGCGCGCGCGGAATCGGCAATCGGATCTTGTTGATCGTCGCCTTCGGTCAAAACGGTATAAAACGCGGTAATAGAGCCACCGCCAGAAATACCGTTACCCGCACGCTCAACCAGCGCTGGCAGCTTTGCGAACACCGAAGGTGGATAACCTTTGGTTGCTGGTGGCTCGCCAATCGCCAGTGCAATTTCACGCTGCGCCATCGCATAACGGGTGAGGGAGTCCATAATCAACAACACATGCTGGCCACGGTCGCGGAAATCTTCGGCGATACGCGTGGCATAAGCGGCACCCTGCATACGCAGCAGTGGCGAAACATCCGCAGGAGCAGCAATAACCACTGAGCGGGCGCGTCCTTCCGGGCCAAGAATGTTTTCAATAAAGTCTTTAACTTCACGCCCACGTTCGCCGATTAACCCCACGACAATCACATCGGCCTGGGTATAACGCGCCATCATGCCAAGCAGCACACTTTTACCCACGCCAGAACCGGCAAACAGACCCATACGCTGGCCGCGACCCACGGTTAGCAGCGCGTTGATAGGGCGCACGCCAACATCAAGCACGTGTTCGATAGGGGTTCGTTGTAAAGGGTTGAACGGGGCGGCCCCCAATGCACCAAGCGTGGTTGTTTCCGGTGCCGGAAGGCTGTCGAGTGGGCGACCACTGCCATCAAGAACACGGCCCAGAAGTGCCGGGCCGAGGGGCAGTTGTTTGCCACTATGCAGGCCACCTTCGCTGGTGGCGCGAGCATAAACACGCGCACCGGGCAGAATGCCTTCTACTTCCTCAAGCGGCATCAGGAACAGTCTTTGGCCGTTAAAACCGACGACTTCACACTCGATATCTCTGGAGTGCTGCTCGATGATGCAGGTCGCGCCAAGCGGTAATTGCAGGCCTGTGGCTTCCAGTACCAGACCGGTTGCGCGAGTCAAACGACCATAACGACGCACGGTCGGCAGTTGAGACATTTTTGCCTCAAAAGAATCGAGCGAGTTGAGCCAGCGAGTCAGGCGCGCAGTCATCACAACACTCCAGGGGCTGCAAGTCGGCAGAGTTCTTGCCAGCGCGTTGCAACACTTGCATCAAGGTCGCCTTCATCAGCGGAGACTTTGCAACCGCCCTGATGAAGACCGGGATCACCCCGTAAGCGCCAGCCATGCAGACTGAGCGTGGCACCCAGCATCTCTTCAACGCGGGTTAAATCGTCGGGGTGAACGCGCAACTGTGGTTTACCGCTAAACAGTGGCTCTTGCTGCAAAAGCGACTGAATCTGCTTAATCAACGCATTGTTATCAATGCCTTTGGTTTCACCGATAACCTGACGGGCCGCTTCCAGTGCCATCTGCATCAGACGTGAAGCGATAACGCTGTCGAGCGCGTCAAGTGTGTACTGGAACTCGCTAACCAGTTGCTGCATTCGCGCATGTACAGGGGCTTGTTGCTGCTTAGCCTCAGCAAGACCTTGCTCCAGTCCTTGCTGAAAACCCGTTTTACGGCCTTCTTCCATGCCCATTTTTTGGCCTTCGGCATAGCCGAGTTGATGGCCTTGTTCATGAGCCTGCATCTGCATTTGAGCAAGTTGTTGCTGTAAATCAGGCACGCTTTCCTGAGCCTGTTCAGGTTCATCACCATCCGATTGCGACTGGAACATCGGCTCGAAGGCTTGCGAAGGCGGAGCCAGGTCGTCTGGTGTCCAGATTTTCCATGACAGCGAGTTAGACATAGGTATCCTCGCTGGTGCCAATCACCATTTCGCCGGTTTCTGCCAGGCGACGAACAATAAGCAGAATGGCTTTCTGTTCGTTTTCCACCTGCGAGAGACGTACCGGGCCACGGTTTGCGAGGTCGTCGCGCAGAATATCTGCCGCACGTTGCGACATGTTGCGCAGGAATTTCTCGCGCAGCGGTTGCTCGGCACCTTTGAGCGCGACAAGCAGCGATTCGGACTCCACTTCCTGCAACAGGCGCTGGATGCTGCGATCGTCCACTTCGACCAGGTTTTCGAAGAGGAACATTTCGTCGATGATTTTCTGTGCCAGCTCGCCGTCGAAGTCGCGTACAGCGGAGATAACCGCTTCTTCCTGCTGAGTTTTCATCAGGTTGATAATTTCTGCTGCCGTTCTCACGCCGCCCATTTTGCTGCGTTTAAGGTTCTGGCCATCGAGCAGGTTGTTAAGCACTTCGGTCAGCTCTGCCAGCGCCGCTGGTTGTACACCGCCGAAGGTAGCGATACGCAGCATCACATCGTGGCGTAGACGTTCGTCGAACAGCGCCAGAATATCGGCAGCCTGGGCACGTTTGAGGTGAACCAGAATCGTGGCGATGATCTGTGGGTGCTCGTCGCGGATAAGGTCGGCGGCACTCTGCGGTTCCATAAAGTTGAGCGTTTCCATGCCTGAGGTGGTTTCGCGCGTTTCCAGAATATCCTCCAACAGGCTGGAAGCACGCTCTTCACCCAACGCTTTGATCAGCACAGAACGCAGGTAGTCGTTGGCGTTTATCGACAGCGCAGCGTATTGCTCAGCTTCTTGCTCGAACTCAGCTAACACTTCGGTTAGCTGCTTGTTAGAAATCTGGCGAATGCTGGCCATGGCCGAACTAAGATGCTGGACTTCACGCGGGCTAAGGTGTTTGAACACCTCCGCCGCACGATCTTCACCAATGGTCATCAACAGAATGGCGCTCTTCTCTGTTCCGCTAATACTCATAGTTCGTTACTCATCCATTGGCGTATAACCAGCGCAACGACGCGCGGATCGTTATCAGACATCTCGCGAATACGTTGGCTCATGACCTCAGCACTGAGACGCTGATTCGCTTTACGTTGCTGCTGCTGTTCGTCTTTCGTCAGACGAACAGAAACTGCATCCTCCTCTTCGGCACGTTGGCGCTGTGCTTCCACCTGTGTTTGTTGCACCTCAACCTTGCGTTGAATAAGTGGGCGCACCAGTTTGCGCCACAACAACCAGGCAACAATCAGAACGACCAACCAACGGCCTGCGGACATCAGCATTTCGAAGAAGGCTTGTTGCTTCCAGAACGGCAGCTCAAGGCTGGTTTCTTCTGTTGCACTAAATGGTGAGTTCACTACGTTGAGCGTATCGCCACGTGTGTCGGAATAGCCCATCGCTTCACGCGTCAGGTTCTCAATTTGTTTCATCTGCTCAGCGGTCAACGGCAACGGTTTGCCATCGGTTAGCTGGCGATAATTCACGACGACTGCGACAGACAGGCGCTGAATATCACCGGTGTTCAGTTTGGTATGCAAAATAGTTCGGTCAACTTCGTAGTTAGTCGTTTCGTCGCGCTGAGTATTGCTTGAGCCGGTTGGGGTAGAACCACCCATCGACGTCGTTTGATTTTGTTGAGGTGCATTTGCCGCATTGTTTTGTGGCGCATTAGCAATAGGGGCATTGTTCGGCGGAGCCGGTTGGTTTGAAAGAGCACCCGGGACACCACCTGGGTTACGGCCATTAACCTGCTCACTTTGGTTTAGCTGGCGTGAACGCACGGCGGCCTGAGAAGGATCGCTGTTCGGGCGATATTGCTCTTCGGTTTTTTCTTTATTGGCAAAATCTATCTGGGCTGTGACCTGAGCATGGACATTCCCGCTACCCACGATAGGTGCGAGGATTGATTCGATACGGCGCTGGAAGCGGCTTTCAACATCCATCGCATATTTCAACTGGGCATCGTTTAAATCGCGGCCTGCGGTATTGGACTGCGTGAGCAGATGCCCACCTTGATCAACAAGCGTTACATTGCCTGGCGGCAGCCCTGCTACCGCGCTGGAAACCATATGGACCACCGCGCTGATTTGTCCTTCATCTAAAGCGCGGCCTGGTTCGAGGCTGAGCGTTACGGAAGCAGAAGGGGATTTTTGCTCGCGGACAAAAAGAGAGGGTTTTGGCATGGCAAGATGCACACGCGCATTTTTCACCGGGCCAAGTGTTTCGATCGTACGCGCCAGTTCACCTTCCAGCGCACGCTGGTAGTTTATTTGCTCGCTAAATTGGCTAATACCAAATTTTTCCTGGTCCAGCAGCTCAAACCCGACTGCGCCACCTTTAGGCAACCCTTGTTGGGCGAGGCGCAGACGCAGGTCATAGACTTTATCGGCTGGAACTTCAATGGCGCTACCGTTATCGGAGAAGCGGTAAGGCACATTCATTTGGGTGAGTTGCGTGACGATGGCACCACCGTCCTGATCTGCCAGGTTGCTGTAAAGCACTTTGTAATCAGGTGTTTTGGCCCACAGTACCAGCGCGATAATAACGGCGATCGCTGCCGCACCTGCGACCATCAGTGGGATTTTAGGATTCGCGCGAACGCGGGTCAGCCATTCCTGGGGTTTGTTTTGTGACGTTTGTGCCTGGCTCGCTGCGGTCATTGAGCACCTCGCAGCTGAACATAGACATCATTTTTACTATAAAGAGTGAACAAAACGAGCTCCCACAACAAAAGTTCCACGATAGATGGCACCGTCATTATTTTCTTTCTCAAAAGTTTCGATGGCTGAATTAGCTCTATTTATTGACGCTAATTACCGCCTTTGTCCTATTGACAAGGTGGTAATCTTGCCGCGTTAAAAATCACTGGGGCAGAAAAATGGCAATTCAGGGCATTGAAGGCGTTCTCACGCAGTTGCAGGCAACCGCGCTGTCGGCGGGAAATCCGGTTCAAAATAACGAGCCTAAAGTAAGTTTTGCCGGTGAGTTGCAGGCAGCCCTTGGTCGAATCAGCGAAACACAAACCGCTGCGCGTACCCAGGCTGAAAAATTTGCCCTGGGAACACCTGGTGTTGCACTAAATGATGTGATGGTCGATCTGCAAAAATCGTCCGTTTCGTTACAGATGGGGATTCAGGTGCGTAACAAGATGGTGTCGGCCTACCAGGAAGTGATGAACATGCAGGTTTAGTTGCTTGATCTATTTGATATATAAAATATAAACACACAGTTTTATCACTAAAAAACGACAAGCGTGGGTCAATACATTACGCTCTATGTAGAAGTGTTGCTGCGAAAAGTTTGTGGGTTTGTTAATTTTTATCTTTACTCACCCACGATAATCTTAATTTTTTTGTCATTAATTTCTTAAAAATTACTTAAAAGTAATAAATAGCTTGCTGCTTCTTAGTTCCATTTACATAATCCGCAATAGTTTATAGGGGGTATAGTGGCAACTGTTTATTATTTTATGCTTCTGGCGTCAGGTTATACGAGTAATGTGTCATGGAACGTGACCCCCATGCCGAGCATGGAGGTTTGCGAGCTCACCTTAAAAGAGGTGATGAAGGGAATTTCTGATAGAAGTTACGGTACTGTCCAGGCCCCATCCGCAGGAAAATGTATAGAAGTGCAGAAGTAACCAGGATTATTCCAAAGGCTGACACTTGTCGGCCTTTTCTATTTAGCCTGCCAGCAATCAAAAGTTTTTACTGGGTATTGCCCTGTTTAATTAAACCGTTAACGTTTCAGACTTTTCTATAATAACCATTTTATTACTGGAAATGACCGTGCTATTAGACGGGACGCTTTTTAAAACCAGTGTGCCTACGCCTATAGTCACGTTGTCGCCAATTTCTATATCGTCGCCAATGATGCAGGAATGGGCACCCATATTGACGTTGTTTCCCACTTTAAATTTGATGTCGACACCATTTTTATTGCTACCAAGGGTGCAAAACTGCCTGATGGTAAATCCTTCTCCAATCACACAACTTCTGTTGATAATCATCGAGTTGCCATGCCAGATTTTAAAGCCTTTACCAATTTTTAAATGGTAAGAGAGCTCAACCCCAAACAGACCTTCATTAATAACCCTATTGAGTATCACAAACATCAGCGAAAGCGGGTAAAGCGCCTTTGTTTTGGCGTGAATAGTGGCCAATCTGAAAATTAAAATAATGAGTTTGGATTTGGCTGTGTTGATTTTTAAGTCATATTTTAATGTGGAAAAGAAATCACGCATGGCGATATTCCGTTTAAGATTTATAAGAATAATCTTAATTCATAATCTGCAACTCGCCATTGAGTCTGGTAAAAGATTTGCTTTGGCGGGGGAGTACACCAGAACGGCGAAGGCGAGAATAATCATAAAAAGTCACTATGAGTTGAATAGGTTTCAATTGTGCGAGTGTTAACTTTTCAGTAACATCCGCTCTTTCGGAGATAGAAAATGTCTGTTGCGGATTCACTTCTTGCTTTCTCTATTGCTGCACTTCTCTTAACGCTGACTCCTGGGCTTGATACCGCACTCATCCTGCGGACGGCTACCGTCGAAGGTGGTAAAAAGGCTTTTCAGGCTGCACTGGGTATCGATACCGGCTGTTTTATCTGGGGCGCTATAGTTGCTTTTGGCCTGGGGGCGCTACTTGCCGCGTCTGAGTTGGCTTACGATATTCTCAAGTGGTGTGGCGCTGCGTATTTGTTCTGGCTGGGGATACAGCTCCTTCTCAGACCTCGCCAAACATTTGATTCTAATCAGCTTGAACGTCCTGCCTCAAGTAATTGGTTTTTAAGAGGGATGCTCGGAAACGTATTAAACCCAAAAATCGGTATATTCTACGTTTCATTCTTGCCTCAATTTATACCTGCAGGGCATTCACCTATCATCTGGACATTCTTGTTGGTCTCTATTCATGTCGTTTTAGGCACGCTTTGGTCATTAACATTAATTATGGCAACGCGTTATGCCTCAGACCTGCTTAAGATCCCCGCTATCGTGAAATGGATGGACCGTGCCACCGGCGGCGTGTTTATGCTGTTTGCGACAAAACTGGCGTTGAGTAGCCGATAATCATCACGTGCTGTTTTTCGGTAAGTTGCTGAAACACTGGCGGGCTAAGTGCTTTAATGCGAAAATTATTTTTTCTCCGCAGTCGGGATAGATGATGAAGAAGATTGCATTATTGACAGTGTTGCTGGCGTTGAGCGGCTGTGTGCAGGTTGATAATTACCGCGAAGTGGTTAAAACCCCAGCGCCTGCAGGACTTGCTGGTTACTGGCAGTCGCAAGGCCCGCAAAGTGAGATGGTGAGCCCGGAAGCGATCGCGACTCTTGTGGTCACGCCGGAAGGGGATACGCTGGATTGCCGCCAGTGGCAGCGCGTGCTTGCTCTGCCGGGTAAACTGACTGTGCGTTCAGATGACTGGTATAACGTGACGAACAAACGCGATGTTTATAGCGTTGAGCGTGAAGGCGATACGCTGGAATATGCCGGTATGACGCTGAAACGTGTTGATCGTCCGACTCAAGAATGCGCTGATTATTTGCAGAAGAACCCGCTCGATAGCAAATTACCGTAAGTGATGATTCCCTCTCCTTGAAAGGAGAGGGAAGTTTAAGCCAATCTATAACACCTCTTCCAGTACCCACACGCTGACGCTTCCGCCATTGCAGGAAAAGGTCGCATTACCTTTTTCATCGGTGGTGACGGTTTCGTCACGGTTACCCAGATAGTCCCGCCAGTTTTTGCCGCCATAATTATCGCCAAGCGTGATGTTTTTCTCACCTTCATCGCCATTTGATAACACCACCACACAGCCGGGATTTTCGTCGGTGCCGCTGCGGCTAAAGGCGATGCAATTAGGGTGATCAAACCAGAGCGTTTGCACACCGTGGGCGAAGCGCTCACGGGCATGAATTAAATCATCGAGCTGCTCAATTATCGGCATGTCAATATGATAAGTTTCGCCATCACCACCCTCATCGTCGTAACTTGCGCCAAATAAATCGGGATAAAACACGCTTGGCACACCGTTTTCACGCAATAGAATCAGCGCATAAGCTAATGGTTTGAACCAGGGTTCAACGGGAGCTTCGAGGGATTGCAGCGGTTGCGTGTCGTGATTGGCAACGAGTGTTACCGCGTGGAAGGGGTCAGCTTCAACCAGCGTGCCGGTAAAAATCTGGCTCATGTCGTAATCACGACCTTGTTTTGACGCCTGGTGGAATTTCATTTGCAGCGGCGCATCAAACAGCATCGTTTTGCCATCAACCTGCGCGATATATTCCTGAAGTTTATCAACCTCATGTGACCAGTATTCAGCAACAATAAACAGCGGTTGTTCAGCTACTTCCTGAACATGCTCAATCCACTCTTTGTAGAACCATGCCGGAATGTGTTTGACCGCATCGAGGCGGAAGCCGTTACAGCCGGTTTCTTCCATGACCCAGCGCGCCCAGTATTTCAACTCTTCTGTGACGGCGTGATTGCGAAAGTCGATATTCTCGCCCATTAAATAGTCGAAATTACCCAACTCATCATCAACCTGGTCGTTCCAGCCTTCGCCGGTGTAATCGTTAATTATCTTGAAAATACCGTCTTCGTTGGGGTTTTCGATGTGGTCAACACCACTAAAGCATTTGTAATCCCAGATAAACTGCGAGTATTGACCGGCGCGGGCAGGGAAGGTGTAACGCGTCCAGGCTTCGCATTCGATAACTTCATCGTCTATCTCATTACGGTTTTCTTCGTTAACGCGATTAACGCGAATCTGCTCTTTTTCATCAGCGCCCATTTTGTGGTTCACCACCACATCAAGCAGCACAGCAATATCGTTTTCTTTGAGCGCTTTTATTGCTGCCAGTAATTGCGCTTTATCGCCGTATTTGGTCGCCACCGATCCTTTTTGGTCAAATTCGCCGAGATCAAAAAGATCGTAACAGTCATAACCCACCGAATAGCCGCCGGAACTGCCCTTATAAGCCGGAGGCAGCCATACCATATTGACGCCGATATCATTGAGCGTTGCCGCGCGTTCGGCGACTTCTGCCCACAACTGACCCCCACCGGGGTAATACCAATGGAAAAATTGCAATAAGGTTGGGTTTTTCATCGAGTCCACGCTCCAGGAGTCATTTAGCTGACCTCTGGAGTATGGAAGATTTTTGAACTTATGAGGGAATGACTGAACGAATGAAAATTATTGTGGTGCATCAGGTACCAGCAACTGGCCTGATAACCTTCCATACGTGTGGTTAAGCGTTTGCTGGCGTGATGACTGGCCGATTAACGCACTAAGTTCGTCCAGGCGCTGCTGTAAAAGATTTTTAAGCGCCTGTTCGTTAGCCAGAATTTGCTCAAGATTTTGTTGCAACATATCCTGCACGCTTTTCGCCGTTCCCGGTGGAATCGGATTGGCATTGAGCGTTTCAATGCCTTGCAGGTACGCGACTTCTTGTTCCAGCAATAGATCCCACTCGCCACGCTGTGCCAGTTCCAGCAACGACTGGCTTAACAGCACAACGTTCTGCCAGCGGCTGATCAGTTCTACATACGGCGACATTAGGCAGGCTCCCGCGCAGCATTCAGAGGTGAGATCTGTTTCCAGGCATCGGCAATGTTGGTGAGCAGCCCTTCAACTTCTTCTATTGCTTCAACATCATTTCGCAGATTGGCCAGCATCAGGCGGCGAATCATATAGTCATACAGAGACGATAAATTCGCTGCGATTTCGCCACCTTTTTCATTATCTAACCCTGCTTTCAGGCCGTTATCGATAATATTGATAGCCTTGCTCAGTGCTTCCCCTTTCGCGGCCAGCTCTCCTTGCTGCATAAACAAGCGAGCTCTGACCAGGGCGCTTAATGCTCCATCAAAAAGCAAAACAATCAATTGATGAGGACTCGCGCTCATGACGGCGCTTTCCACACCAATCTGAGCATATGCTTGTGTACCCCGCGCGCTGTACATAATTACCCCTTGTTATCAGGAACTGCTGGATGAGAATTGTTGAGTCAGATACGAACTGGTGTTGTTCAGCTTGCTCATCATGGTATCGAGCTGCGTAAACTGAGCTTTGTATCGGGCGATGGTGTCGTCGATGCTGGAACTAACGGCAAGATACTGTTTGGTGAGGCTTTTTAGCGTGGCGTTGATACTGGTGGTGGCGCTGTCGATAATGCCATCGGTTGCCAGATAGTCTTTCACCAGATTGGCAGTAGTAGTAGTGATGCCAGTGGTTTTGCCGTCGCCGACGAGAAGATTTTGGGTGTCTACTGAGTTAGTTGTAAGAGCTTTGGTTAATTTATCGTCATCGATCTTTAACTTGCCTGTAGTTGGGTCTTGAGCAATGCCGATTTGGGAAAGGGTACTGAATTTAGAGCCGGTATCGCCAGTTGTGAATTGACCACGAATACCCGTCTGAATGGTACGTACCACGCTGTCGCCAAGCAGTACACCGTTGCCCGTGCTTTGGTCTGCACCAGCTTCCACCGCGCTGTACTTGGTCAGAGAACTAAAGGTGTCCAGCATGGAGTTATAGGCATCAACCCACCCTTTGATGGCAGCGGTTGCTTTATCATTGCTTTTAGTGACGGTAACCGTTGCGTTAGTCACTTCTTTATTCAGCGTTAACGTGACACCTTCGGGAGTATCTTTAACGGTGTTACTACCGCTTTCTACTTCGATATTGTTGATGGTTAATAGGGCATTTTGAGGAGCAATAGTTTGAGTCAGCTTGCCCGTTTTAGTCTTTGAATCATAACCCAGCAGATCGTTGAGTTCACTGTCGCCTGTGACGCTAATCGTCATGGCTTTATCTTCACCTGTTTCGGCTGAAGAGATAACTAACTGGAATTCACCACTTTTATTCTTAATGACGCTTGCAGAAACACCACCATCGGCGGCGTTAATTGCATCACGAATACCATTCAGTGACGTTTGATCATCGCTGAGTTTGATTTCCAGCGGTTCTTTACGGCCTGGCTGGTTAATGATTAGCGTGCGGTCGGTAGATGAAACGGTGCTCTGCTTGTCAGTTGCACTAGCAATTCCGCCAGTTGCCAGAGACTGTGCCTGCGCCAGTTGAGTCACACTGATGGTGTATTTACCTGCTGCGGCTCCCGCACCGGTGCTTACAACTAAATCTGTATTGCTGCTGGTGGCGGTGCTGCTTTTAAAAAGGTTAGCGTCATTAAGTGTGGTATTCGCAGTCTGGAATTTTTCGATCGCGCTTTTGAGCGTGCCATAAGCCGTCAATTTTGAGCTGTAGCTGGACTGCTGAGCAGTAATCGGTGTTAATCGGCCTTTTTCTGCGACAGTAAGGTTATCTAACAGTGTATTCAACGGCAGATTGGAGCCGATGCCTAATGAAGAAACGCTAGCCATTAATTAATCCCTTTTCATTACTAACAATTATTCACGTTGATATCGGCACTTTAGCGGCAAAGTTTAATGATATTTGTCGGTATTTAATGGCGGGAATAATGAAGTCGTTGCGGGTTATTTCGGCGGCTAGTTAAAAAGTGAAATATTTCTAAAGTTCGAAAATAGTGTGCCGATACATGGGTAGACGGTGAGAAACCGTGGGCAACAGCCCAACCACAAAATGTGAATTGATAAGGATAAAATCATGGCACAAGTTATCAACACTAACAGCCTGTCGCTGTTGACCCAAAACAATCTGAATAAATCTCAGTCTTCCCTGGGCACCGCTATCGAGCGTCTGTCTTCCGGTCTGCGCATTAACAGCGCCAAAGACGATGCAGCGGGCCAGGCAATTGCTAACCGCTTTACTGCAAACATCAAAGGTCTGACTCAGGCTTCTCGTAACGCCAACGACGGTATTTCTATCGCTCAGACGACTGAAGGCGCATTGTCTGAAATCAACAACAACTTGCAGCGTGTACGTGAGCTGTCTGTTCAGGCAACTAACGGCACTAACTCCACGTCTGACTTGGATTCCATCCAGAATGAAATCACCCAGCGTTTGAGCGAGATTGACCGTGTATCTGGTCAAACTCAGTTCAACGGCGTGAAAGTTCTGGCTGGCGACAGCTCTATGAAAATTCAGGTTGGTGCGAACGATGGCGAAACCATCACTATCGATCTGAAAGAAATTACTTCCAGCACTCTGGGCCTGAATGGCTTTAATGTGAATGGTAAAGGTGGTGTGGCTAATACCCTGGCTAAAACAACCGACTTGGCGGCAGCAGGCTTCCAAACTGCTGATGCTGGTAAAACATATACTGGTTCAGCTGGTTACGCTGCTGCTACTTCAAGTGATGTGCTGGCTGGTATTTCTGGCGGTAAAGCAGTTACTGCTACCATTGATAATGGGCTTCAGTCAACACCAGCAAGCACTACTTATACCTATAACTCAACAAGTAAATCTTATGAGTTTACGGCAAATGGTTTGGATGCTGCGGATGTTGTTAGCTATCTGAATCCAAAGGCTGGAGATGTTACAAAAGCTACAGTAAGCATTGGCGGTAGTACACAAGATGTATTAATTGCCAAAGATGGTTCAATGACAGCAGCTGATGATAACGCAGCACTGTTTATCGACCCAACTGGTAACTTAACCAAAACAAAAGCTACTGGTACTACTATTAGCGCCTCTCTGTCTGAACTCCAGAAAAATGGTGGTGGTACTGCGGTTCCGGCTACTGTCGCAATTACTGGAACAAACACAACACTGACTTTGGCTGGTGGTACTGGAAGCAAAATTGATGTTGCTAACGCTCAACTTAGCCCGGAAACAATGACAAATGCTTTAAAAGGTAAAGCATTTACTACAACAGTTGGTACCGGCTATAACGTTGATACTAATGGCGTTGTCAAGGCTGGTACTACTGCTGGTGCAGGCGCAGCTATCTATAAAAATGATAAAAGCGAATTGGTTGACAGTAATGTAGCTACTTACTACGTTCAGGATGACGGTTCTATTACCAATGGTTCAGGTAAAGCAGCATACAAAGATGCCGATGGCAAAATTAGTGCTAATGCTCAAACCGCTTCGGATAAAACAGCGGATCCACTGAAAGCACTTGACGCAGCCTTGGCTAAAGTCGACGCACTGCGTTCTGATCTCGGTGCGGTACAGAACCGTTTCGACTCTACCATCACTAACCTGGGTAACACCCTGAACAACCTGACCTCTGCTCGTAGCCGTATCGAAGATGCTGACTACGCGACTGAAGTTTCCAATATGTCTAAAGCTCAGATCCTGCAGCAGGCTGGTACTTCTGTTCTGGCACAGGCAAACCAGGTTCCGCAGGGCGTTCTGTCTCTGCTGCGTTAATCCACGCAAACCTGACCAAACCCCGCGCTTGCGGGGTTTTTTCTTTATGGTTGTTACCCATAACCCCAAATAACCCCTCATTTCACCCACTATTCTTGCGATTAAAACCCCTCCAGAAACGGATAATCATGCCGATAACTCAACTAACGCAGGGCTGTTTATCGTGAATTCACTGTATACCGCTGAAGGTGTGATGGATAAACACTCGCTGTGGCAGCGTTATGTACCGCTGGTGCGTCACGAAGCATTGCGCCTGCAGGTACGCCTGCCTGCGAGTGTGGAGCTTGACGACCTGCTACAGGCGGGCGGCATCGGGTTGTTAAACGCAGTGGACCGTTATGATGCCCTGCAAGGAACGGCATTTACTACCTACGCGGTGCAGCGCATCCGTGGGGCGATGCTTGATGAGTTGCGCAGCCGTGACTGGGTGCCCCGCAGCGTCAGGCGTAATGCCCGCGGCGTTGCGCAGGCAATTGGTCAACTGGAGCAAGAGCTGGGCCGTAACGCCACCGAAACTGAAGTGGCCGACCGGTTGGATATCCCGCTCAACGAATACCGTCAGATGTTGCTCGACACCAATAACAGCCAACTCTTTTCTTACGATGAGTGGCGTGAAGAGCATGGCGATAGTATCGAACTGATTACTGAAGAGCATCAGCAGGCGAACCCGCTTCAACAATTGTTGGAAGGGAATTTGCGTGAGCGTGTGATGGGCGCAATTGAAGCGTTACCTGAGCGTGAAAAGCTGGTGTTGACCCTTTACTACCAGGAAGAGCTGAATCTGAAAGAGATTGGCGCGGTGCTGGAAGTGGGGGAGTCGCGCGTGAGTCAGTTGCACAGCCAGGCGATTAAACGTTTACGCACGAAGCTCGGTAAGTTGTAAATGCCCGTCATACTTCAGGTTTCATCTTTGTTGGCAGCGTTCACGTGCCCGAATGACTTACTGATGTAAGCGTATCGGGACTTGTTCTCTTGCCGCGCGATGCGACTCGAGTTAGTTGGGTATCTGGCGAGATAATCGGGATTACATAATGACGGTGCAGCAATTAAAAAAACGGCCATTAAGCCGTTATTTGAAAGACTTTAAACACACACAAACTCATTGTGCGCAGTGCGCAAAATTGCTCGACAGAATCACGCTTACGCGTGGGGGGGAAATTGTCAGCAAAACCGCCATCGCCCAACTTGATACTTTAATAGATGATAATGGCTGGCAGGCTGAACGCCTGTCCTGGGCGGCACTGTGCCGTTTTTGCGGTGATTTGTACTGCAAAGAGCAGCAGCACTATTTCGATATCATTGGCTTTAAAGAATACCTGTTCGAGCAAACGGAGATGAGCCACGGCACCATCCGCGAATATGTGGTCCGCCTGCGTCGTCTGGGTAATCATTTTGCTGAACAAAATATCCCTTCTCCCACTTCAGCTAACGCTTTCTTCGACGATTCCCTGGAAGAGTGGTTACCGCCAACCAGCACCAATAATTACCGTATTGCACTGCGCAAGTACGGGCAGTTCCAGACCCTGAACCAAACTACCCGTGCCCATTTCCAGGAAAATAAATCAACTTCTGATATTTACCCATAAGATCTCAGGATGCAGGAAGGCGGCAAGCGAGAGCAGCCAACACGCCTGCAACTTAAAAGATTAAGGTATATATTAAAACGGCATAAGTTGTAACGTAGTGGTTTTGATTCATTATATTAAGTCGTTACACTACATCAAATTATCGACATTCGGGGTATCTATGAAACTAGCAATGGTGGGGCGTCAGGCGCTGATGGGCGTGCTGGCTGTGGCAATGGTAGCTGGCGCGAGTGTGAAGACGTTTGCGGCGGAAAACTTACTCAATAAAGTCAAAGAACGCGGCACGTTGCTGGTTGGCCTGGAAGGAACCTACCCTCCGTTTAGCTTTCAGGGTGATGATGGCAAACTGACCGGTTTTGAAGTGGAATTTGCAGAACAACTGGCACAGCACCTGGGCGTAAAAGCCGCGCTTAAGCCGACGAAATGGGACGGCATGCTGGCGTCACTGGACTCCAAACGCATCGATGTGGTGATTAATCAGGTCACGATTTCCGATGTGCGTAAGCAAAAATATGATTTCTCAACGCCATATACCGTTTCCGGTATTCAGGCGCTAGTGAAAAAAGGCAATGAAGGCAGCATTACCGGGCCTGATTCCCTGAAAGGCAAAAAAGTGGGGGTGGGCCTTGGGACAAACTATGAAGAATGGTTACGTGCCAATGTGCAGGGCGTGGATATCCGCACTTATGATGATGACCCAACTAAATATCAGGATCTACGCGTAGGCCGTATTGATGCCATTCTGGTTGACCGCCTGGCGGCGCTGGATCTGGTGAAGAAAACCAAAGATACCCTGGCTGTAGCGGGTGCTCCATTCTCTCGTCAGGAAGCGGGTGTTGCGGTACGTAAAGGCAATGAAGACCTGGTTGAAGCGATCAACAAAGGTATCGCTGAAATGCAGAAAGATGGTTCTCTGGCCAAGCTTTCTGAAAAATGGTTTGGTGCTGACGTTACTAAGTAAGTAACCCGATACCTGTAGGGCGGATTAGCGTAAGCGACATCCGCCTTTTTTATTTGTATTTGTCGGCATTTTGCCCGGCTGGTGCATAATGAATAAATCTGGATTTTATTCAAAGTGTAATGGAGTTGCTCATGTCACTGCACAATCTGACGCGCTTTCCGCGTCTGGAGTTTATCGGCGCCCCGACGCCACTCGAATATCTGCCGCGTTTTTCTGACTACCTTGGTCGTGAAATCTACATCAAACGTGACGATACAACACCCATGGCGATGGGGGGTAATAAGCTGCGTAAACTTGAGTTTCTGGCAGCCGATGCGCTACGTGAAGGGGCTGACGTTCTGGTCACCGCAGGGGCGATTCAGTCAAATCACGTTCGCCAGACTGCTGCGGTTGCTGCAAAACTTGGCCTTAAATGTGTCGCGTTGTTGGAAAACCCGATTGGCACGCAGGCAGAGAATTATCTCACCAATGGCAACCGTTTGATGCTCGACTTGTTTGATGTCGAAATCGAAATGTGTGATGCGCTACATTCGCCTGATCAACAACTTGAAGAAGTTGCTGAGCGCCTTGAAGCACAAGGTTTTCGCCCGTATGTGATTCCGGTGGGGGGCTCTAATGCACTGGGGGCACTGGGTTATGTGGAGAGTGCGCTGGAAATCGCCCAGCAGTGTGAAGGTGCTGTTAACGTCTCGTCTGTTGTTGTTGCGTCCGGTAGTGCCGGGACTCATGCAGGGCTTGCGGTAGGGCTTGAACAGCTTATGCCAGATGTCGACTTAATCGGTGTCACCGTTTCGCGTTCGATTGCCCAGCAGCTTCCAAAAGTGGAAGCTTTACAGCAGGCTGTGGCGCAATCGCTGAGTGTCAGCGCCAATAATCCGATTACTCTGTGGGATGATTATTTTGCACCGGGTTATGGCAAACCTAATGAAGAAGGGCTGGAAGCCATAAAGTTACTGGCGCGTCTTGAAGGGATTTTGCTTGACCCGGTTTACACCGGTAAAGCGATGGCTGGTTTGATTGATGGCGTGGCACAAAAGCGTTTTAAAGACGAAGGGCCGATAATCTTTATTCATACCGGTGGGGCGCCAGCACTGTTCGCTTACCATCCGCATGTTTAAAGAGATTATGTAGCGTGGGTTAGTGTAGCCATATCCGCGACTGTATAGCGCAAGAATAAAAAAGACAGACAGGGTGTAATTTAAGTATGCAAGAAAGTATTCAACTGGTGCTGGACTCGGCACCTTTTCTGCTCAAAGGGGCCGTCTTTACGCTGCAACTCAGCATCGGCGGTATGTTCTTTGGGTTGATTCTCGGTTTTTTACTGGCGCTGATGCGCTTATCACGATTTTGGCCGTTTTCACTGCTCTCGCGTTTCTATGTGTCAATTTTTCGTGGCACGCCGTTAATCGCACAGCTGTTTATGATCTATTACGGTCTGCCGCAGTTTGGCATTGAGCTTGATCCAATTCCGGCCGCAATGATTGGTTTGTCGTTGAATATGGCGGCATATGCATCGGAAACACTGCGTGCTGCAATTTCGTCAATTGATAAAGGGCAGTGGGAAGCGGCGGCAAGTATTGGTATGACGCCGTGGCAAACTTTGCGCCGGGCGATTTTACCGCAGGCAGCGCGTGTGGCATTACCGCCACTGAGCAACAGCTTTATCAGTCTGGTGAAAGACACCTCGCTTGCGGCAACGATTCAGGTTCCTGAGTTGT
The DNA here is from genome assembly GCF_001654865.1 of Buttiauxella noackiae ATCC 51607. Taxonomy (GTDB): domain Bacteria; phylum Pseudomonadota; class Gammaproteobacteria; order Enterobacterales; family Enterobacteriaceae; genus Buttiauxella; species Buttiauxella noackiae. The sequence goes on along the minus strand of NZ_LXEO01000017.1, from coordinate 357,105 downwards.
TTCGCCAGGCTCAGCTTATTACTTCTCGTACGCTTGAGGTGTTTACCATGTATCTCGCGGCTTCCTTGATTTACTGGGTAATGGCAACGGTGCTCTCTTCGTTGCAGAACTACTTTGAAAATCAACTTAATCGCCAGGACAGGGATCCAAAATGAGTGCCATCGACGTAAAGCAACTGATCAAGAAGTTCCACGGGCAGACCGTGCTGCATGGCATCGATCTGGAAGTAAAAGCAGGGGAGGTGGTCGCCATTATTGGTCCAAGCGGCTCAGGCAAAACCACGCTTTTACGTTGCATTAACTTGCTGGAACAGCCGGAGGCGGGAATCATCAGGGTTGGAGATATCTCCATTGATGCAGCGCTTTCGCTGAGTAAGCAAAAGAATAAAGTGCGCGAGCTGCGCCAACATGTTGGTTTTGTATTCCAAAGTTTCAACCTTTTCCCGCACCGTACGGTTATTGAAAATATCATTGAGGGGCCGGTGATTGTTAAAGGTGAGCCGAAGGAAGAGGCAATAGCACGCGCGCGTGAGCTACTGGCGAAAGTGGGGTTGAGTGGCAAAGAGACCAGTTATCCGCGCCGCCTTTCAGGTGGCCAGCAGCAGCGTGTGGCGATAGCTCGTGCATTGGCCATGCGCCCGGAAGTTATTCTGTTTGATGAGCCAACCTCAGCACTCGATCCTGAGCTGGTGGGGGAAGTGTTGAGCACAATCCGCCAGTTAGCGCTGGAGAAACGCACCATGGTGATTGTGACTCATGAAATGAGCTTCGCCCGCGATGTTGCTGACCGCGCTATCTTCATGGACCAGGGGCGTATTGTGGAACAGGGGCCGGCTCGTGAATTGTTTGCTAATCCTAAGCAGGCGCGTACCCAGCAATTTCTTGAGAAGTTTTTGACGCAATAGCTTGAACGGCCCCAATTGGGGCCGTTATTTATGGTGAATTAACCCTGTAATTAATAAGCGTTATAAATAAAAATATAATTATTGAGTATTGATTCTCAATATTCAGCTGTAATTACTGTTAAATCATATAAATAAAGATGGCAAATGTGATAGCGTTAGGCATTACATTTGAAAATGAATTCAATGTCAGGAGTTTCGCCAGATATAATGGATGATCGTAACTTTTTTAACTGGCGTCTGGATGCGCTTAATATCTTCCAGTCTGTCACTCAGGCTGATGAAATAACGAAGATTCTGCATCAGCAAACTGAGCTGTTGGAGTTTGACTATTACTCGCTATGTATACGTCACCCGGTGCCATTTACCCGCCCTAAAACCTCTTTAAGATCGTCCTATCCGCAAAGCTGGCTCGATCACTATCATGCTGAAAATTACTTCACGATAGACCCGGTGCTTCGCCCGGAAAATTTCATGCGTGGCCATTTACCGTGGAATGACGAGCTTTTTAGCGATACCCCACAGTTCTGGGATGCGGCAAGGGATCACGGCCTGCGCCGCGGCATTAGCCAGTGTGTAATGGCACCTAATCGAGCAATGGGTTTTTACTCTGTTTCACGTACTCAGGGCAAAGGGAAAATATTACCCAGCGATGAGCTTCAGTTACGTCTGCAGTATTTAGGTGAATTGAGCCTGATGACGTTAACGCGTCTAAACGATCCATCTATGGATGCGCTGACATTAAAACTCAGCAAGCGTGAGCGGGAAATATTGCAGTGGACGGGTGAAGGAAAAACATCAGCTGAAATCGCTATTATTTTGTCGATATCAGAAAATACCGTCAATTTTCATCAGAAAAATATGCAGAAGAAATTTAATGCGCCAAATAAAACACAAATTGCCTGTTATGCGGCAGCGATAGGAATAATTTGAAAGGGGAGTTAATTCGATGACTCTTCAACGAAACGGCTGGAGACATATTCCTCATCCAGCCGCCGTTTAACGATTACTGACGGTAAGCCTGTTTAATTTGCTTAACAGTATTACCAAAGACTTCTGCGTGCGCCGAGTCGTCCATCTGAGCAATTTGCTTTTCCATTTTGATGATAACCTTGCCTGCATCGGCTTGGCCCATGGCTTTTAGCATCTGAGTCAGCATAGCTTTCAGGCAGGTAACTTCAATAGCCAGTTCACTACTGTTGTCTGCGGTGGAAAAATCAGGAGTGCTCATTTGTGTTCCTCGGTCTTGGTTGGTACACCGTTGTTTTGTGTAACGGTTTCGTAAGGCGGCGGAGTATAGCACAATCGTAAACTATTTTATTAGTGCTTACGCTAAACATCCAGGTTGTTATCTGTACAATGCTGTTAAATTGTTTTGATTGTGTTTGTTTGCGGTTAAATGTTGGGGTGTGTAAGCATTATTTAATACGTCTGATATTAATGAATTATCGTTTTTTTTAATGTGAAAGGCATTTTTATTATTTAAAGCCATAAATTAATCAAATTGCTTGTACAGTTTCCACTGTACAATTAAATTTCCAAAAACAGTGGAAACTCTGAAAATCTGTTTTTGCATTTTAAAGTTACCGGAAAACCCGTTAATATAGCGTGATAATTTTTAGTAGCGTAATTCCTTTTCTGGAGAGTCCCCTTTGATCAACGTACTTCTTGTTGATGACCACGAACTGGTGCGCGCAGGGATACGACGCATTCTTGAAGATATCAAAGGGATTAAGATATCAGGTGAAGCAAATTGCGGTGAGGATGCCGTAAAATGGTGCCGTAGCCATCCGGTTGATGTCGTCCTGATGGATATGAACATGCCAGGCATTGGTGGCCTTGAAGCAACACGCAAAATCGCGCGATATTCAACGGATATCAAAGTGATTATGCTGACGATTCACACTGAAAATCCACTGCCGGCGAAAGTCATGCAGGCCGGTGCGGCGGGTTATTTAAGTAAAGGTGCAGCACCGCAGGATGTGGTAAATGCGATTCGCTCAGTCAACGCGGGTCAGCGTTACATTGCATCAGACATCGCCCAGCAGATGGCATTAAGCCAGATCGAACCGGAAAAAACGGACACACCGTTTGCCAGTTTGTCTGAGCGTGAATTACAGATTATGCTGATGATCACCAAAGGCCAGAAGGTCAATGAGATCTCTGAACAGCTTAGTCTAAGCCCGAAAACGGTCAATAGTTACCGTTACCGCATGTTTAGTAAACTGAATATCAGTGGCGATGTTGAGCTGACACACCTGGCCATTCGTCATGGTTTATTTAGTGCGGAGACGTTAATCAGTAGTGAGTGAAATCTTTGACCCGCGAGCTTTTCTCAAGACAGTAACCAGCCAACCTGGCGTCTATCGGATGTATGACGCCAGTGAGACGGTTATTTACGTTGGTAAAGCCAAAGATCTTAAAAAACGCCTGTCGAGCTACTTCAGGAGCAATCTTGCCAGCCGTAAAACGGAAGCTCTGGTTGCGCTAATCCAGCATATCGACGTGACGGTAACCCATACCGAGACAGAAGCGCTGCTGCTTGAGCATAACTACATCAAGCTTTATCAGCCACGCTATAACGTGCTGCTGCGCGATGACAAATCCTATCCTTTCATTTTCCTTAGCGGTGATACACACCCGCGACTTGCTATGCATCGTGGGGCGAAACATGCGAAGGGGGAATATTTCGGGCCATTCCCGAACGGCTACGCAGTACGCGAAACGCTGGCGTTATTACAAAAAATCTTCCCGATTCGTCAGTGCGAAAACAATGTCTATCGCAATCGCTCTCGTCCTTGTTTGCAATATCAGATTGGGCGTTGTCTTGGCCCGTGTGTTGCAGGTTTGGTCAGTGAAGAGGATTACGCCCAGCAGGTGGAATATGTGCGCTTGTTCCTCTCAGGAAAAGACGATCAGGTTCTTAACCAGTTGATCGCCAGAATGGAAGAGGCGAGTAAAAACCTGGAGTTTGAAGCCGCTGCGCGAATCCGTGACCAGATTCAGGCAGTCCGCCGTGTGACTGAGAAACAGTTTGTCTCTAATACCGGTGATGATTTGGATGTGATCGGTGTGTCGTTTGATTCGGGTATGGCGTGTGTGCACGTGCTGTTTATCCGCCAGGGTAAAGTGTTGGGCAGTCGCAGTTACTTCCCGAAAGTACCAAATGGCACGGAACTGTCAGAAGTGGTTGAAACATTTGTTGGCCAGTTCTATTTGCAGGGCAGCCAGATGCGCACCTTACCTTCTGAAATTCTGCTCGATTTCAATTTGCCGGATAAAAACCTGTTGTCAGACTCTCTGACGGAGCTTGCTGGTCGGCGTATCAACGTGCAGACCAAACCGCGAGGGGATCGTGCACGTTACCTTAAACTCGCGCGGACCAATGCGGCCACCGCACTGGTGACACGTCTGGCGCAGCAGTCGACCATCCATCAACGTCTGGCGGCATTAGCCAATGTGCTGGAATTGCCAGAAATTAAAAGAATGGAGTGTTTTGACATTAGTCACACCATGGGTGAGCAGACAGTGGCTTCCTGTGTGGTCTTTGATGCTAACGGCCCGCTACGTGCGGAATATCGCCGCTACAACATTGAAGGTATTACACCTGGCGATGATTATGCCGCGATGAATCAGGTACTGCGTCGTCGTTACGGTAAAACTATCGACGAAAGTAAAATCCCGGACGTTATCCTGATTGACGGTGGCAAAGGGCAACTCGGCCAGGCAAAAACCGTCTTCGCAGAACTTGATGTTGAGTGGGATAAAAATCATCCCCTGTTGCTTGGCGTGGCAAAAGGCGTGGACCGCAAAGCCGGGCTTGAGACGTTGTTCTTCGAACCAGAAGGGGAAGGCTTCTCACTACCGCCAGATTCTCCTGCTTTGCATGTTATCCAGCATATCCGTGATGAATCGCATGACCATGCCATTTCCGGGCACCGTAAAAAACGGGCAAAAGTGAAAAATACCAGCGCCCTGGAGACAATCGAAGGTGTTGGGCCAAAGCGTCGCCAGATGTTGTTGAAATATATGGGGGGATTGCAACCATTAAAGAATGCATCCGTAGAAGAAATTGCAAAAGTGCCAGGTATCTCGCAAGCGTTGGCAGAAAAGATCTTCTACTCGTTGAAACATTAAGGGCTCTGTAGCAACATAGAGACAATTTCCACTTACGACAGACAGTTAACCAGCACTATGCAATTTAATATCCCGACATTGCTTACTCTGTTTCGTATCGTCCTTATCCCATTCTTTGTGCTGGCTTTTTATCTGCCGTTCAGTTGGGCACCTTTCCTGTGCGCGTTTATCTTCTGGTTTGCTGCAATTACTGACTGGTTTGATGGCTTTTTGGCGCGTCGCTGGAACCAAAGCACGCGTTTTGGAGCATTCCTTGATCCGGTAGCGGATAAAGTTATGGTCGTCGTTGCGCTGGTGCTGGTGGTGGAACATTATCACTCATGGTGGGTGACACTGCCTGCGGCCACAATGATTGCCCGTGAAATTATTATCTCTGCGTTGCGTGAATGGATGGCTGAAATTGGCAAGCGCAGCAGTGTTGCGGTCTCCTGGATTGGTAAGTCCAAAACCATGGCGCAAATGCTGGCGTTGATCGGTATGCTCTGGCGCCCAAATATGTGGGTTGAGTACGCGGGGATCGGTTTATTCTTCATCGCTGCGGTATTAACTTTCTGGTCAATGTTCCAGTACTTAAAAGCGGCAAGCAAAGATCTTCTCGATAGCTCAGGCAATTAATAACCGCATCAGACACAAGAGATGAGCTCCTACCAGGCTCATCTCTTAAAAACACCAAACTCCCGCCAGCACCACATTCCGAAAATTACTCCGCCTATACCATAGCAAAATGAGTGACTCTTTTGTGCGGCTCTCCTCACCGAACTCTTAAGTGAGGGTTATATTTAACTTATCAATGCCATGTCTGATAATAGGGAAATTATGATTCGCTTATCCTCGCTTGCCTTTGTGCTTGCCACCGTTACCTGTAGCGTCCAGGCCGTTACCTATATGCTTCCACCTGACGGGAGCCGTCTGGTTGGCTCGCCGATAACCGTTAGCATTCCTGAAGGGAATACTGAGCCGTTGGAGTATTATGCAGCGCAGTACGGGCAGGGGCTCAGCAATATGCTGGAAGCTAATCCAGGTGTTGATCCATTTCTGCCAAAAGCCGGTACCCAGTTAACAATTCCACAGCAAGTGATTTTGCCTGACACCATACGCCAGGGCATCGTGATTAACGTCGCCGAAATGCGGCTTTACTACTACCCGGATCAGAGCAATACGGTTGAGATCTTCCCCATTGGAATCGGACAGGCCGGGCGGGAAACCCCGCGTAACTGGGTGACGAGGGTTGAGCGTAAGCAGGAAGCTCCAGGCTGGACTCCCACACCTAATACTCGACGCGAATATGCGAAAGAGGGGAAAACGCTGCCAGCATATGTACCGCCGGGTGAGGATAACCCGATGGGGCTGTATGCGATTTACATCGGCAAGCTTTACGCTATTCACGGCACTAACGCCAACTTTGGTATCGGCCTGCGCGTTAGCCAGGGTTGCATTCGCCTACGTAAAGACGACATAAAGTATCTGTTTGATAATGTGCCGGTGGGGACGCGTGTACAGCTGATTGACCAGCCGGTGAAAGCAACGGTCGAACCGGACGGGAGGCATTGGCTGGAAGTGCATGAGCCGCTGTCCCGTAACCGTGCGGAGTTTGAGTCTGACAAGAAAGTCCCGCTACCAATGACATCGGCACTGCGCGATATGACGCAAGGTTCTGGCGTAGATGCAGGTATAGCGAGCGCCGCGTTGACGCGTCGTTCCGGGATGCCGGTGCCAATTAGCATTGAACCCGGAAAAGCAGGGCAGCTATAAAATACAAATTCTGAAAAGCAAAAAGCCCGCTTAGTTTCCTAAGCGGGCTTCTCAAATATGGCTCCTCTGACTGGACTCGAACCAGTGACATACGGATTAACAGTCCGCCGTTCTACCGACTGAACTACAGAGGAATCGGTTAACGGGGCGCATAGTAACTAGCGGCTACTGGGTTGTCAAAGGCTGTTTAGGTGAAATGTGTTTGATTGCTGGTTTAATCGGCAAAAAGAAGAAAAGAGCCGCAAAACACGGCTCTTAGAGTAACACCTTTCACTTAAGCCAATGAATGAGGGGAAACACCGGGATCTGTTTCCGGGGGAAGCCAAACCCGGTGGTCGCCCCGGATACCTCGCTCTTAAACTGATGGTGTTAGCCCTTTAAGGGCTTACATACGTTGCGTTCTGACTGGCGCAGTTGCCTCTATCAGCCATGGACGCGCAGTACTGGAAACGAGTGGCGACAATGTTTCCCGCACCAACTGGTGGTAATCATCAAGCCAGGCAATCTCTTGCTCACTTAACAATGGCAACTCCACCGCGCTTAAATCAATCGGGATGAGCGTCAGTGAGGCGAATTTGCAGAACCCCGGTATTGAAGCGACAACTTCAACCTGGTTTTCAATACGAATGCCGTGGCTACCTGCCAGGTAATAACCCGGTTCGATGGTTAGCACATTGCCCGGCAGCATTGGCCATGGATTCACTTTTTTCGCCATACGGTGCGGGTTTTCATGAATCAGCATGTTGTGACCGACACCGTGACCCGTGCCGTGATCATAATCCAGGCCCAGTTCCCAAAGCGGGCGGCGTGCAAATGCGTCCAGTTGGTGGCCTTGTGTCCCTTGCGGGAATTGCAGCGAAATCAGCGACAGGAAGCCTTTCAGAACCGCGGTGTAGTGTAGACGGCGTTGAGCATCGAGTTGTCCAAAGTTCAGCGTGCGTGTGGCATCGGTTGTACCGTTGAAATACTGCCCACCGGAATCGTTGAGATAAAATTCATGCCCGGTGATCGCAAAGTTGGTTTCCGGCGCGCTGTGGTAATGGCACATCGCCGCATTACCCGCTGCCGCGGAAATGGTACCAAAACTTTGCTCAATGAAGTTGTCGCATTCTTGACGGAACGCGAGCTGCTTTTCCTGCGCCTCAAGTTCAGTAATCGGGTTACCAGCGGCTTCACGTAGTGGGACTTCATGGCTAAGCCATGCAAGGAAATTAATCCAGGCGGCACCGTCCTGAATATGGCTTGAACGGTACCCTTCCAGTTCGATATCGTTCTTATTGGCTTTCATTAGTGTGATTGGATCTGGCTGCCATTCGATGTCACCACCGCCTTGTTCCACGGCAAAGCGCACGGCAACTGGCGTGTTATCGCCATCAAGCAAGAAGCGTTTGCCGGCCGCCAGTTGCTGGCAACGTGTGAGGAATGCATCCGGGCTATGGATGGCGATTGACTCCAGCACTGAACTATCGAGTTGTTGCAGTTTCGCCTCGTCAACAAACCACTCAACGGCACCGTCGTTTTTGACCAGCGCAAACGAAAGCGGCACCGGGCTTGTCGGGATATCTGAACCACGAACATTAAGCAACCAGGCAATGTTGTCAGGCAAAGTGAGTGCGAGAAAATTTACACCTTTACGCGCCAACGCTTGTGCGACACGGGCGCATTTAGATGCGGTTGATTCCCCGCTAATCTCATCAGGCATCTGGCGTATCAGGCCACGAGGTATCGCCGGGCGCGTCGCCCAAATTTTATTGATCGGATCATCATCCACAGCAACCAGGTCGCAGCCACTGGTACGCAGGCTTTCATATTGGCTGTTGACCATCAGCAGAGGTTCAAACGCGATACGTTTACCAACTGACAAGTTTTCCTGAAGCCAGAGATGAATAGGTTCATCGTGTAAATGATGGATTTCAAACTCTTCAAGGTTTACCTGCTGGCGCGCTTGAACCTGATAGCGGCCATCAACGAACAGCAACGCGCGGTCAGCCAGAATCAGCGCCAGGCCCGCTGAACCGTCAAAACCACTGATAAACTCCAGTTTGTCGTCATAAGGCGCGCAATATTCACTCTGCCAGGCGTCGGTGCGCGGAACCAGCATGCCATCCAGTTCGCGCTCTTTAAGCAGGCTGCGCAAGGCAGCCAGGGGTGATGTGTGTTGCATTATTATGTTCTCTTAACGGAAAGGAGGTTCATTAAACGTGCGTAATTTGCGTGAGTGCAGGCGTTCGCCTTCAGCTCGCAAGAGATCAATCGCGCAGATACCAATCTGCAAGTGCTCCGAAATTGCCCCTTCATAAAAGCGATTGGCCTGGCCGGGGAGTTTAATTTCACCGTGCAACGGTTTATCGGAAACACATAACAGCGTGCCATACGGCACGCGGAAGCGATAACCCTGTGCGGCAATGGTGGCGCTTTCCATATCAATAGCGACAGCGCGGCTGAGATTGAACCGCAAGGCCGATGCGGAATAGCGCAGCTCCCAGTTACGATCGTCGGTGGTGACGACAGTCCCGGTACGCAAACGTTGCTTAACTTCTTCACCCGGCATGCCGCTCACCAGTTTGGTTGCGTCGTAGAGCGCACGCTGCACTTCGGCAATGCTTGGGATTGGGATATCCGGCGGCAGCACTGCATCCAGAACGTGGTCATCACGCAGATATGCATGGGCCAGAACATAATCGCCAATCGACTGGCTTTCACGTAGCCCACCGCAGTGGCCAATCATCAACCACGCCGCCGGGCGCAACACCGCCAGGTGGTCACAAATGGTTTTTGCGTTCGATGGACCAACACCGATATTCACTAACGTGATACCGGTGCCGTTGGCGTCGATCAAGTGCCAGGCTGGCATCTGGTGTTTTTTCCAGGCGAGATCGGAAATGGCTTCTTCCGGTGCCTGGCTGTCGGCTGTCAACCACACACCTCCGGCGCAGGAAAGTGCGACATACGGGCTTTCTGGATCAAGGATCTGCTGGCAACCCCAGCGCACAAATTCGTCCACATAACGGGTGTAGTTGGTGAACAACACAAAAGACTGAAAATGTTCAACCGGAGTGCCGGTGTAGTGGCGCAAACGCGCGAGCGAAAAATCGACGCGGCGGGCATCAAAATGCGAAAGCGGGTAGAACTCGGTAGGGTGGAATAATCCATCTGCTGTCTCATCGCCAATTTGTGCCAGTTCGGTTGTCGGGAAATGGCGAGGCAAACCGGCACTCATTGAGCGGTCCAGCGACAAACTGGAACCATCAATCACATAGGGATAGGGGATTTCATGCTGCGATAACCCCACTTCAATTTGTGCGCCGTAGTCGTCATAAAGCAGTGTGAGTTGTTCGGCGAGGTAATGGCGGAATAAAGCAGGGCGGGTGACGGTGGTGGTGTAACTGCCAGAATGGGTGAAGCGGGCATAGGCACGGGTTTTATTTGGGTGATGTACGGTGCCATCCCAACTGACGCGTAACTCCGGGTAGACAAATAAACCGGCCGCACGTTTTTCAATTTCAGGTAGTGCGCCGTTTTCAACATACTGGCCAATGGCGTCGCGCAGAGCATTGACCGAGGCATCGTACAGCTCCTCTAATTTATCGAGGGCCTGGTTCGGGGTAAGGGCTGTGTCGGCTGTCTGATGCGTCATTTTCTCTCCTTATCCTGCTGATTCTAAGCAGGGCTGCTTCGATAGTATGTCATCGACGGGAGAGAACGGAAGGGGGTGGTAAGGGCAGAAAAGCAAAAAGCCTGCTTAAATAAGCAGGCTTCTTAAATATGGCTCCTCTGACTGGACTCGAACCAGTGACATACGGATTAACAGTCCGCCGTTCTACCGACTGAACTACAGAGGAATCGGTTAACGGGGCGCATATTAGCGATGCGTTTCGGGCTTGTCAAAGCCTGTTATCACGTTGCAGGTTCGTTTGCTGATAAAACAATCAAACCGAGCTGTGCAGGTGTGCAGACATATCTTTACAGCACATCAGTTGCCAAACGAGAACGACTGGTTAAGATATGCGGTTCATATAATGCGAGGGATTCATGTTTAAACGGAAGCATTTTGCAAAGTGGTTTTTATTACTGGCATGTCTGGTGGTGTTAGTTTGCACCGCGCAGCGCATGGCGGGATTGCACGCTTTGCAAATGAAAGCTGCCCAAAGCGTCATGCTCTCGCAAAGCAGTAATTCTGAAATTGAAGATAGTGCATCGGTTACACCCTGCGAATTGAGTGCAAAGTCATTGCTTGCCGCACCGCCAGTGTTGTTTGAAGCTGCATTTTTTGTTTTCAGTCTTCTTCTGGTGCTCATTGCGCCATTACAAGCTGAACGATCATCTGTTTCTCCCGCCAGGGCATTTAGTTCGCCCACCCTCAGAGTTCATCTTCGATTTTGCGTTTTCCGTGAATGAAACACTGGCTGTTTAACACAGTTCGATAATTCATTTACGGAGAAAAAATATGTTGAGTCTTTTTAGGCGGGTGTTGCTCTGCCTGCTACTGCTATGGCTGCCATTCTCGTGGGCTGCACAACCCGGCTGGCTTCAGTCTACCGATAATCATCACGCCAGCGTTCGGCTGCGTGCAGATACCTCACCGCCAGGTGAAACCCGTGTCCTGCTGGATGTGAAACTGGAAGAAGGGTGGAAAACCTATTGGCGTTCACCGGGCGACGGTGGTGTTGCGCCGACTATTGTCTGGAGCGAACCTGTGAAATCTGCTCAGTGGTTCTGGCCGACGCCGCAACGTTTTGATGTGGCGGGGATCACCACTCAGGGTTACCACAATGCGGTAAGTATTCCATTGGTGCTCGATGATGCTTTTACAGAGAAAATCGCAGGCGTACTTACGCTCTCGACCTGCAAAGATGTCTGCCTGCTGACAGATTTGCCCTTTGAAATCACACCTGAGAATGGCAATGCCGCTTTTGCCCACGATTATGCGCAAGCGATGGGTAAAGTGCCGCTTCATAACGGGCTGACCGATAGCCTGAAAGCTGGTTATCACAGCGCTGAATTGGTTGTGCAAGCCACACGTTCCGCAGGTTGGCAGAAACCCGAGCTGTTTTTTGATATGCCAGAGGACGCCAGTTTCGGTAAACCAAAATATCGTGTCGAAGGTGAAACGCTATGGGCAACCGTACCGGTTAGTGATGGTTGGGACGGTGCCGGGCCAGACCTGCGTGGGCGCAATCTTTCATTGGTTATCGCCGATAACGGCATTGCTCAACAAAGCAATATCACGATAGCTGAAACGCCGGTTATGCCTGAAGCCGGGGGCGACTTTGTACTCTGGCAAGTGTTACTGCTGGCTCTGGTCGGTGGATTCATTCTTAACCTGATGCCATGTGTGTTGCCCGTTTTGGGGATGAAACTCGGTTCTGTATTACTGGCTGAAAAACAAGAGCAGCGCGTTATACGCCAACAATTTCTTGCCTCATTTGCCGGTATTCTCGTTTCGTTTATGGCGCTGGCGCTGTTAATGACGGTACTGCGTCTGACAAACCAGGCGGTGGGATGGGGGATTCAGTTCCAGAGTGCCTGGTTTATTGGCTTTATGGCCGTCGTGATGTTGGTGTTCAGTGCCAACCTGTTTGGGCTATTTGAATTCCGGCTTTCGTCGAAAGCGACAACCAGGATTGCTACGCAAGGAGGCAATGGCATAAGTGGGCATTTCTGGCAGGGGGCGCTGGCGACACTGCTGGCAACACCTTGTAGCGCCCCATTCCTCGGCACCGCCGTTGCCGTGGCACTTGGTGCATCCTTGCCAACCTTATGGGGTATTTTCCTTGCCCTTGGCGTAGGCATGAGTTTGCCGTGGCTGCTGATTGCCATGCGCCCTTCATTGGCATTACGACTGCCGAAACCTGGGCGCTGGATGGTGTGGTTACGCCGCATACTGGCAGTGATGATGCTGGGCTCAGCTTTATGGCTGGTTAGTCTGTTACCGGTGCATTTTGGGTCAACAGTGAGTACTCCCGTTAAAGAAAATATCGTCTGGCAGCCGCTAAGTGAGCAGGCAATTCAGAATGCATTGGCGCAAAACAAGCGTGTGTTTATTGATGTAACTGCCGACTGGTGTATCACCTGCAAAATTAACAAATTAAACGTTCTTTCACGTGAGGATGTGCAGTCTGTGTTGCAAGAGCCTGATGTCATTGCATTACGCGGAGACTGGACACTCCCTTCAAAAGAGATAACAGCATTCCTAAAACAGCGTGGGCAAGTTGGTGTGCCATTCAATCAAGTCTATGGGCCAGGCATCCGCGAAGGAAAAGCCCTGCCAACACTATTGACACGAGATGCAGTACTTAACGTGCTAAATGATGCGAAAGGAGATAAAAAATGAAAATAATCATCACGCTTGTACTGTTGCTGGCGACCACTTTTGGTGCCACTGCTGAGACACAACCTAATGAAGAACAAATACAACAGATGATCTATCAAGCGTTGTATCACGATCCTGCCAGCCCGCGGATTGGTGCAACTTCACCGAAACTAACCATCATTTCATTCACCGACTACAACTGCCCGTACTGTAAAAAGTTCGACCCTATGCTTGAGAAGATTGTGGAAAAGTATCCCGATGTTGCAGTGGTATTCAAGCTGCTGCCATTTCGTGGGGAATCCTCATCGCTTGCAGCGCGTGTCGCCTTAACGACCTGGCGCGAACATCCACAGCAGTTTCTGGCATTGCACCATAGTTTGATGGCAAAACAGGGCAATCACACCGCAACCACTATTGATGCTGCGTTCGTCAAAAGTGGGGCGACAGTGGTTACGCCAGATGAATTAAGTCGGGAGACACTGAATCTGAACCTACAACTGGCTCGGGTCGTCGGTGTGGAAGGCACACCGGCAACATTGGTTGGCGATACCTTACTGGCAGGGGCAGTGCCATGGGAGTCTCTGGAAACGCTGGTGATAGAAAAGCGGGCACAGGCCAATGAAAAGTAAATTAAAGCGCTGGGGACGAGAAGCGTTGGTGATGGTGGTTGTGCTCATCACCATTATCTTTCTGATGGACTGGTGGCGAGCGCCAAAAATGCCCACGATTTTCGATAGCACACCACTTCATACGCTTGATGGCCAGGCAGTATCGTTGAGCGCATTGAGTGAAGATCGCCCATTATTGCTCTATTTCTGGGCCAGTTGGTGCGGTGTTTGTCGCTACACCACACCTTCTGTTGCGCAGCTGGTGGGTGAGGGAGAAAACGTGATGACAATTGCCCTACGCTCCGGCGAACCACAGGATGTAACGCGTTGGTTAGCCCAGAAAAAAATTCATCTTCCGGTGGTTAATGATGCCTCAGGTGAGTTATCTCGCCACTGGCAGATTGGCGTCACCCCTACGTTGGTTGTGCTTTATAAAGGAGAGGTTGTCTCATCAACGACCGGTTGGACCAGCCTTTCAGGAATGAAATTACGTCTTTGGTGGGCAAGTTTGTAATTAGGTAATTTGGCGCACCGCAATGGTGCGCCTGTACCTCTAATGGGGCATAAGCGAACCACTGTTTCAAACTCATTTTTCCTTGTTTTAAATCACTTTCGCTTATTATCCAGCTTGTTAGCGTATCTGGTCGGATGTTTCTCAAAAGTGGCAAGCATATTGCAATTCTTAGAAAGACATCACTGCCGAGACTGGCGTTGGCATTCCGTGTAGGGGGCAAAATGAATTTAAGACGACTGAAGTACTTCGTGAAAATCGTCGATATTGGTAGCCTGACTCAGGCCGCAGAAGTGCTGCATATTGCGCAGCCAGCGCTGAGCCAACAAGTTGCTACCCTTGAAGGTGAAATGGATCAGCAGCTGTTAATTCGTACCAAACGCGGCGTAACGCCAACAGAAGCAGGAAAAATTCTCTATACCCATGCGAGAACTATTTTGCGCCAATGTGAACAGGCTCAATTAGCGGTTTGCAATGTGGGTCAAACTTTAGGTGGTCAGGTTTCTATTGGCCTGGCCCCAGGCACTGCAGCTTCTTCAATCACCATGCCTTTATTACAGGCAGTACGTGCGGAATTACCCGACGTGCTGGTCTATCTGCATGAGAACAGTAGTTCTGTCCTGAATGACAAGCTGTTAAGCGGCCAGCTTGACATGGCGGTCTTGTATGACCGTTCTCCAACGGCGGGCATCATTAGCCAACCGTTATTGAAAGAGGAGTTGTTTCTTGTCGGCACCCGCGACTGTCCAGGTCAGACAGTCGATCTCTGCGCGGTGGCCGAAATGAACCTATTCCTGCCGCGAGACTATAGCGCCGTGCGTAAACGCGTGGATGAAGCTTTTTCATTGCGCCGCTTAACGGCAAAAATCACGGGTGAAATTGATTCAATCTCGACGCTGACGGCTGCTATTGCCAGCGGTATGGGGGTGACAGTGTTGCCAGAATCAGCGGCACGTTCGCTGGTGAGTTCCGCAAACGGCTGGATGGCACGTATCACTAGCCCATCACTGAATTTACCACTCTCGGTTAATTTATCGGCTCGTACCGCACTGACTCCGCAGGCGCAGGCAGTTAAAGACATTTTGATGTCGCTGGTGGTTCGTCCCGCACAGGAAAATCGCGAACTGCTACTGGTAGGGTGATTCGGCTTATTGCTAAATCGAATAAGTTGCTGGTTTTTATTATTTGTTATCTCGGGATTGCCACTTTAACAATGGTGTAAAGAACGGTTATGCCCCGGGGGCAATGTGAACTTCCAGCAACTCAAAATCATCCGCGAGGCGGCCCGGCGGGACTACAACCTGACCGAAGTCGCCAACATGCTTTTTACTTCTCAATCGGGCGTAAGCCGCCATATTCGTGAACTGGAAGAAGAACTCGGTATCGAGATTTTCATCCGTCGCGGTAAACGTTTATTGGGCATGACAGAGCCGGGTAAAGCCCTGCTGGTAATTGCTGAACGTATTCTTAATGAAGCCAGTAATGTGCGTCGTCTGGCAGACGTATTTACCAACGACACCAGCGGTGTGCTCACTATTGCCACCACACATACACAGGCACGCTACAGTTTGCCATCGGTAATCAAATCGTTCCGCTCGTTATTCCCGGAAGTACGCCTTGAGTTAATTCAGGGGACGCCGCAAGAAATCGAGATGTTGCTGCATAACGGTACGGCAGATATTGGTATTGCCAGTGAGCGCTTGAGTACCGATCCCTTAGTCGTCGCTTATCCATGGTTTCGCTGGTCTCACACTTTATTGGTGCCGCGCGGCCATCCACTGATCCATGCAAATCCTCTTACGCTTGATGATATAAGCCATTGGCCGATTATTACTTATCGTCAGGGCATTACCGGGCGTGCGCGTATTGATGAAGCGTTCTCACGCCGTGGGCTGACTCCTGATATCGTACTGAGCGCGCAAGACTCGGACGTTGTGAAAACTTATGTGGAGTTAGGGCTGGGTATCGGTCTGGTGGCATTTCAAGCAAGCAGCGAGGAGGGGGAGCTAATCAGACTCGATACTCGTCATCTTTTTGACACTAACACCGTATGGCTTGGATTGAAGCGAGGTCAGCTACAACGGAATTATGTCTGGCGTTTTATCGAGCTGTGTAATCCGGAACTTTCGGTTGCGGATATCAAAAGGCTGGCGCTTGAGCCTGAAGAAACGGTATTGGATTATCAAATCTGATTCCCGTTTTCTGGTTAATGCATCAATATTTAACCGCGCAAGGGGGTTATTTGCTCGAACCGTGATCGGTACGGTGCAAAATTCAGCAAACGGAGCGTGGTGACGGAAAATTTCATTGACTCATCGCGTCAGGTAAGTAGAATGCAACGCATCGAACGGCAGCACAGCTTGCCAGAAGATAGTAAAATCAAATGATTAGCTTTAAGGTTAATTAATAAGATTTTGCGGGAATAGCTCAGTTGGTAGAGCACGACCTTGCCAAGGTCGGGGTCGCGAGTTCGAGTCTCGTTTCCCGCTCCAAATTTATGTGGCAGAAATTCTGTTACAGCCTGCAAAGGTGAAAGGTTTTGGCGCGTTAGCAAAGCGGTTATGTAGCGGATTGCAAATCCGTCTAGTCCGGTTCGACTCCGGAACGCGCCTCCACTTTCTTCCCGAGCCCGGGTGGTGAAATCGGTAGACACAAGGGATTTAAAATCCCTCGGCGTTCGCGCTGTGTGGGTTCAAGTCCCACTCCGGGTACCATGGGAAACATCAGAATAATCAAAGCAATAAGCAGTGTCGTGAAACCACCTTCGGGTGGTTTTTTTGTGCCTGAAATTCACGCCCTGTGCATATCCTGTGCTCACGGGGTGCAATGAACTGCAATCTCCAGCCTGGCAATGCCGAATCGAACGTGTCGCCTCCAGCATAGAGAACCAGGCCGCTTTGCCTGTTTTCCGGTACTCTTCCGGGAAAGGGAGGCCTGCTGAGCAAGTTGTAATGCTCTAGCCACCCTGAGTATAAAGTTGCTTAATTCGTGCTATCACCTCATCTCTGTACTTCTGGTGTCCGCGCATAGCCCTTGGATGGGCAATTCTGAAACAGATTGCATTACCTGTTTTGAACTCCCATAGCTTCCCCGGAATGACTGAAGAAGTCTCATAGCCGCCTAGCTCAGTAAGCACCTGTTTTATGATGTAGTCTGTTCTCCGGGCTCCAGATGCAAAGATGATGAAATTAGGATCAAGGTGTTTAATTTGTACCGCCAGCAGTTTCAGTGAGGCTAATATGACTTCCTGCACTTCATTTTGAGGGCGATTGAGAGGGGTCAGTCCGTCGTAATCCCACGCCAGTAGATTGGCATATACGATTGCCAGGGGAGGAATGTTAAGCTCCCGGGCCAGCCTGAAATGATATTGTGTGAAGCGGCTACGTGATTTGAGGTTGGTGGTGCCATCATTTTGTACCGGAAGATGATTCCTGTAACGAGCTACAGCCTCTTCAACCACTTGCCCGATAGTGACGTCAGGTATATGTCCCAGCACCCGTGACATCGTATTCTTACCATTCAGCGTATTCCAGCCAGCGGTTTCACGTCCAACCAGCATGATTTTTACCGGTGAATGCCAGTATTCTTCAAACGGCACAGGTAAAAAGACGCCTGAGTATTTATCTTCATTCAGGTTAAATGACAGGGCGTCAACTTCCTGTAATATCCGTTTGTACGCGTCTAATAGCCTTTCCATTATTCAATCCTGCCCCGTAATAAAAACACCTTCAGATATATATTATTTTCATGATATAAATCAGATACATGAGGATAAATATGCAAAAATCCTTCCGATTCACCAATTCATCCATCAAAGCCCTTCCGGCAAACACAGATACCCGATCTACAGAGCTTGAGGTATCTGATACCGAGGTCATTGGCCTCAAATGCCTCTCAGGTCGAACGGGCAACAAACGTTTCCTCCTGCGCTACACATTCCACGGTACCAAAAAAAGTATCAGTATTGGCAGATTCCCTGAAATTGATGTGGGGACAGCTCGCCAGATAGCTCGCCGTCATAAGGAGGCGATTGCACTGGGAAATGACCCTAAGGCAGAGCGCGATAATTATCGTGCGATGCCAACGCTTAGTGAGTTTTTTCACCAGACCTATGTTCCGTTCATCAAGCGGCATAAAAAGTCCTGGGATAAGGATGTTCAGCGTTTCACGCAATACATTGAACCTCGTCTGGGAAAGATACGTTACTGCGACCTTCGGGCCCGGGAAATCCAGCAGGTGCTTTTCGACATGCTTGAGGGTCGTATTCATAGCCAGCAGTATGCACCGTCTACCTGTAACAGGGCACTGGCTATTCTGAAAACTATGGGGCGTTATGCGCTACGACAGGATGTCCTGGAGAAGAATGAAGCCGATAAGATCCCTTTGCTGAAGGAGAATAATCAGCGGACGCGCTTTTTTGATGCCGATGAGATCAGAAGGATCCTCGACGCTGCGGCACGATACCCCAATAAGGCAGCCGGGGGACTGATAGCCATGCTGCTGTTAACCGGTACACGCAAATCAGAAATGCTGAACGTCATGCACAAACATATTGATCGGGATAACAGGTCGTTATTCATTCCTTATACTAAGAATGGTCGCAGCAGAACTGTGTATCTCAGTGATGTTGCATTATCCATTATTGATTCGATCCCACGGGCTGGCAGCAACCCCTATCTGTTTGCCGTAAAAGATAATGGAAAACCGATATCAGAACCCCGGTGGGCCTATGAAAAAATACTGGCAGAATGCGGGATAGATAAAAGTGAAGTCTGTTTCCACACCACGCGCCATTCTGTCGCATCATTACTTGTCTCCAGTGGACAGTACAGCCTGTATGACGTTAAAGCCCAGCTGGCGCATGCCAGTATTCAGAGTACGGAGCGCTACGCAAAACTGACACCAGAGCGAATGCGTCAGACCGGGCAGGGTGTTACCGACCTTCTTTTAACCCCTGTAGCTACCAGTAAAGAACAGTGATTTTTGCGTCTCTTAAACGTGGAGAATGATTATGCCGTTAAAGTGCCCTAAGTGCGGTAGTCGGAATACAGTCACAGAAACTGCCGGAAATATAGCAAAGGTGGCTCGCGATGACCGGTTTCTGACATCAACATCCGGTTATATTAGCCCGGATCAATTACCAGAATTGCTTAAAGAAATCATCAGGGCGATACAGCGTCTCTTTGGATTCCTTGAACAGCGTGAAAGGAATAATGCTCCAGTGCTTATCTGCAAGGATTGTAGATATTATGAAAGAATATAGATGACCACTGAAGGCAATTCCAGATTCTTTACCCTGTCTATGTAACCCCGATACTTAAAACGTATCGGGTTTTTTGTTTATGAGGATTATTCAATGAAATTTATCTCGAACTGGCAAGACCTGCCGTCGCTCCTTCTTCCCGATTCAGTTATGACTGTCTTGAGAAAAGAACTGATACTTCCATTTGATGATGAACTTTCCGCAATGAATTTTTGGGGAGAGGTGGGTGTAACATTAATGTACATTGAACCCGGTGATGTTCCCGAAGATATTAAACGGCACGTACTGGATGTAATTCATCATTTAATTGCAAACCCTGAGTTCGTGGTCCATCTGACAGATGAATATTACTTGATGCTATCAATTACAGAAGATAATGGAAATGGTATTTATCTGTTGTTTCATCCCAATTGTCCTCTGGGTGGGATTGATAAATTAATGTCTATGCCGGAATCCCGTCTGTAAATCAGATTAAAATCAGGAGATGAAAATGAGAAAATCAAAGTCAGGAAAAAATGATAATGAACACGAGGCGCTGGAGTTAAATAATGATTTAAGTGATATTGAAAAAGGTATCACTGAAGATGAGCAAATATTACCTGAAGAGAGTTATAAGCTGCTCATTGAATCAGGTCAGGCGGAAAAAATCAGCCCTAAAGCCAGTGGCATGCTGACATGGCAACTGGCAAAATCTGAAGCAGATAATGAGCTTTATCTCCGACTGATTGCAAATGGCAGCGGAGGGTTATTCTCAAAAGACTGGGTACCAATTACGAAGATTGAAAGTGTACTGGAAAATCAACCTGCAACGGGTTTCACTTCTGGAGTATTCAAATCGCTCTTCAAAGGGGCAAGTGCCAATAACGCAGGTTTTCTGGCTGCAGTTTTACGTTCCCCGGATATATGTTTGCTGGAGGAACATCCGGATAAGTTATTTACGCATGTTTTATATCCTGACTGGCGGGATCGTCTGAATAAACTCAGTGCAATCGATATTCAGGAAACGATTACGGAGGATTAATTCTTTACCAGAGCTGCTATACAACCAGAAACTGCAACACATCTCTACTCACCTTTTACAGGAAAATCCATTATGCAAACCCAGGATGTCTTAAAACAGGCAGGATTAACGCTGCCTGTAACAAAACAATTTCAGCAGCACATTGCGACTCTTCTGTCAGAGCACGCGCTGAAAACGAAGGTAAGGGCGGTGGTCATTAATTTCCGTGATCCGGATTACAGCGTAGAATCCGGTGGCTTTCATCCTGTTGAAATGAGGTTCATCCACAAGGATGACGAATGGTATTTCGATTATGTCACAGACTTTAGTTTCATGGGGAGAGTCTACCCGGAACTGGAAAAGGAAATAGACTTTTGCTGGTCGGGTCATTATGTCTTTCATTATCTCGCTGGAGATATTTCACTTGCAGCAGAGAAGAATGATCTCTGGTCATTGTGGGAGAGTAATTTTATGGAATATCTCTCTATGGATATTTACCGGGTAACGGTAACAGAGGAAAGTTGTTGACCCGTTATGAACAGGAAGAAAGCAGGTATCTTTGTAATCCACTTCATGAGCAGCACATCACAGCATGAGGATGATGCCGTTTTTTCCAGGCTGTTCGCATAAACATGTTCAGACACGGGGGATCTCAGATCCCTCGTGGTTTAGGCCCAAATGGCGCATTCCTCAGTGACAGGGTGATAACGATTACTCTATTACCCCAACGGCAGTTTTACACCGCATAAAGAATATCGAAATTACAGCATGTTAGGTGATGAATTGTCCGATGGATTGTTAAAACGAAACCATACAGGTACCCATGATGCGTCAGTCACGAGGCGAGAAGATCGCTGAAAGACTGGGGTGGATATTGCTCCAGCTCTATACCGGTAATTCTCTGTCGGTTAATGATATTTGCCAGCAGTTTTCTGTTTCCCGTCGGACAGGGCGACGGGACTTATTGAGGGTGGAAACAGTAACGGAAGTTATTTCCCCCGGGAAAGTGCGGTTGGCTCCTCTGATAAGAGAGCGAGTCAGGCAAGGAATATTCAAATAATTTTCTCTACATGGACATAACCTGTCCTCGCATTGCATTAGGCTCTGCAATGAACCAAAAAAATCACCTTAATGAAGGATGTAAGATGAAAAGAATGATAATAGCAGCTCTGTTATTCACGGGTTTTTTGTCACAGGCGCATGCCGGGCTTGTTCAGGTAAATAACCGTGTAGCCTGTTACCTTGCGATGGACAGTATAAACAGGCAACTCATGGAGTCAGATAAAAAGGTCACTGCTGAAATTTACAAATATTTGGAGAGAGAACTACAACGTTATGGCGTTGACGAAGAATCGATTAATGAAAACACCATCGCCCTGGATAATGAACTGCCTCGGGCATACCAGCAGGCAGCGTTTGCAGATAAGTGTGTGACATTTTACCGAAAACCATCAAACAGACAGTAGTCAGAACAGATCAACCTTCTCATCCAAGTGGGTAATAATGATATGAAAAAGATAATTGCTGCATGTATTGTGGCCATCATGCCTGTCACCTCAATTGCTGCTTCTGTTTCGCTTGATAGGGCAGGACGTTGTTATGAAGCAACCCGCCAGTCAACCCAAATGGCGATGTTACTGGATCCAAACGCGGCAGAATACAAAAATCTTAACAGCAATGCCAAAGAGCTATTTGGTACGCTCTCCGGTGGCGTAGGTGAAAAAGATTCAAAGAAAGTTCGGGATGCCTGGAAGGCCATTCTGGATAATGCCGGAATGGAAGGCAGCATGGCTAAATCCGATGGGTATAGGGAAATGAAAAAATATCCGCAGGACGTCATTATGCAGGAGGCTAATAGATGTGTCCGTCTTGCAATTAAAGCAGGGATTGTAAAATTCTGAAGAATATTGAGGTGTAAACAATTCGGGAGCTGCTGCTCCCGTTACTTTTTTTAGCGGTGTTAGCCAAAGATCCAGTTCCAGGCCTTTTTGAGCCCACTGACTACAGCTTTTTTGGCGGCTTTCACCACCACGCGCAAAGGCGCTGGCAGGGTGTTATCAATAATATCATCAAGAACGCGATCAACGGTATCACCGAATCCTTCCGTTGCCTCTTCTGTAACTGTACGGGTTTTGTGCTCGTCTCTCACCTGAGAAGCGACGCCGCTTTGAGCGTGCTTTGGGAGCGCACGAACCATTGCCTCCACCAAATGGGTCACATTGTATCCCTCACTGGCGGCAACAGCGATCACCGGATGGTCAGTAAACCCAAATCGCTGTGTGATATACGCTTCTTTATCGAGGATATTTTGCATCTGGGATGGAGAAGGCCGGGCGTTGACAACATCCCATTCACGGAATGGCTCAATTTTGTCGACCTGATTGAGCACAAACAGTGTTTTAGCCTCACCGCCAGCAGGGGCAAGCACATTTTTGTAGAAATGTTCATCCGCAGAAAAGGCGCGGTCATCACCTTTAATCACCCAGAGAACCAGATCCAGTTGTGGTAACAGGTCGCGATAAAGTTGTTCATATTCAACGTCACGCTCAGCATTTTCTCCCACACCCGGAATATCAATCAACCGCACTGAGCGTTTGCCAAACTGGATGCGCATTTCCTGCGTTTCACGGGTACAGGCCGCGACATCGCTGACTGCACAAATATCACCCTTAAAAATCGCATTACATAAGCTGGACTTCCCGGCTCCGGTCTTTCCCATAATGCCAATGACCGGCTCATAACTGATAATGTCATTGATGCGTTGTGCAATACTGTCCCTGATATTTTCAGGTAATATTTCAAGAGCATCCTTCACGGGATTTCGATTTTTAGTTTCTGTATTATTCATCTTTAGCACTATTCTCCATTTTCGCTTTAATTAACGCACACTCGTAATAAGAAATAATTACTTTTAGCAAGGCATTCACTTTTTCCAGATCACGGGGGGCCGCGTAACCGACGACCCCTTTTTTCATAGGGCTGAAGCGTTCCTTGCGGGAAAGGTTCATTGCGGCCAGTTGATCATCAATACCGTGCATTAACAAATGACCGTCTTCACCAACACTGAAGTGATTGCAAATCATCTCGGCATGCCTGAGAAGGTTTTCGGGAACCACATTGAATGGCGCGTCAAGCCAGGCTTTAAGATGCGCATTCTGTTCATTATCGTTGGCGTCAAGAAGACCGCTGAGTAAATCTGCTGCTATGGTTTCGAAAAAATTCTCGAGCGCTTTTTCATCTTTATTCATTAGAGGTATCTCCGGTTGATTCCGTATTTTCATTCTGCTCGTATCGTTCCAGGGCAAGGCGTATGTCTTGCTTAACCTGATTACGAATCGATGCTGGTTTTAGAACTTCGACCTCGGGCATCCAGTATTTAATGAGAGGGATTATTTGGTCGAAGTGAGCCACCCGTGAAATCACGAGCAAATCACCGCTTGCGGAAGTGTGAATAATTTCCTGACCCGGCAACAGCGCGCGGCGCAAGAACCACGGGGCTACACGTGCAGAAACTGACATCAGTACTTCAGTAAGCTCTGCGCCATACCAGATACTTTCCGCATTCTCGATTTGCAGATGAATTTCCGGCGACATGGCAAATGACATGTTACTGGGGAGAACCTGTTTCATCGCTGAAATGACGAAACTTTTCAGCACTCCTCCCTCAATGGCAGCGAGATACCAGATCCCTCTGTCACTGACGAGACGATAGGGTTCAATGGCGCTGTAACTTTTCGCTTTATACATAAAGCTTATTTTTTTGCTGCCGCGAATCGCGTCTGACAATGTATTCAATGTAGACATAAAAACCCCACAATTTTCGTAGGGACGCTGTTTGATCAGAAACGGGTTATTTTCGGCATTGCCCAGTAATATGCCTAACAGGCGGTCATCCCAGCGTGGAAATAACCCGTCAATACCCAGAATACGCGTAAATCGGCGCAAGTCCGTATTGCTGCGCTGTCCCAGTACGCCAACGGGAAGGTGATATTTCTTACCACAGCGAAGAAGGTTGAGATAAGCCAGCCGCTGCGTAAGGTCACGCCGGATGGTCTTATCACAGACATTAAACTCTTCAGCGAGCCCACTCACCGTGACCGATTCACCGTTGTTAAGGCGAGTCAGTATCAATCCAAGGCGATACCCAAGTTTGTCATGCTTATCCATTCAGGCATCCAATCAATTGAAGCTGGAAGGATATTTTCAACAGGGTGCTGGACAAGATGAGTCCAGGCTGAAGCAGGATTTCTAAAAAATAAAATCCAGAAAATTCAGTGATATATTTTCTGTATGGTTTTTATGGACTCAACCTGTCCATGTTGTGGTGGTTGCGGGAAGCAGCTTTATTACCGGTGCCTCATTACATCCAAACAGTAAAGCCCACGACAGGGAGCGTGGGCTTAGCAAACAGGTATCTAGCGTGAAGGATTTACAACACTGCCGAGGGCAATGCGAAGCCGGGATATACAGGCTTTATAAGGTCCATCAGGCGATTCATTCTGGAAGTCAGGGAACCAAAGATAATAGGTGGGAGCTTGGCCCGACCTGCATTTTTGACATCACAGGCTGTTACAGAGTAGCCTGCTGCGACCAGCCATGCTGCGACCTCAGTGCTGGTTTGTCGCTTTTTGTCGTCGGGCGTGAGCCCCCATTGATGTTGCGCCAGGGCCCGCAGGAAAAGACGAACGAGGACATCATCGCTTCGATTTTGGCCTACTTTCAGTTTCAGAGGGGTATAAACGTTTCTGCAATAGAGAAAATCACACCAGTCATCCCAGTCGGCTTCATCTTTCAAAGCATGTGTCTGCCGCCAGTCATCGAAAAGCTGGCGTTGCTTAAGTGCCTTTGACATATCATCCCACGGACGGGAATGCATTAACAAATGCCCTTCATTCATCGTGGGTGTTATCAATTGGCGTTTGAAGTCGAATTCCAGGTTTAACCTGATCTCGGACTCAACAGCGACCAGATCGCTTTCATTCAACCACATATCACGGGTTGAAATGAGAGATCCCCTGCGGAGCTTCTGACCCGGAGCCCTGTTCATATAGAGATTTACCATATAGCGGTTATAGTCGTCGCGTGGAATATCAGCAGGGGGTTTAACGCCTGCACGTGCGTGGACGATTGGGAAGCCTTCTGATTCCTTATAGGTCAACTGCCCCCGGGTTTTCATGGCGACCAGTTGTCGGACCTGATGTTTACAGGTCAGCATAGACGAGCCCGGATCCGCAATGTCGCATAACGCCTGAAAACGTGAAGATAGCGGACCAGACATATCGATATTCTCGAGAGAGACATCTGTCAGAAAACCATCTGTAGTCACACTGACCACTATTGCATTCGGCGGAAGTGCATTCATCAACTCGCCCACCACCGCGCGGACAAATCCCGTGACATGTGCAGCAAAAAATGGCTGGGTGACTGACGAAGGCGGCAGAGGGCTGTTCAGCCCACGGGCGGTATCAAATGCAGTCTTTGCGTGAAGACCCTGAGCGAGTTTTCCATACAGTGAATTTCCGATCTCTTTCCAGAATTTTTCCTCCAGAGAACCTTTAGCATGACGGTTACGGTTTTCACGTACCTGCTGCACAAAAGGTAAAAACACCGAGCATTCTTGTTCACGTGAATTTGTAACATCACCCGATTCATATAGGTGCCATGGAACGATGATACCTTGCTGAATTGTAATCTCAGCACCCAGAGACAAAGCGAGGGCAATTTCAGGTGCCGTAGCCCACGATTCACCTGCTAGCGGGAAAAATAGACCAAACTGTTCGGTTCTGACAGGCAGGCAGGGAAACCGTACCGAGTCCGGAAATTGAAAACTGACAAGCGCAAATCCCATGACATGACCGCAATAATCTTCAGGATTGCGGCTATGGAAAATATTATCGTAATCAGGCTGCAAAATATCCAACAGCCCAGTAGTGTAAGCACCTGCTAAATCGTAGTCATACCATTCCCTTTCCGGGGTAATACCCATCATGTAGCATTCGTTACGACCGCCGTGATAACAGTTTATGGGGAAGGTTTCATAGAGTTCTCTAGCTGGTATGCTCTGCCTTGTCTTCACCGTTCGGAACCCCTGGGTTTCGGGATTCCAGCACTGTTTCGTTACCGTTCGTGTGCCCATGCAAATTTCAGAAGATATGCCACTTTCGTTAATGGTTTTGAGAAAACGTGAAACACCGATCCCACCAATAGTTGCAGGGACCCGCGTAATCATCAGACTTTCAGCGCAGAAGGATTTCACCTGCAAGGCATAACGCACTGCTATTTCGGCGTCACGCAAGGCATAGGCCTCGAAACCGCGTCGGTCCCCCTTTAAATAGTGTCGCATATCGCTTATCGAATAGGGCGCTGGAATAGTCAGTTTCGGCAGGCCAAGTAGTTCACCACATTCTGACAGTCCCATACCGCCCGGAGTGATCAACAGGGTATCGATAAACGTCACATTGCTGCAACGGGGTGGGCTGGTTCGCTTATCAAACGTGATGAGGCTATTTTTTTCACGACGATTTTCGACTTCATCAAAATCAATACCGTAGCGGTTTTTAAAACTGCTAACTGTACTGCGAATTCCTTTCAGCAGTATTTTGTGATCGCTCCAGAAATCGGAAAACGAGGCAACATCAGCCCGCAGGAAATGAGCATACAGCGTAATCGAACCCGGCCATTCGTTAATCTGCTCATTCTTCAATAGCGGCGTCAGGGTTTTCGCGAGAAAGTTTTTCAGCGACAGGCGATCTTTTTTGTGGGCGCTGGCGGGGTACAGGATACCGGGAACACCCGTTCCATCAGGCAGCACGACATAGCTCTGATAAGACAGAATGTCGTTTTGCTTTGTCTGTGGGTTATAGACATATTCAGTGTCAAAGCCGATATCAAGATGTAACTGGCTGCTGACGTCCAATCGTTTTTTTGATTTTTGCGGTAGTAATGGGAAGCTATCAAGTGTTTTAGTCGGTCTGGAGTCAGATTGCGTCACGCCAGCCGCATTCGCGAGCAGTGCATTCATGTCAAACATAAGTATTTTTTTCTTATTCAGGTGTGCGGTGTCATTATCGACACCGCTAATTGAGGGGAAATCAGATAAGGGCTGTGCGAATATCCGCAAAAAGTTGCTCTTTGTGTTCATCGTCATTGGTCGCGACGAACGAAACAAACTTATCGCTTACTTTAATAACCACGCCATTCGGGGTCTTTTCTACCATCGGCAGGAGTCGTGAGGAGATAAGGCAATTTGCATGTAACCAACGGAAGCGCATTGCTTCAAATTCGCGACCGCCAAGAGCGGTAGCCAGTTCCTGAAATGCATCATCAAGAGTGTCAGATTTGGCTGATTCACTGACGAGAGTGCCGCCATAGCGGTTAATCAGCATCAGGATAGCCTGCTCGTCGTTCTGAAACAGGCTGATGCCGTATACAAATCTCAGTCGGGCAATGCAGCGATTACCTTCGTAAATAGCCTCGTCAGTCAGGCCGCTTTTGAAAATGCTGGCATAGACGGTAAATGCGGCTTTCACAGCCTCGTCCGAATCAAAATGCTCAATGTGCAGTGCGCGGCTTGCCCGGCCAATAAAGTACAGGCGGTTTTCAACGATACCGATGCCACTGACATCAGAGACAGGGATGATCTTATCGCTTGAGTTCACCAGGTAATCAGTGCTGAGTGTTGTTGAAGTTGTCATAATTTTTTCGCCTTATCAGGAAGTAATATTTTTAACGTGAAATTTGGATGTTCGTGAGTTGCTGCCGTTCCCAGGCCTCCACCTCAGATACTGGAAATCGAATAGCACGGCCCAGCCTGATAAACGGAGGGAGTTTCGCCGGATTTCGGGTGATATCGCTGGCAATCGTGCTGGGTGAAATGCCCCAGCGGAGAGCAAGCTGTTTACTGGTGATGTACATAACGGGGCTCCTCTGAGCAAAAAATAGTTAAGGCTGCTGGCAGCCACTGCCGGGTCCAGCAGTGGCGTGCTCACATTACGAGTTGCGCAGTTAGATGGCACTTCATAAAATTCACAGCTCATGCCGTCAGATTTTTTATTTAAATGTATCAACCACTTGTGATACTACCGCCTGAGCATCCGCTGTATTATGAAAGGCATAGCGGCGGGTGGCAGTGAGTGAATGGTGATTCAGTAACCGGGAGGCCATGGCAATATCGCTGGTCGCCTGTAGCACGCGGGTTGCAAACGTCCGGCGAAGGTCATGTATGCGCAGATTTTCAATGCCAGCATCCCGGCAGATTCGGGCAAAGGTTTCACGCGGATAGCTCAATTGACGAGTGGCGTCAGTAAGGCGAGGAAAAATCCAGCTCATACTGAGTGCCAGTTGTTCCTGTCGCTGAATAATGGACACTGCGGGCTTTGCAAGCGGGCAGGTGAATGGATGCCCTGATTTCGTATCCGGGAGAAGTAACTGCTGTGCATCAGGATGCCAGTAATCCCATTTAAGGGTACAAACTTCGCCAATGCGCATACCGGTATAAAGTGCGAGCAATATGGCATCAGCAGCGGGTGTATTCAGTGCTTCAGCGGCAGCAATAAATAATGGGATTTCCGTGGCAGAAAGTGTGCGATACCGGACGTTATTCTCTTTCAGATAACGAACGTGGGTCATCGGAGAATGATTTATCCATTCAGCACGTACAGCCAGAGAACATATCTTAGAGAGTAGTGCAAGGAGGCGATTTATGGTTGCCGGACGTAATGTTGAACGCAGGTCAGCCGCGAATTTTTCGATTTCACCGGCAGTAATATCACGCAGGCGACGCTGTCCCCAGAAGGGACGGATATAGCGATTGAGCTTCGACAGTTCAGACTGAGGGCTTTTCTTATATAGCTGCATATCAGGAAGCCATAAGTCGTTGATAGCCTGTTCAACGGTATGACGGCGGGACTGTATGGCAAGGCGTTTTTTATTACCAAGCCGAATCATAGTGTTCAGGCGGGCATCTTCAATATCGAGATGTGGGAACGTCCCAAGTGTTTCATAAATACGTTGATTGTTAATGGTCGCCCGAAACGCGAGCGTAATTTGATTGGGATAGACCAGCGCCCTCAGATGGGGGCAGTGAATATCACGGTATTCCTGGCAACCAGTCGTCGGATGTGGCAGTTGCTGAAGTGATTTAGTGCTGAAACGCAGATCAATAATGGACATCGTAGTTCTCCTGTGAATGTGTGCCAGGAAAAATACGATGTCAAGTGAGCTAATTGCGAGTTGTCATTTTCACAGTTCATCATTTCAATTTAGAACTGTGTTTTTTATCTACAGATGACCTTTCTCTGCGGGCCGTGACGCTATGAGTTCATTTAGTCTGAGCAAGTAATAGTAATCGGGTGACATATTCCTCTTTGCTGAGACGACCTACATCGTTAATCTTTGAAGGTAGTCCAAACGCTGTCGATTTTAAGTCCAATAATCCTTTAATAGTTGGGCCGTTTTTTTTAACAGTAAGGCTCTTTCCTTCAAGAAAAAGGATGATTTCTTTGGCTGTGGGTTTCCATTCTGGGAAGATAAGCAGTGCAATGTAAATATAGGTTTTGTATAAGGTCTGGTTTATGTTTTTTTGGATTCCTGTCAGGTTTTCTTTGTTTCTGGGGATGGTTTCATTAATAACAAATTTGTCAGGACAAGTTGGTGTGATTGTATGGTCTTTACCATCAAGAGCATGCTGTATAACTTCATAGGGTAACATTGCAAGGGTAATTAATTGCATCATGGCAGGGTGGTGGAGGTGATTACCTTCAATAAGTCCATGAGTTTTCATTCTTTTTATTATTTGCAAAAGAAAGTGGAAATAAAATCCATTACAAAATCGCGCAAAGAAAAGGAGGGCGGTATCCTGAGGTTCCAGATTTGAAACTTTCGGGAGTGAATTTGTGAAATCTGAGGATTTGATATAGGTTATGATTTTTCTGCGGGCAATTTTGAGTGCTATGTTATGAATGGATATTGAAAACTTACCATTCCAGATGTAGGGTTTGTTATTTTGATATGTTTTTTCATCCGCAAGTGTATCAAGAATATTTAGCAATGTGAGAATCGGATTTGTTGGCTCGTCGGTTGCCTTATTCAGTAATTCTTCCATAAAGGCATCAACTTCCTTTAAAACATTGCCCGGAATTCTATTTTGTTTAATGGAGTTAAGGCCGTAGATATTAATGGTCAGTACGTCGAACTCCTTACGTTGTAGTTTGCACCATTTTTCAAGGTAATCAGTATACTGAAAAAAATTAATATAATTGGACAATAATGCGGAGGGCGCGAATATCTCGATAGAGGCTAATGACGGGCGCATCTTACGCGTGCCATCCGGTTGTTCTTGTGTCATCAGATATAGTAAATCATCCTCAGTGAAAATTTCGGATAATTTATCAATATCAGGCTGATATTTAGCGAGCAGTTGAGCGTTTTTAGGATGCCGGTCAGGGTGTTCAAGATAGTTTTCAAACATAATGTGCCTCTTTATATAGGGCAGATACCCTTTTACTGATGGAGGTTTGCAAGGTAGTGCTTTGATTACAAGAGTATGAGTAGGTTATTTACCCCAACGGTAGTTTTACACCATAGCTTACATCGAGTCTATCCTGCTAATAGTATTAGAATTTATAAGCTTGTAAGCATAAGGGCATCCGTAAGTCATCTGTCAGTATCAATTGGACAATTCCCTTCAAGATACCGCGATTCTGGTGTGTCCAGGGGCGTGTCTTGAGGTATCATTTAACGCAATTTTTTACGATGCAATGCCCTGCATCGCAGGCTTTTCTTCAGACCAGGATGATTCATGAACGACAAAATCAGTCAGGATACGATCAACAAAGCCCTGTGGGCCGCGTGTGATACGTTCCGTGGCACCATCAGTGCTGATACCTATAAAGACTTTATCCTTACCATGCTGTTCCTTAAGTACATTTCGGATGTCTGGCAAGATCACTATGATGAATACAAAGAACAGTATGGCGATGCGCCGGAACTGATTGAAGCGATGATGGCTAACGAGCGTTTTGTGCTGCCAAAAAGTGCCAGCTTTTATGCGCTGTACGAACGCCGCCATGAGCCGGGTAACGGTGAGCGTATCGATCAGGCTCTGCATGCAATCGAAGAAGCCAACGGAACCAAACTGAAAGATGCCGGGAAAAGCGTGTTCCAGGATATTTCGTTTAACACCGATCGTCTTGGCGAAGAAAAACAGAAAAACACCATCCTTCGCCAGCTACTGGAAGACTTCGCCGGTGAAGATCTCAACCTGAAGCCGAGTCGTGTCGGTACGCTGGACGTTATCGGCAATGCTTACGAATACCTGATCAAAAACTTTGCCGCCAGCGGTGGGCAGAAAGCCGGGGAGTTCTATACCCCGCCGGAAGTTTCGGACCTGATTGCTGAACTGCTCGATCCGCAACCGGGTGATACCATCTGCGATCCAGCCTGTGGTTCCGGTTCATTATTGATGAAGTGTGGGCGTAAAATTGTCTCCGGGCATGATAGTCGTAACTATGCCTTGTTCGGTCAGGAGGCGATTGGATCTACATGGTCGCTGGCGAAAATGAACATGTTCCTTCACGGCGAAGACAACCATAAAATCGAGTGGGGCGATACCATTCGTAACCCGAAGCTGCTCGATAAAAATGGCGATCTGATGCTGTTTGATATCGTGACCGCTAACCCGCCGTTTAGTCTGGACAAGTGGGGCCATGATGAGGCCGAGAACGATAAGTTTGGTCGTTTCCGTCGTGGTGTACCGCCGAAGACCAAAGGTGATTACGCTTTTATTTCGCATATGATAGAAACCCTGAAACCGGGAACTGGCCGTATGGGCGTAGTTGTGCCACACGGTGTGCTTTTCCGTGGCTCCAGCGAAGGTAAAATTCGCCAGAAACTGATCGAAGAAAATTTACTGGATGCGGTAATTGGTCTGCCGGAAAAACTGTTCTACGGTACGGGGATTCCGGCTGCGATTCTGATTTTCAAAAAGCAGAAAGTTGATGACAAGGTGCTGTTTATCGATGCCAGCCGTGAATTCAAGGCAGGTAAAAACCAGAACCAGCTTAGCGAAGAAAACATTAAGAAAATCGTCAAGACCTACCGTGATGGCGATAACGTCGAGAAATACGCCTATCTTGCCAGCCTGAAGGAAATTCAGGACAACGACTACAACCTCAATATTCCGCGCTATGTCGATACCTTTGAAGAAGAGGATGAGATTGACCTGGTGGCGGTGCGAGCAGAGCGTGAGCAACTGAAGGTGGAACTGGCAAAGCTGGAAGTTGAGATGGCGGGTTATCTGAAGGAGTTGGGTTATGGCGTTTAATTACGAGATAAATCAACTAGAATTGATGCAGGCAAGAATTAAAAGCGTGCCTCACGGGTGGCAATTCACTTATGTAGGTAAGGCGTTTTGCATCCGTAATAACTTACGGAAGCCGATTAGCGAAGAAGAACGTAGTATGAGTCCGGGCAACTATCCTTATTACGGACCGACTAAGATCCAAGGTTATATTGGCGCTTTTGAACAAGATGGAAGTTATGCTTTGATTGGAGAAGATGGTGATCACTTCCTGAAGTTTGAAAAATATTCAATGACGCAGTTGGTGGATGGGAAATGTACAGTTAATAACCATGCTCATATTATTGAAGGAACGAAAGAGGCCTCAAGAGAATGGTTTTACTACTATTTTATGCATAGGGACATTTTCAGTTTCTTGAGTCGGCAAGGGGCGGGTAGGTACAAGCTAAACAAAGCATCCCTTGAAAAAATGCCTTTGTTGCTCCCTCCTATCGTTGAGCAAAAGAAAATCGCCCAAATTCTGTCGACCTGGGATAAGGCAATTACGGTGACGGAAAAGCTTCTCGCCAACAGTCAGCAGCAGAAAAAAGCCCTGATGCAGCAATTGATTACCGGGGAGAAACGGTTGCTGGATGAGAATGGGGTGAGGTTTAGTGGGAAGTGGAAATGGCTTAGGGCAGCAGAACTGTTTAAGACTATTTCGCAAAAGAATAATTCTGAGGATGAGGAGCTTCTGGCAGTAACTCAAGACCTGGGCGTAATACCTCGTTCGATGTTAGAGCGTAGGGTTGTAATGCCTGATGGCTCAACGAAGGGCTATAAGTTGGTTGTTTCGGGTAATTTTATAATTAGCTTACGATCATTCCAAGGGGGATTGGAATACTCTCGTTATCGAGGATTGGTGAGCCCTGCGTATACAGTGTTAACCCCAATAAAAAAAATAGTAGATGAGTTTTATATGCAATATTACAAATCTTACAATTTTATTGGGCATCTTGCCGTCGCAGTTATTGGAATTAGAGATGGAAAACAAATCAGCTATGAAGATTTCTCTTTTTTGAAACTTCCTTATCCTGAGATTGAAGAACAACAAAAAATCGCCACAGTCCTGTCCGCTGCCGACGACGAAATCGCCACGCTGGAGAAAAAACTCGCTTGCCTGAAAGACGAGAAAAAAGCCCTGATGCAGCAATTACTGACCGGTAAACGTCGGGTGAAAATCGATGAGGCTGTTGCTGCATGAAACTGACGAAAAGCGGGCCGCTGATTGACCGGGAAATCGACTGGCTGGAAGAGGTGTTGCTGAAATACGGCAATGATGGCTCTGTACTCTGTTTCTCTGAGCTGGATGGCTTCCTGACGGCGGTTGTCTCTGGCCCGAATATGATCCCCCCTAATACCTGGCTTAGTGCTATCTGGGGTCGTGGTGACTACCACCCTCACTGGACCACTGAAAAAGAGATGACGCGTTTTGTGGGGCTGTGTTTTCAGCATATGAACGATATCGCTGGCTGCCTGTATGAGGCCCCTGAACAGTTTGAACCGATTTTCAATGGACGTGAGGTGAAGGGGAAGACATATACCATCGTCGAAGAGTGGTGTTTCGGGTATATGAAAGGCCGGTCTCTGGATGACTGGTCAGCCTTGCCAGAGGCCTTACGTCCCTCGCTGGAGGCGATAGCCCTTCATGGTATCGAAAAGAACTTCCCAGTGGTTGAGAAAATGTCACCTGTTCAATTTGAACAGAGTATTACTCTAATTCAGCCTGCGGCACTGGCGCTTTACCAGCACTGGTTGTCGGTGAGAATGTCAGAGGCATCATCCCGGCCTGTTCCCGTGAAGGGGGCAGAAAAACTGCCCGGTCGTAATGACCCGTGTCAGTGTGGCAGCGGTAAAAAATTTAAAAAGTGCTGCCTGCACTGACAAAGCGGAAGGGGGCTTGCTCATGGCAGTGAACAATCTGGATCGTTCCCGGTGGTACATGGGAAATGTTCTCTGGTTTGGAGGCTACAACAGCAAAACGGATCGGGAGAATAACTTTGGCTTTCTCTTATCAGAGAATGGTAATGAGCTGTTTTTTCATAAGAATGAGATAAGCCGGAACTATACACCCGCTGACAATACACCGGTGCTGTTCAGGGAAGGTATAGGTAAAAATGGTAAGCCTACGGCTTTTAACGTTCACATTCTTGATAAAACAGATGAGGAGACGGCTGAGCTCCTCATTGAATATCTCCGGGCTATTATTGAGGAGGGCGTTGATTTCGCTCGTTGGCGTTATCGTGACAGCGTTGTTAATTTCCTCACTCAGTCCTTTGGCGAAAGGGCTATAATTCGGTTAGTTACCAGTGATATAGCTGTTACAAAAGTCTTGCCGCTATTTTTAAAATCACGTAACTACGATAACCAGTTTGCACTTTTCGCCTCTGATAAGAATTTTGATGATTTGACCGCACAACAAATATCTCCTGCGGTCATGCCTTCGTCATTTATCGATAATAACATTGATCAGTTCGCTGTTTGGGTGAAAAGGTGTTCTGCGGCTACGGATTGCCAGGGGGCTTCAACATCGGACATCATCAATGAATTACTCAGCCATATATCTATAAGTGCTATTCTCTACCTGGCATTTTACGATTGTATAAGCAGCGAGCGGATTCTTGAACATCGGCATGATGATATAGAGAATTTTGTTCGACGTAGTTTCACGAAAAATAAAATGGATATACAACCATTTGTCCGTGATGCCTATCAGCAGAAATTCTCATCGAGAGAGCAATTTTATAAACATTCCGTGATTAGTCCTTTTATCAATACGTATTTGATTAAACAGAAGATGTTCAGGAAAGATTTCAGTTTTGTTAATGATATCGAGTCGAATACTGAAATTTCTTCTGATCCTGAATACTTCATTCTGAGTAAATTGTTACCGTTGCTTGGGCGCAACGATGAACAGTCCGTTCTGAGTATTATTCTGCATGAGATATGGCACGGAGTCTTGTCGGGTAAAATTCCGGTAAATCATCCTTCTGTTTTCAAATTGTTCCCACAATGTAGTTCATTACAAATTCGTTTCCCAAGTTTAGAATTATCCTGTGAGGCGTTTCACTGGAATGCAAAACAACCTGACGGAACGATAGAGAAAAAATTCCTTTGTCGTTCGAAAATCTGCCATGATCCGCAGGTACTACCCGACCTCAGTCGGGATTACATCGACTTCACTATTTATGACTGGCTTGCCCACTATGGCATGACCTATCTGATTGCAGGCGAACCTTCTAAGCGGGATTTCCCAATTAAACTGGCTGGGTATTTCAACCGTATCAGAGAATTACATTCCCGCTTGCATTGCCGAAGTTGTGGGGTGCTGATGGTTCCAGATATGAAATATGCTCGTGTCGAAGTCAGCGTCTGGGATACAAAGTCGAAAGGATTTGTGAAAAAACCTTTCCAGGCCGCGTATCGCCTGACCGTTTTTAAATGTGCCAGTCATTCCTGCGAACAGTTTGGTATCGGGCATTACATTAATCACTGTATTGGTTACAAATGTAGCGAAATAATTGACGGC
This sequence comes from Buttiauxella noackiae ATCC 51607, assembly GCF_001654865.1. Taxonomy (GTDB): domain Bacteria; phylum Pseudomonadota; class Gammaproteobacteria; order Enterobacterales; family Enterobacteriaceae; genus Buttiauxella; species Buttiauxella noackiae. The sequence goes on along the minus strand of NZ_LXEO01000017.1, from coordinate 320,754 downwards.
AGAGATTTGCATGAAAAATGTTCAGAAGGACGATTTATTTGTGCATCCTGTGGTTCCTGCTGTACGACGCATCAGGAGAAATTTGGTAATGTAAACAAGGGTGAAACAGAACAGGTCAAGTACAATCGCCTTTATCGGGACTCGCCGTTCTTTTCATCATAAGTCTTCGCTCATTTTTGAGTATGTCCGTACAGACATACAGTGTCACCTCTTAGCCAAGAAGGATTACCGGGTGGATAAGCACTACCAACCTAAATTCCAGGAAGAATACAGCGCCAAAATCCCGGCACTGACGTTACTGACCAGCCTCGGCTGGACGTTTTTACCCCCGAAACAGATTATGGATTACCGGGGCTATAAACAGGATGAGGTGCTGCTGCGTCCGGTTCTTCGTGAGGCGTTGTCTAAGCGTTCCTTTATGGCGGGTGGTAAAGTCTGCCAGTTATCGGAAAAAGCGCTGGATAACCTGATATCACAGGTCTGTTCACCGGCACTGAATGAAGGGCTGCTGAAAGCTAACGAGCGAATGTATAACCATCTGCTCTACGGGATCGCTGTCACGGAATTTGTCGATGGCAAGAAGGTGAACCCCACGATCGCGCTGATTGACTGGGAGCATCCGGAAAATAACCAGTTCCATTTTACCGAAGAATTTACGGTATTGCGGTCAGGTGGTGTCGAAACCCGCAGACCGGATATTGTCTGCTTTGTTAATGGTATCCCGCTGGCAGTCATTGAAGCGAAAAGCCCGGCAGGTCACGGTAAGAAAGGGCCAACCATTGACGAGGGGATATCTCAGAGTATCCGTAATCAGCTCAACGATGAAATCCCGCAGCTGTTTGCTTACAGCCAGATATTACTGTCGATTAACGGGTATGACGGGCGCTACGGTACCTGCCATACGCCAATGAAATTCTGGGCAGCATGGCGTGAAGAAGATATAACCGATCCGCAGATGCATGCTCTGCGCAACCATCAGTTATCGACGGAACAAATGCATGCTTTGTTTGATCATCGTCCTTCAGCCGATCTCGACTGGTACCAACAGTTAATAGCCGCTGGTGAACTGGCTGTCAGTGGACAGGATAAGCTGCTTATCAGTCTGCTTTCGCCGGAACGTCTGCTGGAGATGACCCGCTTCTTCACCCTGTTTGATAAAAAGACCGTGAAGATAGTCGCTCGCTATCAGCAGGTGTTCGGCATTAAAAGACTGCTGGAACGCATCAGTACCCGCAGACCGGATGGGGGCAGAGAAGGTGGGGTGATCTGGCATACCACGGGTTCCGGCAAATCGTACACTATGGTGTTCCTCAGCAAGGCGCTGATTCTTCATGACAGCCTGAAGCAGTGTCGTATTGTGGTGGTGACGGATCGTGTAGACCTTGAAGGGCAGCTCAGCGGCACTTTCGCCTCTGGTGGTGAACTGGCCGGGAAGGATGATAAGGCCAAAGCGATGGCGACCTCAGGTCAGAAGCTGGCACAGCAGATTGGCTCTGGTAAAGAACGTATAATCTTTACCCTTATTCAGAAATTTAACTCAGCGACAAAATTGCCTGAATGCGTTAATACCAGCCCCGACATCATCGTTCTGATTGATGAAGGACATCGCAGCCAGGGCGGTGAGAACCATGTGCGAATGAAACTGGCCCTGCCGAATGCCGCCTTTGTGGCATTTACCGGTACACCATTGCTGAAAGAAGATAAGACCACCAATAAATTCGGGCCGATTGTCCACGCTTATACCATGCAGCGAGCGGTAGAAGATCAGGCGGTGACGCCTCTACTTTACGAAGAGCGTATTCCTGATCTTGAGGTAAACGATCGGGCAATAGATGCATGGTTTGATCGTATTACCGATGGGTTAAGCGAAGCGCAAAAAGCCGACCTTAAGCGTAAATATGCCCGTAAGGGTGAGGTTTATAGTGCAGATGACCGCATCCGTCTGATTGCGTTAGATATCGCCACACACTTCTCGAAGAATATTGATGAGGGGCTGAAAGGCCAACTTGCCTGCGACAGCAAGATTTCCGCCATCAAATATAAAAAGTATCTTGATGAAGCCGGGTTGTTTGAGTCAGCTGTAGTTATCAGCCCGCCGGATACCCGGGAAGGGAATACCGAAGTGGATGAAAGCAAACTGCCGGAAGTGACGAAATGGTGGAAGGATAATGTCGGCACGCAGGATGAGTCTGTGTATACCCGTAATGTCATCAGTCGTTTCGATACCGATGAGAAGCTCAAATTGCTGATAGTCGTTGATAAACTGCTCACCGGGTTTGATGAGCCGAAGAATACCGTGCTGTATATCGACAAGCCGCTTAAATCACATAATCTTATCCAGGCTATTGCCCGGGTGAACCGACTGCATCCACTGAAAAAGTTTGGCCTGCTGATTGATTATCGCGGCATTCTTGCTGAACTGGACACGACGATCGGTAAATATCAGGATCTGGCCTCCCGAACTCAGGGGGGATACGACATCAAGGATATTGATGGGTTGTACAACGCTATGAGTTCTGAATACAAACGTCTGCCTCATCTGTATAACCAGCTGTGGGCCATATTTGCTGGTGTCAAAAACAAAAATGATACTGAGCAGTTACGTGCGGTACTGGTGCCTAAAATGGAAGAACGTGACGGAGAGATGGTCGATATCCATCAGAAAACCCGTGATGATTTCTTTGAGGCGTTAACGGCCTTTGCCGGATGCCTGAAAGTGGCACTGCAGTCTGCAACCTTCTTCACCGACAAGAGTTTTACGGAACAAGACCGAAATCTCTATAAAGAAACCGTAAAACAGATGTCCAGCCTGCGCCAGTGGGCAATGCAGGTCAGCGGCGAGCAGGTCAATTATGACGACTACGCTGAGCAGGTGAAAAAATTGCTGGATAAGCATGTCACCGGCGTTGAGGTTCGTGAACCCGATGGCGTGTATGAAGTCGGTAAAATGGGCAAGAGCGAAAAACCCGAAGAGTGGGATAACAATAAAACCCGCAATGAAACCGACATCATTAAAACCCGTGTGACGAAGATGATTGAGCAGGAGCTGCGTGATGACCCGTACGCTCAAGAGGCATTTTCCAGACTCCTGCGCATGGCTATCGAAGAAGCAGAAAAACTGTTCGACCATCCACTAAAACAGTATCTCCTATTCCGTGAGTTTGAAGAAAAAGTTGAAGCCCGTAAGCTCAGCGACATCCCGGATGCACTGGCGGTGAACAAGTATGCTCAGGCGTATTACGGTGTATTTAAAAAAGAGCTACCTGAGGTTTTTGCGGTAAACGATGTTCAGGTGCAGGAGAAGTGGACGAAGCTGGCTTTTGAAGTGGACAGTATCATCGTCAAAGCAGTGGCAGAAAACTCCCTAAACCCTCAGGATATCGAGAAAGCAGTCAAGACAAATCTCTTACCGCTACTGTTTACGGCCTGCCGGGAAATAGGTGCCGGAATGAACCAGGTAAACCGTATTGTGGAAACTATCATCCAGATACTGCGCGTTGGTTTGATGAAATCATGAGTGAAAAAGAGTCGCCAGCAATGAAAGCGTTACGCATTGTCTATGGTGATGAAGCCATTATCGTACAGTGTGTTCCGCGTCAGGTCGTTAAGGGCAGGGTGCTCATCAAGGTGCATCCGGACTGCCGGGTTGTGGCCTCTGTACCACCAGAAACACCTGAGCACGAGGTGTTGTCTGCGCTGAAAAAACGAGGGCGCTGGATATATCAGCAACTACTTGATTTCAGGGAGCAACAGACGCACATTGTTCCGCGTCAGTATGTCAGTGGCGAAAGTCATTACTATCTTGGCAAGCAATATCAGTTGAAAGTGACAGAAGACGCTACTGCACCGCAACGAGTGAAAATGTTGCGTGGGCGTCTGGAAGTGACGGTCAGACACAAATCGGCTGAAAAAGTTAAAGCGTTGCTGGCTGAATGGTATCGGGAACGCGCCAGAGATGTCTTCCAACGCAGACTAGATTTATTGATACCACAGACCCTTTGGGTTAGTGAGTGTCCGCCGATACGTTTGCGGGCGATGCAAACGCAATGGGGTAACTGTTCTGCAAAAGGTTGTCTGACCTTGAACCCATGGCTGGTTAAGGCATCCTCAGAATGCATCGATTATGTCTTGCTACATGAGTTATGCCATGTGGCTGAGCACAACCACAGCGAAGAGTTTTACCGTCTGATGGGGCAGGTTATGCCGGGCTGGGAAAAGGTCAAGAAACGGCTGGATGGCATGGCTGGGATGTTGTTGGCTGATATGTAACTTATCAATATGAGTTCTTAAGGGTTTGGTCAGTCTCGTTAATGCAGGGAGTATAATAATGAGTAAGTTAGATAATAAAATTGAAGCACGCCATCGTAATTTGTTTGATGTTCTAAATGCGCAAAAATATACCGTTGATTACTTTCAGCGCGAGTATAGCTGGGGTGAGAAACATATTGAAGAGTTGGTTACAGACTTAACATCTGCGTTTCTCAATGAATACACAGTCGGTGATTCTCGGGAGCAGGGTGAAAACTACAATAATTATTACTTAGGACCATTTGTTGTGAGTAGTAAAGATGGGAAACGGAGTATTATTGATGGTCAGCAACGACTGACTTCATTAACTTTATTTCTAATTTACCTCCATAACCTTCAGAAAGAACTTAAATATGAAGAGAAAATAGAATCAATGATTTTCTCCGAGCTACGTGGCAGCAAATCATTCAATATAGTAGTTGAAGACAGAATTGCTTGCATGGAAGCATTGTTTAATTTTGGTAGCTATAGTTTAGTTGATGGGGATGATGAGTCAACCCATAACATGGTGGAGAGATATCAGAATATCACAGATGCTTTTCCTGATGAGTTAAAAGGTCAGGCTTTTCCTTTTTTTATCGACTGGCTTAAGTATAACGTTATTATGGTTGAGATAGTTGCCTATTCAGATGAAAACGCATATACCATCTTTGAGACTATGAATGACCGAGGATTGAATCTTACTCCGTCCGAAATGCTTAAAGGTTTTTTACTTTCACGCTTTCATCAGGGAGATAAACGCCAAAAGGCAAATGAACTCTGGAAAAAAGCGATGATGGATTTAAAAAACTATGACAAAGATGAAGACCAACGTTTTTTCCAGTCATGGTTGCGAGCTCAATATGCTGATACAATACGCCCGGGTAAAGCTGGTTCAAAAAATGAAGACTTTGAAAAAATAGGTACGCGTTTTCATAGTTGGGTTAGAGATAATCTTCAGGCGGTGGGATTGGACCCAGATAATGGAGAGACATTTGAACGATTTATACAAAAAAACTTTTTGTTTTATTTAAATGCTTATACACAAATACTGAATGCTGAGAGAGCATTAACGCATCAACTGGAATATGTATTTTATATCCACCATTGGGGTATTGCACCTACTTTAAGTTTCCCTTTGATGTTGGCTCCATTAAATGTTGGTGACAGTTCTGAAGTTGCGAGAGCCAAAATAAACCTGGTGGCTCGCTATATTGAAACGTTTGTTGTTCGCCGTTCTGTCAATTTCCGTAAATTCTCTGCCAGTTCTATTCGTTACACAATGTACAGTCTTGTTAAAGAGATTCGTGGTAAAAGTTTTGAAGAATTAAAAGATTTATTATCTAAGAAGTTATCCGAAATGCCAGATACTTTTGCAGGAATGGAAGAGTTTCGTCTCCATGGTCAAAACTATCGTTTTGTGAAGTTTTTGCTTTCTCGTATAACTGCGTGGGTTGAGCAGCAAGCTGGAATGAGTACAACCTTCATTACATATTATCAGCCAGAACACGGTAAGCCATTTGAAGTCGAGCATATTTGGGCCGATAAATATGAACGTTACTCTGATGAGTTTGAACAAGAGCACGAATTTAACAATTACAGAAATCGCTTAGGTGATTTGGTTTTATTACCTAGAGGCTCAAACCAGTCATATGGTGATTTGTGTTACGATCAAAAGCAACCTCATTACATCAAAGAGAATCTCCTGGCTAAATCGTTATGCCCATTGGCATATATGAATAGCCCTAATTTCAATCAGTTGAGAAATGTATTCGGATTGCCTTTCAAACCACATGATTCATTTAAAAAACAAGATGTCGATGAACGACAGTCTTTGTATAAAATAATTTGTGAGAATATTTGGGACCATAATTTATAGCAAAGTTAGGGTGTTAATTAAGCTGTAATGGCATCATGATTTTTAAAAGGAGGTTGAATTGCGTTCTGAAACGTTTTTTGTCAAATTTATTGAACAACTGAAGGGCATTTCGGTTGAAGATGATGTTGAATTCAATTTTTTTGAATTGGGAGGTTCCGGATATCTCGAAAACCCAACAACGGATTTGATGGCTTTGTTTATGGGAGCCCAGAAAATGGTGCCGCCATGGTTGCTAAAAGCATTGTTATGTTGCCTGGATGATTCCCTAGATGTTGATGAAATTGATTTCACCTCTCTGGAATTAATGAGAGAAGCCAGAACAGAGGATGGGAAATATCTTGATATTCTTATCAGACATGATGAATTCATCATAGGTATTGAGCATAAAGTCTTGGCTGATACATATAATCCTTTTCCCAGCTATGTAAGTCTCATTGATAGTTACGGCGGCAACAATCAAAATCTATTTCGTTGTATATTAAAGCCTGATGGTAACTGCGCTAAAGGCGTAGACGGTTGGCAACTTATCAATTATTCACTGCTGCTGGAAACCGCCATCCGACGTCTGGGGTCGGAGATGATGAATCAAGAGTTCAGCAAGTGGACTGTTTTTTATCAGGAGTTTTTAAGTCATCTTAAAAAATTGAGTGAGGTTAGTATGGATAAGGTATCTGATAAAAATGTGGAGTTTGTCACTGAAAATTTCACAGCTTTGATAAAATCGGTTCAATTGCTGGAAATGTACCAAAATGCTATCACCGAGGAAGCTAAATCGGTTGTCTCAGAGGTATTGCCTGATATTCATATTGCAACAGGTATTAATAACTGGAAGGGTTACTATAAAGCAATTCATCTGATGCCGGGATGCTGGGGGCAAGGTAAAACAGGAATTACGTTAGTTTATCGCCCTTCACAGGATGGACGAGTTGAAGCTGAGTTCTACGTATATGGCTGGATACATTCAGATGATTATCCTGAAGTTAATGCACTAAAAGAAGAAATAAGAGTTGCTTTAAGTGCTGGAGATTTCATTCCAACAGCTAGCCCTGAGGACTACGAAGTATCAATTACTGGGAAGGGGAAAGTGCTTGAACTGAGTTTTTGGGGGAATACGAGAAGCAAAAAAGATGCACTGGTTCTTCTTAAGGATATGACTAAGTGGATGGACTCAAAAATAAGAACATAAAGTAATATGACTGAGTGGTGACGATCTTTTTTAAATTGTGGATTATTAGGTTGGTAATTGAAGCGCCGAATAGACAGATATTGGAATAAAAGGAGAATATTCAAATGATTTATCAGTGTGATACTTGCAGTAGAACGACTTTTGAGATTAATTGTCCCTGGTGTAGTGGAGTTTCGCCTGTAAAAACGTCTTCATGGGGTTCAGCATCATCGACCTCACAAGCAATAGATATACAACGTATGACACCATTGAATCCATCGTTTTATCCCGAGTTTCAGTATCGTTCAAAGGGTGTTCTGAAAGATCTATTTGGGAAAAAGAAAGAACAAACTCAGCTTAATCAATTGCTTGAAAATGTTCTCGAAAAATACTCTAATTTAAAAGATCCATATTTTACTAACTTCATTTACACTTCCAGATTCTCACATAATAATAAATCGGAAGCTGATTTCTCAACAGATAATGGCACATACTCCGAATTACAACTTTTCCGTGAGGTGTTGGTCAGAAAAGGGTTCAATGAGCTTGAGGAGTTACCTGAGCTATTAGATAAATTACTCCTTACCACGTCATTTAACGCTCTTTATTATGGTTTCGCTAAGGAAGTTAAACGGCATATTAAATCTACACTTACTGAATCCTTGAAGTCATGGATTGAGGAAGCGGGCACCACTTTTCGGGCAGATCTTTCATTATTTCTATTCTATATATGGAGTAATAATATAGAGTTCTCATCAGTAGAATTCAATGAAAAAGCGGAGACCACGCCTGGTGTCCCTTTGGTTTTATTTGATGAAGTTAAAAAATACTTGGCTGTGTGCGAACGTATTTATTTTGATATTCTGGTTGATAGGTTAGCTACACGCCTTGAGCATTTTAACCCTAATAAATTCGTCACCATGTATTTAGTTGATGCAATGGACGGTTTCCAGTTCGAAGATTTCCTTGTGGAAATATTCCAGACTATGGGTTATGACGTCAAAGAAACCAAGAGAACGCAAGATCAGGGTGCAGATCTTTTCGTCACTCGATTTGGTAAGGATATGGTTATTCAGGCGAAAAATTATTCTGGTTCTGTAGGTAACTCGGCGGTGCAGCAGGTGATCTCTGCTAAAACGTTCTATGGTTGTGATGAGGCGATGGTTGTGACTAATTCCTACTTCACACGCTCAGCTAAAGAGTTAGCTGAGTCAGCCTTGGTGCGTCTGATCGACAGGGATGAACTACAAAAGTATCTGGACGATTACAATCAAAAGATAATCGAAGATTTCCAGTCAAACTCATAGTTTTGAAACATTTGAGAAGCCATTCAGACACTGATATGAATAGGTAAGTTTCCGTTTCAGGGGACTTACCTGTAAAGTTTCGGTGCTTAATATTAATCCATGTGCGATATTGCTGGAGGTTTGCTAGGCAATGGATGTAATAGCTGGCTTCAGAAATAGCAGCCTCACGACACACATCTTTGACGGTTCGACCAGCTTCTACAGTTTTCAGAACGGCAATGATCCGGTGCCCGATGAATCGGATCTTACGCATAGCGATCTCCTCAGGTGACAAAATCAGTATGTCGGAAGATCTCTAAAAATGAATGGGTGCGTTTTGGTGGGATACTTACATAAGCAAATGACTCGGCAGAAGTATCTATGCTGAGGGATTTCTGTAGCTGTCAACTTTTGGAGTACTCTGCAAGGGGACTTGAGTAGGCATGATTTATGTATATGTGCAGTAAATCTTTTCTGTTAGCACTCGATAGACGAGCGTCTTAGTAGACCTAGAGGCTTTGGTCAGGGGCATGCTTAGTGCTGTCTCTGGTTTGTCAGGTACAGATTTTGAATCAGTACTGCAAGAGGAGGACGGGTGATCCTCGCTTATTTTATAGATATTCAAAAGAAGGCCAACTTTTACCATACTCACACAATGCCGATGATTGAGATACAACGGTTAAGCTACTGCCATCAGGATGACGCTTGAGCCTTGTTAGCCCCGTGTACAATAAGGCCAAGGTTTTATGGTTAGCTTCACCGTTTTCAATAAATAGCACCAGAGACCTGGACTCCCACCCCTTAAAACTGTGGAGTGTCGTTGCTTTTATTCGCGCATCTCCCATATAAAAGCCGATCTTTTGCCGACGAGACTCCTTTTCATCAGCATCAAATGTATGGACAGCGCGAATACCTCTATAACCAAGTTTTTTTACGACTTCGAGGCCAAATTTACGGGAGTTGCACAAAAAAGTCAGATCGGCAATGGCGAGAGTCTCCGACGAGGCGGATGTTGATAACCGTAGTAATTCCTCGCAGCAAATATCCGTTACATCACCATTAACAACGTGCACCCACCTAAGTCCGCAAGGTTCAAGCCCCATATCGATCTGATCGCTTTTAGGCAGGTTAACCATTTCTGGGGGCAAAAATTGACGTGCAAAATCAGCTGCTTTTTCCATAGCTAATTGGGGTAAACGATAACTTACATCAAGTTCAGCCCAACTACCGCTGAATCCTGCGCCAATCATTGCCTCATCGGTCCATGATTTTGCCGTGCCATAGATATCTTGTGTGGCATCGGCAACCAATAGCATCTCGCAGTCTGGCTTCCCCGCTTTGCGTAATACCGACCACCAATTAGGTAAAAAGTCCTGTCCTTCATCAACTAAAATTGCGTCATATTGTGATAGAAAATTATTACCAGACGCATCAATAATTTTCTCCGCCAATGCTGGCAGATAAAATTTCAATACCTGTTGGACTGAATGTGTTGTCCAGAGATTATCGTATTCTTCGGCATATCCTTGTTCCAGGCAGATGCGTTTACACCAATAATGAAAATTGAGCCATGTGATATCAGAACGTGTTTTACCTTTTGCCTGTGGCCAGCGAACGGCTATATCCATTAAATAATGCAAGAGCGTGATATTAAAGGTGACGACCAGAACTTGTTTACCTTGACCAAGTAGTTCAGCTGCACGAGCGGCCAGCACCAATGATTTACCCGAACCTGCAGCACCACGGATTCGTCGGTAACCTGACTTAGTTCGGCTAGTGACAAAGCTGCGTTGAACTTTGTCCAACATAATTGGTTTTCGTTGTGTTTCAGAGAAATCAGGTTCTATCAGCCAGTTTCTAAGATCTTTGTACATCAAATCGCTCATTTGACCTGAATAGAGGCGACGAGCCTCAGGGAATACGGCGTATAGGTCACCGCTGTGCAGAGCGTTTTTTCCAGAAATTGGATTGTACTGTGGATATTGAGACATTTTGCGATATTTTAGGCTGGGAGCAAACAGTTTTTTGACATAATTATCATTGGCAAAGGGGAAAATCGTCCCGGCGGTGATGACAGAAAAACCTGCCCCTCGCTGCAACCGAGGGCAATAAAGGTTATATAACTCTTCTTTGTATTGGTAAACCTTCTCAATAGGATTGTCGCGTTGTAAGGAAAAAGACATGCCGTCTTTTGTGGCGATCAACGTTGGCAGTGAGCTAGTATTGTGTTCCATACGGTAGGACATGGCATTAAAATCCCAGTCCTTAACTTCAAAAACTGCAATACCAACCTTTGGGTTAAGCAAGACAAAATCAGGTCGTAGTCCATTAAGATGCGGCTGGATGTAGATCTCCCATTCTTCCGGTAGGTGATGGTCAAAGAAATTAAAGACCATACGCTCGCCGTCGGTAAGTGGCTGACGCAGCATATCCAACTGAGATCTATCAGGAGAGGTAAAACGCGCCATCAACGCCCCTAGTCCAAGTGTCCGAATAAATCACGCCGAATTTATTCACTCATTAGCCAATTGGTAAAAGCTTATTACAGCGTAATGAATCCTGCCATCAAAATTATTTTAGTCGTCTGTGCCTTTTCTGTGCTCAACGCTATCCATGACTATCTATTTTCTGTTAACTACAGCAAAGAGGGATAGTCAACACCAGCTAAGTCCTGCTATAAATAACTATTTAACACCATGAACCTACGTAGAATTTAAAATCCCTCGGCGTACGCGCTGTGCGGGTTCAAGTCCCGCCCCGGGCACCATGGGAAACATCAGAATAATCAAAGCAATAAGCAGTGTCGTGAAACCACCTCCGGGTGGTTTTTTTATGCCTGAAATTCATATCCTGTGTTCATAGGCTGCAATTAACAGCAAACTACAGCCTGATATTGTAAAATCAGCCACGTTGCGTCAAGCGTGGGGAAGGGGCTGTGTGGTTGCTGTAGGATTGTCTTCTTCCCGCCACGCTATATTTCATCATGTCGCGCTTTGATTTTTTACGTCAAAGCAACACGGCAGCCTATAGGATTGTTGGGCTGCCGTGTCGTTGAGCGGTTTCTGAGTAAAACGCGATAACTAATTTAATATAAAGCTACAGCTCTGCTTGTTCTACCGGAATAGGTTTCCCTATATGGTAGCCCTGTAACCAGTCAATACCCATCTCGGTTAGCAATTGCGCTATTTCTTCGTTTTCCACAAACTCCGCAACAATTTCCATATTTTTCAATTTTGCCATTTCACAAAATGATTTAACGGCACAGTAGCTGAATGGATCATCAATAATATTTTTGATAAAAGAACCATCAATTTTTAATATGTCTGCATTCAGAATACGCAATCTGTCATAACTGGAGGAACCAGTGCCAAAATCATCAATGGCAATTTTACTGCCTGCATTACGTAGGCTCCTCAGGATGTCTGACGCATTATCGTTATCAAGAATCTCGGATTCAATAATTTCAAAAATAATACGGTGAGGAGCTATGCTGTACTTTTTGAATAATGTAGAGACATTATCCAGGAAGTCAGTTTGATATAGTGACTCTGGTGTCAGGTTGATTGAAAAATAGCAATCAGGGTCTGAGGTTTTCCGGCTCTGCATAAAACGGAATGTCTGTTCAATTACCGTGATGTCCAGTGCAGGCAGCAGGCCACCTTTGCGGGCCAAGGGAAGGAATGTATCAGGGAAAATTAATTTGTCATCTGCTGTTTTGAGACGAATAAGGATCTCATGGTAGTGAATTTTCCCCCGAACAGAGATGACGGGCTGTGCAGACAACACCGTTGAGACAATTGGTTGCGCCATGAGCATCAACGATTGTCTATCGATAGCTTGTTGCAGAACATCGCGTATCACCCCTGATTCAACAATGTTATCTCCCGGAACTGTCGGGCTCAGTGACAACGGCCTCCCATGCAGTAAGGAGATATAACTGTTTATATTTAACTGTTTTATTGCTTCTGATAAGTTGCGGATGATTCGTTTATCACTAGTATACGCGACCCCGCAATTGAGCCCCAGGATAGATGTTTTCCACTGAAAACGGAAAACTCGCAGTGAACGGTAAAATACCGGTACGTCCGGAAGAGTGTTCAGCCTGAGAATGATACCGTGGCCAGGGCTGTAATAAACCTGGTCACAGCATGGTAGTAAACCTGTTATGTACGAACTTAACGCTTTAACGAATTCAAAACGGAATTCAACACCATAAGTCTGCTCCAGCTCATTTAGTTCGGGGCAACGAATCAGGCATAATGCTTCAGCTGAGTGCTTATCTATATCCATACTCAGAGCCTGAAAATTCAGAAGCCCGGTGTTTGGCTCGGAGCGGTATAGTCTGCTGACATGTTGGGAATATTTTCGGTTATGTGCAGATATCACTCCTGTCGCAACAATTGTCAGCGAGAAAATAAAAATTGTTGTAGATGATATAATTAGACTATGCAGATGGTTGGCATTTGTAAGAGTATTTGCTATTGAAATATACCCATCAATATAATTCCCCAGCAAGGCAAGTATAATTACCCATACAGGAGCCACCAACGCATGCCCAATACGTACTGTTCCCCATAACATTACCGGTAATAACCACAGCAATGAATAATCTGTAAAGAGCAACGTATTTATATTATTTGAAATCAGACAATACATAATAATGAGCAGTAAAAACCACCAAATTGCCTGATATAAAATGGATGGTCCTGATTTTACGGATGCCTTTACGTGCCTTAAGTACTGAAGACCCCATGCAGGTTTATGGCAGACCCGAAGTAAAAGATAACAAAAGGGAATACCTGTAATACACGAGTTCATCATCCACTGCAGATTAATCAGTGTCTGTACCGTAAAAATTTCAGTGGCTGATTCTGGATCAAAATTAGCCTGAAGCCAGTGATGAAATATCACATATAAAAGAGAGTTACAGCAGACAAGCCAGCCAATACGCCGCGGGGTTAACTGGCTTCGCCCAAAACTGACCGCGCCACGTTTTCCTGTGTTCCAGTAATAGAGTAACTGACTGATCAGTGCAGCCATGAGCTGGGATGTGAGAGTTAGCTTTGCTGATAACGGATGACAGGAAATCGAGTAAAGGAAAAACACTCCCAGGATAGGAAGCGCCTTCTTTCTGTATAACACCAGCAAAGCAGAAATCAGCGGTAGTGTAAGGTCATAAAACCGGATTGTTGCATCTGCTATATGTTCCTGAGCGGTAAGAGACTCAGCCAGAAACTGAAAGAAGAAAAATGCCACGGTGATGCAAAAAGGGCCCATCATTCTTTTTAGTAAAATATCATCTTTGGCTTCTGCCAATATCATGCTTTTTCTCTGCTTAATATGTTTGTTTTTATAGATGGATATATTTAATGTGTAAAATTACACATTAAATATGCTCGAAATTTCAGAATATTTCTTTACTGCTACTGTAAGGCGTGATAGCCGTGAAAACATTGGTTCTGAATTGGATTGATAAAACAACCATAATCAGCCACCAAAACAGATGAAAGAGACATTCCTGTATTACATAAATGATCGTTCAAAATGATCAACGAATCAATATAAATAGATTGTTTAATAGATTTTTAAGGCTACCAATCAAAAAAATAATAGCCAAAAACTATCAAAAATGTATTTGTTAAATCTATGTGATTTAATGGTTTCGGAACTTTGGATTCCTGAGTGATACAAGCACGTGTAAACGGAGATTCAATAAGTGATCCGAATCTACCAGGACTTTATCATTTTTCCTGGTTTAACTGTTTTATACTCAAAGCTTATTTCTTTAATGACGTCCTCATAGTGTCCGATTTACGTTGCTGATATTTATGTGATCGCGAAGGCTAGCTAAAAGTATGAAGGCAGTAGAAAAATGGTGCCTTCGCTGTGCTCACAGTTCTCAATGACTATCCAGTCCAGCACAATTCAGCGGAGGTGGGCGACAAATGCCACCTTGAGCATCATGGTAATTTGATAATCAAATCAATGATGAGCATTTTCGTCAGATGCCTTTTGGTGGTTTTGTTCTCTGGATGAAAGGTTTTTATGAACCCACGCTGACAAATCTTTCATTCCTGGATGAATATCACGGCATACTACGCGCTGAAATCAATCGCATGGGTCTTTGTATCAACATTGGCTTAAAAATCGCACAACTTCGGGAGAACGCAGTATGAATCAAGGGCCACTAAACGAAGAAGAATTGGAATGGCTGGATGATACACTCACTCAGTACGGTAACGATGATTCCGTGCTGGATGTGTCCGAGTTGGATGGAATGCTCACTGCTATTCTTTCTGCCCATGGAACGATTCAACTCTCGCAGTGGCAAACTGCACTTTGGGGCGGTGAATCACAACTGCCTCATTGGGAAAGTGAAAAGGAGCAGCAACACTTTAACAATCTCGCATGCCAACATATGAACGATATTGCGGAGCGCCTGTGTCATGCTCCGGATCAGTTCGAGCCGCTATTTGGTTTACGTGAAATTGATGGTAAGGAATACACCATTGTAGAAGAGTGGTGTTTTGGCTATATGCGTGGTGTAGAACTGAGTAATTGGGAAGCATTGCCAGAACAACTGGAAACTGTGCTGGAAACGATAGCACTACATGGTGATGAAGCGCACATTGCAAAGCTTGAGCAAATGACTGAGCAAGAATATGAAGCCAGCCAGGCCGCAATTGGTCCTGCTGCGTTACAACTGTATCGTTACTGGCAAGAAAAGCGTGAGGCTGAGTCGGAAGTTTTACATTAATTGCACACCGCAAAATTTTTCTTTTAATAACCAGGCAGCATTCAGTGTGCTGTCTGGCTGCTGCAAAATGCTTATAACCACAATTGATTCTCATCTGTGAAAAATAGCCTAAATCGTAATATATACTTCTATGCTCCCCAATAAATGCTATTAAAACAAATATCTATGTCATCCGCGGATAGTACTTAAGTCAATTCGGGAGTCTAACATCTAACTTTACATTTTCTAACAAGTTGCTCGCATTTTTTACATCTATGATATAATTAGGTCGGGAAAGAAAAATTCAGAAACGATAATTCAATGAATAACGAGTCTACTTATGCCGAGAAATTCTTTGAAATTTACCCATGGAGGGTATCCAGTATTTATTAAATTTGCTGATTTTATCTTTATAAACTCGATATTAATATTGAGCGCATTTCTATTAGCCATCGAATCAGCAAGTACTGTTTTGATGCTCAGTTTTCTTTTTTCTACCTCTTTTTTACTATTTGGCGAGTACACTGAGCTTTATCTACATAAACCCAAGAAATGGAGCATACGAGGTCAACTAAGATTGATCCTGTGCTCATTTTTAACTATTGCTTTTGTTGAGTTCGTCAGGATTTTAGCCGGTGGATTGCAATCGTTAGGCTATCTAAGCATTTTTGAAAATAGTTTTTTCCCTGTAACACTCTTATGGTATGCCATACCTCTGTTTTTACTCTATTTAATCCATTTAATTGTTCTTAAGTACTCAGCTAAGAAGAATATACATGTAGCAATTGTGGGCGTTACAGAAAATGGTCTGGCAGCAGAAGAGGCACTTGTTAAAGAATACTCGGATATGAAATTAGATTTGGCTTTTTACGATGAACGTGATGTTTCAAGGTTCAGCACACTAATAAGCCAAATTAATAGCCCTTTTAAGGGATCGGTAAGTGGTCTTGTCGAAGAGGCCAAAGCGGGAAGGGTTGATGAGATCTATATCGCATTACCGCTTGTGGCTTTGGAAAGAATACGTCACTTTTTGGCGATGATGTCAGATACCACAGTTAATACTTATATTGTTCCCGATTTTAACTCCTATAGTACTCACATGTCGCAGCTGCGCTCTATCGATGACTTGCAAACGATCAGCATCCTCAGTTCTCCGTTTGAAGGATTTGGTTCTTTTATAAAGCGAGCCGAAGATTTGGTTCTTGGCAGCGTTATTATGGTATTGATTTCCTCGCTGTTATTATTGATTAGTATTGGAATAAAACTAACCTCACGCGGGCCGATATTTTTCAAGCAAGACAGGTACGGTTTGAGCGGGCAAAAAATTAAAGTCTGGAAGTTCCGTACTATGCATGTGATGGAAAATTCTGATACGGTGATACAAGCCACAAAAGACGACCCACGCGTCACTCGTTTTGGGGCATTTTTACGCCGTACATCGCTCGATGAACTGCCGCAGTTTTTTAATGTATTGCAGGGCAGTATGTCGATTGTTGGCCCAAGGCCGCATGCCGTCACTCATAATGAGCAATATCGTAAGCAAGTCGAAAACTACATGATTCGCCATAAAGTTAAGCCTGGGATCACAGGATTAGCACAAATTAACGGTTATCGCGGCGAAATTGATGCACTTTATAAAATGGAAAAGCGTGTCGAGTACGATATCGAATACATCCAGAACTGGTCGTTATGGCTAGATATTAAAATTATTATAAAGACTATTTTCAAAGGATTTGTCGGCAAAAATGCATATTAAATATTTTATTATGGCCGGCATGGTTTTATCGACGCCGGCCATAGCAGACTTAACACCGAAATCACATATCGGCATTGCGGGTATCGATTTTCAAAGCAACGTCGGTGTGAATTATGGTTATGAAGATAATGTGACTTATCAGCCACATAAAAGTGATGCTATTGGTTCAAACTTTATCAGTGTTACACCTGAGGTGAGTTTAACTGGCCAGCGGTATCAGGATAAATATTTATTAATGTACTCAGGTGATTATCGCAATTATAACAATGATACAACTGATAATTACAACGACCATTTCTTTCGTTTTAATGGCGCGTGGCGTTATGGGTTAAAGCATGGCCTCATATTAAATGTTGAAGATGCTCTTGGACATGAAGACCGTGGGCGTGGCATAACCGAAGGGTTTATACCTGAGCAATTTCAAGAGTTTGGCGTTAATTCTCCGTTAAGCACTAACTTATTAAACAGTGAACTACGTTATAGTTACGGTGCTCCTGAAGGGCGGGGTAAAGCAGAAGTTGCGTTGATTTATAAAAAACTTCGTTTCGGTAATACGCAGGATGTGCAGAATACTGACAATGATTTTTATAACTATATTCAGCAGCAGGAATGGCATCAAAACAGCCTCGTTGCTGAAATTTTTGACCAGTACACACCACAAACACGATTCCGTTATAGCTTTATTACCAACCAAATCCATTATGATCATGCTTCAGAAAAAGACAGTAACGAATATTATTTTCTGTATGGGATAAAATCACAGGTTACTGGTAAAACTAACATCGATATGAACCTGGCATGGTTGTATAAAACATTTGAGAACAATCCCAACTCGCAGGATTTTAATGGGCTAAACTGGGATATTAAGGGCGAGTGGAAACCACTCAAACAATCTATTTTTACCGCACATACCTCACAACGCATTAAAGACCCTTCAGAAGTGGGGGGATATATTTTGGTTTCACAGTATGGGATCTCGTATCAACATTTTTGGTTCAATGACCGTTTCTCCACATTGTTAGATTACTCGTACACCACGGAAGACTATAAGAAGCAAGATAAGGACAGAAATGACAAAGAGGGTGTATTCACCTTCACCATGAGTTATGACTTCAGACCTTCTGTTAATTTTGAGCTGAAATATCAAATAGATACGTTAAATTCGAACAAAGAGACCGATTCGTTTTATATCGGACCTAACGACGACAGAGAAGTCTTGAGAACGTTGGGTTATGACAATTCGCTGATTATGTTTACAGCTAAGGTGCAGATTTAAAATGAAAATAATGAAACTATGGATATTTTTATTTTTCAGTGTGCTTCTGGCAGGATGTTCTGCAACTAAACCACCGCTAATGGATAATCCTGAAGCTGAATCAAAAGGTTATCTGCTTGATGCAGGTGATGCCGTTAATATTAATGTGTACGGCGAACCTGACCTAACAATGAAATTTATACTCGATAAAAGCGGAACTATTACTTTCCCTTATATTGGGCAGCTCACACTAAAAGGCAAAACTCCAGAACAGGTGAGTGCAGAGTTAACTAATCGTCTGCGTGGAGATTACCTGCAAAATCCAATGGTGACGGTGAATATTGCTGAGTTCCGTAAATACTATGTATCAGGTGAGGTAAGGAATCCGAATGGATTTTCCTATGAACCTGGGCTCACAGTTGAAAAATCGATTGCGCAGGCTGGCGGCTTTACAGACAGAGCCGATCGCAAAGATATCAATATTCGCTTAGCTGGCACAAATCAGTTGCTTGAGAACGTGGACGTAAGACATTCCGTTCACCCTGGTGATATCGTGATTATTGGCATGGGCTTCTTCTGACTATGAAACTATCAATAGTGGAAAATGGCAAGAAACGAGAAAGCTCTATCGATTTCTCCAGGTTTGCCAGGGAAATTAAAAGAAACAGTTGGAAAATCCTCCTCGGCGCTGTGATTGCTGGAGCAATTGCCTGGCCACTTATCAACATGATGACATCGAAGTATGTCTCAACGGCAACCGTGCTTATTAAGGCACAGCCTGATAATGTCTCACCGTTCCCGCAAGTCGATGGCTATGATTCGACACGTAACGGCTACTACGAAACGCAATACGCGTTAATGCAGTCACGTATTGTGCTTGCCCAGGCCGTTCGAAATTTGAAATTGGATGAAAATCCAGATTTCAATGGCGTTAAATCAGACAGCAAAGATGCCAATACTCCCAAAAATCAGCAGCAACGCATTGATAATGCGCTGAAAAACATGCTGAAGAATCTCACTATCACCAGTATTCGCACGACACACCTGGCATCTATTTCCTATGAGTCACCTTCCCCAGAAATGGCAGCAGAGGTAGCTAACGGTGTTGCGCAGGCGTTTATCAACTATACGGCTGAGCAAAAGCGTATCAATACGCAGAAAGCTCGAGAAAGCAATCTGCAGAAAATGGACGAGTTGCAGAAACAAATCGCCGTACAAAAGCAGGCAATTGATGCATACCTTAATAAAGAAGGGTTGTTGACCTTCCGTGGTGTAGATGGTTTTGAAACAGAGCAGTTAGGTATTGTGACTAACCGTCTTGCCGACGCGACTCAGCGCCGGGTGGCTGCAGAATCGCTGTACAACGAAGTTCGTAGAGGTGCAGGGCAATCTCTCGAAAATGTCATTTCTCTCCCGGTAATTTCGGACCATGCACAGATTCAGGACTTACGTATTGCACTAATCCAGGCAAAACGTTCGCTGTATGAATTGCGTAAATCCTATGGCCCTAAGCATGCCAAAATCCAGGAAGCGCAGGCTCAGGTGCAGGCGATTGAGGATCAAACCTTTAATGTGTTGGGAGAGCTTGAAACGG
The DNA here is from genome assembly GCF_001654865.1 of Buttiauxella noackiae ATCC 51607. GTDB lineage: Bacteria > Pseudomonadota > Gammaproteobacteria > Enterobacterales > Enterobacteriaceae > Buttiauxella > Buttiauxella noackiae. The sequence goes on along the minus strand of NZ_LXEO01000017.1, from coordinate 300,796 downwards.
GATTGCGTCAGCAATATCAAGCTGCACTGGCAGATGAAAATAACTACCAGAAACAGTTAGATCAGCAAAAAGAAATATTCCAGAAACTGGCTAACAAGCGCGATGGTTATAACAGTTTGAAACTGGCGCTGGATAAAACAGAAGAGTCATACAAAACGCTCTATCAGCGTACTCAGGAACAATCGCTTTCAACTAATTATGCTGAGGCAGATGCTGTATTGTATGACCCGGCAGTGCCGGCTGAACGCCCATCCAAGCCTAATAAATCGCTGCTGTTTATTATGGTGGTCTTGTTAGCGTTGGCATTTTGCATCATGTACTTCATCGTGAAAGCCGCGATGGACAGCACGATTAACAACTTGAGCCAGGTGAAGAAGCGTTTGAACCTCGAACCGCTCGGTGAGATTCGCCGCTATAAGGGGCTCGCGAGTCGTGCGCAAATCCGTGATGTTATCTCCAATAACCCACAAAACGCCGACATTATTCACAGTATCCGCACGCATATTATGCTGGATAATCGGCAGCTTCAGACGATTGCTGTGACATCAGCGGACCATGGAGATGGGCGTACATTGCTGGCAAATCTGTTGGCGAATTCATTTAGCTTCGATCAAAAAACGTTGCTTATCGACCTGGATTTTTACAATAAAGAGGGTTTGTCGAGCGAGCTTGCTAAGCCTTCCGCGCAAGGTGTTGCGGAGTTGCTTCGTGGTGAAGTGACCTCCGAAAATCTGATTGTTAAAGTGAATGACAATCTTGATTTCCTGGCACGGGGTAATGCGACGGTTTCTTCATTACTCATGCTGTCATCAGAAAATCTTGAGCACTTAATGCGTGAGCTACGCAGTAAGTATCAGCGAATTATTATTGATGCAGCGGCGGTGAATCAGAGCCAGGATAGCCAGTTAATTAGTCGGGTTACAGATGGCCTGATATTCGTATTAAAAGCAGGTGCAGCCCCGGCCGATCACATTATCCATGCGTTGGATAAAATTGAAGCCAATCAGTCTATTGTTATCGGCGTAGTCATCAATCAAGTTTTTGATAAAAATCTGGAGACAAAAGAGGGATTACGTTCACTCAACCTGCAAACTAACGAACTGATTAATGGCACAGGCCGGGTATGAGTTTACTGAAGAGCGCGTCTACGATTGCAGGTTCATCAGTCATTTCGCAACTGATTGGTGCGCTCTCTATTTGGTTGATTTCTCACAAATATAACTTAGCAGAAGTAGGGCTTTACGCGCTTAATTACAGTATTGCGTTGATTGGTGCCCAGGTATGCACATTTGCTTCGCACCTTTTGATTCCGAAGCAGCAAGATGATGAGTTAGCTCAAAATGTCGTATTTTGTTTACTGCAAAGTTTAATTACTGCTCTGCCGTATGCTTTGCTAACTGCCTGGTTATTTGACCAGAATATTTTCTTCCTTTATCTACTCACGCTTTCTAATACGTGGGTGTTGATATCGGAAAACTTATCGTTACGTACGGCTAATTTTGGCTTTCTGGTCTTTCAGAGAATATCTGTTTCCGTGGTGGTGGTGCTTTCTGTCATGCTCACCACCCATGTCCAGGCGTTTTATTGGGCATGGGCAGGTTCTATGATGTTTTTAACAGTTGGCTGCATTCTTTGCGCATTTGATATGCGCTCGGTGACATTACAACATTTAAGTCCGAAAAATAATCTGGCGTTCTTTTATAAACACGTTCATCACATCACCAAAGTAGGTAGCGCTGAAGTGCTGGCAATGGCGAACGGTAATTTACCCATTATGCTGATTAACTTTTGGTTCTCAGCATTGACAGCAGGCTATTTTTCTATTGTCAGCCGTTTCTGCCTTGCTCCGGTGGTGATCATCGGAAATGCAGTTCGCAACGCTATTTTTTCAAAATGGTCTATCGATTTTAGACATAACACTTTCAATTATGACGAGTACAAAAAAGTACGTTTGCTACTGCTGGTATTAGGGGTTATTTGTACACTAGGGGTGTTTATCTTCTATCCAATAGTTATGCATCTTGGTTTTAGTGAAGATTGGATTAACTCAATTCCGACCTCGCGATATATGTTGCCTTATTTATTCCCTGCTTTGGCGATCTGCCCGCTGACAGTGATTGAGCTTATTTTTGGCTCTCACCGTTACTTTTTACGCATTCAATTTGAACAATTGGCTATCGTGTTGATTTCATTTGTAATAGTACCTTATTTTTATAATAACTATGCCACATCAATCATCTTGTTCTCAGTACTAACATTCGTCCGCTATGCGTTTATTTATCTGAAGGTTAATAAACGCGCCAATCTTCTAAAAGACAGACCGGTTGTATTATGAATCTCAATACAGGGCACTATTTACAGACCTACTCTTTAATTACCCTTGTATTTTGTGGGGTGGTTCAATATTTCACCGGCGTTTTAGCGGTGCTTTGGATCCCGTTTTTCCTGACATTGCTAATGTTTAGCCTATTGGTCATGCAAACTCGCTATGAAACATTACAGCTTGATAAGCAAGAAACAATCGTGCTCGCGTTGTATCTCATCTTTCTGGTCATGGCAGGAGTCTCGACAATTTTGCAGGAAGGGGTAACGGATGCGATTGTCGGGTTTAAAAATGAAATTGCACTTTCGCTAATCATGTTTTGTCTGTTATTGGGATTCTGCCGTGAATCGCAGGTCTATCGGGTAACCAAAACTTTATATTGGGTATTTTACGCACAATTCCCGATGGTCCTTTACCAATTATTGTTTGTGGTTCCTCAGCGTGTGGCCGCGTATGGCGAGGAAGATAAATGGGATTCAGTGGTTGGAACCTTCGGCGGTAACCCGATGGGTGGCGGCAATACTGCGGCCATGGGGCTGTTTTGCTTGCTGATTATGTTGTTGAAAATCTCTGAATTTAAGCACGGGCTAACGACATTTAAATCAATGGCGCTGCATATCATATTAGGCTTTGGTTTATGTATCGTTGGCGAAGTAAAATTTGTTATCTTATTATCGCCAATACTCATGTGCTGGGTTTGGCTAATGCCAAGCTACGTTAAAGGTATGAGTAAAATTAATCTTAAAGCATTGCTGCTGATTTTTTCCGGCATGGCTCTATTGATTACGTTTGCGATAATTATCCTGGCTGCTGGTTATTCATCCGCATTTGGTAGTGACCCAACAGAAAGTTCATTGAGTATCTTCCTGTCTTCGTTAGATTATATTTTTGACCCCAATTATATTCTACCATCAGGGGAGATTGGTCGCTTTACTACACTAACTTTCTGGCTTAGAAATAACGATCTTTGGGGGCTTTCAGGCACGTTATTTGGCTATGGTTTGAATGCGACAAACAGCGGCAGTATTGTCTCACCAGGATTTTTAAACCTCACCTATAACTTAATTCTGGATTCAACCTCTTTGAGTATGTTGCTTTGGGAAGTGGGTGCAGTAGGTACAGTGCTATTTATTGGCCTAATTATTTATACACTAAAAATCGTGCAACCCAAGCCCTTATTAGAACGCGAGACATTAGATCAACAGGACCTCCAATTATTGAGTTTCTCACCTGCTTTTAGTGTCTTTGCTATTAGCTGTTTACTGAGTCTACCCTATAGCCAAATACTCACCATTACCCCGATGCTGCAATTTATTTTTTATCTATCACTAGGTTCGAGTCTGGTCATTCGTCGATCCGTTTGTCGTTATGCGGAGCAATAATATGGTTAATAAACCGTTTATTACAGTAAGTATTAAAACCCTCAACGAAGCTAAATGTATCGAGAAAACTATCGATAGTATTCAACAGCAGATTGCTGCTTACCCGCATAAGATCATTGTGGCTGATAGTTTATCGACCGATAACACTCAACAATTAGCGAGCGCTAAAGGCGTGACCGTGGTCTCTTTAACGCAGCCTGTGGATCGTTGCTGTGGAGTTGGGCATCAGCTAGGTTATCTGTATAGCGAGGGTGAATATCTGCTGTTAATGGATGGCGATATGGAACTGGAAAAAGAGTTTATTGATAGCGCGTTGACATTTCTTGAGACACACCCAGAATATGCGGGCGTTGCGGGTACCGTTGAAATGGATGACGCTGCAAATTATGAGTTTAAGTCACGCAAGCAACGACTGCATGAAATATATCCGTTAGGTGATTGCGATCATTTAGGTGGTGGAGGCTTATATCGTCGCGTGGCAATTGAGAAAATTGGTTATCTTACCAACCGTAATCTCCATGCCTTTGAAGAGGCTGAGCTTGGGATGCGTTTATTGCATGCCGGTTATAAGTTACATCGCCTTGACGTCCCTTATTTCAGCCATACCTCGCATAATATGCCGACATTTAAATTATTAATGTATCGCTGGCGCAGTGGCTACAACCAGGCAACAGGGGAGTTATTACGCAGCGCCTGGGGGAAACCCTATCTCCGTGATGTTCTCAAAATGGTCAAAAACGAGATTATTTTTTCTATTTATATGTTTGCGCTGCTAATTTCGATATTGACATTTAATGCTGAGATTATAGGTATAGCGCTATTGCCATTGCTTGCATTTATTATCCTGAAAGCGATTAAAAACCGTTCGTTAATTAACGGGTTGCATAGTGTTGTAAATTTAGCTGTGCTCTCTGCTGGATTAGTCAAAGGGCTGACTCACCCAGTGCGAGATCCTATGGTTCCACCCGACAGCAAAGTTATCCATGAATAGGCGGCCATGATGAAAATATTACTGGTAAATAAATTTTTCTACATCAAAGGCGGCGCGGAAACAGTTTATTTTCAAGAGCGCGATATGTTGAAGCAAGCTGGTGTCGAAGTTATTGATTTCTCTATGCAACATGAGAAGAATTTTCCATCAGATTATGCAGAATACTTTGTCAGTAATGTTGATTATCACAAAAGCAGTAACTTATTAGGTGGGGTTAAAACAGCGGTGAATTTTATTCATAACGCTGAAGCATGCAAGAAAATGAAAGCGTTACTGGAGAAAGAACGCCCGGATATTGTACATTTTCATAATATCTATCATCAGCTAACGCCTGCAATTATAAAGGTTGCCCGGGATTTTGGTTGTAAAACAGTGTTAACTGCACACGACTACAAAATTGCGTGCCCTTCATACGCGATGTTGCGAGATGGCAAAGTGTGTGATGCGTGTATCAACGGTGCCGTCTATAACGCTTTCAAATATCGTTGCTATGAAGGCTCGGCATTTAAGAGCTTATTACTTTCTTTAGAAGCAACCTGGCAATATATTGCAAAAAATTATCAGGCTATTGACGTTATTATCTCGCCTAGTGAGTTTTTGCGGGGGGTAATAAAGCATACATTACCCAACTCGCGTATTGATGTGATTGTTAATGGCATTGATGACAGCCAACCATTTGATAATATTGAAGATAGAGGCTACTTGCTTTTTGTAGGACGCATTAGTCCTGAAAAAGGGATTGAAACCTTAGCTAAAGCGCATCAGATGATGCGTAATAAAATACCACTAAAAATTGTTGGTCATGGTCCTATCTACAATGAATTGATTGAGAAGTATCCCGATGCTGAGTTTCTTGGTTTTGTACACCAGGGTGAAGAATTAGATAATCTTATAAAGCACGCGCGTACGGTTATTGTGCCTTCGGAATGTAATGAAAATTGCTCAATGTCCGTGCTCGAAGCAATGTCTTTTGCTCGGCCAATTGTTGGTTCACGCATTGGTGGAATACCTGAACAAATCCGTGATGGTATTGATGGGGCCTTATTCGAACCAGGAAACGCACAACAGCTTGCCGATATACTTGATGATTTAGCCATCAATCCAGAAAAAGCCCAGCGGATGGGGCTAAATGCCCATGATCGACTTTGCGGTAAATATGCAATGCGCGATCATGTTCAGGCATTACTGAATTTGTATCAAGAACTGCTAAGCAAGCCATAATATGACCAGAAAAATTACGGTTCTGGGCACTCGTGGAATTCCTGATGTACTCGGTGGGGTGGAAACGCATTGCCAAAATCTCTATCCCGCAATCAAACAACAATTTGATGTCGATATTTGTGTTATCGCTCGTGCTCCTTACGTCGATTATCGTCATTCGCAGTACAAAAATATCGAAACCCGCGCACTGTGGGCACCGAAAAAACGCGCTTTAGAGGCCATTGCCCATTCAGTTTTAGCCGCATTTAGCACCGTGTTTGATAAATCATCAATAGTTCATGTTCATGCCATTGGCCCGGGGCTTGTCGTGCCATTACTGCGTTTGCTGGGGAAGAAAGTGGTATTTACTCATCATGGCCCTGATTATGAGCGTCAGAAATGGGGATATATTGCGAAGCAGGCTTTACTGATTGGTGAAAAACTTGCCGTTAATTATGCCAATGAAGTCATTGTTATTTCTGAGGTGATTAATCAGCTGATTCAAAAAAAACACCGGCGTATGGATGCACATTTAATCTACAACGGAGTTAATAATCCGGAATCACTGGCAGTAGAAACCATAAGCAAAACACTGGGTCGTTACGCACTAAAACCTAAGAACTATCTTGTGGCGGTAGGGCGTTTTGTGGAAGAAAAAGGGTTACATGATTTAATTGTTGCCTACCAGCAGTCAGGCATCTCAGAGACATTAGTATTGGTTGGTGATGCGGATCATCCTTCTGACTACAGTATGCGTCTGAAGCAATTAGCGATAAAAACACCGAACGTTATTTTGACTGGTTTCTTAAAAGGTGATGCACTGAAGGCGGTCTTTTCTCAGGCTAAGCTATTTATAATGCCTTCGTATCACGAAGGGTTGCCAATAGCATTGCTGGAAGCAATGTCGTATTCACTGCCTTCTGTAGTCAGCGATATTCCGGCAAATCTGGAAGTAGGGTTGCCAGCCGAGGCCTATTTTAAAGTTGGCGATGTTGCTGATTTAGCCGAAAAAATTAAGGCCAGAGTGGTACTGGGTGAGATTGATTACAGTGATTTTTTACGAAATTATGACTGGCTTGAAATTGCCAGAAAAACAACAAGTGTCTACCATTTAATAAATAAATCAATAGGTTAAAATTGAGTAATTCAACCAGACGCCCACTCGTTCTTGATCATTTTTATGAAGTGCTTGATGAGCAAACACAGGCACAACTGACTGCTGAACAAAAGCAGGACATAGAAGATGCGATTATTTCAGTCACGTTGTCTTCACATCACCGTATCGATATCCGCAAGAGCTTCCCATTTTTTGGCACACGCTATTATCTGGTCTTTTTGTTGGGTAGAGATTTCCGTAAGCGATTACGTAAAGAATCGACACTGGTGCGCATCGTCGTGACGATTCTGATCCTTTCAGGCTTGCTGTTCGCAACGCTCTGCGTGCTACTCACGCTATATATGATTAAGTCTGCAGTAGGTATTGATCTCATTCATGATTTCCATGTTGGGATATGGGACTGGTGGCTCAGTCTGAGGAACAAGTAGCTTTTGGGTCATTTACCGTCTACGGATAACGGAGTCTCATGAATATTAAAACTTTTATAGCGTTGATGTGCATGTTTGTTCCGGGTGCCGTACTGGCTGCATCAATGACAGTCGTTACACCAAAGGCGCTTTCAGGCCCGCTCACCAACCCCGGCATGGGCATCGCCAGTTTTCACCAGGGTTATGGCGAACAACACACTGAGGCCGACTACCCGAATCCCGGCATTGAATATGAGCGCTTCTACTGGAGCGAGCTTGAACCGGTTGAAGGGCAATTTAACTACGCGCTGGTTGATGAGGCTTTTAAATTCGCGGCGATGCACACGCCCGCGATGAACGTTGGGCTGCGCTTTATGGCACTTGATGGCCCTGAAAGCGGTTCTAAAATCCCTGACTGGTTAATTAAAAAAGTGAAGGGTGTCTGGACAGCAGACGGAAAAACTTTTGCCCCCAATCTCGATGACCCAATATTTTTGCAATACAGCCAGCGTCTGCTCAACGCTTTCGGCAAGCGTTACGACGGAAATGAAAACCTGGCATACCTTGATATTGGCATGGTGGGGTCGTGGGGAGAGTGGCACAACAGCAATTTTCCCTCGCTTGAACCGCTTGATAAACGCTACACGCCAGCGCAATTAGAACAGTACGTCAGAATGCATTTTGTCTCGTTTCCAAAAACACCGAAAATTATGCTGATTGCCGGTGGCGATAACCTGTCCAGCGCCGTGAAGCAAGGCGCAGGTTGGCGGGCCGACTGTTTGGGCGACTGGCGTAACTTTTCGGCGACCTGGAATCTGATGGAAGATGATTATCCGCAGCGCTTAGAGGCAGCCGAAGCTGCGTATTCCGGTTTTAATGATGCCTGGAAACGAGCGCCTGTGAGTTTTGAAATCTGTGGGTACATGCCAGAGTGGAAAACCGAGCAACACTACACGCTTGCCGAAGTACAACGCACATTTGACTGGGCCATCGCACAACATGCCAGCACGATTAATTTGAAGTCACGGGCAGTGCCAAAAGAGTATCGTGGCATTGTCGACCGGGCGCTGATCAGGCTTGGTTATCGCTTTCGTTTAGTCTCATTGAGCCATGATTCTACTGTCGTAAAAGGCGGTATCCTGGCGCTTAATAGCCAGTGGGCTAATGACGGAATCGCACCTATTTACTTGAAATATGATGTGACATGGCGTGTGGTTAACGAGTCAAATAAAGTCATTACTCAGGGGAGAACGGGTGATGATATTCGCACCTGGTTACCAGGAGTGCGACCCACCACATATCACCTGCCAATACCTGCGAAGGTGGTTAACGGGCAGTATTATATTGAAGTGGCAATGCTGGATAGCACGGGGAAGTCGAGGATTAATCTGGCTAACGAAGGGAAGCGTAGTGATAGCTGGTATCGGATTTCTAAGTTAAATATTGAGTAATTAATTGGCTCTGAGTCTGGCAATGCAGACTCAGAGTGTAAAAATCATCATAAAGAGACATTAAGAACTGTATCCATTCGGATTATTTTTCTGCCAGTTCCATGTATCACGCATCATCTCATCAAGCGTTCGCGTGGCCTGCCATCCCAGTTTTTGTTTTGCTAAAGATGAATCTGACCAGCACTCTGCTATATCACCGACGCGTCGTTCCACAATCTTGTAGTTAATCTTTGTCTGAGATGCTTTCTCAAATGCCTCAATGAGATCAATGACGGAATAGCCCACCCCAGTACCCAAATTGATCGCTTTAAAAGATGAACCCTCATTTTGATGATCCAACGCCGCCAGATGACCACTGGCTAAATCCAGCACATGAATATAATCGCGAACACCAGTGCCATCAGGTGTTGGGTAGTCATTGCCATACACTGATAGACACTCGAGTTTGCCGATGGCCACTTGTGAAAGATAGGGAACCAGATTATTTGGAATACCGTTTGGATCTTCGCCAATTCGCCCCGATTGATGTGCGCCAACTGGATTGAAATAGCGCAAGCAAGTAATGCGAAATTCCGGTTGCGCGAGGGAGAAATCATGCAGAATCTGCTCAACCATTAATTTAGAGGTGCCATAAGGATTGGTTGTACCGCCTGTTTGGCAATCCTCACTCAACGGTACTTTTTCGGGATTTCCATATACCGTTGCCGATGAACTGAATATGAGGCTTTTTACTCCTGCATTTAACATCTCACTGAGTAAAACCAGGGTGCCAGTAACATTATTCTCATAATATTCCAGTGGTTTTTTAATTGATTCACCAACAGATTTTAAACCAGCAAAATGAATAACATCGGTAATCATATGTTTTGAAAAAATAGTCTTCAAAACAGGCTTATCTAAAATATTAGCAACATAGAGAGTGGGTTGTTTTCCTGTTAACTCTGCAACCCGGTCTAAAGATTTTTGAGATGAGTTAGAGAGATTATCGATAACGACGACGTCATCACCTCTTTCAAGTAAAGCCAATACAGTATGTGAGCCTATATAGCCAGCACCACCGGTAACAAGAATTGCCATAATATCTCCAGATAAATATTACAAAACTAGTGTGGTATTAAGTGCTTAATTTACTGTCAACTATTGAAAGCGTAGCACTGGTCGACGGTTTTTTCTTGCTTATATTCAGGCAAAAGATTTTTTACGGTATTTAATCCAAGCTTTAAATAAAACCTTTTTTAAAGGAGATAAAAGGCTGAATGTCCAATTTTTAGTGTCATAAACAAGGTGGTTACTTGAGAAGTTTAAGGTGTGGATACCTGCGCTTTGGTTGATATCAGGTGTAACGTGTGCTGCCAGTTTTTCCTCAAAAAGCAGTGGGCTGAGGTTAGTTAATTCTTTGATAAAAATGGATTTTCCGTAAGACTCAGGCGTGCACTCTTGAGTAAGAATATATTTCTTATCATTGATAAAATAAGAAGCACCAGCCCCCCGATGATGATGGTTACACAGTTTTAAAAGCGGGTTTATTTTTTTCCATTCACCGAGAACTTGATCAGCAGTGTGAATAACCATCTCATTTTTCATAGTAGTAGAAATGAGGTAACAGGAATTCTCGAAGGTGAAGAATATATTATCGGTAAATTCAGCATCGGAAATGAGTACTTTTACCTTGGTCCATTGAGTGGGAAACTCCGTGGATTGAAAAAGTATCACCTCTTTTCTCTCTGAAGACTCCGGAATCATAAAAAGATTATCGTTAAGATAAAAAAGATATGGGAAGGATAAATGGCACTTTAAATCATCAAACCCCTCCAGTTTGAGATCCTCAATCTCATTAAGATTCTCGTCAAGAACCCGACATCTGAGAATGCCTTTAGAATTTAGAAAGCTCAGTGCTTCGTAGAAAAGATAGAGTTTATTGTCTTTCTCTATAATAAAAGGATCTGCCTGGAAGGTATATTTTTTCTTAAGTAATTTAGCTTGTGCACTCTTTAAAATATCCAGAGTGTTTTCCGGGAAAGAATGAGAGTTGTTTTTGATGATCATGATATCCCATGATTCATGGAAAAATAACTTTCTCATTAATTTGTTGTTTTTGCTTAACATTTTATCATATTGTCCATATTAGTTATTGCAAGTAACAGGAAGAACATGACGCTTTTTATTATAAATAATACTTAACAATCGATGGGGCATTTCGTTACACCCGCAAGCAGTTAGGAAAAAACTGGCATAAGAAGATGCTGATTTGCAGTATAGACGCTCACCTGATATCCGCCACAAAGTAAGGCATTTACCAGAAAAGAGATTTTCAAGAGTTACAGAAGAGAAGGGGAAAGAATTTTAGTGAAGGAGAACCGGCAAGTACAAAATATACATGCCGGGAATATTTTATTTCGCTTGAGTATCGAGGGTGGAAAGTTCTTTATCGACGAAATACAAGCCTTCACCGCTTTTTCCAACCAGACTTAATTTATCCAGTACGGACTTGAACAGTTTCTCTTCTTCATGCTGTTCAGAAACATACCACTGCAGGAAGTTGAAAGTTGGATAGTCCTGAGATGTCATTGCAGCATGAGCTAATTCATTAATCTTGCGAGTAATTAACTGTTCATGTTCGTAAGTTGCGTTGAACAGGTTATCTAAAGATGAGTAATCATGATCTGGTGCCGGGACCGCATTAATGCGTGGCAAGCTTCCCGTGTCAGTCAGGTAAGCAAACAGGCGCTGCATATGCTCCATCTCTTCCTGAGCATGGCGACGCAGGAAAGCGGCGGCCCCTTCAAAGCTATGGTAGCTGCACCAGGCACTCATTTGTTGATAAAGCAGAGAGGAATAAAGCTCAAGATTCATTTGTTCGTTAAGTTTTTCGATCATTTCAGCTTTTAGCATGGTGCACTCCACAAGAATGTATATTTAACAATGTCGCTACTTTAATTTTATTATTTCTCTAATGCAAAGGAATTGTTAATTATATTATTGTAATGAGAATGGTTGTTAATGTTATTTCTCTTTTATAATTAATTCTTTCTGAAAATAAGAATTATTACTGTTTATTTGTGGGTCAGAAGATAAATCTCAACTAACCCTGATTTTAATGATGCAAAGGTCATTGTCCTATTACTGAACAACACTCTCATCTTTCAGATATCGCTCCATTCCCACTCCACGACACTGGTACTCAAACGTCACTTTTTGGCTCAGGCACAAAGATCCACTGGTCAGGCTACAGGTTTTGATTGGTTCTCCGTAAGGATATGCGGCGATATAACCCCACTGCTGGCACTGGTGACTGGCTGCCGATTGCGCAACATAAGTATCCACTTTTGCTGTTTGTAATGGCGAGAGGTCAAACCCCAGACGTACCACACCCACCACTTCACTACTTTTCACGGGCACAGGTGTTTTATTCACCGTGCATCCTGCTAATAACGCTGTGGCTAAAATTAAATAAACAGTTTTCATTATGCTGATGCTCAAATGAATTTTTAATGATTTTAGCACGCACAAAAATGAAAAATGACCAACAGCATAAAGCTGTTTAATTTTAATTAGGTCGAGTTATATGGGCTTTCCTAACATAAATTTTAGTGCTTCATGATTTTGAATATGGGCAGTACCAACATTTGTAGGGTGATTAAATTTTGATCATAACTGCCATCAAGTTTGGCTGAATCGTGCCGACAATACTGGTAATGCACGGTCTACTCTCAGTATTGGCATACAAAAACCGAATAAACGGAGCTGAGGTGGCTACAGCTGGTGCAGGAAATGCTTTTTATTATTTCACCAGGAAAATACATAACATGAAGTTTATTCGTAATATCAAAATCCGCGTCATGGTGGTGCTGATACTGATCTTCTCATCCATTGCATGGCTGGCTGTTTCCGGGTTTGCGCTGTGGTTTTTACATGATTTACAGCAAAGCCTGGTACTAAATGCGCAACAAGAAAAGTGGGTAGGTATTATTCGCTTTTTACTCGTGGCCTCCGTGCTTGCAAGCATTGCCATTACGCTTGTCACTGAACGTTATCTTTATTTTTGCCTGGTAAAGCCGGTCGAGAACATTCGCGCACATATGCATATTCTTGCCCGTGGTGAGCTCGAAACACAATTGCCTGATTTAGGCAGTAACTGCATTGGTCTGATGGTTTCTCCTATCCAGAAGATGCAGTCGAATTGGGAAAAGGCCGTTTCCAATATTCGTTCCAGTGCTAATACCATCCGTGGAAATGCCACGGAAGTGGCTGGAGTGAATAATGAATTGTCATCTCGTTCTGAACAACTCGCCGCAGCGTTAGAAGAAACGACTGCCAGCATGGAGCAATTGAGCAGCACCGTTACGCTGAATGCTGAAAATGCCAGCCATGCGAGTGTGCTCGCAAAAAATGCTACTAAGACGGCAGTTAACGGTGGGGAGTCGGTGAAAAAAGTGATGACCACAATGGAGACGATAACCAGTAGCTCTCATAAAATTGTCGATATCACGACCGTAATTAACAGCATCTCCTTCCAGACCAATATTCTGGCGTTGAATGCGGCAGTGGAAGCCGCACGGGCTGGTGAGCAAGGGCGCGGTTTTGCCGTTGTGGCGAGTGAAGTGCGTAATCTTGCACAGCGCAGTGCCGTGGCGGCAAAAGAGATAGAGACCTTGCTCAAAGAGTCCGTAGATAACATCCATACCGGTTCTGAACAGGTGAAGAAAGCGGGTGAAGCGATGGGCGAGATTCTTAATGCTGTCACTCAAGTGAACAATATTATGGGAGATATCGCTAATGCGTCGGGTGAGCAGAGCCAGGGGATTGGGCAAGTGGGGGTTGCAGTAAGACAGATGGATGCGGTCACGCAGCAAAACGTCAATCTGGTTCATCAATCTGCAATGTCATCGGTGGAACTGGAAAAACAAGCGCACCAGCTTAACGATATTGTGGCGATGTTCCGCATCGCTAAACCCGTCTGAAAATGTGGGAATACTCTCAGTCCAATGCAGAAGTGTGAGCGCACCTTAATTTTTTAAAACAAAATTTCATTAAATTTGAAAGTGTGTTTGTGAGCTAGTATCGTTAGTGCATACCAAAGCTATTCACCACGGGGAATCCCGTGACCCAATCAGGAGACGGAAATGAAAATAGCACTGATGATGGAAAACAGTCAGGCTGGCAAAAATGCAATCATTCTTAATGAGTTGCAAGCGGTTGCTGCTGAGAAAGAGTATCCGGTTTACAACGTAGGTATGAGCGATGAGCAGGATCACCACCTGACCTACATCCACCTCGGTATTATGGCCAGCATCCTGTTGAACTCTAAAGCTGTAGATTTCGTTGTGACCGGTTGCGGCACAGGTCAGGGCGCAATGATGTCTCTGAACATCCACCCGGGCGTGGTTTGTGGCTACTGCCTGGATCCTGCTGATGCTTTCCTATTCTCACAAATCAACAACGGTAACGCATTGTCACTGGCATTCGCTAAAGGCTTCGGCTGGGGTGCTGAGCTCAACGTTCGTTACATGTTTGAAAAAGCATTTACTGGCCGTAAAGGCGAAGGCTACCCAATTGAGCGTAAAGAACCGCAGGTTCGTAACGCCGGTATCCTCAACCAGGTTAAAGCTGCAGTTGTTAAAGAAAACTACCTGGATACCCTGCGTTCTATCGACCGTGAACTGGTGAAAACTGCTGTGACCGGCGAACGCTTCCAGAAATGTTTCTTCGAAAACTGCCAGAACAAAGAGATTGAAGCATTCGTACGTGAAATCCTTGCTTAATCTCTCTTAGTATTGCTTACGGCCAGCCTTTGCTGGCCGTACTTTTTGTGCCAACACCGCTTTAACGCCTGGCGCTTTTAGCGCCATCCTTCTATTCGTCCACTAAAATGTGGAACTGGCTCTTGCGGCCACCTTTGATGTTCGGCAGCCTTACTGTTTATCCCTTGCTCCGGCATCATCTCCGGCCAGTCTTGCTGCACGGCACTGGTTTTTGGGTAAGGGTTATGCAAAGAAGGGTTAGTAAGGGGCTGGATCTCAACAGCAAGAGCTTGAGACCCTGGCAACGACAACATCAGCAATAAGTAAATCGATAAGCGCTTCATAATGGCCTCACACACCTGACCTATAGATAAGTGTAATTGAGGCCAGCAACAGGGTTAGTTTTTTTTCGACACACTACTACCCGCATTGTGTGGTAAACGCAGTAGATCAAACAGACCGACCAGGCAGATAAGCGTAATCATCACAAACGAAATCTTGATAGAAATCCCTGGGATGGCGGTTAAATCCAGCCACTGACTGACGTTCTCCCCCAGGCGAATACCTATCGCACCAAGCGTAATCCCCAACCCTACAGAAAGCTGCGTTGCGGTACTAAATAGCGTGTTGGCGTAGCTCATTTGCGTAGATGGCACATCTGAAAAGGCAAGGGTGCTTATGCCCGTAAACTGCATCGAACGGAACATCCCGCCAAAGAACAGTATTGCTATGGTCACCCAAACTGCGGTGTGTGGAGTAAGAAACGCACAAGCCAGCAGAGAGGCGACGTTCAGAAGGCCGTTAATAATGAGTAATTTCTTGAAACCTAATGCGCGAATTAATGATGTCGTTGCAGGTTTCATTGCGAGATTTCCGGCGAAGACTGCTAACACCAGTAAACCCGAATGAAAGGCGTCCATTCCGAAACCGACCTGGAATAGTAACGGTAATAAAAAAGGGACTGCGCTGATGGATGTACGAAATAAAGAGCCCCCGTACATCGTCACACCAAAGGTTTGCACCTTTAAAGCATCAAGACGAATCATCGGGTGCTTAGCGTGTTTAAAGTGCCACAGTGAGAACCACAGCGCCGCTGCACCTAATAACAGCAAGCTTACGGTTGGCAGCGTATTAACTTGCGATTGCCCAAGCATTTCCAGGCCGTACACCAGGCTAATCATTGCCACTGCAGTGGCGGTAAAACCAATGCCGTCAAACGGGCGGCGGTCATCATCGTGAATATCGGGAATCAATCGCCACGCCAGCGCCATGGCAATTAACCCAAGCGGCAAATTGATATAAAAAATCCAACGCCATGAGGCATAGCTGGTGATAAATCCTCCCAGCGGCGGGCCGATAATGGGGGCAACCAGGGCGGGCCAGGTGAGGGTGGCAATTGCGGTGATCAGTAAATGTTTAGGAGTTGTGCGTAGGACCGCCAACCGCCCGACAGGTACCATCAGCGCACCTCCGATCCCCTGTAAAATGCGCATCGCGACAAACTGCTCAATCGTGTTTGCGATGCCGCACAGTACCGAGGCGAAAGTGAAGATCCCGAGTGCCAGGGTGAATACTTTACGTGCGCCAAATCGGTCAGCAATCCAGCCGCTGGCGGGTATCAATACCGCAAGCGTCAGCAAGTAGGCACTCATACCGATATTCAGATCAACGGCATCGACACCAAAAGTTCGGGCCATTTCCGGCAGCGCGGTGGCAATGACCGTCCCGTCGAGAAATTCCATGAAAAAAGCACCGGCGACCAGGAGTGCCATTCCTGAAATGCCACGCTTTGCTGCTGGAGAAGGGGAGTTAGTCATGAGTGAAATTCAAAATTAAAATAATGTTTTAAAAAATTGTTGAGCCAATTAACCAGTTAAGTCGTGGATATGCAAGCCATTTTGTGTGACGGATATGTAAAATCCACACTGAAAATGTGTGATGCAAATCACAAAACTATTGATTTGTGTGACGGATGTCATATTATTAGTCGCATAACGAGCAACACCTGCAAAACAAAAAAACTGGAGCACACAATGAAAATGCGCAAAATCCTGAAAAGCATGTTCGAGCAATACTGCAAGACGTTTAAAGATGTACCACCTGCTGGCATGTTTTAATCTGCCTGCTTGAAAAAAACCTGCTGCGGCAGGTTTTTTTATGTCTGAAATTTGCTTTTTTACTCACGAAATCACTCTTTATATCCACAATTTTTTCTTTAGCACTTTTTCGCATAACGTTATGCGTTTTACACTTATTTACATTGTGGGTATGGCTGGTGCACTATGCGGTCTCTAATTGAGACGGAGTCCGTGAATAAATGCGTAAACCCCTGTTGTTATCTGCGCTGTTTGCCTCTTTGGCCCTGGCCCTTTCTGGCTGTGATAATGCAAAAACTGAAACTGCGGCGGCTCCTGCGCCGGCTAAACAAGCAGCCCAGGATGGCGGCAATTTAATTGTTGGCGTGACCACTGGCGATCCTCTGGCGATGAACCCACTGTATGCCAGCGACCGTACCACGCTGACTATTATGCAGACGCTATACGCGCCGCTTTATAGCTTCAATGGTGATAAAATTGAATGGGCTCTGGCAGAGAGTCTTACCCCATCAGAAGATAACCTCTCATACATCTTAAAACTCAAACCGAATCTGAAATGGCAAGATGGCAAGGCCATTACCGCAGATGATGTTGTGTTTACTTTCAAGAAGTTGCTTGATGAGAAGCAGCACAGCTTCTTCCGCAGCATGTTTGTGTACGGCGATAAGCCAATTCAGGTCAGCAAAATTGATGACCTGACAGTGAAATTTACTCTGCCGCAGGTGAGTGCTGCGTTTGTAGGCACACTGGTACAGATTTACCCAATCCCCGAACATGTGTTTGCTAATGACAGTGGCGATCTGGAAAAGAGCACCAAAAACGATGCTCCAGTCGGTTCAGGCCCGTTCAAATTCAAAGAATATCGCGCCGGGCAGTATTACTCGCTCACTCGCTTTGATGATTACTGGAACGGCAAGCCGAAGCTGGACACGGTGACTTATCGTTTTGCTAAAGACAGCAACTCTGCCAATCTTGCGCTGCAAAATGGCGAAATCAATATGAAGATGATTGACCCTCAGGATGTCAACCGTCTGAAAAGCAGCGGTAAATTCGACTTCGTTATCTACCCGGAAGGGCGTCTGGCATATATGACTTTTAACCAGAATATTGACAGTATGAAGAACAAGGCGCTGCGTCAGGCCATTGCTTATGCCATCAATAAAGATGAACTGGTTCAGGCTGCATTCTCTTCGCTGGAATATGCGCAACCTGCCGCATCGATTCTGACGCCAGATACGCTGTATCAAACCAATGATGTTGAAACCTACAAGTACGATATTGAAAAAGCGAAAGCATTGCTGAAAGAAGCGGGCGCACCTGCGGATCTGAAACTGCGCCTCGCCTACATCAATAGCAATAAAACTCAGGAAAGCATGGGGCTGTATATTCAACAACAGCTGAAAAACGTGGGTATTGCGGTTGAGCTGATGCCACTGGATGCCAATGCCATGTCGCAACGTAGTCTGGATATGAAAAATACCGCTTATGAGCTGAGTCTGGGTGGCTACATCATGGGTATGGAACCTGATGGCTATAAGTCTTTGTACATGAGCAACGAAGCTTATAACTACGCGCACTACAAAAACCCTGCGTTCGATGCGCTGTGGAACCAGGGCGCAACTGAAACTGACAAAACAAAACGTGCTGAAATCTATAAGCAAATTCAGCAGACTGTTGCAAACGATATGGCATGGTACCCAATTGCCTATACCAATGCGGTTGTTGCAGTCGATAAACGTTTTGCCGGAACCAAAGAGGCTGAACCTAAACCTGTTTATATGTTCCAGGATTGGTCGAAGATCTATCAACAATAATTACTTTATCTTTAAGGGTCTCGTTTAAGAGGCCCTTGTTGTAGGTCGGATAAGCGTAGCGTCATCCGACATTGCTTGAGTCAATTTTGAGGCAGTATGAACAACGT
Source organism: Buttiauxella noackiae ATCC 51607 (assembly GCF_001654865.1). Lineage (GTDB taxonomy): Bacteria > Pseudomonadota > Gammaproteobacteria > Enterobacterales > Enterobacteriaceae > Buttiauxella > Buttiauxella noackiae. The sequence goes on along the minus strand of NZ_LXEO01000017.1, from coordinate 282,167 downwards.
GTTAGTACGACGCCTGGCCCAACTGGTGCCGATGCTGTTCTTCATCTCGCTGGTGTCGTTTTTGCTGGTCAAACTGGCACCCGGCGACCCGGTACAGGCTTATATTACTCCGCGTATGAGCCCGGAGGATATCGAGCGTATCCGGCACAGTCTGGGGCTTGATAAGCCCATGTTTATGCAATACCTGTTGTGGCTAAAAAATGTGCTGCAAGGGGATTTGGGTTACTCACTCATTTACCATCGCCCGGTGTTAACTATGATTGCCGAGCGCATTCCTGCAACCCTTGGTCTGATGGGGGCATCACTGGTTCTGGCTATGGTGCTGGCTATCCCGCTGGGCTTAGTGGCGGGCGCTTTCAAACACCGCTGGCTTGATCACTTCCTGAATATGTTTGCTTATATCGGTATTTCAGTGCCTATCTTCTGGTTTGGTATTTTGCTGATAACCGTGTTTTCGGTTCAGCTAAACTGGTTGCCGAGTATGGGCATGCGAACGATTGGTATGGAAGACTCGTGGCTTGACGTTGTTCGTCACGGTATTTTGCCGTGCATTGCACTGAGTTTTTATAATCTTTCCAATTACGTGCGTTATATCCGCTCCAACACGATTACGCAGTTGTCGGCTGATTATGTGCAAACACAGTTGGCTTACGGTGCTACACGTCGCTCGATCCTGTTCCGCCATGTGCTTAAAAACGTGCTGCTGCCGGTTATCACACTCTTTGGTATCTCATTTGGTGAGCTGGTGGTGGGCGCATATGTGACTGAAAGCGTCTTCTCCTGGCCAGGCATGGGCCTGTTGGGGATTCAGTCGATAACTTCCCTGGATTACCCATTAATCATGGCGATGATCATGCTTTCTTCATTGATGCTTATCGTCGGCAATTTATTGGCTGACATGTTATATCGCGTGGCTGACCCGCGCATTAAGGCGTTGAGGTAAGACGATGAGTAGACGTTGGCAACAAGTTAAACATGGCCTGAAACGTAATCGTCCAGCTCAATTATCACTACTGATTCTGGTTATTTTTAGCATCGCGGCATTACTGGCAACATTCAGTCCCTGGGATCCAAACCAGATGTCGCTGACCGCAAGGCTCACACCGCCGGATGCACAACACTGGTTCGGAACTGATGACTATGGACGAGACTATTTCACTCGCGCTTTATACGGCGGCCAGATTTCGTTAATGGTCGGTTTTCTGGCAATGTTATTTTCAACGTTGATTGGCACGGTGGTAGGCACTGTTAGCGGCTATTTTGGTGGGCGCATCGATAACCTGATGATGCGGGTGGTTGATATTTTAATGTCGATCCCAGCCTTCTTCCTGCTGTTGGTGTTGAACGCTTATTTAAAGCCGGGTATTGCCAATATCATCTTGATTATCAGTGCATTGACCTGGATGAGTATGTCACGCCTGGTGCGTGCCGAAACCTTATCGGTGAAAGAGCGTGAGTATGTGGTGTACGCCCGTGCATGTGGTGAGCATCCGTTAATCATCATTGCCCGCCATATTATTCCGAATATTTTGCCGACCATTATGGTTGCGGCAACGCTGAATATCGCCTCAGCAATCCTGATGGAGTCGACGCTGAGCTTCCTCGGACTTGGCGTGCAGCAGCCAAATGCCTCATGGGGAAGCATGCTCAACAACGCGCAATCCTTTATTGGTGAAGCAACATGGCTTGCGATGTTCCCGGGTGTTCTTATTTTGCTGACGGTGCTGAGTTTTAACGTATTGGGCGATGTTTTACGTACTGCCTTTGAGCCCGGAGCTAACCGCGATGAATAACTTACTGGAACTCGATAACCTGCAAACGTCCTTCTTCACCCGTGAAGGGGAAGTCAAGGCAGTGCGCGGCGTAAGCTTTGCAGTCAAACGTGGTGAAGTGGTAGGGATCGTTGGTGAATCAGGCTGCGGTAAGAGTGTTACCTGTAAATCAGTGCTCAAACTGCTGGGTAGCAACGGTAAAATCGTAGGCGGCCATGTCCATTTCATGGGCGAAGATTTAGCCCGTAAAACACCTGAGCAAATGCGCCATATTCGTGGCAATGACATTGCCATGATCTTTCAGGACCCAATGACTGCGCTTAATCCGGTGTTGACCATTGGCAAGCAGATGAGCGAAATCCTGATACGCAATCAGAACCTCAGCAAAAAAGCAGCCAAAGAAAAGTCGATTGCCATGTTGCAACAGGTGGGGATTAGTCATGCGCAGCAGCGTTACAACCAATATCCGCATGAGTTCAGTGGCGGTATGCGCCAGCGCGTGATGATTGCTATTGCACTCTCATGCCACCCGGCGTTGCTGATTGCCGATGAGCCAACAACCGCACTGGATGTCACCATTCAGGCGCAGATTTTACGCCTGCTAAAACAGTTACAACAGCAAACCGACACCGCAATCATGCTGATTACACACGACCTCGGCGTTGTGGCGCAGGTGTGCTCGCGCGTGGTGGTGATGTACGGCGGGCTTGTGATGGAGCAGGGGAGCGTGGAGGATATTTTCTACCGTCCAGCACACCCTTATACTCGCGGGCTTTTGGCTTCGTTGCCGCGTCCAGGGGAGGCTAGCGCTCGTTTGTCACCTATCGAAGGTTCACCACCTGGGTTACTCAACCCTCCACCTGGTTGCCCGTTTGCAGAGCGTTGCCCGCAGCGCATGGAGCGTTGCAGCAGCCTGCCTCCCATGTACCAAACCGGAGAAGGGCATCAGGCAATGTGCTGGCTATGGGATTCGGAGGTGAACAATGCAAGACGTTAAGCCATTAGTCCGTGTAAAGGGCTTACGCAAATATTTCCATAGCCAACAGGGTTGGTTTAATAAAACGCCACCGGTTAAAGCTGTCGATGGCGTGAGTTTTGATATCTATCCAGGTGAAACCTACGGGCTGGTGGGTGAGTCTGGCTGCGGTAAATCAACCCTTGGGCGCAGCGTACTACGCCTGTTTGATATTACCGATGGCGAAATTGAGTTTGCAGGCCAGGACATTGCAAAGATGAGCGACAAGCAACTTAAACCGTTGCGCCGCCGCATGCAGGCAATTTTCCAGGATCCATACTCATCGTTAAACCCAGGTATGACTGTCGCGCAGTTAATTGCCGAGCCGATGAAAATCCATGGTTATGGTAAAAAACAGCGCGAAACCCGCACACTTGAACTGTTGGAAAAAGTGGGGTTAAAAGCGGAACACTTAAACCGCTTCCCGCATGAGTTTAGTGGTGGCCAGCGGCAGCGTATAAGTATTGCCCGAGCTCTGTCAGTAAACCCTGAGTTTGTGCTTTGCGACGAACCACTGTCGGCACTGGATGTTTCCGTTCAGGCGCAGGTGGTCAATATCTTGCAGGATTTGCAGCAGGCACTGGGGCTGACATATCTGTTTATTGCTCACGATCTCTCCATGGTGCGCCATATTTCAGACCGTATTGGTGTGATGTATCTTGGGACGCTGGTTGAGGAAGCTCCGGCTGAAACGCTCTACACAGAACCGGCACATCCCTATACCCGGGCACTCCTTGCATCAATCCCGGTGGCCGATCCGCATGTACAAATGCTTGATCAGGGCGGTATTAAAGGCGAATTACCAGGAGCCATGAGCGATTGGCCAGGTTGCAAATTTTGCAATCGCTGCCCAAGGGCGATGGATAAATGCCAAAGCCAAATCCCGGTGATGCAAGAAATTTCACCAGGACATCGGGTTGCTTGTTGGTTGTTTGAAAACACGTGATGAATGGCGGGGGCTTACTCAAGCTCCCGCACTACTTTGCATGGTTGCCCCATTGCCAGCACACCTGCAGGGATATCTTTGCTGACAATGCTTCCTGCGCCAATGGTGGTGTTATCACCGATTGTCACACCCGGTAAAATAACCACATTGCCACCAATCCAGACATTGCTGCCAACGACAATCGGTTTGGCGCTGGTCAGGAATGGATAATCGGGATTTCCTGTCAGCCGCTCTTTCGCCGACAGCGGATGAACAGGGGTGTAGAACTGAACATTTGGCCCCACCAACGTGTTATCGCCAATCGTCACGGTATTGCAGTCGAGAAACACCACATTGGTATTAATAAAGCAGTTACGGCCAATGGTGACGTGTTTTCCATAGTCACACCAGAACGGTAATTCAATCCAGCTTTCGTCCCCAAAACCCCCCAGCATTTCACGCAGCAGCGTGAGTTTGGTTTCAAAGTCGTGAGAATCCAGCTGTGCCAGCTGTTTGGTTACCGCCCGTGCGTTGTGATACATCCCGAGCAACTCAGGATCGCGAGTGTTGTAATGCAAACCCGCCAGCAATTTTTCATGTTCAGTCATTGTTCTGCCCTTATGTTTATTGGCAGCATTCTAATCGTCTGGCCATAAAAATAGTGTTGTAAAAGCCACAAAATTCTCTTCGCGAATAAAGTAATGGAATGTCGATTACCGATACCGTTTCAGCGTGCAGAAATGTACTATGTCGCCCATTGCGAAACAGGAGAGAAATGATGTCCGAACAATTATCTGCCGACCAGGAACTGGTTTCCGATGTGGTGGCATGCCAGCTGGTGATTAAGCAAATTCTGGATGTAATTGATGTGATTGCACCGGTAGAAGTGCGCGAAAAAATGGCTAATCAATTAAAGACCATTGATTTCGCCACTCATCCGGCAGCGGCAGATCCGGTGACCCGCCGCGCTATTCAGAAAGCGATTAGCTTGATTGAGTTGAAGTTTACGCCACAGAACGAAGCGCATTAATTCCCCATTTAAATCGCCCTTATTCAAGGGCGATTTGTCATCAGAAGAATGTCATCACTAGCAAGTAACTCGCCGCACAGGCGCAGCTCACGCCAATCAACCCCGGTAAAATGAAGCTATGGTTGATGATGAATTTACCAATCTTTGTCGTACCCGAACGGTCAAAGCCAATACATGCCAGATCACTGGGATAGGTTGGCAGGACAAAGTAGCCGTAAGAAGCCGGGAAGAAGGCAATCAGCATTTTCGGCTCAACACCCAGCATCAATCCCATCGGCGCCACAGCGGTTAACGCAGCAGCCTGGCTATTGACCAGTTTAGACACCAAGAACAGCACGATGGCATACGTCCACGGATGGTTTTTCACCACCCCTTCCAGCGCCATTTTTAGCTCTTCAAGGTGTGCCTGAAAGAAAGTATCACTCATCCAGGCGACACCAAATACCGAGAAAATCGCCACCATTCCGGCTTTAAATACCGCACCATTAGAGATAGCCGATGCATTTACTTTGCAGACTATCAACATTACGGCACCCGCAATCAACATCATCATCTGGATAACCAGATTCATTGATAGTGGCTTTAGCGCACCTTTAATTTCAAACGCTGGACGCAGTGTCGGAATAGCGCCCAATAAGACCACAACCAGGATCCCGGCAAAGAAAATCCATGTTGACCAGTAGGCTTGTTTTGGGAACACCTGGTCCATCAGCGTTTCGCTGCTGCCGTAAATAAATTCACGCTGTTTTGGGTCTTTGAGCTTCTCCTGAAACTCTTTATCGTCCTGCAAATCTTTACCGCGACGTAAACTCCACAGTGCAGCAATTAACACGCCAAATAACGACGCGGGCACGGAAACGCAGAGAATATCGAGAATACCCCAGGCATGGCCAATCCCATGGTTAGCGGCCAGAATTGAGATGAGTGAAACTACAGCAACTGACACTGGCGACGCGGTAATCGCCATCTGTGAAGCAATCGATGCCACCGCCATCGGGCGCTCCGGGCGAATCCCTTTTTTAAGCGCAATGTCGGCGATTATCGGGAACATGGTGTAGACCACATGCCCTGTTCCGCACAAAAACGTCAGCATCCAGGTTGTGAAAGGAGCAAGTAGTGTGATGTGTTGCGGGTGTTTACGTAGCAGGCGTTCAGCAAATTGCATCATGACATTCAGGCCGCCCGCGGTTTGCAATGTAGCTGCACAACCGATTACGGCAAGAATGGTGAGCATCACATCAACAGGCGGCTTTCCTGGCTCAAGGCCAAAAATGAAAGTCAGGATAAACAACCCAATTCCACTGATTAAACCAAGCCCCATCCCGCCAAAGCGAGTCCCGACCAGAAGGCATAAAATAATGACAATAAATTCAATAGTAATCATGACAATCCCTTTTAAAATTCTATCGCATAAAGCATTACAGATTGTAAGGGTTACCATTGAGACGCAGATCGGATTTGTTAAAACTCAATAAAAACAATTGTTTATAACAAATAATTAACAATTTAATGGGCGAGGTTTGCGAAGACCTGGCAAAGTAAGTGATTAATTGAGTTGGGCGGAGAAGCATCCGCCCAAAGATTTATAATGGAATATGTGAGGTTTTAAGTTGCGGGAGCACTGCATATTCTTCACAAAGATCAATTGCTAATGTTTTTTCCCCACGTTTGAGTTGGATTGTCACACCGTTAGAACCCGGTGTAACCTGCATATCGGTTATCGGCTGTTGATGGTCAAAATCCCAGACGCAAATGAACTGAGAGGTTTTCTCTTTGCTGCGTAGAACCAGATAGCTCAGATCTTGAACCGCTGGGTTATCCGGAGCATTTCCTTGCCATAACTCAGCATGGCCGTAAAGCCACAACGCTTGCCCATGATGAGTGGTGGCAAAGTGACGTGGCTGGCTATTGGTTAACGGTACGCAACGGGCATCTTTCATCATCACCAGTGGGCCCTGAGAGCTAAATTTCGCGCATTCTCCCTCGCTATCCAGCGCTTTTCCTTGCAGATGCAACGTCCAGTCAACTTGTTGGTTGTGCGGGTTTTGCACGTTGCTGATATCAACAATGGCGTTATCCAGCCACAGTAAACGACGGCGAAAACGGACATCGCGCCAGGCTTCGTTATCCCACTGCACACGCGTATGGCTGTCGAGCTCCGGGGGGACGTGCCGCCAGTCTACTCCTGTATCCAGCCAGCAAAATGCATCACTTTCGTGATAATGGTGCACCACAGGGATCGCAGGCGGTTGGTTGGTCTGGTTCACCGTTATCGTATTGTGGGTAGCGCTATTTTTGTAATACGCATAATGCATTGGCGCGCCGTAACCTGTGGTGCCCAGATCGGGGAGGATCTCTTTTCCACCATTAAAAAGCAGAATATTCAGGCGGTCATAGTGGTCGTGTTCACCACCGAATGGTGTGTGCTTTATCAGTAACGCACGTTTCTTTTGTGTGTTGCGCCAGATAGTCAGGCCGCAATGGGGGGCGTGTAGATGAGTATCAGGAATCAGTTCAGGCAGTTCTTCTGGCAGCGGCGAGGCATAAACAAAGGCATCAAAATGAGGCTCTGGGTTTTGCTGGCCAATAGCCTTAAGCACCGCGGCATAAAGCTCATCCTGGTAGTAATACCAGGCAAATTCATACAGATGACTATGATCGAGCTTTTCCTGGCCATAGATACAATCATTGATACGTGGAAATGTGCCATCAGGCATTAGCAGCGCAAGAGGGAAGCTGAGCATTTTTTTATAGAAGGGCTCATCAAGCAAGCTCCAGCGCGAACCCATAGCCAGCTTTTCGAATGCCAGGAATCCTTGTAGTGCATAGAAGTGATAATGAATGGAGCCTTCAAACCACAAGCCTTCTTCAAACAAACCATGCTCAAGTTGATAGCGCAGCCCGTAAGGCTGATTTACCGCAAATTCCAGCAAGGCCTCATCTTCAAGAACAAAGCCCAGAATCCCTATAGCACAGCCGATTTTTACCTCATGGTTATGCAATTGCGCAGTGCGATGGGCCATCAGAAATTGCGCACCCTCGCGTAATAAACGGGTAGTAATGTATTCACGCTGCTGCGCGGACAAAGCTTCAGCGATGCAATCATAGCCGAGGGTGAAATCCAGCATACAGTTGGCTTCGCACAGCGTCTGTGCATTCATTTTCCCGGGCCCGTTGTAAGGGATGCCGCCGTGAATTTCGTAGCCCGGATAATACTCGGCGTAGCGCATCAATAACTCGCTGACCTTATCCAGATAACCTTGTTCACCCGTGAGTTGCCACAGCAAGCCAAGCTGGTGGCAGGCTTTAGCATTCAGCCCATTAAGCTCGCGCCACCAGGCTCCGTCGTAGGGTTCGCCATTAAACGACTGCCCATCAACCGGGCAGCAATGGGAGGTTGGGGCGTGACGATCCCACTTTAGTCTGACTGCGTGATCCGGGCAGAAATAGTAGAGATTCCAGGTTGCCCGCGCGGTTTCCGGCACTTTGACCGGATTGTTAAGCACCACGGTATTTTCGGCAATCAACTGCGCCACTATTTCAGGCTGTTGGGCTATACGTTGACGAAGGAGAATAAGTTGTTGCGTGGTGAACTGCTTCATCGCTCGATCCTTACGCTCTTTCAGTGTTGTTTTAATGGGGTAATAAGATGAGAGATATCATCAGGATATTTTGCCATTAGCCATTGTGCTTTTTCGGCAAAGGCGCTGTCATCAGGCCATGCTCGTGCCGCACTGACCATGTTCACTAGCGCTTTTTTATCATCCATTTTGTCGATATCTTTCCACGGCCAAGGCTCATTGCTGTGAACATAGTTGGCGACATACGCGTAGCCTTTGCGCAGGCTGCGGTTATCCAGGGTGAAGTTCCAGACATCCACCTGTGCGATCTCACCAAGGCGGCCGAGTTTGTTGTAGGCCTCAAGATGGAAATTGCTGTAATGCCACGGACGGGTACGCTCAATTTCTGCCATCTGACGGCCATCTTTATCGAAATGGGCGGGAATACGACGCAGTTGGGTGATTTGTAGACGCTTTTTGGCCGCAGCAAGATCGCCACTAAATAGCGCAAAAGAGGCTGCCTGCAAATCAAAGTAAGTGCCGTGATTGTTGTGCCAATTATCTTCTTCAAAACCATTCTGACTGGTCGTCATCCAGTGGTAGAAATCGCCATACCACTGTTTAATTTTTTGATAGTCATCATCACTAATGACGTTAGCAGGGCGCAGTAACTCCACGGCATCGATGACTTCCACCAATGCGCGGCTGTCGATGAGGCCAATTCCACGTCCGTCATTAATCCCCGGGATCGCCTGAGCATGTTGCAGGTTAGGATTCATGCGGGTGTCAGGATTAACGAACCAGTTCAATAACTGTTCACGCGCTTTTTCGGCATAGGCTGGCTTTTGGGTAAATTGCCATGCCAGCGACAATGTCCAAACATCATTACTCATATTCACCAGGCGCTTCTTGTCCGTGGCGTCACTGTTGGCATCCGGGTTGGTTTGACCGTCTTTACGGATATAAGGCAGGCCATCTTTTTTGTTTGGATCGGGCCACCAGTATGGGGGGAAGCTGTAGTAATCATGTTTGTCACCACTTGCGGCAGTAAGGGTTTTATCCATAACCGAGTAGAGTGGTTTGCCCAGCGCTTTATCAGCACCGGCAATGAGCTTTTCATATGCACCAAGAAACTCAGGATTTTTCGCCGCAACTTGCTGTTGGCTGTAACGTAAATCATCAAGCTTAATTTGCAAGGGATGTGCATCGGCTGCATACAGTGGCGAGGCCGTTAATACGCCGGCAACCGCTAGCGAAAGTAATGACAGGCGAGACAATAAAATGGGTTTCATCGGGCGCATATTTTCTCCGTCCACTAATGGAATAATGTCAGGGCGATAATGACTATCGCTTATTAAATATCAGGTTATTTATAACCATCATATTTCACGTTGGATGTGTGTTGGCTTTCCTCGCACTCCAGGTCACTTACCTGAGTAAACTTCTGAGGATTAACTGCGTTGCACCTTCCTGTAGCTCGAATAATTTAGATTCTATACCTATAGAAGTATTGTTAATTTCGTAAAATATAAGAGTAGAAATAATATTTATGATGCCGAGTGCGCAGTGTAAGAGGCAGGATTAATTTTTATGTGACTCACATCAAATTAACGTTTTCAAGGGTAAATAGCCTCAAAAAATGAGGTTGGCATCACGTAAATCAATGGTTTTAAAATATTTTTCAAATGTTGTTTGCATTTTTGATTTGTATAATTGATTGAATTTTATGGTTATATTTTTAGTGCGTGTTTTTGACTTGTTTTTTCGTGTGACTTGAAGCACATTTCTGGATTATGAAACGCTATTTCTGTTTTGCCCCGTTGTTTTTACCTCATGCATTCTATTTAATTACTCCGCAGCCTTTTTTCGTTCCTGAAATAACCTGCTTCACTCCATTTTCTCAATAATCAAATCTCTTAAAATAAGGACGTGAATATAAATGTTTTCCACAAAATTAAAATCCGTATTACTGATTTCTGCCCTTGGTTTTAGTGCTTCGCAAACATTCGCGGCTGAAACACTAAATGTCTGGATTCGTGCCAGCAATGACTCTAAAAATATTTACAAACAAGAGGCTGAAACCTTTGAGAAGAAAACCGGCATTAAAATCGAATATTTTAATGCTACGACAGACTTTGAACAGCGCCTTGCACGTGCCGCTGCGGGTAACGCTTTACCTGATCTGATCTTCAATGATGCAGTTGCTATTGGGCAGTTCATCCAACTCGGCATTGCCGATGAAATTGACCCCAAATCCATTGCAGGTAGTGACAATATTTATCCTACAGCCTGGGAAAGTACTCGCTACACCGACGGTAAATTCTATGGCGTACCTACTTCTGCCCAAACCTTTGCGCTGTTTGTCCGTAAAGACTGGCGCGAAAAACTGGGTATGCCTGAACCCAAAACCTGGGGCGATGTGGCAAAGCTGGCTAAAGCCTTCACCACACAAGATCCGGATGGCAATGGTAAAAACGACACCTACGGCTTTTTGTTGCCGGGTTCCACTACGCGTGGTTACGCCAGTTGGTTTATGAGCGCATTTTTATGGCAGGCAGGGGGGGATTTCATTCGCGAATCAGGCAAGGGTAAATTCAAAGCCTCGCTTGATGAGCCTGCGGCCGTTGAAACCCTGGCATTTATGCGGGGGATGCTTTGTGAAAAAGTTGTTCAGCCAGGCGCTATTAACGCGACAACCGCCGACATTATTCCATCCTTCCGCTCAAGCCAGACTGGCATGTTCTTTACCGGCCCGTATCACATTGCGCTGTTTGATAAAGACCCAGGTAAAGACAAGTTTGAAGTCGTGACCCTCGAAGGGCCGAAAAGTAGCGCAACGCTTGCCGAAGGCACCACTGTCTTCATGATGAAAAGCAGCAAGAATAAAGAAGCCGCAAGGAAGTTCATCGAATTTATGATTTCCCAGGAAGGGCAAGAAATCGGTATGGGTAAAGGCACGAAACACATTCCGGTGGTGCGCTTACCTGTGAATAAACAGGTTGATATTCAGGCTGTATATGACGATGCGCGTTGGGCGACCTTCGCCAAACTTTACGCTGAACATGGTCGTTATGTACCGCAGGTGCCTAACTGGACGCCAATTCGCCAGATAACCGCTGATGGTTTCAACCGTATTCTGGCTGATTGTAATAGTGATATCGCCGCCGAACTGAAAGTGACCAATGAGAAGGTCAATACCGAGCTTGATAAACAGCAGGTGCTGGCGAAATAAGTTTGGTTTTTGAATTTGGTGAACGGTGCTTACGTTTATCCACCCTACATGCTCCGAAATGTAGGGCGGGTAAGCGAAGCGTCGCCTGACACTCAGCCACAGCCTGAATCTTTATAGAGTGAAAATAACGATGTTAACTTCCCGCCAGAAACGGAATCTGGTGCCGTGGATATTTCTTGCTCCGGCACTGGTCATCTTCACCTGGTTTAAATTTATTCCCATGCTGCAAGGCCTGGTGATGAGTTTTTACAAGGTGAACTTCAATCAACCAGACGAATGGGTGGGATTGACCAATTTTGCCCGTGCTTTTGCCGATGTTGAACTCCATGCTGCGGTATTCAATACCTTCCTTTATGTCGTGGTGACGATGGTGATTGGCGCGGTACTGGCATTTTTCCTGGCCATGTTACTTGAAGGGCCCGCTCGTCATCTGCGTTTTATCCGCACCGCCATTTTCCTGCCCGCAGTAACCAGTGCGGCTATAGTCGCCGAAATGTGGAGAATCCTGTTTAACCCAACCCCGAACGGCGTAATGAACCATATCCTGAGCTGGTTTGGTATTGCCGACCAGGGATTTCTCGCAAGTTCAGACCAGGCACTGTGGGTCATCATGTTGCTGCATATCTGGAAAGCGGTGCCGTATAACATGGTTATCTTTATCGCAGGCCTGGCGGGCATTAGCCGTGATCTCTATGACGCCTCAAACGTTGATGGCGCGAACTGGTGGAACCGCCTGCGTTACGTCACGCTACCAGGCATGATCCCGGCGATTTCAGTGGTGTTGATGCTCTCCTTTATTCGCGGGTTCCGTGTCTTTGCAGAAGTGTATGCCACAACTGGCGGTGGGCCATCTAACTCCACTGAAATGATCATGACCCATATCTATAAACTCGGATTTGAGCAATTTGACTACGGCTATGCTTCGGCGGTGTCGTTCCTGTTATTCGCCTTTACCGTGCTGTTGACGATTTGTCATCTCACGTTGAAAAAGCGCATTGCCCGCTATTAAGGAGCCACCGATGTTAGGTAAACGTTGGGATACCGCAGGCCGCTGGATGATTTATGGCTTGTTGCTGATTGTATTCGTTGGGCCATTCTGGGGAATTGTTGCTACCGCATTCAGCGGAGCGCCCGTTAAACCGGGCGAGTTGCTGGCATGGCCTAATGAGTTTTCGTTGGAGAATTTTATCTTCGCCTGGAACGACATTGGCGTATGGCAATATCTGCTTAACTCGATGATTGTCGTTTTTGTTGGCACCATTTTGCAGGTGTCGGTGAGTGCGCTTGCCGCTTACGCCCTGGCGCGGAAAAAGTTCATCGGCGTGTCGCTGGTGAGCCTTGTGATCCTCTCCACCATGATGTTGCCGGAAGAAGTTATCGCTATTCCGCTGTACATGATAATCAACTGGAAGCTGCCACTGATTGATGCGTCGCTCTATAACACCTATCTCGGGATGATCATGCCGGTAGTGGGTTGGGCATTTTCCATCTTCGTACTGAGCGAATTTATGGCCGCCATCCCCAAAGAGCTGGAAGAGGCCGCGCGCATCGATGGTGCAAACGAATGGCAAATCTTCTTCCACGTCATCTTGCCGTTGGTGAAACCTGCTCTTGGCACGGTCGTCACGTTTGGCTTCATTATGATTTGGGACCAGTACCTGCTGCCGTTAATTGTCGTCAACCACGACAGCCTGAACACTATTCCGGTGATTCTCGGCAGCTTGCGCACCGATGAAAGTATCACCCCGAACATCTTTATAGCCATTACGCTTCTGGCGATGTTGCCAAGCATCATCGTTTATCTCGGTCTGCAAAAACATTTCAACCGCGGGATTATGTCCGGCGCGGTCAAAGGATAAGGAGAAACTCATGGGTTCCGTTGTACTGAAGAATGTCTGTAAATCTTATGGCGATGCACATGTCATTAAAGATGTTTCTCTTACTATCCCTGACGGCGAGTTTTGTGTGCTGGTGGGCCCAAGCGGCTGCGGGAAATCAACGTTATTACGCATGATTGCCGGACTTGAGGAGATAACGGGCGGTGAGGTCGCCATCAACGAAAAAGATGTGACCGACGTTGAGCCGAAACTGCGTGATATTGCAATGGTATTCCAGAGCTACGCGCTTTATCCGCAGATGACCGTGCGCGAAAATATGGGCTTCGCGTTGAAAATGGCGAAGCTGCCAAAAGCAGAAATCAGCCGTAAAGTTGAGGCCGCAGCCGATCTTCTGGGATTAGGTGTTTTACTCGATCGTTTACCAAAAGATCTTTCGGGTGGTCAGCGTCAACGTGTAGCAATGGGACGTGCGATTGTGCGCAACCCGCAGGTGTTTTTGTTTGACGAACCACTTTCTAACCTTGATGCAAAACTCCGCACCCAGGTTCGTGGGGAAATCCGCGAATTGCACCGCCGCCTGAAAACAACCTCGGTTTATGTTACCCATGACCAAATCGAAGCCATGACGATGGGGCAGATGATTGTGGTGTTGCGTGAAGGGCGTATTGAACAGGTTGGTAGCCCGCTGGAGTTGTATGACCGTCCGGCAAATCTATTCGTTGCAGGGTTCATCGGCTCTCCTGAAATCAATCAGTTAAAAGGTGAAGTCACGCTGCAAAATGGTGAAATGATGCTGCGCCTCGCCGATAGCTCCCTGCTAAGCTTGCCGCCGGGTATGCAGGTAAAACCCCAACAGACAGTGGTTTATGCCATACGCCCGGAGCAGGTCAATGTTGTGGAAGAAGGTGAGGGTAACGGGGCACTAAAAGCGACCATTACCGCCATCGAAAACACCGGTTCTGATATGCAATTGTTCTGTAACACTGGAGGAGGTTCATTTACCTCGGTGTTTAAGCAACGCTTAAATGTTCAGGAAGGTGAAACGGTATGGCTACAACCCAAACTGACCGGTATTCATATCTTTGATGCCGAAAGCGGGCAACGAGTAGCATGCCATTAAGGAGCGATAGATGAAGTTGTACACCCTGGATGTGACGTGTCTTGAGAATGCCCGCCGTTGTCTGCAGCAACCTTTTTCTCCTTTGCAACTGGCGCTGGGGCGTCTGGTCAGCGAGGCGGATAAACTTCGTGGGCAACCACCGGAAAGCGTGGTGCATAAGAAATTACGCTCGGTGAGTGGTGACCCTCATGATTATTACAGCCTGGGGACGTATTGGTGGCCTAATCCACGCAGGCCAAACGGCCTGCCATATATTCGCCGTGACGGGCATACTAATCCGCAATGTCAGAATAATGACACGGACACCACGCGCATCATCCGCATGTGTGAACGCTGTTTGACGCTTGGGCTCGCCTGGTATTTTACCGGGCATCGTAAATATGCCCAGGCAGCAGCAGAGCAAATCAAGTGCTGGTTCCTTGACGAGAAAACGCGTATGAACCCGCATCTGAACTATGGCCAGGCTATTCCTGGTATTGTTTCCGGGCGCGGTACCGGGCTAATCGATACACGTCTGTTATGGATGGTGATTGATACTATTGGTTTGATTAGCCCTGCGGGTGTACTGGATACCGATGACATTATTGGTTTGCACCAATGGTTCAGGGACTTCAACCACTGGATGTTTTACAGCGATGTGGGACATTCTGAATACGTGTGGCATAACAACCACGGCACCTGGTATGACGCGCAACGTGCCGCTAATGCCCTATTTTACGGCGACAAGGGGCTGGTGGCGCGCATTATTCAACAGGGCATTACCCAACGAATGGCTGCGCAAATCGACCAGGAAGGAAAACAGACGATGGAGCTGGAACGTCCGGTGCCATTCCATTATTCCTTATTTAATCTTGAAGCCCATCTGCTGCTTAATCGTTATGCAGAGCATGTCGAATTTGATCGCTGGGATGCAGTACAAGATGGCAGGAGCGTGAAACTGGGGATCGATTATCTGATGCCATTTATTGCAGACCCCGATCTGTGGCCATACAGCGATTTACAGGGCATCGTCTGGGACAGCGCATTACGGCTGTTACTGCAATCTATGCGCGGCTATCCGAAGGAGAAGGCACGCTATAAAGTTGTGCTGGCGAGTTTCCCGGAAGAGACGCTCAGTTTACGTGAACAGTTAATGTGGTGCGCATAACTAAGGCGGCATAGCGCAAGAAACATTCACCGATAATGGCGACAAAAGCGAATAAATCAGTTTATTGCTCGGGTAATAAACTGATTTATTACCCGACATAATGAGGCTTAATGCTGTTGATGATTCACTAAATTTGTCAGGTGCTCATCGGTTTGGCTCATACACAATCCGGCTTTATGAGCACTGCGTACTTCATCAAGGATAGTGTTGAGCAGCAGGCCTTCGTCTTGTTGTTCCTGATCCATGCTCTTCAGGAACGTGAGTATTGAATAATCTCTCAATTCTGTTGCTTCAGCAGTCAATTTTGTCAGTGTCGCACAGCGCTGCTGATAATCTTCAACCGTTTTTTCAAACAGTGCTTCCAAAGAGTCGCATTCGCTTTGTGGCGCTTCAATCGTCCATACAATGGGATTCCCGCCAGCTTGTTTCATAAAATTAAATATACGCATCATCTGAGTAATATTACATTGAGCCTGATTTCTTAAAAAATTCGCCGCACCAGTTAAACTCTTTTCTGAACACCAGTTACTCAACTGCAAATAGAGATTTGAGGAATAAAAATCACGATTTATCTGCAGGTTGAGACTTTGAACCATGCCGGAAGTTGCCATGATAATTTCCTTATTGAGCCGGAATATCGGGATGGAATTAGAATTTTGTATTACATGAAATATGACGGGCATATAGATAAAACAACAAGATTATATCCATGTCATGTCCTGTGAATCCGCGTCCTGACTGCGTTGTAAAAAATAATACCTCTTAAGGGTTATTAATGAAACAGTTGATTCTGGCGTTTCATTCTTATTTACAAAGTTATTCAACAGGAAATATTAAAAAGGAATGATTAAATAATTATCTTCCAAATTATTTATTTTGAATTGCGTGAGTGAAATGACTAAAACTGTGATTCAGCACTGAGTAATTAATCCTGTATTAGATGGATTATTGTGTCAGATCATATTTTGAGTCTTTCAGTTGAATGCCCTCGTGACTGTTTACGATACTGCAAGGGTGTCTGGGACATCATTTTTTTAAAACAAGTAATGAAGTACGTCACTTCTATAAACCCTACCTCCTGTGCGATAGCTTCAATACTTAATGGTGAAGTGCGCAATAGATCACAGCTTTTCTTTATACGTCGGGTCAGCAAATACTCATGAATACTGCCGCCGGTCTGTTGACGGAAAATCCGCGAGGTGTAGCTGCGTGATAAACCAATGGATTGCGCCAGCTCGTCCAGTGAAAATTTCTCACTGTAGTGACTCTCGACCCACTGCATGATGCGTGACGCAACCGTTTGTTGTTGCGGGATCAATAGCTGCGGTTGAGCGGGTAGGAAGGCCATAATTTGCATCACCATAAACGCAACGTCACTGGCGGTGGAATGCCCTGTAGGGTCGAGGTTGTCGAACTGCTCGAGAATCACTTCCATATACTCGGCCTGCTCACTTAAATCGTAAATTTGTGCGGGGACGTTGCTTGCGGCGAGAGCAGAAAATTGAGCTTGTTGGCGTGGAAAGCTATGCAAGGTACTAATAACAGAAGAGTGTTCAATGTGCATGGTGGTGCGGTGATAGAGGTTTTTGTCACTGGCATCGACATGTACCTTATGCAGCCGAAACGGTGGGAAGATAAAAAGCCGCCCGGGTCTTGCGGTGTAATGCTGATTGTCCACCACGACGATTCCGTAGCCTTTTGAAATATAAAGAAACTCAACACACTGGTGCCAGTGATAGTACCTGGCGCTGGACGCTCGCAGACGGTGAAATGAGATCACCTGGCTGTCGAGCGTAATTCTCTCCATCAATTGTGGTTCACTCATTTTCCCTCCAGGACAATAAATTTAAATTTTTACGCCATCATTTGTAATTTATTGCGCGCGAAAAGCAAAAAAGCCAATGAAAATGAAATAACGGTTTATTTTTGTGATGCGGCTCACTCTGAGCCGGGAATAAAAGCGACTATTCTTGGTTTCAACGCGTATAACCAGCGCTAAGAAAATATTAATAACAACAACTTATAATTTTCTCGTACTCGACGGGAGGACATCTTGCAACCTGAAAATATCACCCTCAATAACCCTCTGAAAAGCAGGAACGATCTGCAAAATCTGGCGAATGAAGTATTAAATGCAGTTTCACCATTCTTTAAAAAAGATGCCAGCCGCATCGATCTGGCTAATTTCACTGCGCATTACGGGCAGGAAATTGCAAATATGGAAACCTTCTCGCGTTTACTGTGGGGTGTCACGCCGCTGCTGGCGGGGGGAGGTGAGCCTGAACATTTCTCTTTCTATATTCAGGCAATAAAAAATGGCACCAATCCGGACCATGCGGATTATTGGGGTGAAGTGGCACCTTACGATCAGCGTATTGTCGAAATGGCGGCCTACGGATTATTGCTGGCCGTCGCGCATCAGCCTGTGCTGGCACATTTTAATGAGCAAGAAAAACACAATCTCTGGCAATGGCTCAAACAGAGCGAAAACCAGGATATTCCGGATAATAACTGGCATTTCTTCCCGATTCTGGTGCAGGTTGGTTTCCATCATTGTGGAATGCCCAATAATGCCCAGGCTCTGGAAAATCATTTTGCCGCCATGGAGAGCTATTACCTTGGCGATGGTTGGTATTCAGACGGGCCTGGCCGCCCGCGCGATTACTATATTTCGATGGGTTTCCATTTCTACGGGCTTATCTATTCCAGGTTAATGGCCGATGTTGACCCGCAGCGCTGTAAAAAACTACGCCAGCGCGCAAAACTCTTTGCCGCAGATTTCATCCATTTCTTTGCCGACGATGGGGCCGCTATTCCTTTTGGCCGCAGCCTGACTTATCGCTTTGCACAGGCCGCATTCTGGAGTGCTGCTGCATTTGCAGGTCCGGAAGTCTACGAGCCCGGTGTGGTGAAAGGAATTGTATTGCGTCACTTGCGTTGGTGGTTGCAACAGCCGTTATTTGACCGTGACGGTGTGCTGAGTGTTGGTTATAGCTATCCCAACCTGATAATGGCGGAAGATTACAACGCGCCGGGTTCTCCTTACTGGGGGCTGAAAACCATGCTGGTGCTGGCTTTGAGCGAACAAGATGCATTCTGGCAAGCGGAAGAAATGCCGTTACCTGTGCGTGAATCACCCCACAGCATTCCCCATGCGTCACAAATTTTGGTTCATCAAAAGCACCATTTATGGATGCTGACATCCGGGCAACTTGAGCTAAATAACTTCGTTAATACTGAAGCTAAATACTGCAAATTTGCCTATTCAACCCGCTATGGATTCACCATTGAGCGTGGTCGTTACGGGCTAAACCATGCGGCACCTGACTCAATGTTGTTGTTATCCGAGAAAGATAACTATTGGCGTGGGCGCCGTGAATGCCAACAAGTCAGTACCGCAGACGGAATGATTTTCAGCCGTTGGCTGCCGTGGCACGACGTGAGTATCGACACCTGGTTGCTGCCGTTGGGCGACTGGCAAGTACGGGTTCATCACCTCAAAACGGCGCGCGAACTCGATTGTGCTGAAGGTGGTTTTAGTCTGCCAAATCGTCCAATCCCGCAAACACAAATGGTGCAGGGGAGTTGTTTGCTCACAACCCCCACTGATACCAGCGCCATTTATTGTTTAAGCCCGAAATCACGCAGCGCGCAGTTAGTCCTGACGCCCCCAAACAGCAATCTACTTTTTGCCGAGCGGGCAGCAGTGCCGTTGCTGCAAGGTGAGTTGAATATCGGCACACATCTGTTAATCAGTGCCACTTGGGCAGGGGATTGCGACGATTTTGAAGCGCAATCTTGCCCGCAAGCCATTATCAGCGAGGGTGTTGTACGCCTGGTGATGGGTAATCAAAGCAAACTCCTTATTCTGGAGAAACACCCATGAACATCCCGACACCAACGCGTACCGCACAAATCAAAATGAGCAGTTTTATCTTTCTCTACTTTTTCACCTGGTCCTCAAGCTTCGGATTATATGCTCTGTGGTTAAGCCAGAAAGTGGGATTGGACAGCGTCACCATCGGCAGTGTTTTTGCTATCAATGGCGTCTTTGCTGTGGTCATGAAGCCGGTCTACGGCTACATCATGGACAAAATTGGTATGAGCAAGTGGCTGCTCTATTTTGTCTGCGCGATTTCTGCACTGATGGCTCCGTTCTTTGTCACGGTTTATCAACCGTTGCTGCTGACGCATACCACTTTTGGCATTGTGATCGGTGCTTTTTATCTGAGCCTCGGCTGGTACGCAGGTGTTGCGGCTTCCGAATCTTATGCCGATCGCTTTAGCCGATTGTATGGCCTGGAATTTGGGCGCATTCGTATGTGGGGATCGCTCGGTTGGGCAATGGCAGCATCGGTTTCAGGCCTGCTTTTCAACTATACGCCACTGGCCAACTTCATTGTCAGTAGTACCACCTCCGTATTAATGCTGTTGGTGCTGATTAGCCTGAAAATTGGTGATGAACAACTGCGTAATAACAATGTGATTTCAGCGAACAAAATCGTTTTCGCTGATGTTTTGATGCTACTGAAAAACCGCAAGTTCTGGATGTTCAGCCTGTATGTGGCAGGTGTCGCGTGGATGATGTTCGTTGCCGAACAGCAATTCCCACGTTACTTCGTCTCTTTCTTCGATACTAAAGAGCAGGGCAATGCGTGGTATGGCTACCTGAGCACAGTACAGTCCGGCATGGAGTTCGTGATGATGATGTTCATCCCGCTGCTGGTGAATCACTATGGTGCTAAAAAAGGGTTGTTGTTGTGCGGCTGCGTAGTGGGTTTACGCCTGATCGCTTCGGGGCTGACCAGTGACCCGTTGGTGATTTCAATCATCAAACCGTTCTATGGTGTTGAAATTGCTCTGTTGCTCATTTCGGTCTTCAAATATATCGCCGAGCATTTCCATAAGAAAATCAATGCCACCATGTATTTACTGGGTTATCAGGCGATGATTTATGTTGGATCGGTTGTGGTGGCACCGCCTGCGGGTTACCTGTACGACAAAATCGGCTTCGAGCACACCTACTTAATAATGGGATGTTGCGCACTGATATTCACCCTGATTTCCGCTTTCACCCTCTCGCGCTGCCAGTCAAAACGCGATGAATCCAATACGTTCTTATCCGCTTTAGACACCGCACCGGTTGAGCCGGCAAAACATTAATTAAAGGAAACGTTATGACCTGTAATTTAGTCACTGAAAATGTGGTGACCGAGCCACTGCGCCCTATTGAATTGCATCAGGTAGACCGTCTGGCCCTAAAACATAAGCTTGATCATGCGCTTAATAGCGTGACCAAAAAGTTGGATAAGACGATTGCCATCGTCGGGAACAAATTCCCTAACGAAGCATGTGAAGGGGGTAAATGGCAGCCGACCGACAATGTTGAGTGGACGACTAGCTTCTGGCCTGGCCAACTGTGGCTTGCGTGGGAAATGACTGGAGATGACAAATATCGCCAGGCGGCAGAGCACTATTTGCCATCTTTTGCGGAACGTTTAGACAAACGTATCGAAACAGCCACTCATGACCTGGGTTTTCTTTATACGCTGTCGTGCGTAAATGCCTGGCGTTTAACCGGCAATGAAACAGCCCGTCAAATCGCACTGCAAGCTGCTGATATTTTGATGGAGCGCTATAACCCGGTGGCGAAAATCATCCAGGCCTGGGGGGATTTGAATGATCCAGAACAACAGGGGAGGATGATTATTGACTGTAATATGAACCTTCCGCTGCTTTATTGGGCAAGTCAGCAAACGGGAGATGCGCGCTACGCACAGGCCGCGACCGCACATGCGCAGCAGGCCGCGAAGTATATCGTTCGCCCGGATGCCTCAACATTCCATACTTATTATATGGATGTAATAACCGGTGAGCCGCGATTTGGTAATACGCATCAGGGCTATAGCGACACCTCATGTTGGTCGCGTGGGCAAGCGTGGGGGATTTATGGTTTCTTGCTCACTTATTTATACACCGGTGATAAAAGCATGGTGGACCTCACCCGTAGCCTTGCGCATTACTTCATCAATCGTTTGCCAGAAGATGATGTTTGCCACTGGGATCTTTCATTGTTGGGCAGCGATGCGGTGCGCGACAGTTCAGCAGCGGCGATTACCGCCTGCGGCTTGTTGGAATTGGTGAAAACGCTGCCGGTACTGGATGAACATCGCGCCCATTATGAGGAGATGGCACTGCGTATTATCCAGTCGCTTACTGATAACTATCTGGCGCGGGACGATGAGCCATGTGAAGGCTTGCTGAAACATTCTGTGTATCACATGGCGAGCGGCAAAGGTGTCGATGAGTGTTGTAGTTGGGGAGACTATTTCTATCTTGAAGCACTTATACGTGTGCGGCAGGTGTGGAGTCTGTATTGGTAAGTTTTGCGCCCTCGCGATATCGCGGGGGGCTACATGGAGAGTCTGATGAAAACCGTTGCAGTTTTGCTGGCCCCGGGTTTTGAAGAAGGGGAAGCCATAGTTACCATTGATATTCTACGTCGTTTAAAAATTAACGTGCGTACCCTTTCTTGCGTCGATACACGCGCGGTTGTGAGTTATCACGATATCCCGATGGTGGCAGATGCCACGCTGAGCGAATGTTTTGATGACACCTTTGATGCCGTGGTACTCCCCGGCGGCCCGGAAGGCAGCGTCTTTCTGGCCCAAAGTGCCAGCGTAATTGCCTTTGTGCGCCGTCATGACGATCTGGGCAAGTTAATCTGCCCGATTTGCTCTGCAGCTGCGCGCATCCTGGGGGGGAACGGATTGCTTAAAGGTCGTCGTTACGTCTGTTCCGGAGATTTATGGCAGCAAGTTACGGACGGCGAATATGTTGATGCTGACGTAGTCGAAGATGGCAATCTGATAAGCGGTAAAGGGTTGGGCAAAGTCTTTGATTTTGCACTCACTGTTGCCGCCCGTCTGGAAGGTAATGAAACCCCGGCACGCGACCACGCGGAACATATTTATTATCAATGGTAAAGATCAAGAATACCGGCGGGTGAGTGCAATGCTTACCCGTCTTCTTCAATCTGTATTTAGATAAATCAGCTTATCCATCTTAACGCTGAATTTATGGATAAATCTGCTAACCCTTATTTCATTTGTCTGACATAAACCCCTATTTTTATGTCTTTTATTGCTGAATACATGCACGGTATGACTGTATTTCTGCCATGTGATTGCGCTCTCTTATGGACTATTAATTTCCCGCTACAACTATCTCCAGCCCCGAAGCAAAAAGCTCATACGGCTAATGGCTTGTTTTAACTAAACCTTACCCTACAGAAAATAAAATCGAGCTGGAGAATACCATGCACAAATTTACTAAAGCGCTAGCGGCAATTGGCATTGCTGCAATTATGTCACAATCCGCTATCGCAGAAACAATGAAGCTGGGTTTCCTGGTGAAACAGCCAGAAGAACCCTGGTTCCAGACCGAATGGAAATTTGCTGATAAAGCCGGGAAAGATCTTGGCTTTGAAGTCATTAAAATTGCCGTTCCGGATGGCGAAAAAACCCTTAATGCTATCGATAGCCTGGCCGCCAGCGGTGCGAAAGGCTTTGTTATCTGTACTCCGGATCCAAAGCTGGGTTCGGCAATTGTGGCGAAAGCCAAAAGCTACGACATGAAAGTGATTGCCGTTGATGACCAGTTCGTCAACGCGAAAGGCAAGCCAATGGAGACCGTGCCATTAGTGATGATGGCGGCGACTAAAATCGGTGAACGCCAGGGGCAAGAGCTTTACAAAGAGATGCAAAAACGCGGTTGGGACGTGAAAGAGTCTGCGGTTATGGCGATTACGTCTGACGAGCTCGATACTGCCCGCCGCCGTACTTCTGGTTCAATGGAAGCTTTGAAAGCGGCTGGTTTCCCGGAAAAACAAATCTACAAAGTACCGACCAAATCTAACGACATCCCAGGGGCTTTCGATGCCGCCAACTCCATGTTGGTTCAACACCCTGAAGTGAAACATTGGCTGATTGTCGGCATGAACGACAACACCGTGCTGGGTGGCGTGCGCGCAACCGAAGGGCAGGGCTTTAAAGCACCGGATGTTATTGGTGTAGGGATTAATGGTGTGGATGCCGTAAGTGAACTGTCGAAAGCTCAGGCCACTGGTTTCTACGGGTCTTTGCTCCCAAGCCCGGATGTTCACGGCTATAAAAGTAGCGAAATGCTCTACAACTGGGTCACTAAAGGTGCAGAACCACCGAAGTTCACTGAAGTTACCGACGTGGTGCTGATCACTCGCGACAACTTTAAAGAAGAGCTGGCTAAAAAAGGTCTCGGCGGTAAGTAACGTTTGTGGTGGATGGCGTTCGCGCTTATCCACCCTACCCAAATCTCACCAACGTAAACACAAACTGTAGGTTGGATAAGCGCAAGCGTCATCCGACATTGGGGTATGTCATGCAACATGAGACACCGTATCTCTCTTTTCGTGGTATAGGCAAAACTTTCCCCGGCGTGAAAGCCTTACAGGACATCAGTTTCGACTGTTATGCCGGGCAAGTTCACGCACTAATGGGGGAGAATGGCGCAGGTAAATCAACGCTCCTGAAAATTTTGAGTGGCAATTATGCTCCAACCCAGGGCTGTATTGCCCTGCGCGGTGAAGAAGTGGCTTTTGCCGACACTCCCGCGGCGCTTAATGCCGGAGTCGCGATTATTTATCAGGAGCTTCATCTGGTGCCGGAAATGTCGGTAGCAGAGAATATTTACCTCGGACAGCTGCCTCATAAAGCGGGGTTCGTGAACCGCTCCTTACTGAATTACGAAGCAAAATTACAACTTGAGCATCTTGGGCTGGATATTGACCCAAGCACGCCGCTCAAATATTTATCCATCGGCCAATGGCAGATGGTGGAGATTGCTAAGGCACTGGCGCGAAATGCGAAAGTGATCGCCTTTGATGAGCCGACCAGTTCTCTCTCTCGTCGTGAGATCGACAACCTGTTTCGCGTCATCCGTGAGTTACGCGCAGAAGGCCGCGTGATCCTTTATGTCTCGCATCGTATGGAGGAAATCTTTGCTCTCAGTGATGCCATCACTGTGTTTAAAGATGGGCGCTACGTGCGCACTTTTGATGATATGAAGCAGGTCAGTCATGACTCGCTGGTGCAGGCGATGGTCGGGCGCGATCTGGGCGATGTTTATGGCTGGAAACCTCGTGAGCATGGGGCTGAGCGTTTACGCCTTGATGGCGTAAAAGCCCCTGGGGTACGGGCACCTATTTCACTTTCGGTGCGCAGTGGTGAAATTGTCGGTCTGTTTGGTCTGGTCGGTGCTGGTCGCAGTGAACTGATGAAAGGCATGTTTGGTGGTACGCGCATTACCGACGGCAAAGTGTTCATTGATGGCGTAGTTATCAATATCAATAAGCCCGCCGACGCGATTCGTGCCGGCATGATGCTCTGCCCGGAAGACCGCAAAGCTGACGGCATTATTCCGGTGCATTCGGTGCGTGACAATATCAACATCAGTGCGCGGCGTAAGCATATTAGCGCCGGTTGTCTGATAAACAACCGCTGGGAAACAGACAATGCCGCCTCGCATATCCGTTCGCTGAACATTAAAACCCCGTCAGCTGAACAGCTGATCATGAATCTTTCCGGTGGCAACCAGCAAAAAGCGATTTTAGGGCGCTGGCTGTCGGAGGAGATGAAAGTGATTTTGCTCGATGAGCCAACGCGCGGCATTGATGTAGGGGCGAAACACGAAATCTATAACGTGATTTATGCTCTTGCTGCACAAGGAGTAGCGGTGCTGTTTGCATCAAGCGATCTGCCCGAAGTGCTGGGCCTTGCGGACCGCATTATCGTGATGCGCGAAGGGGAAATAGCCGGTGAATTGCTGCATGGCGAAACCAATGAGCAACAAGCATTAAGTCTGGCAATGCCAAAAACCAGTGCGTCTGCCGCATGAGCAAGGAGATAAAAATGTCTGCATTAACTACATCAGGTGACAGCAATAAGAAGTCGTCCCTCAGTCTTGGGCGTATCTGGGATAACTACGGCATGCTGGTGGTGTTCGCCGTTCTATTTATTGCCTGCGCTATTTTTGTACCGAATTTCTCTTCTTTCGTGAATATGAAGGGATTAGGGCTTGCCATCTCAATGTCGGGAATGGTGGCTTGTGGAATGTTGTTCTGCCTTGCGTCGGGTGATTTCGATTTGTCCGTTGCGTCGGTGATTGCCTGTGCCGGGGTCACCACTGCGGTAGTCATCAACATGACCGAAAGCCTGTGGATTGGTGTGGCGGCAGGGCTATTGCTGGGTGTGCTATGCGGTCTGGTGAACGGTTTTGTTATCGCAAAACTAAAAATCAACGCACTGATCACGACGCTTGCCACCATGCAGATTGTGCGCGGTCTCGCTTACATTATTTCTGATGGCAAAGCGGTGGGCATCGAGGATGAACGCTTCTTTGCACTGGGTTATGCCAACTGGTTAGGGCTGCCTGCACCGATCTGGCTGACAGTGGCTTGCCTGATTGTTTTTGGTTTCCTGCTCAATAAAACGACCTTTGGCCGTAACACGTTGGCGATTGGTGGCAATGAAGAAGCGGCGCGTCTGGCGGGTGTACCTGTGGTGCGCACTAAAATCATCATCTTTATTCTCTCAGGATTAGTGTCGGCAGCAGCGGGGATCATCCTTGCTTCGCGTATGACCAGTGGCCAGCCAATGACGTCTATTGGTTATGAGTTGATTGTGATTTCAGCCTGCGTGTTGGGCGGAGTATCACTCAAAGGCGGGATAGGTAAAATTTCTTACGTGATTGCCGGGATTTTGATTCTTGGCACTGTGGAAAACGCCATGAATCTGCTGAATATTTCACCTTTCTCGCAATATGTGGTGCGCGGCTTGATTCTGCTTGCGGCCGTCATCTTCGACCGCTACAAACAGAAAGCAAAACGCACCATTTAACGGCTGGATTCTGCTGTGCTGATTCCGAGTAGTGGGAACATATTATAACGGTAAAGGGTGTGAACTCTTTTTGGGGGTGGATTCGTGAAAGCGACATCCACCATTTTTTTGCCATCAACATTGTTTAATTTTTACGCACAAAAGATATCCAGTGTTTAAATGTGATATTGATTAGATTGTTAGTATTTCCATCCATAAACTAATTCAAACCAAGATATGAATCACTGTAACAGTCACGCTGCCAAAGTAGAGTTGGCAGCCTGAATTCGGCCTCAAGGAGATGAGCCAATGAGCAGTGATGTTAATTACACCAGTAGTAAAGTGCATGTTCCTGGGAATCGTAAGTTTGATACTACCTGGGTTCTAAGTCTTTTTGGTACGGCGGTCGGGGCAGGGGTGTTATTTCTGCCGATCAACGCAGGGATGGGCGGATTCTGGCCGTTAGTGGCGCTTGCAGTTATCGTTGGGCCAATGACCTGGCTTGCTCACCGCGGGCTTGCTCGATTTGTCTTATCATCACGTAACCCTGGCAGCGATATCACCGAAGTTGTGGAAGAGCATTTCGGTGCAAAAGCGGGCATCTTAATCACACTGCTGTACTTCTTCGCAATCTACCCGATTCTGCTTATCTACGGCGTAGGCATCACCAATACTATTGATTCGCTAATGGTCAACCAACTGGGAATGGCTTCACCACCGCGTGTGATTTTGTCGATTGTACTGATCGCCGCGCTGATGGCGGTTATGCTCACCAGTGAGCGTGTGATGCTGAAAATTACCGAGCTGATGGTTTACCCGTTAGTCGGTATTTTACTGTTCCTCTCCTTATATTTGATTCCGCACTGGAATACATCAGCTCTTTCCCAAGTGCCCACGGCGATAGATTTCACGACGACGATGTGGCTGACTATTCCGGTGTTGGTCTTTGCTTTTAACCACTCTCCAGCTATCTCCTCATTTGCGTTGTCTCAGCGCCGTGAATATGGCAACCAGGCAGATGAAAAAGCGAGCCAGACGCTGCGCAAAACATCCACCATTCTGCTGGCGTTTGTTATGTTGTTTGTCTTCAGCTGCGTACTGAGTGTGACTCCGGCAGATTTGATGGCAGCAAAACAGCAAAATATTTCAATGTTGAGCTTCCTTGCTAACAAATTTGATAACCCACTGATCTCCATCTTTGGCCCACTGGTAGCAATTCTGGCAATTTCCAGCTCCTTCTTCGGTCACTACCTGGGAGCACGTGAAGGTCTGCACGGACTGGTGAAAAAAATTGCCCGCCACAACGGCAAGCGTTTTGATGACCGTAAGCTGAATAAAGCTATCGCTCTGTTCTTCCTGTTCAGCCTGTGGCTGGTGGCAACACTTAATCCAAGCATCCTGGGCATGATCGAATCGCTGGGCGGCCCAATCATCGCGATGATCCTGTTTATCATGCCGATGTACGCCATCCACAAAATGCCTGCGCTGGCGAAATTCCGTGGCAAAGTGAGCAATATCTTCGTTACGGTTATGGGGCTTGTGGCGATTTCAGGACTTATCGCAAGCTTCTTCTGACACCTGCCACACCGAAACGCCAGGTCATATGCGGCCTGGCGATTTATCCTGGAAAATTGCGACACCCGTCACCCTGTCTATACTTACATGGCTAATCATAATCTACCGTTACGGTAGTAAGACTAACTATGTAAGGAGGAGCCGCTGGTGGCTGAAGTTGCATCTGTACCGCCTCTACTTTCAGGAAACCTTGCCTTTTTCTTCGATCTCGATGGCACGCTTGCAGAAATCAAACCGCATCCGGACCAGGTTTATATTCCCGCTGCGGTGCGCACATTGCTGCAAAAAATGTCTGTCATGAGTGGTGGAGCATTGGCATTGATTTCAGGGCGCTCAATGAGTGAGCTTGATAAGCTCGCCACTCCATTTCATTTCCCACTCGCGGGTGTGCATGGGGCAGAACGCCGTGATATCAATGATAAAACCCACGTTGTGACGCTTCCGGAACCTGTAGTAACCGCATTACATCAACATTTAAGCGATGCACTTTTGCAGCTTCCGGGTACTGAACTTGAAGCTAAAGGGATGGCTTTTGCCTTGCATTACCGTCAGGCCCCCGAAGCTGAAGAGGCTATTTTTGAGCTGGCGCAGCAAATGACAATGCGCTTTCCGCAACTGGTGTTACAGCCGGGAAAATGTGTCGTGGAGTTGAAACCCCTGGGCATTGATAAAGGTGCTGCTATACGCGCATTTATGCAAGAAGCTCCATTTGCGGGACGTACACCGGTTTTTATTGGTGATGATTTAACAGATGAAGCAGGGTTCAAACAGGTTAACGCCCTTGGAGGGGTGACCATTAAAGTGGGAAATGGCGACACGATTGCTAATTTCCGACTGGCAAACGTGCGCATGGTTTATCACTGGCTTGGCAAATTAACGCAACATATAGAACAACAAAAGTCAGACTTTTTACGGGGAGAAGATTATGAGTCGCTTAGTGGTAGTCTCTAATCGCATTGCGCCGCCGGACGATAAGAAAAGCGGTGCAGGTGGTTTAGCTGTGGGGATTTTGGGGGCTTTAAAGGCGGCCGGAGGGTTGTGGTTTGGCTGGAGTGGCGAGGTCGGTGACCCGGATGCTGCGTTAAAAAAAACCAAACGAGGCAACATTACCTGGGCATCTTTCAATCTCAGCCAGGAGGACTACGAAAGCTATTATCTGCAATTTTCCAACGCTGTCCTTTGGCCGGCATTCCACTATCGTCTGGACCTGGTGGATTATCAGCGTGAAGCTTGGGAAGGCTACCAACGGGTCAATACTTTGCTTGCGAGCAAGCTAAAGCCGTTGTTGGAAAAGGACGATATTTTATGGATACATGACTACCATTTGCTGCCATTCGCCGCAGAGTGCCGTAAGCAAGGGCTAAAGCAGCGTATCGGTTTTTTCCTGCATATTCCATTCCCGACGCCTGAGGTGTTTAACGCGCTGCCGCCGCATGAAGAGTTACTCGAAGCGTTGTGTGAATACGATTTACTGGGTTTTCAGACGGAAAATGATCGCCAGGCATTCCTGGATTGTGTTGCAAGCCAGACGCGGCTTGATAGCCTGGATAAAAACCAGCATCAGGCGTATGGCAATACGTTCCACACTGAAGTGTATCCAATAGGTATCGAACCCGAAGAAATCAAAAAGAATGCCCAGGGGCCGCTGCCGCCAAAGTTGGCGCAACTTAAAGCGGAATTGGGGAGTATCAAAAACATCTTCTCGGTTGAGCGGCTGGATTACTCCAAAGGATTGCCTGAACGGTTTCTCGCATTTGAAGCGCTGCTGGAAAATTATCCCCAGCACCATGGGAAAATTCGTTACACGCAAATCGCACCAACTTCGCGTGGTGATGTGCAGGCATATCAGGATATTCGTCATCAGTTGGAAACGGAAGCGGGGCGCATCAACGGTAAGTATGGGCAACTAGGCTGGACACCGCTGTACTACTTGAATCAACATTTTGACCGCAAGCTGGTAATGAAAGTATTCCGTCACGCGGATGTTGGCCTCGTGACGCCATTGCGTGATGGCATGAACCTGGTGGCGAAAGAGTATGTTGCCGCGCAAGATCCCGCGAATCCTGGCGTGCTGGTGTTGTCTAAATTTGCAGGTGCGGCAAATGAATTATCCTCTGCACTCATTGTTAACCCTTACGATCGTGACGATGTTGCCGCAGCACTAGACCGCGCGTTAACTATGCCTTTGGCCGAACGTATATCACGCCATAGCGAGATGATGACGGTGATTGAGAAGAATGATATTCACCACTGGCAGAAGCGGTTTATTGAAGACTTAAAGCAGGTCGCTCCACGAAACGATGAGGTTGAAATGGGAAAGAAGGTGGCGACATTTCCTAAGTTGGCGTGACTCTATGCCATTGCATACGGCCAGGCGGTGTTTTTTCCCTTCGCATAGTCGATTTACTTCATTGCACACCGGGTAACCGTGAACGTGTCAGGGGAATACCCCTGGCACCACTCGCCAGATCATAAAATTGCCGTTCCATGTTAAAGCTGGGCAATTTAAATCCTGAACCTGGTCAAAACCGACTTGGCTTTTGAATTTATGTTTTGAAGTAAGCTTTGAGTGACATCAATTTAAGATAAATGTCCCTCTTATTTCTGATGATAAAAGCCAAATTTAACTTAAATAGTGCTTATCTCAGCGGAACGAGCAAAACATCAACCTGACTGGAGGCGACCACTGCTTTCGCAGAGCAAATTATCTTGCTGAAAAAAGATTGATTGTGGTTGCCACAAATCACTAAATCCACAGAACCCTTATTACATATTGCCAGAATGTGCTCACTTAATTCGCCGGTAGCAATAACCGTTTCTGTAATAGGGTAATTTGCCTTCCGAACTATCTCGTCAATAAAAATCTGAGTCTCTTCAAGCATTAATTCCCGTAGGTTCTCCATCATTGGTGCGGCAAATTGATTATAAAGTTCGGGGTCGGATGCGAGTGTAATCAGTGAAATTTTCCCATTTACTGGCCGGGCGATTGAAACCGCCTTTTCAACCAGAGTCTGGCTTTCTGGACTGATGGCAACAGCAACCAGGATATGTTGGTAACTCATGACAACCTCCCACTTATTAGTAGCAAATCACTTACATTTTTCGTACTACAAGTCACATTTGTACGCAAGGATAGTACCCATGAAAATTGTGAGTCTGCTCATGAAAAATGATTAATAACTCTAATGTAAATGAGTTGTGAATCAGGCTGAATGCCTGGGTAGCACATTTTTCCATCAAACTTTCGTATTAATTTATGCTGATACCGCGCTTGTCATTCTGGTGTAAGAATTAATAGGCATTCTTACACTAAATAGAAAACTTCAAGGCGTTATGTGCTAAAAATAAGCATAAAAACAGAGTATTAAATTACTTGATAAAAAATGCGATATAAATCACATGGCTAACCAAGCCTGAAGATGCGTTATTGATGGTAAGTCATCAGATTGTTAGGCAAACGAAAAGGTTTTACCAGATTAACGTAACGGTTATTTCGAGTTTGATTGTTTAATGAACAAATGAAAAGTCTTGCTGATGTTTTAAGGTGACTCATAAAGTAAATATATGTGATCTGTGTCACATATAACTTAAAATTCGCAGGCATCCGCATTGTATGTCTAAAGGCCTACGAGTAGAGTTTGCCCGGAATTAGGAAAAATCTTAATTAAATGTTAGAAATTTAAGCTCGGATAAGAACGTACATACAAGGAAGTCTCCACCGCATTTTCGTGTCGGTGGATTCAGTACGTGTTATCAGTCAATTGAATTTGCCTTTTTTGGTTGTTTTAATTTTAACCGGGATTTCTCGGCGACTCACGGGGTGCGGTCTTACCGCATGTATAAAAGTTAGTTTTTCAGGATGAACAAAATGCATACATCCGAGTTGTTGAAACATATCTACGATATTAATTTATCGTATTTGTTGCTTGCGCAGCGCCTTATTAGTAGCGATAAAGCCTCAGCAATGTTTCGTTTGGGAGTGACCGAGGATATGGCCAATTCCCTGAGTGAATTAACATTGCCACAAATGGTGAAATTGGCGGAAACTAACCAGCTAATTTGCCAATTCCGCTTTAACGATAACCAAACCATTACCCGCCTGACACAAGACTCTCGTGTGGATGATTTACAGCAAATTCATACTGGCATTTTGTTATCCACCCGCTTATTAAATGAGGTGTCCGCAATAGACGAGGCTCCTCGCAAAAAAAGGGCGTAACAAAATGAGCGAAAAAAGTATTGTTCAGGAAGCGCGTGATATACAACTGGCGATGGAGTTAATCACCCTCGGCGCAAGATTGCAGATGCTGGAAAGTGAAACGCAATTAAGTCGTGGCCGACTGATCAAACTATATAAAGAGCTCCGTGGCAGCCCACCACCGAAAGGAATGCTGCCATTTTCTACCGACTGGTTTATGACGTGGGAGCAGAATATCCATGCTTCTATGTTTTGTAACGCCTGGCAGTTCTTATTGCGCACCGGATTATGTACCGGTGTTGATGCCGTTATAAAGGCTTACCGCTTGTACCTGGAACAGTGCCCAGCACAAGAAGGCGGGCCGCTGCTGGCGCTGACTCGCGCATGGACGCTGGTGCGTTTTGTTGAAAGTAACATGCTTGAATTGAGCCGCTGTAATTGCTGTGGTGGTAACTTTATTACTCACGCACATCAGCCTGCAGGTAGCTTTGCTTGCAGTTTATGCCAGCCGCCGTCGAGAGCGGTAAAAAGACGTAAACTTTCTACGAATACTGCCGATATTATTCCACAACTGCTGGATGAACAGGTCAAACAGGCCGTTTAACAGTTCGGTGTGGTAAACACTCCAGCAGCGATAAGCAATTATCGCTGCTTTTTTTTGCCTTGCACTGAGCCATAAACCCCTCTGATTTGTGATTCCTCGTCACATTTAACAGCAGAAGGATGTACTCGTGCTGATTGTAATAGGCTATCTGGTCGTTATCGCGACAGTATTCGGCGGCTATATGATGACCGGTGGTCATCTTGGCGCACTCTATCAACCAGCTGAATTTATCATCATTGGTGGGGCGGGAGTGGGGGCATTTATCGTTGGGAATAACGGTAAGGCTATTAAAGCAACGGTAAAAGCATTGCCATTACTTTTTCGCCGCTCGAAATACACCAAAAGCATGTATATGGATCTCATGGCCTTGCTTTATCGCTTGATGGCGAAATCGCGCCAACAAGGGATGTTTTCGCTGGAACGTGATATCGAAAACCCAAAAGAAAGCGAAATCTTCGCCAGTTACCCGCGTATTCTTGCCGACACTCTGATGCTGGAATTTATTATTGATTACCTGCGTCTGATTATCAGCGGGAATATGAACTCATTTGAAATTGAAGCGCTGATGGATGAGGAAATTGAAACTCATGAAAGCGAGGCTGAAATACCGGCAAATAGCCTTGCCATCATGGGGGATTCACTTCCGGCTTTCGGTATTGTTGCCGCCGTGATGGGCGTGGTGCACGCACTGGCCTCAGCCGATCGTCCCGCCGGTGAATTGGGGGCGTTAATTGCCCACGCCATGGTTGGAACCTTCCTTGGGATTTTGCTGGCCTACGGTTTTATCTCACCGCTGGCGACCGTTTTGCGCCAAAAAAGCGCTGAAACGACCAAAATGATGCAGTGTGTAAAAGTCACCTTGCTCTCAAGTCTGAATGGTTACGCACCGCCGATTGCTGTCGAATTTGGCCGTAAAACTCTTTACTCCAGTGAGCGTCCATCGTTTGTTGAGCTGGAAGAACATGTTCGTGCTGTTCGTTCTCCGAACGCGCAATCGCGCGCCACGGAAGAAGAAGTATGAAGCACAACGCGCGCCCGATTATTGTCGTAAAACGCCGTAAGCATAAAGGCCACGGCGGCGGCGCGCACGGTTCGTGGAAAATTGCCTACGCTGACTTTATGACCGCGATGATGGCTTTTTTTCTGGTGATGTGGCTGATTTCCAT
Organism: Buttiauxella noackiae ATCC 51607; assembly: GCF_001654865.1. Lineage (GTDB taxonomy): Bacteria > Pseudomonadota > Gammaproteobacteria > Enterobacterales > Enterobacteriaceae > Buttiauxella > Buttiauxella noackiae. Next base: position 248,072 of record NZ_LXEO01000017.1, on the reverse strand, counting down.
CTCCAGCCCTAAAGAACTGGCGCAAATTGCCGACTATTTCCGTACGCCACTTTCTGCCGCCATTACCGGTGGGCAGCGCATCGCCGATAGCCAAAGTCCAATTCCTGGCGGTGGCGATGATGTAACACAGCAACAAGGTGAAGTGAAAAGACAGCCGAATATCGAAGATCTCAGAAAGCGGATGGAAGCCAACCGCCTTAAGCGCCTTGGCGACAAACTGGATCAATTGATTGAAGCTGACCCTAAACTGCGTGCGCTGCGCCCCCATCTGCAAATTGATCTGGTTCAGGAGGGGCTGCGGATACAAATCATCGACAGCCAGAACCGCCCGATGTTTAAAAATGGCAGTGCAGAAGTTGAACCTTATATGCGCGATATTCTGCGCAGCATTGCACCGTTACTGAATGATTTTCCTAATAAAATTAGTTTATCTGGCCACACTGATGACTTGCCTTATGCCATGGGCGAACACGGTTATAGCAACTGGGAACTTTCCGCCGACCGGGCTAACGCCTCGCGCCGTGAATTAATGGCAGGCGGTTTAATCGACGGCAAAGTCCTGCGCGTAGTGGGTATGTCATCAACCATGCGCCTGACTAATCGCGGACCTGGCGATGCTATTAACCGTCGCATTAGTTTGCTGGTGCTCAACAAACAAGCTGAGGATGCCATCGTGCATGAAAACGCAGAAAGCGATAACCAGCCAATAAGCATTCTCCAACAGCCTGCTGCCGCGGAACCGGCGCAGAACACATTACCGCCACAACCCGGTACGAGGTGATAGCGTGAGTATGGATATCAGCGATTTTTACCAGACATTTTTTGACGAGGCCGACGAGCTACTGGCCGATATGGAACAGCACCTGCTGAATCTGCTTCCTGAAGCGCCGGATTCAGAACTGCTGAATGCCATTTTCCGCGCGGCACACTCGATAAAAGGGGGGGCCGGGACTTTCGGTTTCACCGTTTTGCAGGAAACCACGCATTTAATGGAAAACCTGCTCGACGATGCCCGGCGCGGTGAGATGCTCCTCAACACCGATATCATCAACCTGTTTTTGGAAACCAAAGATATTATGCAGGAACAGTTGGACGCTTATAAAAACTCACACGTCCCCGATGCTGAGAGTTTCGATTATATCTGCAAAGCGCTGCGCCAACTGGCTCTGGAAGCCAAAGGTGAAATGGCTGCACCGCCTGCAAAATTGACCGTCGTAGAAAAAGAGTCAGTCGAAACGCTGCCAACAAACGATGGCAATTTGCGCATTGCAATTACCGGATTGAAATCTACTGAGCTGGATTTACTGCTCGAAGAGCTGGGTAACCTCGGTACTTTAAGTGAAGTGGAAAAGGGTGAAAACTCTGTCACTGCGACTATTGAGACGACGGTCAGCGCTGATGACATCAGCGCGGTGCTCTGCTTTGTAATCGAGCCTGAACAAATCGAATTTCTTCCGTTAACAGCAAGTGCGCAAGCGGCTGCTGTTGTACAAGAAGAAGTGCCAGTGGCCCTTGCCGTTAATGCGCCACAGCCGACGGTTGCAGTGCCTGTGGCAACTGTCGCTCCACGGACGGAAAGAGAAAGCAAACCTGCGCGTGTTAGCGAATCAAGCAGTATTCGCGTTGCGGTTGAGAAGGTTGATCAGTTAATTAACCTGGTTGGCGAGCTGGTGATTACTCAATCGATGTTGGCACAGCGATCCAATGAATTAGACCCGGTAGAACACGGCGAACTGATTACCAGTATGGGTCAGTTACAACGTAACGCCCGAGACTTGCAAGAGTCAGTTATGTCTATCCGCATGATGCCAATGGAGTATGTCTTCAGTCGCTTCCCGCGTCTGGTGCGCGATCTGGCAAGTAAGCTCGACAAACAGGTTGAACTGACGCTGCAAGGTAGCTCCACCGAACTGGATAAAAGTCTGATTGAACGCATTATCGACCCGCTGACTCACCTGGTGCGTAATAGCCTCGATCACGGTATCGAAACCCCGGAAAAACGCCTTGCAGCGGGGAAATCAGCCGTTGGTAACTTAATTCTTTCTGCCGAACACCAGGGTGGGAACATCTGTATTGAAGTTTCTGATGATGGTGCGGGCCTGAACCGTGAGCGCATTCTTGCTAAAGCGTTATCGCAAGGGATGGCCGTGCATGAAAACATGTCGGACGAGGAAGTCGGCATGCTGATTTTCGCCCCAGGATTCTCAACCGCTGAGCAAGTTACGGATGTTTCCGGGCGCGGTGTAGGCATGGATGTGGTGAAGCGTAACATCCAGGAAATGGGTGGCCATGTTGAAATTAAATCGCAGGCCAATGTCGGTACCACCATCCGCATTATGCTGCCGCTGACGCTCGCTATTCTTGACGGAATGTCGGTAAAAGTATGCGACGAAGTGTTTATCCTGCCGCTCAACGCGGTGATGGAGTCGCTACAGCCGAAAGAAGACGATCTGCATCCTCTTGCTGGCGGCGAGCGTGTACTCGAAGTGCGTGGCGAATACCTGCCGCTGGTTGAATTGTGGAAAGTATTCGATGTTGCCGGTGCGAAAACCGAAGCGACGCAAGGCATTGTGGTGATTTTGCAAAGCGCTGGTCGGCGTTACGCGCTGCTGGTGGATCAGCTGATTGGTCAACATCAGGTGGTCGTGAAAAACCTCGAAAGCAACTATCGTAAAGTGCCGGGAATTTCCGCAGCAACTATCCTCGGTGATGGCAGTGTGGCGCTGATTGTTGATGTATCTGCGCTGCAGGGTTTGAACCGTGAACAACGTATGGCCGGCACTGCCGCCTGATTCTCCGGTTTTTGAGAAAGGATAAGAAAATGAGTGGATTAACCAATGTGACAAAACTGACCGGGGAAACGGTAGGGCAAGAGTTCCTGGTCTTTACCCTTGGTGATGAAGAGTACGGCATCGATATTTTAAAGGTGCAGGAAATTCGCGGTTACGATCAAGTCACGCGTATTGCCAATACTCCGGCATTTATCAAGGGAGTCACTAACCTGCGTGGTGTGATTGTCCCGATCCTCGACCTGCGTATTAAGTTTGACCAGGATGGCGTGGAATATAACGATAACACCGTGGTCATTGTGCTGAACTTTGGTCAGCGTGTGGTGGGTATTGTGGTAGATGGTGTCTCTGACGTGTTGTCTCTGACCGCAGAGCAAATCCGCCCGGCACCAGAGTTTGCCGTGACGCTTTCCACAGAGTATCTGACTGGTCTCGGTGCATTAGGCGACCGCATGTTGATTCTGGTGAATATCGAGAAGCTGCTTAACAGCGAAGAGATGGCATTGGTCGATAGCGCGGCGCGCGTGGCGTAGAAAACGAATGTTAAGTAGGTCGGAAAAGCTTTGGTAGGGTGGATAAGCGATTAGCGTCATCCACCGTGTCCAGCGATTTTGTCGGATGGCGCTGCGCTTATCCGACCTACGAAAGAAAAGACTTAAGCTTCGATCTCTTCACCAATCTCAGTTTGTTCTTCCAGTTCACCTTCATTTTTGGACAGCATCGCCGTCGCAACGCCATTACCCAATACGTTGATGGCAGAACGGCCCATATCCAGGAAGTGGTCGATACCCATCAGCAGTAAAATGCCTGCCACCGGAATATTGAAGCTTGGGATGGTTGCTGCCAGTACAACCAGCGCAGAACGCGGTACACCTGCAATCCCTTTTGACGCCAGCATTAAGGTCAACATCAGCACAACAATCTCAGAGAAAGTGAGGTGGATGTTATAAGCCTGCGCGATAAACATAGAAGCAAAAGAGCAATACACCATTGAACCGACCAGGTTGAACGAATAACCAATCGGCAGAACAAATGATGCAATGTTACGAGAGCAACCAAAGCGCGTGAGCTGGTCCAGTGTTTTCGGATAAGCCGCTTCGGAGCTGCTGGTAGTAAACGCCACCAGGACCGGGTCTTTCAGCATGGCGATCAGGCGGAATACATCGCGCTTGAGAACCATATAGCCAACACCGATAAGCACCATGCAAGTCAGGATAATCGCGAGATAGTAACCGCCAATGAAGGATGCGTAGTTAAGCAAAATCCCCAGACCTTCCGTCGCAACGACAGACGAAATAGCCGCGAAGATAGCCAGTGGTGCCACGTACATCACATAGCCTGTCACTTTCAGCATAATGTGGGAAACCACATCCAGCGCCGCGACTAAAGGGGCGTTAAATTTCTCCCCCAAAGAAGCACCAGCAATACCGAAGAACAGAGAGAACACGACGATTTGCAGGATTTCGTTGTTCGACATTGCGCCCGCAATGCTGGTTGGAATGGTGTGTGAGATAAACGCTTTCAGGTTCATGCCGCTGACCGCAAGACCGGTTTGCACATCACCCGCTGGCACTTGTAAATTCATGCCAGCCCCTGGGTGTTGAAGGGTAACAATGAACAAGCCGACCAGAATAGAAAGCACAGAAGATGAAACAAACCACACCATTGCTTTGCCGCCCACGCGGCCAATGGTGGATGTTTCACCCATCTTCATAATGCCCACGGTCAGGGTGCTGAACACCAATGGAGCAATAACCATTTTGATCAGGCGTAAAAAGATGTCGGTAAACAGCGTGATGTTTTCGGCATAGCTTTTGATGTTTTCAGCGGCTGCGTACTCGTGGATGGCAGCACCGGAGAGGATCCCGGCAAACATGAAAAGAAGAATGAATAGTGTAAGTTTGTTTGAACTAGACAATTATTTGATAACCCCGTCGTATGTAACATTTATTTAACTTGTTGAGCTATATATAATTATTATGTTTGCCCAATATATATTCGGCCCATAAATTGAACCAAAGTTCGCCAGGTTTCAACTATTTTTTACTATTTGTCATATTTGTTAATTCGGAAACGCTGATGTAACAATGTGATTTTCATCACAAAAAAATTGCCAGTGTTTTCGCAGAATCTCAGCGTTATTCAATATCGATGTGAGTAATAAATTGATTAAGCGGGAAAATATTTCAACTTATCCAATCAGCCAGTCTTTTGTTCGATTTCTGAACGCTTCTGAATTCCTGAGCTAAATTTCAATGCATTCGCCTATTCAGCGTTCAGGTTGTCGAAGGTATAGGGATTTGATCTGAAGTTTTAACAATAAAAGTATTCGCATCTTGATACATTGCGAAAATATAAACCTGGCAGCACAACTGCAAACCCTTCTGCGCATCTGGCTCTTAAATTCACTGCATTAATGCAATCACCCGCATCCCGGCCGGTTTCCGTTAAAGTTCTGTTTCTTCATGCCGATAACACCGATAAGAAATCATTAAAAGGGTGTTATATGTTGAACCGTATTCGCGTTGTCACCATGCTAATGATGGTGCTGGTGGTGTTCGCTCTCCTCCAACTCATCTCTGGCGGAATGTTCTTTAACTCGCTCAAACAAAATAACGATAGTTTTAAAGTTTCCAAAGAGTTACGTGTTCAGCAGTCGGAACTGGCAAACACCTGGGAATTGATGCTGCAAACGCGCATTAACCTCAGTCGTTCGGCTGCCCGTATGATGATGGATGCCAGTAATGGGCAAAGTGCGGCGAAAACCGACTTGCTCAATAACGCCAAAAAATCCCTCGCCGATGCTCAGAAACATTACACCCTGTTTAAACAAATCCCTGCCATTAACCCGGAGCTGGAAGCGGTGGTTAACGGCATTGATGACGACTACCGGAATTACAACCAGGCGCTAAGCGAACTGGTAGGTTATCTGGAAAGTGGCAATATGGACGCCTATTTTGCGCAGTCCACGCAAAGCCTGCAAAACGCGCTGCAAAAAGAATATAGCGACTATATTGCGCTTAATGACCGCATGTACGAGCAGTCTTATATTGCCAGCACTCAGGATTACAACTTCGCGAAATGGCAAATTGTCGGCCTTGCGTTAGCACTGGCTGCCGTGATTTTGCTGGTGTGGGTTGGCATGCGCCGGATTTTGCTGCAACCGCTGTCGGTGGTTATTGGTCATATCCGTGAAATTGCCAACGGCAACCTGACTGAAAATATCGTCTCAAATGGCCGCAATGAGATTAGCGAACTGACTTCCAGCGTGCGCCATATGCAGCAAGAACTGATCATAACCGTCGGCAGCGTGCGTGATGGTTCTGATGCCATCTACAGCGGTGCGACGGAAATTGCCGCCGGAAACAACGACCTCTCTTCCCGTACCGAGCAGCAGGCTGCATCGCTTGAAGAAACTGCCGCCAGCATGGAGCAGCTCACCGCTACCGTGAAACAGAATGCGGAAAACGCCCGTCAGGCATCTCAATTAGCCTTAAGCGCCTCCGAAACCGCTCAGCGCGGCGGCAAAGTTGTGGATGGCGTAGTGAAGACCATGCACGACATCGCCGGTTCTTCGAAGAAGATTGCTGATATCACTGGTGTGATTGACGGCATTGCTTTCCAGACCAATATTCTGGCGCTGAACGCCGCAGTAGAGGCTGCGCGTGCCGGTGAACAGGGGCGTGGATTCGCGGTGGTTGCCGGGGAGGTGAGAAACCTCGCCCAGCGCAGCGCGCAGGCGGCCAAAGAGATCAAATCACTGATTGAAGATTCAGTTTCCCGCGTGGATACCGGCTCTGTGCTGGTTGAAAGCGCCGGGGAAACCATGAGCGACATCGTTAATGCCGTTACACGAGTGACCGACATTATGGGTGAAATTGCGTCCGCCTCTGATGAGCAAAGCCGCGGTATCGACCAGGTTGCGCTGGCGGTGTCAGAAATGGACCGCGTTACGCAGCAGAACGCCTCTTTGGTTGAGGAGTCAGCCTCTGCGGCTGCCGCACTTGAAGAGCAAGCCAGCATGCTAAGCCAGCTGGTTGCCGCTTTCCGTTTAACGACCGAACCGACTGTTCCGATGTCTGTGAGTACCACCGTATCTTCAGCTCCTGTTATCAAAACCAGTAAGCCGACAACCAGTGGGCGCGACGATAACTGGGAAACTTTCTAAGAATCTTAATGACTGGCAGACGTGCTGGCTGAGGGCTGTTTGATGTTTAATCGTATCCGAATTTCGACCACTCTGTTGTTAATCTTAATCATCTGCGGCGTGCTGCAGATTGGTAGTAATGGATTGTCCTTTTGGGCATTCAGGGATGATGTTCAGAATCTACAAATGGTTGAAGTCGGAAACCAGCAGCGTGACACCTTAACCCAAAGCCGGGCTGCGTTGTTGCAGGCCGGTACGGCATTAAGTCGTGCTGGTACGCTCACGGCGCTAAGTTATCCACCAGAAGATATCAAACGCCTGATGGCCAATGCCCGTGGCAGCCTGAAACAGGCTGACATGCTGTTTAACCAGTTCCTCGATATCACACCTTTGAATAAAGAAGGTGAAGAGATGATGGCGTCAACCAAACAAAGTTACGCCACGTATCGTGACGACTTACAACACCAGGCAACCTGGCTTGAAAGCAATCAGCTTTCAGATTTCCTCAGCGCACCGATTCAGAAATCGCAAGATATTTTTGATGCGAACTTTAATGCATGGCAACAAAGCATTAATGACACGGTGGTGGCCTCGAGTGAAGACAGCAAACTGAACTACCAAATATCAGCGATTATTTTTGTCAGCGTCACGGTGATTGCCATCCTGATGCTGATTGGCTCGATTGCATGGTCGCGCAAAATGCTGGTGCAACCGTTGGAAATAGTCCGTGACCACTTTGAGCACATTGCTGCGGGCGATTTAGCGCGTCCGATAAGTGTTTATGGACGAAATGAAATCTCGGAGATTTTCCGCAGCCTGAAAAACATGCAGCAGGCGCTGAAAGAGACTGTGACCGATGTGCGTCAGGGCAGCAGTGCCATGCACACCGGTATCGCGGAAATTGCGGCAGGCAATAACGACCTCTCATCACGTACCGAACAGCAAGCCGCTTCGCTGGCACAAACGGCTGCCAGCATGGAGCAGTTGACCGCAACCGTGAGCCAGAACGCCGACAATGCTCGCCAGGCCGCTCAACTTTCGCGAACCGCTGCGGATACCGCACAGCAAGGTGGGCAGCAGGCAGCAAACGTCGCCCGTACCATGCATGACATCGCGGGCAGCTCGAAGAAAATTGGCGATATAACCAGCGTCATTGATGGCATTGCATTCCAGACCAATATTCTGGCACTTAACGCCGCAGTAGAAGCTGCGCGTGCCGGTGAGCAGGGTCGTGGATTTGCCGTGGTGGCTGGTGAAGTACGCAACCTGGCACAACGCAGTGCGCAGGCGGCAAAAGAGATCAAAGTCCTTATTGAAGAGTCGGTCGACCGCGTGCAGCACGGTTCGCAACTGGTTGATACGGCAGCCACGACGATGGCGGAAATCGTGCGTTCGGTAACGCAGGTTAACGACATCATGGGCGAAATTGCTTCAGCATCCGACGAACAGCGCCGTGGAATCGAGCAGGTAGCACTCGCAGTAAGCCAGATGGATCAAGTGACACAACAAAACGCCGCGCTGGTCGAAGAAGCGGCAGCAGCAACCGATGCTCTGGCAAACCAGGCCGAACACCTCAGCGGTGTGGTATCGGTGTTTAATCTGGAAACTGTCGGCAACGAAGACGTCACCAGAGATTTAGTAACCAACGGGGTGCTCGTTACCCCCTGATTGTGACTGAGAAGGCGCTATGACATCACCACTGTCCACTGGACAATCGTCATTAATGTTACAGATGACACAGCGTCTACCGCTGTCCGACACGCACTTTCGCCGGATATGCCAGTTGATTTACCAGCGAGCAGGAATCGTGCTGGCCGATCACAAGCGAGACATGGTTTACAACCGCCTGGTGCGCCGTTTACGCACCCTGGGACTGGAGGATTTTGGGCACTACCTGAGCATGCTGGAGGCCAACGGCAGCAATGCCGAATGGCAGGCGTTCATTAACTCCCTGACCACTAACTTGACGGCGTTTTTTCGCGAAGGTCACCACTTTCCGATTCTCGCGGAACATGCGCGTAAACGTAGCGGGGAGTACAAAGTCTGGAGTGCGGCAGCCTCAACTGGTGAAGAGCCATATTCCATCGCCATTACGCTTGCGGATGTGCTGGGTATGGCGCCTGGGCGTTGGAAAGTCTTTGCCAGCGATATCGACACTCAGGTGCTGGAGAAAGCCCAGAGTGCTATTTATCGCCTGGATGAACTGAAAACACTGGCTCCGCTCCAGATGCAGCGCTACTTCATGCGTGGCACAGGGCCACACGATGGGCTGGTACGGGTGCGTAGCGATCTGGCCAGCCACATGGAGTTTGCGCCCATCAATCTTTTGGACAAGCAAGCGCCAATTCCTGGGCCGTTTGACGCCATTTTTTGCCGCAATGTGATGATTTATTTTGATAAAGCGACACAGCAGCAAATTTTGCAGCGTTTTGTACCGCTGCTAAAACCGGGCGGACTGCTGTTTGCCGGGCATTCGGAAAACTTCAGTAACCTCAGCCGCGAGTTTCTACTGCGTGGGCAGACCGTGTACGGACTGAGTAAGGAAAGATCATGACAAAAATAACCGTGCTGTGCGTCGATGACTCCGCCCTGATGCGCCAGATCATGACAGAAATTGTGAATAGCCACGATGACATGGAAATGGTGGCAACTGCACCAGACCCGCTTGTGGCACGCGACTTGATTAAGAAATTTAACCCTGACGTGCTGACGCTGGATGTGGAAATGCCGCGCATGGACGGTCTGGATTTCCTTGAAAAGCTGATGCGCTTACGCCCAATGCCCGTGGTGATGGTTTCGTCACTGACAGGCAAAGGTTCGGAGGTGACATTACGGGCGCTGGAGTTGGGCGCGATTGATTTTGTCACCAAACCGCAGTTAGGCATTCGCGAAGGGATGCTGGCTTACAGCGAAACTATTGCGGAGAAAGTGCGTACTGCCGCGAAGGCAAAACTGGCGGCGCGCGCACCCGTTGCAGCTCCTGCTGCGTTGAAAGCGGGGCCATTACTCAGTTCTGAAAAATTGATAGCGATTGGTGCATCAACCGGTGGCACTGAGGCGATTCGCCATGTGCTGCAACCGCTGCCGCTATCAAGCCCGGCGGTATTAATCACGCAGCATATGCCACCAGGTTTTACGCGCTCGTTTGCTGACCGGCTTAACAAGTTATGCCAGATAGCCGTGAAAGAGGCCGAGGATGGCGAACGTGTGCTACCGGGGCACGCCTACATCGCGCCGGGTGATAAACATATGGAGCTTGCTCGTAGCGGGGCGAACTACCAAATCAAAATTCATGACGGCCCACCCGTGAACCGGCATCGTCCGGCCGTGGATGTGCTGTTCCATTCTGTCGCGAAATTCGCCGGGCGTAACGCCGTGGGCGTCATTTTAACGGGAATGGGGAATGACGGCGCCGCAGGGATGTTGGCAATGCATAAAGCCGGGGCATGGACTATCGCCCAAAACGAAGCAAGTTGTGTGGTGTTCGGCATGCCGCGTGAGGCCATCAATAGTGGTGGCGTCAGCGAAGTGGTCGATCTAAGCCAGATTAGCCAGCAGATGTTGGCGAAGATTAGCGCCGGACAGGCAATCCGTATCTGAGATAAGGCTATTTTATTTGCCATTTTGAGCCCGGGCAGCACTCAGAATCCTCACGTACTCAATGTACGCTCCGGTTCTTGCGCGCTGGCCGTGTCCAGACTGGCTGCAACAATTACGCCTCTTTGAATAGGCAACTACAGAAGGAACCCAATAAATGGCAGATAAAGAACTCAAATTTTTGGTGGTGGATGACTTCTCTACCATGCGTCGCATTGTCCGTAACCTGCTAAAAGAGCTGGGTTTCAACAACGTCGAAGAAGCAGAAGATGGTGTCGATGCGCTTAATAAACTCAACGGTGGCGGTTTTGGTTTCGTTATCTCTGACTGGAACATGCCGAACATGGATGGTCTGGAGTTGCTGAAAACCATTCGTGGCAACGGTGCAATGTCGGCTCTGCCAGTATTAATGGTGACCGCTGAAGCGAAGAAAGAGAACATTATTGCCGCAGCGCAGGCGGGGGCGAGTGGCTATGTGGTTAAACCGTTTACCGCAGCAACACTTGAAGAGAAGTTAAACAAAATCTTCGAAAAGCTCGGCATGTAAGGAGAGGCTCATGCACTCATCTACCAATCCCGCGTCAGAGTTACATTCAACCGGCGATATTATCGTTCGGATAGGCAGCCTGACCCGAATGCTGCGCGACAGCTTACGCGAGCTGGGCCTTGATCAGGCGATTGCCGAAGCGGCAGAAGCGATTCCCGATGCTCGCGACCGTCTGGACTATGTGGTGCAGATGACCGCGCAGGCTGCAGAACGCGCGCTGAACTGTGTGGAGCTGGCTCAGCCTCATCAGAACAAACTGGAATCCGACGCCAAAGCACTCAATGGCCGCTGGGATGCCTGGTTTGAAAATCCCATCGAACTGGGTGATGCCCGTGAACTGGTTACCGATACGCGCAGCTACTTGTCTGGCGTACCGAGTCACACCAGCTTTACCAATGCCCAGCTTTTGGAAATCATGATGGCGCAGGACTTCCAGGATTTAACTGGTCAGGTCATCAAGCGCATGATGGATGTTATCCAGGAAATTGAACGCCAATTGTTGATGGTGTTGATGGAAAACATGCCAGAACTGGATGCGCGTGCGAAACGCCCAGCCGACAGTCTGCTCAACGGCCCGCAAATGAACGCGACCGCTGCAGGTGTGGTTGCAAGCCAGGATCAGGTTGATGATTTACTGGATAGTTTAGGGTTTTAAGGCTTCGCGCAGTGCCTGGTAATAGGCGCTGCGCATCGCTTAACCCACAAACAAACCCACAAATCCCCCCGTTTTCCTCCCATTAGCGTTACCCCTTTCTGACATGCTGTGCTGGTAATTGTGGCCACGAGATTGTTGCAGTGTCAGAAGAAAGCGACGACGACAAAACAGAAGCCCCCACACCCCACCGACTTGAAAAAGCGCGCGAAGATGGGCAGATTCCCCGATCCCGCGAGTTGACCTCATTGCTTATGCTATTGGTGGGCATCAGCATTATCTGGATGGGTGGAGAACCGTTGGCCCGACAGCTGGCGGCAATGTTGTCCTCCGGACTTCATTTTGACCACAGCATTATTAACGACCCCAATCTTATCGTTAACCAAATCAGCCAACTGATAAAGCAGGCCGTCTGGGCACTGTTGCCGCTGATTATTGGGCTGGTGATTGTGGCGATTGCAGCCCCGATGTTGTTGGGTGGCATCCTGTTCAGCGGGAAGTCGATACAGTTTAAATTCAGCAAAATGAATCCAATTTCTGGGCTCGGGCGGATGTTCTCCGCACAAGCTGGCGCTGAACTATTAAAAGCCTTTCTCAAAGCCATCCTGGTTGGCAGCGTAACGGCCTGGTATCTGCTGCATAAATGGCCAGAGATGATGCGCCTGATGAGTGAACCGCCATTGGCCGCTTTAGGACATGCACTAAATATGGTGGCGGTGTGTGGTTTGCTGATTGTTTTGGGGCTGACCCCGATGGTCGGCTTTGACGTGTTCTTCCAGATTTTCAGCAACATTAAAAAGCTGCGCATGAGCCGCCAGGATATTCGCGACGAATTCAAGCAACAAGAAGGCGACCCGCATGTTAAAGGGCGTATTCGCCAACAACAGCGTGCCGCTGCGCGCCGCCGCATGATGTCGGATGTGCCGAAGGCCGATGTAATTGTGACCAACCCTACGCACTACTCGGTGGCCTTGCAGTACGACGAAAACAAAATGAGTGCGCCAAAAGTGCTGGCGAAAGGAGCGGGCATGGTTGCGTTGCGTATCCGTGAAATTGGTAATGAGCACCGCATTCCAATGCTCGAAGCTCCACCGCTGGCGCGTGCGTTATACCGCCATGCTGAAATAGGGCAACAAATTCCTGGGCAGTTGTATTCCGCCGTAGCAGAAGTGCTGGCATGGGTATGGCAACTGCGACGCTGGCGTATTGCTGGCGGTTTAATCCCGAAAAAACCTGAAAACCTTCCAGTGCCTGAAGCGCTGGACTTTGCAAACGAGAAGGACTCCGATGGCTAATTTGCTCGCAACACTGCGTCTGCCTGCCAGTATGAAATCCGGGCAATGGCAAATTCTTGCCGGACCGATACTGATCTTGATGATCTTGTCGATGATGGTCCTGCCGCTCCCGGCGTTTATACTGGATTTACTGTTCACCTTTAACATCGCGTTGTCGATTATGGTTCTGCTGGTGGCAATGTTCACCCAGAAAACCCTCGAGTTCGCTGCTTTCCCAACCATTCTGCTGTTTACGACGTTACTGCGCCTGGCGTTGAACGTGGCATCAACCCGTATCATTTTGATGGATGGCCATACCGGTGGTGCGGCAGCGGGTAAAGTGGTTGAGGCTTTCGGTCACTTCCTCGTTGGCGGCAACTTTGCTATCGGTATCGTGGTGTTTATCATCCTCGTTATCATCAACTTTATGGTTATCACCAAAGGTGCCGGGCGTATTGCTGAGGTCGGCGCGCGCTTTGTGCTGGACGGCATGCCGGGTAAACAGATGGCGATTGACGCCGATCTTAACGCCGGGCTGATTGGCGAAGATGAGGCGAAAAAGCGCCGTTCTGAAGTGACTCAGGAAGCTGATTTTTACGGCTCGATGGACGGGGCCAGTAAATTCGTGCGTGGCGATGCGGTCGCCGGGCTGATGATCATGGTGATTAACGTGGTGGGCGGTCTGATGGTCGGTATGCTTCAGCACGACATGCCCTTTGGCGCAGCAGCAGAAACTTATACGCTCTTGACCATCGGTGATGGCCTGGTTGCGCAGATCCCGGCACTGGTCATCTCGACCGCTGCCGGCGTTATCGTAACCCGAGTGGCAACCGACCAGGATGTTGGCGAGCAGATGGTCACCCAACTGTTCAACAATCCGCGCGTTATGCTGCTAAGTGCCGGTGTTCTTGGTTTGCTTGGCATGGTGCCGGGAATGCCTAACTTTGTCTTCCTGCTGTTTACTGCTGCATTGCTTGGGCTGGCGTGGTGGATGCGCGGACGCCAGATGGAACAGCCTGCGGCCCCATCAGCCCCGGTCAAACCGCAGGAAAACCCGCAGGCAGTTGAAGCAACATGGAATGACGTGCAACTGGAAGATTCGCTGGGAATGGAAGTGGGTTATCGCCTGATTCCGATGGTGGATTTCCAGCAGGACGGCGAGCTGTTAGGGCGAATCCGCAGCATCCGCAAAAAATTCGCGCAGGATATGGGGTTCTTACCGCCGGTGGTCCATATTCGCGACAACATGGACTTGCCGCCTGCACGTTATCGTATCCTGATGAAAGGCGTTGAGATTGGCAGTGGTGATGCTTATCCGGGGCGCTGGCTTGCTATCAATCCGGGAACTGCCGCAGGCACTCTTCCCGGCGAAACCACGACTGACCCGGCATTTGGCCTTGCAGCCACCTGGATTGAAAGTGCGCTTAAAGAGCAGGCGCAAATTCAGGGCTTTACCGTAGTCGAAGCCAGTACTGTGGTCGCGACGCATCTTAACCATCTGATTGGCCAGTTTGCGCCAGAACTGTTTGGCCGCCAGGAAGCACAGCAACTGCTTGACCGTGTAACCCAGGAAATGCCGAAGCTAACGGAAGACCTGGTGCCGGGTGTGGTGACGTTAACCACATTGCACAAAGTGCTGCAAAACCTGCTGGCTGAGAAAGTGCCGATTCGTGATATGCGCACAATTCTGGAAACTTTGGCAGAACATGCGCCGATCCAAAATGACCCGCATGAATTAACGGCGGTGGTACGTGTGGCACTGGGACGGGCGATTACTCAGCAATGGTTCCCTGGCAATGGTGAAGTGCAGGTGATTGGCCTGGATGCCGCACTTGAGCGTTTATTATTGCAGGCATTGCAGGGTGGCGGTGGGCTGGAACCCGGCCTTGCGGACCGCTTGCTGGAGCAGGCTACGGAGGCACTGAAACGCCAGGAGATGCTCGGTGCGCCGCCGGTGTTGTTGGTTAACCATGCGCTGCGACCATTGCTGGCGCGTTTCTTACGTCGCAGCCTGCCGCAACTCATGGTGCTCTCAAGCCTTGAGCTTTCTGAAAACCGTAACATCCGTATGACTGCGACCATTGGAGCGAAATAATGAGCCGCCTGCTATTGCTGATTCTCTTTCCTTTAATGGGCCATGCCGCAGGTGAGGGAGCATGGCAGGCCAGTGGCCCAGGTGCCACGCTTAGCCACCGGGGCATTTCTGCATCATCCCGTGCTCTGGCGCCTTCGCAACCCGTGAGTGGGGTAATGACGATGGTCGCCTGGCGTTATGAACTGATTGGGCCGACGCCTGCGGGGCTGAATGTCAGATTATGCTCGCTGACACGATGCGTTGAGATAGAAGGGCAGAGTGGTACTACGCGAGGGCTAACCAATGTGGCGGCAAATGAGCCGCTGCGTTTTGTCTGGGAAGTGCCCGGTGGCGGTGCTCTTTTCCCGGCACTAAAAGTGCGTAGTAATCAGGTTATTGTTAATTACCGTTAATCCTCAAAGCCGCATTCACAATGCGGCTTTTTCTTGTCTATCTCTCATTTTCAGTCTGCGCTTTTGATAAAAACAAACCCCTGTTTTATAAATCAGTGAAGCGAGTGCTTAGACACTTTGTATTTTTGCCACCATTGCTCAAACCATGGCAAAAAAGGAAAGGTTTCAATTGCCCCGTCCTTCTACCTTAGCAAGGTAAGGTTCTCGCAAGCCCGACAAGTACCGGGACGTGCAATCTCCATAAAAAAATTAACGGGGTTTGACGGCAATGAAAATACGTAAAATTGGATTGGCAAATTATCTTGCCTACGGCTCCGGGGATTTTCTCGGCGCGGGGACGACGGCACTCACCGCCGCCTGGTTGCTCTACTTCTATACTACCTTCTGTGGCCTCTCACCGATTGAAGCAACGTTTATTTTCGCCATGGCCAGGGTGCTGGATGCGGTCGTCAGTCCGCTGATGGGCTTCCTGACCGATAACTTTGGTTCTACCTGGCTTGGCAGACGTTTTGGTCGTCGTAAGTTCTTTATTATGCTCGGAATCCCGCTGGTCTTTAGCTACAGCTTTATGTGGGTTGGCGAGATGAGTTATTGGTATTACCTGGTGACCTACCTGATTTTTGATGTGGTCTACACCATGATTCTGGTGCCGTATGAAACACTGGTTCCGGAAATGACCGATGATTTCAAACAGAAAACCAAATTCTCAGGCGCACGTATCTCAATGGCGCAACTTTCCGCGATTCTTGCCGCCTTCCTGCCGGGTATTTTGTTAAATCATTTCGGGAAAGACAACGCAGTCTCCTTCTTCTACGCAAGCCTGGTATTCGCCACTATATGTGCCATCGTGCTAACACTCGTCTGGTTCTTCACCTGGGAGCGTCCACGTTCAGAATGGACTGAAGCGGCACTGCGTGCAGAAGAAGAGAAGAAAACCCTGACGTTTGCGCAAAGTATGAAACGCCTGAACGTTGAACTGACTTCTACGCTGCGCGTTAAGATCTTCCGCCAACACTTGGGCATGTATCTGGGCGGGTATATTGCTCAGGACGTGTTCAATGCTGTGTTTACCTACTATGTGGTGTTTGTGCTGATGCAAAGTGCAAGCATGGCTTCGAGCTTGCTTGGCACCATGGCGATTCTGCAATTTATTGCTGTTATCGGCATGATTCCTCTGTGTATCAAATATGGCCCGGCTCCGTCCTACCGAATGGTTGTGGTGCTTTTTGGTCTGAGTTCTATCTCTTACGCGTTGTTGTATTACGCAGGATTAAGCGATGTCTTCTCACTGCTGATGTTGGTTTCTGCTATCGCCGGCCTGGGCCGTGGCGGCATCAACTATGTGCCGTGGAATACCTACACCTATATTGCTGATGTTGATGAAGTGATTACCGGCCAGCGTCGTGAAGGGATCTTCGCCGGAATCATGACGCTAACGCGTAAAGCGTCTCAGGCAGGAGCCGTGATGCTGGTGGGTATCGTGATGCAGCTTTCTGGTTTTGTTTCCGGGCAAACCACACAGCCGCCTGCGGTTAGCCACACAATCCTGATGATTTTAAGCTTCGGTACTGTAGCGGTACTGGCATGCGGTTTCTTAGTTTCCCTGCGCTTTAGACTCAATTTACAAACTCACAGCGTGTTACGTGAAGAGACGGCGAAGATGCGTGTTGCGGGCCGCCCGGTTCCGGAAGCAACTACGCCGGAGGCTCGCGCTACAGTCGAAATGCTGGCGGGTATGCCTTACGACACGCTTTGGGGCAACAACAATATTGGCTATCTCAACCGTAATAAACCTGCAGCTCCGTCATTGAAAGAGGCTGCTGCAATGCGTTCGAATACTTCATCACAGAGGTTAAGTTAATGATTATTTATCCCGTCAAACACAGCCCTTTACTGTGCCAGCCGGAGCATTTTATTGCCCGGGATGAGTTAAAAACCCTGATCCACAAGGTGACGGATAATCTGATTAATATTAAGGATGAAACGGGCCAATTCTTACTGCGACTGGATGACGGAAGAGTCATTGATACCAAAGGTTGGGCTGGTTGGGAGTGGACGCATGGCGTCGGTCTGTACGGCATGTATCAATATTATCGCCAGACAGGCGATAAGAAGATGTGCGAAATTATTGATAGCTGGTTTGCCGACCGTTTCGCAGAAGGTGCTACCACCAAAAACGTCAATACTATGGCACCGTTCCTGACACTGGCTTATCGCTACGAAGAGACGCATGACCCTTCGTATTTGCCGTGGCTTGAAAGCTGGGCTGAGTGGGCAATGTATGAAATGCCACGTACCGAACATGGCGGCATGCAGCACATTACGCTTGCTGAAGAGAACCATCAGCAGATGTGGGACGACACGCTGATGATGACCGTATTACCGCTGGCAAAAATTGGCAAATTGCTAAATCGCCCGGAGTATGTGGAAGAGGCGACCTATCAATTCCTGTTACATGTGCAGAACCTGATGGATAGGGAGACCGGGCTGTGGTTCCACGGCTGGAACTACGAAGGCAACCATAACTTTGCTCACGCCCGTTGGGCGCGGGGGAATAGCTGGTTGACGATAGTCATTCCAGACTTCCTTGAGCTGGTGGATTTACCTGAGAACAACGCGGTGCGTCGCTATCTGGTACAGGTACTGGAAAATCAGGTTGCGGCATTGGCGAAATGCCAGGACGACAGTGGTTTGTGGCACACCTTGCTCGACGATCCACAATCGTATCTGGAGGCCTCAGCAACGGCAGGCTTTGCCTACGGCATCCTGAAAGGAATTCGCAAACGCTACATTGGTAAAGAGTATGCGCAAGTCGCTGAGAAGGCGATGAAGGGAGTTGTGAGAAATATCTCCCCGGAAGGGGAGTTATTGCAGGTTTCATTTGGCACAGGAATGGGCAGTAACCTGGAGTTTTATCGCCAAATCCCGCTGACCTCAATGCCGTACGGGCAGGCGATGGCGATACTTTGTCTGGGCGAGTATCTGCGGATTTATATGTAAATGCATATCACAGGCCTGGGGAACCGGGCCTGCAAATTACTGCGAAATCAAACCTGCTGGCAAACCACATAAAGTTCCTCCAATTTAATAATAAATAAATGGCGTAATGTGGGTCGCAATTCATTATGCTGCCGCAATCGATAAGCCCTTCACTGGTTTTTACCTCCTTAACGATAATGAGAATGGCGAAGCGGAGCTTCCCTTTCGACCCCTCCTTTCTTATTGATCCCTGGTCTGGATTAATAACTAAACGATGATAGGCGTTCTCCGTTTCGTGCCGTCATCAGGATAAATTGATGTCTATTTCCCCGTTAGCCCGGGTTGCCAGTAATAGTATTGTGGAACCGGGTGTGGTGCTCGGTGCGCATGTAAGTATTGGCCCGTTTTGTGTTATTTCCGCAGGTGTCGTGATAGGCGAAGGAACTGTTGTTGGTGCTTACTCGGTAATTAATGGCCTGACAACAATCGGCTGTGACAATACTTTCGGCCAGTTCTCATCCATAGGTGAAGCGAATCAGGATCTTAAATATGCCGCTGAGCCGACGACGGTCGTTATTGGTGACCGGAATCAGATTGGCAAAAATACCACTATTCATCGTGGAACGATTCAGGGGCTTAGCACCACTCTCATCGGTAATGACAATCGCTTTTTGAATTGTGTGCATGTCGGTCATGATTGTGTGGTCGGTAATGGCACATTGATTGGTGATAACAGTGGGCTTGCCGGGCACGTTGAGCTTGATGATGATGCACAGATAGGTTTTATGTGTGCTATCCATCAATTTTGTATATTGGCGAGTGGGGTTAAGATCCTCGACCAATCAGCAGTGGTTCAGGATGTGCCGCCGTTTGTGACGGCTGGTGGTAACCGCGCCGTGCCGCTGGGTATCAACATAGGTTCGAAAGCATTTCAGGCGTTAGAGCCAGAACAGCAGGATTTGATTCATATATTGTATGAGCGGTTTTACAACCAGGCGCTGGCGATAGAAGAAGTGAAGAGATCTTTGAAAATACTGGAGAGTGATTATCCGGTGATTGGACTTTATGACCGGTTTTTTGCTCGGTCGGCGCGGGGAATTGTTCGCTAACCAGATTTGAAAAAGCTCGCCGCACCAGTCGGCGAGCTTTTTGCTATTACATACGTTCTACAGTTTCGATACCCAGGGTATCCAGACCCAGCTTCAGCGTTTTCGCGGTCAACAGAGCCAGTTTCAGGCGGCTATTACGCGCTTCAATAGAGTCAGCGCTCAGAATTGGGCAGTGCTCGTAGAAACCAGAGAACAGACCTGCTACGTCGTACAAGTAACTACACATCACGTGTGGTGTACCATCACGCGCAACCACATTCAGGGTTTCTTCAAATTGCAGCAGACGTGCCGCCAACTGTGCTTCGCGGTCTTCAGTAATCACCACTGGTGCTTTCAGCAATTGTGCTTCATCAATGTCGGCTTTACGGAACACAGACAGCACGCGGGTGTAGGCATATTGCATATACGGCGCGGTGTTGCCTTCGAAGGCCAGCATGTTGTCCCAGTCGAAGATGTAGTCGGTGGTGCGGCTTTTCGACAGGTCGGCGTATTTCACCGCGCCGATGCCGACGGATTTCGCCAGTTGCTCCAGCTCATCCGCAGGCATGTCCGGGTTTTTCTCGGCTACCAGATTACGCGCGCGTTCCATCGCTTCGTCGAGCAGATCGGTCAGTTTAACCGTGCCGCCGGAACGGGTTTTGAACGGCTTGCCGTCTTTGCCCAGCATCATACCGAACATCTGGTGTTCCAGCGTGACGGATTCCGGAACGTAACCGGCTTTACGCACGATGGTCCATGCCTGCATCAGGTGCTGGTGCTGGCGGGAGTCGATAAAGTACAGAACGCGGTCGGCATGCAGGGTTTCGTAGCGGTATTTCGCGCAGGCGATATCGGTGGTGGTGTACAGATAGCCGCCATCTTTTTTCTGGATGATCACGCCCATCGGGTCGCCGTCTTTGTTCTTGAACTCGTCCAGGAACACTACGGTTGCGCCTTCGCTTTCAACTGCCAGACCTTTGGCTTTCAGGTCTGCCACGATGCCCGGCAGCATTGGGTTGTACAGACTTTCACCCATTACGTCGTCGCGGGTCAGCGTGACGTTCAGGCGGTCATAAGTCTGTTGGTTCTGGGTCATGGTGATATCGACCAGCTTGCGCCACATTTCGCGGCAGTATTCGTCACCGCCTTGCAGTTTTACCACGTAACCGCGCGCGCGCTCGGCAAACTCTGCATCTTCATCGTAGTGTTTCTTGGCGGCACGGTAGAACTCTTCCAGGTCCGCCAGCGCCATTTCACCCGCGTTTTCCTGCTGCTGCTTTTCGAGATACGCGATCAGCATACCGAACTGCGTGCCCCAGTCACCGACGTGGTTTGCGCGGATAACTTTGTGGCCGAGGAATTCCAGCGTGCGCACCGCTGCGTCACCAATAATGGTGGAGCGGATGTGGCCGACGTGCATCTCTTTCGCCACGTTTGGCGCGGAATAGTCGACAACGATAGTTTGTGGCGCGACGGTATCGACGCCAACGCGATCGGAGGCCACTGCTGCATCCACGTTTTTCGCCAGGAACGCCGGGTCCAGGAAGATATTAATGAAGCCAGGGCCTGCGATTTCAACTTTGCTGGCAATTCCGGTCAAATCCAGATTGGCAATCACCAACTCTGCGACTTGTCGTGGTGGCTTGCCCAGTGATTTTGCAACTGACATCACGCCATTGGCCTGATAGTCGCCGAACTGAACTTTTGCTGACTGACGAACCTGTGGTTCGCAATCCGCAGGTGCACCTGCGGCAATCAGTGCCTGACTGACTTTATCTGAGAGAAGAGCCTGAATATTCACCGGGATACCTTACTTTTTGCTAAGGGCTGCCGTGATATTTACAGCAGCCGTATCATTGGGGATAAAATTAGGGCGTAAGTATAACTGTATTTATCTGCCTTAGTCAGCAAAAGCCTTGCCCAGTGCGCCCTGGACTAATATCAACGGTATAATGAATAACCATTCAGAAATATAGCCACGTTTCGGGTGTTGGTGATATCGGCCTGAATTGGTAGATTAGGCCGCATTCGTGACTTGAGAGGATAGGGTAATGGCCAACTGGCAGACAATTGCAGAACTGAATGATATTTCAGCGGATCTGCCGCGATTTACACAAGCGTTAACAGAACTTGCCGCACGGCTTGATCTTGAAATCGCGCCACTCGACGCGGATCACATTTCTCTGCGCTGCCATCAGAATACGACGGCGGAACGCTGGCGTGCCGGCCTGGAAAAATGCGGCATATTGCTGTCGGAAAATATCATTAATGACCGCCCAATTTGCCTGTTCAAATTAGACGAACCGGTTTGCGTGGCTCACTGGCAATTTAGCGTAGTCGAATTACCGTGGCCGGGTGAAAAACGCTATCCGCATGAAGGTTGGGAGCATGTAGAGATTGTGCTGCCGGGCGAGCCTGAAACGCTAAATGCGCGAGCGCTGGATTTAATGTCTGACGCGGGTTTACGCCAGACAGGGATTTCAGTGAAAACCAGTTCGCCAAAAGGCGAACGTGAGCGCTTGCCAAACCCAACGCTTGCGGTGAGCGATGGCAAAGTCACCATCAAATTCCATCCATGGAGTATTGAAGAGATTGTAGCCAGCGAACTAGCTGACTGATCTCACGGCTGCTTCCATGCGTTTAATGGCTTCGTTAAGCGTTGTGAAGGTGCAGCCAAAGTTAATGCGCACAAATTTCGCTTCACCAAAATCAGCACCTGGAGAGAACCCCAGCCCCGCTTTCTGGAAGAATAGCGTCGGGTTTTCTACTGGCAGAGCGCTTGCATCCACCCATCCGAGGTAAGTGGCGGGTGGAGATGCCATCGTAAGGCCAGGCATATTATTCACGGCACTCACCAAAAAGTCGCGATTGTGGCGTAAATATGGCAGTAACTCCTGTAGCCACGGCTCGCCATCGCGCCACGCGGCGGTGG
Organism: Buttiauxella noackiae ATCC 51607; assembly: GCF_001654865.1. Classification (GTDB taxonomy): domain Bacteria; phylum Pseudomonadota; class Gammaproteobacteria; order Enterobacterales; family Enterobacteriaceae; genus Buttiauxella; species Buttiauxella noackiae. Next base: position 225,580 of record NZ_LXEO01000017.1, on the reverse strand, counting down.
CGGCAGTCAGTGCCAACACATCCACACTTGGTACAATCCCATCGCGAACCGTATTAAATTGCTTGCGTAATTGTGGGTCAGGGATAATCGCAAGTGATGCGCCAAGCCCGGCAATATTGAAAGTTTTGGATGGCGAAAGTAGCGTGATAGAACGCTGTTCGGCGTCGTGGCTCAGTGTTGCAAAAGGAATATGTTTCGCACCCGGTTCAAGCAGCAAATCGCAGTGAATTTCATCAGAGCAGACAATCATGCCGTGGCGTTGTGCGAACGCCAATTGCTGCTGTAGTTCTTCACGCGTATAGATGGTGCCGCCGGGATTTTGCGGGTTGCACAACATCAGCAATTTTTCTTTACCGGTAAGCTGAGATTCCAGCGCCTGCAAATCCATAACCCAGCGGCCATTTTCAAGGCGCAGTGGTGCGTTGAGTTGTAAGCGATTGGCAAATGCGGATGACTTTCGGAAAGGAGGGTAAATCGGTGTTGGTGCAATCGTCGTTTCATCAGGGGCCGTAAAGGCACGAACACTCAAATTCAAGCCCGCGACAATGCCCGGTAAAAAGACGACCCACTCTGGTTTAATCTGCCACTGGTAGCGGCTGGCCATTCTTTCAACGACAACATCAACTAATTCTTGCGGCCGGTTACCGTAACCAAAAACGCCGTGTTCTACTCGTTTATGAAGGGCTTCGAGAATACAAGCTGGGGAGCGAAAATCCATATCTGCCACCCACATAGGTAACACTTCTTCACCATATTTATTCCACTTCGAACTGTCGCTGTGACGGCGGTCGATGCCTTCATCAAAATTGAATGCCATGATTGTACTCATCATATTTTAAGTTGCAGGGGGGCTGCACTCAATTACCCGAATCGCATACTGAAGTAAGCTCATCGGGATAATCTCCTTTGCCGCCTACCTGCCACTCGAATTATTTAGAGTACCGCTACCTTTTTGTGATCGTGGTTTCACATTATCATTTTGAATCGGTGAAACAACCGCCAGGCTAAAGATTTTTAAGGAGTAATCAATGCCGTTGCTTGAGATATGTTGTTATGGAATTGACTGTGCAGTGACAGCACAAATTGCCGGAGCGGACAGGCTTGAATTATGTTCAGCCCCCAAAGAAGGCGGGCTAACCCCTTCGGCTGGCGTACTGCGTAAAGTTAAAGAACGAGTTTCGATCCCTGTACACCCGATTATTCGCCCGCGCGGTGGTGATTTTTGTTACACCGATGCCGAGTTCGAGACCATGCTTGAGGATATCGCTTTCGTACGCGAGTTAGGTTATCCGGGTTTGGTCATCGGCATGTTAGATGGCGAAGGGCATGTTGATATGCCGCGCATGAAGCGAGTGATGGAACAAGCGCAGGGGATGGCGGTCACTTTTCACCGGGCGTTTGATATGTGCCATAACCCCCATCTGGCATTGGAACAACTAACAGATTTAGGCGTGGCGCGCATCCTGACTTCAGGCCAACAGCAGAATGCAGAATTAGGACTTTCATTACTTAGGGAACTAAAACAACATTCCCGTGCTCCAATCATTATGGCAGGTGCTGGTGTGCGATTGAGCAACTTGAAAAAGTTTGTCGATCAAGGCATTGACGAAATGCACAGTTCAGCCGGGCAGACCGTGCCATCACCGATGCGTTACCGTAAAGCGGGTGTGTCGATGAGCGCTGATGCGGAAGCCGATGAGTTTAACCGTTACTGCGTTGATGGCGATGTAGTGGCAGCAATGAAAGCCGTGTTGGTTGCAGGCAAAACTGCAGCCTGACGAAAAAAGTTTTAACCGCGCATCACGTCGCCCATGTGATGTTGCTCGTACCAGGCCCCGGCGTTTTGCTGGGGCTTTTTTTATTTTAATGATTTAAACGTGTTAGGCTCCCTCTAAACAGTGGAGGACAGTATGAGTATCACAGATAAAGAGCTTTACGATGAAATGTGTCGTGTTGTTGGAAAGGTAGTGCTTGAGATGCGCGACCTGGGTCAAGAACCAAAACATGTTGTCATTGCGGGAGTGGTCAGAACCATGTCTGCCAATAGCAAGATTCAGCGTTCTGAACTAACAAGTGCTGCAATGCAAGAAGTCATTCGGGCGCTTGGATTTGAGGCGAAATAAGTAAGGCCACATTCCGTGGCCTTAAATAGTTATGGCTTACGAGCCACCAGAACGGCGCGCAGTGGGGCAGGATAGCCCTCGATGGTTTTGCTCGCATCGTTCGGATCAAGGAAGTCGGCCAGTGATTCGGTGGTCAGCCAAGTAGTACGGCGTTGTTCTTCACTTGTGGTATAGCAATGGTCGACAATTTTTACATCGACAAAACCACACTTCTCAAGCCAGTTTTTCAACGCTAACGCTGACGGGATGAAATAAACGTTACGCATTTGCGCGTAACGCTCACCTGGCACCAACACGGTGTTCTCATCGCCTTCCACAACCAGGGTTTCCAGAACCAGTTCGCCATCTTTAGCGAGCTGATTTTTTAGCTGATAAAGATGGTCGAGCGGTGAGCGGCGGTGATAGAGCACGCCCATTGAGAACACAGTATCAAAGATATTGAGTTCAGGAAGTTGCTCAATACCCAGTGGTAGCACATGAGCACGTTGATCGTTACCCAACAACTTACGCACGGCCTCAAACTGGCAAACAAACAACTGCATCGGGTCGATACCCACCGCGAGGTGTGCGCCCGCGCCAATCATACGCCACAGGTGATAACCGCTACCGCAGCCGACATCCAGAATGGTGCGCCCGGTTAGTGGAGAGATATGCGGTAAGACGCGATCCCATTTCAGGTCGGAACGCCATTCGGTATCGATGTCCACGCCATACAGAGAATATGGCCCTTTGCGCCATGGCATCAGGTTGCGCAGTAGTTTTTCAATCCCCAGTCGCTGCCCATCGCTGAGTGGCGTTTCAGATTCAGCAGTGACGCTGTGCAATAAATCCAGGCGATATGGCTTCTGTTCTGGCAAGTATTCAACGGTGTTGTACCAGTGCTTGAACTGGCCGTGCAGGTTCTCTCGCTGCCATGTGGCAATTTGTGCAGGCAGGGTTTCTAACCACGGAGCCAGCGGGCTTTTCGCAATAAGCTGATAAAAATTACCAAAGTCGATCATGCAGATGTTCCTGATTTCAGTGCAACTAAAGAGCCAAAGTTAAAGCACTGGAACCATAATTCTGCGTGGTCAAATCCGGCTTGTTTGAGGCGTTTTTTATGTGTTTCGACAGAGTCGGTGAGCATGACGTTTTCCAGCATGCTGCGTTTTTGGCTGATTTCCAGCTCGCTATAACCATTCGCGCGTTTAAAGTCGTGGTGCATATTGAACAGCAATTCACCCACTTCACTATCTTCAAAGCTGAATTTCTCGGACAGCACTAACGCGCCACCAGGGTTAAGACCTTGATAAATTTTTTCCAGCAGAAGTTTGCGGTCATCGGGTTCAAGAAATTGCAGAGTGAAGTTCAGCACCACCATCGACGCATTTTCGATAACGATATCGCGGATGTCGCCTTCTATAACATCGACTGGGGTATGCGCTTTAAATGCGTCAAGGTGACGACGGCAGCGCTCAACCATCGCTGGCGAGTTATCGACCGCGATAATTTTACAGTTGTCATGCTGGATGTTACGACGCACGGATAACGTTGCTGCGCCAAGCGAGCAACCAAGGTCATAGACCTGGCTTCCTGGTGCCACAAAGCGCTCCGCCAGCATGCCAATCATCGAAATGATGTTGGAGTAGCCAGGCACCGATCGTTGAATCATATCGGGGAACACTTCAGCCACGCGTTCATCAAAGGTCCAGTCACCTAATTTGGCGATCGGGGCGGAAAACAGCGTATCGCGGTCAGACATAACGTTAAATCCGGAAATTCGAAAGGGGCATATTTTGCGTTAATGCAGCGAGAAAACCAACTCCCATGGCATATACCATAGGTTAGCCAGCACCATCAGGATTAAAGAGCTCCATGTTGCACTCATACCGGAGCGACGCCAGCTGATTAAACGATGATGAAATCCATAAGCATGCATCAGGCGCCCAGAAATTAGCAGCAGCCCGCAAACATGCACCATCCAGGTTTCGGCACCATTCATTTCCATCAGTAATAAAAGCAGTAACGCAACGGGGATATATTCCACCGCATTACCATGAATTCTAATTGCGCTCTGGAGTTCGCTAAAACCACCGTCACCATATGAGACGCGGTACTGCAAACGCATACGAACAACATCAAACGAGAACTTAATTAGCAACAAAGCACCCAACACGGCGTAGAGCGCGCTTACCATACCCACATCCTTTAGAGATAGTTCCAGCACCGCATATGATAGCAGTGCAACCTGACTGCTGTCGCTACCCCTAAAATAGGGAGTTCTGCTTTGGAATTGCCGGTTCGTTGCCCAATGCGGGAAAAGCCTGTTGCAAGCCCGGCCATAGCGTATGAACTAAGTCTTGCACCAGACCGATATCCGGGGTGTGCAAAAATAGGTAGGGGGTAGTGCTTTGCGCCCATTTTGATAGCGTTTTTAACCAGACATCAAAAAACACCTGATTTTGCTGCATATCGTCGCTACCGATAAAACGCACCACAGGATTATTTGCTGTGACTAGCGCATGCACCGGCACTTTAGGCTTTTTACGCTGTGCATCGCGAATCGCCTCATTGCTGGGGGTTGCGCTATGAACCGGGCGGCTATCGAGAATAACCCGGTTAACGCCACGCTGATGCAAACCCCGATTAAACGCTTGCTCATCGGCACTTTTATCAAAAAAAGAAGGGTGACGGACTTCTACGCCATAGGTGAATTCTTTTGGTAAAGCATCGAGAAAATTCCACAGCGCGGGTAAATCGGAAGGCCCAAATGTTGCCGGAAGCTGCAACCAGTATTGGCCAATGCGATTTGCCAGCGGCGACATCCTTTCGAGAAACTCAGCGGTTAAATCGCCGCACTGGCGCAGTGCTGCATTATGGGAAATGGTTGCCGGGAATTTAAAGCAAAAGCGGAAATCGTCATCGGTCATATCGCGCCAGCGTGACACAATCTCCGCTTTAGGTAGTGCATAAAGCGTGGTGTTGCCTTCCACACAATTAAAGTGGCGAGCGTAATCTTCAAGAGAAGTTATGCCAAGGCGCACCCAATGCGGATGCGACCATTGTGGAAGGCCAATATAAATCACAGCGCGGAAAGGACTTCTTCTGTACTACGAACACGGGCGATGCGCGGGAAAATATGAGTCATGCTGCCCTGATGCTGTTCGCCGTTTGCGGCACTACAGGCATCTTCTGCAATCACCAGATTGAAGCCCAGTTCCCAGGCGTTACGAGCGGTGGATTCCACACCAATGTTAGTGGCAATGCCGCATAGCACGATGGTATCGATACCACGACGGCGCAGCTGTAGTTCCAGATCTGTGCCGTAGAACGCGCCCCACTGGCGTTTAGTCACTTCAATGTCACTGTCTTTTTTACCCAAAGCTTGCGGATAATCCCACCAGTTTTCAGGCAAAGAGTGTGCCGCTGGTTGTGCATCAACCGGTGGTTTGAGCGCATCGCCAAAGTCTTTTGACCAACCAACGCGGACCATGACGACCGGTGAGCCATTTTCACGAAATTTATCAGCAAGCCTTGCTGAACGAGCCACCACATCCTGTGCACTATGCGGGCCGCCAGCAAACGGCAGGATCCCTTCCTGCAAATCAATGATTACCAGTGCGGTTCGGGAAGTATTCAGTTCTAACATTGGGTGACTCCGGGGAAAAATAAGTTGATCGGCTAATACCTTACGATGAAACCAGGGGCCGACAGTTTACAAATTTTGTTAATTTTTGTGAGTTTTGCTAAAACAAGGCGCTTTGAAACGCGTCAGTCAGTCGTATCGGGCTTATCGTGAGCCATTATTTCCAGTATAATAACCCCCTTTTTTATCAATAGATGACAGACAAAAATAGTGGCCACCGTTGCAGGTAGTGGACAGTGAGCGGCTAATTTAAGGGATATCTCATGCGTACAGTATATTGCGGGCAGCTAAATCAATCCCATGTGGGACAACAAGTAACACTGTGTGGTTGGGTCAATCGTCGTCGTGACCTCGGTAGCCTTATCTTTATTGATATGCGCGATCGCGAAGGCATCGTGCAGGTGTTTTTCGATCCTGATCGTCAGGACGCGTTCCAGCTTGCATCCGAACTGCGTAATGAGTTCTGCATCCAAATTACCGGTACTGTTCGTCCGCGTGATGAGAAAAACATCAACAAAGATATGGCTACCGGAGCTGTGGAAGTTTTCGCAACCGACCTGACCATTATCAACCGTTCTGAAGCGTTGCCGCTGGACTCTAACCACGTCAACACCGAAGAAGCGCGCCTGAAATTCCGCTACCTGGATTTGCGTCGCCCGGAAATGGCTAACCGTCTGAAGACTCGTGCGAAAATCACCAGCTTTGTGCGCCGCTTTATGGACGACCACGGTTTCCTTGATATCGAAACCCCAATGCTGACCAAAGCTACACCAGAAGGCGCGCGCGACTACCTGGTGCCAAGCCGTGTTCACAAAGGTAAATTCTACGCGCTGCCGCAATCTCCACAGTTGTTCAAACAGCTTCTGATGATGTCTGGCTTTGACCGTTACTATCAAATCGTTAAGTGCTTCCGTGACGAAGATTTGCGTGCTGACCGTCAGCCTGAATTTACTCAGATTGACGTCGAAACCTCCTTCATGTCTGCTCCACAAGTGCGTGACGTGATGGAAAAGTTGGTTCGTGATCTATGGCTGGACGTGAAAAACGTCGACCTGGGCGATTTCCCAATCATGACTTTCGCTGAGGCTGAGCGTCGTTACGGTTCTGACAAACCAGACCTGCGTAACCCAATGGAGCTGGTGGATGTTGCTGACCTGCTTAAAGACGTTGAGTTTAAAGTGTTCTCGGGCCCGGCAAATGATGCAAAAGGCCGCGTTGCTGCACTGCGTGTGCCAGGTGGCGCACAGTTAAGCCGTAAACAGATTGACGATTACGGCAAGTTCATTGAGATTTACGGCGCGAAAGGGCTGGCTTACATCAAAGTGAACGAACGCGCTAAAGGCATCGAAGGTATCACAAGCCCGGTAGCTAAATTCCTGAACGCAGAAATCGTTGAAGCTATTCTGGCCCGTACCGGCGCACAAGACGGCGACATGATCTTCTTCGGCGCAGACAACAAGAAAGTGGTTGCCGATGCGCTTGGCGCACTGCGTCTGAAAATTGGTAAAGATCTGAGCATCACCGATGAGAACGCATGGGCACCGTTGTGGGTTATCGACTTCCCTATGTTTGAAGACAACGGTGAAGGCGGTCTGACCGCGATGCACCATCCGTTCACTGCGCCAAAAGATATGTCACCAGAAGAACTGGCGGCCGATCCGGAAGCCGCAGTTGCGAACGCATACGATATGGTTATCAACGGTTATGAAGTGGGCGGCGGTTCCGTACGTATTCACAATGGCCAGATGCAGCAGACTGTTTTCGGCATTTTGGGTATTACCGAAGAAGACCAACGCGAGAAGTTCGGCTTCCTGCTTGATGCGCTGAAATACGGTACTCCACCGCATGCAGGCCTGGCGTTTGGTCTGGACCGTCTGACCATGCTGTTGACCGGTACCGACAACATCCGTGATGTTATCGCGTTCCCGAAAACAACCGCAGCAGCGTGTCTGATGACCGAAGCACCAAGCTTTGCCAACCCAACAGCACTTGCTGAACTGGGTGTAGCCGTCATTAAAAAGGCTGAGAAAGAATAAATGGTCTCCGTGCACGCAATCATTCGTGTTGCGTCGAGGCGGCAACTGAGTGAATTCCCATGAGCATAGATAACTATGTGAGTGGGATGAATGAAGGCAGCCAACAAAGAGGCAACGTGAAGGATAAAGTGTACAAGCCTCCCGTTTCGGTTCTAGTGGTCATTTATGCCCAAGACACCGGACGGGTGCTCATGTTACAGCGGCGCGACGATCCTGAATTCTGGCAGTCGGTTACCGGCAGCATAGAAGAAGGTGAAACCGCGCTCTATGCCGCACAGCGTGAAGTAAAGGAAGAGGTCGATATCGATGTTGTCTCAGAGCAACTGGCCTTGATTGACTGCCAACGCTGTGTGGAGTTCGAGATTTTTACACATTTGCGTCATCGCTATGCCCCGGGAATTACGCGCAACACGGAATATTGGTTCTGTCTTACGCTGCCAAACGAACGGCCGATTACCATTTCGGAGCATTTGGCCTGGGAGTGGACAGACGCACAAGCTGCGGCTGCTATGACCAAGTCGTGGAGCAACCGGGAAGCGATTGAAGAGTTTGTAATTAATGCTGCCGTCAGGTAGCTATTTTGGAGATATTTTTATGGCAGGTCATAGTAAGTGGGCCAACACAAAACACCGCAAGGCTGCGCAGGATGCCAAACGCGGTAAAATCTTTACCAAAATCATTCGCGAGCTGGTGACTGCTGCCCGTTTGGGCGGTGGCGATGCTGGTTCTAACCCGCGTCTGCGTGCAGCGATTGATAAAGCGTTATCCAACAACATGACGCGTGACACCTTAAACCGTGCGATTGCGCGCGGTGTCGGCGGTGACGAAGACGCGAACATGGAAACCATCATTTATGAAGGTTACGGTCCTGGCGGTTCAGCCGTGATGGTTGAATGCCTGAGTGACAACCGCAACCGTACCGTGGCTGAAGTACGTCACGCGTTCAACAAATGCGGTGGTAACCTGGGAACTGATGGCTCTGTAGCCTACCTGTTCACCAAAAAAGGCGTTATCTCTTATGCTCCAGGCAAAGATGAAGACACCGTGATGGAAGCTGCTCTGGAAGCGGGTGCTGAAGACGTTGTTGCATATGACGACGGCGCAATCGACGTGTTTACTGCCTGGGAAGAAATGGGTGCAGTACGTGATGCACTTGAAGCTGCTGGCCTTAAAGCAGACGAAGCTGAAGTCTCTATGATTCCATCCACTAAAGCGGATATGGATGCAGAAACAGCTCCGAAACTGATGCGTCTTATCGATATGCTTGAAGATTGTGATGACGTGCAAGAGGTTTATCACAACGGTGAGATCTCTGACGAGGTTGCGGCAACCCTGTAATGGTGTTGTCTGAATCCGTCCTGCTGTTTATGAGGAACGCGTGATGGCGATTATTCTCGGTATCGATCCGGGGTCGCGCGTTACCGGTTACGGCGTCATACGCCAGACTGGTCGGCAACTTACCTATTTAGGTAGCGGCTGTATTCGTACTCAGGTTACTGACTTACCCTCGCGTTTGAAGCTTATCTACGCGGGGGTGAGCGAAATCATTACCCAGTTCCAGCCAGAATATTTTGCTATCGAATCTGTGTTTATGGCGAAGAATGCCGATTCTGCACTGAAACTCGGCCAGGCGCGCGGTGCCGCGATTGTTGCAGCGGTAAACCATGATCTGCCGGTGTTCGAGTATGCGGCTCGTCAGGTTAAACAGACAGTGGTTGGCATTGGGAGTGCAGAAAAAAGCCAGGTTCAGCATATGGTACGTACTTTGCTGAAGCTCTCTGCTAATCCACAAGCCGATGCGGCAGATGCTTTGGCTATCGCGATTACGCATTGCCATGTGACGCAGAACTCGATGCAGATGAGCGATACGCGGCTTAATCTGGCGCGGGGACGATTAAAATAAATAGGGCTGGATATTTATCCAGCCTTTTTTATATGATAGGCAAAATTTTTTAGCACAACCGTGGGAGCAGAATAACGTGATTGGACGACTCAGAGGCATCATCCTGGAAAAACAGCCACCGTTGGTACTTATGGAAGTCGGCGGCGTAGGGTATGAAGTCCATATGCCGATGACCTGCTTCTACGAGTTACCGGAAATCGGTAAAGAAGCCGTGGTGTTTACTCAATTTGTAGTGCGTGAAGACGCGCAGTTGCTCTACGGTTTCAACAATAAACAAGAACGCACCCTGTTCCGTGAACTTATCAAAGTGAATGGTGTTGGCCCGAAACTGGCGCTGGCTATTCTCTCGGGTATGTCTGCCCAGCAGTTTGTGAATGCTGTCGAGCGTGAAGAGATCGGTTCTCTGGTCAAACTGCCAGGAGTAGGTAAAAAGACCGCAGAGCGTTTGATTGTAGAAATGAAAGACCGCTTCAAAGGAATGCATGGCGACCTGTTTACTCCGGCGTCAGATTTGGTGCTGACTGCGCCTGAAAGCGGTGTAACAGACGACGCGGAGTCGGAAGCGGTTGCGGCACTAGTATCGCTGGGCTATAAACCACAAGAAGCCAGCAGAATGATCAGCAAAGTAGGGCGTGCAGGTGCTGATTGTGAAACTCTGATCCGTGAAGCACTTCGTGCCGCACTTTAAAGCCCCTGAGGTAGATGAAGGATGATTGAAGCAGACCGTCTGGTTTCACCAGATACCATTACCCCAGACGAATTAATTGACCGCGCGATTCGCCCACGTTTTTTGGCGGATTACGTCGGCCAGCCGCAGGTGCGCTCGCAAATGGAGATATTCATTCAGGCGGCGAAACTGCGTGGGGATGCGCTCGATCATCTACTAATTTTCGGCCCTCCGGGTTTGGGGAAAACGACGCTCGCGAATATCGTGGCGAATGAAATGGGCGTTAATCTGCGTACCACTTCTGGCCCCGTGCTGGAAAAAGCAGGGGATTTGGCGGCGATGCTGACCAATCTTGAACCGCACGACGTGCTGTTCATTGATGAAATCCATCGCCTTTCACCGGTCGTCGAAGAAGTGCTTTATCCGGCAATGGAAGATTACCAACTCGATATCATGATTGGTGAAGGTCCAGCCGCTCGGTCAATTAAGATTGATTTACCTCCCTTTACCCTGATTGGTGCAACGACGCGAGCCGGTTCTCTGACTTCACCACTGCGTGACCGTTTTGGTATTGTGCAGCGCCTCGAATTTTACCAGGTTGCCGATTTGCAGCACATTGTTGGCCGCAGCGCGAGCGTGTTGGGGCTGGAAATGAGCGAAGAGGGCGCGTTAGAAGTGGCCCGTCGTGCGCGCGGAACACCACGTATTGCCAACCGTTTACTGCGTCGTGTGCGTGACTTTGCCGAAGTGCGCCATGATGGCACCATCAGTGCCGAAATTGCTTCGCAGGCGCTGGATATGCTCAATGTCGATACCGAAGGGTTTGACTATATGGACCGCAAGTTATTGCTGGCGGTGATAGACAAATTCCTTGGCGGCCCAGTCGGGTTGGACAACCTTGCAGCAGCAATTGGCGAGGAGCGGGAAACGATTGAAGATGTGCTGGAGCCCTTCCTGATTCAGCAGGGCTTTTTGCAACGTACGCCACGTGGACGTATAGCGACACCAAGAGCCTGGACTCACTTTGGAATTGTGCAGCCGGACGCATAACAGTGAGTAAAAAGGCGGATGGCGCTTGCGCTTATCCGCCCTAAGGTATTGCGTTTTGTAGGTTGGATAAGCGCAAGCGCCATCCAACACTATCTTAAGCAGCCTGCTTCTTTGTCATACTCAGAATAAACAACACCGCCGAGCTCAGCACGACTGAAGGCCCAGCGGGCGTGTCATAGAATGCAGAGAACGTCAGTCCACCCGTCACTGAAAGCATACCGATAATCACGGCAAAACCTGCCATTTGTTCAGGCGTACGCGCAAAGCGACGTGCTGTTGCTGCAGGGATAATCAGCAGTGAAGTTATTATCAACGCGCCAACAAATTTCATTGCTACACCAATGGTCAGTGCGGTCACCAGCATAAGTAGCATCTTCACGCGTTGCAGATTTACGCCGTCTACATGCGCAAGGTCCGGGCTGATAGTCATCGACAACAGGTTTCGCCATTGCCAAAGCAGCACGCCAACGACCACGGCGACACCCAGCGCAATAGAGATAATATCGGTCATCGTGACGGAAAGTAGGTCGCCAAACAGATACGCCATCAAATCGACACGCACGTTAGACATTAAACTGACCACGACCAGGCCTAATGACAATGCGCTGTGAGCCATTATTCCAAGCAAAGTATCTAACGCAAGATGCGGGCGTTTTTCGAGCCAGACCAGACCTAACGCCAGCATTAACGTTACCGCAATCACCGCATAAAACGGGTTTACATTGAGCAGCAGACCAAATGCCACACCCAGCAAAGATGCGTGAGCCAGCGTATCGCCAAAGTAGGACATGCGACGCCAGACAACAAACGAACCTAGCGGACCTGCGGCACACGCCAGCAAAATCCCGGCAAGCCAACCGGGCAACAACAATTCAATCATGACTGGCCATTCCCTCTGCGCAGAACAATACGTCCGGTAAGATCGTGACGGTGGTTATGGTGATGGCGATAAATCCCTAACTGCTCCGCACCACGCGCGCCAAACATCGAAATAAATTCCGGATGCATCGACACCACTTCAGGCGTACCCGAACAGCAAATATGGTGGTTCAGACACAGCACATCATCGGTTTTAGCCATCACCAAATGCAGGTCGTGGGAAACCATCATCACTGCGCAATTCAGTTCCTGCCGTAGTTGATCAATCAGGTTGTACAGCGCCAGTTGGCCGTTTACATCAACGCCCTGGGTTGGCTCATCAAGCACCAACAACTGTGGCTGATTTAACAATGCGCGAGCCAATAGCACGCGTTGGTTCTCTCCACCGGAGAGTTTTTGCATCGGTGCTTCAATCAAATGGGCTGCCTGAACGCGTTTTAATGCGGGGAGAATATCGGCCTTCTTCACGCCAGGACGCAGACACATAAACCGACTAACGGTTAAGGGGAGGGTGGCATCAAGATGTAATTTTTGCGGTACGTAACCAATTCGCAAGTCGCGGTCACGCTTGATAACTCCCTCATCCGGGGCTACCAGTCCAAGAACCACACGAACTAATGTTGATTTCCCTGCACCGTTTGGCCCAAGCAGCGTCAAAATGCGGCCTGGTTTGAGATCGAGTGAAATATCAGACAGCACGCGGCGTTGTCCGAAAGAAACAGAAATATTTTCCAGTGATACCAGATTTGTCATGACAATTTCAGGGGTTGCAGAAGTTAGCGGATGTTATAATATCACACTTCTCATATTCATAACGATGAAAAGTCGCATTATGTTACATAAAAACTCATTTCTTTGCGCAGCTTTAACAACTGCTTTTTTGGGAGCGGCAACGGTCCCGGCCGAGGCTGCTGTGGTTGCGTCTATCAAGCCATTAGGTTTCATTGCCGCAGCGATCGCTGACGGCGTGACGCCTACCGAGGTTTTGCTACCCGATGGTGCTTCTGAGCATGATTATGCACTTCGTCCATCTGATGTAAAACGCTTACAAAGCGCGGACTTAGTTGTGTGGGTTGGCCCTGAAATGGAAGCCTTCATGCAGAAATCGGTTAAGCAATTAGCTGAACAAAAACAAGTGCAACTTGCTGCTTTGCCAGGTGTGAAACCGTTGCTAATGAAAGGTGATGACGATGACGAACATGGTCACGAAGGACATGACCATTCAGCCGAAAATAGTGACGAAGATCACCATCATGGTGAATACAACATGCATATCTGGCTTTCGCCAGAGGTAGCGCGCCTGTCAGCGGTTGCAATCCACGATAAATTAGTGGAACTTATGCCCCAAAATAGAGCCAAACTTGACGCCAATTTGCAAACTTTCGAGTTAGGATTAGCCAACATCGATAAGCAAATTGGTAGCGTGCTCGCGCCGCTCAAAGGAAAAGGGTATTTCGTTTTTCACGACGCTTATGGCTACTTTGAAAAACATTACGGTCTGACGCCACTTGGCCATTTTACCGTTAACCCAGAAATCCAACCCGGTGCGCAGCGTTTACATGACATCAGAACACAGTTGGTTGCGCAAAAAGCCGTGTGCGTTTTTGCTGAACCACAATTCAGGCCAGCAGTTATTAATGCCGTTGCCCGTGGCACTAACGTTCGAAGTGGGACGCTAGATCCGCTGGGGATAGAGGTTAAGCTCGGCAAAGACAGCTATATGCAGTTTTTGAGCGGGCTTGCGAACCAATATGCGAGCTGCCTGAAAGGAGATTAATGAGGAAGTGAATACGTGCAACAGATAGCCCGCTCTGTCGCCCTGGCATTCGACAATTTGTCCCGGCCCCACCGCGTTATGCTGGGGTCTCTTACAGTTCTTACACTTGCGGTCGCAGTCTGGCGACCGTACGTCTATCATCCTGAAGCCAGCCCCGTCATTAAAACCATTGAGCTTGAGAAAAGCGAAATTCGTTCGTTGCTCCCGGAAGCCAGTGAACCGTTAGATCAGTCTCCGGACGCAGAAGACGACACAATTCCGCAAGATGAACTGGATGACAAAACTGCCGGTGAAACAGGAGTTCATGAATATGTCGTGTCGACGGGGGATACGCTCGGTAGCATCCTGAATCAATATGGTATCGACATGGGCGATATCAGCCAGCTTGCGACGGTAGATAAAGATCTTCGTAACCTGAAAATCGGCCAACAGATCTCCTGGACGTTAAATGACGATGGTGAACTACAACGCCTGACATGGGAAATGTCACGCCGCGAAACGCGAACATACGACCGTTCAGGCAGTACTTTCAAACTCAGCAGTGAAATGCAGCAAGGCGAATGGGTTAACAATGTACTGAAAGGCACAGTTGGTAATAGCTTTGTCAGTAGTGCGAAAGATGCCGGATTGACCAGTGCTGAGATAAGCTCGGTTATTAAAGCCATGCAGTGGCAAATGGATTTCCGCAAACTGAAGAAAGGCGATGAGTTTTCTGTGCTGATGTCGCGCGAAATGCTTGATGGGAAACGTGAACAAAGCCAATTAGTTGGTGTGCGCCTGCGCAGCAGTGGAAAAGATTACTACGCCATTCGTGCGGAAGACGGCAAATTCTACGATCGCAGTGGTTCCGGGCTTGCGAAAGGTTTTATGCGCTTCCCAACGGCTAAACAATTCCGTATTTCGTCAAACTTTAACCCGCGTCGCCTGAATCCAGTAACCGGGCGTGTGGCCCCGCACAAAGGTGTCGATTTTGCGATGCCGCAAGGTACTCCTGTGCTGGCTGTCGGTGATGGTGAAGTTGTTATGGCCAAACGTAGTGGTGCAGCTGGTTACTTTGTTGCTATCCGCCATGGTCGTACATATACCACTCGCTATATGCACCTGAAAAAGCTGTTGGTTCAGCCAGGGCAGAAAGTGAAGCGTGGAGACCGTATTGCACTCTCAGGTAATACCGGGCGTTCTACGGGGCCGCATTTGCATTATGAAGTGTGGGTTAACCAGCAGGCGGTAAACCCATTAACCGCGAAATTGCCTCGTACCGAAGGGCTCACAGGCTCGGATCGTAGCGATTATCTGGCGCAAGTTCGTGAAGTCACACCGCAACTTAGCTTCAATTAATCCAACCTTATGAAAAAAGCCGGTACTTTGTTGCCGGCTTTTTCTTTGTCTGATGGGCATTAGCCCGCTAAGATACTTACAAATTCATGTCATCAACGATTTGATGCTGTACTGAGAATATGCATGGAAAAAGCAAAAAAAAGTCACAGTGAGTTCATTCCTGAATTTCAAAAGGCCTTCTTGCACCCGAAATTTTGGGGCGCCTGGTTAGGCGTTGGCGCTTTTGCAGGGCTTGCAATGTTACCGCCGGCACTGCGTGACCCCTTGTTGGGCAAAGTGGGGCGTATTGCCGGACGCTTTGGTAAAAGTGCGCGCCGTCGTGCACAAATAAACCTGCTTTATTGCTTCCCCGATATGCCGGAAGCTGACCGTGAAGCTGTTATTGACGAAATGTTTGCCACTGCCCCTCAGGCGATGGTGATGATGGCGGAGCTTGCGATTAAAGATCCGCAAAAAGTTATGCAGCGTGTTGACTGGCATGGCAAAGAGATTATCGACGAGCTAAAACAACGCGAAGAAAATGTCATCTTCCTCGTCCCGCATGGCTGGGCGGTGGATATTCCTGCAATGCTATTGGCGTCTCAGGGGCAGAAAATGGCGGCGATGTTCCACAATCAGGGCAACCCGCTATTTGATTACATGTGGAATACCGTGCGTCGCCGTTTCGGTGGACGACTGCACGCGCGTAACGATGGGATTAAGCCGTTTATCAGCTCTGTGCGACAGGGATATTGGGGATATTATCTGCCAGACCAGGACCATGGTGCCGAGCACAGTGAATTTGTCGATTTCTTCGGAACATATAAAGCGACACTACCAGCGATTGGCCGCTTGATGAAAATATCACGCGCGCGCGTTGTTCCGCTGTTCCCGGTTTATAACAGCAAGACGCATCGCCTGGATATTCATATTCGCCCGCCGATGGATGACCTGCTTGATGCAGACGACAATACGATTGCCCGACGCATGAACGAAGAAGTGGAAATTCTGGTAGGGCCGAATCTCGAGCAATATACCTGGATACTTAAATTGCTTAAAACGCGAAAGGAAGGGGAGACAGAACCTTACCGCCGCAAAGAGCTTTATCCAAAGAAATGATAAAGGGGCCAATTGGCCCCTTTGTTTTTATGCAGATGGATTACTCAACACACAGAATACGCGTGGTGTTGGTGGTACCAATGGTACTCATCACATCGCCCTGGGTGACGATAACCAGATCGCCAGAAACCAGGTAGCCTTTGTCACGCAGTAGATTCACTGCATCGTTTGCAGCGGCAACACCGTCGCTTGGGCTATCAAAGAACACAGGCGTTACGCCACGGTACAAAGAGGTGAGGTTCAGCGTGCGCTCGTGGCGAGACATCGCGAAGATTGGCAAACCGGAGCTGATACGTGAAGTCATCAGTGCGGTGCGGCCAGATTCAGTCATAGTGATGATTGCAGTAACACCTTTCAGGTGGTTTGCCGCGTACATCGCAGACATTGCAATCGCTTCTTCTGTGTTGTCGAATTGTACGTCCAGACGGTGTTTGGAAACGTTAATGCTTGGGATTTTCTCAGCACCCAGGCAAACACGCGCCATTGCCGCGACGGTTTCAGCAGGATATTGGCCTGCCGCAGTTTCTGCAGAAAGCATTACCGCATCGGTACCGTCCAGTACGGCGTTCGCCACGTCCATAACTTCGGCACGAGTTGGCATTGGGTTGGTAATCATCGACTCCATCATCTGGGTCGCTGTGATAACCGCGCGGTTAAGTTTACGCGCACGACGAATCAGGGTTTTCTGAATACCGACCAACTCTGGGTCACCGATTTCAACACCCAGGTCACCACGAGCAACCATCACAACGTCAGAAGCAAGGATAACGTCGTCCATGGCCGCTTCGTCGCATACCGCTTCGGCACGTTCAACTTTAGCGACAATCTTCGCATCACAACCAGCTTCGCGCGCCAGACGGCGAGCATAGTTCAGGTCTTCACCACAACGTGGGAAGGAAACAGCCAGGTAATCAACACCGATTTTGGCAGCGGTCAGAATATCTGCTTTGTCTTTTTCGGTCAGAGCTTCAGCAGACAAACCACCGCCCAGCTTGTTGATGCCTTTGTTGTTAGACAGCGGGCCACCCACGGTGACTTCTGTGAACACTTTCATACCCTGAACTTCCAGGACTTTTAACTGTACGCGACCGTCATCAAGCAGCAGGATGTCACCGGTTACAACGTCAGCAGGCAGACCTTTGTAGTCGATACCGACTTTTTCTTTGTCGCCTTCGCCCTTGCCCAGGTTGGCATCAAGCAGGAATTTGTCGCCGATATTAAGGAATACTTTACCTTCTTTAAAGGTAGATACACGAATCTTTGGTCCCTGCAAATCGCCCAGGATAGCGACATGACGACCCAGTTTCGCGGCAATTTCACGAACTTTATCAGCACGGATCTGGTGATCTTCTGCGGTGCCGTGGGAAAAGTTCATACGCACCACGTTAGCGCCAGCAGCGATAATCTTTTCCAGATTATTGTCGCGATCGGTGGCTGGGCCTAAAGTGGTAACGATTTTGGTTCTACGTAGCCGTCTGGACATGTATTACTCCGTTGACTGAAACAACTTTGGTGTTGCGTTAACAAAAGATTCGGAAAATCAGAATGCGTTAAAAACGCAAAGCAACAACTTAACCGAATAGCCTAAAAAGTTACAGTTTTGTTATGGAAACTTAAGTGTTTTCACCAGAAACAAACAGCCCCTTATCAAAACGCGATTCCTTGAGCGCTTCTTTGACTCGCTTCAAGTTATCTCTGAATTTTGCCCCACGGCGTAAAGTAAAACCGGTGGCAAGTACATCTATTACTGTTAATTGCGCCAGTCTCGACACCATTGGCATATAGATATCGGTGTCTTCAGGCACATCAAGTAGTAAAGAAAGTGTCGCTTCGCGAGCGAGTGGTGAACCTTCTGAGGTTATCGCCAGCACAATGGCATCGTTTTCACGCGCCAGTTGTGCGAGTTCGACCAGATTTTTAGTTCGCCCGGTATGCGAGATGAGTACAACGACATCTTCTTCACTACAATTCATGCAGCTCATACGTTGCAAAACGACATCGTCAGAATAGATAACGGGCACATTAAAACGAAAGAATTTATTCATTGCGTCATGCGCTACAGCGGCTGAAGAACCTAGACCGAAGAAAGCGATTTTCTTGGCCTGGGTAAGTAAATCTACAGCGCGATTGACTGCTGCCATATCCAATGATTGCCGTACCTGATCAAGGCTTGCCATAGCGGATTCGAAGATTTTGCCGGTATAAGCCTCAACGCTGTCGTCTTCGTCAACATTCCGGTTTACATAAGGAGTACCATTCGCCAGACTTTGCGCTAGATGTAATTTAAAATCTGGAAAGCCTTTAGTTTCAAGGCGACGGCAAAAGCGGTTGACTGTCGGTTCGCTGACATCGGCACTGCGGGCAAGGGTTGCAATGCTTGAGTGAATGGCATCTTGAGGCGCGGTAAGAATCACTTCTGCGACTTTACGTTCTGATTTGCTAAGGTGTTCCAGTTGAGACTGGATTTTGTCCAGCATATTCATAGGTGTCCGGCATTCATGGATTTTGTCGATTTCAACAAATGGAGAAATCGTGACGCGATTTAGCAAGAATATACGCTTGCCCATTAGTGATTGGACAAGTTAATCGATGTGATGATGTTGTTTTTTTTCATAACATGATCAGTGTCTAACTTTCGACATGGTATACATCAACAACGAAACTTCGAAAAATTCGATTTATTGCCGTGAAATGGTATTAGTGGCCAAGTCTTGTTCATGAATGCGATCAAATAATGGCTGAAGACTTACCTGAACTCAGCAAAAGCAGTACATTGTTCTGTAATAAAATTACAAACGGGCCGGTACATATCATACTTCCGGACATCCGAAACGAGGAGAATAGACATGGCGGTAACACAGACAGCTCAGGCATGTGACCTGGTGATTTTCGGCGCAAAGGGCGACCTTGCGCGTCGGAAACTTCTGCCATCCCTGTATCAACTGGAGAAGGCAGGGCAGATCCACCCGGAGACGCGCATTCTGGGCGTGGGCCGCGCTGATTGGGATAAAGAGGCTTATACCAAAGTAGTGCGCGAAGCGATCGAAACCTTTATGAAGGAAAAGATCGACGAAAGCCTGTGGGATAAATTGAGCGGCCGTCTCGATTTTTGCAACCTGGATGTTAACGATACTGCAGCCTTTACCAAACTCGGTAAGATGCTCGATCAGCAAAATCGCGTCACCATCAACTACTTTGCTATGCCGCCGAATACTTTTGGCGCAATCTGTAAAGGTCTGGGCAAGGCGAAACTAAACGCTAAACCTGCCCGTGTTGTCATGGAAAAACCACTTGGCACCTCGCTTGCGACTTCCCAGGAAATCAACGACCAGGTTGGCGAGTATTTTGAAGAGTGTCAGGTCTATCGTATTGACCACTATTTAGGTAAAGAAACCGTACTAAACCTGCTGGCATTACGTTTTGCGAACTCCCTGTTTGCCAACAACTGGGATAACAAAACTATCGATCACGTGGAAATTACGGTAGCAGAAGAAGTGGGTATCGAAGGGCGCTGGGGTTACTTTGACCAGGCCGGGCAGATGCGCGACATGATTCAAAACCACTTACTGCAAATTCTGTGCATGATTGCGATGTCTCCGCCGTCCGATCTCACCGCAGACCATATTCGCGACGAGAAAGTTAAAGTGCTGCAATCCCTGCGTCGTATTGACCGCAGTAATGTGCGTGAAAAAACGGTTCGTGGTCAGTACACCGCGGGCTTTGCGCAGGGTAAAAAAGTTCCTGGTTATCTTGAGGAAGAAGGTGCGAACAAAAGCAGTAGCACGGAGACCTTTGTAGCAATCCGTGTGGATATTGATAACTGGCGCTGGGCAGGTGTACCGTTCTATTTGCGCACAGGCAAACGTCTGCCGACCAAATGTTCCGAAGTTGTAGTCTATTTCAAAAGCCCACCGTTGAACTTGTTCAAAGACTCCTGGCAAGATTTGCCACAAAACAAGCTCACCATCCGTCTGCAACCGGACGAAGGTGTGGATATTCAGGTGCTCAACAAAGTGCCAGGACTTGAACACAAGCACAACCTGCAAACCACTAAGCTTGATCTGAGCTACTCCGAAACCTTCAATGAATCACATCTGGCAGATGCTTACGAGCGCCTGTTACTGGAAACCATGCGTGGTATCCAGGCACTGTTCGTGCGTCGTGATGAAGTAGAAGAAGCATGGAAGTGGGTTGACTCCATCACAGAGGCGTGGGCAGCGGATAACGACGCACCTAAACCTTATCAGGCTGGAACCTGGGGTCCTGTGGCATCAGTTGCAATGATCACCCGTGATGGGCGGTCATGGAACGAGTTCGAATAATCTGAGTCATCCTTCGAGTGGCAAAGTTGTTGGCGGCACTCGAATGATTCAGCGGATAGAATTGGTGTAATTGTGCAAATATCGCGTAACAAATGATTTATATTTTACCGGTAACATGATCTAGCACTCGTACTGTGGAAATTTTTTAATTTAAAAGCCCTGACTGGATTCACCAGCAGGGCTTTTTTATTTACACTAGCTGAAGCGATTTTGCCCTGATGGTACGGAATGCCGCCTCACAAGATGAGAAAAGAGCCGGTAACGTCGACCACCTGCCTAAAGCGACGGCAGCCACTTTATGAGGACTTGTTATGAATCCTAATTTGTTACGCGTAACACAACGTATTGTTGAACGCTCCCGCCAAACCCGTGAAGCCTACCTGGCACGGATTGAAAAAGCGAAGTCGAACACCGTACATCGCTCTGAATTAGCATGTGGCAATCTGGCACACGGCTTTGCCGCTTGTCAGCCAGAAGATAAAGCCGCGCTGAAAAGCATGCTGCGTAACAACATTGCGATCATCACGTCCTATAACGACATGCTCTCCGCTCACCAGCCGTATGAGTATTACCCTGACCAGATCCGAAAAGCATTGCATTCAGTGGGGGCGGTTGGGCAAGTTGCCGGTGGCGTTCCTGCGATGTGTGATGGCGTGACGCAAGGGCAGGATGGTATGGAACTGTCATTGCTAAGCCGTGAGATTATCGCAATGTCTACGGCAATCGGCCTTTCTCATAACATGTTCGATGGCGCGTTGTATCTCGGCGTGTGCGATAAAATCGTTCCTGGTTTAACCATGGCTGCATTGTCATTTGGCCATCTCCCTGCGGTATTTGTGCCATCAGGCCCAATGGCCAGCGGTTTACCGAATAAAGAAAAAGTACGTATTCGCCAACTTTATGCTGAAGGTAAAGTGGATCGCATCGCGCTTCTGGAATCTGAAGCTGCTTCTTACCACGCACCGGGTACTTGTACATTCTATGGCACTGCCAACACCAACCAGATGGTGGTTGAGTTCATGGGTATGCAGTTGCCAGGTTCTTCATTTGTTCATCCGGATGCCCCTCTACGCCACGAATTGACTGCTGCGGCAGCACGGCAGGTCACGCGTCTGACCGGCAATGGCAATGAGTGGATGCCACTCGGTAAAATGATTGATGAAAAAGTTGTTGTAAACGGCATAGTTGCCTTGCTGGCCACTGGTGGTTCAACTAACCACACCATGCACCTGGTAGCGATGGCTCGTGCGGCGGGCATTATCATTAACTGGGACGATTTCTCCGATCTTTCCGATGTGGTGCCACTGTTAGCACGTCTGTATCCGAACGGCCCGGCGGATATTAACCATTTCCAGGCCGCAGGTGGTGTGCCAGTACTGATGCGTGAACTGCTCAAAGGTGGTTTGCTGCATGAAGATGTGAACACTGTAGCGGGCTTTGGTTTGCATCATTACACCATGGAGCCATGGTTGGATAACGGCCAACTGGCATGGCGTGAAGGCGCAACTACCGCGCTCGATACTGATGTTATCGCGACCTTCGAAAAACCATTCTCAAAACATGGCGGTACGAAAGTACTTAGCGGCAACCTGGGGCGTGCGGTTATGAAAACGTCTGCGGTGCCGGTGGAAAACCAGGTTATCGAAGCACCAGCAGTCATTTTCGAAAGCCAGCATGACGTCTTACCTGCTTTCGAAGCAGGCCTTCTGGACCGTGATTGCGTCGTTGTTGTTCGCCATCAGGGGCCAAAAGCGAACGGCATGCCAGAATTACATAAACTTATGCCGCCACTTGGGGTATTATTGGACCGCTGTTTCAAAATAGCGTTAGTCACTGATGGACGACTGTCGGGCGCATCAGGAAAGGTGCCCTCTGCAATCCATGTTACTCCAGAAGCTTATGATGGTGGGCTACTGGCAAAAGTCCGGGACGGCGACATGATTCGTGTCAACGGGCAAACGGGTGAACTGACATTGCTGGTCGATGGCGCCGAGCTTGCAAAACGCACTGCATACCACCCGGATCTTAGCGCGGAACGCGTTGGAACCGGCCGTGAACTATTTAGCGCGTTACGCGAACAGTTATCTGGCGCGGAACAAGGCGCGACCTGCATTAAATTTTAAGGACCGGACGCAGCACTTGCTGCACTGGAAACGAATTATAAAGTTGGTTGAAGAGGCTCTTGAGATGAAAAACTGGAAAACTACTGCGGAACAGATCCTGAAAACAGGACCGGTTGTCCCGGTAATCGTAATTAACAAACTGGAACACGCAGTACCAATGGCTAAAGCTTTAGTTGCAGGCGGCGTACGTGTTCTGGAAGTGACTCTGCGTACTCCATGTGCAATGGATGCTATCCGCGCTATCGCTAATGAAGTACCAGAAGCGATTATTGGTGCGGGTACGGTTCTGAACCCAGAGCAACTGGCAGAAGTGACTGAAGCTGGTGCTCAGTTTGCTATCAGCCCTGGCCTGACTGAGCCACTGCTGAAAGCAGCAACCGAAGGCTCAATTCCATTGATCCCAGGTATCAGCACTGTTTCTGAACTGATGCTGGGTCTGGACTACGGCTTGAAAGAATTCAAATTCTTCCCGGCTGAAGCTAATGGCGGCACCAAAGCGCTGCAAGCTATCGCAGGTCCATTCTCTCAGGTTCGTTTCTGCCCAACCGGCGGCATTACCCCTGCTAACTATCGCGACTACCTGGCGCTGAAAAGCGTTCTGTGCATCGGTGGTTCATGGTTGGTTCCGGCTGACGCGCTGGAAGCAGGCGATTATGATCGCATTACAACACTTGCCCGTGAAGCAGTTGAAGGCGCGAAATAACACGTCATCCTTCGAGTCGTAGATGCGTTGGCTTCCTCGCTCACCCCAGTCACTCACTAATGTAAGCTCCTGGGGATTTGCTGCGTCGCCGCCTTGATGCAACTCGAATTATTCGTGTAATTGAATCCTCGCTCGAAAGAGCGGGGATTTTTTTAACCCGTTACACTTACTGCTTTTGTTGCGGCAATGGCCCGCGCAATGGCATCTTCTACACTGGAGCCCGTTGCCAGTGCCACACCCATCCGACGCTTACCGTTAATCTCTGGTTTACCAAACAGACGCACTTGCAAGCCCGCGCCTAGTGCGGCACCCACATTGCCGTACTGCACGTTATCGCTGTTCAATTCTGGAAGGATCACCGCGGAAGCCGCAGGGCCATACTGGCGAATATCGCCAATTGGCAAGCCAAGGAAAGCGCGGACGTGCAGCGCAAACTCTGAAACGTCCTGAGAAATTAGCGTCACCATGCCAGTGTCGTGTGGACGAGGGGAGACTTCACTAAAAATAACATCGTCACCGCATACGAACAGTTCGACGCCAAACAAACCATAACCACCCAACGCCTTCACCACTTTTTCAGCGATTGCTTGCGCGCGACCCAGAGCGATATGGCTCATTTTCTGAGGTTGCCAGGATTCGCGGTAGTCGCCATCTTCCTGACGATGCCCGATTGGAGCGCAGAAATGCACGCCGTCGACAGCACTAATGGTCAGTAGGGTGATTTCGAAATCGAAATTTACCACGCCTTCGACAATCACTTTGCCTTTCCCCGCGCGGCCGCCTTCTTGCGCGTACTCCCATGCTTTGGCTAACTGATCTGCTGTGCGGATAAAACTTTGTCCTTTGCCGGAAGAGCTCATCACCGGTTTAACGATGCAAGGTAAACCGATTTCTTTAACGGCCTGTAAAAATGCCTCTTCGTTATCGGCAAAACGGAAGCTGGAGGTTGGGAGGGAGAGTTCTTCTGCTGCCAGGCGACGAATACCTTCGCGGTTCATGGTCAGTTGTGTTGCGCGCGCGCAAGGCACTACACACTGACCCTGGTGTTCGAGTTCAACCAACATGTCTGTGGCAATGGCTTCAATTTCGGGAACGATGAAATCGGGCATCTCTACGGAGACCAACTTTTTAAGTTCGGCGCCGTCGAGCATATTAATGACGTGGCTGCGGTGAGCAACATGCATCGCGGGGGCATCGGCGTAGCGATCTACGGCGATAACTTCCAGACCAAGACGCTGGCATTCTATCGCCACTTCTTTTCCTAATTCGCCTGACCCTAACAACATGACTCGTGTAGCTGACGGACGAAGTGCTGTTCCCAAAATTGACATAATCTGTATACCCGAACGGAGAAAATAGACCGGCGGATTATAAACGAAAACGTTTGCGTGCGCAGCGATTTTCCCACTTGCGATACAGGGGTAATATCATTACACTGTTTAAATAAACAGTTAAACCGGAGCTGCAAAATGGCGGTTGAAATCAAATACGTTGTTGTACGAGAGGGGCAAGAAAAAATGTCTTTTGCCAGTAAAAAAGATGCAGACGCCTACGACAAAATGCTCGACCTGGCAGAAGTATTGAGCGAGTGGCTCGTACACAGCCCCGTTGCTCTCGAAGAAGGGCAAAATGATGTGCTGGCCATGTGGATGGCAGAAAACAAAGACGTGCTTTCCTCCGTGCTGAAAAGCGGCAAATTGCCGGATCTGGAAAGTGCCACAGTAAGCGATGAGATTGCAGTCGATGAAGTGGTTGTTGAAGACCCCATTTCTGATGACAAAGTAGCTGAACACCCGCGTAAGCGCACGAAAGCTGCATAAGTTTTTATCGCGTCGCGTTCCCGGCGCGGTTCTTTTCTCATCTTTAGCCTTATCAGACACTTCTTGACAGCCTTTGGCTTAACCTCAGATGTTAAGTTCTCACAAAGGGTGTCTCTAATGAGCAATTGGTTACAGCAGCTTCAGTCTATGCTGGGGCAAGCGACGCAATCCATCCAGAATCACACTGGTCAGAATCGATCCTCACAAACTCCTCAGGGAAACAATTCTCAGGGGCTGAGTAAGTTACTGGTGCCTGGCGCACTCGGTGGCTTAGCGGGTTTGCTGCTGGCGAGCAAATCGTCGCGGAAACTCCTGACCAAGTACGGCACCAGTGCGTTATTGGTCGGCGGTGGTGCGGTTGCGGGAAGCGTACTGTGGAACAAATATAAAGACCGAGTGCGTGAAGCCCATCAGGGTGAGCCGCAGTTTGGGCAGCAGCAGTCACCTGTCGATGTGCGTACGGAGCGCCTGATTACCGCTCTGGTGTTCGCTGCCAAAAGTGATGGTCACATTGATGATAAAGAACGTCAGATTATCGAGCAGCAATTACGTGACGCGGGTATCGAAGGGCCTGGGCGTAATTTAATTCAGCAAGCAATCGATCAGCCTCTTGATCCGCAACGCCTGGTTCAAGGTGTTAATAACGAAGAGGAAGCGCTGGAACTTTATTTCTTAAGCTGTGCTGCAATCGACATTGATCATTTTATGGAGCGCAGTTATCTCAATGCGTTGGGGGATGCGCTAAAAATCCCGCAGGATGTACGCGAAGGCATTGAACAAGATATTCAGCAACAGAAACTCAATCTGCCGGGTTAATCCCGGCATTTTCCTTAAAATCCCACGTTACGCTTGCAAGGCTGTCTGAATTTGCCACCCTTACAGGGTGTTAACTCAAAAAGAAAAATGACATGCCACCAAAAGCAAAAAAAATTCCCCACACCATGACCATGCATGGTGATACCCGCATCGATAATTATTACTGGCTGCGTGATGATGAGCGATCTGATGCGCAGGTACTTGATTATCTTCATCAGGAGAATGATTACGGTCACCAAATCATGAGTTCGCAGCAGGCATTGCAAGAACGCCTGCTTAAAGAGATGATCGACCGTATCCCTCAGCGTGATATTTCCGCACCTTATACGCAAAATGGTTATCGCTATCGCCAGATTTTCGAAACCGGTAACGAATACGCTATTTATCAGCGCCAGTCTGTGGTGTCGGAGGAATGGGAAGAGTGGAGCACGCTGGTAGATGGCAATCACCGTGCTGCCCACAGCGAGTTTTATACCATGGGTGGCATGAGCATTACGCCAGATAACACAGTCCTGGCGCTGGCAGAAGATTTCCTCTCACGCCGTCAGTATGGACTGCGCTTCCGCAATCTGGAAAGCGGGAACTGGTATCCGGAAGTGTTGGATAATGTCGATAGCAGTTTTGTCTGGGCGAATGATTCCGCCACGCTTTATTACGTCCGCAAGCATCCCAAAACGTTACTGCCGTATCAGGTCTGGCGCCACACAGTGGGGCATCCATCCTCCGAAGATGAATTAGTCTACGAAGAAAAAGATGAAATGTTCTATGTCAGCGTGCATAAAACCACTTCGAAACACTTCGTTCTAATTTATCTCAGCAGTGCTACCACCAGCGAAGTGCTGTTGCTTGATGCCGAACTGGTAGACGCGCAACCGCAAAGCTTTTTGCCACGCCGCAAAGATCACGAATACACCCTCGATCACTTCCAGCATAATTTCTATATGCGCTCGAATCGGGAAGGTAAAAACTTTGGTTTGTACCGCACAAAAGTGCGTGATGAAAGCCAATGGGAAGAGCTGATTCCTCCGCGCGAAAACGTCATGCTGGAAGGCTTTACGTTATTTACCGATTGGTTGGTTGTTGAGGAAAGACAACAAGGGCTGACCAGTTTACGCCAAATTAATCGCAAAACTCGCGAAGTGACGGGAATTGCTTTTGACGACCCCGCTTATGTAACCTGGCTTGGACATAATCCGGAACCGGAGTCTTCGCGTCTGCGTTACGGTTACTCATCAATGACTACGCCAGATACATTATTTGAACTGGATATGGATACCGGTGAGCGACGCGTGATTAAGCAAACCGAAGTTGCAGGTTTCGATGCCAGCCATTATCGCAGTGAACATGTATGGGTCACAGTACGTGATGGCGTTCAGGTGCCGGTTTCTTTGGTCTACCATCGTGAACATTTCCAGCGCGGGAAAAACCCTTTGCTGGTATATGGCTATGGCTCTTATGGGAGCAGCATGGATGCGGATTTCAGCAGCAGCCGTCTAAGCCTGTTGGACCGTGGCTTTGTCTATGCCATCGCGCATGTACGCGGAGGTGGTGAACTCGGCCAGCAATGGTATGAGGATGGTAAATATCTGAAGAAAATGAACACCTTCAATGATTATCTGGATGTCTGTGATAGCTTGCTTAAACAGGGGTACGGTAACGAAAAGCTGCTCTATTCGATGGGAGGGAGTGCAGGGGGCTTACTGGTAGGGGCCGCAATTAATATGCGTCCAGAACTATTCCACGGTGTTGTTGCACAGGTGCCATTTGTTGATGTGTTAACGACGATGCTCGATGAGTCCATTCCACTCACGACCGGGGAGTTTGAAGAGTGGGGGAATCCTCAAGACCCTGAGTATTACCATTACATCAAACAGTACAGCCCGTACGATCAAATCACCGAACAAGCCTACCCGCACATGCTGGTAACCACCGGACTGCATGATTCTCAGGTGCAATATTGGGAGCCAGCTAAGTGGGTCGCAAAACTGCGTGAACTACGTAGTGACGATAATTTGCTGCTTTTATGTACTGATATGGACTCAGGGCACGGCGGGAAATCGGGGAGATTTAAATCTTACGAAGGTGTCGCTCTGGAGTTCGCTTTCTTGATAGCCCTGGCACAAGGAACTTTACCAGGGCGAGCGGGATAGGCTGTTACTAATCCTCGAGATAATGCTTTAATGTCATTCTAAGATCTGGGGCTAATTCTTTGATGTTATTTAACATCCATCGTAAATAGCCCGGATCTTTATCTGCAATTTCCGCAATCGGCTCGCCGCGATATTTACCAAACGCCATGGTTTTCACAAGCACTGGACGACCTGTAATCGTCACCATTTCGTCTGGTGTCCAACCTGACTCATCCATTATGCGAATCAGTAAAGCAGCGGTGATATAGCAATCAAATAGCGCGCGGTGATGGTGCAGGCCGGCAGGTGTCACAACTTCCAGCTTAAGAGATTTATATAAACCCATATTGCTGTATTTGATGCCAGGCCATAAACGGCGTGCCAGTTTTACCGTGCAAATCCACTCGCTATCGGGCATTTCAGGCAGCATACGTTGGTCAAAACTGGCGTTATGGGCCACGTAGTATGGGCTGCCGTGATAGCGCGGAATAACATCTTCAATCCACGGTTTATCCGCGACCATCTCTTCGGTAATTTTGTGAATGGCCATCGCCTGGTAGCTAATGGGACGATCCGGGCGTACCAGGTCACTCATCGGATTAACAATCTTGCCATTGACGATATCGACAGAGGCAACTTCTACCACGCCACCCTGTAGACCACAGGTTTCAGTATCAATAATGCGCAGCATATTTACTCCATCAAGCCTTAGCGTGTTTTATTAATGCGCTAGCGTAATGGAATGATTTCCCCGTGCCAACCTTTTGCATCACGTCTTCCAACTGCCAGAAGCTCGCCATGATCGGCGCGAACCACTAATTCACCACGATCGTCCCAGCAAGCGCTGCGCCCCGCAGATCGATATTTGCCGGTAGAAAACGCATGGTTAGCTAATAAAACGGGCAAGTTGTATTTATGGGCCCAGCGTTGCAGGTACATTTCATCTTTCTGGTAGCTGATTTCATTAATGAATTTCCCTGTGGCATAGAGACTTGCACCCATTTCAGCTGCACTGCGTGGCCAGGTTTCTTCATCACTGTCGGTGCTAAACCCCATCGCCACGCTACGATTGTGCAAACCTACCAATGGCGTGTGTTGATCGGGGAGATCAAGATCGCAGGTTTGTGGTTTGCAGCAGGCTACTCGGGAGCCATCAGGCAAAAAACCTACCGACCCTGGCGATACTCCTTGTTCACTGCGCAATGGAAGACCCACGACAATAGTCATATGGTGTTTTACGGCAGCATCTTGCAAAGGATTCAGGCGTTCATCGGTGAAGGGAAGGGCACAAACGTGGTGGTTTTCAATGTTAAAACCGCTGAGGGAAAGTTCGGGGAATACCAGTAGATCTATTCGTTCAGCAACAGCGCAGCGAACAAAATCTAAATGATGTTTGATATTCACCTCGAGGTCATTGGGTGTGGCGCCATACTGCGCCGCGGCAACATTCCAGACAGGCATACGTTCTTCCTTAATCAATCTACCCAACGGCCATCATCCTATGGCCGCAACAGGTAATTCCTGTGTTCAGATATATAAACTAGGAAAAATCTTAACACCATTTTTGTCAGGAAGTTTAGTGCGGTTAATATTTATTTCACTTTAGGTTCGTACGGCAGTCTGGACAAATTGACTGAAGCAAGTCGATGAGCAATCAGTCTTTCTCTGAACCATTCGCGCAAATGTACCGGTTGCTCGCGTTCTACCACTTCTGCGATCACCGGCATGTTGTAGCGTTCCTTAAATGCCACGCCAGCAGCCGCAAGATCGACATTGATCTTATCCATTTCGTCCTGGGGTAATTCAGCAAGATTGTGATTCATATTGACCTCATGTTTGTTGCCGCAAAGGTACTTGTTGATATCAGTGATGACAAGTCTTTACATTCATTGATAGCTGTTCTCATCTCGACTTAACAGGGACTCAAGGTTATCCTTTTGCCGTCTCGAATAAGAAAAAGGAATAGTTGATATGGCTTTCACCCGAACTCGTTTCATTACCATCGCCACCCTCTTTACCGCACTTGCCGTTTCCAGTTCAGCTTTCGCTCATGCGCATTTAAAGCATCAATATCCAGCGGCAGATGCTGCGGTAACGGCTGCACCGCAGGCAATTACTCTTAATTTCTCTGAAGGAGTTGAAGCGAATTTTAGCGGACTTACGCTCACCGGGCCACAGCAAACGGTCGTGAAGACGGGTACGGCTAAGCGCAACGAAAAAGATGATAAGCAGCTTATTGTTCCAGTCGAAGAAGCTATGAAACCGGGAGATTACCAGGTTGACTGGCACGTGGTATCCGTTGACGGACATAAGACGAAAGGGAAGTATCACTTCTCGGTGAAGTAAGCCGTATGTTACCAGGTTTCTATATCGCGCTGCGATTTATTCATTTTACTGCATTAATGGTGCTGCTTGGCAGCACCATCTCCTGTTCATTGCTTGCTCCTCAAGCGTTTAAACCGGTTCTCATTCGCCGACTAAAATGGCAATGGCAGTCCGCAGTCTGGATGACAGCCCTTAGCGCAATATTATTGTTGTGTGCTCAGGCTGGCATGATGGGCAGTGGTTGGCGAGATGTTATCAATCCCCAGATTTGGCTGGCGGTTCTTGGCACGAGCTTTGGGTCCATCTGGTTATGGCAAATATTACTGAGTGTAGTGACACTTTTTGTGCTGCTGCTTAAACCGCGCCCGTTGCAATCCATGTTATTGATCCTTGCGGCAGCGCAATTAATTTTGTTGGCAGGTGTCGGGCATGCCGCGATGCGTGAAGGGATTGCCGGTGGCTTACAACGCATAAATCATGCTGTGCATCTTCTTAGTGCTGGCTGGTGGGCTGGCGGGTTACTTCCGCTTTTGATGTGCATGCGCATGGCTCAAAAACCACGCTGGCGCGGCTGTGCTATTACCGCGATGATGCGTTTTTCGCGTTACGGGCATCTGGCGGTTGCTGCCGTAATACTCAGTGGATTAATCAACAGCCTGATGATTTTAGGCTGGTCACTACCACTGCAAAGTAACTATATGCGCTTCTTGTTGGTGAAGGTTGCCTTTGTTGCCGTGATGGTTATCATCGCCATGTATAACCGCTATTTTTTGGTGCCGAGATTCAATCGCATGCCAACAGCCACAAAACAGTTCATACAGTTAACGTGGCTGGAAGTCATTTTGTCGGTGGTGGTGCTCCTTGCTGTTAGCATTTTCGCTACCTGGGAACCGTACCGAAGACGTTATTAGCTCAAGAGATATTCATGAAAAAAAGTATTTTGACGCTGTTATTGCTGGCTTGCGCAGGTAGTGCATTAGCCGCACCGCAAATTATCACCGTAAGTCGTTTTGAAATGGGCAAAGATAACTGGGCATTTAATCGTGAAGAGGTAATGCTAAGTTGCCGCCCTGGACATGCGCTCTTTGCAATCAACCCAAGTACCTTGATGCAATACCCTTTAAACGACGTAGCGCAACAACAAGTGAGTAGCGGCAAAACCACTGGTCAGCCAATCTCCGTGATTCAAATTGATGATCCTAAGACACCGGGACAAAAAAAGAGTCTTGCTCCATTTATTAAGCGCGCAGAGAAGTTGTGTAGCTAAAACGCAATAACTTACTAATTAACAATAAAAAACCGCAATAACCGTAGACCGGATACTGCGGTTTTTTTCTAAAACATTACCTGTGCCGCAGTATTTTTCTGAACACTTTCGCGCCAGACTGGAAAACCTGCGCCGGTAATCTATTCTTAGAAGGCAAGGCGATGTCTGCCTGCATTAATGCCAACTTTTAGCGCACGGCTCTCTCCCAAGAGCCATTTCCCTGGACCGAATATAGGAATCGTATTCGGTCTTTTTTTATTCGCTGATTAAAATCAGCGACTTATAATAAATTCAGTTACTTACCGCACATCCTGTTGTACTCCATTACACCCAATATGATGCTCTGTAGTCACTTTGTGGACGCCCCGCCGAGTTTACTGAGCGGGTTTAAAATAAGCGCATCCTCAAGATGGTCAGGTGCAAAATGGGCATAACGCATCGTAACTCGAATATCAGAATGCCCCAAAATTCTTTGCAGGACAATAATATTCCCGCCTCCCATCATAAAATGACTGGCAAATGTATGCCTAAGTACATGACTCATTTGGCCTTCTGGTAATTGAAGTCCTGCAATTTTTATTACTCGGTAAAACTGGCGATAACATTGCTCAAAAGGCTTACCGTCACGCTCAATAAGTTGCTTATATAATTCGTCAGATATTGGAACTGTTCGGTTCTTTTTACCCTTCGTGTTTACGAAAGTAATCTTATTAGGTGAGAGTTGAGATTTCTTAAGATTTGCCGCTTCACTCCAACGTGCTCCGGTGGAAAGGCAGATTTTTACAATCAGGGTTAATTCAGGATTTCCATGCCCGCGACACGCACCCATCAATCTTTTCACTTCATCGTCAGTAAGCCAGGACATTTCTTTTTCAGGCTCATCAAACTCACGAATATTTTTGAGTGGGTTAGGGTAGTTAACCTCCCCAAGTCGGGTTAATTCATTAAACACTGCCCGCAGAAAAGCATGTTCACAGTTCACCGTTCCGATGGAAACCTTAAGTGACTTCTCACTGGTTTTATATCCGTTAGCAATCTGGCCGGTGAGTCGTCTATCCCGATAATGCGCCCAATCTTTAGCTGTGATTTGAGAGGCGACGGGATCGCCTAACCCATTACATATTATATGCAGCTTACCCAAGCGACCTTTCTTATCACTAAGAGAGCAACCATGTAACTTGTACCATAGCTCAATTAGTTCACTTAGATGTCGACGGTCATCCTTCTCTGCCATCCAGGGTTTTTGCTTCGCTTGTTCCAACTGATAACTTTCATAGGCAAGCGCTTCACCTTTAGTGGAGAATTTCTTGCGTACACGCTTACTGCCGCGCCCATCGATATAAACATCGCAAAGCCATTGTCCATCAGCTTGCTTTCGTACGGTCATGTGTAAATCCTGCTAAATCAAATGATTGAAAAATACTGTATATTTAAACAGTATTCAATGTTTGATTTTGCAAACTCATACATTCAAATGCTTACTTAAAAGAGTATCTTTGTTATCTCAGACGGAGTGCAGGCATAAAAAAACCTGCTTTCGCAGGCTTTTTCTACATCCAGAGCTGTTGTTGTTTATAACGATTAGGGTGGGGCGGTGCTGGTTCAACTTCGCCAGGTTTTACGATATATCGAGCAAGTGATTCATGGGTGACAAAAGTGCATCCACAGTTGATATTCTGGCACTGGTGATAACGTTCTTTAGTTTCTATGCTCAAATATCTGCTGGATCGCGCGTGGGCTGCGTCCTGGCATAACGGGCAATGCATCATGATTTATTTCCCCTCTCGCTCTTCATTGAGGGAATGATAAACTCACAGATCGCATTTGCAAGTTATTGTTTGCAAATTTCACTTATTCAGACTCGTAACTCACATCGTTTAATCTCACCTCCAGCTCAAGCGAGGTCGTATAGCCACTGTTACTGAGTGAGTGCATCACCTTTGTGATTGTCCATGCCTGCTCGTCTATGGCGCGCTTGAAGCCTGAGACTGCGACCGGTGTTTCCGGGTAGAGATCTGCGCGTCCCATGGCGAGACTAATCGAAAACTCCGCCACGCCGCGTTGCAGTTTGTCCCATTTCGCCTGAGCCGCCCGCATCGCCTGCGCCTTGCTGGCGTAGATGGTGGTGAGGGCAAAGACATTATCTTCCTCACCAACCATGTATTCGCCCTCGCGTGCTTCCTTTTCCTTCGGTGCTTTCTTCGCTATAACCGGCTTTGCTTTCGGGTGCTGGAGTGCGCGCAGGTGCTGCGGCTTGGCCTTGCGTTTGAGTTTGACCTGCTGCTTTTGCTCTTTCGGTTCTCTGGTATGCAGCCATTTCACCGTCACGCCGGTATAAGCGCCCCGGTCAGCAATCGCAAACTGATGACGGTCGCCATCTTTACGCTCAATGGTCACCTGCGGAATCGGTCTGCCGCTGGCTGAGACTCCGGCACCCGCTTTCAGGAACAACAATTTCCCGGCCTTGACTGACACCTCGGCTCCGTTGCGTTCTGCCAGACGGGTGAGAAATTTCGCGTCCGACTCCTGCGACTGGTCGATATGCGGGATGGCAATCGAGGCAAACGACGGCGCAACGCTGGCGGTAAGCTTGTTGCGGCTGGCGATAGTGTTCAGCACCTCCCCAAGTGTGGTGTCGTGATACGACGCTTCACGGCGTGAGTTAAGCGTGCCGCGAAAATCTGCACTACGTGCCCGGATGGTCAGCGTATCCGGTGCGCCCCGGTGCTCAATTTCATCGACCGTGAATTGTCCTTTGCCCAGCAGTGCCGAACCCTGCCAGCCGAGAAACAGTGACAGCACCGCACCACGCGTCGGTAACTCAATCAGGCCGTCGCTGTCATCGAGTTCGATATCGAGCTGGTCAGCCTCAAAACCCCGGTTATCCGACAGACTGAGACTAATCAGCCGCTCGCTGATATTGCGGCTGATATCCTGATTATTGAGTGTCAGCATAAACGCCGGTGCCATACTCGCCCCGGCATCAAGTGTCATTCCGGTCAGCATCAGAATATCCCTCCAAGTTTGCTCTGCACGTTTCCGACCAGGCTTTCGGCCTGCTGCTGGATATCGCCGAACATGGCCGCGAGCGACTCATCCACGCGGGTGAGGTTGACGGTAAAATCAATCTTGCATGCCGAGCCATCGGCAAAAAACTCCGTGTAAGTCTCACTCACCGCATTAATCACAAACATGCCATAAATCGTGCCACTGCCATCGAGCAGCGGCCACGCACGCCCCTCATCCGCCATCAGGTTGAGTGCCAGCAGTGACATTTTGCCCCCAGTGATTTCCGGCAGCAGGCTTCCACTTAAAACAATCTTTTCCTCGTTAACGCCGAGGAACTGCATCGCCGGTCGCTGACCGACGCGGCTGTTTGACGGCCAGCGGTAATCCACATCGCGTTGCAGGCTCTGGTAAGGCAGCGTCTGTAACTGAAAAACAAACATGCCGAGAACAAGCATCATGGTCGGTCTCCTTAGTCGTACATCATGCTGCCGCGCTGTCTGGCGCGTTTCTCACGCTCGTATTTTTCCAGGCTGTCGCGGAGCTGGCGGTCAAGTTCGCCGCCGTTCTGCACGCCACCGCCAATGGCGATGTGATACTCATTCCGGCTCTGGTCGGTATAGCTTTTACCGGCGCTGGCCGTCACCGGCTGATAACTGCCATAATTCCCGGTCAGCACTCCACCGGAGGGGGAATATCCGCCGCCGCTGGCGTAAGCATTCACCTGTTCGGCTTTCGCATCGAGCTGGCCGGATTCCTGATTAATCAGGCCGAGCTTTTCGAGCACATAATCAATCCCGCTGCGCAGGGCGGTGACCGGTGCCAGCGCGAGTTTAAATGCCCCCGCCAGCGCCTGCCCCACGGCAACACCGGAGTCTTTCCAGCTATCGAGCGTGTCTTTGCTGGCTTTCACCGGGGCAATCAGTTCAGTGAACCACTGCCACACCGCCCGGAGTTTCTGACCTATGGCATCAAACATCGGGACGAACGGGGCGAACATGTCCCCGACCGGGGCAAAGGCGGCGGTCAGCCCTGCGACCACACCGGAGAAAAACGCCCCCAGCGGCTCCCAGTATTGGCGGATGAGCAACACACCGGCGACGATGGCAGCACCGACTGCCACTATCGGCCAGGTGAGCGCCCCGAGTACCGTCATCATCGCCCCTCCGGCGACAGTAAAGGCGGTGCCGAGCAGACCGGCAGCGGCAATGATGGCATTGATACCCGCAATCACCGGCCACGCCACCAGACCAATTGCACCGACCATGCCAATCAGCGCCAGTGCCACACCGCCGACCTTGAGCAGCGTCTGCGCGAGTCCTTTGTTCTGCACTATCCAGTGGTCGAGTTTGAGCACATATTTGGTGGTGGTCTGCGTGAGTTTGCGGAGCGAGGATTCCTGCTGGTCAAACAGGTCAGTCCCGACCGCTTCATAGGCCGACTGAAACTCTTTAAAGTCGCCGCCAAGATTGTCCTGCATCACCTTGACCAGCTCGGCGGTTTTGCCGTCCGAGGCTTTGAAAGTGGCGGTGAGTCGGTCGAGTTTGCCGGTCATGGCATCGGTCATCAGCACGGCGGCTGCGGAGCTGGCTTCCTCACCAAAAATGACCTTCATGTACTCGGCCTGCTGCGCGGTGCCGAGTTTGTTGCGGGTAAAGCTGGCCTGCATTTCTTTCAGCAGGGTAAACAGCGGGCGCATATTGCCTTTCGCATCCGTATTTTTTACCCCCAGCTCACCGAGTGCCGTTTTGGCCTGGCCGACCGGTGCCTGCAACCGGCTGATAACCGCGCGACTGCCGGTGCCTGCCATCGAGCCGGTGATTTTCGCATCATGCAGCGCCCCCGCCATCGCGGCGGTTTCTTCGATACTGATACCGGCATTTTTCGCCACCGGTGCCACATAGGTCAGCGCATCACTCAGCCCGTTAAAGTCGGCGGCGGTTTTGTTCATGGTGGTCGAAAGCACATCGCCGATGTGCGCGACCTGGTCATTTGAAAGCTGGAAAGCCGAGCGCATCCCCATCAGCAGGGCGGCGTTTTCTTCCATGGTGCGCTGGTTGGCGAGCGCCATATTCAGCGTGACGGGTGTTGCGGCCTGAATGGCGGCGCTGTCTCCCCCAGCCTTGGCGATAATAATCTGCGCACCGGCGGCGTCATCGGCTGAGGCGGCGGTGTTGTCCCCGAGCTGGCGCGCCTGTTTGCGTAAGGCTTCCATTTCCGGTGAGGTTTTTTCCACCCCGAGCACAGCCTGCAACTCGGAATTTTTCTGCGCAAAGTCGTAGCCCGGTTTGAGAATACCGACACCGGCGGCCACACCGGCCGTTGCCATGCCGACACCAGCGGCACCGACCGCGCCCGCTGTCCCGGCCAGCTCTTTACCGGCCTGATAGCGGTTTTTTATCGCATTGAGTTTTGCCTGTTTCGCACTGACCTGTTCGAGTGCCAGCTTCTGCCGGTTAAGCTGGTTCGTGGTTTCGCTGATGCGGCCCTTTAAACGCAGCTCATCAGCCGTGAGGTTGCGGGTGTTAATCCCGGCCTGCCCGAGTTCGCGCTGCTGACGCTTCACCGACTCGGTGAGACTGTTATATTTGGCCTGCAATCCTTCCGCCGCCGCTTTTGCCGTTGCCAGCGCTTTGGCCTGCTCGCGCGTCGGGCGTTCAGTATTTTTAAACTGCGTTGCCAGTGCTTCGGCTTCGGTCTTTGCTTTTGTCAGTGACTGCCCGGTGACGGCGAGCTGCGCGCTGGTTTTACGAAAACCCTCGATACGTGACGCCTGACCGTTGAGGTCTTTGAGGGTTTTGTGCGTGTCACGAATATCACCCGCCAGCGTCTTACTTGCCGTCTGGATGTGCTTAAACGGGCGCGTCGCCTGGTCAACGGCTTTTAGCAGCACTTCGATTCTGACGTTATTACTCATGAGAATTTCCGCTCCGTTTCAGCGCCATCTCGCGCCAGGTGATGAGGTCGGTCAGGCTCAGGGCATACAGCTCTGACGGCGGCCAGTGGAAAATCACCGCGATATCCGCCATCAGGTCGTCGACCGATAAGCCCGGCGGGAAGGTTAAACCGCCGAAGCCGGAGCCAAAAAACCGATCACCTTCGCGGCAAGGGTCATCATGTCCGGTAATTCCATGGCGATGACATCCGACTCGGTGAGGCTCGGGTAGGTCATGCGCGGCAGCACTTTAATCAGCGCATTCACATCTGAGCTGGCCACATCGGCGAGACTCACCCCGCGCAGGGTGCCCGCCGTCGGCTTAATCAGGGTGAGGGTTTCAATCACGATGTCACCGCGTTTAATCGGTTTCACCAGGGTCACAATGTTCGGGTTATCAGACGTGTTCTTGTATTTTTTTGCGTTGCTCATGAGGTTTTTCTCCGGGAATTAAAACAGGGTTAACCGGCCAGCAATCCTGACCGGCAGGTGCATTAAGACAGGCCGATATTGCGGCGGCGCTGCTCCAGACGGTCGATGCCGTTGACCTTCTCAATCATGTTGATGGTGTCGATTTCAATCAGCTCTTTGCCGTTCATCGTCAGCTTGTAGTAAGTACACAGGGTGGTGATTTTGGTCTCGGTGTCCTCACCCTGTTTGCTGTCGCCGCCGTCAAATTCCTTGTGACGGCCACGCACCACCACCTCGACGGCGGTTTCTTCTTCGGTGTCGTCGCGCTGATAGGAGCCAGCAAAACGCAGCGGCACACTGGAGGCACCCGGCAGCGCGTACTGCGCCCAGAGTGCTTCATCCGGGAAGCCACCGAGCGTCCACTCCAGGGTGAGCGCCTCATCGTCAAGACCAAAATCCACATGCGCGGCACCGTTCATCCCGGCACCGCGCCAGGCTTCCAGTTTGCGGGTGAGTTTGGGGAGCGTGACGGAGGACGCCACCCCCATGTAGCTGAGGCCGTCGTTAAACAGGTTGAGCGATTTAAGTTTGCGGGGCATGGCCATTTGAGCACTCCTTATCCGTTAACCGAGGCAATCAGGTTCACCAGGTATTTATCGGTGATGCGGCTTCGCAGGGTGAGGTTTTCCAGTGGCGGCACCGGCGTGTAGTCATAATCGAGATAGAGTTTCCCGGCTTTCAGCGACTCTTTATCGTTGGCCGTTTCATCAAACCAGCAATCCGCATCCACGATATAGCCGCCGCTTTTCAGCTCGCGGAATTTGGCTTTGATACCGTCAACAATGTCGCGGATGAGCACCGGGGTGATCGGTTTATCCACCGCCCACATATGCCCCTCCGCCATGGTGTCGGCAATCACCTGCGCGGTGCGGCTGTAGTTTTCAAACAGGAATAACGGATCATCCGAGCAGGTGCGGTTGCCCCAGAAGCGGAAACCATCCTTGCGGATAAGCGTCGTGACACCCGCTTCGTTGAGCAGGTCAGCATCGGTGCCGGGTGCCTGTAAATCCCAGAACACCGACGCACTGATGCCAGTGACACCCTGCACGCCGACGTTAGACAGGGTTTTGTGCCAGCCGACCGTCTGGTCGATGTAAGCACGTAAACCGAGGGCGCGCGCCGTCGCATACGCCATGGCGCTGGCACTTTTTGCGGTGTCCCAGGCGATAAAGTCCGGCCAGATAACCATCAGCTCGCGCTGGCTGAAATTGTCGCGGTATTTGATGGCGTCAGAAATCGTTTTGCAGTCCCAGGCACTGACATAGCCAAAGGCGCGCAGACTGACACACACTGAGGCGAGCGCGACCGCCACCTCCTGCGAGTCCAGCCCCGGCACGCCGAGAATGCGCGGACGGACACCGGTGACAGCTTCGGCGGTCAGCAGCGCTTTAATGCCGGTGTATTTGCCGTGCTCATCGGTGCCGCCGATGATATTGGTGATGGTCTGCGCGTGTGCATTTGCTTCGTTATCGCCGCTGCCTTCTTCAACGCGCACGACAATTGTGACCGGTTTGCACTGGTCGGCAATCGCCTGGAGTGAAGCCGCGAGCGTGCCACTGGTTCCGGCTTTGCCGATGGCGGCCTGCACATTGGTAATGAGCACCGGCTCATTGAGGGGGAAGGTTTTCGCGTCAGCATCGCTGGCGGTACACACCATGCCGATGACTGCCGTCGAGACCGTGGAAATAACACGCGTGCCGTCGTTGATTTCAACAACCTGTACGCCGTGGTGATAGTCGCCCATCCGGGTCACTCCGTATTTGTTCAGGGAAGTCCATTCTCAGGTGTTGTGTGTCGTGCAGGCGAGCAATCAGCGCTGGCTGGCATCAGGCACAACAAACCGGAAAGCAGAACAAAATCAGCGGCTCGAATGAGGCGGGGATTGATCGGTGAGAGCGATCAATCCGGGAGAATTGATCGTTTATATCCATTATCTATCAGGGGTTATTGTCGCTATCGTGACTGCCATTCACGGAG
Source organism: Buttiauxella noackiae ATCC 51607 (assembly GCF_001654865.1). Classification (GTDB taxonomy): domain Bacteria; phylum Pseudomonadota; class Gammaproteobacteria; order Enterobacterales; family Enterobacteriaceae; genus Buttiauxella; species Buttiauxella noackiae. The sequence goes on along the minus strand of NZ_LXEO01000017.1, from coordinate 185,190 downwards.
GTGATGCGATGGAATATATTTTGTGGGGCGTGGCGGCACTGGTCGGCTGGTTGTTAGCAGGCTACTTCTGGTGTGTCTGGTTTGTTGATGATGACGATGATGAATATCAGGAATGCCCGTATGACTAGCCCGCCTTGTGCGGGCTTTTGTTTGCCTGTCAGTCAGTAACTGGCGGCTGTGGCCATTCAATCCCGTCAGTCTGCGTAACATCAATCCGACTCAGTAGTACACGGTAATTTTTCCAGACCCGCAGCAGCGCCGCCTCGCTTTCAGTAGCGATGTTCAGCTCAACTGCATCCTGAAGCACTGCAATGGCTGTATTTGCTTCATTCATTAACATCTGTTTCTTATTTCCAGCCTGCGCGGTTAATTCCTCAGAACTTAATACTCGCTGTGAGATAACTCCCTCATCAAATATCCATGTTCCGTCAATATCAAATCCATCGGGTAGCGTATCGACATCCGTGACATTCAGGTCAACCGGATACAGGCGCGAAACATCATCGCAATAACTGCGGATAACGCCCGAAGCTGGCTCAAATGCAATTGAATATTTCTTTGTGAATAATGGCAGCGATTTAAACCAGTCCTTTCCATTAACATCAATAAAATACTGCACACCGTTACCCAGCGGCATTTCTTCAGGGTAGTAACGCTTTAATTCAATAAGAGTCATATTATTAGCCTGTGATTGTGGCCCATGTGCCATTGATATTTTGCTGAATCGGTTTGTAGTAACACGGATCGCCACCGATGTTTTGCCCTTCAGGCTGCCATCCCGTCATCACACATCCGGCAGGGACTCTCGAAATTGCACCTGATGAATTAATCACTATGTGCCCTTCAGCACCCAGTTTCGTTCCCTGCAAATATCGGGCATCAGATGCAGCTTTTGTGTATGCCTCACCCGCAGGTGTGTAGCTGCCTTTAGGCTGAAAACGGGTATCAGCCTCCGTTTTTGTATAAACAGTGCTTTTTGGCGCTGCGGCATTGGCTGTTGTCTGTGCGGCTTCGGCGGCCGTTATACCAGCGGAACCACGCGCATAGGCGCGATTTAGTGCGGTAGAGAGCCAGATCCCCGCTTTACCATCGCCGCCCAGGGATGCACTCGCCCATACAGTGCCAAATATGTCACCGTTATTAGCTGTCATTGCCCCAGCATTACCCCAACTGAAAGCGCCATTACTGATAGTGTTGGCTTGAACCTTGCCCCCTGCCGTGATTGACAACGCCGTGCTGATAGCCCCTGCGCTCGATAATGTGCCGCTTGTGTACCAGCCCGTCGTTGTCAGATATGCCGACATATCATGTGAGTTATCTGACTCGGCATGACTGTTTGCGTTCATGAAGAACCCAAAGTAAGAGTTACCCAGCCCACCCAGCATCCACTTGTAGTTAGTGTGTTCTTGTCTAACCATCACACTGACTGAGCCGTTTGAAACGGCAGTGCGGTTTACGAGGACGGTATTTTGTGTACGACCAGAAATGTAGGAGCCGTTAGTGGTTTCAAGCTGAATTAACTTTTTCGGGTTAATGGCAGATGGTGCGACGTTCATGATTGCGTAGGCGTTAGCCATCACATCAAAGTTGCCGTCGTTGTTCCATTTAAAACCAGTATCACTATCACCGATAGCAATACTATTGCTTCCCATAGCGCTGCTAGTCGCAGTTCCGATAGATAAGCCATTCCCCAGTGAAACCAGCCCGTTGCCGAGGTTTATAGTGAATGGCTTAATACCGGACGCCGCATTTCCGGTTTCGGCTCCGCCCTTCGCTGTTGGATAGATTGCAAACGTATCCGAGGCTGGTTTGAACAGAAATACACCGTATTCGTTTGCACCATTGTCCTGATACAGTCGAATTGGCGCGCCAGCATTCCCATATTTTATTTTTATCCCGCCCGTTAACGTCCCGCCATTAGCAAGCGATAGCGCTCCAACATCTTCCGCAGTTAAATTTGCATCGGCAGTGAGGACGTGACCATTGATTTTCCGGTTTGACGGTACGCGACCATTAGCATTGTCATTCGCCGCCTTAACCGCTTTCGGCGTGGCTGCCAGCACCTCACTGATGCTGTCGGTAGCACTACTGAGCTGAACGATACCCTTGCGCGCGGTGGTTGCATCCTGCGCGGTGTATTTGCCGTTCGCCAGGTCATAAGCCGTCTTGACCGCTTTCGGCGTTGCCGCCAGCACCTCACTGGTGCTGTCGGTGGCACTGCTGAGCTGGACGAGGCCTTTGCGCGCGGTGGTCGCATCCTGCGCGGTGTATTTGCCGTTCGCCAGGTCGTAAGCCGCTTTCACCGCTTTCGGCGTTGCCGCCAGCACCTCACTGGCACTGTCGGTGGCACTGCTGAGCTGGGTCAACCCTTTCGCCGTGAGTGAGGCATCAGGATGCCTGCGGGACTGTTCGTGCTCGGCGATTTTGTCGTCGACATAGTCCTGGGTTGCCATCACCATCGTGGTGTCGATAACCAGGTCGACTGACTCCACCGCACTGACGATAATCACCATGCGCAGCGTCTGTGCACGTCCCGAGCCTTCGGCAAGCTCTGGCTTGTAGCTCTCCGCCATATTCGCCACCGCAACCAGTGTGCCTGCGGCATCGTAAAGCCCCATTTCACGCAGCCAGAATCCCCCCACCTCCGGGGGGATCACCAGCTCGGCAATCACGTAATTTTTCTTTTTCGCGTCCACACTGATTTTATTGAGCGCAGCCCGGTATTTCTCACTGATGAGCTTTGTCTGGCCGACGTCCGGCACCGGCAGTGTGCCACCGCCGTCACCGACGGCCATCTGCGTGATGGTGACTTTTGTGCCGCCTGCGGTCGCGGCGGCAAATTTTGCCGCCCCGGCGGTGGTAATGAGTGTTTTATATTTAACGGTCATGCCTGCCTCTTTTAGCCGGGGTAAACAGTAAGAATGTCGCCGTCATAGCTGACGCCGCCGGTGTACAGATAACCGGGAATGTCCTGGATGATGTTCAGGCCAATCAGGTGACGGCTGGCCGCTTTCGCATCGGCGATGAGGCGCTCCATCTCGTAATACATTTCTTCCGTAATGCCACTTTCCAGCACGCCGATATCCAGACGAAAGGTGCCGGGGGCATCACTGGTCTGCCACCATTCGGTCACGTTAATCAGGTAGCCGAGCGGCTCCACCACGCGCCGGATGGCCCCGATAGTGCCTTTGTGGCTATGAATATATTTTGCCGCCTGAATAACGGCGCGTTTGGCATCCTCCGTCCAGTTCTCATCCCAGCGGTCGACCGAAAACGCCCAGGCCAGATACGGTAGCAGCGGTGCGGGGCATTCCTGCGGATTCCAGAGCTGGCGCAGTGGCACCGGCACACGGGTCAGTTCGGCGCAGGCTTTTGCGGCGGCCAGCTCAAGCTCAGAGGAACCCACCGGCAGCAGCCGGACGTTATTCATCGGCACCCCCAATCGTGATTTTGTAATCAGCGCAGAAAGAAGCCTGAGTGTCATCAAGGACGATGTCGGCCAGCGGTTTTGCCAGCTCGACACGCTGCACACCTTCCACGTGTAGGGCGGCATAAATGGCGGATTTGCGGATATCCCGCCCGAGGCGGTGCTGCGCGCTGATGTAGGCTTTTAACTTTGCCTCGGCGGCCTGTCTGACCGGCTCCATTTCGGGGCCGGGATACAGATAAAGTGTGGCGTCAATTTCATAGTTGACGATGACCGCCGACTGCACTGTCACCCGGTCGGCCACCGGGCGGACGTTCTCGTCATTCAGGGCAAGGCTGACGATATTCACCAGCTCGTCACTGGCCGTACCGTTACCCTCACGCGACAGCACCGAAATAGTGACGCAGGCAGGCGACGGACTTATCACCGACACATCCGCGACCCGCCCGTCGGCACTGCGGCCGTGGAACTGATACGCCCCGACCGGCCCCGCGACACTCAGCCCCTCAAACGACTGCTGAATACGTAAACGGTAATCGCTGTCCGATTCCATCACCGCCGCCACCGGCGGGATGGCAGTCTCATCTGCTGGCGTAATCACCAGGCGTGCGACGTTATTGTTTACGCCGAGCACATCGAGGTCATTCCCTCGGGAAAAGGCCAGCATCACCGCCAGTGCCGACTCGTTAATGCGCTGTCGCAAAATCAGCTCACGATACGCATTTTCTTCCAGCAGTTTGACGATAGGCTCGGATTCCAGCGCGAGCGTGCGCGCGACGGCTTCCTGCTCATCTTCGGGATAGAGTGAAATCAGTGTCGCTTTGCGTTCGGCGAGCAGGGTTTCATAGTCCAGCACCTCGACCACATCCGGGGCGGGTAACTGGCTCAGGTCAATGGTTGCCATAATCTCAGCTCAGGGGAATGGTTAAGGAAAAAGGCGTGCCGCCGGTGCCGGTACGCACGCCGGTAATATCGACAAACAACGCGCCTGCGCTGGCGCTTTCAAAAGTGATGGCCGTCAGCCGGATACGCGGCTCCCACTTAAGAATTGCCATGTAGCAGGCGGCCATAATTTGCAGGCGCAGCGCCGGGTTGTCAGGCTGGTCAATGAGTGCCGAGAGCAGTGAGCCATAATCGCGGCGCATGACGCGCGAGCCGATGGGGGTGATCAGAATGTCGCGCACGCTCTGACTGATATGTCCGGAATCGGACAAACTCAGGCCAGTGGCACGGTTCATGCCGGGGTATTGCACCGTCATTGCGTCCCCTCCGTCTGACTTCCACCGCGCTCAACACCACCATGCTTATGGTTATCCACCTGCACACCGTTGGATTTGAAGGTGCCGCCGCTGTGCTCAATGTTGCCGCTCATTTTGCCGCCTTGCTTCACCTCAAGCGTACCGGTGGTGAGCTTGTTCGTGCAGACCACTTCCGGCGTATCCAGGGTGATTTTCTGGCTGGCCTTAACCGTCACAACCGGCACCGTGACGACCACAGATTCAGACGCCGTTACCGAGGCGGTTTTAATGCCTGAAACGGTGAGCGACCCGGTCTCCGGTTCGTATTCGATAACGGCACCATCAGGGAAAGAAATATGCAGCGCATTGGCAGAGGCTGAGGGCGCGGGGTTATCATCGGAATAAATGCCAGGCAGAACAAAAGCGGTGTCCAGTTCGCCGCCAATCGCCAGCAGCAAAACCTGTTCACCGACCGACGGTGCCCACCAGGTCCGTGAGCGACCGGCGCGGGGCGTCAGCCAGTTGAGCCAGTCGGTGGTGATACCGCCAGTTTCAATACGGCATAATGCCCGCGCGGTGTCGACTTCAGTCACGACACCGGTGCGGATAAGATTGCGCAGCAGACGTGCAAGGTCATTTAAAGATGTCAGAGTATTCATGTAGAAAAGGATGCCTAGAGTGTTCACATTACTCAATTTAGCTTTGCTCTCTGAATATCAACACAACACAGTGGTTAATTGAAACGACTGGGGTTACAAGTTTTCGTACAACTTTCGTATTAATTACATCGCGCTAATAACTATTAAAATTTTAAATAAAGAGTTATAAGCCGATTAATCAATGAATGTAGAGGTATAGTTATGAGTCTTATAGATGTAACTTCCGTAACTGCACAACAATTTAACTCTCCGTTAGGAGAAGAGTTGGTTGTAATCACTGTGTCAGGTAATTTGCCAACAAGTGGGTGGGGGCCTGTTAATCTTTCTCCTTACATATATATTTCTGATCCAAGTGATGGGGTTTGGGATTTCGGTCTTATAGCCAAGGAACCTGTTGGAATGGTACTACAGGTTATTGAACCATTTGAATTACGCTCAATTGTACCCAAACTGAGTTGGCTAAAAGCAGTACGAATAAATGCAAGCAAATCTGTAATGGCACCAATTGAACTTAATGAGAGTTTAAAGTATGAGCTATTTCAACGGTCACAAAACCGTGATGCAACCCGTTCTTTAATCAGTCAGCAATTGGCTTCGTATGACGATAGCATTCAACCCACAGGTACCATTCACTGGAAAAATGATGGACCTTTTGGTTTACCAGTACCACATCCTGAAATGAAAAAACTGACACATTCAATAATTATTACTGTAGATGGACCTGATGAAAGTAAGGTCCGTGAGTGTCTTAGTCGCGCATTTACAAGTGCAACTATTGCAGCCATCTTGGCGGCATTAATTTCCGGAGGAATGGCGGCTGCAAGTGCATTTTTTGCCGCAGGAACCGAGTCACTAAAAAGCTGTCTTGGTGATGAATTAATATCAGTAAATATTGTTGATGATTCTCACTGGGTGTTTTGGGATGTGTAGTTCTTTTTTCAATTATAAAAGTCCATAACTATGTTGTTATGGACTTTATTCTGTAAGTGCTCTTAATAATAGGCTATTTAATACTTAACTTCATGGTTTTTAATATGTTAGTATTTTAATAATACTATCCCTAATATTGCTCATGTCATGACTACTAAACCCTAGTAGTTTGCGCGCCTCATACTGCACAAGTTCACTGTAAAGGTTAGGGTGATCTCTTAATCCCTCCTGATGCACTCGAGCCATGCGCTGCACACGCCCGGTAAACTCCACCACAGCAGCCTCGTTAGTGCCTTTGACTTTCATATACCGGTTGGTGCGCAGTTTGGTAAACATCGCACGTTTAACCCGACCTTTTTTACCCTTCACCGGCTGGCGTTTACGGGCTGCATAGGGCGTACCGTCGGGGGCCTGTTGCCGTTTAATTCGCTGCTGCTGCGAGGCTCTCAGCCGCTTTGCAATCTCTGCCGTTATTCTGCGGCGCGCAGCCGGTGACAGGCTGGCAATCAGCCCGGCGATTTTGTCCTCAAAGGGTTTAAATTCATTCATGCCACTGACTCACTAGCTCGCCGTGAGCGTACAGTTCCATTGGGCGGGTGACGTTCTCCGGCAAAGGTGGTTCAGGAACGTGCTTCACGTGCAGCGCTTCACCTTCCTGCCTGACCAGCGTGCGCTCTGTCAGTAACAGGCTGATACTCACGTCGACACTCTCGTCGTCGTTAATATCGGCAATATACGTGAAGCCTCTTTTTTTCCCCTCATCGGTGGTCATGATGTCGGGCTGGTTTTCCCGCAGCCAGGCATTGACCGGCACGATGAGGTAATCCAGGTCGCCGTGATAATCCGTGACCACGATGTTTAATGTGTACTGATTTTCAAACGACAGCGAGGTCGCAAGGGTTGAGGCGATTTTCCCGCTGTCGATAAAGATGCGCAGCATGTCCGGGTTATTACGCAGCACCGGCGCTGCGTCACAGAGGGCTTTGCGTAAACTGGCTGGCTTGAGCATCGAGTTCGTCCTGGCAGTGTCTGATGGTTTCAGTCTGGGCGGCACAACTCACCAGTGCCGCCTCAAGCTGGCGAATATCCACGCTTAAATCACCGTTAGTGCGCGGGCTGCTTGCCGGTATCGGGCACAGCGACACTTTCGGACAGCCACTGTAAATAATCGGCGGTGGTGTTAAAGGCCGGGCGGGTGTGCAGCCGGATAATGTCATCAGGCAAATCAGACTCATACCACTCACGCAGCGCTTTATTTTCATTGAGTAACCTCGTCACGGTGTTGCCACGGTTCGCCGCCAGTGTGTTAGCGGCGGTGAGTTTGTTGCGTAAATCGACCTGCGCCTGCTCGTTGCGCTTACGGACAGTGGCGGCAACCTCGAGCTGATTACGCAGCATGGTTATCTGGGTTTTCTGCTCTCCGGCCACGCGGTTAGCCTTTTCAAACGACCGGAGCAGCGTGCTGTTTTCGCGCTTCATCCACCCCAGACCAGCGACGGCCAGTAACAGCAGAATAATCAGCGTTTTCATTCAATCCCCCTGAGGCAGTAAGCCCGTTCACGCGTGCGGCGATTTTCCAGCCCGGTATTTCTGACGCCATTCACAAACACCCAGCGCGGGAACTGCTCACAGACCTGCCACCACTGGTGACGCTTGATATAACTCACCATCGTTGAACGGCAGGCCGCACCGGTGCCGACGTTAAACGCAAAACTCACTACGGCGTCATAGACCGGCTGCGGCATGGCAACCGGTGCGCAGACCGCAAGACGGCGCTCAACATTCAGCACGTCGCTGACCAGGTTCTGCGCCGCCTGCGGCTCGGTGATATCACCTTTCGGCGTGACACCAGCGGTATGACCGATGCCGGATGTCCAGACACCGGCGCTGCACTGGTACGGTTTCAGGCGGCACCCTTCGAGGTCGGCAATCAGCGCCAGCCCGTCGGGGGAGGTTTTCAGCATCCTGAAATCCGGCACCAGGACGGCGAGTGCCAGTACCACGGCCACACTGCAACGTTTAACGATTGATGCCACGTATCACCTCCTCATTCATTCCCATGGCGCGCAGATAACGGAAGGTCTGACGGCGATACCAGAAATTCACCAGCGCGGTGAAAATCGCACAGCCGCCGCCGACATACAGCGCCAGCTTTTCGGGCGTCTGCGTGCCGAAATACGCCAGCGCCACCGACAGCCAGTAGGTGACAAACGTCGTGATTTTTTCCATGTTCAGTCCCATAAGTTCAGCGTCTCCGTGACCGGTGAAGATTCAACATCCGGCAGTTCAACGGCGGTGCCGTGCGGCACTTCCTCGCCCAGCTCTGCCAGTCCGGGATTTGCCCGCAGCACCGCCTCGACCACACCCTCAGTGCGCCCGTAATACCGCGCACACAGTGCATCGAGCGTGTCGCCCTGGAGGGCTGTCACCTTCATCAGATTTGCCCGATGATGCAGCGTGATTTGCCCTGTAAGCGGGAGACCGCCCAGCGCATATCGCGCCACAGCTCATCAATGGTGCTTTCCACGTCGTCGGCTTTCTTGTCACCTTTCGCGCTCGCATCCACGCCGCGATAACGCTCGTAAAGGGTCGCGGTGGTCATCGCCACCACGGCACGCAGGTAGTAAAAACAGCGCACGCTTTCGCCGTCGAGCGTTTCGGCAGGCACATCGGCCAGGTGCTTAAAACCGAGGGCCATCTGCGTGCTGCGGTAATCAAATAGTTCTGCGTTGGTTTCGGCGATACCGTCCTTAATCGCCACGCGCAGACGTTCCGGCGTGACGGTGTGCTCAAGGCGCATCAGCTCACGGACGCGCACCGGGTCGACTGCCGGGAAAAAGAAGGTGTTGCCGATAACCGGCTCGCGTACCGGCTGCGGCGGAATAACCACACCGGCCTGCGATGTGTCGGGCTTACTGATAATCACTGTCGTCATGACAACCTCTAAACAGGTGGACGGTGGACGCCGGTATCGATGAAGGACGAACCTGTCTCAACCGGCGTGCCGTCCGGCGCGGGGCGCATTCTTAACCGGTGGTTTTTGCCACTTTGCGGGGGCGACCGCGTTTACCCGGTGTGGTCGCAGGTTTACGCGGTCGCGGATTTTTAGCCGTTGCAGACTTTGGTTTCAGTGCGCTTTCGAGGCGCTCAATATCCTTTTTCACACCCGCCTGTGCATCGAGCTGCATCGCACGCTGGAGTTGTGCCAGCGCATCCGCCAGCAGTCCCGCGTCACGCAGTACCAGCCCGGTGATTTTGTGCAGTTTTGCACGCACTTTATCGGGCATATCTGACGCGCTTGTCAGGGTTTGCGTTGCCAGCAGGAGACCGACATCAACCGGTTCACCGGCGGCATGGGCGCGCATGGCGGCCAGTGCCACATCTTCGGCGAGCACATACGGCGTGGTGCGTTTGTGCAGGGATGGCATGGTGAGACTGTACTGCAACGCATAGCGGGCAATCTCCAGCGCCCCGGCAATGTCACCGGCATCGAGCTTCCACAGCATGACCGTCATCACAATGTCATCCTGCGCGCCTTTGCCCTCGCTCAGCACACCGGCGACCCATGGGGCATAGGACGGCAACAGCGCACGCTTTTTGTCGGCCTTGCGCTCGATGGAATGAATGGTTTTTAACGTGCGTTGGTCGGCAGCCAGTTTGACCAGCATCTGCTCGTAAGCAGACGCATGGCGCAGCGGATTATCGTCCCGCTGCGCGGTCACAATGGCCGAGACCCGCATCATGTGACGTGCGGCGGGACTCGTCATGGCTTACGCCTCCTGCGCCGGTTCATCAGCCTGGGTTTCTTTCGGCGGCTCAGGGAACTCACCGAGCGTGATGTTTTCCACCAGGCAACCGGCGGCGTAGTCTTCAATCACGTAATCAATGTTCATTGATTCGTAGTTTTCGATGCGGTCGAGCTTGCCGTTCTCATCGATGATGCGGCGGTGACTGTCGTCCATATAGTAAATCGACAGGTTCTCCAGTGTGGTCACCATCAGACCGTTGGCGGGGAAGTACGGCACGCGCACCGCGGGCAGGTTGCCGATGCGTTTCTGGCTGACAATCACGTCAGCGGCCATCGCTTCGGTGTTAGCCTGCTCCTGGTTCACAATCGGGAAGTATTTATCCGCTAACAACTGGCGGCCACAGATGACCACTAAATCCGGATCTTCCTGATACCACGGCGCAATCATATTGTTGGTTGCATCCATCACCAGCGCGTCGAGGTTTGCGTAATCACCGTTTTTACCTACGCGGATCACCGCAGAAATCACGCTGCCATCGTCGGCGGTGACTTTATCCATCACGCGCGCTTTCGCTTCGTTGCGGTACTTCTGCAACCAGCCGACCGCCACGTCCTGCAACAGCGGATTTTTGCTGCGGTCAGATGTCGCCGCACGTTTGATACCGTTGAAACCGGCCATCATTAAATCGAGCGACTGACGTTTGATAATCGCGTTACGAATACGGAGCTGGAAATCCTGGAAACGCGCCCATAAATCCAGGGTGCGGAAACGGATATGGAAATCGAAGTTAATCTGATCGCATTCGTATTTATTGGATTCCAGCGCGGTGAAATCTTCGGTCTGACGTTCATCACCACTCGCGGTATCGGCGGTGCTGGCAATCGAGCCGGAGACACCGACGCCGATTTTTTCACCCTTCATTTCAGCGACCGGCACCATATTGATGCGGGTCAGAAAGTCAGATGACTCCTGCATGGTGTTCATCAGCGTCTGGGTGACGGACGGGTCGACGCTGAATTTTTTGGTCATGTCACTGGCGTCGACGTTGTTGAGCTTCGCGACCTGGGTGAGATAGGCATTAAATTTAAATCGGGTCTGTGGCTTCATCGTTATTCCTGAATGAGTTGAGTTTTATTCCGGGATTAGCAGTTGGTCAGCAGCGAGTCGCCATTGCCGCCGCTCGACGGTTCACGGCGGCGCTGCGCAAAGCTCTCGGTTTTATCCAGCGACGTTTCAAGTGAGGCGAGTTTTTGCTGGCTTTCCTCAAGCTGCGTGGTGAGTTCACCCTTTAGGGTGTTGAATGACTGCTCCATGGCGGAAAGACGCTGCTCAGTGGCATCGTGGTTGGCCTGCACCTGCTCAGTGACGACGGTGACCGCTTCATGCACGTCGTTAAAACGCGCGTCATCGTCGGCCTGTTTACGGCTAAAAATGCCTTTCACGGTGTCGGTCAGCTTGTTAAGCAGGGTGTCGGGCTGGTCTTCAAACTCCAACTCGGCGAGGGTAGCGACGGAAATCAGATTTTCCGGGCTGGTTTTAAAGCGGTTAAGCGGGTTGGATTTTGCAGTGCGGCAAAACTCCAGGTATTCGGTGCCGAGACTTGCCGGGTCATCAGTAACGGCAAGGCCAACCAGATAGCACTTGCCGGTATTGGCAAAGTTCGGCTGAATTTCCATGGAGGTGTAAACCTTCTGGCCTTTGCCAACCATGTCGACCAGGTTGTCCAGCGGAGCAATTTTCGCAAACAGCGCCCATTTGCCGTTGAGCACGGAGTCGTCTTCAATCTGTGCGGCTTTCAGTTCCACCACGTCGCCGTAGCGCTGGAAAATACTATCGGGAAGGATGCCGCGCAGGTGCTCCAGATTAATGCGGCAACCGTAAACACGCGGGTCGAATGCGCTCGCCATTTCCTGAATGTCGGTGCCGCTGATAAGTCGCCCGTCACAGGTGTCACCCTCGACACCGATGCGGAATAACTTCGATACTTTTTTTGCCATGGTCAGGAGTCCTGATGGTGAGGTGATTAGGTCAGGCTTAGTTTCCTGACTCCGCACCCGGCCTGCCATTCATCCCGGATGGCTTACCCCTGACACAACAGCACCTTAGCGCACATCACCCGCCGCTTAAGTAGCCTTGCTCCGTATCAATTAATGCGAGGCAATCATGACCATCACCACCGACACCTCCCTGATGCTTGACCCACGTCGACAGGCGTCACTGCTTTACTGGCAGGGGTTTTCCGTGCCGCAGATTGCTGAGATGCTCGGCCAGAAACGCCCGACCGTGCAGAGCTGGAAGCAGCGCGACGGCTGGGACGGCATTGCGCCGATCACCCGCGTCGAAAACAGCCTCGAAGCGCGCTTAATTCAACTCATCATCAAGACCAAAAAAGACGGCGGCGACTTCAAAGAAATTGACCTGTTAGGCCGACAGATTGAGCGCCTGGCGCGGGTGAACCGCTACAACCAGACCGGCAGTGAAGCCGATTTAAATCCCAATGTGGCGAACCGCAATAAAGGCGAGCGCAAGAAGCCGAAAAAGAACTATTTCAGCGATGAGGCTATTGAGAAACTCGAGGAGATATTCTTTGCGGAATCCTTTGAATATCAGCTCGGCTGGCATCAGGCAGGACTGCAACACCGTATCCGCAATATTCTTAAATCCCGCCAGATTGGCGCGACGTTTTATTTCTCGCGCGAGTCGCTGCTGCGCGCCCTGAAAACCGGCCATAACCAGATTTTTCTCTCGGCCAGCAAGACGCAGGCGTATGTGTTCCGCGAATACATTATCCAGTTCGCGCGCCTGGTCGATGTTGACCTCACCGGCGACCCGATTGTCATTGGCAACAACGGGGCAAAACTGATTTTTCTCGGCACCAATTCCAACACCGCGCAGAGCCACAACGGCGACCTGCTGGTCGATGAGATTTTCTGGATCCCCAATTTTCAGAAGCTGCGCAAAGTGGCATCGGGCATGGCGTCACAGCAGCACCTGCGCTCGACCTATTTCTCGACACCGTCGACGCTGGCGCATGGGGCTTACCCGTTCTGGTCAGGCGAGTTGTTTAACAAGGGCCGCGCGGATAAAAGCGAGTGTGTGGATCTGGATATCAGCCACGCGGCACTCAAAAACGGCATGGCCTGCGCCGACGGGCAGTGGCGGCAGATTGTGAATATCGAAGATGCGCTCGCCGGGGGCTGCGACCTGTTTAATCTCGACACGCTGAAACGCGAAAACAGCGCCGATGATTTCCGCAATTTATTCATGTGCGAATTTGTCGACGATAAAGCCTCGGTGTTTCCGTTCGAGGAGCTGCAACGCTGCATGGTCGACAGCATGGAAGCCTGGGCGGATGACTGGCAGCCGTTCGCCACGCGCCCGTTTGGCTATCGCCCGGTATGGATTGGTTATGACCCGTCACACACCGGTGACAGTGCCGGTTGCGTGGTACTGGCACCGCCGGTGGTGGCCGGGGGGATATTCCGCATTCTGGAGCGCCACCAGTGGAAGGGGATGGACTTTGCCACACAGGCCGAGTCCATCAAAAAGCTCACTGAAAAATACCACGTCGAGTACATCGGTATCGATGCGACCGGCATCGGCCAGGGTGTCTACCAGCTCGTGCGCGCGTTCTACCCGGCAGCGCGAGAAATCCGCTATAGCCCCGAGGTAAAAACCGCGATGGTGCTCAAAGCCAAAGACACCATTGGCCGTGGTTGCCTGGAATATGACGTGAGTTATACCGACATCACCGCCTCGTTTATGGCTATCCGCAAAACCATGACCAGCAGCGGGCGCAGCGCCACTTACGACGCCAGCCGCAGTGAAGAAGCCAGCCACGCCGATGTCGCGTGGGCGACCATGCACGCGCTGTTAAATGAGCCATTAACCGCCGGTAGCGGTCAGGCATCCACCTCAATTCTGGAGTTCAACTAATGGCGAAGAAACGCAAACATCACGCAGCAAAAAACACCCTCACACCACCGGCTGCGGCACCGCAAAAAATGGAAGCGTTCACCTTTGGCGAACCGTCGCCGGTGCTCGACCGCCGTGACATTCTGGATTACACCGAGTGCGTCGGTAACGGCAAATGGTTTGAGCCGCCGGTAAGCTTTACCGGCCTTGCCAAAACGTTGCGCGCAGCCGTTCACCACAGCTCGCCGATTTATGTGAAGCGCAATATTCTGGCCTCGACATTCATTCCGCATCCGTTACTTTCACAGCAGGATTTCAGCCGCTTTGCGCTGGATTTTCTGGTGTTCGGTAATGCGTTTTTAGAAAAGCGCATGAGCGTGACCGGCAAGCTGTTAAGGCTGGAAACCTCACCGGCCAAATACACCCGCAAGGGCACCGGCGAGGATGCGTACTGGTTTGTGCAGTCGTTTGTCACCCCGCATGAGTTCGCGCCGGGTTCGGTGTTTCATCTGCTGGAGCCGGATATTAATCAGGAGTTGTACGGCCTGCCGGAATACCTCAGCGCGCTTAATTCGGCCTGGCTGAATGAGTCGGCCACGCTGTTTCGCCGCAAGTATTACCAGAACGGCGCGCACGCCGGTTATATCATGTATGTCACTGACGCCGCGCAGAGCAGCACCGACGTGGAAGCGCTGCGCGAGGCGATGCGCAGCTCAAAAGGCCTGGGGAATTTTAAGAACCTGTTTTTCTACGCACCCAACGGCAAACCGGACGGCATCAAGATTGTGCCACTCAGTGAAGTGGCGACCAAAGACGATTTCTTTAACATCAAGAAAGCCAGTGCCGAAGACTTGATGAGTGCGCATCGCGTGCCGCCGCAAATGATGGGCGTCATTCCCAACAATACCGGTGGTTTCGGTGACGTGGTGAAAGCCGCACAGGTGTTTGTGCGTAACGAGCTGACGCCTTTGCAGGAGCGGATTAAAGAGGTTAATGAGTGGATTGGTGCCGAGGTTGTGCTTTTTAAAAATTATACTCTAGGCGCTGACTTTTAATTAAATAAAGGGCGATATATTATCGCCCTTTATTATTACAAACCCAAGTCTTCCCACATGGAAATGTATTTTTTTGTGAATAGATCCACATCTAAGCTGGTAAGACCTCTCTCTTTGTAATACCCATAAATAGCTCTTGCATCATCTGATCTATTTGAGGATGAGTTGTGAGGCATTACTAGGTAATTTTCGAACTCCCAAGGATAGAATAGCTTGAACACCCATGGGGGAGTATCAATAGCACTAAATGAAATGTCGAGATATTTTTTATCAAAGCATGGTGCAAGATATCGATATTCTTTAGATTTTAAACCATATAATCGTTGGATTATGATTTTGTCTATATATTTATCCGTTGGGTATTCATTAATAATCTTGACATTGAAAGAGAAGTATTTATTTTTAAAAGGAGTGTTGTCTTCGAAGTCCCCTTCAAAAGAAAAATATGCTTTCAAATTATGATTTCGTACAAGCTTTGATAAGCAGTAAGTTATTGGGTTCTGCGTGAACTCAATAGATGAATGTTTTATGGTTGTGCTTCCAGCATAAAACTCAATTACATTGCTACCATCAATGTAATCTTTAATGGCTATATTATTAATCATATAATTTTCCCACAACTTATTGCTAATATCATTAAATTGTGAATGAAAGTAAAAAGAAGCCTCGTTTTTATTTTCTGTATTTTGTGTGATGGCATCTTTATGCTTTTGGATTATTGCATCCAGCAAAAAGGCCAAGTCATCATTTTTGTTTTGTTTTAGTTGAGTTCTGTTTATAGTTACCCATTCACCAGCATTTCCAGAAAATATATCTATAAACCCTGCCACTCCCATCATTCCAAATGAGATGCCTTTTGTTTCAAGCTTGCTATTTTTATAATAAACAGATATGGAGTAATTTCGGGCTAGGTCAACTCGAAGATTAAAATCCACACCATTATCAAAGTCTGTTGAGGTGCTTGGTGTTGCTATAGAATCTTCTTCAATGAAAGGAATGTTATTTATTACATTTTCGTTGTTAAAAAGAACTTTTATTGGAGATGTTATAAATGTTTTGGCAAGTGTTTCTTTAATAATTGATGGGGCGATTTCAAATTTATCGTGATGAAAAGGATCAAATTTTCTCATGGCTTCAGTTGCTGAAAATGGCACCGATCGAGGAATTTTTAGTTCACTAATAGTGAGTTTAACCTCCGTCCCGTGGAAAAATTCATCCTCAAATTTCTTAATTATGAAATCTGGATTAGAATTTGTTTGAATAATGGTTATTTGATAGCCAGTGCCATATGGGCAACGTGTTTTGATAGAAACATCGTGACACATTGTAAAGACACTTTGAAGGCCAATTCCGAAAAAGCCTGTTGGTTTTGCCCAATCAGGCATTTTTTCTAGCATTCGCTTTCGTTTAGATCCTGTAGGAGAGCCAACCTTAAGTACTTTTTTAATATCTTCTATTGACATACCTGTGGCGTAATCGCGCACTCGAAAAATGTAGTTAATATATTCATTATCGGACGTTAAAGGTTCTAAATGAATCTCTATCTGCTCTTGAATGAGATGGTTTTCGAACTCACAACGAAGATCGTGCTTATTACAATCATTGATTTCTCCATTTTTCTTATACAATAAATCTCCCCAGCATTTATACATGGTTGCATCAATTGCATTTTGAACAATCTCTCTTATAAAAGGATATTTCTCATTGTAAATAGCAGAGCTAGTTATATATTCATAAACCCTTTTTTCATCCAATGTTATTTTTGGTGGTAAATTATCAATTCCAATATGGTCAATTAACTGGCAGTCTAACTTTGATATAATTGGTAGAGATGAGTGCTTGTTATTCGGGCAAATTTCAAGCCAGTGGTTTTTTTGAAATTCAAACTCCTCTCTTATATAATCAAACCAAGATATTTGCGCATTGTAACTACCATACTCTGAGCATATCGCTTCAATTTCTATAATATCATTGTTAATGAGGAGACTTGTAATGGATGAATGTTTTTTCTTATGATCATGAGATGTTTTTGGGATATCTCCAATAGAAGCGAGAAGTGTTTCACAAAATCGCCCATCATCGATATCTAATAAATCTCCAAGCCTTAAAAGAGCCGCTACATAACGTGGGTGTGCATAATCATTCGCATCCATCCCATCATTGCAATGAGGTAATTTTATTATTTCATCACGCTCTTGACCATGGCAAGCAACGATTTTTGATAATATCCCAAACAATCTGCTTGGGATTAAATAGTTTCTAGGTGAGTTTATATTTGCCATCTGAGGATTACTCACATATCTCCCAGATAATTCAGGATGTTTTTTTCTGAAAAAATCAGCAATTATAAAGGTCATTGAGTCCGATAACGCAATTATTTCAACATAATTATCGATGATATTCTTATCTTTAATGTCAATTGCATGCTTTATCAAATCCGAGTCTGACTCTATATGCTCATCTAAGAAACGTCTAAATTCGGGGCTCTTTACTAATTCCAGCTTTTGCTCTTTAGTAATAATCATACCTGCATCATGCCAGTAGCATGATTCCAGCAGCAACCAACAATCAGTAGCGGATAAACTATCTATGTCAGGTAAGATTATTTTCTCAATTTGTGTCAAAATTGTTGAGGAATGGGATGAGTCATGAAGGCTATAATGTGGGAATGTTGTTGCAACAGAGTTCAGTGCCCGATGTATGAGTTTTTTATCAAATTCCCATTGGGATAATAATAAAGAATAATTTGAGTTTGTTTGCGCAAGCAATCTAAGTCGATCTTCGATGCTCATTTTTTGTTCTCTCTATTTAATGTATTATGAATCACTCAGGATAAACATATCAGCGAGTTGCGCGCAATGCTATCCCCGCCACGCCTGCCCGCTTCATGGGTCGGTTTTAATGCAGGTGCAACAGAGACAACAAAGCCCGCCAGAGCTGGCAGGCTTTGATAAAAACGATCCATTTACGATCATGCGTTTCCATGCACTATATGCATGCACGCGTTTTAGCACGTTAAATGGGGTTTTCTGCAAAAAATGGATGCAAGATTTTCAGCAAAAAAATCACTTCGCTTCGTAGTAAACATCATCGCTTTCCTGATTCACATTTTCACTGTTCGCCAGGTCAGCTATCAGCGAAAGCGCCAGCTTTAAATCTGATGGTTTGCAATTCGCTATCAGTGATACCTCAGCGATAAATTGTACGCACGCCCACTTATGTTGGGTACGCCTGGTCTCTTCCATCAGCATGAGTTCCTCTCGATAAATTCACTGTATGAATATACAGTATCATGTGCTGTTAACATTTGTGAAGGAAATTATCATTCCTTGACTGCATTTATAGTCATGAAAACAATAGACAAATTACTGCGGTCTGAAAGTTGTGCAAATTCGTAGCCTCATTTCATCAGTTCCGAAAAGACGATCCCACGCTAGAGGGTCGGCTTTCTTGAGCATCTGCGCATATTGGCCAAATGGGTCATGAATGACCTTACCTGTATCAACGTTGTGCATTTCGTTCATACTTTTCCAAAGCTTTTTAACCCTCAATGCTGTGGTATCTGGTTTTGTAGCGATTAATTCCCCATTGGATGAGCCTCGATACCAATTGCCATCGATAGATATTTTACTGCCAGCGATAAGATGCAGAGCTGTGCCACGATTTATGGTTTCACCCGTTTGTTTCTTAGCGTTCTCAATGAGTAAGTTCACCGCCTTATCGTTAGATACGTCAGGATAAGGTGATAAATGATGTCGTTTTGGTTTCTTCTCTGTTATTCGCTCCGTTAATTTTCGTCTGGCCGACCGGCTCAGCGGTTTACTGAGGTCTATTTCTGGTGGGGAAGGGGGAGCACCGACATTCTCCCCCGTACAGTTATTGACAGAACTCCGAGAGGGCGAAGGATCGCCCTTAAGGTCAACGTCCAAATCAACGGCACGTTTTGGGACAATCTTCCACTGTATGAGGCGGGTTAAAATCGGAGTATCAATGCCAACGGTGGCATCAAAAACACCTTTAATTCGCGTGCATTCCTCACCGTATTCGTTGAGGGTTTCGCTTTGTTCATACCAGGTGCGCACCTGCAACTCATCACGGCGCACAAACGGGCCACCCTGTGCGTTGACGTATTCCGCCCACTTACCCGCATCAGCCGCATCATGTACGGCGGCAAACTCAATACTGAGCGCGTGGGCTGTCTCGCTGTCAGCCATTTTTCGCAGTTCGCGATAAACCGTTACAGGCGCACCGCCCACAAACTGAAACTGACGGATACGCCAGCGAGCCGCCCAGGCTGCAACTGCCGGAGCCGTTTCTTTTAACAGCTCACCGCTTTCGTCATCGCGTTCACCGTCCAGCGCAAAACCATCAATGTTTTTACTGATGTATTTCGCCACATAGCCGGTGGCGCTACCTTTTTCCGGGTCGATAGCTTCGGCATGAAAGCGAGCTTTGCGGGCTTTATCACTCACCAGCTCTGCGGCATCTTCCTGATGTGCATATTTCAGCATAACGGCACGCACGCGAGATACATCCTCCGGGCGCATGAATATCAGCATGTGCCAGTGTGGTGTTCCATCGTGATGAGGCTCTGCAACCCGGATACCAAAAATGCGCAATTCAGCTCGGTGGAGTTTGGCGCGAATACGCGACCAGACGGAGGTTAAATAACTCTGCGTTTCTGCGGGGCTGGCACCGTTCCACTTGCTGTTGCGATAGCCTGCTTTCGTTGTGGCGTGGTATTTCGACGGCGCGGTCAGGGTGTAAAACTCTCCCACATAACCCAGTTCAGTTGAGATCTTTTCAAACCCGCTGATACGCGTCATTAATTCGCCGCGACGAATGGCCGGATTAGCCACACTGCCATCGTATTTATCGATAAGGCTGATGCGGTTTCCTTCTTCGTCCTCAAGATCCATGCCCTTGAGAAATTCACGCGTGCGCCGTCTTTGTTCGCGCCATTCCGCAACACAGGATTTACTGGCATACGGGGTGTGTTTTTTACTGACATTGCCCAGGGCAATTTGCAGGTGTTCACGCCATTCAGAGGCGACACGGCGCAAGCGGCCACGCCACCATTTTTCATTGACCATGCGCAGCACGGCAGGGCCGATATCATCAAGGGAAACTAACTTAGTAGTGACGCGCTCCCACAGTGGCGGCTGGCATTTAAAATGACGGGCTATCTGTGCCGCTCGCATGTAAATCGCGTGCAATATTTTTAGCCTGCTGACATCGCCGTCTATGGTTCCAATCTCGCCATTAATGTAATTGGCAATATCAGCGGCCAGCAGTTCAATATCGGCTTTGGACATATCCTGGAGACGGTTATATCGGGCGGTCAGATTCACAAGTTTTGAGGCAAGAAAGCGGATATCTGGCGCATCAAAATGACCGCCAAACAACTGATGTGAAAGATGACTGTCGATGCCGGTGATTTGATAAATACCGGCGACCTGTTCAAGCCGTGGCAATGCCCGCCTGACAAACGTGACGAGGTGAGCATTGGCTCGTTGAACACCAAAATTACGCTCTAAATAATCAACCCGGCGATTAATATCGTAACGCACGCAATCCGGCTGTTTCGCCAGTGCATCACGCGCACGCAGCAACGCCGCAATCTCTCGATCACGGCGGTGCTGTTCTTTATAGGTCTGATATGGGCTGGCAATCGCCTGCCGTGGTGCGTTCCACGGCCAGGCGAATTTAATCCCGTTCATATCGCATTCTTGTAATGCTGATTTTTCAGCTCTGCGATTTCCTGACAGGTAATGCAGTGCGTGACACCCGGCACGACAGCACGACGCGCCTGAGGGATAGCAGTGTCACATTCTTCGCAAAAGAATGCGCTGGCGGCACGCTGAGGCTGTCGGCGGGCCTGCTTGATATTACGCGCCAGTTCTTCATCCACGCGCAGTTGTACTAAATCCATTGAGTCAGCCATTAGTGCAACTCCTGAGATTCGTTTTCATAGCGCAGTGCTTCGCGGCGCAACAGTTCAGCAGCTTCTTTCCCGTCCATACCTTCGCGCGTGATGTGTACAGCCAGAGCCTCAAGGCGCAATGAGACAGCCAGGGCGCGGTCTTTTCGTTCTTCGTTTTTTGCTTTATTCAGCAGAGAAACCAACGCGGTGTTGTCAGTTTCAAAATTGTGGTTTTCGATGTTTCGCATATCTCTGTTTCCTTATTTTGGGCAAAAGAATGCCCGGCGGGTTTACGCCTGATTTTTGGGAATGAATTAATTACTCGGTTAAATAACAGTCGTGCTTTGAAAACCGCGCCGGGAGCAGTGTTCCCCAACGGGTAATTTCATTCATTGAGCGGATAATCAGTAAGCGGCGCGCCTGTTCGAAATATTCAAATGGCTTGCCGATTTCATCGGGTTTAAATGATGAAGGCTCCAGGCGGTTAGCCAGGGTCAGAACAACGAATTTAAAGTTGTTGTCGAGCTTATTAAAATTACGCAGCGCCGTGTTGTTGGTGGCTTTTAATTGCTGGCGAAAACGAGCGAGACATTCGTCACCGGTCATTTTTATCGGGCCATCAATACGCGCGTGAATTAAGTACACATTGTTAAATGTCGCTTGTGGTGCCTTTACGGATTTTGCCAGAGCAGCACTTTTCATTTTGTCTTCCAGCGGTTAATCAACCTGGTAACGAGTGATGGCTTGTGAGCACTCAGTCCATTTAACAATGCAGACTGGTCGCGGCTCGGGTGCCAGCGATGATTGTTTTCACCCATAATCCAACCGTGGCCGTAGCTCATGGACGGGCTTTGACGTTTCAGTAATGAAGCGAATGACGGTTCCATGTGCATCACCTCAAATCAGACCGAATGAAGCACTTAACCCACTGACTGTATCAACCACGCTATTCATGGCAGGGTTGGTCTGTAAGCGTGCATGCATCGTTAGTGCGGCAAGAGATAAATATCGAATGCCTGAATTGACACTCTCAACCATTGAGTGCTTTCGGCTCGCGGTCAGCTTTTCCTCAGATACCGCACCCGCAGCAATCTGACCAACTTCGGCAGTGGCTTTCAGCGCGTATAACTGGAGTTTGTCATCGGCTAATTCGTTAGTCGGCACACAGGGCAAGCAATGCAATTGCGCCAGAAACCCGTCAACTAACGATGGATCTTCGGTCACATCAGTGAGAGCCATCAGCTCAGGAATATTCAACTGATGAGGTTGCTCTGGATTGAGCTTGTTGCGCAGCACCTGAGGGCGCATGCCGAGTTTTTCCGCCAGTTCAGCCAGATTGTGCTTAGTTGCGAAATTACGGCATGCATCTTCGTAGTGGGGCTGTTTAGAAACTTGATAATCAAACATGGTTGCTCATCCTTAAACTTGCATAATCAAGTTATCGTTTGATGTAGCGACAATTAACCGCATGTTGGCGATTCTTTTCACGCCATGCAGCAACGTTAATCAATGCGTTACCATGTTTTTCCATCACGTCTTTACGTGATTTACCGGTCTCTTTGCAGGTAATAGTTCTTGTGACTGTCGAGGTTGGCGTAGGAGCGAGAAGCACCACGCCATTTGCAATCCACTTTTCCAATACAGAACTACTGATGCCATTGGCAGCGCAGAAGTTTTCTTTAGACATGGTAGGGGAGTTAGCCAGTGCAGCGGCTTTTTCCAGAGCCTGATCAAGAGCAGTATTGATGGCTGGAACTAACTGAGCTGCAATACTTGCAATGAAGTCAGGGGAGGCCAGCATCTGAGATGTGAGCTGAGAATTTGCATTTTCAGTATGCATAACGCAGTATCTCCGTATTAATGGTTCTGTTCTATGGTGTTACATGTGGTGTGAAACATCATAGATCAACAAATGAATTTATGTAAACAACAATTGTTTATTTATTTGGTGGTTTATGGACTTTAGCGAAGGCACTGCCCTAGAAATTGTCGAGCGTTTATGCTCTGCGTATGGGGTTACAACACAGAAAGCATTAGCTGAAAGCATTGGTGTTCCAGCCGCTAACGTAAGTAATTGGGTACAGCGTGATAGCGTTCCTGGCAGTGCCTTTGTGAAATGTGCACTTGATACCGGTAGTGATCTTTATTGGCTAACCACTGGAAAGTTTGCAAATGCAAGTTTAAAAGAAATGAGCGTTTCCGTGCAGGGCAAAGCTCTCTACGATGAGATCATGTCAAACGGCGGTAAGCCTGTGTTACGCCGGATAATGGAGGCGTATGGCTTTACATTGCAAAAACAGTTATGCGACCTGCTAGATATTTCTTCCGGTACAGTAAGTACTTGGGTACGTAGAGGCTATTTTCCTGGCGATGTAGTTGTGGCTTGTGCTCTCGATACTGGAGTGTCATTACAGTGGTTAGCTACGGGTAAAGGGCTGCAACATCAAGATATAATGATTAGCAATAATTTTTATATTCCTAGAAAAAAATTAATTGCAGGTGTTCTAGAGGATTCAGGAACCTGGAATATTGATTTAAGTTTCCTCCCTCATAAAATTATCGAGCCTGTATTTATTGTTAGCAATGCTATTTCATGGGTAATCGATGCTAGTGTGAATGAAATCAGTAATGGACGTTGGTTACTTGGTGTAGATGATAAATACGATA
Organism: Buttiauxella noackiae ATCC 51607; assembly: GCF_001654865.1. Classification (GTDB taxonomy): domain Bacteria; phylum Pseudomonadota; class Gammaproteobacteria; order Enterobacterales; family Enterobacteriaceae; genus Buttiauxella; species Buttiauxella noackiae. The sequence continues at coordinate 161,627 of NZ_LXEO01000017.1, read as the reverse complement.
TCTATGATGTTGCTCTTTTACCAGGGCGAAAAATCACTGTTACAAGTAAAGCCTCCGCTTTCACTTGCGGAGCTGATGAAGTAAAGGTTTCAGGTAAGGTAGTGCTTACCATGCAAGATGATTTTTAGATGTAAATTAATTATATTTCAATGTTGATAAGTTGTGTTTAAAAGAAAAATATGGATTGCGAAAATACTTATAAGGGATGTTTCAAATGAAAACAAATAAGCATGTAGATAAATTCAAAAATAGCCATTTACAAAGTGGTGAGTCGATTGTTTCATGGGGCGAAGGGTATATCGGTAAAATGATGGGTAAGGGAAAAGATACCCAGCATAACGGTGTATTACTCGTCACTGATGTAAGAGTTACTTTTTATAGAAAGGGCTTCATTGGAGAAGTAATCGAAAGTATCCCTTTGAAATCCATTACGTCTATTGAACGAAAATCTACTATGGGACATCGTTCGCTTAGAATTCATACTAGCCATGATGATCTGGAATTCAAAACATTTAGCAAGGATACCGAAATATCTCTAATTAATGCAATAGAATCGGGTAGAAATTTAAAACCTGAAGATAGTATTAGCATGATTTCTCAAATAAATAGCGACCCATTCGAACAGTTAAAGAAGCTTGCAGAACTGAAAAATGCAGGTGTGCTATCAGAAGAAGAATTCCAATCGAAGAAAAATAAGCTAATGGAACTAATTTGAGTAGTCAGCAGGCTAGATAATTAAATCGCCCTTGAAAATAGGGCGAGTAAAATAATGGACTTTAAGGATGTGTACTGATGCAGCAAGCATGGTCTTTTAAAACAATCAAGCATGATGATTTAAGGTATCATGGAAATGACGGATATGATGATGATTACTCTAAGCATTATAGATATAATAACTTCGTCGCTAATCACAAAAATGTGAAGGTTGGGGATGTTGTAATAATTACAGATAGAAATGCAGTGTTAGGGGTTTCTTTGATAACCCAATTAACAACTCGCGGTGTAGAGAAAAGTAGTAATAAATGTCCGTATCCTGAATGTAATGCAAAGAAATTATTGATTCGAAAAACACTTCAACCAAAATGGCGTTGCAGCAATAATCATACATTTGATAGCCCCCTAATTATTTCTGGACCTGCTACGGAATTTACAGCTGAGTATGGTGATAATTATAGGCAGGTTAATTCTATTAATATGGCTCAGCTCAAAGAAAAAACCCTCCGTTATAACGTTCAGAGCTCTATACAAGAAGTTGATTTAAATTGGGTTTCTTCAGTATTTGGCTTGGCATCATTCTTAGGGCCAACAATCAATATACATGATGCTGATGAAGATGTTGAAAGAAGTTCATCGGATGAAAGAAAAATTGTTGAACGCTCAATAAAACAAAGAAGAGGGCAAAGAAGTTTCAGGAATTGCTTGATCACCAAAAATGCAAAATGTGCCATCACAGGTTGTGAATTAGTTGATATTCTCGAGGCTGCGCATATTGATGCATATAGAAATGACAGCCATAATAATGTTAGAAATGGTATCCTATTAAGGAGCGATATACATACACTTTTTGATTTAAACCTTATGGCAATTCATCCACATCATCTTACGATTCATTTCTCTAAACTAGTCAAAGAAAAATATTACCTAGAATTTGAAGGTAAGAAAATATCTATAAATCATTCGTTGTCTATTGAAGCTTTGAAAGATAGGTGGACATTATTTGATGCCTGTTTTTAGTTACTTTTAATGATAGGTTTATTTTATGCGCTCAGAGTCCTTTAAAATACGTAATGGGATTGCTTCTGTTGTCAGAATAATTCATGATTTTCGTGAGAGATTAGATGTTCGACAAAAGCTATATTTTAATCTTCTGTTACTGTTACTACTTCTGCCAATTTTTGGGTTTTTATTTGGCTCATTTATAAAGAAAGGTCTTTTATTAATATTTATATTTTATTGGAGTGCCGTGGTCATTTATGACCTAACTAGAGCTTATAATATCATATATTCTCATCTTGTTGGGAAAGCATTGTTATTATTAGGGTTTACACTATGTACTAACGTGGCTTTATCAATAGCTGGTATTGTCGTAAATGATATTACGACTGTATCACCTTCTAATTTCCCACATGCAGTAATACTAATATCTATAGGTGTTATACCTATGATTATTGCTATTGTTATGCTGCTTATGTACTTCGCAATTTTGGTTACATCATCACTATGGGCATTATTTGTACTGCTTTATGATCATGGATTTAAAACATTTATTTTCCCGGAGTATGATGTAAGGAAGAAAAAATTCCTTCATAAAACAACACGGTTAGTACAAATACTTTCAATATCTTTATATTGTGTGTATGTATATTCATTCTTTCAAAATACCCTTAATGAGTACTCTAATTTTCTATATAAGAATTCAAAAAGTTTCATTTATACGTTTGAAATGTATTCAAAGTCTCCTTGCAAGGATATCCCTGAGGGGAAAGTGGCATTTATAGGGGATGATAAAATATTACATGCTAAACGGAATGGGGAAATTATGACATTTAAAATATATACTTGTGATTATAAAACCAACTAAAAGAATAATGGCTTCAAGGCACTAGGTTGTAGCAACCATATGGCATGTAGACAATTTTGCGCCAAGATGCCATTTAACATATTGATTTATAATAAATAGTTTAGTATTCGGTCTTTTTTTATCTGCCTTTCTATACAAAGACTTAGCTCGGCTTGTCTGAACGTTCCCGAAAAAATTTCAACTTTCCTTATTGGATCTTGCGTGAACGCCGTAACAGACTCATAACAACATAAACTTCTTTTGGGCTGAATCCAAATACTTTTCGGGCGTTTTCTTGATGAAGGCAGGAGATTTTGAGTCAATAAATCCCAAAACACTCTTGGAAGTTCCTGTTCACCCAATGTCAGAATAAATTAATATATTGAGTTTTATAAGAAATATAACTTCATTGAAAACAGTCTCAGAAAAACCTGCAATGAATTTTCATCAATATTTAGAAAAGCTATACTTTTCCTCGATGAGCAGGCCAATTTACTTTAATCTCATTATTTGTGTTTTCTCAGTATAGACAACAGTATCATCAGGGATATCTTTATTAATAAATGACATGGCGCCAATGGTAACATTATTTCCAATAGATAATTCATGCCCAAGAATACAGCAGCATGCACCGATTTCAACATTGTTGCCGATAGATATTGTTGGCGAGTTGAATTTTTCACCCACGCTGCCACCAAGACCAATTGTGGTGTTTTGCCGGATTTTGAAATTAGAACCAATGGTTGAGCAACCATTAATCACAACGGATAAAAAATGTGTAACGTTCAGGCCAGGCCCGATTGTTGCGGACAATTGAATTTCGGTATTGTATTTTTTGATCAGGTTTCTGTTGATTTTTCTGGCAATGATTTTATTGAGATTTTTTTCCGTCTTATAAAGATATGATGCAATTCGCCACCAAAAATTGAATCGTCTCTCTGGGCATTTAAACGCTTTATGGATCACTCTTGACCATGAAAATGGCTTATTAGTCATCATTACTTCTTTATGCAAACACTCTTGTAGGTGTTCTTTTAAAATTCCTCTTTTCATTTTTAGTTTCCGACAAGAGTTTTTGGTGTAGGTAGATAGCTATTTTTTTCTTTGATGAGTTCTTTTGACATGGGCTGTCGCATGTTTTCACCACTAGGGGAGATAGGGGACATAAACCATTTATTATATAACTCATCAAATTTCTGTGAGATAAATAGATATTTTAATTCATCATTGATGATGGACTCTATTTCACCTGCGTCTTTAGCTACCACCATTCCATAGGGTATTACGTCACCAAATCCTTCGGTGCTCATTTGATAGTCATCTCTGTCAGTCATTTCAGATAATTTGCTATGTATGATAATGTCATCAGTAACGAATGCTGAGATGTGCCCTTGTTCTAGTAAATCAAATCCTTCATCCAAACTTCTCATCAGCTTAACTGAGATCGAATAGTTAATGTTTTGATTCATTGCAGATAGTAATAATGCAGATGTTCCGCCACTAATGGCACCTACGGTCCGCCCCGAAAGCATCTCGAAGCTATTTATATGCTGCGATTTTTTAGCCAGAAAATTTGTTCGGGTAAAAAACCATGGCTTTGAAAAAGTCACGAATTTATTACGTTGCGCTGTATTTCCGGCAATGGCGCAGAGAATATCTGCTTTATGGTGAGATATATATTCAAAGCGAGCAGCTGAGGCAACTTCTACCCATTGTATATTTATATTTGTGTTGTAGCGTTTTTTTATACTATCGACAACACCCTGGCAGATATCCACCGCCATACCGGTCGGTTTTCCATTTAGCTCCCAGGAAATAGGTTTAGCACTACCCACCCAGGCTAATGTAATACTATGTGTGCTAAGTATTTTATTAAGCACAGGATCGGCAACAGCATTGTTGCAAAAGAATATCATTGAAGCTAACAGAAAAGAACCAATCGTTTTACAATGAGTCAAATGACTAAACAAAAGCAAGCCTCCATTAATGAAAATGGCTAAAGTATAATTATATAATTAGAAAGTCTCAGTGGTATTGTAATTGCTTTTGTGTAGGTTTACTAATTATTGTCTTTCCAGTAATAGCCATTAATATCTATATTCCTGGCATGTCTCAATATACCTCTCCCTGAAATCATCCACTTGAAACCAGCAAAAGCTCAGAGGATAGATCTGCGATAGGGATCACATTAATTAGCATCCTTACTATCCTCTCTGTACAATCACGCCCGGCCTGAAGGTCGCCCCAACTAATAACGATAAACCTGCAAAGACAAAACTATGACCACAACTCAAACTGAAACACATCGTCGGGAAAACTCTCTCGCATCGGTTCTGCGTAGCCCTCGCTTGCTTGCTCGCGAATCCCTTGCGGGAGTGGTAACGGCGTTGGCACTCGTACCTGAAATCATTTCATTCTCAGTAATCGCTGGAGTTGACCCGAAAGTCAGCCTCGTCGCCTCTATTGTTCTTTGTTTATCAATGTCACTGCTCGGTGGACGTCCTGCAATGGTGACCGCTGCTGCCGGCTCAGTAGCATTAGTTATCGGTCCGATGGTTCATCTACATGGAGTTGAATATATTTTCCCTGCGGTGTTGCTGGCAGGGCTAATCCAGATCTTGTTCGGCGTCGTAGGGCTTGCACGTATGATGCGCTATATACCATTGTCGGTGATGACTGGGTTTGTGAACGCGTTGGGCATTCTCATTTTCTTTGCCCAGGTACCCCATATTTGGGGGGATAACCCGTTGGTTTGGGGACTGTTTGCGCTCACCCTGGCAATTGTGCTGTTTCTCCCGCGGGTATTTAAAATGGTTCCGTCGCCGTTGGTGGCGATTATTGTGATTACCGCCGCATGCAGTGGGATGGGGTTATCCGTACCAACAGTCGGTGAGGCGGGACCAATGGCTGCTGGATTACCTGGACTGACAGAGTTGTTGGTACCCTTGAATCTGGATACTTTACGAATTATCTGGCCATGTGCTTTGAGCATTGCCTTTGTTGGTTTAATGGAGTCGTTGTTAACCGCCAAACTGGTTGATGACCTGACTGACACACCTTCGAGTAAACGTCGTGAATGTTGGGGATTGGGAATATCTAATATCTTTGCAGGTTTCTATGGCGGAATTGCAGGTTGCGCCATGATTGGCCAGACCATGGTAAATGTGGAATTAGGCAAAGGGCGCACTCGCATTTCAACAATTGCTGCTGGTTTGGTGTTGTTGCTTTTGGTAACAGGCTTAAGTGACCTAATGTCAAAAATTCCAATGGTCGTTTTAGCGGGAATTATGGTGATTGTGGCGGTGAAAACACTTAACTGGCACAGTATCAAACCTGCGACGTTAAAGAGAATACCGCTTCCCGAAACGCTGGTGATGGTGACGACCGTTGTTGTCACAGTTGCGACGGGCAACCTGGCCTTGGGAGTGGTCGGTGGGGTTATTTTCGCGATGATTTTGTTTGCTCGTCGTCTTGCACACGTGGTGATTGCAGAAAGGACATTAGCTGATGACGGGCGATCCGTAATATATAAAGTGACTGGGCCGTTGTTTTTTGCCAGCAGCAACGACTTGGTTGAGCATTTCCAGTATGCCGACGATCCGCAAAACGTGATTATTGATTTGTCTGAGGCTCAGATTTGGGATGTATCGACAGTTGCCGTGCTTGATGCTATTGAAACCCGCTATCAACGCTATGAAAGTAAGGTGCAAATTGTCGGTCTTGATTTACGCAGCAGCGATTTCCATGAGCGCCTTAGCGGCAAGGTCTGAACAACGCTTTCGATAATAAATTGGCGTGTTTGAATTCCAGATGACAAAACTGTGAATCTGCCGTTACTTTTGAAGTTTCAAGAGTGCTAGATTTCCAGTAGTTCCAGAGTGAAACGGAGGTGCCAGAGAAATTTGAAACTGTTCCTCGATAGTAAACTGGTGGGGTGCGTGGTAGGACTAATGACCACGATACTCTTTGGTATAAGCCATATTGAAACGCTTGAAGAAGCGGAAAAATTTGCCAGATAACTCGTATCACATCTTCTAAAGGCTGCATATTTGCAGCCTTTTCTATTTTATCGTATCCACTTTTCATATTTGTAACCTATCTGATGGTTTCCTCTCGTGGTGTTTATTGTGTCGTGGTCCTTGAGACGGCAGAATGGTTAAAAAATCATTTACATGACTACATCGAAGGATATGAGCATGGTTAATGCAGCACCTCGTCTGGAAACTGAACGTCTAATTCTCCGCCATTTTACACTGGATGATTTTCCGGCATTAGCTGCCTGTTGGGCGGATCCCGAAATGGTGAAGTTTATTGGTGGTGGACAACCGCAAGGCCCTGAAATGACCTGGGGAAGATTGCTGCGTTATATCGGTCACTGGCAGGCGCTGGGTTATGGCTATTGGGCTGTCTTTGAAAAAGATACCGAGAGTTATATTGGTTCGTTCGGTTTTCAGGACGCCCACCGTGAGTTAACTCCGGCGCTTGAACTTCCGGAGGCAGGATGGTCACTGATTCCGGCTGTGCACGGTAAAGGCTACGCCAGTGAAGCGCTAAACGCTATCCTGCAATGGGCTGACCGTGAGTTTGCGACACCAGTTTGTTGCATTATTGATGATGATAACCTGCGTTCTATCTATCTTGCTGAACGGTTTGGTTTTCAGTTTCAGCACTTTGTTGAATACCACGGCAAGCAAATCAAAATGTTCATTCGTCCTGTCCGCTAACCATTGCCGCCCACTGGTTTATAATTGAGCAATAAATAAACAAAGTGGGGTCGGTATGTATCAGCGAATAGACGGAGAGGAGTGGCGGCATGTGTTTATTGTTGGTGATTTACACGGCTGCCTCTCTGAATTAATTAGCCAGCTTAAACTTCATCATTTTGACTACCATCAGGATTTACTTATCTCGGTGGGTGATCTTATCGATCGCGGAGCAAACAGCCCGGGATGCCTGGCTCTACTCGGCAATAAGTGGTTCAAAGCAGTGAAGGGCAACCATGAAGCGATGGCTTTAGAAGCGCTCGATGAAGGTGAGGGGATCCTCTGGCAGATGAATGGCGGAGAGTGGTATCGAGAGTTGCCAGAACAGCGTCAACATGATGTGCGGCTAGCTTTATTGCAGTGCCGCAATTTGCCGTTAGTTATTGAACTTCATACACATGACAAGACGCTGGTTATTGCTCATGCAGACTACCCTTCAGCGCATTACAGCTGGAATCAGCCCGTTGATGAACATTTACTGGTCTGGAGTCGGGAGCGGCTCAATAAGAATTTACAGGGGCGAGGCGAAGATATTGACGGAGCTGATGAGTTCTACTTCGGTCATACACCGCTCAAAGAAGTGAATCATTTTCATAATCAATTCTATATTGATACCGGTGCGGTGTTTGGTAATAAGCTGACTATGGTGCAGGTTCAGTAACACTATAAAGAGCTGTATTCTTGCGCCGGGCGCCAAAAACTATCAATAAAATCTTCAACCGGGAAACAGCCACCGGAGCGTATCCGCTGCTCATCCATAGCGAACAGGCACTGCTGTTCAGTATTAAAGACATCTACTACGATATCTTCACAGCCGCCGTCCAGATAGCAAACAAATAAAACCAACGCAAACATGATTGCCTTTAAGTTGCACCGTTTGGCTTAATTGTAGGGTAAGTCACGAGAAGAGGGTAATAAGGGGCAATTAATTAACCCGTCTGGGCGACGGGTCACTTTGAGTTATGCAAGGCGCATGACCCAGGCATCAGATTTTTGGTCGTAATGTTGACGGTAGAGGACTGAATGTTCGCCATCGAGGACGGCGGGAATGCTTGTTTCATCATCCCAGGCATCAAGTTGCATGCACAGGTCCGGGTCGGATTTACAAGGGATGCTCAATGTGCGGTCCCCTTGCTGCTCGCCATGTAATTCAGCATCATCAATTTCGAAGATGCCTATTCGTACGCTAGTTTTCGTCATCTCGCTCTCCTTGGGTCTGAGTACGTGTGGTATGACCAGTAAGGTCTCCCACAGTAGAGCGTAGACAAACGTACAAAAACTGCAAACTACATGGTGACTATTTTTTACACATCAGCCCCTGGCTGCAAACAGTTTTCCGTCGCGAACCAATTCACGCGGGTAGCTATTTTTCAGGCGAGAGCCCACCTTTCTTGCCAGACCAAGAGGTTGACCCTGGTATGTCACGACAACCTCATTTAGCGCGGGGGGCAATTCGGGGTAAATATCGCGACCGTGATACCACTCGTCCGCTTCAAATTCAGTAAGTGCAAATCCTAGCGGTGAATCGCCAGGCACCAGGGCTATGACGGCCTCATGCTGCCAGCGGTAACCTTTGTTGTATTGCTCTGCAAGGCGCAAACCAATGCGTGAGAAACGAACCTGGCCGAACAAAGAAACGATCTCTTTCGGGAATAACCAAATTTCTTTGTCTCGTTGCCAAAGCTGTTGGTCATCCTGCCAGATTATTCCCGATTGTTTTGCTGCCGCGCGGACTTCCGCAGCTTGCTTCCCATGCATGGGTACAAACGGGAATTTCCCCACTTTATAACCGGGGGCCGGGAGCGCTTCTACGGACGCAGTTTTACGCAGACGCGCAACGAAGAATCCTTCGCAATCGTAAATTTGCGGGAAAACATGCAAGTAGCCTTCGGCAGTAATAGCTTTATTCGCCTCCGGGAACAGATCGTTAAGCGGGGCGATTTCAACTGCATCAGGCCACTCATCCAGTAACCACTGGCAAATCTGCTGATTCTCTTCACGGTTTAAAGTGCAGGTGGAATAGATCAATGTACCCCCGGGGCGCAACGCATGGAAAGCACTGGCAATCAGTTCACGCTGCGTATCGGCAATACTGGAGGTGCTTTCTGGTGTCCAGTTTCGCAGGGCGTCAGGGTCTTTACGTACCACACCTTCACCTGAGCAGGGCGCATCCAGCAAAATTGCATCGAAACACTCCGGGAGCGCAGCACCAAACACGCGGCCATCGAAATGCGTCAAAGCGACGTTGCTGATACCACAGCGGCTGATGTTAGCGTGCAGCACTTTCACCCGGCTGGCGGAATATTCATTGGCTAGAATCGCGCCATGATTGTTCATACGCGCTGCAATTTGTGTAGTTTTGGAGCCAGGAGCCGCGGCGACATCCATAATCCGATCCGGTTGATTACCGTCAGCAAACAACGCCGCAACGGGCAACATTGAGCTTGCTTCCTGGATGTAAAATAAGCCACTCAAATGTTCGGCAGTACTACCCAGTGGCAGGCTTTCTTCATCATCACGTTCAATCCAGAACCCTTCTGCGCACCACGGAATGGGTGTCAGATGCCAGTCATAAGAGGCGACCAGCGCAAGAAAATCGCTGACCGAAATCTTGAGGGTATTAACACGCAAGCTGCGACGCAGCGGGCGCTGGCAATACTCAATAAAGCTCTCGAGCGTTTGATCTGCCGGGAGTGCGTCGCGAATAACATCAAGAAAAGCTTGCGGGAGAAAGGCGGTGTGAGAGTGAGCCACTAAGGAAGTCCAGAAAAAAATGAAGGAGGGATTGTAACACAAACGCCCCGGTGAGACACCGGGGCGAAGGTATTAGCGAGGCAGTGCGGTGCCCCATTGACGCCACTCTTTAGGTTCACTTTCCTCTAAAAGGAAGTGTTTACCCGTTTCCGCTTTCGGTGCCAGTGGTATACCCGGCGGTGTGGCGAATGCGATACCACCGCGGATGAACTGGTTGAAGGTACCGGTTTTCACTACACCACCCGTCAGACCGAAATCGAGACTATAACCAGAGGCCAGCCAGAATACGGAGCTATCACGCACCAGATGCTGGAAGCGTTTGCTGATACGCAGGCCGACCATCACACGGTCAGAAAGATTGCCGAGAGTTAATCCGGTTACCGTACCGACTTCGATGCCACGGAACAGTACTGGCGTGCCGATGTTTAGTGCGCCTGCTTCAGTCACTTCGACAACGATATTCAGACCGTCTGAATAGCGGGAGTCAGTAATAGAGGCTTCCTGCAATTCGAAGTCACGGCGTGCTGCGCCGCGACCTGGTTCAACGTTTATGTACGGCTGGAGAATAGTATCGAGATTATCCACGCCGGAGGCCGAAATTTTCGGAGTGACAACAGAGAAGCGGGTGCCGCTGCGAGCAAATGTCTCTACAAACTCAGGGTAGAGCACCGCTTTGGCTTCTACTTCACTGCGAGAAGCTGTCAGGTTCAGCGACTCAAGCTGCCCAATATTTATGCCTAGATAACGGATTGGCATACCGGCAGAAAGTTTACCGGCATCGAAAGTGTGCAGCGTGATCTGACTCCCTACCGCACGGGCGGCAGTTTCAGAGGCGTACAGCATTCGTTTGTCGCCTTTTTTCAGGCCGACGCTGGCGCCACTTAAGTTGTCGAAACTGATAGCCCCTTTTAAGGCACGCGAAAGCGGGGAGGCCTGGACGGTCAGACCGCTGCCATTGAGCTGCACACGAGCACCACCTTCAGCCCAGAACACGCTATTGGAGGTCAGCAAGCTGCGGTATTCCGGTTTGATGTTTACATCAATGTCAAAACTGTTAGCCCGGGGACGTACGCTGATGATTTCCCCAACCTGGAATTTACGGTACAACACCACGGAGCCGGTCTGAATATCAGGTAGGCTGGCCGCCGTTAACGTCAACGTGGTTGTTGGTAGGTCGCTCAGGCTGTTTTCCACCGCCTTTTCAAGGTTGGCATAGAGCGGATAGCTCTCTTTCATAGCGCCTTTGTTACCTGGAATGACTCTGACACCGCCGTTGATCCACTCGCTGGCACTGGCACCTAAAAGTTCAACGCCATCGATACCCATTTTCACATCAATACGGCTGTTGACGACGAATTTGCTGTCGCCCTGAATCAAATGCCGATATTCAGGATCAATGGCTGCAGAGAAGGTTACGCCTTTGGCCGATAATGTGCACTCAAGAATCTGCCCCACCTGCACGCCATGCAAAATAATCGGCTGACCTGCATCTATGCCATAGCTTTCCGGTGCCGTCAGGTTGAGAGTCAGAACATCAGGCTGCTGCAAGAGCGTTTTATCGCTTGGGAAAACCACAAAATGGTTTTGTGGTTCACCTTCACCGGGCACCAATTCAAAGGTACTTCCCGTTAACAGGCTGCTGATATTCGGGTTGCTGAGGGAAATCTTAGGGCTGCGTAACTCAATGCGTGTTCCGCTCCGCATCAGATTGACCACGCTTGGGTCTACCGTCATTTGGCCGGTTACCGTGCTGCCTGGATTGAGGTTTAGTTTGGTCAGCGTTCCGACTTCAAGTCCTTGATACATCAGAGCAGTTGAACCCGCGTTTAAGCCTTGTCCGCTTGGCAAATCAAGATCGATGATTACGCCGCGCTGGCTATGCGCCAAATCTTCATACAGACCAAACTCATCATCCGCTTTGGCTACGGCTGAGTTTTCCGGTGAGTCGAAGGCGATAGCGCCGTTGACCAATGCCGCCAGGCTTTCTAGCTGAACCTGCGCACCGGAAAGGCTTACGTTAGCTTTTACGCCGGATACATTCCAGAAACGGCTGCCTTTTTTCACCAGTTGGGTGAAGCGGCGTTCAATAAGCACATCAATGGTAACTCCCTGCTTATTGTTATTAATGGTGTAGTCATACACACGGCCTACCGGGATTTTGCGGTAATAAACTAGCGATCCACTGTTAAGCGAACCTAAGTCAGGAGCATGAAGATGAATCATCAACTCGCCGTTATTCAGGCGATATTTCGGTTGGGTATCGAGCGCGGAAAAATGCTCCTGCGGCTCGCCTTTACCTGGCATCATGCCAATATAATTCCCGCCTACTAACGCATCTAGCCCAGAAACCCCGGCCAGCGAAGCTTTCGGTGTCACCAGCCAAAATTGCGTATCTTCACGTAGCGCGTCTTTCATATCGCTTTTGACGCTAATTTTAACTTCTATTTTGCGCAGATCTTTACTTAGGCTGACGCTTTGCACCGTGCCCACTTCAACACCCTGGTAGCGTACAGGGGTGCGCCCGGCGACAATGCCGTCGGCTGAAATAAAATCAATGGTCGCCGTGGTACCTCGCTCTTCCCAGGTTGTCCAGATGAGCCAACTGGCAATCATCAGGGCGATAATTGGCAGTAACCAGAAGGGCGAAATTCGGCGTTTTGTTTTAATTCGCGCTTCAGTCGGTGAAGCGGGCATTTCCTGACTCATGTGCGTCCCAAAGTAGTCGGCTATCCAGCCATTCGACTGCAAGAATAGTTAAAATAACCGCTGCGCCAAAATAAAACGCAGCAGGTCCCATAGTAAATGCCAGTAATTGATCGCGGTTAACCAGCGACATCGTTAGCGAAATAACAAAGAGGTCTAAAATTGACCAGCGGCCAATCCAGGTAATAAAGCGTAGCAGTAAAATTCGTGTTCTAAGTCCTCGCTCGCATTTGAAATGAATGCTTACCAGCAATGAAATCAGTACGATGACCTTAGTGAAAGGCACCAGAATACTGGCAATGAAAACTACTGCGGCAACGGCAACATTACTGCTGGCGAGGGAGATAATACCGGAAAGGATCGTATCTTCCTGACGTGAACCATTGACGTAAAGAATCGAAATTGGCAGCAAGTTGGCAGGCAGTAGGAAAATTAACGAACCAATTAATGCTGCCCAGGATTTTTGTAAGCTGTGGCGACGGCGAGCTCTTAACGGTACATGGCAACGCGGGCAGCGCCCACGGTTGTCAGGCACTCCTGTGAAATGGCATCCCAGGCAAACTCGTAATTGGGGACTCCATGCTCGAGGAGGTCGCTGGGGATAAAAGCGAGCCCATAACTGTTCTACATTCAGGTGAATTAGCGTCAATAGGCTCAGCACCACTAATGCGATAAATGCCACAAGACCCACGCCTGGTTGAATAAATGCAAACTCTCTGACTTTGATGCAGGCCACACCGATAGCGACCAGATAAATATCTAACATTACCCATTCTTTGAGCTTATCAAGCATGAGTAATACCGGGCGTAAATTCATCCCAAGAATATTACCAAAGTAGAGGTAAACGATAGCGGCAACTAATGTTGCAGGCGCACCCACCGCACAGAACAACACCATTGCGGCTGTGAGGGGATCACCCTGGCTAGTCATCTGCCATATGCCCTGAAATAAGTTGGCATCTATTCGCGTCCCCAATAAATAGATGCGTACCAGAGGCTCGGAAAAAGCGACAGGCATCAGCAATAGCATGGCAATTGCCATAGCGGCCAGACGAGTAAGTGACCAATCGCGCCCATGGTAAACTTTGGCATCGCAGCGCGGGCAATACGCGCTCTGCGAGGATTTAACCGACGGTAACGAGAAAAGTGTATCGCATTGGGGGCAACGCTGATAACGTGCCTGCGGTACAGCATGGCTAATGGCGTGTATTTTCATGTGTCATCGTAAACAGGGAAAACCGCTGGTGCATGGGGTATCTCAATGAGTTATGAAATATTCGTTAAGCGTATAGTAATTCATTGAATGATACACCTTGTGGCATAAGGCATTTAATGCTTATTTTACTATGCTATGCAGTTGAGTAAGACAACATACTATGGTTAATCAATGAACAAAGAACAATTTTACGCGGACTTGAACCGCGATTTCAGTGCATTAATGGCAGGTGAAACAAGCTTTTTGGCGACGTTGGCAAATACCAGCGCGTTGCTGTTCGAACGTCTCGAAGGCGTTAACTGGGCAGGTTTTTATCTATTAGAAGGCGAGACTCTGGTTCTGGGACCTTTCCAGGGCAAGATTGCTTGCGTCCGTATCCCGGTAGGAAAAGGTGTTTGCGGTACAGCGGTTTCCACTAAAAGCATCCAGCGCATCGAAGATGTGCATGCTTTTGATGGTCACATCGCTTGTGACGCTGCCAGCAACTCCGAAATTGTCCTGCCACTGACGGTAAATGGCGAGTTAATAGGTGTTCTGGACATTGATAGCACGGAGTTCGGGCGCTTCACACCTGAAGACCAACTCGGCTTATCTCAACTGGTAACGCAGCTTTCGCTGACGCTTGCCGATACGGATTTTAAAAAATTCTTCACTCGTTAGCATGATAAACAACGGATAACGTGGCATTTGCCGATAGCGTCATTATAATGTCGCCTGTTCATGCCTGCGGATTGTTGGCAACTCCGTTGTAATCAGGAAATTTCATGGAAAATCAACCTAAGTTGAATAGTAGCAAAGAAGTCATCGCCTTTTTGGCAGAGCGTTTCCCACAGTGCTTTAGCGCTGAAGGTGAAGCCCGCCCCCTGAAGATTGGTATCTTCCAGGATTTGGTCGCGCGCGTTGAAGGGGAGATGAGTCTCAGTAAAACTCAACTTCGTTCCGCGTTACGTCTTTACACTTCAAGCTGGCGTTACCTGTACGGTATCAAAGTCGGCGCAATCCGTGTTGATCTCGACGGTAACCCTTGTGGTGAACTCGATGAGCAGCACGTTGAGCATGCTCGTAAGCAGCTTGAAGAAGCAAAAGCTCGTGTTCAGGCACAGCGTGCAGAGCAGCAAGCGAAAAAACGTGAAGCGGCTATTGCTAAGGGCGAAACCGTTACTGATAAGCCTCGCCGCGAACGCAAGCCTCGTCCTGCTCCGCGTCGTCCAGAAGCTACAGAACGTAAACCTCGTGTAGAAAAACCGGCGCCGCAAGCTCCGCGTGAAGAAAAACGCACTCCGGTTACAGACATTTCTGCTTTGCAGGTGGGTCAGGCAATCAAAGTCAAAGCGGGTAATAACGCGATGGATGCCACCGTACTGGAAATTACCAAAGATGGCGTCCGTGTACAGCTGACTTCTGGTATGGCAATGATCGTACGCGCAGAACACTTGCAGTTCTGAAACGGAGGCCAGACCCGGGCATGAACAAATTCTTTAAGCGTACGGCTGTCGCTAGTCTGTTGTTTCTTGCAGGTAGCGCACTGGCCGTCGAAAACATCACGCAAGTTTCTCAAATCCCGCAGTTAAAGGAAGAGACACAGCATGCAACAGTGAGTGAGCGTGTAACTTCACGCTTCACCCGCTCGCATTATCGTCAGTTTGACCTGGATGAAAATTTTTCCGCAAAAATTTTCGATCGCTACCTAAACCTCCTCGACTATAGCCACAACGTGCTGCTTGCCAGTGACGTTGAGCAGTTTATGTCGCGGAAAAAACAGATTGGCGATGAATTGCGCACTGGGAAACTGGACGTATTTTACGATCTCTACAATCTGGCCCAACAACGTCGTTTTGAACGTTATCAATACGCGTTAAAGGTGCTGGAAAAACCAATGAATTTCACGGGTAACGATACCTTTAACGTCGACCGCAGCAAATCGCCGTGGCCTGCAAACGTTACAGAGTTAAATTCCCTGTGGGATAGCAAAGTTAAGTTTGACGAGCTGAGCCTGAAACTGACCGGCAAAACCGATCAGGAAATTCGCGAAACGCTGACCAAGCGTTATCAGTTCGCCATTCGCCGTCTGGCTCAATCCAATAGCGAAGATGTTTTCTCGCTTGCGATGACCGCCTTTGCCCACGAAATCGACCCGCATACCAATTACTTATCGCCACGTAATACAGAACAATTCAATACCGAAATGAGTTTATCTCTGGAAGGTATTGGTGCCGTGCTGCAAATGGACGATGACTACACGGTTATCAACTCGATGGTAGCGGGTGGCCCTGCTGCGAAAAGCAAAACGATTACCGTTGGTGACCGTATTGTTGGCGTCGGCCAAACAGGCAAACCTATGGTTGATGTGATCGGCTGGCGTCTTGATGATGTTGTTGCGCTGATCAAAGGGCCAAAAGGTAGCAAGGTTCGCCTGGAAATCTTACCTGCAGGTAAGGGGACTAAAACACGTGTAGTTACGTTAACTCGTGAACGCATTCGCCTTGAAGATCGCGCCGTCAAATTGACGATAAAAACGGTTGGTAAAGATAAAGTGGGTGTGTTGGATATTCCGGGCTTCTACGTTGGTCTGACAGATGATGTCAAAGTCCAGCTTCAGAAGATGGAAAAACAGAACGTGAAGGGCGTGATCATCGATTTACGCTCTAACGGCGGCGGTGCATTAACCGAAGCTGTCTCACTTTCTGGCCTGTTTATCCCAAGTGGCCCAGTTGTTCAGGTACGTGATAACAACGGTAAAGTGCGTGAAGATAGCGATACTGACGGCGTTGTCTACTACAAAGGTCCGCTGGTTGTAATGGTTGACCGTTTCAGTGCTTCAGCTTCTGAAATCTTCGCAGCAGCAATGCAAGACTATGGTCGTGCGCTGATTGTAGGTGAGCCTACCTTCGGTAAAGGCACTGTTCAACAGTACCGTTCTTTGAATCGTATTTATGACCAGATGCTGCGTCCGGAATGGCCTGCGCTTGGTTCTGTGCAATACACTATCCAGAAGTTCTACCGTATTAATGGCGGAAGTACTCAGCGTAAAGGTGTAACGCCGGACATCATGATGCCTACCGGTACTGAAGAGACTGAGACTGGTGAGAAGTTTGAAGATAATGCGCTCCCCTGGGATAGCATTAACGCCGCTACCTACGTTAAGTCAGGCGATCTGACTCAGTTTGAGCCGCAGTTGCTTAAACTGCACCAGGATAGAATAGCAGCCGATCCTGAGTTCCAGTACATCATGAAGGATATTGCTCGCTTCAATGCCCTGAAAGATAAACGTAATATTGTTTCCCTGAATCTTGCTCAGCGCGAGAAAGAGAATCAGGAAGATGATGCTACGCGCCTGGAGCGGATTAATGACCGCTATAAACGAGAAGGAAAAGCGCCGTTGAAGAAACTCGACGACCTGCCGAAGGACTATCAGGAACCTGATCCTTATCTCGATGAAACGGTTCATATCGCGCTGGATTTTGCAAAAATGCAGCAAGATAAACCAGCTGAGCAACCCGCTCCTGCTAAGTAACTCCTCCAACGGGCACAAAATTTTGTGCCCGTTTTTTTTATCTCCATCAAGCCGCGTAAATCAACCTCTTCTTAAATGTAAAGTTATGTATTATTAACTACTTGGCAACGATGAATGCTTGAAAATAGCAAGCTTGCCCCTACGATGTGGGGTAACGCAGAATGCGTATTTTTAACCGAGGTAAAAAGAAAATTATGATGCGTATCGGGCTTTTCCTGTTGACCAACCTGGCAGTCATGGTCGTTTTCGGGCTAGTGCTAAGCCTGACGGGGATCCAGTCGAGCAGCGTACAGGGTCTGATGATCATGGCGGTGTTGTTTGGCTTTGGTGGTTCAATCATCTCCTTACTGATGTCCAAATGGATGGCATTGCGTTCAGTGGGCGGGGAAGTGATTGAGCAACCACGTAATGAAACAGAGCGCTGGCTGATGGAAACAGTGCGCCAACAGTCTCAGCAAGCGGGTATCGCGATGCCGCAGGTGGCTATTTACCATGCGCCAGATATTAATGCGTTTGCCACTGGCGCTCGTCGTAATGCATCGCTTGTTGCAGTGAGCACCGGCCTTCTGCAGAACATGAGCCGTGATGAAGCAGAAGCGGTTATCGCACACGAAATCAGCCATATCGCGAATGGCGACATGGTAACCATGACGCTTATTCAGGGCGTGGTGAACACCTTCGTAATCTTTATTTCTCGTATCATCGCGCAAGTCGCTTCTGGCTTCTTGTCTGGTAATCGGGATGAAGGTGAGAGCAACAACGGCAACCCGTTTGTCTATTTTGCTATTGCGACCGTACTGGAACTGGTATTTGGTATTCTGGCGAGCATCATCACAATGTGGTTCTCACGTCATCGTGAATTCCATGCTGATGCCGGATCTGCAAAGTTGGTCGGTCGTGAAAAAATGATTGCCGCACTGCAGCGCCTGAAAACCAGCTATGAACCGCAAGAAGCCAGCAGCATGATGGCGTTTTGTATCAATGGTAAGGCGAAGTCTATGAGTGAATTGTTCATGACTCACCCGCCGCTGGATAAGCGTATTGAAGCGCTGCGTAACGGCGAATATTTGAAGTAGTCGTAAGTCGCAATGAAAAAGCGTGCCATCGCTGGCACGCTTTTTTTATGCCTGTGATGGCGTAGGTTGGGACATGCGTAAACTGCTGACAATAGCCGCGATGGTTGCAAAGCTCCCTGCCAGTAACAGCGAGGCATGCGTTCCGTGAGTCGCGAAAAGGTTGAACATCAGAGCCACCAGAGCTGCACCGCAACTCTGGCCTAACAATCGAGCCGTGCCTAACATGCCACTGGCACCGCCGCTGCGGTTACGCGGTGCTGAAGAAATAATGGTGTGGTTATTCGGTGACTGGAACAAACCGAAACCAGCGCCACACAAAAGCATGCGCCAGATGATATCGATATCGGTAGGGTTGTGCGGTAACAACGCCAAAGCAAATAAACCGAATGCCATAACAACAAGCCCGAGTCCACCCAGCAGCCCTGCATGTACTCGTCCAATCAAATGACCAGCAACAGGTGCCATTATCATTGTTGCAATTGGCCATGGTGTGAGAAGCAGACCCGTTTCTACTTCGCTGCGTCCTAACGTTGATTGCAAGAAAAAGGGAAGCGAAACCATCGCTAACATTTGAGCGGCGAAGGAACATACGGACGTTCCTATAGATAATGAAAATACTGGAATACGCAATAAATCTACGGGTAACAGAGGGAAGGGGAGTTTCAATTGGCGGCGAATAAAGAAGAAGCCAATCACACTTAATGCAACGAGTTCTGAAATGATCAGCCAGCCTGACTGCCCTTGGGCAAAACCACTAATTGCCGAGATCAACAGGCCGAACGTCAAGGCATTCATAATCGCGCTGGGAATATCGAAGCGTTGGCCCTGTGATTTTTGTTGATTGGGAGGCAGAAAACGAATTGCTAACAATAGCGCGAGAATGCCAATTGGCACATTAATCAAAAACAGCCATTTCCAAGACGCAACAGAAAGAATAGCTGCGGCAATAGTTGGCCCGGCAGCTGAGGATACGGCGACAATAAACGAGTTTATCCCCATTCCACGACCGAGATATTTTTGCGGATAGATAAGCCTAATCAGAGCAGTATTGACGCTCATTAATGCGGCACCGCCAAAGCCCTGAAGCACACGAGCGAATGTTAACATGGGCAATGAATTCGACAGCGCACAAAATAGTGAAGTCATGCAGAACAAAACTAGCCCGCATTGATATATCCGGCGATAGCCAAAAATGTCACCTAAGAAAGACATCGACAGTAACGAAACAATTATTGCGATTTGATAGCTATTCACTATCCAGATTGATTCTGCCGGGCTGGCGTTTAGTTCTCGGGCAATAGTTGGAAGTGCTACGTTTGCGATCACGCCATCCAGAACTGCCATTGTGATACCCAACGCAATGGCCAAAATAGCACCATAGCGCTGTGGTATTGGAAGCCCATCAGCAAGGGTTTTATCCATAAGGGAAATTTAAATTCATGGGTGATTTATTCGAAGAGCAATAATAATAGCACTAAATTTAAGGGATATGTCGCAGATTTGTAACGAAATAGAATAGATTCATTGCGATGACATGGTAGTCAACTTATACTAAAAACCAGTTCTGATTTTTATAAAACAAATGCGATCGAGGTGATTTAATGGCTATCGCAGATCTGGATAAACAACCTGATTCTGTCTCTTCTGTCCTGAAAGTTTTTGGCATTTTACAGGCGCTTGGCGAAGAACGCGAAATTGGTATTACTGAATTATCGCAACGCGTAATGATGTCAAAAAGCACCGTCTATCGCTTTTTGCAGACTATGAAATCCCTGGGTTATGTCGCTCAGGAAGGCGAATCTGAAAAATACTCGCTTACCCTAAAGCTGTTTGAGCTTGGTGCGCGTGCATTGCAGAACGTTGATTTAATTCGTAGCGCAGACATTCAAATGCGAGAGTTATCGCGTCTGACGAAAGAAACCATCCACTTGGGTGCGTTGGATGAAGACAGTATTGTCTATATCCATAAGATTGACTCTATGTACAACCTGCGCATGTACTCGCGCATCGGTCGTCGTAACCCGTTGTACAGCACCGCGATTGGTAAGGTGCTTCTGGCGTGGCGCGATCGCAATGAAGTGCGTGAAATCCTTGCTGATGTGGAATATAACCGCAGCACTGAGCGCACTATCATGAGCACTGACGAATTGTTGGACGTTCTGGATACCGTGCGTGAGCAGGGCTACGGTGAAGATAACCAAGAACAGGAAGAAGGTTTACGCTGCATCGGCGTCCCTGTTTTTGACCGATTTGGTGTCGTTATTGCTGGTTTGAGTATTTCATTCCCGACACTTCGTTTTTCTGAAGACAGGCTCCATGAATATGTAGCGATGCTTCATGACGCAGCCCGAACTATTTCTGAACAAATGGGTTATCACGAGTACCCATTTTGATGAAATAGAAAACGCCGCTATTTAGCGGCGTTTTCTTTATACATTCCTAGTTACCTGTATCGATAACTTCATCACTTTTACGCAATACTGGGCAATCGCTAAGTCCGATAATTCCACTACTGGTATGAACAAATTGTGCTGTGGTGACATTTCGAGCGGTCAGGTATTTGCATTGAAGCCCCATACCAGCAGCATTTTCATGACTTCCAATCAAAACTCCATATCCCGAGAGGAGCAAACCGATCCACAAAAGCGCTATTACAATAATAGTGCGGATCACAATACGCATAGATACCTCTTATTATTAAGTAATTAGACTTCTAAGCGTAGCGGATTGCACTGTAGTAGCAATATGATGATTCTTAAATAATATGAGTGAGAGTTATGTGTGGTTTAGGCTGTATATGTAAGACTTTACAATAAATAGGAAAGAGGTGGAGAGTGTAGTGAGAAAGTACAGATGGCTTATACTGATTGCGGTTTTTTTCGTCTGTTTGCTGCTGTGGACCCAAATGGTCAATGTAATGTGCGATCAGGATGTACAATTTTTCAGCGGCATTTGTACCATTAATAAATTTATTCCCTGGTAGTGTGTTTTTATCCACATAGTGCTTACCTTAAGGCCCGGCAGGTGTAGAATAGCGCGTTTTGCTGAGGTGGTAATATGAACGAATTAAGTGTTGGCGCGTTGAATATCGTGTCCCTGACAGTTTCCCTGGTGGTACTGGTTATTGGCCTCGTAATGTGGTTCTTTGTTAACCGTGCGAGTAGCCGCACCAATGAACAGATCGAGCTTCTTGAAGAGTTGCTGGATCAGCAAAAGCGCCAGACTGCTCTGTTACGACGTTTGTGTGAAGCGAACGAGCCTGAAGTCGTTAAGGAAGAACCAGACGTAGCAAAGGAAGATGAAGAAGTGGAAGACGATTTTATTCGTCTGGTCGCTGAGCGCTAATCCTGATTAACCTGTTTGTGTTGCTGTGGAGTAACCATGCGGTGGAAAAATCCCTGGTTTGATCCTCTAAAATCTCATCACCAAATCGACGGTTTTCGTAATCTGGAGTCAAGCCTACGAAAACCGGGTGATGTTGAACGCTGGCGAAAAGAGCGAAAAGCACAGGGGTTACCTCATCCTCCGAGCGATGGTTATGCCGCTTTTACGGAGCGGTGGTGTCAGAAGGTTGAGCTTAAAGGACAGGATGACCGGTTATGGTGGCTAGGACATGCAACAGTATTATTGCGTATTAATGGCAAATATTTACTGACAGACCCTGTATTGTCCCGACGGGCTTCACCTTTATCATTTGCTGGCCCCATACGTAAGACTCCGACCCCAATTCATATCAATGAGTTGCATCAGCTTGATGCGGTTTTGATTTCACATAATCATTACGATCATCTGGATCACTCCACGATTCGACAGATTTCCCGTCATTTCCCCGACACTCATTTCTTTGTCCCATTGGGCTTAAAACCATGGTTTACCCGTCGGGGCATTCACCATGTCACAGAGCTTGATTGGTGGCAGAGCTTTAGCTGGCAGGAAATGATTTTTACTTCGGTACCGGCGCAGCACTGGAGCATGCGCTCATTCTGGGATCGTAACCGGAGTTTGTGGTGCGGATGGATTATCGAAAGTAGCCATTTACGGATATGGTTTAGCGGTGATACGGGTTATACAGCAGGCCTTGCTGATATTGCTTTGTTCAGAGGCCCCCTGGATGCTGCATTGATACCAATAGGTGCTTATTCTCCACGCTGGTTCATGAGTAGCCACCATATGGATCCGCAGCAGGCCGTTAAGCTTTGGCAGCAGTTGGGCAGGCCTTTTACGGTTCCTATCCATTGGGGGGTCTTTGAACTGGCTGATGAATCTCTGGATATGCCACCGCAAGAGCTACAAACCGCACTTGCTGATGAAGGTGAGGAAAGTCGGCTCTTTTCGCCGTTGTGTATTGGTCAAAGTTCACACTTAATTAAAATTAAGACCTAAACATTATTGAAAAATTTTAAGACAGTATTATGCGCTATCTTTTGGTTACTTTATTACATCGAAAATATAGCGAAACGTTTTTATTGCCTCATCATGAAGCATGGGTTGATTAAACTTTCATTTTTTTGGTGCAATATAAACAAACAATTGCTCAAGCTTTATTCATTTTACTATTCTCGTTATTTCTTATACCAATTACATTGTTTTCATAGCAATGTGAGATTGTTCATTTTTTGCATAGCTATGCTAAAAAAATCATAAGCATAATGCGGATGATATCGACTTTTTTGCACTTAACCTGGACGAATAGATATCTTTGGGCTATGGTAAAAACGTTGTCCGTGGTCGTCATGTAAATGTACGGAATCATCTTTGTTCACTGTTAATCTATGCACAAATTGTGCATTTCATTTTCGTGACAATATGAGTTTCGGAATTTGTGCGGCAGATCGATACATGCCGAAAAATGGCTTGCCATTGATTGCGTTGTATGTGATAACACGTTGGGTTAAACGAGGTACAGTTCTGTTTATGTGTGGCATTTTCAGTAAAGAAGTTCTGAGTAAACACGTTGTCGTTGAATACCGCTTCTCTGCCGAGCCTTATATTAGTGCCTCATGCAGTAATGTCTCTGTTTTAGCTAAGTTATGCCTTCGGGCAAAGAAAACAATCTAAGGAATTTTGCAAAATGGCAAAGATTAAAGGTCAAGTTAAGTGGTTCAACGAGTCTAAAGGTTTTGGCTTCATTACTCCTGCTGACGGCAGCAAAGACGTGTTCGTTCACTTCTCTGCAATCCAGGGTAACGGCTTCAAAACTCTGGCTGAAGGCCAGAACGTTGAGTTCGAAATCCAGGACGGCCAGAAAGGCCCTGCAGCAGTTAACGTAACTGCTATCTAATTCGTCTGAATTAGACCTGGCGCGAATAACGCCAAATTTTGATGAAAGCCTCGCTCTTGTAGCGGGGCTTTTTCATGTCTGAATTTTGACCATGATTTTTCTATGTGTTTCTGAAAAGCCCTCCCAGTTATGTCTTGTAGCAAAGCAGCGCATCTTGTAGCACTGTTCCTGTCCGGTTAACTTCCTCATTATGTTTAAATTTTCAATCGCTTAGTTGTGGTTAAGGATTGAATGTGAGAAAAATTGCCCCTGGAATCGTGGGTAACTTTATTCAGTGGCGTTTTGCTCTTCTTTGCATCGCTATCTTCATGTGTCTGGTGTTTTTGCTGGGCCGTGTTGCCTGGTTGCAAATCATCTCGCCCGAAAATCTGGTTAAGCAGGAAGACATGCGTTCTTTACGTGAAGAACCCATCGTCGTACCCCGCGGAATGATAGAAGATCGCAATGGCAGACCTTTGGCGGTTAGCGTCCCGGTAAAAGCAATCTGGGCTGACCCGAAAACAGTAATGGAAAAAGGTGGCGTGCAAATCAGTAGCCGCTGGCAGGCTCTGGCAACAACCTTACACATGCCACTGAATGAAATTGCCGCCCGTATTCGCCGTAATCCAACCGATCGCTTCATTTACCTCGCCCGTCAACTTGATCCACAACAAGCGCAGTACATCGAGAGCCTGAAACTGCCAGGAATTTCATTGCGTGATGAATCACGTCGGTTTTATCCCGCCGGCCATGTTGCTGCGAACTTGCTCGGTTTTACCAACATTGATGATCAGGGAATTGAAGGTATTGAGAAGAGCTTCAATCGCCAGTTGACGGGTAAGGCGGGTGAGAGACTGGTCCGTAAAGACAGACACGGGCATGTCATAGAAAATATCACGGAAACGGCTGCAAACCCTGCTCATAATCTCATGCTAAGTATTGATGAACGGCTGCAAACGGTGACGGAAGATGCACTGAGTAATGCTGTCTCCTGGAACAAAGCTGAATCTGCCGCCGCAGTTATCCTTGATGTGAATACTGGCGAAGTGTTAGCAATGGCGAGTTGCCCGACATTTAACCCAAATAATCGTGATGGTGCTACGCTGAACGATTTCCGCAATCGGGCAATCAGTGACACTTTTGAGCCAGGTTCAACTGTTAAACCGATGGTCGTCATGACCGCTCTGCAACAGGGAATTGTTCAACCTGATAGCGTGGTGGATACCCGTCCTTACACCATTGATGGTCACCGTATACGCGACGTGGGTTACTACCCGCAACTTACGTTGACCGGAATCCTGCAAAAATCGAGTGATACAGGGGTTTCACGCCTTTCACTGGCGATGCCCATCCAAAAATTGTTGGATACCTATAAGAACTTCGGTTTTGGCATGCCAACAGGATTGGGGCTGACAGGGGAGAGCAGCGGGCTGTTACCACACCGTAAGTTCTGGGGAGAGTTGGATCGCGCCACGTTTTCCTTTGGTTATGGTTTGATGGTTACACCTCTGCAACTGGCACATGTTTATGCCACCATCGGCAGCTACGGTATTACCCGCCCACTTTCGATAACCCGTGTTGATCCACCAGTCGTCGGGCAAAGGGTGATGTCTGAAACCATTGCCCATCAGGTTGAACATATGATGGAAAGTGTGGCACTGCCGGGCGGCGGCGGGATTAAAGCCGCGGTCCGTGGCTATCGAGTTGCCATTAAAACCGGAACGGCCAAGAAAATTGGTGATGATGGCAAATACATCGATAAATATATTGCCTACACCGCAGGTGTCGCTCCGGCAAGTAATCCACGCTTTGCGCTGGTGGTGGTAATTAACGATCCGGAAAATGGCGCTTATTACGGTGGTGCAGTTTCGGCGCCGGTCTTCAGCCAGATAATGAGCGATGTGTTGCGCCTGGAGAATATTGAACCTGATGGTTTGCCACAGGGGGATACCAATTTAACGGTGTTAAATAAAGCTGTTGTAGAGGGTCCTGCAGGTTAGTGGCTTTTCGAAGCGGGGAGTAAGCGGTACACTTGCGCCCTTTACGATTGCCTGGAGTTCTTATGTCTTATCTTTGCCCGCTTTGTCATGCACCGCTTGATCCCAAAGGGAAGAGCTTTGTTTGCCCGCAAGGCCACCAATTTGATAAGGCAAAAGAGGGATATGTGAATTTGCTGCCGGTTCAGCATAAGCGTTCAAAAGACCCCGGTGATAGCAGCGAAATGATGCAGGCCCGCAGAACATTCCTTGATGCCGGGCACTATCAGCCGCTGCGTGATGCTATCTGCCTGATCTTAGAACAAACCGCGCCGGTTACGTTGCTGGATATAGGCTGTGGGGAAGGGTATTACACGGCTGGTTTTGCACAGATTGTTGCAAAACATGAAGGAATGACCTGGGGATTAGATGTTGCAAAAGTAGCGATTCGCTATGGGGCAAAGCGCTATCCGCAGGTGCAGTTCTGTGTGGCATCAAGCCACCGTTTGCCATTTGATGATAATAGTCTGGATGCCGTAGTGCGTATTTTTGCTCCATGCAAAGCGGAAGAGCTTGCGCGGGTGGTTAAACCTGGCGGCATCGTCATCACTGCCACGCCGGGCCCACGCCATTTAATGCAGCTGAAAGGTTTAATTTATGACAATGTGGTACTGCATAGCACGGAGTCTGAATCCTTACCCGGTTTTATTGCAGAACAGACGCAGAGCATTGGCTGGCCAATGACGTTACAGGGAAATGAAGCGGCTGCGCTATTGCAAATGACGCCGTTCGCCTGGCGTGCCCGCCCGGAAGTGTGGCAGGCTTTGACGGCTGAAACGGCATTTGTTTGTGAGACAGATTTTGTGATCCGCGTCTGGCGACGCGAAGCATCAGTTTAGTGCGCTGAAGTGGCTATAAAGAATCTGACAACCAATCCCAATTAATACCACTCCGCCGAGGATCTCGGCGCGCTTACCGAGCAGCGGGCCGATAAAGCGGCCCAGCATCATACCCAGCGTGGACATAATCATGGTCGCGCAACCAATGGCCAAAGCGGTTTCAATGATATTGACTTGCAGGAATGCGAGGCCGACACCAACTGCCATAGCATCAAGACTCGTGGCGATAGCCGTGGTGACTAATAGCCAAAATCCATGACGTTGTAGCTTTGGCGCTTCTTCATCATCATTGCCGCGCACACCTTCATAAATCATACGAATGCCGAGAAATACGAGCAGGATGAATGCAACCCAATGATTCCATTCCAGTACAACCTGGCTTGCCAGAAGACCGAGGCACCAGCCGATAAGCGGGGTGATAGTTTCGATTACACCAAAGATAAGCCCGGTTCGTAAGGCTTCGGAAAACTTAGGTTTATGGAGAGAGGCACCTTTCCCGATTGACGCAGCAAAAGCATCCATCGACATGCCAAAAGCGAGAATAATAGTAGCGGAGAGATTCATGCAAACGCCTCAGTTGGGAATATCCATATACACGTCAACCATCCCCAACTTAAATGATGGTTACGTGCCTATGGTCTCGCCTACTCAGTATTTGAGTCGTACATGCCACGTTATAATTCTTGCTTAAACAAGTAACGAGTATGTTGACATGTACATTTTCGCAATCGCGAAAATCGGCTACTCCCCAACGACGGGCGCAACCTTAACATATTCTTTAAAGATAAAACAATAATTGAAGTTGTTATTCTTAATGTTTAAATGATAACGATTTTCATTTGCCTTAATTGATGAGCGAATTGTTATAATAAGAGCACACTAATTGTGCGAAATAGCAGTGGCTATATTTTATACGTCGTTCAATAAATATATGAATATAGACTTTGCTATGTTGGTAACTTATTGAGTAACCACCATAAACTTATAAATCTTCTCCAGGTCATCAATGTTTTTCACCCGGACAAGCAAGCGGCGTTGTTCTAATTGCAATACCAGAACACCATCCTCAGATAAATTAATTTCTTTAATTCGGGAATATAAAACCCACACATTCGCGAAGAAGAAGCCTTCAGCTTTAAACAGTAATTTAGGTTGTCTAATCCACGAAATATAAATAGCAATGAGTGCCAGCGCAGATAATAACCATGTAGTGACCGGAGCGCCGCCAGAGGTGACGTTGTTGTAGATGAGGATAGCAACCAACCCGAAGAAAATGGTTCCGTCGATACGGTTACGGCGCAGAAGGGGCACTTTAAGTAGAGTCTTGCCTTTGAGTTTATCCATGATGAACTCATCGTAAACCGCCCAGGCAAGCAACAGCACAATAAATACCAGCAGAACTACATCCGTCAAAGTCATAACACTACCTTCACTCTAAACAATAAAAAACCGGGGCAAAGGCCCCGGTTCGTATAAAAAACTAATTAAAGACCTAGCAGGCCGATAGCATAACCGACAATACCGATAACGAAGAAGCCCATGATGATCCACAGCGCGTTGACTTTCTTACGCAGCAACCACATACAAGCGAACGTTAACAGCAGTGGCACAAGGCCCGGCATCAACTGATCAAGAATAGTTTGAACAGTGGTCACTTTCACCGCGCCAGTCTGGTCGGTAATCTTCGACACGACTAGCGGTATATTAACGTGTGTCCACTTGTTAACCAGCGCCCCCATGACAAACAGGCCGAGAATTGACGCCCCCTCAGTCAGTTTTTGCAGGAAGCCGCCACCCATATCCTTAACGATATCGATCCCTTTGCGGTACCCGTAAGCGACGCCGTAATAACGAGTCAGCAAACGCACGGCGTTAAACAGGATGAAGAACAACAGTGGGCCAAGTAGGCTACCGCTCATTGCGATACCAGCACCAAGTGCTGCAAACACTGGACGTACAGTGCCCCAGAAAATTGGGTCACCTACACCAGCCAGAGGCCCCATCAGACCCACTTTGATACCGTTAATGGCACCATCGTCAATCTCTGCACCGTTTGCACGTTGTTCTTCCATCGCAAGCGTAACGCCCAATACAGGAGCCGCAACGTATGGATGGGTGTTAAAGAACTCCAGGTGACGTTTAATCGCTTGTTTACGGGCATCGTTATTTTCAGGATACAGGCGTTTAATTGCCGGAATCATGGAGAAGCAGAAGCCCAACGCTTGCATACGTTCGAAGTTCCAGGAACCCTGGAAAAGGTTTGAACGCAGGAACACGCCACGAATATCACTTGGGGTGAGTTTCTTCTCGGTAGTCGTTGTTTTGGTGGTATCAACCATTTCGCTCACCTATTAATCTAATTCGTTATCGAGATCGTTAGCACCGGCAGCAGGCGCTGGAGCACCGGCAGAACGGTTGTATTTCGGGCTCAACTGGATGTACAAAATTGCCATCACAGCACCAATCACACCCAGTGCAACCAGGTTGAAGTTGGTGAAAGCCGCGGTAACGAAGCCCAGATAGAAGAATGGCATCAGGTAGCCTGCGCGCATCATGTTGATGACCATCGCATAACCCACCACAACAATCATGCCACCGGCGATGTTCAGGCCACTAGTTACCACTTCAGGAATGGCATTGAGCATGTTCTGTACTTCGCTAGTACCGACGGAAACTGCGACGATAACGGCAGGAATTGCGATACGCATTGCTTGCAAGAACAGGGAGGAAACGTGAATCCAGGAGAGCGCCGATAGGTTGCCATTTTCGGCGGCCTTATCTGCTGCGTGCTGGAAGCCCACGGTGATAGTACGAACGATAATGGTCAGAACCTGGCCTGCTGCAGCCAGTGGAATGGCCAGAGCAATACCAGAACCGATGCCCTGATGCCCGGCTATAACCAGTATGGTTGAGATAATTGACGCTAGTGCTGCATCGGGAGCAACTGCCGCACCGATGTTCATCCAACCCAACGCGATCATTTCAAGCGTACCACCGATAATAATACCGGTTTTCATATCACCGAGTACCAGACCAATTAAGGTACAAGCGACCAGCGGACGGTGGAACTGAAATTCATCGAGCACCGACTCCATACCGGCAATACAGGCTACGACAAACACCAGCACAATCTGAAGAGTGGTAATCTCCATTGTACTTCTCCTTAAACGTATGGCTTATGTGTGAAAACTGAGCAAAACGTAGAATTAAGCAAATCACATCAGTAATTAGCTTTTCACCTTCGCGATCAGATCCATCATTTTCAATTTTTGATCGGTTGAAACTTTACGGGCTTCGAGCTCAATGCCGCGCTCGTTAAGTTTCTTGAAGGCTTCAATATCTTTTTCATCGACAGAAATCGCGTTGTTAACCTGGGTTTTACCCTGGCGGAACGCCATACCACCGATGTTAACTGACTTAATGTCCACTCCACCTTCCACAACGCGTTCAACATCGGTTGGGTTGGTGAACAGCAGCATCACACGGTCGCCTGCATATTTCGGGTTATTCCACACGCGGATCATTTTAGCGACGTCAACGACGTGAGCCGTCACACCCGGAGGAGCAACTTGCGTCAACAGTGTTTTACGCACGGTATCGGCTGCCACTTCATCACTGACAACAATAATGCGTGATACGTTGGTTTCTTTGGTCCAGCGGGTAGCGACTTGGCCATGAATTAAACGGTCATCGATACGCGCAAGACCGATATTCATATAGTCATTTGGACCCATTGGCTTGAGCGGTGCTGCGGCTTTAGGTGCAGCAACAGGCGCAACAGGAACATCTTTTTCAACAGGTTTAGCTTTCAGGGCTTTAACCCCTTCACGGCCTGTTTCAACAGCAATTGCCACTAACTCATCAAATGAAGGGTTATCATCACGAGCCATCAAGGTTTCAACCAGCATCGGAATATTGACCCCGGCGACGACCTCGTAATGCTCTTTATCGACGACAATACGGCTGGCTGCATTAAACGGGCTACCACCCCAAGTATCGACGAGAAACAGCACACCTTTGTCGGTGTTCAGGTTTGCCAGTTGAGCGTTGTATTTTTCAATCAGAGTTTCGGCGTTTTCACCAGGAACGAAATCTATCCAGCCAACGTTTTCTTGTTCGCCTAATAGCATTTCAGCGGTTTTCAGCAATTGTTCTGCTGCCCAGCCATGCGTGCCTATGACAATAGCAATGGTCACTTGCTACCTCCTGTGTTGGTATACCCGTCATACTTCAAGTTGCCTGTGCTTTGACTTTTCTCGCTTATCCCTGTCATCTACTTGACGGGGGATTCACTGTGTCGCCGCCTTCATGCAACTCGAACTATTTTGGCTATTAACTACACCCTTAAATGGGTGTTTTGTAGATTATCCGTTTCATGAGCGAATCGATTCAGATAACGGTATGAGTAAAGATGTGCAACTTGAGACGGATTTATTTTAGACAGTGAAAAAATTATTTTATGTGATGAAGATCCGTAATTTAGCTTTGTTACAAACATATTGTTTCGCGGTGCAAATTATAGGCGAGGTCAATGACAGTAAAATTGCAAAATCAGGTAAATCTTTGCAAAAGGGTATTTTGCTCTGATATTGTTTGCGTCTCGTTTAATTGCTCAGGAGTAAAGGGCAGTAGCCCACCGTATGGACCGTCACCGACGTCTTTTCAATTTCAGGTCTGAAAATTCAGTCCTTCACACTGGCGTTTCACGCCCCTTTAATACCTCAATTTGCCTCTTTGCGTCCGCATTGCGCGCGATGCCGATGAGTTATTCCCAAAGCAGGAGCCTGTCATGGAACTCTTAATGGATCCCCAAATATGGGTGGGTTTATTGACGCTGATTGTGCTGGAAATAGTGCTGGGTATTGATAACCTGGTCTTTATTGCCATTCTTGCGGATAAACTTCCACCAAAACAACGAGATAAAGCCCGACTTATCGGTTTATCCTTGGCTTTGGTAATGCGACTGGGCTTATTGTCGTTAATTTCATGGATGGTGACACTAACGCAACCGCTGTTCAGCGTTGGCGAAATGACGTTCTCCGGGCGTGATCTCATTATGCTATTTGGTGGCCTGTTCTTGCTGTTTAAGGCAACGACAGAGCTGCATGAGCGGCTGGAAAACCGCCAGCATGATGATGGACATGGCAAAGGCTATGCCAGTTTCTGGGTTGTGGTATTGCAGATTGTGGTACTTGATGCAGTGTTCTCACTTGATGCGGTTATTACCGCGGTGGGGATGGTAAATCATCTGCCAGTGATGATGGCGGCGGTAGTCATTGCGATGGGTGTGATGTTGTTGGCATCGAAACCGTTAACGAATTTTGTTAACCAACATCCTACGGTCGTTGTGCTGTGCCTGAGCTTCTTGCTAATGATTGGTCTGAGCCTGGTAGCAGAAGGCTTTGGTTTCCATATTCCGAAAGGTTACCTGTATGCGGCAATCGGTTTCTCGATAATCATCGAGTTTTTCAACCAAATTGCGCGTCGTAACTTTATTCGCCATCAGTCAAATGTACCGTTACGTGCCCGTACTGCTGATGCGATTTTGCGTTTGATGAATGGCAAACGCCAACAGCGTTCTTCAAATGAAGACAACAAAACCATCACACCAATTGAAGCTGAATCTTTTGCTGAAGAAGAGCGTTATATGATTAACGGTGTGCTGACTTTAGCATCTCGTTCGCTCCGCAGCATTATGACGCCTCGTGGTGAAATATCATGGGTGGATGCTGATAAAACCACTGCTGAAATTCGCGAGCAACTGCTGGAATCTCCGCATAGTTTGTTCCCGGTTTGTCACGGTGAGCTTGATGAAATCATCGGAGTCGTGCGTGCCAAAGAGTTGCTGGTAGCACTAGAAAATGGTGGCGATGTGGTTTCTATTGCTGCTCGGTCACCTGCGATTGTGGTTCCGGAAACGTTGGACCCGATTAACTTGCTGGGTGTGCTTCGCCGTGCTCGCGGTAGTTTCGTTATCGTTAATAACGAATTTGGTGTGGTTCAAGGCCTGGTCACGCCGCTGGATGTTCTGGAAGCTATCGCTGGTGAATTCCCTGATGCCGACGAAACGCCAGAAATCGTACGTGATGGCGATGGTTGGTTAGTTAAAGGCTCAACCGATCTGCACGCGATTCAGCAGCATCTTGATATCAACACTCTGGTTAACGATGAGGAAGATATTGCCTCTATCGCCGGTTTAGTTATCGCGGTGAATGGCCAAATCCCTAAAGTGGGTGATGTCATTGAGATGGCTCCGCTTCGAATCCAGATTGTGAAGGCTAACGATTACCGTGTGGACTTGGTTCGTGTGGTAAAAGAACGCTCTGAACATGAAGATGAAGAAGAGTAAATTAGCGTAGCGGGACAATGGGAATAACATGACCATTCCGCCGCGGGGGCGGCGTGCTGCCCCCTAACCATCGTGGAAACTCCTTCAAAGGCATTGGCCGCGCATACAAAAATCCTTGTAGTACATTTACGCCGTGGCTACGCAGATACGCTGCTTGCTGCGGCGTTTCCACTCCTTCAGCCACTAAACCAATATCCAGCCGCTGCGCCAGCGCAATAATAATGTCAGTGACTGTCGAATTGACTGCGTCGGTCCCAATCGCTGCGGTAAAAGATTTATCGATTTTCAGCACGTTTGGATTTAACGTTTCAAGATAAGCCAGCGAGCTCTGACCTGTACCGAAATCATCAATAGCCAAATCAACCCCCATGCGATGTAAATCTCGTATCACCCGCAGATCGACATCCGGTAAAGCATCACGTTCCGTAAGTTCAAGAGTCAGTTTCTGGATAGGGTGGGCAGGAAACCAGTGGTGGCGTAAATCTTCGATAATCTCCCCATTGTGGAAGTGAATAGCCGCGATATTGATTCCGATATTGAAATCAGGGGATTTCGGAAAGATATCAATATTACGTACTGTTTCCGCTAGCACAAAACGTGTTAATGGTGCTATCAAATTTTGCTGTTCAGCAAGCGGGATAAAGACCTCGGGTGAAATCCAGCCCTGGCGGGGATTATTCCACCGCAAAAGTAGCTCCACACCAACACATTGAAGATTGCGTGAGCTGACGAGTGGCTGGCAAAAAACTTCGAACTCATTCAGGGCAAGCCCAAGATTAATTTCCCAGGAAAAACTCATTCGGTTTGCTGTGGCAAGCCATGTTATATAGCCGAGCAACATGCTGAGAATAAGTGCCAGGGGCAGTTGTGTTGGCATATTTTGTAATGCCAGTTGACTGGAGGATGGGCCAATTATAGTGACGGAAAAAGGAAAAACATCGGATGCCAGCTCATGACTGACTTGCCCTTGGTCAACCGTTATTCGGGGTAGTAGGCCTTTACCATATTCATAATGCGAATCAGCGATATTTAGCATCGCGCGGGATACCCAGGGACGTCTGGGTTCAAGCATAAATCCCGCTAGCAATTCAATATTAATAATTTGCAGGACTCCGTCGTGCTGACTATTGCGCACAGGATGCCAGGACAGAAGAATCGGCGTGCCTTTAAGTAACGTATGGTCTATCGAGAGAAATAAGAGTGGTAATGGTGATGGCAAGCGGGGTTGCACCAGGTCAACCGGTATTGAACGCGGGCCGAAAATACTTGAACAATAAAAGATATCATCCTTAATTAGACCAATATCTCGTACTGTTTGCATACGCGCCACTAATTCACGCATCTTCAGTTGTGCGGCTTCACATGACAACCCCATTAACTGCATAGCATCTTTGCTTGCCAGATCAAGCGGTATCAGGACGTTTTCAAGTGAACTGACTGCTCTTTGGTTAAATGCGTGCATGCGTTGTTCATTCGAATCACGATCGGCAATATAGCGCGCACTGAGTGTCAGCAGCAGGGCTAATACGGCTAACGCAACGCAGACAATTAAACGTCTGCGGCGATAATCTCTTAATATGCGTTGTGCCGTCTGCATCCGCGATCACCTTGTTTAGAACCGTGACCGAAATCGGCACACAGAACATTCCAAGTGTAGTGGGGGATTGGATACACGATGGTAAAATCATACTTTAAGATGAATGCCGGTGAGTAGGTTAGCCCTCTTTGCAGAGGGCCAGAAAGGATTAGTCACACTGTACTTTGATAGCCAGACCACCACGTGAAGTTTCACGATATTTGGCGTTCATGTCTTTGCCTGTCTCGTACATGGTTTCGATAACCTTATCGAGTGAGACACGCGGTTCACTGGTACGGCGCATCGCCATACGGGTAGCATTAATCGCTTTTACCGAGGCAATGGCGTTACGTTCGATACAAGGTACCTGAACCTGACCTGCAACCGGGTCGCAGGTTAAACCCAGGTTATGTTCCATACCGATTTCCGCTGCAACACAAACCTGCTCCGGGCTTGCGCCTAAAATTTCAGCAAGACCTGCGGCAGCCATAGAACAGGCCACGCCCACTTCACCCTGACAGCCGACTTCTGCACCAGAAATAGACGCATTCATCTTGTAGAGCGCACCAATTGCACCTGATGCGAGGAAGTAGCGGATATAGGTATCCGGGCTGACTGACTCGATAAAGTGGTCATAGTACGCAAGCACAGCAGGAACGATACCGCACGCACCGTTAGTAGGCGCAGTTACCACACGCCCACCTGCAGCGTTTTCTTCGTTAACTGCCAGCGCAAACATGTTCACCCAATCGACCACGTTCATTGGGTCGTTGGAGAGTTTGTCGCTAGAAACCAGCATACGGCGCAATGCAGAAGCACGGCGTGGCACACGCAATGGTCCAGGCAGAACGCCTTCGGTGTTCACTCCACGGTCAATACAGGCACGCATGGTCTGCCATACGTTGGCAAAATACTCTTCAATCTCTTTACGACTATGCAAAGCCAGCTCGTTCTGCATGATCACGCCAGACAAGGACATCCCCGTCTCTTTACAGTGCTTAAGCATCTCTTCGGCAGAATTGAACGAGTAAGGCACAACAATTTCGTTGGCTGCTTCTTTACCGAAATTTTCTTCATCAACGATAAAACCACCGCCGATGGAATAGTACGTTTTGGTGTAGATCTCTTGATCGCCACTGAACGCATGGATAGTCATGCCATTTTCATGCAGCGACAGGTTGTCGTTGCGGAAACACATACCGGAATCTTTTGGGAAATCAACCTCATGACGTCCCTGGGCCAGCCACAAACGGCCACGGGTTTCTACATCACGGATAAACGCAGGGATTGAATCAATATCAACGGTGGCAGGTTCGTTACCCGCAAGACCCATGATAATAGCGATATCGGTATGGTGCCCTTTACCTGTCAGAGACAGGGAGCCGTAAACATCGACCGCAATACGCGTCGTGCTTTCCAGTAATCCTTTTTCGACCAGATCATCGACAAACAACTTACCGGCCTTCATCGGACCGACGGTATGGGAACTGGATGGCCCAATGCCGACTTTGAACATGTCGAATATGCTAATCACACAAAACTCCTTCCAAGGCACCAGATAAATAAAATTTGCTGCTGCAAAATCGCAGTCAGCTAGTTTAAAAATTTATTGCTCACTGTTGTAAACTATTCACATGAATTAAACTAATGGTTAACGGTAACTTGACTAATCCGGCCTGCGAATGCGGTTGTAGGGGATAAGCATAGGGTCATTCACCATTTATTATTACCCATGACACATACAAGGGAATAAAACTGCAGCAAGACACTCTGCTAAATATAGACGTTTTTACAGGATTAAAGAGTGATCAGGGTTCCACGCTTATCTGTAAGGCTAATTCACGGATGATTCCGGCCGTCATGCCCCAGACAAAATAGTGTTGATACCATGAAAGCCAGACTCTATGGGCGTTGCCACGACGGTGAATATCCAGCGGATGGTAACGGCCAAGTGTCAGGGCCTCCATCAATGGCATTTCAAATACTGCCGCGACTTCATCCTCGCTGGCATGGTAGGGCAGGTTGGGCGGAATGATGCCTACGACAGGGGTGACCTGAAATCCTGTAACGCTATCAACCGGCGGCAAAGTACCAATCACTTCGACGCTGTCAGGAGAAATAGCGACTTCTTCCCAGGCTTCGCGCAGCGCGGCCGCAATTAACGACTCATCGGTGTCATCAACCGCTCCACCGGGGAAGGCCACCTGGCCGGCATGTTTGCGCATCGTAGCTGAACGTTGTGTCAGCAACAGCCCTGGTTGCGGGCGGCGTACGACAGGAATCAATACGGCGGCCTGGCGTTTATTACCGCTCATCCGCGTTGAGGGCGGTTGCAGCAGTTGAAAACGCGATAAAAAATCGTTCATGGTCAAGGCGGAACCAGACATTCATCAACTCTCTAATTGCGGCAGAATACGATTAACTTTATCAAATGTTTCCTGATATTCCGCTGATTCAACACTATCGGCAACTATGCCACCACCTGCAGAGCAGTACAGTTTGCCGCCTTCGGCGGTGAGTGTCCTGATGGTAATACTGGTGTCCATATTGCCGCAGAAGCTCAGATAACCAATGCTGCCACACCACGCATTGCGCCGTTGCGGCTCCAGTTCTTCGATGATTTCCATGGCTCGTACTTTTGGTGCTCCGGTAATAGAACCTCCCGGGAAGCACGCACGCAGTAAATCTGTTGCCTGAAGATATTTTGGCAATTGTGCTGTGATCGTACTGACGAGGTGATGAACTGCCGGGAAGGGCTCGACAACAAACAGTTCTGGTACTTTTACGCTGCCCGGTACGGCAACCCGGCCAATGTCATTACGCAATAGGTCGACAATCATCAGGTTTTCGGCACGATCCTTTGGCGAATTGGCGAGTTTTTCAGCTTGATGCGCATCAGCAATCGGATCGGCAAGGCGCGGCAAAGTGCCTTTAATTGGGCGCGTCTGGATATTCTTGCCTTCGAGCAAAATAAAACGCTCAGGAGACAGGCTAAGAATTACGCTTTCCGGTAGACGAATAAAGGCGCTAAATGGAGCACGATTAGCGGCGTTAAGTTGCTCGAATGCTTGCCATTCATCACCTTCGTAACAGGCGTTAAAGCGCTGCGCGAGATTGACCTGGTAACAATCCCCGCTTTTGAGATATTCCTGTACCTGGCGGAATTTAAGTCCATACTGCTCGCGGGTCATACTGGAGCGCCACGCGCTCGTCAGGCGAAACGGCTCTACAACCGGAGCTATTTGCGCTTCCAGCCAGTTAAGTCGTGCAGAACATTCACCCCAGCAAATAAGCGTGAGCTTTTTAAGTTTATGGTCGGCAATCAAAGCCCAGTCATAAATGCCAATTGCCATGTCCGGAGTGTTGAGATCGGCCTGGGCAATTTCTGGTACTTTTTCGAAATGACGACCCAGATCATAACCAAATAACCCCAACGCACCGCCTAAGAAAGGTAATTCAGGGTGAGTTGCTGGCCGGTAGCCAAAACTGTCCAGCGTTTGCTGCAACAGTTGTAGTGGGTCGCTATGATAAGTCGAGCTGACTCCTTCCACGCAGATTGTCGTTTGAGCGCCACGGGTGACTAACGTTGCACGCGGCTCGGCCACCAGAATATCAAAGCGATTATGGGGATGCTCAGCAAAGCCAGAATGCAGCAGCATGGCCCAGGGTTGCTGTGCAATCGCTTTGAAAGTGTGTTGAACGGCATTCGGATGCCATGGCAAAGTGCGAAAAGTTAGAGTTTGCAACGTCATAAACCACAACTAAAAAAGAGACAGATCATCCTGCTTACCTGGAAACCCTCTGGAATCAATGAAAGCAGCGTGAAATAATTAACCCAGGCAATGTAACAGGAGTCGAAAATGTTTTCAGGTTTACCAGCATTATCCCACGAGCAGCAGCAAAAAGCCGTTGAGCGAATTCAGGAGCTGATGGCGAACGGCATGAGCAGTGGTGAAGCCATCACTATGGTCGCAGCAGAAATTCGTGCCAATCATACCGGTGAAATGGTCGCAGTCCGTTTTGAGGATGATGATGTCGGCGATGCGGAAAGCGATGAAGACACCGCTAACGATGATGACGAAGAAAGATACGTTGACCATTACGAAGAAAACGACGACGACAAATAACGCGGGCCGTAACCCGCGCATGGCTTACACCGCCGCAATAATCTTAATTTCTACTTTGTAGCGCGGGTTCATTAATTTTGCCTGCACGGTACAACGTACCGGCGCATGGCCCGCGACAACCCACTCATCCCAGGCCTTATTCATCGCGGCAAAGTCAGTACTTTCTGGCAGGAAGATCGTGGCGTCCAGGATCTTACTCTTATCGCTGCCTTGTTCGAGCAGTACTGCGTCGATCTGCGCAAGGGTGTTTGCGGTTTGTTCGTAAGCATCCGCATCCAGATTTCCCGGCACACCGGTGTAGTACAGGGTGTTGTTATGAATCACCGCATCAGACCAACGTGCTTCCGGTTTTATACGCACAATACTCATCACTGTTTCCTTTTCAGCTCACTGATATTGCGCTACAGCCTGCCACAATCCGCAAGTGGCTTCCACAGGCTTGCTGGATTAACACCGCCTGGGCTGACATAATCGCGCTCATAACCCAGGGGGTATTGTGATAGACGATTTTGCAGCAGATGGTCAACTCGCCACGGCGATAAAAGGTTTTAAACCGCGTGAACCGCAACGGCAGATGGCGCAAGCCGTCACCAACGCTATTACTTCCGGACGAGAGCTGGTGGTTGAAGCAGGTACAGGCACCGGTAAAACCTACGCTTACCTGGCCCCAGCTCTGCGTTCAGGCAAAAAAGTCATTATCTCAACCGGATCAAAAGCACTTCAGGATCAGCTCTTTTCTCGCGATCTACCAACAGTTGCTCGCGCGCTCGATTTTAAGGGGCGACTGGCGCTGCTAAAAGGGCGATCTAACTATTTGTGCCTGGAGCGTTTAGAGCAACAGGCGCTGGCGGGTGGTGATCTTCAGGTTCAGACGTTAAGCGATATCGTTAAACTGCGTGGCTGGGCGATTGAAACCGTTGACGGAGATATCAGCACCTGCGCAAGTGTTGCTGAAGACTCAGCCGTTTGGCCGATGGTCACCAGTACGAACGATAACTGTCTTGGGCAAGATTGCCCGCTCTACAAAGATTGTTTCGTGGTTAAAGCGCGTAAAAAAGCCATGGATTCGGATGTGGTGGTAGTGAATCACCATCTCTTTCTGGCCGATATGGTGGTGAAAGAGGGCGGTTTCGGTGAACTCATTCCCGAGGCCGAAGTGATGATTTTCGATGAAGCGCACCAAATTCCGGATATCGCCAGCCAATATTTCGGCCAGTCTGTTTCAAGTCGGCAGTTGCTCGATATTGCCAAAGACATCTCTATTGCCTACCGCACAGAAGTGCGAGACGCGCAGCAGCTGCAAAAAAGTGCTGACCGCCTGGCGCAGAGCACACAAGATTTTCGCCTGCAAATGGGCGATCCCGGCTATCGCGGTAACCTGCGTGAATTGCTGGCTGAACCGTCGATTCAACGTGCGTTGCTGCTACTCGATGATGCACTGGAGCTTTGCTACGACGTGGCGAAACTTTCACTAGGTCGTTCGGCATTGCTGGATGCGGCATTTGAGCGGGCAGTGATTTTACGCGGGCGTATCAAACGATTGAAAGAGGTTGATACACCGGGCTATAGCTACTGGTATGAATGCAACGCGCGCAACTTTACGCTTGCTCTGACGCCGTTGTCGGTTGCCGATAAATTCCAGGAAGTGATCAGCCAAAAAGCAGGAACCTGGATCTTCACCTCGGCAACGCTTTCAGTAAATGATCAGCTTAGCCACTTTACTGAACGT
This sequence comes from Buttiauxella noackiae ATCC 51607, assembly GCF_001654865.1. Taxonomy (GTDB): domain Bacteria; phylum Pseudomonadota; class Gammaproteobacteria; order Enterobacterales; family Enterobacteriaceae; genus Buttiauxella; species Buttiauxella noackiae. The sequence goes on along the minus strand of NZ_LXEO01000017.1, from coordinate 121,125 downwards.
CTGGGAATCGCCAACGCAGATACGCTGTTACTAGCCAGTCCGTTTGATTATGCCAGTCAGGCATTATTGTGTGTTCCGCGTGGGCTACCCACCCCGAACCAACCGGCTGCAGGCAGGCACCTTGCCAAAATGCTCAAACCGCTAATTGAAGCCAACAACGGTCGTTGCTTCATGCTGTGCACATCTCACTCGATGATGCGGGATTTAGCAGAACAATTTCGCGCCACCATGACGCTGCCTGTTTTACTACAAGGTGAAACCAGTAAAGGCCAGTTATTGCAGCAGTTTGTTGATGCGGGCAACGCCTTGCTGGTTGCCACCAGCAGCTTCTGGGAAGGTGTTGATGTGCGCGGTGATACGCTCTCCCTGGTGATTATCGACAAACTGCCGTTTACCTCCCCGGACGATCCGTTGCTCAAAGCCCGTATGGAAGATTGCCGTCTACGTGGGGGCGATCCTTTCGAAGATGTGCAACTCCCCGATGCGGTGATCACCTTAAAACAGGGGGTAGGCCGCTTAATTCGTGACGTTGACGATCGTGGCGTGCTGGTAATTTGCGATAACCGCCTGGTGATGCGCCCTTACGGTGCTGTGTTCCTCAATAGCCTGCCACCAACCCCGCGTACGCGGGATATAAATCGGGCAGTTGAGTTCCTTAACTTCCGCCCGGCGCAGTAATTTGTGCCAGGCTATGGTATGATGCGCGCCGATTTTTGACCCTACTTTTTACCGCCAGAGGTTGGCAAATCATGCGAATTTTAGCCATCGACACCGCGACAGAAGCTTGTTCGGTTGCCCTGTATAACGAGGGGACTTCCTGTGCCCGTTTCGAACTCTGCCCACGTGAACATACCCAACGCATATTGCCGCTTGTCCGCGATATTCTCAATGAAGGGGGCGTTGGTCTGACCGCATTGAACGCCCTTGCTTATGGCCGTGGTCCTGGTAGTTTTACCGGCGTGCGCATAGGCATTGGTATTGCGCAAGGGTTGGCGCTTGGGGCTGAATTGCCGATGATTGGCATATCTACACTTGCCACCATGGCGCAAGGTGCATGGCGTGTGACGGGCGCTACCCGTGTGCTGGCCGCAATTGACGCACGTATGGGAGAGGTTTATTGGGCTGAATATCAGCGTGATGAAAATGGTGTCTGGCACGGTGAAGAAACTGAAGCGGTGTTAAAACCAGAAGCGGTTGCTCAACGGTTGAAACAACTACAGGGTGAGTGGGCTACTGTGGGAACTGGTTGGCAGGCCTGGCCGGATATGGCGCAGGGCAGCGAGCTGGTTATCCGTGATGGAGAAGTTACCTTGCCTGCGGCGGAAGATATGTTGCCTTTGGCGATTCAGGCATTAAATGCCGGAAAGACAGTTGCGGTTGAAAATGCCGAACCGGTTTATCTGCGTAATGAAGTGACCTGGAAGAAACTGCCTGGCAGAGAGTAGTTCCCGACGTTTTCGTAAAGCGAAATTGCGTTAAGGAGAAAGGATATGGCTGGTTTAAATGTCAGGATTGTTACCCGGGTTTTAGCCATCGCGGCAGTCATTGTGCTTAGCGGTTGCGTCAGCATACCTGATGCCATAAAAGGTACCAGTGCCATGCCTCAACAAGATTTAGTCCGGGTGATGAATGCACCACAGCTCTATATCGGGCAAGAAGCACGCTTCGGCGGGCGTGTGGTGAATATTGATAATAAGCAGGGCAGAACACGGCTGGAAATTGCCACCGTTAATCTCGATGAAGGTGCGCGTCCAGTGTTAGGGGAGCCTTCTAAAGGACGTATCTACGCGGATGTGAACGGTTTCCTCGACCCTGTAGATTTCCGCGGTCAACTGATTACCGTGGTTGGCCCAATTACCGGTGTAGTTGAAGGTAAAGTGGGTGAGAGTGCGTACAAGTTTATGGTAATGCAGGTGAATGGCTATAAACGCTGGCGCGTCACTCAACAAGTGGTAATGCCACCACAACCGATAGACCCGTGGTTCTGGGGCGGGCCGTATCCTTATCGTGGTCGGTATGGTTATGGCGGTATGTGGGGCGGTGGATGGTATAATCCAGGCCCGGCACAGGTGCAGACAATCGTAACTGAGTAACAAAATGCTTTACTGAAACGAAGAGGCAGCGGCATGTACGCTGTCTCTTCGTTTTATCATGGAATAAAAATAATTAGTGATGCGCTTCGCAACCTTAAATCAGTCTAATTAATAAACTGGTACGCTGAGTTAATATTATGTTAACGGCGTGTTTATATATTGGGGTTGTGATGACGACGAATATTAAATTCAGAGGTGGATCCTTGAAGAAGGTTTGGCTTAACCGCTACCCAGCCGATGTTGCGGCTGAGATAAATCCTGACCGTTATCAGTCCCTGGTTGATATGTTTGAGCAAGCAACGGCACGTTATGCCGACCAGCCTGCATTCATGAACATGGGCGAAGTGATGACGTTCCGTAAACTGGAAGAGCGGAGCCGTGCGTTTGCTGCGTATTTACAACAGGGTCTGGGCCTGCAAAAGGGTGACCGTGTTGCGTTAATGATGCCGAACCTGTTGCAGTATCCGGTCGCGCTATTTGGTATTTTGCGTGCAGGTATGGTGGTGGTGAATGTTAACCCGCTGTACACGCCGCGAGAGCTTGAGCATCAGCTTAATGACAGCGGTGCCAGTGCGATTGTGATCGTTTCGAATTTTGCTCACACCCTGGAAAAAGTGGTAGATAAAACCCAGGTAAAACACGTTATTTTGACGCGTATGGGCGATCAGCTCTCTGCGGCAAAAGGTACGTTGGTTAACTTTGTTGTTAAGTACGTCAAACGTCTGGTGCCGAAATACCATCTTCCTGATGCCATTTCATTCCGTAGCGCTTTGCAACACGGATACCGTCTTCAGTACATCAAACCTGAAATAATCAACGATGACCTCGCATTCCTGCAATATACCGGCGGAACGACGGGTGTTGCCAAAGGGGCGATGCTGACTCACCGCAATATGTTGGCGAATCTTGAACAAGTTAGAGCGGCCTACAGCCCGTTACTGTTTGAACGCAAAGAGCTGGTGGTTACCGCATTGCCGCTCTATCACATCTTCGCTTTGACTATGAACTGCCTGCTATTTATTGAACTTGGCGGCCAGAATTTACTGATTACCAACCCGCGTGACATCCCGGGACTGGTCAAAGAGTTGGCTAAATATCCATTCACCGCCATGACTGGCGTAAATACGCTGTTTAATGCGTTGCTCAATAACAAAGAATTCCAGCAGCTCGATTTTTCGAGCCTGCACCTTTCTGCTGGCGGCGGTATGCCTGTGCAGCAAGTGGTAGCCGAGCGTTGGGAGAAACTAACAGGACGCTTCCTGCTTGAAGGTTACGGCCTGACCGAGTGTGCCCCATTAGTGAGCGCAAATCCCCACGATATGGATTACCACAGTGGCAGTATCGGTTTACCTGTACCTTCCACTGAAGTAAAACTGATCGACGATGAAGGTGAAGAAGTCCCGCCAGGCGAACCTGGGGAGCTATGCGTCAAAGGCCCACAGGTGATGCTGGGGTACTGGCAGCGTCCGGATGCAACGGATGAAATTCTGCAAGATGGTTGGTTGCGTACCGGTGATATTGCGGTGATGGACGACGAGGGTTTTATGCGCATCGTCGATCGCAAAAAAGATATGATCCTGGTCTCGGGCTTTAACGTCTATCCGAACGAAATTGAAGACGTCGTTATGCAACATAGTGGTGTGCTTGAAGTGGCAGCCGTTGGTGTTCCTAATGGAGCATCTGGTGAAGCGGTAAAAATCTTCGTGGTGAAAAAGGATGCATCACTCACCGAAGAAGCACTGATTGTTTTTTGTCGTCGTCATCTTACTGGCTACAAAGTGCCTAAGCTGGTGGAGTTCCGCGAAGAGCTGCCAAAATCGAACGTTGGCAAAATATTACGACGAGAACTACGTGACGAATCGGTCAGTAAAGGCAACAATAACGCCTGAGCTCCGAGTCAGTCGCCCTAACGCCGGTTCTGCCGGCGTTTTTTATGGGCGCAAACCTAAGAGAACTGAATTTGACTTACCAAATGATTACTACCGACGAAGGCCTGGCTACTGTTTGTGAGGCTGCACGTCAATTTCCGGCCATTGCGCTGGATACTGAATTTGTTCGTACGCGGACATACTACCCGCAACTGGGTTTAATCCAGTTGTACGACGGTGAAACCGCTTCGCTTATCGACCCGCTGACGATTTCTGATTGGTCACCGTTCAAAACGTTGTTGCAAGACACTGCGGTGATTAAGTTCCTGCATGCAGGTAGCGAAGACCTGGAGGTGTTCCTCAATGCGTTCGGCATGTTGCCTGATCCGTTCATTGATACACAAATTCTGGCGGCTTTTAGCGGGCGTCCACTCTCCTGTGGTTTTGCCACTATTGTTGAGTCGTTTACCGGGATTGCACTGGATAAAAGTGAATCCCGCACCGACTGGCTGGCTCGTCCTCTGACTGAGCGTCAGTGTGATTATGCTGCTGCTGATGTGCTCTATCTTTTGCCTATTGCGCACAAGTTGATGGAAGAGACACAAGCCGCTGGCTGGATGGATGCGGCCCTGGATGAATGCAACCTGATGGCTTCACGCCGCCAGGATGTTCTCGATCCTGAAGAAGCCTGGCGTGAAATTGGTAACGCATGGCAGTTAAGAACGCGCCAGTTGGCTTGCCTGAAGAAACTCGCATCGTGGCGTCTGCGTAAAGCACGCGAGCGTGATATGGCGGTTAATTTCGTCGTGCGTGAAGAACACCTCTGGCAGGTTGCACGCTATATGCCGGGATCGTTAGGTGAACTTGAACATCTGGGCCTGAGCGGCAGTGAAATTCGTTTTCATGGTAAAACGCTGTTGGCATTGGTTGTTGAAGCCCAGGCATTATCGGATGATGAACTACCTGAACCTCTGAGTAATCTTGTCGATATGCCGGGATATCGCCGCGTATTTAAAGCTATCAAAGCGTTGGTGCAGCAGGTGAGTGAAACTTGCGGTTTGAGTGCAGAATTACTCGCTTCACGCCGACAAATTAACCAGTTGCTGAATTGGCACTGGCAATTAAAAACCCAGACTACACAGCCGGAATTAATCAGTGGCTGGCGTGGACGCGTAATGGGTGAAGCTTTAAAAACGTTGTTGGCAGATTTTTAATATTTACCGAAAGTCACTGGGAATAATTACAGGGTTCTACTTGGTAATAATAGAATATTTCCATTAACTTTTAAGAATAGTCTGTTTTAAACGTGGTTATTGCGTAAAAATAAATAAGCCTCCGGGATAATTCCAGGAGGCTTATTACGTAAAGTGTATTACGCGGATTTTGTTGTTGCTTCCTGAGTTTCTGGCAACGTTACGTTAAGCTCCAGAACAGAAATATCGTCATCCTTTTGATCAAGAACGACAGTTAACATCTCTGGGTCAATTTTTACATATTTGCAAATGACTTCCAGAATATCGCGTTTTAGTTGCGGCAAATAATGAGGTTCACTATCACCACGACGACGTTCTGCGACGATAATTTGCAGACGCTCTTTTGCAATGTTGGCGGTATTCTTTTTCCGCGAGAGAAAAAAGTCTAGTAATGCCATAACTTATCCTCCGAACAGGCGTTTGAGGAAGCCTTTCTTCTCTTCTTCAATGAAGCGGAAAGGGCGATCTTCGCCAAGCAGGCGCTCAACAGTATCTGCATAAGCTTTACCAGCGTCAGCTTCCTGGTCAAGAATGACCGGCTCACCCTGGTTTGAAGCACGCAGCACAGATTGATCTTCAGGAATAACCCCAACCAATGGGATGCGCAGGATTTCCAGTACATCTTCCATGCTTAGCATGTCGCCACGGTTTACACGGCCCGGGTTGTAGCGAGTTAACAGCAGGTGTTCTTTAATTGGCGCTTCACCGTTTTCGGCACGGCGAGATTTTGAAGAAAGAATGCCGAGAATGCGGTCTGAATCGCGTACCGATGAAACTTCAGGGTTAGTCGTAATAATCGCTTCATCAGCAAAATAGAGCGCCATTAATGCGCCTGTTTCGATGCCCGCAGGTGAGTCGCAAACGATAAACTCAAAGTCCATATTTTTCAGATCTTCGAGTACTTTCGCCACACCTTCGCGGGTAAGCGCATCTTTATCGCGGGTCTGCGATGCCGGAAGAATATAGAGTTGCTCGGTGCGCTTATCTCTAATCAACGCCTGGTTTAATGTGGCATCGCCCTGAATAACGTTAACGAAGTCATAAACTACACGGCGCTCACAACCCATGATTAAATCCAGGTTACGCAGGCCAATATCAAAATCGATAACGACGGTTTTTCTTCCCTTTTGGGCCAAACCCGTAGCGATGGCCGCGCTGGACGTGGTCTTACCGACGCCCCCTTTACCCGACGTAACAACAATAATGCGTGCCATAAAGGAATTCCTTGTTAAAAGGGCTTAATTCAAAGATTGAACGGAGAGAGCACCACTTGCCAAACTCAGGCGCGCCGCTTTCCCATAATAATCGGCTGGTATTTGTTCACTCAGCCAGTATTCACCCGCTATTGAAACCAGCTCAGCAGCAAGATTAGTACAGAATATTTGTGCATCACGATCGCCACTGGCGCCCGCCAGCGCGCGGCCACGCATCATGCCGTAAACATGTATATTACCATCTGCTATAAGTTCTGCACCGGCACTGACGTGATTGGTGATAATCAAATCACAGTTTGGCGCATAAATGCGCTGACCGGAACGAACCGGGGCATCAATCAAACGCGTTTTTGTGATCGGGCTAACAATTGGTTCAACTGGTGCCGCAACCTCTGCGGGAGCGGCGCTGGAACGCGAACTCTTTTCTTTCCCTTCAGTCAGCAGTGGCAAGCCTGCGCGTTCAATTTCTCTCTTCAACGCTTCGTCTTTACAACCACTGATACCGACTACTCGCAAACCGGAAGAAACTACCGCTTGCTGGACCTTCTTCCAGTTAACTGAACCATCGAGGTTGGCAACATTCACCACCACTGGCGCATTTTTCAGAAAGGCCGGAGCCTGGGATACTTTGTCCTGAAGGGCCTGGAGAATGACTTCGGGTTGTGCATCATGTAAATGAAGCACTGATAAGGTAAAACTGCTGCCTTTTAACTCGATTGGCGTGTTTGACATCCTGGCCTTACTCAATTCAGTTTTATTCCCCACCTGTGTGGGACGATATTCCGAAGTACATCTGGCATGTTATAGTCACAGATATATTCAGGCAAGCCACCATCTGGCGAAAATAGAGTAAAAAAAATGTTTTGTGTGATCTACAGAAGTAGCAAACGTGACCAAACTTATCTTTATGTCGAAAAAAAAGACGATTTCTCACGCGTACCTGAAGAATTGATGAAAGGTTTTGGCACCCCACAATTGGCAATGGTATTACCACTTGATGGGAGTAAAAAACTGGCTAATGCGGATTTTGATAAAGTAAAACAGGCTCTCAAAGATGTTGGCTATTATTTACAATTGCCACCGCCGCCTGAAAGTTTGTTAAAAATGCATCTCGAAAACAGTCCAAAAAAATAAGTTTCAGACTACTGCCGAATCTTTTCTGGGCATAAAGGTAGATGATATTTAGAACAAATAACCGCGGGGAAAAAGATGAATACTCCAGCAATTTGTTTAACCGTCATCACCTTTATGTTGACCAGTTTTAGCGCTGTATCTTCTGATGTACAGACGCAATCCGTTGTTAATCCCTCAGTTGTAAAGCAGCCTGAGACTTCGCCTGCGCCAACAACGCTTGCGCAGCAAGGGCGAAACCCTGCCGAGTTTCCGGCCTTTGTTGAGACACTCAAAGAACAAGCCCGCCTGCAGGGGATTAACGCCAGCACTATCAGCAACGCATTCGCGAATATTCATTTTGTTGATCGGGTCATAAAATCCGATCAGAGCCAGCTCGAAAAAAAAATCATGCTCGATGAGTATCTCTCTCGGGTCATTACACCAGAAAAGATTGAGCAAGCGCGCAAACTGTATCAGCAGCACCGAAATGAATTAGATACTATTAGCACTCGTACTGGTGTACAAAGTCAGTACATCGTTGCTTTGTGGGCGATGGAGAGTCATTTTGGCGAAATTCAGGGTAAAGAGGATATTGTTTCTGCGCTGGCAACGCTGGCATTTGAAGGACGGCGTGAAGCGTTCTTTACCAAAGAGTTGATGGCCGCATTAAAAATACTCGATCAGGGTCATATCACCGTACAAGAGCTTACAGGTTCATGGGCCGGGGCAATGGGCCAGAGCCAGTTTATGCCAAGTTCCTATTTGCGCTATGGTGCGGATGGCGATGGTGATGGAAAAATCGATATCTGGACTAACACCAGTGATGTTTTTGCTTCAACCGCTAATTATCTGGAGACTGAAGGCTGGAAGGCGGGCGGAGAATGGGGGAGAGAAGTCATGCTTCCCGAAGGTTTCGATAGCACACTTGCCGGAACCAAAACAGATCAGGGCAAAACATTCAGCCAATGGCAAGAATTGGGGATCACGTTAAAAGATACAACCACGCCACCTCCATCTACACAAAAAGCCTGGATTATCACGCCTGATGACAACCTGGGGCGCTCGTTCCTTGTCTACAATAATTTTCGTACCATCATGCACTGGAACCGCTCTTATTACTTTGCAATAAGCATCGGCACCATGGCGGATGCGATTGCACAATAACGCTCACTCTTAGGTATTCAGTCGCGATTTTTTTCTCTAGTATCAAAGGTAATTGACACAACGAACGCAGAGGAAAGGCATGTATCAGCATCATAACTGGCAAGGTGCGCTGCTGGATTTTCCGGTCAGCAAAGTAGTGTGTGTAGGTAGTAACTACGCAAAACATATCAAAGAGATGGGTAGTGCAACGCCGGAAGAGCCGGTGTTGTTCATTAAACCCGAAAGCGCATTGTGCGATATCCGCCAGCCGCTGGTTCTGCCACAAGGTTTGGGGTCGGTACATCACGAGGTTGAGCTTGCGATTCTGATTGGTTCTACCCTAAGACAGGCTACAGAAGAGCATGTTACTAAGGCCATTGCCGGATATGGTATAGCGCTTGATCTCACGCTGCGTGACTTGCAGGGAAAATTAAAGAAAGCGGGCCAACCGTGGGAAAAAGCAAAAGGATTTGATAATTCTTGCCCGATTTCAGGGTTTATTCCTGCCAGTGAGTTTAATTGCGATGCGCAAAATACGCCTATTGCATTAAAGATCAACGGCGAAGTTCGCCAGCAGGGCAGTACATCTGACATGATCCATAAGATCGTGCCGTTGATTGCTTATATGAGCCGCTTTTTCACCTTACGAGCCGGTGATGTCATCCTGACCGGGACACCGGAAGGTGTAGGGCCGCTAGTGAGTGGCGATGAACTGGAAGTGTGCTTTGCAGACCGCAGCTTAACCACCCGGGTTCTATAATCAATTTGCCGCCTGAGGGCGGCAATACTTGCATCTGTGGCTCAGACTGTTTATAAGGTGCGCTTGTTTTTTTATTACCGGACAAACATCATGACTACAGCACCGTTCTGGCAGTGCAAAACGCTTGACGAAATGAGTGACGCAGAGTGGGAATCTCTCTGTGACGGTTGCGGCCAGTGCTGTCTGCATAAATTGATGGATGAAGACACGGATGAAATCTACTTCACCAATGTCGCCTGTAAGCAATTAAACATCAAAACTTGTCAGTGTAAAAACTACGAACGACGCTTTGAGTTTGAGCCAGACTGTATCAAGTTGACTCGTGATAACTTGCCAACTTTTGAGTGGTTACCGCATTCATGCGCGTACCGCCTCTTGGCTGAAGGCAAGGATTTACCGCAATGGCATCCCTTGTTAACGGGCTCTAAAGCAGCAATGCACGGCGAACGTATTTCTGTACGCCATATCGCGGTTAAAGAGTCTGAAGTGCAAGACTGGCAGGATCATATTTTAAACAAGCCTGAGTGGGCAGACTAAACCACCAGTCTCATGAGAGAACACAAAAATAAATCGTACAAAACGAAATCTTTATGATAGGGTGTTCTTTCAATAACAAATAAAAGTAGGTTTTTATCCAGTATTTAACATTTAAGTGTCCGTCTTGTGGCGGTTCACAGTATCGCACCTCCCCTTACGATGTTCGAGAAACAAATCCCCATGGCGCTGTTTGTATCTTCTGTAAATCAGGGATGCACCTTCTTCATCGTCCGATGAGTGCGATTCATCAATATAGTGTATCTGCTCGCTAAGAGCATATACCGCTGGTTTTGCTTTCCCCACTTCTGCACTGTTAATATTCTGCCTTCATCACGGAGGAATAATGAAAAAAATAACATTACTAATTGGGGCACTCATTCTAAGCGGCTGTTCATCGCCTGAACCTGTAGCACCCAAACCGCCGCAAGTTATCGGCATGCCGAACCCGGCGTCAGTTTACTGCAAAGACAAAGGCGGTGAATTGAGAACGGTGAAAACCGATCTGGGTGAGCGGGGCGATTGTATTTTGCCCAGTGGCGAGCGAATAGATCAGTGGACGCTTTATCGTCGCGATCACTAATAATAAAAAACCCGCCAAGGCGGGTTTTTGTGTATCTGAATTTTAAACCTTACGGCCGAATAGATCGCGACGTTTTGGTTTGAAAGGTTGAGCAACTAGTACCAACACGGCAATGATGAGGAATATGGCAAAAATTCCCACTAACCACTGCACCATATCCAGCGATAAAAACTCCCACTGACGCACAGAGCAGTCACCCGTTGCCACAAATACTGACGGTAACCACTTATCTAGTGGCAGCCAGCTTGGGAAACGTGCGGCAAAGTCACAAGTCACAAACGGAGAAGGGTGAAGCTGAAGCATGGTATGTTCCCATGCTAATTGCAGACCCTTACCCGCGCTGTAGATCCAAAGTGCAATTCCGGCATAACGCAACGGTGTCTTTGGCGCAATGGCACCGACAATGCCTGCACCCATAACGCCAAATAGTGCGCAACGCTCGTAAATACACATAACACAAGGTTTCAGCATCATGACGTGCTGAAACCACAATGCCACCATTTCCAGGGCAAAGGCTGTTAATGCCAGAAGAAGCCAGGCACCACGCCCACGGGAGCATTGGTTTAAATATCGCAACATAATCAGTATCCCTGCAACATGCGTTGAGTCGGCAGTGTAAACGAATTCGACCCCTGCACCAGTATGCACATCAAAATAACATGCTAATTGAATGTTATTCAGACAAATAAGGTAAACGGGCGTTATACCGCCCGTTAGAATAACTTAATGTGGTATGGCATTCATCAACGGTGATGAAATCCAGCCGGCATGCAGCATCCATTCGGTTGCTGGCACCAGAGTAAATTCAACACCTAACAACCCAACAATGGTCAATACCAGCGTATACGGTAGAGCCATTAGCACCATACGACCATAAGAAAGACGAATCAGTGGAGCCAGTGCAGATGTGAGCAGGAATAAGAAGGCGGCCTGGCCATTTGGTGTGGCAACCGATGGCAAATTAGTTCCGGTGTTAATTGCTACGGCCAGTAACTCAAACTGCTTAAGGTCAATAATACCGCTGGTGAGTGCCGTTTTCGCTTCGTTGATATACACGGTGCCGACAAACACGTTATCGGAAATCGATGAAAGAATACCGTTAAACAAATAAAACAGCGCCAGTTGCGAATGTGGTTCGGCCTGCAATACAAACTGAATAACAGGTGTAAACAAATGCTGGTCAATTATCACGGCGACGACCGCAAAGAATACGGTAAGCAGGGCGGTAAATGGCAGCGCTTCGGTAAAGGCTTTACCTATCTGATGTTCATCAGTCACACCACATAATGCCGTGGCGAAAATAATCACCGAGAGGCCAATTAACCCTACTTCTGCTAAATGGAGTGCCAGTGCAATCACCAGCCAGATACCGATCAATGCCTGAACGATCAGTTTTACACGATCCTGACGTGTGCGCTTTTGCGCACTTTTCGTGTCGTAGTCTTGCAAAATGCCACGCACTTTTTCTGGCAGTTTCTCACCGTAACCGAGTATTTTAGTGGATTCCAATAATACGCAGGTAAGTAAGCCGCAGATAAGAACCGGAATGGTCACCGGGGCCATGCGCAGGAAGAAATCACCAAAGTGCCAACCAGCATTTTTGGCAATAATCAGGTTTTGTGGCTCGCCGACCATCGTCATCACACCGCCCAGCGCCGTGCCTACACCGGCATGCATCATCAGGCTGCGTAGGAACGCGCGAAATTGCTCGAGCGTACTGCGATTATCGGAATCAAGATGGGTGTCATCCTGAATATCACCTTCAAGATCGCCAGTCGACGCGACGCGGTGGTAGATATCATAAAATCCAACCGCCACGCTGATGACCACCGCTACCACGGTAAGAGCATCGAGGAATGCCGATAAGAATGCGGCTGCGATACAAAAAGCGAGAGATAGTAATATCTTTGAACGAATGCCGAGCAAGAGTTTGGTAAACACCAGCAGCAGAAGCTGCTTCATGAAATAGATGCCCGCCACCATAAATATTAGTAGCAGCAGCACTTCAAGATTTGATGCAACTTCTGCACGCACATGGTCTGTTGTTGTCATTCCAATGAACACCGCTTCAATAGCCAGTAGCCCACCAGGAAGTAGCGGATAACATTTCAGAGCCATTGCCAGAGTAAATATAAACTCGGCAACCAACATCCAGCCTGCAATAAATGGACTGATGAACCAAAATATTAAAGGATTAATAACTAAAAAAGCCAGTAAAGTCAGCTTATACCAATTAGGTGACTGACCTAAAAAGTTGCGAAAAAGCGCACGCCCGGTTGACATTTCCATCGTAGAATTTTCATGCTCCAGTTATCCGTAATATGTCAAAGTGCAGGAGAGATGATACTTTCTCCCAACACTAAAACAGGAATATTGCGGATAAAGATAAAGTTGCGTCAATTGAGTTGTTTCAGGTTACTCGTGCATAAGTTATCAATCAAGGTATAGGAATATTCTTTGGTTGTGCGATACCCTGCAAAATTAAACCATGATTCCAAATTTGGCATACCTCGCTGCTACCTGCGCCGCATGGCATCTGGTATGATGAGTCTCTTTAGCAAAACCTGTGTAATGGAAAGCATACTATGGTCATTAAGGCGCAGAGCCCGGCGGGTTTCGCGGAAGAATACATCATCGAAAGTATCTGGAATAACCGCTTTGCCCCGGGAACAATTCTTCCTGCTGAGCGTGAGTTATCCGAACTAATCGGTGTGACCCGTACCACATTGCGCGAGGTGCTTCAGCGCCTGGCGCGTGATGGCTGGTTAACGATTCAGCATGGTAAGCCGACCAAAGTGAATAACTTCTGGGAAACCTCCGGTTTAAACATTCTGGAAACTTTGGCGCGTCTTGATCATGACAGCGTGCCGCAGTTGATCGATAACCTGCTGTCAGTGCGAACTAACATTGCGACCATCTTTATTCGTACTGCTGTTCGTCAGCATCCGGATCAAGCGCAAGAAGTGTTGGCAACCGCAAACAGCGTTGAAGATCACGCTGATGCGTTCGCTAAGCTTGATTACAACATTTTCCGTGGTCTGGCTTTTGCTTCCGGTAACCCGATTTACGGGCTAATCCTCAATGGAATGAAAGGGTTGTATACCCGCATCGGGCGTCACTATTTCTCAAGTCCGGAAGCCCGCAGTCTGGCGTTAGGTTTCTACCATCGTCTGGCAGAAATTTGCCAACAAGGGTTGCACGATCAGGTATTTGATACTGTTCGTACCTATGGGCGTGAAAGTGGTGAAATCTGGCATCGGATGCAGAAAAACCTACCGGGTGATTTGGCAATGCACAGCCGTTAATCTGGCCTTGTCATCACTATCTGTAAAATGAAAAACGCTTCCTTCGGGAAGCGTTTTTTTATGCTTACAAACTATTGAGTCGCGGTGGGCAACGTTCCAGTAACTCAACGCTGCCATCTTCGTTTTGCTGTTCAAGCGTTACATCAAAGCCCCACAAACGATGTACATGCTTGAGAACCTCGCGACGCCCTTTATCTAGCGGAGCACGGTTATGCGGGATATAACGCAACGTCAGCGAACGGTCGCCGCGTAAATCAACGTTCCAGACCTGAATATTGGGCTCAAGGTTACTCAGATTGTACTGCGCAGAAAGCTCAGCACGAATCTTGCGATAACCTTCTTCGTTGTGAATCGCCGCAATTTCCAGATAGTTATTGCGGTCGTCATCCAGCACCGTAAACAGGCGGAAATCGCGCATCAGTTTCGGGGACAGGAACTGGCTGATAAAGCTCTCATCTTTGAAATCACGCATCGCGAAATGCAACGTTTCCAGCCAATCCTTGCCGGCAATATCCGGGAACCAGTAGCGGTCCTCTTCAGTTGGCGACTGGCAAATTCGCTTGATGTCCTGGAACATGGCAAAACCGAGTGCATACGGGTTGATACCACTGTACCAAGGGCTGTTATACGGTGGCTGGAATACCACGTTAGTATGGCTATGCAGGAACTCCAGCATAAAGCGGTCAGTCACTTTTCCTTCATCATACAGATGGTTAAGGATAGTGTAGTGCCAGAATGTCGCCCAGCCTTCGTTCATGACCTGAGTCTGTTTTTGTGGATAGAAATACTGGCTGACCTTACGCACAATGCGCAAAATCTCACGCTGCCAGGATTCCAACAACGGGGCATTCTTCTCCATAAAATAGAGCAGGTTTTCTTGTGGTTCAGAAGGGTAACGACGCGCTTCGGCAATCGTTTTTTCTTCTTCTCGACGTGGAAGGGTACGCCACAACGTATTCACCTGGCTTTGCAGGTACTCCTCACGGCTTTTCTGCCGCGCAGTCTCTTCCTGCAACGAAATCTTTTGTGGTCGTTTATAACGGTCAACGCCATAGTTCATCAGTGCATGGCAGGAGTCGAGTAGGCGCTCCACTTCGTCCACACCATAACGCTCTTCGCATTCGGTAATGTATTTACGAGCAAATATCAGGTAATCGATAATCGAACTGGCATCGGTCCAACTGCGGAACAGATAGTTGTTTTTGAAGAATGAGTTATGCCCATAACAGGCATGGGCTATCACCAGAGCCTGCATCGTAATGGTGTTTTCTTCCATCAGATAGGCGATGCACGGGTTGGAGTTGATCACTATCTCGTAGGCCAGTCCCTGTTGCCCATGTTTGTACAGCCGCTCCGTTTCAATGAATTTCTTACCAAACGACCAATGTGGATAGTTAATCGGCATCCCAACGCTCGAATAGGCATCCATCATTTGTTCGGAGGTAATCACTTCAATTTGATGAGGATAGGTGTCCAGCCGATAGAGTTTAGCAACACGGTCTATCTCAGCGAGGTAGACATCAAGCAGCTCGAACGTCCAGTCAGGTCCATCACTTAGACGTTTAGAATCCTTTGTGGCGGAATCGGTAACAATAGCCATCAGCGCGCCCTCATTGTTGGCGGCTCTCTCTGGATGGAAAGCCTCACTTTCAAGAATAGACAACTCCTGAAACTTAGCTGCCGCAAGCAAAATATTTATGCTTGTCATAATTCAAGTTGCAGGGGTTGCACTCATTCACCCCCGTCACTGACTTAAGTAAGCTCCTGAGGGGCCTAGTTTGCCACCCATCTGCAACTTGAATTATTAAAGTATATTTTCATGTATATCCCGTTAAATTTATAAAAATAAGCATTTTATACTGCTGAAAATATCTTCACGGGTAGGAGATTCTAATTATCACTGTCCTGCTATAACAGGCCACGATGTGAGGAAAGTCACTATAACAAAGCCATATGTTGAATAACATTTTCATCTGAGTTATCAATTTGTAATCAGAAGATTATTCTTTTAGCTAAATGGTGGAATGAATATGCGAGTTGTGGTGCTGGGTAGTGGTGTAGTTGGTGTCAGCAGCGCCTGGTATTTACGCCAGGCAGGGCATGATGTCACTGTTATCGACAGGGAGCCGGGTCCTGCTCAGGAAACCAGCGCGGCGAATGCCGGGCAAATTTCACCGGGCTATGCTGCGCCATGGGCGGCTCCCGGTGTGCCACTTAAAGCGATTAAATGGATGTTCCAGCGTCATGCACCACTGGCGATAAGCCTTGATGGCACACAGTTTCAGCTAAAGTGGATGCTGCAAATGCTGCGCAATTGCGATATGCGCCACTATATGGAAAACAAAGGTCGCATGGTGCGCCTTGCTGAATACAGCCGTGATTGCCTGAAGGAATTGCGCCACACTACCAATATCCAGTACGAAGGTCGTCAGGGGGGCACGTTACAACTGTTTCGCACAGCCCAACAGTATGAAAATGCTGCCAAAGATATTGCAGTACTTGAAGATGCGGGGGTGCCATATCAATTGCTGGAAGCAGGCCGTTTAGCCGAAGTTGAACCCGCGCTGGCTGATGTTGCTCATAAGCTTACGGGCGGTTTGCGCTTGCCGAATGATGAAACTGGTGACTGCCAACTGTTTACGCAAAACCTGGCTCAGATGGCGGCAGAGGCGGGTGTTGAGTTCCGATTTAATACTTCGGTTGATCGTCTGTTATATGAAGGCCAAAGTATTTATGGTGTCCAGTGCGGCAAAGAAGTGGTGAAGGCCGATGCCTACGTGGTTGCTTTCGGTTCCTATTCCACCGGTCTGCTGAAAAACATCGTTGATATTCCTGTCTATCCTCTCAAAGGTTATTCGCTGACTATCCCCATTGCTGATGAGCAAGGTGCACCGGTTTCGACTATTCTCGATGAGACATACAAAATTGCTATCACGCGTTTTGATAAGCGTATTCGCGTAGGTGGTATGGCAGAAATTGTTGGTTTCAATACGGAGTTGCTGCAACCACGCCGCGAAACCCTGGAAATGGTGGTTTGTGATTTGTACCCGCGTGGAGGGCATGTTGAGCAAGCCACATTCTGGACGGGCCTGCGCCCAATGACGCCAGATGGTACGCCAATTGTTGGGCGTACGCCGTTCAAAAATCTATGGCTTAACACCGGACATGGTACGTTAGGCTGGACGATGGCCTGCGGTTCCGGCCAGATGTTAAGTGATTTGATTTCCGGAAGAACGCCTGCGATTCCATTTGACGATCTCTCGGTTGCACGCTACTCCCCTGGGTTCAGGCCAACAGGCTCACAGCGTCTGCATAACGCTCATAATTAAATTCTAACAAGGAGAGGACAATGTCCCGTCCTGTTGTTGCGACGTTGAATCTCAGCGCGCTACGTAACAATTTAAATGTTGTTCGCCAGGCCGCTCCTCATTCGCGAGTCTGGTCGGTGGTTAAAGCGAATGCTTACGGTCATGGGATTGAACGTATCTGGTCATCGTTAAGGGAAACCGATGGTTTCGCGATGCTTAATATTGAAGAAGCCATCCTGCTGCGTGAACAAGGCTGGAAAGGGCCGATTTTAATGCTGGAGGGCTTCTTCCACGCCGATGAGTTGCCGCTGTTTGACCAGTATCGTTTGACCACCAGCCTGCACAGTAACTGGCAGGTAAAAGCTTTAGCTAATGCCAAACTTAATGCGCCGCTCGATGTTTACCTGAAGATGAATAGTGGGATGAACCGTCTCGGGTTTAGCCCTGACCGGGTGCATTCTATATGGCAGCAACTACGTGTTATTCCGAATGTCGGTCAACTTACTTTGATGGCACACTTTGCCGATGCAGAACAACCTGATGGCATAGTTGAACCAATGAAGCGCATAGAGCAGGCGGCTGAAGGTTTAGAGTGCCCGCGTTCGCTCTCTAATTCGGCGGCAACACTCTGGCACCCGGAAGCGCATTTCGACTGGGTGCGGCCAGGGATTGTTCTGTATGGCGCATCTCCGAGTGGGCAATGGTGCGATGTTGCCACCAGCGGCTTGCAGCCAGTAATGAGCCTGCAAAGTGAAATTATTGGTGTACAGAGTCTTAAACCGGGCGATGCCGTGGGCTATGGCAGTCGTTACCGTACAAATACCGAGCAGCGTATTGGTATTGTTGCCTGCGGCTACGCTGATGGTTACCCGCGCCATGCGCCAGATGGTACGCCAGTGCGTGTTGATGGGGTGCTAACGCATACCGTAGGGGCTATTTCCATGGATATGTTGGCGGTGGATCTCACCCCATGTCCGCACACTGGTATTGGTAGCCCGGTCGAATTATGGGGCAATGAAGTGAAAATTGATGATGTGGCCCATGCAGCTGGTACGGTGGGGTATGAATTGATGTGTGCCCTGGCGCCACGAGTACCGGTAGTGACGCAGTTTTAATTGCTTAAATCTCATAAGGGCGGTTTCCCGCCCTTTATCCTGCTTACTCAGTTTCTTCACTCTCGACGCGCACACCAATCTTACGCACCTGGTTATCTTCTTTCTCAGCGACAGTCCAAATCATGCCAGCGAACTCCACCTGGTCACCCACTACCGGCGCGCCGCCTAACATGCTCACCACAAACTCACCCAATGTTTGTTGAGTATCGACGTTATCATCAAGTTCCAGCCCGTAAATGGTCGCGACATCACCAAACTGGGCGCTGGCTTCGAGAATAAAATCACCGAAGAAGCGTTGGTCGAGTGCGACGGGTGGCGACTGGCTAAACATCTTACCCAGAGCGGGTAGATCGCGCTCACGACCAATGACGCAGAGCACATCACCCACTTGCAAACGCGTACGGTCGCCGGGTTGCATCAGAACATTGTCACGGAATAGCGCGGCAATGCGCGTGTCTTTCGGCATTTTCAGATCCCGCAAGGAGGCACCGATGCACCATTTATCTTCGCTAAGCTGATAAACGAACTGCTCCCAAGGATTTTCCGGATGAATATCCAGGCCAACGCGGGATACAGGCCAGCCGACGGGCGGAACCACAACTTTAGCTTTTTTTGCCGCCCAACCGAGCGACGTGCCTTGTAATAACAGCGACACCAGCACCACGAAGAAGGCGACATTAAAGAACAGGCGCGCATTTTCAAGGCCCGCCATCATCGGGAATACAGCAAGGATGATTGGCACCGCGCCGCGCAGGCCGACCCAACTGATAAACACACGCTCGCGCAGGTTAAAACCACGGAACGGAAGCAGGCCGAGAAAAACAGATAACGGGCGAGCAAAGAAAATCATCCAGATAGACAGCAGCAGCGCCGGAATAGCAATCGGCAACAGGTCGGTTGGATTGACCAGCAAGCCCAGTACCAGAAACATGCCAATTTGCGCAAACCATGCCAGCCCATCAAAGTTTTGCAAGATGCCAAAGCGGCTGCGAATAGGGCGGTTGCCGAGCAGGAAACCACAGAGGTAGACCGCCAGAATACCGCTGCCGTTTAGCGCGGTAGTGATACCAAACACCATAATCCCACCGCTTAATGCCAGCAGCGGATACAACCCTTGTGGCAGCGTAATGCGGTTGATCATTTGCAGCAGCAGATAACCGCCGCCGAGGCCAAGCAAAATCCCCAGACCAAACTGCTGGATAATATCCACCAGGAATATCCAGCTTAGGCCGCTTTGCCCTTTCTGAATCATCTCAATGAGCGTGATGGTCAGAAACACAGCCATCGGGTCGTTACTGCCCGATTCAATTTCAAGCGTTGCGCCAACACGTTCGTTCAGCCCTTTGCCGCCCAGAAGGGAAAATACGGCTGCCGCATCCGTTGAACCGACTATCGCGCCAATCAGCAAACCTTCGATGAGATTGAGATTAAACAGCCAGGCTGCGGCCATGCCAGTCAAGCCTGAGGTGATAAGCACACCGACGGTCGCAAGTGATAGTGCGGGGCCCAGGGCTACGCGAAAGGAGCTTGCCTGGGTGCGCATACCGCCATCAAGCAGAATCACCGCCAGAGCCAGGTTACTGATTAAATAAGCGAAAGGATAATTATCAAACGGAATGCCACCAATGCCATCAATCCCCGCCAACATACCAATAGCGAGGAATATAACCAGGATGGGGATACCAAGACGCGAGGAAAAGGAACTCAATAAGATGCTACAAGTTACCAGTACGGAACCTAAAATAAACAGACTGACTATTGCCCCTGCGTCCAAAATTATCTTTCTCCTTTGCGCCTGTATCTATTCGTGTGGAAAATATTAACACGGAAACTATTGATTCATCGTGCTATCTGAGGGGTTGAAACGAATTTTTTTACCTGATTACCGGATGGCCACTGACGGTGAGGCTGGCGGTTTGCCCGTCATGCTGTAGTTCGCCAAAAGCGCCCAATGGCAGAGTGACGGTTTCGGGTTCATGACCAAATGGTAAACCGCGCAGCACGGGAATGGATAACCGCTGCTCTAACATGCGACACATTTCATCGAAATCATAACCGCCGTCGTAGTCACTTAACGTTGCGCCGTTGAAACTACCGAGAATCAGGGCTTTTTGACGCGCTAAAATTCCGGCGTGGTGGAGTTGCAATAACAGGCGTTCCACGCGGAAAGGGTGCTCGTTAATATCTTCGACCACTAAAATGCCACCATCAATCACGTTGAGCCACGGCGAGCCCAACATTGAAACCAGCATGGCGAGATTTCCTCCCCATAGCGTGCCACTTGCCGAACATGCAGGTGTTGGACTCTGCCAGGTTAGGGTAAATTGCGGCTCAGTAATCGCCTGCCAGAAATGCTGCCAGGTAAAGCTGTTTAACTCATCGGCACCAAAATTACCGGCAAGCATTGGTCCGCTAAAGGTAATGGCACCGGTCTGGGATAAGAGGGCTAACTGAATTGCGGTAAAATCGCTATGCCCGCAAATAATCGGTGTACGTTCGTGGAACGCGTGTCCCAGGCTCGAATATTCAATATTTTCAAGCAAACGGGATGCACCATAGCCACCGCGCACCGCCAGAACGATATCGCATTCATTCGGGAGTGCGGATAAATCCTGAATATCAGCAAGTCGTTGGTCGTCAGTTCCGGCGAAACGCTGAAAGCGTCGGGTCACAACGGATTGGTTTTCCACTCGATGGCCTGCGGCTTTCAGGCGTTCGATCCCGCGCGCAGCAGCAGCCTGATTAACACAGAAACCTGAAGGGGCAATCAAACGAATCGTGGACATGGCATTTCCTTGCTGAAAGTGAATTGGTTATCATGCCGTTATCAAAGGTGGTTGTCATCCGCCAGGCGGCGATGAATCAATGTTGTTTACCCCACAGATTTCAATATTCCGGGTAATTTTATAAGGATAGATGCGTGAATATCAGATGGCTCATTGTATTGGTTTTGTTTTTAGCAGGTTGTTCAAGTCATACCACCAAACAGCCCGAGTGGGACCCTACAAAACCGGTACAACGTGCATTAACCTGGATGCCAATAACCGATCAGGCCGCAAAAGAGTGGGGAGTAAGTCCTCGGGTGGTTACGGCGATTATTGCAGTGGAGTCAGGCGGTAATCCTACGCTTGTCAGCAAGTCCAACGCGGTTGGTTTGATGCAGATTAAAGCCTCAACCGCTGGCCGTGATGTATATCGCCATCTGGGATGGGGCGG
Organism: Buttiauxella noackiae ATCC 51607; assembly: GCF_001654865.1. GTDB lineage: Bacteria > Pseudomonadota > Gammaproteobacteria > Enterobacterales > Enterobacteriaceae > Buttiauxella > Buttiauxella noackiae. The sequence continues at coordinate 99,620 of NZ_LXEO01000017.1, read as the reverse complement.
CGAGCCGTCAACCAGCGAGCTTAAAGATCCGGCGCGAAACATTTCGATTGGCACAGCTTACTTAAGCATTCTGGAACATGGCATTCTGGCTGGTATTGAAGATCCGCAAACGATGCAATATGCGTTGCTGGCTTCTTATGCCAACGGTGCGGGCGCTTTGCTCAGAACCTTCTCATCGGATCGCAAAAAGGCCATTAACGAGATTAATGACCTGAGCCCTGACGAGTTTTACGATTACATCGCGAAGAACCATCCGGCACCTCAGGCACCACGTTATCTGTATAAGGTGTCGCGGGCTTTAAACGCCATGTAACACTTAAAGCGCAGCCGCAAATCCCTGTCACATTTTTCTATGCTTCCGGGGTTTGCGGCTTTGTGGTCTTGATGCAACTCGAATTTTTTAGTCTCAGCCTTAAACTGTCTACTTCACTCGTTCTGCTTTTTCACGCGCCGATCGTTCCAGCGAAAAGATAATGCGCTGCAGCTCGCGCTCAACGGCCGGGTTCACATTCAGGAAGCGGAAACTCAGGCGAGGAGTGCTGATGGTCTGATTTTTGTTGTCGATCACTTTTCGTTCAGAAAGCGTTATCAACTGCATATCAAAATGAAATTTACCCCACTGCACTAAATCTATTTCCACTTGTGAAAAACGCATTCCGGCGCTCAACCCTTCAGGCAGAGGCCCGTCAACTAATGCGCCCATTCCCCCTAATGACAAATCACATAGCCTGAACTGGAATGGAGAACCATTAGAGAGCGTGGTATTGCAAAGGTAATAGGGCTGAAGCGGGGCACTGATGCGAAAATATTCCCGGCGTTGCACAAACCACAAAGCGGGAGGTAGCGGGGCGTGGAATGCGGGTAAGTTCAGGTAATCTATAACTTGCATTTTAGGCATTATAAACTCTACCTTCGCCCCTTCCGTCTCAGCGATGAACTGTATGTTGGTCGCTTTTTGCGCCGACTGATTTTCATGCCCCTGGCTTCCAAAATCCACGATCAAACCATTTGCCGTGACCTCAAGGATCTTGCTGATAAATTGCCCCGATGGCCAGCTCAGACGAACCGGCACTTGGTTTTTATGGAGATCACGTAACACGCCTAATACTGCCAGAGGACTTTGTTTCAGAAACTGCTCGTTATAGTTACTCAAGGCCAGGTCCATGTTGTGGTGTTTTGAAAGCGGTAAGCAAACTTATCGGCAATAATGTAAAAAACTTAAGATAAATCTCAAGGCGTGAAGCGGATAAATTCAATAGCTTAGTGATGCTAGTCACATTTTCCTAACATTTGATTATACTTAGCGTACCGACAGACAGAACTCGCGGCCAAACTGATGCGGATTCTGGCTTGTTACCACACACAATAATGAAGAGGATGTTCAACATGGGTATTCTGGCCTGGATTATTTTCGGTTTGATAGCTGGTGTTATCGCAAAACTAATTATGCCTGGTAAAGACGGCGGCGGTTTTATCGTGACCTGTATTTTAGGGATTATTGGTGCTGTCGTTGGTGGATGGATTGCAACATTTCTTCATATCGGCGGCAGTGTCACGGGCTTTAACTTGCCAAGTTTCCTTGTCGCAGTAGCCGGTGCGATTATTGTTCTGGTTATTTACCGCATGGTTCGACGCTAACTATTCTAGCCATGCCTGACGTTGCCTCGGCGTTTGCTGTACTCACTCCAGTCACTTACTCGAGTAAGTAACTGGAGATTCCTGAGTTTGCTGCCTTGATGCAATGCCAGGTATTCAGAGGATAGGTTTTTAGGTATTTTGTAACGGCCCCATTTCTGGGGCCGTTTTACGTTGACTACTTTTGCGTGAAGAAATCGTTGTACAGCATGTAGAGATGCGCAGCACTCCAGGAGAAATTCGGTGCCCCCTGTTGTGCGCCATTAAGCGGATTATAGTTCTCGCGAATTGGACCATCGCTCATCAGGCCATTGGCGTGGGCAAAGAAACGATTAGCCATCTCCACGGCATCGGCGCGATAGCCATAACGTTCCATTCCTTTTAGCCCAAAGTAGAATTGATCCACCCACACTCGTCCACGCCAATAAATATCAGCACCAAATGCCGGATTCGTCAGTGCGGCAGTCCCCAGTGGCACGTAGGTATTAAACTCTTTCGGATCTTTCATGACCTTCACGACGGCATCCGCATGTGATTGAGTGGCGGCGCCATTAAATAACGGTGACCATCCTTCCGGTCCCTTGCCCCGCGCAACTATTGGTTTGCCTGCACAGCCATTGGCTAAAGGTTTATCTTCAATCCGAATGTCGTAATAGAAACCAGTGGCATCGTCGAACATACAGGTGTTGATATAACTGGCCAGTTTCTTAGCATGTTGACTAAAACGTTGTTCATCTTCCGGTTTGCCGAGAATTTTTGCCATTTCAGCCAGATAGCTGCTGTCACTGTACATATAGCTGGCCTGATCAACAGACTCCTGCAAAAGTGAAAAACCGACAAGGCTCCCACTCGAATCGCGGTTTTCAGCAAACAGCACTTGCCAGTCTTCACGCTTGCCGCCTTTATCCAGATAACGTTGCAACTGGTCAGGGTCGATAAAGCCAAATACGGAAGCATCATCACGTCCGGACTCCCACGAAGCAGCAACCTGAGCCGGAATATCAATGCTGTCATATTTCCCGCTACGCAAAACCCGGTTGTAGTTATCAAGCCCTACCATTTTTTGCTCTTTGCTACCGCGCTTGACGGTAAAGATCATTTCACCTTTTGCAGTGTTATGGGCTTTGTCACGCGTGGCGCCATACTCCGGTACACCATTTCTGTTGTGGTCACGATTACGTAGCCACCAGTCGTGATAGGCCGCCAGATGCGGATACATTTCCTCAAGCCAGCTTTTATCACCCGTAGCTTTGTAGACTTCCATCACAGACCATGCAGCAAGGCTAGGCTTGGTATTGCGTTCATTCCAGTTGCTGCCATCACCGCCACGCTCCGGGCTGGTGTTATAGGCAATTAAATCTGGAACAAAGCCTGCATCCCATGGGCGTAACGGGTCGTCTGTTGGAATCTGCCAGGCGAAGACTGCGCGGATGTTATCTTTTGCTACGTCAGGATTGAAATGTGCCATAGCGTAAGCCTGCTTCCAGGTATCCCACGGCCAGGTCTGGTTGCCGGAAAACCAGCGTCCAGTTACAGATGGTGTGACGGAGTCAAACTTCATCGCACCTGCCACGCCACGCCAGTTTCCATTCAGCGTTTCGATAGCTTTTACTGCCACACGGGTTTGCGCCGCCGTCGCGGCAGGGTTTTTTAGCCCTGATTTCAAATAACCTTCCCACCGCTGTTCGGATGCCGTCAGATATGGCTGAGGATGTTTGAGAATATCGGCGATTTTACTTTGTTCTTTTTGTACTTCAGCAGCTGTCAACAAATGAGAATAAGTGGTGTAGAGGGTGGTTGAGCCTTCAATATTAGCTTTTGCAATAAAGCGGTGGCCGTCAATTTGGGTGCGCATCGGCAGCGTTTTATGGATTTGGTACTGTGATTGGCCAGATGTCATCAGGTTTGAGTCGGCACGTACTTTGCCAAAAGTGACATTCAGACCATCTGATGTGGCATGCAGCGTGCGGGTGTAGCCCGGAAACGCCTGCTCAATGGTTTCATCAGACTGAGATTTTTGCTCCTGAAGATGGTACTTCTCCAGTAACTCGCCATCCCAAACCAGCTCCAGTGGCGCGTCAGTCGTGATTTCTGTTTCCAGCAATGAAGTGCGTGATGTAACAAAGCGCAGCGTCATTTTCACTGTGACACCAGGGGAGGTGAGTGTCTGTATCAATGCCCCTGGAATGCTATATGCCTTCATAGTAAATGCGATTTTCTTGCCATTCTGATACACACTCAGACGGTCGAAATTATTCGCCATAAAGTTGATGTACTCTTCGGTCAGCAAAGCTGGGCCTGGAAAACCACCCATGCCTTCGCTACTTGCTGGCAGCAAATGCCCATGCCAGGCGCCATCATCAAAAAGCGGATTAAAGCGTTGATGTTCGTCGAAATCGTAATCAAGCATCGCGTGCGGCGCACCGGTGCGGTCTATAACGTTCTGGAAATCATAGGCCTTTAACGTGGTGGTGCCGTGTTTTGTTGAATGGCAACCCGCAAGTACAAGCAGCATCGCGAGCGGGGCAAGACGGAAAATTGTTTTCATGATGTATCCTTACCAGTAGAAATATTGCATCACGAATATCGAGTTGCTGGCGTTCGTGGTGTCGTTATGAAGATAAAAACGGCTGTCGAGTGCAGTGGCGAATTTTCCACCGAAGTATTCGTACCAGATACCAAACTGTGCGTAAGAGGTGACCTGGTCTTCGGCGTTATCCATCAGATGCCGCGCATAACTCCAGGCGGTTGAAAGATAAAGTCCTTTAGCCGGTTCAACCATGCCGCTGACCATCATGCCGCTTTCACTGCCAGGGTTGTAACCATCGCCTTTGCCAGTGTGGTGCCAGACTCGCCCAGCGAGGTGTTTACCCTGCAAACCCAGCAAATACATTTGCCCGGTGCCGTCGGTCAGTTCCAACCCGCTCAGCATGGTTAAATCATCAAGAATGTCGTATTGAAGGTAACCGTTGATCATAGCCTGATAGGTATATTTATCTGAATAGCGGTCATATTTACCGAAGTGCAACCACGCTTTGCTTTCGTCGACACGGCTCTCTGGAGCGACTGTGACACTGTAACGTAGCTTGCCAGTCAGGTTTTGTATCTTAGCGGCGTAGGTTAAATCACGGGTATTGGGGATGACATAGCCATATTCCGGTGTGAAATCTCCCCACCATTGCAAATCATCCAGCGATGAATCGTTACGAGCACTTAAAATAAACTCGGTGCCCTTATCGGTGCGGTAACCACCATAAAAACGATTAACCCCACCTTCGAAGCCGCCCCAACTATGATCTGGCACCCAGGCATTACCATGGTTGTCTGCCTGAACCGTCCATCCTTCACCATACAGCAGACCAAACCAGTTACCGTGTTTGACCTCAAGGCCACCTTCGATATAAGTCCCGTCGCTGTACTTATGCTTGTCGTCGCCATTCAGGTAAACACTGCCACCCAAGCCCAATTCACCGTAAAAACGAAAGGCGGTTTTGCTATTATCTGCTGTAAGCAAAGGTGCTTGTGGAGTCTGGCGTTCAGCTGGAACAACACCTTCCGCTGCCAGCAACGCCCCGAACGGCGCGAGCAGTAATAGCAACGGTGCCATAGAGAAAATCTTAACCATGAAATCTATTCCTTGTTGTTATTAAGGTTATCAATCCGTGGGACGCTGATTATATTAGTTAATATTTTACTAAAATATACACTTAAAATGGTAAAGCGATAAGTGGATCACAATGCGAGTAGGGCTATACACGTAGTCGCAATGCCATTAAGCTATTGTTTTCACCTGTTGATTATTGGGATCTTATGGCTACATTGAAGGAAATAGCTCATGCGGCTCAGGTATCTGTGGCTACGGTTTCACGGGTCCTGAATGACGATCCCACACTGAGCGTGAAGAGTCAGACTCGCCAGAAAATCCTCGAAGCGGCAGAGCGGCTGGAGTACAAAGTCCCCAGCGCCAAACGTCAGGCCGGCCAGCGTCTTACCTTTGCTGCCCTTTATACCCATGGGCAAGAGCTGGAAATCAACGACCCCTATTACCTGGCTATGCGCTATGGCATTGAAACTCAATGTGAAAAGTTAGGTATCACGTTGGTTTCCTGTTACGACTTCAAAGGCGATCGCCCGTTGGTTGCAGCCGACGGTTTACTGGTCATTGGTAAACCCCAGCCTGCAACACAGGCGGTGCTTGAGCAGCAGGATTTACCGTTGGTGTATCTCGATGGGGTCACTAACGATCCGCGGTTTGACTGCGTGAGCGTTGATTTAGCAAAAATTAGCCAGAAGGTGATCGATTTCTTTATTTCACGTGGCTATCTGCGTATCGGTTTTATCGGTGGTCGGGATGACCCTGAATATGCCGATCAGCGCGAACAGGCGTTTGTTGATTATGGGCGGAGTAAAAAAGTCGTTCAGCCGCAGGATGTTTACTACGGGGATTTTAGTAGCCAGGCCGGGTACCAATGTGCGATGAAAATGCTTGCCTCATCAGGTGATTATCCACCAGCATTATTTGTCGCGACCGACTCCATTGCGATTGGTGTTTTGCGCGCTCTGCACGAACACGGTATTAAAGTGCCGGAGCAACTGGCTCTGATAAGCGTCAACGATATCCCTACCGCGCGCTTTGTTTACCCGGCACTTTCAACGGTAAGAATTCATTCCGAAACCATCGGTGCGCAGGGCGTTAACCTGCTGATGGAGCGCCTGCGCGATGATCGCACCATCCCGCTGTCGGTATTTGTCCCCAGCTCTTTGCAATTGCGTGACACGGCTACATCTGAATAAAATCAATAATTAATCTCATAAGCCCTGCTGGTTTCTTACATCAGCAGGGCTTTTTATTTATATCGCATGTTGATTTATTGTGATCGCTACGTCATTTAGTAAACTTTAATTTTTAGTTTTACTAAATATTTACTATTGTTTGCCCATACCCACGTAATGAGGATGTTGGCGTGAACAATTGGGAAAACATAGAAAAACAATCTGAGAACCGACTGCCACCGCGCGCCTGGTTCCATGGCTATGACAGTGTTGAAAAAGCAAAAGAGCTAAACCGCGAGCAAAGCCTGGGCTTTGTGTTGCTAAGCGGGAAATGGACGTTTAACTATTTCGACCACCCGCAAAAAGTCCCTGACGCGTTTTACCACCAGCCTATGGTGGAGTGGGGGGAGATCACTGTTCCAGGTATGTGGCAGATGGAAGGCTACGGTAAACTGCAATATACCGACGAAGGTTATCCGTTCCCTATCGATGTGCCTTTTGTTCCCACCAACAACCCAACCGGTGCCTATCAGCGCCAGTTTTCGCTACCGTCCGACTGGTTACAACGCCAGGTCATTATTAAATTCGACGGTGTAGAAACCTATTTTGAAGTTTACGTAAATGGCCACTATGTAGGCTTTAGCAAAGGCAGTCGTCTGAGCGCCGAGTTTGATCTCAGCCCGTATGTGAAGGCTGGAGAGAACTTGCTGAGCGTGCGGGTGATGCAATGGGCTGATTCTACTTATATCGAAGATCAGGATATGTGGTGGATGGCCGGAATTTTCCGCGATGTTTACCTCATTGGTCAGCCACAAGTTCACGTCCATGACTTAACCGTGGTGACGGAATTTGATGAAAACTATTGTGATGCTGAGCTTCAGGTATCGTGCGACTTAAACAATATATCGGCCACACCTGTCGTGGGCTTACAGCTGCATACACAATTGTTTGATGGCGAAAAATGTATTGCTGAACAACGCCTTGATGCACTTAGCGTACAAAACAGTGCCAACTGCCAGTTCTTGATACCGGTAAAACAACCGAAGCAGTGGAATGCTGAGCACCCCAATCTTTATTTACTGCTGCTTACGCTGCGTGATAGCCACGGTGAAATCATCGAAGTGGTGCCACAGCAAGTCGGGTTCCGCGACATCAAAGTGCGCGATGGCCTGTTTTACGTTAATGGTCGTTACCTGAAGTTGCATGGTGTGAACCGCCACGATCACGATTGCCTGAAAGGTCGCGCAGTCGATATGGCGCGTGTTGAGCGTGACATCATCCTGATGAAGCAGCACAACATCAACTCAGTACGCACAGCCCATTACCCGAACGACCCGCGTTTCTATGCATTGTGCGACCAGTACGGCCTGTTTGTAATGGCAGAAACTGATGTCGAGAGTCACGGTTTTGCAAACGTCGGCAATATTAGCCGTATCACCGACGATCCAGCCTGGGAGCAAGCCTACGTTGAGCGTATTGAACGCCACGTTCTGGCGCAGAAAAACCATCCTTCTATCATCATCTGGTCATTGGGTAATGAGTCAGGCTACGGCTGCAATATACGTGCGATGGCTGCTCGCTGTAAGCAACTCGATCCCACTCGTCTTGTGCACTATGAAGAAGATCGCGACGCCGAAGTCGTGGACGTGATTAGCACCATGTATTCACGTGTCTCAATGATGAATGCCTTTGGTGAATATCCGCATCCGAAACCACGCATTATCTGTGAATACGCCCATGCAATGGGCAACGGACCCGGCGGGTTAGCACAATACCAGGCCGTATTTAATCAACACAAAAGTTTGCAAGGGCATTACGTCTGGGAGTGGTGCGACCATGGTTTGCTGGTGCATGACGAGCAGGGACGTGAGCGCTATCAGTACGGCGGTGATTACGGCGACTACCCAAACAACTATAACTTCTGCATGGATGGGCTTATCTATCCGGATCAACGCCCAGGCCCTGGCTTACGTGAATACAAGCAAGTGATCTGCCCGGTCAATATTCGCCCTACGCAGCAGGGTGATGTGCTGCTGGTGGAGAACCGTTACTGGTTCAGCGCACTTGGAGACATCGAGTTCAAGGTTGCGTATCAGGTTGATGGCCAAACCATCGCGCAGCAAATATTGTCACTGCCGCACTTGCTACCAGGTGAAGCCGAAGAGCTGCAACTGACCACACCTGTGTTGCCAGCAGGTGAAGTATTTATCAATGTTGAAATTGTTAAGCGCAGTGCGACAAGCTGGAGTGATGCGATGCACTCGCTTGGTCAGTTCCAAATCTTGCGTCAGCAGGCGGTTTCTCGCGAGTCATTACCACTCAATCAACACAGCGCAATACACTGTGAAACGCAGCAACACAGCCTGGTTATCAGCGGCAATCAATTTGCTCTGACTTTCTGTCGCCTGAGCGGTGAGCTGGTTTCATGGTTGGTAGACGGTGAGGAGATTGTTGGACGTGCACCGCATCTGACCTTCTTTAAACCAACTATCGATAACCACAAACAGGAATTTGAAGGTTTGTGGCAGCCGTATCACGTACACCTGATGCAGCATAATTTCCGCACCATGCGTCATTTCCCGCAAGGTGAAGATATTGTCGTTGAGATTACCAGCACGATTGCACCACCGGTGTTTGATTTCGGTATGCGCTGCACTTATCAGTGGCGCATAACTCCGGCAGGCCATGTCAGCCTGGATTTGTCAGGTACACCATATGGAAATTATCAGGCCATTATTCCAAAAATCGGCCTCGATTTCGGCATCAGCACACGCTTTAAACAGGTGGAATATTATGGCCGTGGACCGGGTGAAAACTACGCTGACAGCTGCCAGAGCAATCTGATTGGCCATTACCGCCAGCCAGTAGAAAGCCTGTTTGAAAACTATCCGTTCCCGCAGGATAACGGTAATCGCCAGGATGTGCGTTGGTTGAGTGTTGAAGATGAAAAGGGTAACGGTATTTTCATCCAGCCACGTAAGCCGATTAACTTTAGCCTCTGGCCATATAGCGCAGAAATGTTGCAACAGGCACAGCACATTAATGAGCTGGAAAAGGGCGATTACCTGACATTAAACCTCGATGACCAAATCCTCGGGCTGGGCTCCAACTCATGGGGTTCTGAGGTGCTCGATTCATTCCGCGTTTACCTCAAACCATTCCACTACGGTTTCACGATGGTGCCGTTCAGTAAAGCGCAGGTGGAGACGGTTGATCTCGCGAAATACGATTTCCAACCGCAAACCAACCGCGTACTTTCTTGATAGGGCAAACGTAATGATTATTTTAAATACCTTAGAAGATTTTAAGCAGATTTATCATGCGGGGAAAAAATGGCAGCGTTGTATCGAAGCCATTAATAACCTCGAAAATATTAAGCCTGATATTTTTTATTCGATCGGTGATTCATTGGTTTATCGCCTTGCAGAAGGCCCAATAAATAATATGGATTTATTTGAAGGGAATCGCCGTTATTTCGATGTTCATTATTACATTGCGGGACAAGAAACAGTTGAGGTTGCAGCGAAAAACGAGTTAACCCCTGAAATGGCCTACAGCGATGAAACTGACCGTGAATATTTTTGCGGGCAGGGCGTTAAACATCAGCTTAAAGCAGGAAACATTATCATCTGCGAAAACCATGGAGCATACCGGTTCTCGCAGGGGAAAGGCGTCAAAAAAATGATTTTAAAAGTCACGATTGAAGAAACGTATTTTCTAAATAAATAGGGTGTTAAACGCCTGACTGGTGTCGGATGGCGCAAGCGTCATCCGACCTACGAAAAAATTATTAAAACTTACCCTACAGTGTGGAGTTCGTATGGCTTCAACAAACAGAAATACTATTGGCAAGTTCGGGTTATTAGCGATGACATTTGCAGCGGTGTTTAGCTTCAATAACGTCATTAATAACAATATTCAGTTAGGTATCGCATCGGCACCGGTTTTCCTGGTGGCAACACTAATTTATTTTATTCCGTTCTGTTTAATTATCGCGGAATTCGTCTCGCTGAACCGTAATTCCGAAGCGGGAGTTTATGCCTGGGTGAAGAGTGCGTTAGGAGGCCGCTGGGCATTTATCACCGCTTATACCTACTGGTTTGTTAACCTGTTTTTCTTTACCTCGTTACTCCCGCGAGTCATTGCCTACGCCTCGTATGCTTTCCTTGGCTATGACTATATTTTCACGCCGTTAACGACGGCAATAATCAGCATTTGCCTGTTTGCTTTCTCCACCTGGATTTCAAACCATGGGGCAAAATTGTTGGGGCCGATGACCTCTGTCACCTCGACGCTGATGCTTTTACTTACGTTCTCCTACATCATTCTTGCAGGGGCCGCTGTGATTGGAGGTGTCGAACCGGCTGACCCAATCAACGTGCAGGCGATTACACCGCAGTTCAGTTGGGCATTCCTCGGTATTATCGCGTGGATTTTCCAGGCTGCGGGTGGCGCTGAGTCGGTAGCGGTATACGTCAATGACGTAAAAGGCGGCAGCAAAGCCTTTGTCAAAGTGATCATTTTGTCTGGTTTATTCATCGGTGGCCTGTATACCGTCTCCTCACTGCTGATTAACGTCTTTGTTCACAAAGCCGATTTGCACTATACCGGCGGTACGGTACAGGTGTTTGAAGGGTTGGCGAATCACTTTGGCTTGCCTACGTCGCTGATGAACCGCTTTGTCGGGATTGTCTCCTTCACCGCGATGTTTGGCTCATTGCTCATGTGGACTGCTGCTCCGGTGAAAATCTTCTTCACCGAAATTCCAAAAGGTATCTTTGGCGAGAAAACCGTGCGCCTTAACGCCCATGGCGTACCGACGCGTGCCGCGTGGATACAGTTCCTGATTGTTATCCCATTGATGCTTATCCCAACCGTGGGTTCCGGTAGCGTACAGGAGTTGATGAATACCCTTATTAACATGACTGCTGCTGCGTCAATGTTACCGCCGCTGTTTATCATGCTGGCGTATCTGAATCTGCGTATGAAATACGATGAGGTCAATCGTGATTTCCGTATGGGCACTCGGATGCAGGGGATCACCATTGTCAGCGTGTTGATTGTTATTTTTACCGTCGGGTTTATCGCCTCCACATTCCCAACCGGTGCCAGCATTATGACTATCGTGTTTTATAACGTCGGCGGGTTAGTTATTTTCCTGGGCTACGCCTGGTGGAAATACAACAAATACGAGAAAGGCCTGGATGCCAGGGCGCGTTATGAAGCGGATACGCCGCTTGCACAAATTGCACTTGAGCGGCAGCAAGAAGGGCGTGTTGAAGTGAGTAACGCAAGTCACGTTGGGTTGTGATTGAAAAAGCCAGCAGCGCTAAGCTGCTGGCTTCATTTATTCGCCGGGGCTAAAACTCCAGCGGATAGATCATTAGCCCGAGGCCCATCAGACAACCACCGGCAATAAACAGATGTAGACGAGGATTGCGGCCACCAAATGCCAGCCCCAGGTTAACAAAGCTTATCGCAAGTAATGTCATTAAAACTGCCATTGGCAACCTCCCGTCTGTTGATTACAAGGATTTTTCCACCACCACCGGAACACTTTTATACGCAGGGGTGGCGCTTTGTTTATCGTGATGGTCAAGGTCGATAAGAATATTGGTTTCCGGGTAATAAGCCCCAACCGCACCCGCAGCCATTTCGTGAATCACTACCGTTAACCCTTCGACCACTCGCTCGTGGCGCACGCCTTCGTGGTTGACGGCTTTAAGATTCACCTTGTCTCCGGCAGCAATGCCAAGCTCTTTTGCCTGTTGCGCATTAATAAACATGACGTCACGACGCCCGGTGATGCCGCGGTAGCGGTCGTTCATTCCGTAAATGGTTGTGTTGTACTGATCGTGGCTACGCATTGTGGTGAGCATCAAGGTGTTTTCTGGCAACAGCGCCTGCTGTGTGTCAGGCGTGTTGAATACGATGAAATTTGCCTTCTCATTTTCGGTGAGCCAGATTCTGTTCGATGCGCCATTCCACATTCTGAACCCCCCTGGCTGCTCAATACGCCAGTTGTAATCGGTAAACCCAGGCACCACTTGTTCGATGGCATCACGAATCAGGCTATAGTCGCCAATCATCTCCTGCCAGTTAACTTTGCTGTGTGGCAGTGTCGCCATCGCCATTCCCGCGACAATGGCCGGTTCGGAACGTAGATGCGGGGAGGCAGGCTTCAGCGCGCCGCAGGAAGCGTGCACCATCGACATGGAATCTTCCACGGTGACGCTTTGCACACCTTTTGCCTGAACATCGCGTTCGGTTCGGCCCAATACCGGCAGGATATAACTGTGTTTTGCCAGCAGCAGATGTGAGCGATTGAGTTTGGTGGTCATATGCACCGCCAAATCAAGTTTGCGCATCGCCGGGAAGGTCACCAGCGGGTCAGGCATTGCCACCGCCATGTTGCCACCCAGGCAAATAAGCGCTTTGGATTGCCCGTCGCGAATCGCTTTCACACTCTCCACGGCGGAGTGGCCGTGTTTACGTGGTGCAGTGAAGCCAAAACGTTGCTCCAGCGCCTGGAGAAAGGTTTCGCCTGGTGCTTCGTTGATGCCTACGGAGCGGTCGCCCTGCACGTTGGAGTGGCCGCGCAGAGGGCAAATGCCCGCGCCGGGGCGGCCCATATTGCCTTTTAGCAACAACAGATTTGCCAGTTGCTGAATATTTTCCGAACCGTTTTCATGCTGGGTGATACCCAGGCCGTAGCTGATAATGGTGGCTTTGGATTGTTCATAGCAGTGCGTCAGTTCGCTGATTTGCGCAAAACTTAGCCCGGACTCTTTGAGGATTCTACTCCAGCTCGTTTTCGCTAAATCTTCTACCAGCTCTTTGAAACCGGCAGTGTGCTCGGCAATAAATGCATTATCGATAATATCCGGCTTGCCGTGCATCTCTGCGCTACGCTGGTGTTCCAGCATCAGTTTCATCATGCCTTTAAGCAGGGCAATATCGCCACCAACGCGCACGTTATACAACCCGCTGCTAAGCGGTGTTGAACCATTGGTAAGCATATCGCCTGGGCTTTGCGGGAAACTAAACTTCTCAAGACCGCGCTCACGCAGAGGGTTTATCGTGATAATTTTTCCGCCGCGCAGTGAAACCTCTCGCAGGGTACTCAGCATGCGGGGGTGGTTGGTTGCCGGGTTGTGGCCGACACAAATGACCAGCTCGCAAGATTCAAAATCCTGGAGAGTGACCGTACCTTTGCCGATACCAATGGACTGTGGCAGGCCAACACTTGTTGGGCCATGGCACATATTTGAGCAGTCAGGGAAGTTATTGGTGCCGTATTCACGGGCAAAAAGCTGATACAGGAATGCTGCTTCGTTCGAGGCACGCCCGGAAGTGTAAAACTCTACACAGTCAGGATCGTTGTAACTACGCAGTTGCGCGCCAATTTCTTCGAATGCCTTCTCCCAGCTAATGGGCTGATAAGTATCGCTTTGGGCATCATATTTAACGGGGTGGGTTAAACGTCCGGCATCTTCAAGATCAAAATCACTCCAGTTCCACAGTTCGCTGACCGGATGTGCGGCGAGAAATTCAGGGGACACACGTTTAGTCGTGGCTTCCCAGGATACGGCTTTTACGCCGTTTTCGCACAGTTCCATTGGCGAGCGGTGATCGGGGTCAGGCCAGGCACATCCTGGACAATCAAACCCTTTTACCTGATTCATCCTGAATATTGCAATCACGCCGCGACGCAGGGCTTTTTGCCCATGAACCGCCAGTGCGCTGCCTTTGACTGCGCCCCAGCCGCCCGCGGCACCGTTGTAACTGCGAATACTTTCAGCGTTCTGTTTCATTTATCTGCTGCCTAAAACGTACCTTCAATTATGCGGGCACCATAGCAAAAAAATGACGCACAACCGGGACGGCTAAGGGGTACGCGGGGGTAAGAGAACTACTACCTGATAGAAAGGGTGAGGGCCGTTTGGGGTTGAAAATCGTGTTTGATTGTTAAAATAAACGGATTAAATATTCCTCTGGAATAATATTGCCACTAAAAAGCACTCCTAAAGTGTTAGTTCCGGGGCGTGCCGATTTGCCATCGGACTTACTCCTTAATTTATTAGCGTGGTGAATGAATTTAACCCATAAAAAAGCCGGTTAGTCTGCACTAACCGGCTTGAGTGACTCAAAATGGTTTAGAAATCGTAACCTACGGTGGCAATCACAGAACGCTCTGCACCCCAGTAGCAATAACCCGTACCGTAACAGCCAGCAACGTAGTCACGGCCTGTCAGGTTGGTGGCGTTAACCTGCACGAAAGCGCCTTTCAAAGATGGCGTCCACGCACCCATATCGGCACGCACCATTGCATCCAGCAGCGTGACAGAAGGCACGCGCAGAGTATTTTCGTTATCCGCCCATTGCTTGCCAATATAGCGTACGCCCGCCCCCAGACTGATACCTAAGTCGGCTTTGAACATTCCCCACAGGCTTGCCATTTGGTCAGGTGTCACATACGGCGTATTGCCGTCGTTACCGTCGATTGCATCCTTAAAGCGCACTTTGTTGTAAGTGTAGCCAGCAATGGTTGAGAAACGCTGATTCCACTGTGAACGCGCTTCCAGCTCAACGCCCTGTGAGTGAACCTTACCTGCTGGCTCAAAGTAACTACCCTGAACCACACGGTTACCGACATCTTTCTGCGTCAGGTCGTATAGCGCAACGGTATACATATCTACTGTGCCAACCGGCTGATATTTCACACCCGCTTCGTACTGCTCGGCAGTGGTCGGCTTGAGCAATTTGCCATCAGCATCAGGCAGAACCTGCGGTGTAATTGCCTGGCTGTAACTGACGTAAGGAGAAACCCCATTGTTAAACGCATACAGCAGGGAGGCACGTCCGCTGAAATGATCATCGGTGCGGTTATCTGTCACGTCACTGTCAATGGCTTCAGCCACGATATGGCTTTTGGTCACCATATGGTCGTAACGACCAGACAGTGTCATATGCCACTGATTCCACTTCATATCATCTTGTAAATAGACGCCAGTCTGTTCGTACTGACGCTTACCTGCTTTGGTCAACAGACCCTGGTTAATAGTGGAGTAAGTCGGGTCGCGTGGATCGTAATAGTAGAAACCGCCAGGGCCGCCAGATTCGCCCGTCCATGGATTCAGGTTAGTGGTGTAAGCGGAATCATCAGAGAGGTTATTGGTGTATTTATGGAATTCACCGCCGAGTACCACTTTGTGGTCCAGTTCGCCGGTTGCAAAATCCGCTTCCAGTTGGTTATCGATGGCGTAAGCGTCGAGCGATGAGGTTTCACCGCTGTAATAACGCATCAGTTCATCGTGCGCTGCATCAGCCCAGCCAATTTGGTAAGCCTGCTTCAGGCCCACATTTGAGTGAGTGTAGCTGGCGTTGGAGCGGAAGGCCCACACGTCATTAAAGCTATGAGCGAACTCGTAACTGTAAATTTGCTGGTGGCGTTTGAATTCGTCATTACCCGGTTCGACATCAGAGAAACCGGTATCAAGTTTGCGTCCGGTAGAAGAATAGAGACTGCCGTCAGACGGAACAGAACCGTGGAAGCCGCCCGATGGATCTTTTTCCAGATAAGCGCGCAGCAACAACGAGGTATTTTCGCTCGGTTGCCACAACACTGACGGGGAGATGGCATAGCGTTCTTCACGCGTTTTCTCATACTGGGTATCGGTATTCTTTGTCATACCGATCAGGCGCCAGGCCCATTCATCATTGATCGCATTGGTATAGTCGAATGCGGTGCCGTTGGTATTGTTGTTACCATACATAGCCCGGACGTGGCCTTCCTCAATGAACTGCGGGCGTTTTGAGGTTTCCATTACCAGTCCGCCAGGAATGGTTTGCCCGTAAAGTGCGGAAGATGGCCCTTTGATAACGTCAATACGCTCAAGGAACCATGGGTCAACCTGCACCACATTGTAACTGCCGCCGTCACTCATCAGGCGCAGGCCGTCAAGGAAGGTGTTATTCACATCACCGCCGTGAAAACCGCGCAGTGCAACTGTGTCATAACGCGTCGCACCGCCAGCAAAACCGGTGAAAGCGCCAGGTGTGTAGTTAAGCGCGCTATTTACCGATAATGCACCCTGATCATCAATTTGTTGACGAGTCACGACAGACACCGACTGACCGGTAGTGATTAACGGCTCATCCGTTTTGGTGGCGCCACGACTGACCGTCGCGCTGTAACCCTGGGTTGGGCTGGTGGAGGTTTCTGTCAGTGTGTCGGTGACAATGACGGTATCTTCCGCCATCGCGTAGGTTGGAGCAGCAAGAGCAAGCGCGCAGAGTAAAGCGGAACGCTTTACGGTAAATGCCAGTTTCATTTAATTATTTTCCCGAGAAGGTCTTTTTGTTATCACCTGAAGAGCCGATCTGTGTCGGAGGGTTTGATATAAATTCAGGCGATCTTATAACGAATAGGAATGCGAATTATTATTGTTATTGTTTGTGTAGGCAAGTGCAAATATTGGCAGGTAGAGAATTAAAACCCATGAAAAGACAGGTGTTTTACAGAAGAGTGCCGACTTTACCAAACCCCCTCCCTGGAGAGGGGGCTGACAAGGTCGGTTGTGGGAGAGTTTTTTCTCCTTCTCCTTGAGAAAAGGAGAAGGTCAGGTTGAAACTATATTATTGGGCTGATGCGGCTTCAATCTTCGTTGTTTCAGTGACAGGCCCCGGTGTCGCAGAAGGCAATTTATCCGGTGTGGAATCGCAGGGCTTCTCTTTACCGCATAACAAATCGAGCATTTTCAGCGTCACGCCGTTGGTCCAGCCAAAACCATCCTGGAGAGGATATTCACCGCCACCACCGCCTGTGCCCGTGCTGGATACATCATACTTTTCTACCAGTTTCTGCTCGCGGTTGTAGGTATGCTGCACATTGGTCATGAAGCGCCAGGTGACTTCCATGGCTAAATCTTTATGCCCGTAATTCTGCAACCCTTCGGTGGCCACCCATTGCAATGGAGCCCAGCCATTGGGTGCATCCCACTGCTGACCCGTTTTCAGATTGGTTGTCGCAAGCCCACCGGCTTTAAGCAGTTGCGCGCGGGTGATGGTTGCCATTTTGTCCGCACGCTCTTTCGAGGCCACATGCACATAAAGCGGGAACAGTGCGGCGGCGGTCAACTGAGAGCGAACAGCGTTAGTTTTGAGATCGTAATCGGCATACCAGCCCTGTTTGCTATTCCACAAATGCGCTTCCAGAGCTTTCTGACGAGCATCTGCCAGTTGCTGGTATTGCGTTGTAGCACTGGTGTCTTTCGCAACAGTGCTGGCGTGCGCCAGCGTTTTTTCCATCTGGAATAACAGGGCGTTTAAATCGACCGGTACGATTGAAGTTGTGCGAATCGAACCAAGTTGTTCTGGGTTATCCATCCAACGAGAGCTGAAATCCCAGCCCGAGGCGGCAGCGGCACGCAAATCACGATAGATTTCTGTCGCCGGCCGATTCGGGTTGTTTTTCGCGGTAGTCACATCATCCAGATAAGATTCAGTACGCGGCGTATCTCTGTCATCCCAGTAGCGGTTGAGGACTGAGCCATCTTTAAGTTTCACTACGCGCAGGTTTTCAGAACCCGGTTGCAATGCATCGCTACCCTGCATCCAGTAGGCGTACTCTTTTCTCAATTGCGGCAGATAAGTGGTGTAGATTTCATCGCCGTTATGGCTGGCCAGCAGTTCAACCATAAAAGCAAAGAACGGTGGTTGCGAACGGCTCAGATAATAACTCCGGTTGCCATTGGGAATATGCCCCCAGGCATCAATTTCGTGGGCAAAGTTATCCACCATATCCTGCACTTTGTCCCAGTGGCCGCTTTCTGCAAGCCCCAGCATGGTGAAATAACTGTCCCAATAATAGACTTCGCGAAAACGCCCGCCGGGTACGACATACGGCTTAGGTAACGGTAGCAACGAGTCCCATTTATCAACGCTGTCTGTGGTGCGCGTTAGCACCGGCCACAGGCTATCGATATGTTCACGCAGCGTCTGTCCTTCAGGGGGAACATATTTTTCACCCTCGCGCGGCAGGGTGAAGTTCACATTCACAAAATGGCGTAAATCGAAGCCAGATTGATTGCGCTGCATGCGGTAGTCCGCAAGGATCATTAACGGATCGTTATTAGGAACCGCATCTGCAAAGGTCTTTTGATCAGGGAATAATTTTGCAGTCTGGACATCAGTAAATAGCGGGCCAAGGAGCACATCTGGTGGTTGGGGCTGCGGTTGTTGTTCGTCAGCCGCCGAAGCGGGCAAGGTAAAAGCGACGAACGCACAACCGATAGCTATTTGAATCGCAAGCAATAAACTACGAGGACGGCGCAAAGCAGGATTTATCATCTATTGTTCTCCTTTTCATGATCGCGTGAAGTTTTAGCGATCAACCCTATGAAAACCTTAGACGAATTTGCGGGCAGTACCAGGTGCCATGTCGCATATTAAAGGAAAGCAGATAATTTACCTGCGGCACTGGTGCTTACCCTTGCGGATTAATTAACCACGTTCCGGCTTTTTCCACAGACAACGTCATGTTCCGCGTCTTATTATTGCCACGCAACGTGATCTGATATTTCCCGGCAGGCAGTTGCAAGAAACCATAACCATTGGCCCCTGGCGTGATTTTTTCTGTTTTGCCATTCACATCCAACTCTTCACCCTCATTCATGCGGACATATACGCGTGCCAGCATACCGTCAGTGGCGGGTACAACAGTTTGAGTTGCCACCGGTTGGACTTTTTGCGCCGCGGGCGTCTCAAGTTTTGCCGTCTCGGCAGTTGGCGTTGCCGAGAAATACCCACCAAAAATGACCGCGCCTATCGCCACGCCAGCCAATAAACTGGCCGCTATCTGCAGTGGCAATTTGTAGCGTTTGCGCAAAGGAGACAGCGGAGTCATCTCGGCATCTTCCAGAGCAACCAACATGGTGCCCGGTTGTTTTAGTGATGTGGAGCCATTGAGGCCGCTCATCGGAATTTCGGCAAGGGCCGCAAATTCAGCAATAGATTGCGGGCGGTCTTCAGGTTTTAGCGCCAGCGCGTGATCTACGGCCTGCAACAAACTGTGGGAATAGCCTTCAGGGCGATTCTTCGCGAGTTTAACGCAAGGGTCCTGAATCGTGCGGGTGACACTGGCTGGAGGGCAGGTACCGGTTATCAACGTATAAAGAATGGCACCGAGCGCATAGATATCAGTCCATGGCCCTAATTGGTTTTCGAGATCGTCAGCGTACTGTTCCAGTGGGGCAAAACCAGGATTAAGCGGCGTTTTAATCTCGTCGCTGTTTTCTGCGTTGGCGCGCAGTGGAGCACCTGCGTTAAGTAGCAGCGGTGCTCCGTTGTCCTGAATCTGAATACTACGCAGGGACAAATCACGATGAATAAATCCTTCGTCGTGCAATGTGGCCAGCGCCCCGCACAACATCGGCAAAATCCTGCGTAACCAGGCATCGTTGATAATTTCGGGATGTTGTTGATGCAAATCTGCAAGCGTCATGCCGCTGGAGTAACGTGTTGCCGCATAGGCGGTTTCGTTTTGCGTCCAGAAACTTAAAACCTGAAGCAGGTTAGGGTGGTTGAATTGCGCAAGCTGACGAGCTGACTGCACAAAGCGACTCATACCGGAGTTGAACGCCTGGCTATCTTGTTTACTGCGCAAAACCAGCTGCATATTATCGCTACGAATGGTCAGCGCACGCGGCATAAACTCATTGATTGTTACCGGTCGTTCAAGTTGATGATCCCACGCTTTATAAACCACGTTGGTATTGGTGGACTCAGTCACTTGCTGAATTTCAAATTCGTCGAAACGGAAACCTGGCGGCAGAGCGTCGGGAAGTTCTTGTTCGTAATCTTTATCAGTCATGATGGCCTTTCTCTACACGAAATCGACGAATATTCACAGGTTATTTCTGGGCGCGCCATGCGCCGACCGCCGGATCACGCAATTGCGGACGCAGGGAGTCAATCAACAGCAAGGTAATAGGTGTATCTGGCGCAAGCCATGCCGACCATACTTTGCGTACTTGGTTTAAACGCGTCTGAATTCCTGCCTCATCAACGGTCATTTCACGCGGAACCTCAACGGCCACAGTACCGGTGGCTTGCCAGCCATTTAGCTCGGCGTTGTAGGGTAAAATCATCCAGCTCTGTGGCGCGTGTTCATTACTGACCACCATGCGCTCATTATTCAGGCTAGTGATAAGCAGGCTGTCAGAATTTGCATCTGAGCTCAGTCCGCTGACAGGGAAACCATGCACGAAGGTCATCACATTACGTTTTTCGCCGTGATTGCCGCTTTGAATGATTTCACTACGTCCATTCAGCCAGCCGCCTTTTTCACATTTCCCGTTGGGGATAAACATTGCCGAAGCGTTGGCGTCACCTTGCCAGAAGGTGCGCAGATGGCAGCCATCCTGCAGCGTAAACTCTTGCCATGGCGTGCGGTCAGCTAACGGTGAATTTTCATCGGAATGCGGCAGTGCGTTTGGTTCACCTGAAACTACCGGCGCAACTATGACTGCCCAATCACTGCTTTTGGTCGCCGTGCCGACGGCCAGCGTCTGGCCTTGTGGATCTTCCAGTTTCCAGCTCACCAGTTGAACAGAGCTACACTGGCTTTCTAGCAGGGTGCCAAGACGCGGCATAAAAACGTTAAGTACAGACGGATTTTTATCGCCATTGGCTACGATTCGTAAGGGGATTTCGGCAGCACACCAGTTCTGTGGCGTGTTGTTTTGCACATCATCTATCCAGACATCGAGCTTTTGCGAAGGAGACTGAACGATACGGTAGTTCCCAGCCCAAACGGTTGTAGAAGCCAGCAACAGCGCCAGACCCGAAAGCCAGAGTTTCATAGAAATCCTTGTTAGCCGAGCAATATTAAATAAAAGGTCATGACACAAAACACTGTGGATTAATCAATAATCCAGGTGCCGCTGTTGGCATTCTGACAGGCTTTGCTGGCATCATCGACGGCAACACAGGTCGTTTTCTTTGAAGCTTTACGTGGGCGTGGACGATCTTTTTTCAGCGTCTGGGCATAAAGTTCACTTTTGACCAGTGCGCGTGCAGGAACATAGCCCAACATTTCTTGTTTATCTTGCTGCGCAATCGCGAGCCATTTGTTCTCGACCTCGCCAAGCACGGTGTAAGTTTGCCCGTTTTCAAGGGTACTTATCACTTTCCCACCAAAATCAGGTTTGCTCAAAATAGAGCCCGGATAGAGTGCCCGATAACTGGCGTTGACCGGAGTGAACTCTTTTGGCGCGGCTACAGCGTAACGGTGTGTGAGGGTGACGCCATTGATTTCACTGGTCACGATAGTATCGTCCGTCATTTTTGGCGGCGGTGCTTTACAACCCACTACAGTGGCAACAACAGCAATGATCAACAGGCTTCGCAATTTCATCGTAACTTTCCCTGAAAATATGATTCAAACCTGGTCGCCGGCAGGAGGTAATGGCGATGAAGAAATCCAGGAATCTGAAGAATTATTCACACTGCTTATACATAGTAACGTTAATTTTACATCGCTTGATTAACAATTCAATGGCGATGTAACTGATTGACATCATTAAGTGTTCAGTATGTCTGGAACTGGCACAGAAGTGACGATTCACAAGCTGAATGTTATATCCTACCGTTAACCAGTGGCATATATTATAAAACATGATTTCAATTTTAGGAGTGAGTACGACGATGGAACCGTTATTGCCTAATATCTGCGATTTTATTGCACATGTTTCGCCACTTAACACGCTCCCGGTGGAGGCGCAAAATGAAATCGCGCGTTCTATCAGCATTAGCTATCTGGCGGTTGGCGAGACACTGCCTTTCGATATTGCGGCTGCTGAACGCTATCTCTATATCGTACGTACCGGCTCGCTTGAGCAGCGCTGGAGTGATGGGGTGCTACGTGCCCGTCTGGGGCCAGAAGACTTGTTTGGATTCACCTTCCTTGAAGGGATTCCCGGTAACCCTGAAGATTGTTACAACGTCACGGCCATTGAAAACACACTGCTATACCAGATCCCACACAGCGTGCTGGAATCGATGCTGCAAAAATATCCCCAATACGCGACACACTTTTCGATTAACGCTCATGAACGCCTGAATTGCGCGATGGGCGTTGTGTGGAGCGATGAAGATAAAGGCATGTTTGTGCGCAAAGTTGCCGATCTGGCGAGTGGTACGGTTTCCGTCGTTGATGCGACAACATCGATACAAGAAACAGCCAGGCAGATGCGCTGGGTCGACCGCTGCTCAACGGCGGTGATCATCGAAGATGATAAAATTATTGGCATCATCAGTGACCGGGATATGACGCGGCGCGTAGTGGCTGAGGGTTTTGATATCTCGCGCCCGGTTAAAGAAGTGATGACCGCAGCGCCTATAACCGTTTCCTCGGGGGATCTGGTTATGCATGCGGTCGCACTGATGATGCGCCATGGTGTCAGTAGCTTGCCGGTAGTGGATTGCCAAAAACCCGTCGGCCTACTAACGGCTTCACATCTGGTGCAGCATCATCGCGTGCAGGCTATTTTCCTGATTGAGCGTATTAACCATTGCCAGTCCGTCGCTGAATTAGCCGTTCTTAAAGTTGAACGCCAGGCAATATTCGAAGCTCTGGTGGAGGGGAATTTACGCAGCGGCGTGGTTGAAATGGTAATGTCGATGCTGATGGATGCCTTCACTCGCAGGTTAATTGAACTTGCCCTTAGCGAGTTTGGCGAGCCACCTTGTGAATTCTCATGGATAGTTGCAGGCTCGCACGCCCGAAATGAAGTTCATGTTCATTCCGATCAGGATAGCGCGATTATTTTGCCCGATAGTGCCGGGCCTGAAGAGCAACAGTGGTTTTTGCGTTTCGCTGAATTTGTCTGCTTCGGTCTTGATGAATGCGGTTATCCATTATGCACAGGCCATTTTATGGCTTCTGAGAGCCGTTGGTGCCAGCCGCTGTCGATATGGCAGGCCTGTATTCGCAAATGGGTCACTAACCCGGAATATACGCAGCTATTGAATGCCACCGTATTTCTGGAAACGCGAGCATTTTACGGCAACACCTGGCTACATGACGCATTCCAGCAGTCGTTGCTAAACGATATTGCGGCTCATCCTGGCTTCTTACGTTCACTGACACGCGACTCAGCCAATACTTCGCCACCGCTTGGTATTTTTAACAATCTGGTGCTGGAAAAAAGTGGCAACGACAGCAAGACACTCAATATCAAACGCTTTGCATTAACGCTAATCATCGACCTGTCGCGTATTTCCGCGCTGGCAGCAGGGTGTAGTGAAACCAGCACCGAAGCGCGTTTCCGGGCCGCACGCGACAAAGGATTAATGTCCCCCGGCGGGTGTACTGACATCATTGATGCTTTTCACTTTTTAACCCGGCTGCGGTTTAATCACCAGTTATCGCAGTTGCGTAAAGGGATAACCCCCGATAACCAGATTGATCCGCGCGAGTTTGGCAGTTTTGAACGCAAGCATCTGAAAGATGCCTTTCGGATTATTGCCCGCCAACAAGAGCTGGCCCGTATGCTGTTTGTGAAGGGGTAATAATGAGTTTTCTGTCGCGTATTTTTCCGCCTTCTCGAATCACCCGTTTGCAGACCGAGCGTGAGCAGTGGCTGCGTGTGCCAGGCCTGAGTTATGCATTAAAACAGCTATTAGAAGCCCCATTACCGGATTTCAACGCGACCGTAACTCATCTTCCCTGGCTGGTGTTTGATTTTGAAACCAGCGGCCTTGATGCCAATACGGATTGTATTTTGTCGATTGGCAGTGTGGTTGCCGAAAACGGGCAAATCGGGCTTGCGAGCGCGCAGCACCACTATATTTCCAGCGGTAATCCGGTGAATGCGCGTAGCGCGATTATCAATCACATCACCCCGGAGATGCTGCGTGATGGTGTAACGCTGGATAAAGCCATGGAGGCATTGTTCACAAGTCTAACGGGGCGAGTGGCAGTAGTTCATGGCCGAATGGTTGAACGGGCATTTATTAACGCATGGATTTTTAAACGTTACGGACGGGAAGGGTTACCCTTATTGTGGATTGATACGCTGGAGCTGGAGCGGCGTCATCAGCAGGCGGCAAGACGTATACAGAATGATTTGCGGCTATCCAGCATTCGCCGCGATTACAATCTTCCCGATTATCCGGCGCATCACGCATTGTGCGACGCTGTGGCAACAGCAGAAGTGCTACTGGCACAAATTGGTGCTCGTTCGCATGGCCATGATTTGCTGTTGAATGCGTTTCTTTGTGATTAATGAAAAACCTGACCTGCTACGCGAGTTATTTGCGAGGTTACATTACTGTTATAATTTAAACCTCAGTCACTTTAATTTCTATTTAATAAAGTTGCAGGTATTTGAGCAGTCGAAACGGGTTCATTCTTACTGGACTGAGACCCTAAAACTGGTAAGCAATTATCTTGCCCGTCAGAACTGGTGCGTTTAACCATTACGCGGGCAGCCAACCAATACTAAATCTTCTCCATAATCCGATATATCATCCAGCGCTTCGCATCTTAGGTTAGTGGAATATTCTTGAGATGGTTTTTTCTCAATTATATATCGCTAATTTATCTGTTTCACCATTCCAAATTCATATTAATTTTAAGCAGAAACAGTTAAGCATATCTGCTATAACAATTGACGAATATTGTTTGCAGACGGTAAAAGTTATCACCTCTGAGGCAATATTAGTCGTTGTTGAATAACTCATTAGTCGCATAACTCAGCTTGCAGATATTCTGAGGTGTGTAACGAGAAGGTTGTATTTACTGAAATAACGACGGGTTTGTTTGTTTTAATAATTAACATCAAATAACAAGTTCTACCGCAACAGGTAGATAATAAGTGCAAAACATAAGCGGAAATAGACCGCGCAACACAATATGAAGGCTTTTATGGGCAAGACAATCATTACTCAATTTTCTTATCAGTTTGCAGCGACGAATGAAGCCGTTGCTCGGGCGGTGGACGGGGATACGTTAACCTTCAAAACACAAGACTGCTTTTCAGGACGAATTGTTGATCAGTCTGATTTAACGACCTCCTTTAACTACGACACAGCCAACCCGGCAACGGGGCCAGTATTCGTCGAAACCGCACAGCCAGGCGATATTCTGGTGGTCGAAATTCTCGATATCCGGGTAGCTGCGCGGGGTGTAGTCACCACCTTACCAGGCTGTGGCCCGCTTAGCGATACCCAGGAAATCCGCACAAAGCCTGTCCAAATCATTGACGGTAAAGCGCTGTTCAATGACCTGCAAATACCTATCGACCCAATGGTTGGTGTGATTGGTGTTGCCCCGGCGAAGGGAGAAGTCCGTTGTGGCTTCCCTGGAAATCACGGCGGGAATATGGACTGCAAACAGATTAAGAAGGGTGCGGTGCTCTATTTACCGGTTCAGGTGGAAGGTGCGTTATTTGCGCTCGGCGATCTCCATGCGGTGATGGGCGATGGTGAGCTATGTGGTACGGGGCTGGAAATCTGTGGGGAAGTGGACGTACGTCTAACGGTTCTTAAAGGTCAGTCTATTCAATGGCCGGTGCTGGAAACGCCAGAAAAATGGTACGCCATCGCCAGTGCTGAACAATATCCTGATGCGCTGAAACTAGCCGCTGAACAAATGCAGGCGCTAATCTGCAAAGCGTACGGCTGGGATCTGACCGACGCCTATCTATATATGAGTTTGCAAAGTGATACTGAAATTTGCCAGGCCTGCAAACCTTGTCTGGTCGATTTGATTGTGCGCATTGGCACACCAAAAAGAAGCGATAAGCCGTTAATTTCCCGGAGTGAAGCATGAAGAACGCATCCGCTGAACCAACGTTGAAAGTCGCTCTGAGTTATAAAGATTTGGTTATCTATGGCCTTGTCTTTATGGTCATTATTGCGCCGATGTCCATTTTTGGTTTTGTCAGTAAAGAAAGTCACGGCATGGCACCGCTGGTGTATGTAGTGGGCGTCGCATGTATGATTTTTACCGCGTTAAGCTATCGTAAAATGTCCCGCCGTTATCCGATTGCGGGTTCTGTTTATGCCTACGTTAATAAAGCCACTAACCCGCATATCGGTTTCCTTGCAGGCTGGCTGATTATGATGGATTACCTGTTCGCACCGGCACTGTTGTACGCAATGACTGCGACCTGGTGCACCGATTTGCTGCCGTTTATTCCAGGTTGGGTATGGGTTGCATTCTTTATGCTGACTAACTGCTGGGTAAATATTCGCGGCATTGAAAATACGGCAAAGGCAGATATTTTCATTTTCAGTATTTCTGCTCTGGCGCTAATTGTCTTCCTGGTTGTCGGCATCAATTATATTGCGCATGGCGGTGGCGTGGGCGAATTTACGATGACGCCGTTCTATCAGCCCAATGTCATTAACCCGCAATTCATTGGTACAGCAGTCACAATTGCAGCGCTCTCCTTCCTCGGTTTTGACGGAATCAGTACGCTTGCTGAAGAGGCTAAAAATCCGACGAAAGATATTGGTAAGGCGATTATTGCCGCGCTATTTATCGTCGGTGGGTTATTTATTCTCCAGTGCTACATCGCAACGCTTATCCAGCCGGACTTTATGAAGATGGATGCGGATAGTGCCTTCTTTGATGCAGCATTCCTTGCGGGTGGCGCGCCACTGAAGATTTTCCTGCTGATCGTTAACATCCTCGCGGTGGGTATTGCCAACACGTTAGCAGCACAGGCTGCGGCTTCACGTATTGTCTTTGGCATGGCGCGTGACCACTTCCTGCCTTCTATGTTTGCCAAAATCCATCCAACCTACCGTACGCCATGGATCAGTACCATTGCTATTGGTGCACTGTCGTTGGTTCTCGGGTTATCGCTGTCGATAGATTTTCTGGCGAAGCTGATTAATTTCGGCGCGATGAGCTCGTTTATCATTTTAAATATCAGCGTAATCTGGATGTTCTTTATCAAAGAGAAACGTCGCAATAGCGTGCGTGAAATTATCTCCAACCTGTTATTCCCGCTGATAGGGACGGCCATTCTGATGTATGTCTGGGTGAATTTCGACTCAGCCACCATGAAGATTGGCTTTACCTGGCTTGTGATTGGTATCGTGATTGGAATGGTTAAGACGCGATTCTATAAGCGTTTACCGAAGCCGGTTGTTCTTTCCTGATATATCCTGTTGCGGTCAGCCCACTGCTGACCGCAGCTTTTAGCGTTACTTCTGAGTGTTAATGACTCCCGCCCGATTAAGAATATTTTCTATCTCAACCTTCATCTCTTCAGTTAACGGCGTAGCCGGTGGCAGTGAATATACCGGGATATTCAAACCGACAAGGCGCAAGGCATATTTCACTGCGTTGTAAAACGGCAAATCCATACTATAAAGCGGCGGTATCCAGGAGAGGGATTGTTGTAATTCAATAGCCCGAGGCAGATCTTGTTTGCGCCATGCATCAAGGATCCCACAGGTCAGTTGCGGGGCGAAGTTCGCGCTGGCGGGGATGCAGCCATCACCACCGAGGATCAATGTTCCCAGCAGGTATTCATCATAACCGGCGAATATCGCAAAATCAGGCCTGTCCGGTTTCACTGCGTGGATGGTTTCACGAATATGGGACAAGGTATCAACGGTATCTTTCAGCCCGACAATATTTGGGCAGCTTAGTGCCAGTTCACGAATAACAGGTACCGGGATAGCCTGGCCTGTCAGGGCGGGGAAGTTATACAGAAGAATCGGCAACTCAAGTGCGCTGGCAATGGTTTTGTAATGTGCGAGCAGATTTGCATCACTTAACGGGTTGTACCACGGGTTGACCACTACCACGCCGCTGGCACCCAGCTTTTGGGCATGAAGCCCGGCATCAATGGTCTGTTGTGTGCCACAGTGGGCAATCCCTATCAAAACGGGCTTTCTACCTGCAACCTTCTTTATACAAAACTCTACAACCTGTGCCCGCTGTGCTTCAGACATATGGGCAAATTCCCCGGCGCTTCCGAGAAAGAACAGGCCATTAATAGGCGATGAGACGAGGTGTTCAATTAAAATTGCCTGTGCGACACCATCAAATTCACCATGGGCATCAAACAATGTGGGAACCGGGGGAATGACACCACTAAAACGAGGTTGCTTCATTAGCTACTCCTGCAGGTTATTGAGTTTATTGTCCGTGAAAAGCTCGTTGGTTTAATGTGCGAATGGCATTAATTGTAGCGGAATGAGAGAATGTGAAAGCCGATCATGTCGCATTACTGAACTGTTGTTTCAAATACGTACATTAATCGTTCGGGGAAAAGGCTTACGGCCATCGGGTGATGATGGCCGTAGGTAAATCGATATGCGCGGTGGTGGGAATGGGTGAACAATCAGTGCTCAAGCATCTCATGGACAACTTGTTCTTTGGACAAATTGTATTGGTAAAACGTCGGCCAGTTATCCATCTCATTTAGTAAGGATTGCTGTGAATCATTACCCATGAATATATGGAAATGTTCGGATTTACGCGGCGAGATAATATGGTCACTAAACTGCACGTATTTAGGTGCTTTTGACTGGCTGTCTTTGCATTCAAACAGATAGCGCACGCCTTTTTTCCCTGAAGTGTAATTCAGGATTTTATGACCAGCGTAAGTGTACTGGCAGGAACTTACGGTGTCACCGCGATGGAATTCAATGACGTTATTCTCAATGCCAATCATATCAATATCCGTGGCATAGCCTTTCTTGTAATACTCTTTATATTGCGCCGCTGTTTTGCTGCTATCTTTGCGCGCTTTTTTCTCCATCACGACATCTAAATCGCCGTTTAACAGATAGGGATTGACTGACTGCCATACGCCGTCCCAATCGCTTAATGCGCGGTCTTTCACCTGTTTATTTTCAAATACGCCTTCGCTGGCTTTGCGCTCTGCTTCAGATAGCGGTGCGCCATGCGAATGGCTGTGTGCCATTGCGCTCGCGCTACTCAGTAACATGCCCATGCCAAGAACCATGGTGGTAATCCGTGCGGTCATCAGTCTCTCCGTTGGTGTTTCAGATAATGAATTGATGTTATAACATAACAATATCGACATTCAATATCTTTGCACATCAAACCGCAGTGGCAGGTCAGTACTTATGCTTAATGATATTTGCCAGACGTATAAATGACGGGAGCATATCGCTATCTTTGATACTGGCAAATCCAACTAATAACCCTTTGGATTTGTGTTGATTAAAGTAATAGCGGGACAACGGCCTGACTAAAATACCCTCTGCATTCGCCTGTTTTACAATCTGCATATCATCTGCGTCAGGCGGGAGTTGAATAATCAGATGCAGTCCGGCATTGCTGTTGAAATAGCCCAGATACTCTTCACCTAAATGCTGCTTAATGAGCTCAACCAGTTGGTTGCGACGTTTGCTATATAGCTGGCGCATTTTGCGAATATGCGCGGCGTAATATCCTTCTTTGATAAATTCAGCAAGGGCTGCCTGAATGACCTGATGGCCGCTACGGTATAGCTCGTTATGCACCTTTTTCAGCGGGGCGGCTAAGGGTTTGGGCAACACCACATAACCCAGTCGTAGCGCGGGATAGAGAGTTTTACTGAAGGTGCCGATATAAATAACCGGGCTGTCTTCTTCAAGGCCCTGTAGAGAAGGAATGGGCTGGCCTGAAAAACGAAACTCGCTGTCATAATCGTCTTCTACAATCCAGCTGTGGAACTCCCGTGCCTGGGAAAGTAATAACTGGCGGCGCGGTAAACTCATTACTGAGCCCAGTGGATATTGATGTGATGGGGTGACGAAAATCAATTTCGGCTTTTCAACCGGAGATGTTTGCGGAACCAGCCCCTGGTCATCGACGTCAAGTGCTGAAATACTCACGGCGTTCATGCGTAAGATATTTTTAATTCCCCAATAACCGGGTTCTTCAATCCATGCATGGTCACCAGGGTTACACAACGTGCGGGTGACTAAATCCAGTGCCTGATGAATACCTTCGGTTATCAATATTTGATCGGTTGAGCATTTTACACCGCGCGCGGTACGCAGATAATCTGATAGCGCCGCCTTTAAATCTTCCAGTCCTCCTACCGCGTCATAAGTCAGAAACTCGGGATTCAAACGCCTGGAAATACGGTCATAAATCTTCTTAAAAGTCCGGTGCGGGAAGCTGTTTACATCGGGTACGCCAGGAATAAAATCCCCCCATTGCGCAGGGCTGGCACTGGCGTTCTCAAGTATTTCAAGGCCGCGAACAGACAGGCTGGAGCGATCTTCAGGCTGGGCGGTTTGGGTTGTTCTTGCAACTTGCGTATTGAGGTTATCAAGCACGCTTTCGGTGACAAAAGTGCCGCTGCTGGTGCGCGTCGAGATATATCCTTCAGCCTGCAACTGCTCATAGACCCGTAAAACCGTATTACGCGACAACACCAGCTCGCTGGCCAAATCCCGCGAAGGAGGCATTCGCGTGGCTGGACGTAGACTCCCCTCAAGAATGCAATTACATATCGCAACATAAAGTTTCTTATGAAGTTTCTCGGCAGGTGTCTGGCTAAATGCCTGCTTAATCACATCTACGGCAAGTGAACGCATTTGGATCCTAATAATAAAACGATTTGGCACTCGATTCAGGTACCAGATACTGTCTAAATGGATCTCGTAATTCAACCTGTAAATCTATTTTGTGTGCGAGGGATAAAAAAATGAGTAATAACGAACTCCATCAACGTCGTCTGGCTGCTACTCCGCGTGGGGTAGGTGTAATGTGTAATTTCTTTGCCCAGACGGCAGAAAATAGCACCATCACGGATGTAGAAGGTAAGCAATATATCGATTTTGCAGCAGGCATCGCCGTGTTAAACACCGGCCATCGCCACCCACGCCTGGTGCAAGCCATTGAGCAGCAACTCCATTCCTTTACGCATACCGCTTTTCAGATTGTCCCTTACGAAAGTTATGTGTCACTGGCGGAAAAAATTAACAAAGTGGCGCCGATTTTTGGGCCAAAGAAAACGACATTTTTCACCACCGGCGCTGAAGCTGTTGAGAACGCGGTGAAAATCGCCCGTGCCCATACTGGCCGCCCTGGCGTGATTGCCTTTAGCGGTGGATTCCATGGTCGTACGTACATGACAATGGCGTTAACCGGCAAAGTGGCTCCCTATAAAATTGGTTTCGGGCCATTCCCAGGCTCCATTTACCATGTGCCGTACCCGTCAGAGCTAAACGGTACTTCGACTGATGATGCGGTGAAAGCCATTGAGCGCCTATTTAAGTCTGATATTGAAGCGACCCAGGTTGCCGCGATTATCTTTGAACCAGTTCAGGGCGAGGGCGGATTTAATGTAGCGCCTCCTGAATTTGTGGCTGCTATTCGCAAGATTTGTAATACCCATGGCATCGTGATGATTGCTGATGAAGTGCAAAGCGGGTTTGCCCGTACGGGTAAAATGTTTGCCATGGATCATTACGAGCATCAACCTGACCTTATGACTATGGCGAAAAGTCTGGCAGGCGGCATGCCACTATCAGGTGTGGTGGGAAGAGCGGAAATCATGGATGCGCCAGCACCTGGCGGCCTGGGCGGTACTTACGCAGGTAACCCGCTCGCGATTGCTTCGGCTCATGCGGTGCTGGATGTGATTGCGGAAGAAAAGCTGTGCCAACGCGCACAAACATTAGGTGAACGTCTGACGAAAACGTTGCTTGATATTAAAGAAAGTTGTCCGGCATTAGCTGAAATTCGCGGGTTGGGTTCGATGATTGCCGCAGAGTTTTATGACCCGGCAACGGGTGAACCTTCCGCTGCTATTGCCCAGCAGATTCAAAAACGAGCTTTAGAGCAGGGATTACTGCTACTGACCTGCGGCCAAAATGGCAACGTGATTCGTTTCCTCTACCCGCTTACTATTCCGGATGCTCAGTTTGACCAGGCATTAAATATTATTAAGAACGCGACGCAATTGTGAGACTACAGATGATTGAATTAAATAATGCAGACTTGCTGCTAACAACTTGTCCGCTTGATGGAGAGTGGAGTCATGCACTGTCTGGTAAAACAGCTCCAGTTTTGAATGCTGCGACAGGTGAGAAGATCGCTGAGGTTCCTTTTATGGCGCAGGCAGAAACTCAGCAGGCAATTACTGCGGCTGAAGTCGCGCAAAAAGAGTGGAAAAAACAGACTGCGGCAAGTCGGGCCAAAATCCTGCACAGCTGGGTGAGCCTGATTCACGAAAATAGCGAAGATCTCGCCCGATTGATAACCCTCGAAGGTGGCAAACCGCTTGCTGAGGCGCGAGGTGAAATTAACTATGCTGCTTCGTTTATTACCTGGTTTGCTGAAGAGGCCAAAAGAGTGGATGGCGTCTTGTTACAGCCTACCAGCGCCGACCAGCGTTTTATCGTCTCCAAACAGCCAATTGGCGTTTGTGCAGCCATTACGCCATGGAACTTCCCGGCGGCGATGATTACCCGCAAAGTAGCACCGGCATTAGCCGCGGGTTGTGCCATTATCGTCAAACCGGCCGAGCAAACACCATTAACCGCACTGGCATTGGCAAAACTGGCTGAAACGGCGGGACTTCCAACGGGGTTGTTGCAGGTCATCACTGGTGATGCAAAAGAGATTGGTGGCGAGCTTTGCCGCAATGCTACGGTTCGTAAACTCAGCTTCACGGGTTCAACCGAGACTGGACGCTTATTGATGGCGCAATGTGCGCCAACGATTAAGAAACTGTCACTGGAACTGGGGGGTAACGCACCGGTTATCATTTTCGATGATGCTGATATCGATCTCGCGGTTAAAGGTATTATGGCGTCCAAATTCCGCAATAGCGGCCAGACCTGCGTTTGCGCTAACCGTATCTACGTACAAAGCGGTATTTATCAGGCGCTGAGCGTTGAGTTGGTCAAAGCAGTTGAGGCGCTGAAAGTCGGTAACGGCATGGATGATGGGGTCACTCAAGGGCCGCTGATTAACGCTAAAGCGATAGAGAAGGTTGAGCTTCACATTAGCGATGCTTTGGATAAAGGGGCCACGTTGTTAACAGGTGGGCAAAAACATGCGTCAGGTGGGAATTTCTTCTCGCCAACGGTCGTGGCAAATGTCACGCAAGAAATGCGCTTTGCCAGAGAAGAGACATTCGGCCCGGTTGCGCCGCTATTTAAATTTGAAACTGATGAAGAAGCTGTGAATTACGCCAATGACACGGAATTTGGCCTCGCAGCTTATATCTTCACCCGTGATGCGAAGCGCCAGTGGCAAATTCCGGAAGCACTGGAATATGGCATGGTAGGCGTCAATACCGGGCTGATTTCCAATGAAGTTGCGCCATTTGGCGGGATTAAACAATCGGGCCTTGGCCGCGAGGGTTCCCGCTTCGGAATTGATGAATACTTAGAGATGAAATACGTCTGCGTGAAACTCTAAACCCTTCAAACTTCGCGCCGCAGCCTTGCTGCAACACGAATTATTTCGCACATCAGGTCGGATTAGCGCAAGCGACATCCGACTTTTCCTCTGATCTTTTCACTCCAGATTGACCCAAAAAACTGCCCATCTGCGAATGTTGCAATCACGCTCACGATCTTAACAATTATGTGACATTAAGCGTATACATATAACATATTATGTTTTATAAAATACGAACACTGCCTGCCCTTATGCCACATAAAGAGAAAAGATATGGAACAGACGACAGACAAAGAAAATCTGCAACATCAGCCAGTTAAAGGCGAGCAATTCAACCGCTCGATAGGGCTGATGTCTAACTTCGCACTGGGATTTACCTACCTATCACCGTTGACAGCGGTTTACTCGCTGTTTGCGCTGGCGGTAACGCTTGCCGGGCCACCGGCAATCTGGTGGATTCTTATCGTGGCTTGCGGCCAGCTGCTGGTGGCACTGGTATTCGGTGAAGTGGCATCTCAATACCCCATTACCGGCGGGTTATACCCATGGGCAAGAAGGTTATGGGGGAAAAAATATGCATGGATTGCAGCATGGATTTACCTGTGGGCTTTAGTCGTCACCATTACCTCTATCGCTGAATACACCTCCACCTTTGTTGCGTCGTTATTTCACTACGCAACCAGCGCAGGCAACATGATGCTCACATCAGTCGTGCTGCTGTTGATAATGATGGGCGTGAATATGTCCGGGACGAAAAATTTAGCCCGTGTCGCCAAAATTGGTTTCTGGTGTGAAATTGTCAGCGTCATTGCGTTAGGTATCTATCTGTTAATATTCCACCGTTCACAGCCATTCTCTGTGGTATTCGACTCGATGGGTGTTTTGGCATCCGATGGTAATTACACCACTGCGTTTATGTCTGCATCACTGATGGGTTTGTTTATGTTCTTTGGCTTTGAAGCCTGCGGTAACGTAGCTGAAGAGGTTAAAAATCCAGGTAAGAAGATTCCAGTCGCCATGATTCTGAGTATTGTCTTCGGTGCAATTTCCGCGGTGATTTCGATTCTGGGTTATCTGCTGTCTTCCCCGGACTTGATTAATATTGTTAACGGTAAAATCGCTGACCCAATCCCAACGATTCTGAACCAGGCGCTGGGTGAGACAGGTGCAACCATCTTTATTGTGGTCGCTATTATCGCCATGCTCTCTTGTATTCTGTCACTGCAGGCTGCTTTGAGCCGTCTGATATTCTCCTTCTCCCGCGATAAGATGCTGCCGGGTAGCGAGTGGATGTCCAAAATCTCTAAACATAGCGTGCCGGATAACGCCATGATTGTGAGTTGTTTATTACCAGTGATTATCTGTGTCTGGGTCTATTTCCAGCCGGATAGTCTGGCGCGTATCACGGCCTTCGCGGTTATTGGAATCTATATTTCATTCCAGATGGTCGTACTGGCAGCGCTGCGCCAACGCCTGAAAGGCTGGAAGCCAGCAGGTGAGTGGACTGTGGGTTCATGGGGGTTAATCGTAAACGTACTGGCATTAGCCTATGGCCTGTGTGGTATTTGGTTGCTGGCACAACCGGCCGCAGGCGAAAGCTTTGTTGACCGTTGGACGGTATTAGTCGGACTGGCAATTGTCATTGTTTCAGGCCTGCTTTACATGTTTATCACTAAGCCGTTTGGCCGTTCGAACGCACCAGAAAACGATGCGATTGAATATGCGCGAAAACTAAACACTGAGCAGAGTTGATATTTAATTTTTGTAGGGTGGATTAATGCTAATCCACCCTACATTTATTTAGCCTGATACAAATTAAAGTAATCGTTCTCAAAAACAATCTTCGCCACACCGGTATCGAGCAAATCACCCACCCGGAAGCGAGGATGCGATGAAAAGACAATTCGGCTGTCTTTATTGGTAAGAATAACTTTATTATCGGCAGCGAAAGGTAATAACTCATCCTCAACACGACTGACCAATAAATCTATTGCAGCCACCCCTAAGAATTGCTTATTAAAATAAACCGGTACGGCACTGGTGATGGTGTAAGAAGTATTACAGATATAGTCGACGTAGGGACCATGAATAAACGCGTTGCCGACAGCGGGAGCTTGCTTAAACCATTCAAAGGTTCTGAAATCCAGACGCTGTTGCGTGGCCTGGTCCAAATCAAGATTCACCTGCTTTACACCATCCGCTTTCTTATACCACCACTCAAGTAGCCAAAACTCTTTATTACTTCCTGAGCCTTCGATATGGCTGGCAAAGCCTGCGCCAGAGCAGTAAATATTACTGTTTAAGGTCGCTTTAATGTGATCCTGAATGGTTTTTCTGACGGAGGGCTCAAGCAAATGCTCCAGATTAACATCCTCAATTTCTGCCAGCGAAGTTTCAATATTGCGGGCAAGCAAACCGGTAGATTCGATGGTGGAGTTAATGATGCTATCAATTTTTTTGGTAAGGGCATGGAGTGTTGTTGTTAATAGCATATTTATGCCTATTTTTATAGTTTGTCAGTTTGCACTGTATTTCAATTTATTTTCTATCAGATAGAAAGTAAACGTATCGATTAGCTTTTTGGCGATGTTAACTGACTCGGATTCATTGTGTGAAGACAGCGTGTTAATTAACGTGGTGTATAGCTCAACAATCTCACGGTGGATATTTTCTGAACGGAACAAAATAGCCACCAGTGACGACCATTCGGACTGCAAAATTAGCTCCTGGTTAGCGAGGCGCGCTGACTGAGAACAGGCGGCTATGGCTAACAAACAACGCATATCAGCCTGAGTGCGTGCTTCAGGTGATGTTGCCAAATTGAGCACTTCAACAAATTCACGCAGGCGAGTGATATCTGCGTTCGTCATACGACGTGATGCCAGACGTGTGCTGTGGCTAATAATAGCGCAATGCATTTCACCTAAATCCGACAAATAATCGGTACTCAGGGTCTTAAATGGATTAAGGGTATTACTGAATTCCCAGACCTGCTCACAAACAAAACTGCCGCCATTACGCCCACGCACGGTGTGAATTAAGTTGTTGGCGCGCAGCGTATTTAGTGCTTCACGAATGGTGATGTGTGAAACCCCCATCATTTTAGCGAGGTCGGCTTCGTTCGGTAATTGCTCATTTGCCTCAAGCAACCCGGTAATAATGGCATTCGAGAGACGCTGAACTATCTGATCGGAACGGCTGGCCTGGCCTATTGGCGCGAATATCACCGCATGAGTAATCATAATTTTCCCTGGTGAGATAATCCTTTAAATAATCCACAGAACATAGCATATAACCCCTTGTTAATGAAGGAAGGCTTAAGTGTTCATGCTGGTTCACTTCAACGGGTGTCGCCTGGTTGAACCCATCCATAGCGCTTGATACTTGCTGCGCAATTGCACATTAAAATATCACGTCGAAATGGGATGTATATCATATTGTTAGTAAAATGTTATTGAACTCGCGCCACATAAAACATATTACATAATATAGTTTATGTTTTAACGAGCGGAGAGCGTGATGAACATCCTGAAGCATTTTATCAATGGGCAATATGTCGCAGGTTCAGAGGATAACCTCTTTGAACTGGTAAGCCCGGTCAACGGAGAGACCTACGCGCTGTCGCCAAGTGCTGGCCGTAGCGAAGTAGAACAGGCTTATAGCGCCGCGAAAAGCGCGTTTGCCGTCTGGAAACATTCCACCCCGTCCCAAAGACAGCTGGCACTGTTAAAACTGGCCGACGCGATTGAACACAATGTGGACCGACTCGCGCAAGCGCAAAGCCAGGAAACAGGGCAGTTACGCCACTTTATTGAAAAGGAAGAGATCGCCGCATCCTGCGATGCGCTGCGTTTCTTTGCGGGTGCGGCGCGATGTCTTGAAGGCAAAGCCTCATACGAATATACCCCCGGTTTAACTTCAACGATTCGCCGTGAGCCGTTAGGGATTGTCGGCCAGGTCACGCCGTGGAACTACCCGTTTATGATGGCGGTGTGGAAAATTGCTCCGGCGTTGGCTGCGGGGAACACCGTGGTGCTTAAACCTAGCGATACAACGCCTATCAGTACCTTAATTCTGGCGGAACTTGCTGCCCCCATTTTCCCACAGGGCGCGTTTAACGTGCTGCTTGGCAAAGCAGAAACCGGCTCTCTGGTGGTATCGAGCCCTGAGGCATCGTTGGTGTCCATTACCGGCTCGGTTCGTGCAGGTTTACAGGTAGCGGCATCGGCTGCGGCTAACCTCACCAAAGCTCACCTCGAACTTGGTGGCAAAGCACCGGTTATCGTTTTTGCTGATGCCGACATTAATAAAGCGGTAGATATCATCACCACCGCAGGCTTCTTCAACGCAGGCCAGGATTGCACATCGGCGACGCGTATTTTGATTGAAGATTCCATTTATGAATCATTCCTCGAGAAGCTGGTAAGCAAAACTCGCGAAATCAAATTCGGTGTGCCTGAAGATGAGAATGCCTTGTACGGCGCACTTAACAGTCGCAATCAGTTAGAGCAGGTTAAAGGCTTTATTAGCCGATTACCGGCGCACGCCAAAATCGAAACCGGCGGTAAGCCTGGCGCAGGCCCTGGTTTTTATTTTGAACCGACGATTATTTCCGGGCTTGAACAACGCGATGAGGCGATTCAGCACGAAGTCTTTGGCCCGGTGATGACCGTGCAGAAATTCTCCTCAGAAGAAGAGGCGTTAGATAAGGCCAACGATGTGGAATATGGCCTGGCATCCAGCATCTGGACCAGCAATCACGGCCGCGCGCAACGGTTCAGTATGCGTCTTGATTTTGGCACGGTGTGGATTAACAACCATATCCCTCTGTGCGCTGAAATGCCTCACGGCGGTTTCAAGAAGTCCGGTTACGGGAAGGACTTGTCATCCTATTCGCTCGATGAGTACACCCGTGTGAAACACATCATGTGCGATACCTCTGATTCTTAATATTAAGGTGATGAAATGAAAGCAATAAAAATTGCCGTGCTCTCCTTTGCTCTATTCTCAAATCTGGCGTTGGCGGATGTCTCTCCGTTAACGGTGGTTAAAGATTATATGTCCGCATGGAACGCCCATGACTCGGCAAAAGCTGCACAATATTTAGCCTCAGACGTGGTTTATTACGATGCAGCAAATGGCACGCCGGTTAACGGGAAGGCAAATGCAGAAAAAGACGTGATAGGCGCTTTTATTAAAGCCGTGCCGGACCTGACATGGAAAATGACCAGTAAGCCAGTCTATGACCACGACACCATCGCCTTCCGCTGGGAGTTTAGCGGCAAAAATAGCGGTGAGTGGGGTGGCAGTCCGGCAACGAACAACCCGATTAAATTTGAAGGCGTCAGTTACATCACCGTCAATAACGGGAAAATTACATGGCAAGGCGATTATTACGACTCTAAGAAATTGGATGAAGAACTAAAACCACAGGCTAAATAAGTAAGGTCTTTTATGTCCATAACCAGACGTGATTTTCTCAACGGAGTTGCCATCACTATTGCTGCAGGGTTAACACCTCTTGACCTTGCCAAAGCTGCCGGTAATGCCCGCGCGGTTATCGGGGAGGATTACTATCCACCACAACTTACCGGGTTACGCGGTAACCATCCCGGCTCATTCGAGATGGCGCACGCAATTGGCCGTGACCATGAAAAATTCAGTACTGACCACCTTCCGATTGAAGAAGAGTACGATCTGGTTATTGTCGGCGGCGGGTTAAGTGGCCTTGCGGCAGCCAGTTTCTGGCACGACCTGATGGGTAAAGAGAGCAAAGTGCTGGTGCTTGATAACCATGATGATTTTGGCGGCCACGCAAAGCGCAATGAGTTTAACGCCGGCGGCAAAAAAATTATTGGCTACGGTGGTAGCGAAGCCTTTCAGTCGCCAACGCGTAACTTTAGTCCGGTGGTAAATGGCCTGATGTCTACGGTTGGCGTCAGTGTTGCGCGCATGAAGCAGAGTTTTGAGGTCAATTTTTACCCGGACTTAAATCTGAGCCGTGGGGTTTTCTTCGATAAAAAGAACTTCGGTGAGACGAAAATTGTCAGCGGTGATCCTGGGCGCGCAGTAGCCGATGATATTCCGCCAGACAGACTCAATGGCCGCAGTCTTGAGGCATTTATCAATGATTTCCCGTTAAGTGAGAGCGACCGCAAAGCGATTCTGGATTTGTACGTCAATCCGCAGGATTACCTGAAAGGGATGTCGGTAGACGAGAAAACCGAATGGATGGACACCCACAGCTACCGGGATTTCCTGGTGGAAAAAGTGGGTCTGAGCAAAATGGCCATCATGTATTTCCAACAACGCACCAATGACTTCTTTGCTATCGGCATCGAAGGCGTGAGTTGTGGTGACGCGCGGACCTGCGCATTGCCGGGAATGGACAAGATGGGCTTGCCTCCGC
This sequence comes from Buttiauxella noackiae ATCC 51607, assembly GCF_001654865.1. Classification (GTDB taxonomy): domain Bacteria; phylum Pseudomonadota; class Gammaproteobacteria; order Enterobacterales; family Enterobacteriaceae; genus Buttiauxella; species Buttiauxella noackiae. Next base: position 59,400 of record NZ_LXEO01000017.1, on the reverse strand, counting down.
TTGATGAAGAGTCCCTTGCCGATCTGGAAGAGCCGTATGTCTATCATTTACCTGATGGCAATGCGGGTCTTGCGCGTTTGATAGTCAGGCACCTGGTGCCCGAAGCGCTACCTGGCAACACAATGGAAGACTCCATCACCTCCAGGCTGAATTATCAAAAACTTGATCACAAAGACAACAGCACCCGCATTCGCCTGAGCAGCATTGTGATTAATGCGGCCAATACCGATGATGGCGTGGTTGTGACCTACGTTAACGATGGCAAAGCACATCGCGTCAAAGGGCGTAAGGCCATCATGGCGGGCTACAACATGATGATCCCCTATCTGGTGCCTGAAACCCCGGAAGAGCAAAAGGCTGACTTGCGCCTGAACGTCAAAGCACCGCTGGTATACACCAATGTGGTGGTCAAGAACTGGCATGCATTTACTAAACTCGGTATCCACGAATTCTATTCACCTGCGGCCCCATATAGCCGCGTGAAGCTCGACTATCCGGTGAGCATGGGAAGTTATCACCACCCGCAAAATCCGGATGAACCTATGTGCCTGCACATGGTTTATGTGCCCACATACCCGGGCAGCAAAATGAGTGCCCGCGAACAGTTCCGTCAGGGGCGAGCTTATTTGCTCGGCACCACTTTTGATGCACATGAAAAGATGATCCGCGAACAGCTTCAGGAAATGCTTGGGCAAACCGGGTTTGACCATGAACGGGATATCACTGCGATCACCGTGAACCGCTGGGCTCACGGTTACGCTTATTACGCCAGCGCGTTGTTCGATGACATGGATAAAATGCCGGAAATTATTGAACGGGCGCGTAAGCCTATCGGGCGAATCGCGATTGCTAACTCTGATTCAGACTGGGACGCCTATGCGCATACTGCGATTGACCAGGCGTGGCGCGCGGTCAATGAACTCAAGGCGATGGGATGAGCTGACATGAAACAGACTTTATTAGCTATCGGATGCATTTTATATACTGGTCATGCAGCGGCCATCTCCGCAGGTGAATACATGGCAAAGGTTTCAGACTGTGCGGCTTGCCATACCGCTGAAGGTGGCAAACCGATGGCGGGAGGGAAAGCATTTGCCACGCCGCTTGGGAATATTTACGCCACCAACATTACGCCAGATAAAACTTCCGGCATTGGTCAGTACTCTTATGAAGATTTTGAGAAGGCCGTAAGGCAGGGTATTGCGAAAGATGGCCATCCACTCTATCCCGCAATGCCTTATCCGTCGTATGCCAGAATGTCCGATAAGGATATTCACGATCTCTATGACTATTTCATGAAAGAGGTTCCCGCCGCTGATGTGAAAAATAAAGAGAATGATATTCCCTGGTTACTCTCAGCCAGATGGCCGCTGCATATCTGGAATTGGCTATATGTTGAGGATGCTCATCCCGATAATAGAGCGCTAAAAACTACGGCGCAGGATAAAGAATTACTGGCCCGTGGTGCTTATTTGGTTGAAGGTCCAGGCCATTGTGGTGCCTGTCATACGCCAAGAGGCGTATCAATGCAGGAAAAAGCCTATGATGGAAACAGCGATATTTATCTTAGTGGTGCAACGATTGATGGCTGGTATGCACCATCATTACGAAATATCTCGATGTCATCTGAGGAATTAAAAGATCTCCTGCAGATGGGAAGAAGCCAGCATGGGGCAATATCAGGGCCAATGAGTGAAGTCGTTACGCAAAGTACGCAATATCTTACCGATGGTGATTTAGACGCGATTTCATTTTATTTGCTGAGCTTCAATCACAAAAACTCAACGCCGGTTGCTAAAGATGGTTCAATCAGTTATTCACCGACGGATGGGAAAACACTGTACTCGATGTATTGCTCGACCTGCCATGGTGATGACGGTAAAGGGAAAGATTTTACCGTACCTTCTTTAGTCAATAACTCCATAGTCATGGCGAAAGATCCTGCATCACTGATCTCGGTTATTTATCAAGGTGCGCAAACACCGCAAACCAAGGGTAATATTTCCTTCAGAATGCCAGCATATAAAGATTCAATGTCGGCTGATGAAATAACTAATGTGGTTAATTATGTGAGAGGGAATTGGGGGGATGGTGCGCCACCAATGAGTAAGGATGATGTTACGAAATATAAAAAAGCACAGGAATAATTATTTATTGCCAGAGTGGATAAACTGTTCGCTTATCCACTCTGGCAACCAGAACATTATAGCAACCAAATATTAACGAATTACCTTCCTGCCCTTAACCAATAGCAGGGAAGATATTGACATCTACATCAGTTAAAGTTTTATTTATGGATAATTCTTTAATATCACTGGCTTGTGTGTCATCTTTGGCGTGCATAAGGTTGTGTGGCTCACCATCGATGATGGCAGGGTTCAAGGTATTGGGTGTATAGGCTATAGATTGGCATTTTTTATGAAAAAGTATTTATCGCTGTTTTTTATTATCTGCGCATTGCCAGCATTTTGCATTCATGCCGATGATAGTCTTACGAATATAAAAAAGAATCATCAAATAACATTAAGCTATTCTTATAATGATTTCCCTTTTTCATATGCAGACAATGGCCAACCAATTGGCATGGCGATTGATATATGCCGTGATGTTGTAGACCAGTTAGAAAAAGAGTTAAACATTCCTCATATTAAGATCAATTGGGTTGGGGAAAAGCAGAGTGTAACTTTACAAAAAGTAAAGCAGCATACTGTTGATATGACATGTTCAGCCATTACCCGCACGGATGCCCGCCTTAAAATTTATAATTTCTCTGTTCCCTATTTTATTACCTCTACTGCATTGCTTTCTAAGAAAAGTGAATCTGTTCAGGACGTAAGCCAGTTGCGTGGTAAAACCATTGTGGCTATTTCTGGTGATTCCGCCATTGAACGAATTAATAAACTGAATCGTAAACTGGATTATTCGCTTCTGATGGTGACACAGCCAGATCTGGCATCGGCGTTAGAACTCCTTAAGTCTAAAACCGTTAAGATGTTAGCTACCGATGAGGTTTTACTCGCCGCGTTTAAAGCCAGTGATCCTGAAGGTTACGAAATCAGTCATGTTGATATGGATGATATGGATGTTTATGGCTTAATGATGGCTAAAGACTCTGTTCAGTTAACGAGTCTGGTTAATAAATCATTAGGCGAAATCATCAACAGTGGTAAATACATAGAGCTGTATAACAAATGGTTTATGTCTCCGGTCCCGCCATTACAGCAAAATTTGCATATGCCGATGAGTAAAGTATTACAGCACTATGTGAAAGCAAGCGCGCCAGGCGCGACTTACCGCGCGTTGTCACCTGAGAAGCTGTAGTGTTCGCAGCCTAAATATTAAGTTGTGAGAAACAAAAAATAACCTGCAGAAAGAGTGAGCCAGGGGCCAAAGGCTACTGGCTGGTTTAGCTTTTGGCGTTTTACTACATGCATAATAACCGCCGCCAATAAGCCACTAATAGCCGCAATCATGACTAATTGTGGCAAAACTTCCCATCCTAACCAGGCACCAATAGCCGCCAATAATTTAGCATCGCCACCGCCAAGTGCGGCTTTCCCGGTCAATTTCGCAAAAATGACTGACAACAAGGCAAACGCCAGATAACCGCAGATAGCACCCGCCACGGCATCCTGTAGCGAGACAAAACAATCATTAAAATTGACCAGTAAACCACACCAGATTAAGGGTAGGGTCAGGACATCGGGTAATAACATCGTCCGCGTGTCAATAATGGCAAGTGTTAATAATACGGAGATAAAAAACAAACTCGCCGCAAGCTGTAATCCTGGCGGCCATAGCACGCCTGCAAAGATAAATAACGCCGCGCAGGTTAATTCGACCAGCGGGTAGCGCACGGAAATGGGTTGCTGGCAGCAACGGCTTTTCCCGCGCAACAGGCACCAACTCACGACCGGAAACAAATCACGGCGCAATATCGGATGCTGGCAACAACAACACGCTGAAAGTGGCCAGCACAAATTATAGGTCGGCCGGGAAGGGGCAGGGATATTGAGGGTAAGCAAGGCCTCATCCTGCCATTGGTCGGTGAGCATTTTCGGTAAACGCCAGGTCACGACATTTAAAAAACTACCAATCAGCAACCCCAGAACACCCAACATTGCACTCCAGGCCATGGGGTAGAAAGAAGCCAACTCAAGTAACATCATCACATTCACCAGTCCGACAGTGCCGTTACGCGGAACGTTTGCCCTTCAAACGAGAAAATACTGTCATCAGGTTCAATTTTCATCAGTTTTACTCCCGCACCTACAGCGGCTCCTTCGTGGTAATCGTTGCCGTTAAGATTGATAACGCTTTTACCTGTTTCACTGGAATACACGTGGGCGTTGTATTTGATGGAGGGCATTCGCCGCCGCGCATCTTCGGATAACTGCTCAAGGCCTGGATAGGTATCGTCATTCGCCATTTTTTCATCCGACACGGCGCTGCCCGGTTCTTCAACCTCTGATGATTCTTCCTCTGGAATTGCTTCCGATTCTTCCTCTGGTTCCGCAGGCACAGGTTGTGTCTTAAACGCCAGCGTGTTGCTGACAATACGCCAGGGGAGTGGGGCCTGGTGAGGGACTTCAACTCTTTTGACAGTGGGCAGATTATGCAGGCTGTACCAGCCGTAGCAGGCCGCAGCCCCTGAGAATGCCGCAAAGGTTAGCCCTGAACACCAGGTTAAAATCAGAAACCCTTTGGCTGACAACCTCGAGTGTGGTTTGAGAGTGAGTGACAGGTTCATGGTTTCTCCTGCTCTGTTGTGTTGTTTGCCGTCTGGTCACGGGCAGGAATGGTGCCGTCAAGGGTGGGAATATCCATGCCTGGCTGGTTGCTCAGACGCAATAGTGTTTGCTCTCCTGCAATCCCATCAGCAGGGAGGTGCTGCAATTTTTGATATGCGAGGATCCCCGCCTGAATTTTTGCACTCTTTTCACTCACCGGCGTTTTCAATGCTGTCGTAAGTCTTTGGGCTACCCACTCTATATCTTCTGCCGGGCTATGATTGGTCACATGAGTCGCGCCGCTGGCAGGCATTTGCCAGATTAACGTGGCATCTTTTTGAAAGCGCTGATTAAGCCAGTCCGTTGAAACCTCCCATTCCTGGTTGGCGAAAAGAAGTGATGCCTTGCTACCGTTAATGTGGCCGAGCACCGCAAACCAGTGGCCGTAAGTCTTATCTTTAAGATGCACGACGGCGGGATAATTCAGGGAAACTAACTCACTTAACTCGCCAAAAGTGCGAAAACAGCGCAGCCCTGCGGGGGATATTATCTCGCATGGCGATAGCTCATCCGCACTGTCATAACCCCATGTTGCGCTCAACAACGAAAATGCAGCGCTCTGATTACGGGCCTTATTCACAGACGCTGCAAACGACGCCTGAACCTTTGGGTCCGGGGCAATACTCACCGGAATGTTAACAGTGCGTACTTCCGGTTGCGGCAACCATCCCCACTGTTTCCAGACAAACCCACCAACAACAAACGCAAACATGCAGCCTGCGATAAGGCTGATAATTCCGGGCATTCCACCAATATCTACCCGCCCTGTGACCTTGTGAGCAGCCTGCACGGCATGCGAGGAGGTTATGCGCCAGCGTCTTTCCAGCGCGGCATCCACTAACATTTGTTCACAAAGCCGATTGATAATGCGTGGAATCCCTTTACTGATACGGGTAATGACACTGATGGCACCGCGCGAAAAGATAGGGTGCAAACAGCCCGCTTTTTGCAGGCGAAACCGCACTGCCGCATCCACATCTTCTGTTGACAGCGGTGTGAGGAAATAGCGTGCTGTCACACGCTGCTTTACCTGAACCAGGCGCGAACCGTTAAGGTTATCTTCGAGTTCCGGTTGGCCAATAAGTACAATCGACAGCAATTTTTTGTCGTCAGTTTCAATATTGGTCAATGCGCCTAGTGCTTCAAGCTGGGCCTCGCTGAGATGCTGTGCTTCATCAATGAGCAGTACCGCTTGCTTTCGGCCCCAGTGGTTATGACGTAAAAAGGTCTCCAGATCGGTTTCATCGGGCAAATGAAACGCACGGCAAATTTGCGTCGTGAGGGCGGTAGGGGAATTTAACGGCGCAATCAAATATGCCGTTTCGGTTTCCACGCCCGCATGCAGACAGATATGGCGGGTCAGGGTGGTTTTCCCGGTGCCGGGTGAACCCACAAGAGTCATAAAACCGCCTGATGCAACGGTGCGATGCAGCAGACTCAACGCTTCCCGATGCGCCGGGCCAAGATAGAGATAATCGGGATCGGGTGAAAGCGTAAAGGGTGCCGCATTCAGCGCGAAAAAATCCTGGTACATGGTTCATGTTCCTTTTACGGGCGCTTACCAACGCCCTGATGTTTCGAATGTATAACGGCCCTGTGATTCATGGCCGGCACTTTGCGCCAGTAGCATCAATAATGCGGGGGGGAAAGTCGCGCCGGGCGTGACCTCTCCTTGCAAACGATACTGTTGTTCTCCCTGTAACCTGAGCTGCCCTTTGCTATGGAGTTGTTCGGATGTTTGCGTGATATCGGCAAGCCATTGCTGGTTCACACACTTGATGCGCAGATGGGTATCGCCGGTATTCACCGTCGCGGCGATATCCACCAGGTTCCCATTGCTCCAGCGCACATCGGCCAGCGCCTCAATACAGTTGCGAGGGGTAAAACGAAGCTGGGTCAGATGAGCGCTGACCTCACCACCAAGTTTGGCTGAAAGGCTCATGGCATTGCCCAAAACCGCCGCCGGAAAACGCAGCGTAGCCTCCTGGATACTCCATTCGCCGTTCCAGCCAATAATCCCGCGTCCGTTAACTATGCGAGGATCGGCCAGTGCAATATCTGCCGCGATCTTTCCCTCGAGCAATGCTGTGCTACGCCAGTTCCAGCTAATCGGGCCAACTTGTTGCTTGCCCAACGCTAAGGTTTGCACCTGGCCTTGCCAGAGGGTGCCGCTGACACCCTGTAATGAGACTCCTGATGACAAAGGCAACCAGTCGATAACAAATCGGGCGGGTATCATCAACAGCAGTCCCAGCAGATAACCCAGCACCAATGGCAGCAGCAGATATTGTCTTTTCATGAGTGGCTACGCCCGGATAGCACTAAACGTTCCACTTGCACATTACCCTGGCCTTTATCGGTCAGCTCAACCTGCTGCGCGACAATGCCATACTGGACTTCAAGGGTTTGTAGCCAGTTTGCCAGTGAGGCAAAAGGCAGTGGCGTGGCGTATTTGATCTCCAGCTCGTTGTCGTTTTGCGCCACGGGAGTGGCAGGCAGATGAGCCTGGGTACTGGTGCGAGTTATGACATCGGCCATATTAGTGACTGGCTGTGAAATCGCCGGTTTTTGTCCAATCTCACTTTGCATTTGGGCCAGTTGTGCCTTCATTTGCTCAAGACGTGGCATTGCCGGTTGATGCTCTTTTTGGCGTGTTGGCTTACGGTTGAGATAGACCGTAACCATGCCAGCTCTGGTGTGCTCCTCACCGATGCGTAGTGAGAAACCAGCTGGAATTCGTTGTTCTATAGCCTGTAATGCAATGGCTGATGTGCCGGAGAGTTGTGCCTGCAACTCCTTTTCTGCGGCATTAAATTGTAATGTTTGCACGCGAACAGTAGAGGGAAGCACGCTATCAAGTGTTCGGGCAAAAGGCAGGAATTGGCTGTTTCGCCCCTCCATCTTCTTTTTAAATGCAAACCACGGGTCACTCACCGGTTTACTACCGGGGAAGGCCTGGCGGTAGACAGCTGCCATCTGCTCCTGAATCTGTGATTGCTGGTGGTTCAGGCTAAGGCTCTCGACCCCGCGGACTGCAAGTATCAAAACCAGGCTTGCGGCCAGCAAAAATACCGGCGTTCGCCATACGCCGAAGCTGCCGGTTTTTTTCTTCTGTGGGCAATATGTGCCTTGCAACAGGGTGACGGGCGGAAGATGGACCGCGCGCAGCGGCAGGGCCTGGGTTGAAGTTTGCCACCCGGAAACTTGCGTTGGGGGTAAACAGGCTATCAATTCCTCTTCAAGCACCATGCCTTGCCAGCGCGATTCACGAATCAGATGCTGTTCATTGAGTGGCCAGCGACACCCGCCTACAGTTTGCGGCAGCGCCAAAACATCAGGCAGCATCCGGTTGGCTTGCAAGCCAGCTTCATCCAGCCAACGCAGCCACTCCTGCATTAAGGTGTGTTCCACCGCAGCCAGATGGACTGATGGTGATTCGTGGGCAAGTACTGCCACATGCAATCGGGACGGTTCTTCAACCACCTCATCTTCGAGTAGAAAAGGCAGCGCGTTGCGCGTTTTGCTCGTCAGTCTCCCCGGCAAATTCACGGAACGCAGCACCAAATCGCAGGCTGGCACCAACGCCACCACCTGATTGCCAATGGTGTATTCCTGCAAGCTTGCGAGCGCTGCGGCATCGGTTACTTCGCCGGAAAACAACAACCGATCGTCTGCGGAGAATAGCCACCAGAACATGGGTTGATGTGCATGGCTTGCGAGGCGGATTAATAACGTTTCACTCATGGCCACACTCCTATTTCACGGCTGCGAACGCTAACCTTGCGGTCGCTTGTGCGATAAAAATGGCTGATCATTCGGCTGTGCTGTTGTGGGTTTTCGATGGTGAGTGACGAGACAAAATAGTCACTGTTTACCGTGAGTGAACGGGAGATTTCAGGCCCGGCAATTCGCTCATCGCTACCAGGAATAAGGGCTAAAAATTCATCGACACTTGTCCAGCCCTCCACCGGGCGACGCTTAATCAGCTCGCGGGCTGATTGCACGGACAGGATATTCAGAAACAGAGCTGACAACAGCGGGGCCTGTGGCTCCTCAAGCGTGTTGATATTCACCGCAAGAGAGCGTTCAGGAAGTGCGCAAACTAATGGAGTGAGCATTTGATATAACTCGCCATTTATACCTTTAACGGCACGTAATTCACTCAGGTGTCTCATTGGTTGGTTAGCGGGCAAATAGGGCGGATTAAGCGCCATGTAGTCATGGTCTTCTGCCCCTGATAGCTGCGGGTCACTGTTGGCATCCAACCAGTCTTCTACAGTGGCTGCGAGCTGCCGGGCGCGCAGGTTGTCTACCTCAAGACTCTGTAGTAGTGAGACAAATACGTGTTCGCGATACTGGGCCATGTTGTCCGGGTTATTCTCGTCATGGTTTTGCAGGCTGTTGAGATTAAAGCAGGCTTGCTCATCACGGATCTCAGCACGCAGCGCAACCTCGTTAATCGGCCAGACCTCTTGCTGTGTCGCCCAATACTGCGCGCGGGAGGTTTTTTGTGGGCTATCTAACATGTCCTGATAGAGCACTCGGGCAACGAATGCTTCACCTCCCAGAAGATACTCATGCATCTGTAATTGGCTCAGTAGCGTATGGCTGCGCTGCCACATCTGCCGGTAACGAACCGTCATTTGCGAAGCCAGCAGAGCCATAACAGAAAGCAAAAGTAGGACGACGAGCAAAGCCATACCTCTTTGATATTTCATCGGCCATTCTCACTTGCGGCCAGTAGAAAGCGCCGCGTAACGACCCCGTAATCGGGCAAGTCCAGCGTGACTTCCACCGCTTGTGGCAGTTCGCGTGTCGCCGTCCATTGTGTTAACCAGCGGCCATCGCGGTAATAACGCAGTCGAAATTGTCGCACCGATTTCAGCACCACCGTTTGATTAGGCTCGGTGCCCGGTAGGTTATCCGGGTAACGCCATGTCACTCTTACAAGCTGCGCATCCTGTAAACGCCAGCCCAATTTTTGCAGTTCGCTGCGGCGCAAACGGGCATCGGGGTTAAACCAACCGCTACGGGTAAACATCACACCATCACCTTTACTTTGCAGTAGGCCATCGGCTGCGCTAAACATTGTGCTCCCCGGCGCTCCCGCCTCACGCACGGTACGTGGGAAGCTCTGAGTAAAGTCATTTTCCAATTGCTGCATGGCAAAACTGAGCTCGGTCAGGCGCGAGATTTTCGCCTGGGTCACGGCGTTGTTACGTAATACTCCCTGGAACACCGCCTGAGCCGTGAGGCTTAGCAGGGCGAAAATCACCAATGCGACCAGCACTTCCAGTAGCGTAAAACCACGCTGATTGCCGTTCATGGCTGCCGGAAAAAATAGCTGCGCAATTGAATGCGCGGATCGTCGTTCGGTTTGCTTCGCACCTGGATTTCAACGGCGCGTAACAATGGATCTCGTGTTGTCTCACCCAGACGTTGCCAATACCAGTTACGCCCGGCGAACTGCTCTTTGCCAGAAACCTTTTCCAGTGCTGGCCACCCCCCCGCGAGGCGCAGATCGACCATCTGATTTTCTGCCACCCAACTGCCAAACACGCTCTCTTCCATCGATTGCAGCGCCATCATCTGGCTACTGAGGCTGTTCATTAATGCAAGACTGGCACCGGCAAAAATGACCATTGCCACCATCACTTCCAGTAGCGTCATTCCATGTTGCTTCATGGTGTGGTGTCCGTAGCATCGACCAGCTGCACTTCACCCGCTTCGCTGACAATTAATGTCGCAATGGCTTTTTTTTGCGCGAAGGCGCGCAGTTCAAAAGGGGTGACTTCACCGCCGGGAAACAACAGCAGCTGGGGCTTATCGTCTCGTTCATCTACTGGTGATTCATCAAGCAGTAGATCCTGTTGTGTCAGTTGCAATGTGATAGTTTCGCCATCAGGTTGCTGCATCGTTGATATAGCCCGCCAGCCGCGAGAACGGCTGGAGTCCTGCACCATAAACTGATAGCCGTGAGCCTTGATGCTCAGGCCCAATAACGACCCCTGAGCCATGGCTTCCATGCGTTGTGCAGGAATGGCATCGGCAAGCCGGGCCAGCATTTCACACCCCTGCTTTTGAGGGGAGTTTGCCGGTAACGCCATCACAACCAGACTTGATGCCGTAGCGATGATTGCCACTACCAGCATCATTTCGATAAGCGTAAATCCCCGGTTGCTCGTAGCCAGGGTCATTAGCTTTTGGCTCCGTTCATATCCCAGTTGCCAATATCGTCATCATTACCCGCTTGCCCATCAGGGCCTGCGGAAAAGATATCAACCGAGCCATGCTCGCCGGGGCTGATCAGCTGATAAGCGTTTTGCCATGGATCTTCCGGAAGGCGTTTGATGTAGCCATTCTGTTTGTAATTTTTCGGTACGGGCGCGGCTTCTGGTTTGTTGAGTAGCGCATCTAAACCTTGCTCGGTGGTGGGGTAACGCCCATTGTCGAGGGTGTACATATCCAGCGCATTTTCGAGTGCCACAATATCGGTGACCGCTTTTTGTCGGTCGGCCTGATTTTTATTCCCCATCAGATTCGGCACCACAATGCTGGCAAGAATGCCGAGGATGACGATCACCACCATAATTTCCAGCAAGGTAAAACCTTGCTGCTGAGGCTTATGCATAACGACTCCTTTTCAATGACTGATCATGTTATTTAGTTGCAGAATGGGTTCGAGAATCGCCAGCACGATAAACAGCACCACGCTTGCCATGCTGACCACCAGAAGCGGTTCGAACAGGCTCAACGCGAGAGTCATTTCCTGCTGCAATGCGTTGTCCTGATTGTCAGCGGCGCGAGACAACATGCTATCCAGGGTGCCGCTTCGTTCGCCGGAGGCAATCATATGCAGCATCATCGGTGGGAACAGGCGTGTCTGTTCTAAGGCTGCGCGCAAGGTGCTGCCTTCGCGTACTCGTTGTTGGGCGAGTGTGATGCGTAGGCGGGCTTCCGCGTTTTGCAGCACTTCGCCACTGATCTGCATGGCATCCAGTAGCGGCACAGTGCTGGCATTGAGAATGCTGAGCGTGCTGGCGAAACGGGCGGTATTGGTGGCCCGGCAAAGCCTTCCGGCTATCGGTAAACGCAGCACTAAATTGTGGTAACGCAGACGATTTGCCGGGGTTTTTAACCAGCGACGCCAGTAAAGGGCCGCACAGGTTATGGTGGCCAGGAAAAGCGCGCCGAAACGTTGCAACATCTCGCTGCATCCCATCAGCAGCCGGGTGCTTAGCGGCAGTTCCTGTTTCATGTGGACAAACTGCGCGACCACATTAGGGACGACCGTCACCAGTAAGATGGCGATGACTCCCACGGCTACCAGGGTAAGAACACAGGGGTAAACCATTGCCTGGCGCAGCTTGTTTTGCATTTGCTGGCGCTGCTCGGTGTAATTTGCCAGCCGCATTAATACATCATCGAGATGGGACGACTTTTCACCGGCCGCCACCATGGCACAGTAAAGATCATCAAAGGCGGCAGGGCTTGCAGCCATGCTTTTCGCCAGCGTTTGCCCTTCAAGAACTCGACTACGCACGCTATTAATTACGCGCTGAACCCGGTTTTTTTCCGTCTGATGCGAAACTACATTCAGCGCTTCTTCCAGTGGAATTGCCGACGCCAGGAGCGTGGCAAGTTGGCGGGTAAAAAGGGTTAATTCACTTTTACGCATTCCCGGCGTACGGCGGAATGAAAAATGACGTGAAGTGCTTGCTGATGCGTTAACTTCGCTAATTGAGACAGGCAGTAATTGTCTTTCGCGCAGTTGTTGACGAGCGTGACGGACGGAGTCTGCCTCAAGCGAACCTTGTTTTGACTTGCCTTTACTGTCCAGCGCCTGCCAGCGGAAATCAGCCATGATTATTCTTCCCGGCTCACGCGGAGCACTTCTTCAAGTGACGTCACGCCTTGCCGCACCTTTTCCAGCCCGTCATCGCGTAAGGCCGGGGTACGGGTACGAATAAGCGCTTCCAGCTCATCTTCCGTCGCATCGTGGTTAAGTGCTTTGCGAACGGCTTCATCGATAACGACCAATTCGTGCAGCGCGGTGCGCCCGCGATAGCCTGTGTGGTTGCAGCACTCACCGCCGACCGGTTGCCATAGGTGGGTAATGTCGCGCCCAAAGCCGTAGCGCAGGCGCTGTTGTTCATCCAACAACTGAGGGGTTTTGCAGTGAGGGCAGAGTGTGCGCACCAGGCGTTGGGCAAGCACCGCCGTCAGTGAAGATGCGAGCAAAAACGGCTCCACGCCCATATCCCGCAAGCGGGCAATGGCACCAATGGCGCTGTTGGTATGCAGCGTTGAGAAAACTAAATGCCCGGTCAACGAGGCCTGAACGGCAATCTTCGCGGTTTCGGTATCGCGGATTTCGCCGATCATCACTACATCCGGGTCCTGACGAAGAATCGCGCGTAGCCCTCTGGCAAAAGTCATATCGACTTTGTTATTGACCTGCGTCTGGCCGATGCCATCAAGGTCATATTCGATGGGGTCTTCCACCGTCAAAATATTGCGCTCGTGGTTATTAATTTCAGATAGCGCGGCATAAAGGGTGGTGGACTTGCCCGAACCCGTTGGGCCAGTAACCAGAATGATGCCATAGGGCTTACGCACCAGAGTCGACATGGTTTGCTGCAAACCCGCTGACATGCCCAGATGAGAAAGCGCCAGATGGACAGTGTTTTTATCCAGAAGGCGCAGTACCACTCTTTCCCCGTGGCTGGATGGTAGCGTTGAGACACGGACATCAACGGCCCGACCACCGATGCGCAGGCTAATACGCCCATCCTGCGGAACACGTTTCTCGGCAATATCGAGGCGAGCCATAATTTTGATGCGCGAGATAAATACCGCCGCCAGCTGGCGCTGTGGCTGGATAACCTCACGTAAAACACCATCAATACGAAAGCGAATCGCAAGCCGGGACTCATAGGTTTCAATATGAATGTCAGATGCGCCCAGTTTTATCGCTTCGCCCAGCATGGCGTTGATCAGGCGAATTATCGGCGCGTCATCCTCCATATCGAGCAGGTCCTGCGTACCAGGCAGCTGTCCGGCGAGATCGCTGAAACTCAGGTCATTGCCCAAATCCTCCATTAACTGGCGCGCTTCGCTGCCATCGCGTTGATACTCTTTGATCAGGAGTTGCTCAAACTGCGCGGCGGCGACGGTATTGACGGAAAATGACTGGCGCATTACACGACGTATTTCCAACAGGATTTGCGGCCTGAGTTCGCCATGATGTACCAGCACTGGCGCCTCATCTTGCCACTGCACCAGCACGCCGTGATCGCGGGCAAAGCTAAAAGGGAGCTTTACCCATTTTTTTTCCTCACTCATTGAAGAACCCTCCGCGTGGGCGGGCACCCGGTGTTGCTGGCAGAGTCAGGTCAGGAGAGGGAAGGGCAAGAGGATCGCGATTGAGACGATCGGACTTTTGTTCGTCGCGGAACTGGCGGTATTTTTCATTGGAAACGCCGTTATAACTGGCGCCATCGCGCAGGATGACCGGATGAATGAACACCATCAGGTTTTGCTTACTGGTACTGGTGCTGTTGTAGCGGAACAGATAACCAAGTAGCGGAATATCTCCGAGGATAGGCACTTTGCTGACGCTCTCGGTGGTCTGGTTGTTCAGCAGACCACCGAGCACCACCGTTTCTCCGCTTCTGACCATTACCGCATTGTTGATGGTGCGAGTGTTAAACGTGGCGCCCAGATCGCTTCCGGCTGAAGATGAGTCGACGGAACTGGCAGAGGCAACGCTTGAAACTTCCTGCTCAATATTAAGCAGCACACTTTCACCATCGTTAATCTGCGGAATGACTTTGAGCTTTGTACCTACCGTTTTACGCTCGACGGTGTTGTACACGCTGCCGGTCGTGCTGGCCTGGCTGCCGGTAATAACCGGGACTTCCTGGCCCACGTTTATGGCGGCTTCTTTGTTATCAAGCGTCACGATGCTTGGTGTGGCGAGAATATTGCTGCGTGAGTTGTTGGCAAGTGCGGTGACCAGCCCGCCCCAATTGCCGTTATAAAAACCGGCGGCGATACCGTTAAAACTGCTCAGTAAGGCAGCACTGCCTGAAGACCCGTTTTTTCTATTTTCAGCCGCCACTACCGCGCTTATCGGCAGCCCGGTGCTGGTAAATTGGGTAGCACCGCCGTTTTCGTTAAACCACTGCACGCCGAAATTAAGCGCGTCGCCATCCTGCATCTCTACAATGACCGCCTCAATCAACACCTGGGCGCGGCGAATATCGAGACGATTGATGATTTGTTCCAGCGCCTGCATGGCATCAGGCTGGGTGGTGATAACCAGCGAGTTGGTTTGTTCATCGGCAACAATGGTGACCTCTTTGCCGTTAAAGGTAGTGCTGCTGGCACCGGCACCCGTACTGGCAGGTGCGGTTTCCCCTTTGGCGGGTTGGGATGGCGATGAGTTTGTACCGCTCAGTACCGAAACCAGGTTTTTCGCCTGAGCGTATTTAAGATAAAAAACGCGTGTGTTCCCCTGGTTTTGCTCTTCACGGTCTAGCTGGCGGGCGATAGTGATTAAGTGCTGGCGGCCCTGTGCACTTCCAGAAATAACCACGCTGTTGGTGCGTTCATCAGCCACCACGTTCGGTACCAGACCGCTGCCTTTACGATCGTTTTTATTTAAGCCATTAAGGATTAAACCCATCTCACGTGCAGAGGCGTACTTTAATTTAATGATGTCAGATTGCTGATTACCGGCTGAGTCTACGCGGCGCACAATTTCTGCCAGACGATTCACTACCGCTGCCCGCCCGGTCACCAGCAGCACATTGGAGGACTCGTAATGCACCACATTTCCGGCCCCGGCGTTATCGTTAAGCTGGCGCAACAGTGGCGCGAGTTCTTTCACATCGACGTTTGACGCCGGAATAACGCGCGTCACCACTTCGTCTCCGACTCCTGCATGGTAATCATCCGCCAGCGGAATGGCGGCGGTTTTCGCATTGACGGATTTCACCACCTTCAGCACACCACTGGCCCCAGGCACCACAGCGAAACCGTACACATCCAGCACGCTCAGGAAGAACTGGTAATATTGCTCATCATTGAGCGAGTCATAGCTGCGGACGTTAACGACACCGCGCACGGCGGGATCGATAATGATGGTTTTATGCAGGTTTTTACTGACGATATTAATAAATTCCTGAATATCGGTACTTTTGAAACTGGCGCTGTAATTGGCTCCCCAGGCAGCAGGCAAAAGAGCCATCAGCAGAGTGAGGCTCTGGGCAATTCTTGTTATTTGTAATGACATACCCAACCTTACTTTATTGATAAATCTACAAAAATATTCTTCTCAGCATCATCACGCACAACGGTGATATCAAGCTGCGTTAATTCACTGAGCTGGGCCATAAACTTTGCGGCCTCTTGCGGCGCGCGTAGGTCAAAGCCATTGATGGCGATTGCCAAATCGTTGGGCTGTAATCCACTTTGCTCAAAAAGCGTGGCCTCTTTGCCGGGATTAAGGCGATACCCCTGCATCACGCCGTCTTTATTCACCGGTGTGATTGCCACCATCTCCAGCAATTTTTTCGGCTCTTTCAGTAACTGATTTCTGGCGGTGGCAAGTGCGTCAGGTGCGCTTGTCACAGCGTCGTCATACATCCGCAGAATTTCATGCTGCCCCCCGTTAAGCAGTTCAACATGGTCATCTTTAATAGCGATGATGCTTGCCTGTGTTCCGTCGATAACATCATGAATACCGTAACTATTTTGATGGCCGCTTTGCTCAATTATCACCAGTGAATTTTCAGGTGAGCTACTGACTATCACCCCGGCCAGCCGCACTTTTAGCGAGGAGAGAGTTGCCCCTGGCGCGATCTCTTTATCCCTGGCTGGGAATAGCGTACTGAACCTGATTTCAGCAGGTGCGGCCTGCGGGTTACCGTTGTGTGCCTGAGCCGGGAGCGGTGCTTGCGGAAAAAGCATTTCACCTATGCACCATGTCAGCACAGCCAGCTGATAGCCGAGGCCGCAGAGCAATATCACTGTCACCATCTGCGCTAAAAATGGCTGAGAAAAACTCAGCCTGAACACCGGTTTACTCATTAACACTTATTGCCTTATTGACCAGGGCGAGAACGAACTCGCCCTGGATGGACTTACTGGCTCACGGTGACAAAATCAGCGGCATTCACACCCGACGGGAGTGCAAGTGCACCCGGAGTGGTGTTGCTAACCACAATTTCTTCGCTAACGTTGAAGGTGACAGGTTCACGGCCCGTTACGTCGGAAGAAGGAGACACCCAGGCCTTGTAGGTGCCAGGCTCAACAATCCACTGGTTCTTTTGCGGATCGAAGCTTGCCAGCGTTTTGGCAGGGATAGTGAAGGTCAGCTTCTGGCTTGCGCCTGGTTGCAGGCTGTCTGTTTTGCTGAAGGATTTAAGCTCGAGAGCCGGTTTTTTCAGCTTCACTTCTGGTGCGCTGATATAGACCTGAGCGGCTTCTTTCCCGGCAACGTTGCCGGTATTGGTCACCGAAACGCTGAGCGTGACGCCACCTTTTGCGCCATTACTCAGGGTGTTCGACTCAACTGCCGCACCGTCATAACCAAAGGTGGTGTAGGAAAGTCCGTAGCCGAACGGCCAGGCAACCGGTTTGCTGAAGGTGCTGTAGTAGCGGTAGCCGACGTAGATGTCATCGTTATAAGAGATTTCATCCGGTGTGCCGTCGCCGTTGGTGTCTTTACCCGGGAAGGTGGTTGCGGAAGGGACATCGGCATAAGACTGCGGAATGGTTTGTGCCAGTTTGCCCCCAGGGTTGACGACGCCTGAGAGGACATCGGTAATAGCAAAGCCTGCTTCCTGGCCTGGCAGATATGACAGCAAAATGGCATCCACTTTATCGGCCCACTCGCTGGTATCGACGATGGCAGAGACATCCAACACGACAACCACTTTCTTGCCTGCGGCATGGAATGCTTCAGACGTATTCTGAATCAAACTGAGTTCATTTTCGGTTAGCAGGTAGTCGCCGCGAGTATTGGTGCGATCCACACCTTCACCCGCGATTCGCCCGATGGTAATCAGTGCTGCATCATTGTTCTGGGCAGCACTTTTAACCACTGCCGGGTCAATTGCCGGGTCGTCACAGGTAAAGTAGGTGCCAATTGAGGCCACAAAGCCCGGATGCTCAACTTTATTTTGCGCATAGTAGTCACGGTAGAATGAGGTTAGCGATTCATCGACGGTGTACTGCTGTTGCAACCCTTCTGACAGCATAACGGTCGCTTCATTGTTAACCTGGCCGCTACCGGTGCCGCCTTTAATGGTTTCAATCTGGCTAACCCCAAAGCTTGCCAGCTTCAAGCGCGGTGTTAGTGGCAGCGCCTGGTTGTCATTCTTCAACAACACCATGCTCTCTGCCGCAGCCTGGCGTGCTAACACTCGGTGCTGCTCGAGGTCAGGTTTATTGGACGCGGCGTAGTTGTTATAAGAAGGGGACTGGAAGACTTGCGAGAGAATATGTTCCACGTTAACCGTGACATCCGCTTCGCTAATATCCCCCTTTTTATAAGAATCTTTCAGTGCGGCCAGCACACCAGTATTGTTGAAAGCACCGGTTACCGGGTCGGTAAATCCACCTGGTTCAATCAGGTCATTACCGGCTTTTAGCTGTTTCCAGCCTGTTAATTGTGGGGTTCCTGCCAGCCAGTCGGACATGACCAGCCCTTTAAAATCCCACTCATTACGCAAAATATCAGTCAGCAGGTCGCGGCGTTCGTTGGTGTAAGTGCCGTTGAGTTTGTTATACGACGACATCACCGCCCACGGCTGCGCTTCTTCTACCGCTATCTGGAAACCTCGCAGGTAAATCTCACGCATGGCGCGCGGCGACACGATGGTATCAATGGCGTTACGGTTGGTTTCTGAGTTGTTGGCAACAAAGTGTTTAATGGTTGTGCCGACCTGATTTGACTCCACACCGTCAACCATGGCGGCGGCAATTTTCCCGCTCAGCAGTGGGTCTTCAGAGTAATATTCAAAGTTACGTCCGTTAAGCGGGTTACGTTGAATATTCATACCCGGTGCAAGAATAAAATCGACACCATATTCTTTAATTTCTTCGCCCATCGCTTTACCCACCTGAGCCACTAATTTTGTGTCCCAGGATGAAGCCAGCAAAGAACCAATTGGCCAGGCGGTGGCATAGAAAGTTTCAGAACTGCCGCTACGAGTACTATTAATACGCAACCCGGCCGGGCCATCGGCTAATTTTGCCGCAGGAATATCCAGCTTGTCGCTTTTTACGCCATTTATATAACCGGCAACGCCGGATACATCATTTTTATTATTGGTTGCCGGGAATTCTCCATTCCCCATATCCATTCCTGGCCCAACAACCATATTAAGTTTTTCTTCAACGCTCATTTTACCTGCGGCTTCTTTGGCCATTTTTTGGTAATACGCAGCGTCCTTTACTTGTGAGACAGGCGGTTCTTCCTGGTTGTCGTCATCATCGTCGTCATTACAACCAGAAACCATTCCGGCTAATGCCAGAGTGAGGCAGATTGTCAGGGTATTCAATTTTGATTTAACGCTTAAGGATTCCATTGTTATTGGCCTTATTTATGTAGGGTATATATCCAGGGTTCGCAAAGGTAAGTACATCAACAACTGCGGAATAATAACCAGATAAATAGCGGGCGACTTTGCAATGGAAAGCTAATTCTGTGCTCCTGGGAGCAGGGCTTTTTTTTGTGAGCGGTATCTCAAAATAATGCAGGGTGCTACAATACATTAACATTACAAAAACAATATTAACGTTCAACTTTGTGCAAGGTCCACATGCTTACCAGAAGCGTATCTAATTCAATTTATAGGACAAGTCTTAATAATTTACGTCAAAAAGGAATTGACACAAATAACTTGTTAGGGGCGTTGGGATTGTCAACTCATGAAATAGACAAACCCTACGGACGTATTACTGAACATAACCATTATCAATTAATGGCTAAAATTAGTGGGCTTAATAAAACGCTTTATGGGAGTGCTATCCCGGAAACTATTTACATTAATAGCGTTGAACATTCCCATGCTATTTTTCCAGAGTTAATAGGCCTGTGTCTGAATGAAAAAACACTGGAGTCAGCATTATGGAGTTTTTCCGATAACCGGTTCTTGATTGGTAATTGTGACGATCTTTTTATAGAAAAAGGGCAGTCACATACCCGTATAAGATATAAAAACCGGGCGCCGCACTCTGTTAATAATCCTTCAGCCATCTTTAATCTGGTGTTGCTTGGCAGCATATTGAAGAGTTATTCCCCCGGCCTCAGTATGCAAATAGAGCTGACGGATTCAGCGGTGCATCATCATGCACTGGTGAACGATCTGTTTAACAAAACCTGTTTGCTGCGCCAGGAGCACGACGCCATTATTCTGGAAAACGGCTATCTGGATTGCGAAAACGCATCCTTTAACCCTCTGTTGAACCGCTTACAAAAGAGCCATGTCAGTGCACTCAAAAAACAAATTTTCAAAGAGCCACCGCTGACAGCGGCGGTGAATACGTTGATTGAGCAATGTTACTTGTCAGGGCAGGAAACATCAGCAAATTCAATACTGGAAAAAGTATGCCAGGAGCTGCGAATGAGTCGTTGGACGCTGAACCGTCGCCTGCAACTTGAGTCTGCAACCTTCACTCAACTGCTACATCAGCAACAGTTGCTACTGTCGATGCGTATGCTGCGTGAATCGACGCTCTCAATTCAGGAGATCAGCGACTGCCTGGGGTTCTCTTCGCATTCCGTTTACTCGCGTTTTTTTAAGAGCCATGTACAGCTTTCTCCATTGCAGTTTCGGGATAAAGGCCGGGGCTGTGAGCGCGGCTGTTGATGCGTGCCCTTGAGGGCGTTAAATTGCATTAAACCCCTCGGATATATGGAAATGTAATGGCTGAAATTAAACTCAATGTGGGCGAGAAAGAGGACATCAGGCAAAAGCTGGTGGATTACTGTGAAGCGAATTTTGACCTGACGCTTGAACAGTTTGATGCGGATTTTTTCACGGATTTTGTCATTAAAGAGCTTGGGCCAGCGTTGTATAACGCGGGAATTGATGAAGCTATCAAAACACATGCGACCTATTGTGAACGTATTCAGGAAGAGATGGATCTGAAGAAAATCCTGTAAAAGACCCTGGTTAAAGTATGGAGCATGGAAGCTCCCGTTTAAACACCCTCGATTTAGCCGTTTGTTCTTAAGGTTTTTTTAATCTTCGCTCCCACCTCAACGCCCAACCAGGATTTTTATCTTAGTAAAGTTGCCTTCTGCCATATTTTTCACCTTTGTTTAAAAATGATAACCATTTTCATTAGCATTCACATTTTGCTGTGGTTTAATCCGCCTCGCTATGCAATCTGGTGTTATGTACTCATTATTATGAAGGATTAACTTATGAAATTTGGCGTATCGTCCCTGTGCTCAATCGCAATGGTGACTACCTCGGTTTTGATGACCCCGTTCGCCGGTGCGGCCGATAACAACGAAGGGATTGTGGTTTATAACGCACAGCATGAAAACCTGGTTCAGTCGTGGGTTGACGGTTTCACGAAAGAAACCGGCATTAAAGTCACATTGCGTAATGGTGGTGATAGCGAACTGGGTAATCAACTGGTTCAGGAAGGCAGCAAGTCTCCGGCAGACGTATTTCTGACTGAAAACTCCCCGGCGATGGTGCTGGTTGATAACGCTAAATTGTTCGCGCCTCTGGATAAAAGCACGCTGGAACAGGTTGCGCCAGCTTATCGCCCTGAGCATGGACGTTGGATTGGCATTGCCGCACGTAGCACTGTATTCGTCTATAACCCGGCAAAACTGAGCGAAGCGCAGTTGCCGAAATCCTTAATGGATCTGGCTAAACCTGAGTGGAAAGGGCGCTGGGCTGCTTCTCCGTCAGGCGCTGATTTCCAGGCTATTGTCAGTGCTGTTCTGGCATTGAAAGGTGAAAAGGCGACGCTTGAGTGGCTCAAAGCGATGAAAACCAATTTCGTGGCCTATAAAGGCAACAGCACCGTGATGAAAGCGGTCAACGCGGGTCAGATCGACGGCGGGGTTATCTACCACTATTACCGTTTTGTTGACCAGGCTAAAACTGGTGAAAACAGCAAAAACACCGAACTCCACTATTTTAAACACCAGGATCCGGGCGCATTTGTCAGCATCTCTGGTGGCGGCGTGCTGGCTTCAAGCAAACACCAGCAGCAGGCTCAGGCATTCATGAAGTGGATCACGGGTAAATCTGGTCAGGACACTTTGCGCACTAACAATGCGTTTGAATATGCAGTTGGCGTAAATGCTGCTTCTAACCCGAAACTGGTTCCACTCAAAGATCTGGATGCACCTAAAGTAGAAGCATCTTCGCTCAACAGCAAAAAAGTCATTGATTTAATGACTGAAGCTGGCCTTCTTTGATTCTTTAATATAGCGATGAGTGCCTGATGTCAGCAGTCAATATTACCGATAGTCTCAATGTTAGCAGCCGTACAGCACAACGCCGGCCCGCGTTTGTGATGGTGTTGTTGGCGATTTTCTTCTCGATGCTTGCGCTGATACCGCCTGCTTTTGTTGTGTTTATCGGTTTTGATACTGGCTGGGAAACGGTTAAGGCACTCATATTTCGCCCGCGTGTTGCTGAACTTCTCAGCAACACGTTGCTGCTGGTGGTTATTACCGTGCCATTGTCTGTGGCGGTGGGGACGTTACTTGCCTGGATGACCGAACGAACCACGCTTGCGGGCAGGCGCATCTGGTCGATGCTTGCCGTCGCACCGCTGGCGATTCCTGCATTTGTGCAAAGTTATGCCTGGGTCAGCGCTGTGCCATCAATACACGGCTTATCAGCAGGCGTATTTTTGTCTGTGTTGGCGTATTACCCCTTTATTTATCTCCCCGTTGCGGCTGTTTTACGCCGCCTTGACCCGACGCTGGAAGACGTTGCCGCCTCGTTGGGTACACCGCCCTGGGCGGTCTTTTTCCGTATTGTTCTGCCACAACTAAAGCTCGCGATTTGGGGCGGGGCGTTGCTGGTCACGCTGCATTTGCTGGCGGAGTATGGACTGTATGCGATGATCCGTTTCGATACGTTCACCACGGCTATCTATGACCAGTTCCAGTCCACCTTC
Source organism: Buttiauxella noackiae ATCC 51607 (assembly GCF_001654865.1). GTDB lineage: Bacteria > Pseudomonadota > Gammaproteobacteria > Enterobacterales > Enterobacteriaceae > Buttiauxella > Buttiauxella noackiae. The sequence continues at coordinate 36,439 of NZ_LXEO01000017.1, read as the reverse complement.
AGCGGACCTGCGGCGAATATGCTGGCAGGCGTACTGGCACTATGTTGCCTGGTATTCCTGACACTTGAAGGTGTGACGCGGGGTAAAGCACGCTATGCCCGCGTGGGGGCCGGATCGCCACGCGAACAAAATCGCCTGCATCTGAATGTGCCGTTACGTGTATTGGGCCAGCTATTTTCTCTTACTGTGATATTGCTTGCGTTAGCTGTCCCGCTCGCAGTGTTGTGCCGCTGGCTGTGGTTGGGCGGTATAGAAAACTGGAATCATGCCGATCTCTGGCTTTCACTGCGCCAGACCCTGCTGCTGGCAGCAGGCGGTGCGCTGCTTATTATTCTCGCCGGGGTCCCTATTGCCTGGCTGTCAGTGCGTCACCCGCGCCCGCTGTTTCGTGTGCTTGAAGCCTGTAATTACTTTACAAGTTCGCTGCCGGGGATTGTTGTTGCCCTGGCGTTAGTAACGGTGACTATTCATTACATGCGTCCTATCTATCAGACGGAAATCACGTTGTTTCTGGCTTATTTGCTGATGTTTACGCCCAGGGCGTTAATCAACCTGCGGGCTGGTATTGCTCAAGCCCCCGTGGAGCTGGAAAACGTAGCCCGCAGCTTAGGTAAAACTCAGGCTCAGGCCATTAGCAGTATCACTTTGCGGCTTGCGGCACCAGGCGCTGCTGCCGGGGCGGCACTGGTTTTTCTTGGTATAACCAACGAACTCACCGCAACGCTTTTATTGTCGCCATTGGGCACACGTACGCTCTCGACCGGCTTCTGGGCACTGACCAGCGAAATAGATTATGTTGCCGCCGCACCTTATGCGTTGCTGATGATTCTTATCTCGCTGCCGCTGACGGGAATTCTTTACGTGCAGTCTCAAAAACTAGCGGGTCTGTAAGATGATTGAACTTGCGAATATTTCTAAAAAATTTGGTCAGACATCGGTACTGGAACATCTGAGTTTGTCAGTGCTGCCTTCAAGTCGTACGGTGATTGTTGGGCCATCAGGCTCGGGAAAAACCACGTTACTGCGGATTCTCGCCGGTTTTGAAACACCGGATAGCGGGCGAATCACGCTATCCGGGAAAACGCTTTTTGACGAAAATACTTTCATTCCAGCACATCAGCGTGGAATTGGTTTTGTGCCGCAGGAAGGCGCGCTTTTTCCACATATGAAAGTGGGTGATAACATTGCCTATGGTTTGAATGGCTCAAAACATGAGAACCGCAGACGCGTGGCGGAACTGATGGAGCTGGTGTCACTCGACAGCCGACTTCAACACCACTGGCCGCATGAGATTTCTGGCGGGCAGCAGCAGCGTGTGGCGCTGGCTCGGGCACTGGCGCAAGAGCCAGTGTTGATGCTGTTGGATGAGCCTTTTTCGGCCCTCGATACCGGGCTGCGGGCTGCGACCCGCAAAGCCACGGCTGAATTACTGACCCATGCCGGCGTCGCCTCTATTCTGGTCACGCACGATCAACATGAAGCACTCTCTTTTGCCAGCCAGATTGCAGTGATTCGTGATGGGCGCTTTACGCAGGTGGGTTCACCTGTTGAGGTCTATTCGCAGCCCGTAGATGAGGCCACCGCTCTGTTTCTTGGTGATGCGTTGATTTTTAACGCGCAGATCAGCAATGGTTTTGCTCGTTGTGAGCTGGGGAATATCCCGGCGGATAACCCTCAATTTAGCGGCGAGAGGCGTATTATGCTGCGCCCGGAACAAGTCGTTATTTCGCCACTTAAGGCAGATTCGGAACCTCAGCCTGTAGTGACGATCGTTGATGTGGATTTTACCGGTTACCTGTCAACGCTGACGCTGGCATCACCCGGTTGGCCGATGCCTTTGCAGGTGAAAACCATCAGCCAACAAAACTGGCGAGCGGGGATGGTGGTGAAACTGGCCGTCAATGGCCATGCTTGTGTGCTGGCGGATTAGGGTTGGCAATTACCGTGTAAAACCGCCGTCACCCACCTGGGCTTGCGCGCACCATTTCATTAATTGAGCGGTGCCCGCTTCACCTTCGGCGGGTGCCCAGTTGGCCGCGTCTTGTTCGGCAATGGGTTGATAGCCACCGTGTTTCACTTCAAAAATCACACCGCCTTTATCCAGCGACAACACGGTATGCCAGGTTCCTGCATCCATCTCCAGCGCCTTGCACTCTTCACCTAAAACAACGCGGCGAGTCACTGTACCGGAATCATCAAAATTCAAGACCAGAAAACGTCCACTGAGCGCTATCAACAGTTCAAACGTGTGTGGATGGCGGTGAGGGCGCACATAGGTTCCTGGCTCCATAGCAACAGCCAGTCGCTGCACCGGGTCGTTCAATTCGGGATGAAAATTACGGTGAGCGCGTAAACGAGGGGAGTTTGCAGCAAGCTCACTTTGCTGTTGCATATCACTGAAAGTAATCTGTTTCATATAAGCCTTTATAAAGTGATGCGGCAACCGTGACAGGTTGCCGCAAAGCGTTATGCCTCTGAGTGCAGTGAGTTAACTCCGGCATCCACGGAATATGTCGCTTTCCGGGTGGTACACGCTGGTGCTAATGTCCCAAAGGCCAAGTACTGACGAGAACAGATTGTCGTGAGAGTATTGGTTTTTAGCCGCGTTATTTTTCAGGCACGTCATATCAATATGTTTTTCGGCAATAAAACCTGGTGACATCCACACTTGCATTGGGATATGCGTTTGCTGCTCCGGCGCCAGTTTGTACGGCGTGCCATGCAGGTACAGGCCATTTTCACCTAGCGACTCCCCATGATCGGAAACATACAGCAGCACGGTATTGTAACGGTCACTATATTGCTTCAACTTTTCAATCATTTGCGCCAGCACATGGTCCGTATGGCGAATGGTATTGTCGTAGGTATTAACCAACTGATCTTGAGTACAGTTTTCAATATCACTGCGCGCACATTCAGGCATGTAGTGGCGATGTTCAGCCGGGTAACGCTGGAAATAAGTTGGGCCATGGCTGCCAATCATATGGAAGGCGATCAGTTTGTCGCCGGCCATTTTAGCCACTTCAGTATCAAGATTTTCCAGCATCACATCGTCATAACACGTTTCGCCGTCACACAGTTTCGGGTTATCGGTTGGCTTAATCTCAATGGTAGGGATGCGTTTGCACGCGCCTTTACAGCCACCATCGTTCTCTTTCCAGAGCAGTGAAACCCCTGTTTTCTGTACGACATCAAGCAAGCCTTCACTGTTTGCGGCTTTGTTGCTGTCATAATCAGTGCGATTCATATTCGAGAACATACACGGCACAGAAACCGCGGTGGCTGTACCGCAAGAATGCACATTAGCAAATGAGATAACGCCGCCAGATTGACTGGTAAAAGCGTTCGTGTCGCGCGAATAACCGTTCATTGAGAAGTTCTGGCTGCGGGCAGTTTCACCAATAACCAGGAACATCAGCGTTGGCTTTTCTTTATTGGCAACGCGTATGGCATCGTCGCCCAACGTCTGGAAGGGTTCTTTGGTCGTAAAGTACGTATCCTTCAGATAACGAACGGTGCTGTAGACGTAGTTCGCCGGAATAATCTCTTTGTTAAGCGTTGAGTTGTTACGCCCGACAGAGGCGTAATCCTGGTAGTAAAGTGCCGCCACACCTGCAACAAGCGCCAGCGATGCCAGCATAGATAGCAGACGGTATGCAATGCCTTTATACCATTTAGATGGGTATTCAATTTTAATCAAAAACAACAAGATAGCAGGCAGTACGCCGGTTAGCAGAATCCACAAAATAATGGAACCATTCAGATAGGAATGCGCTTCTTGCGGGTTTGTTTCAATGATGTTTTGGATCATTGATTGGTCAAACATCACTTTATATTTCAGCGTGGAATAACTGACCATTGAGCCTGTAATTAACAGCAGTGCAAAAAATGGCTTCAACAGAAAGCGAATAGAGAAGGGCATAAAGACGAAATTAAGAGCCGCCACCAACACGAAGGGTATGGAGATAACGAAACCGATTTTTACATGCTCAAGATGGGTCAAAATATTGTAAAAATGCAGTAATACGGGCCAGTTGAGTAAGAAGGCAAAGACCACCGCCAAGAGTAAAATCAGCGGGATGACCTTCATCCTGAAAAGTACGGGCATTAACATCTCCAATAGGTTCATTATTATACTATTGATACACAGGCAAGCGGGATGGGTTTGCCATCGGAGTTTCTCCCGAAGGCCACCAGCGGTGTATGTGTGAGTGTGATTATTAACGACCAACCTTAATTTAACCTTAATATATTGCGTGAGGAAAAAATTAAACGGTAATTAAATGAATGCATATAAAGGAGAAAAAGTGGGGAACCTTTTGGTTTTTTGATTTTCATGACAATCTGATGAACTTAATTATCCGCTGTTTGTCACGAATTATTTATTTAAATTATTTATATCTTAATATTGGCCTAAGAAATCTCTGCTAAGTTGGTTTTAATTTAAGAGTGGTTTAGATAGCAGCATTATGAATCATTCATGTTGTTCTTTTATTTAATTAACCTGTTTCATGATTAATAAAGTTTCTACTTAATTACAGGGATATCCAATGAGTGAATTTCTGCCCTTCTCGCGTCCCGCTATGGGACAAGAAGAACTCGCTGCTGTGAGTGAAGTTTTGCAGTCCGGTTGGATAACAACAGGTCCCAAAAATCTGGCGCTCGAACAGGCATTTTGCGAGTTAACTGGCAATAAACACGCCATTGCAGTTAGCTCCGCCACTGCGGGTATGCATGTGGCATTAATGGCGTTGGGAATCCAGGCCGGTGATGAAGTGATCACCCCTTCTTTAACCTGGGTTTCCACACTAAACATGATTGTGTTGCTAGGCGCCGAACCGGTGATGATTGATGTTGACCGCGACACCCTGATGGTGACGCCCGAAAGCATTGAGGCAGCCATTACACCACGCACTCGCGCCATTATTCCTGTGCACTACGCGGGGGTGCCAGCTGATATCGACGCTATCCGCGCGATAGGTGAACGCCACGGAATCCCTGTAATTGAAGATGCCGCGCATGCCGCTGGAACCCACTATAAAGGCAAGCATGTCGGCGACCGTGGGACGGCAATTTTCTCCTTTCATGCCATTAAAAACATGACTTGTGCTGAAGGTGGGTTAATCGTTACCGATGACGAGCCGTTTGCAAACCGGATGCGTAGTCTGAAGTTTCACGGGCTCGGTGTTGATGCTTTTGACCGCCAGACTTTAGGGCGTGCGCCACAAGCAGAAGTTATCACCCCAGGGTACAAATACAATCTCGCTGATATTAATGCCGCCATCGCTCTGGTGCAGTTAAACAAACTTGAACAACATAATGCGCGGCGTACTGAAATAGCTGAACGTTATTTGGCTGAGTTGGTCAACACGCCTTATTTACCCCTTATTCATCCTCAATGGGCACATAAACATGCCTGGCATCTTTTTATTTTACGTATTGATGAATCGCGTTGCGGCATTTCCCGTAATGAATTTATGGCGGCTTTAAAAGAGAAGGGCATTGGCACTGGGTTACATTTCCGGGCCGCTCATACCCAAAAATACTACCGCGAACGCTACCTAACACTCTCTTTGCCTGATACCGAATGGAACAGCGATCGTATTTGTTCCATTCCGTTATTTCCAACGATGTCAGATGACGACGTCTCACGCGTAATCAATGCATTACGCGAAGTTGCAGGAAAATAATATGACAACCCCTTTACCGATCCACAAAGTCTCAGTGGTCATCCCGGTTTATAACGAACAAGAAAGCTTACCCGAGCTTATCAGGCGCACGACGGCTGCCTGTGAAACCCTGGGTAAAGATTACGAAATTTTGCTGGTCGATGATGGCAGCAGCGATGAATCCGCATCCATGTTGACGGATGCTGCTGAGTTGCCGGGTAGCCATATTGTTGCGGTGTTACTCAACCGTAATTATGGCCAACACAACGCGATAATGGCTGGGTTTAGCCATGTCACCGGGGATTTGATTGTCACCCTCGACGCAGATTTGCAAAACCCGCCGGAAGAGATCCCGCGTCTGGTGGCAAAAGCTGATGAAGGCTACGACGTGGTGGGGACAGTACGCCAGAATCGCCAGGATACCTGGTTTCGTAAGCGTGCCTCGCGTCTGATTAATCGCCTGATTCAAAGCACTACCGGCAAAGCGATGGGGGATTATGGCTGCATGTTGCGCGCCTATCGCCGCCATATCATCGACGCGATGCTTAATTGCCATGAACGCAGCACTTTTATTCCCATTCTGGCAAACACCTTTGCCCGTAAAGCGACCGAGATTCCGGTGCATCACGCCGAGCGTGAGTTTGGTGATTCCAAATACAGCTTTATGCGTTTAATTAACCTGATGTACGACCTGGTGACCTGCCTGACCACCACGCCGCTGCGCATGCTGAGTGTATTTGGCAGCATTATTGCGGTACTCGGCTTCACCCTTTCAGTGCTTTTGGTTGTGTTACGTCTTGCCTTCGGGCCGCAATGGGCGGCGGAAGGGGTATTCATGCTGTTTGCGGTGCTATTTATGTTCATCGGCGCGCAGTTCGTTGGCATGGGACTGCTGGGTGAATACATCGGTCGTATCTATACCGATGTCCGAGCCCGACCACGTTATTTTATTCAGCGCGTAGTTAGCCGCGACTCAGTTTCAACTTCAGAGGAAAATCATCAATGAAAGCTGTTGTATTTGCTTATCACGACATTGGGTGTGCAGGCATTAATGCACTGGTAGCTGCCGGTTATGACATTACAGCCATTTACACCCACCCTGATTCACCTTCTGAAAACCATTTTTTTGGGTCAGTGGCTCGCACTGCCGCAGAACATGGCATTCCGGTTTATGCGCCAGATGATGTGAATCACCCTTTGTGGGTTGATCGTATTCAATCCGCTCAACCTGATGTGATTTTCTCGTTTTACTATCGCAATTTGCTATGCGATGAAATTCTCAACAGCGCGACGGTCGGAGCTTTTAACCTGCATGGCTCGCTGTTGCCACATTACCGTGGCCGCGCCCCGTTAAACTGGGTGCTGGTGAAAGGCGAAACTGAAACGGGTGTTACGCTACATCGTATGGTTAGCCGTGCAGATGCTGGTGCCATTGTGGCGCAACATCGTGTGGCTATTGCCCCAGCGGAAACGGCTTTAACTCTGCATCATAAATTAACTAAAGCGGCGTCTGACCTGCTGGAAGATATTCTCCCGGTTATCAAAACCGGCCATTTCCCTCAGGTTGAGCAAGATCACAGCAAAGCCAGCATTTTTGGCCGCCGTACGCCACAGGATGGCTGCATCAATTGGCATTCTCCGGCCCATGAAATTGACAACCTGATTCGTGCAGTGACCGATCCATGGCCGGGCGCATTTAGCTATGTGGGCGGCGCTAAATTTGTTGTCTGGAAAGGGCGCGTGCTCCAAGGCCTCCAGTCTGCGAAAGCAGGAACGGTGTTATCCGTGAGCCCGTTGATTATTGCCACCGGTGGCGGTGCACTGGAAATTGTTACCGGGCAAACTGAAAACGGCGTCTACATGCAGGGTTCACAACTGGCGCAGACCCTTGGCCTGGTGCCAGGAGCATTACTCAGTAACCAACCGGTATCTGCCATAAAACGCCGTACTCGCGTGTTGATCCTTGGAGTGAATGGTTTTATCGGCAACCACCTGACCGAACGCCTACTGCAAGATGATAACTTCGAAGTTTACGGCCTGGATATCGGTTCTGATGCTATCAGCCGCTTCATCGGCAACGAGCGTTTCCACTTTGTGGAAGGTGATATCAGTATTCACTCCGAATGGATTGAGTATCACATTAAAAAATGTGATGTGGTGTTGCCACTGGTGGCGATTGCCACTCCGATTGAGTACACCCGAAACCCGCTGCGCGTATTCGAACTGGATTTTGAAGAAAACCTGAAAATCATACGCGACTGTGTGAAATACCAAAAACGCATCATCTTCCCGTCAACGTCCGAAGTGTACGGCATGTGTACCGACAAAGTGTTCGATGAAGATAACTCGAACCTGATTGTTGGGCCTATCAATAAACAACGCTGGATTTACTCGGTTTCTAAGCAGCTTCTTGACCGTGTTATCTGGGCATATGGCGAAAAAGAGGGCTTACGTTTCACGCTGTTCCGTCCGTTTAACTGGATGGGGCCGCGGCTGGATAACCTTAATGCCGCACGTATCGGTAGCTCGCGCGCAATTACCCAATTGATTCTTAACCTGGTGGAAGGCTCGCCGATTAAGCTGATTGATGGTGGTAAACAAAAACGCTGCTTTACTGATATCAGCGATGGCATTGAAGCGTTGTTCCGCATTATCGAGAACAAAAATAGTAACTGTGACGGGCAAATCATCAACATTGGCAACCCGGATAACGAAGCGAGCATTAAAGAACTGGCGCAAATGTTACTGGAGAGCTTTGAAAATCATCCGTTGCGTAGCCACTTCCCTCCGTTTGCCGGTTTCCGTGAAGTGGAAAGCAGTACTTATTACGGCAAGGGTTATCAGGACGTGGAACACCGCAAGCCAAGTATTCGCAACGCGCATCGTCTGCTTAATTGGGAACCCAGGGTTGAAATGGAACGAACCGTTGATGAAACCCTGGATTTCTTCCTGAAAACAGTTGAACTGACGGAACCTCAGGCATGAGAAAAGTTGGCCTGCGCATTGATGTAGATACATGGCGGGGCACCCAGCAAGGGGTTCCGCATCTTCTTGAGATCTTAAGTTTGCACGGTATTCAGGCCACATTTTTCATGAGCGTTGGCCCGGATAACATGGGCCGCCATTTATGGCGGCTGGTGAAACCGCAATTTCTGTGGAAGATGCTGCGATCGAAAGCGGCATCGCTCTATGGCTGGGATATTTTGCTGGCAGGTACGGCGTGGCCGGGCAGGCAAATTGGCGCGGGTAACGCTGAGATAATTTCGGCGGCAGCGGATCATCATGAAGTCGGTCTGCATGCCTGGGATCACTTCGCGTGGCAAACCTGGGCGGGAGTCTGGGACGCAAAGCAGCTCGATAAACAGATCCGTCTGGGGCTGGATGCGCTTAGCCAAATTATCGAACAACCTGTGACATGTTCGGCGGTTGCAGGCTGGCGAGCAGACCAACGGGTTGTGCAGGCGAAAGAGTCTTTCGGCTTCACCTACAACAGCGATTGCCGTGGAACAGCCCCCTTTTTACCGTTACTTCCTGATGGCAGTACGGGGACGGTGCAGATTCCGGTAACGCTCCCAACCTGGGATGAGGTGATTGGCGATGGCGTCAGTCGTGAAGGCTATAACCGTTTTATCCTTGATCGCATGAAGCAGGATACCGGGACCCCGGTGTATACCATTCACGCTGAAGTGGAAGGGATTGTAATGCGCAAGGATTTTAGTGAATTGCTCACCATGGCAGCGGAGGAAGGTATCAAGTTTTGCCCGTTGAGCGAGCTGTTACCTGAAGATTTATCGACTTTGCCAGTAGGTAAAGTAGTGCGTGGTGTTATTCCAGGCCGCGAAGGCTGGCTGGGTTGCCAACAATTTACCGGGTGATAAACCCGTCATACTTCACGCTGTGGGGGTGTTGGCTGCACTCCCTTGTCGGCTACCCACAACTCGAATTATTTAGGGTTTAAAACGGATGAAATCAGTCAAATATTCGCTTCTTCTGATGCTGGGTTTTGCACTTTTTTACCTGCTGCCATTGGAATTTCGCGCGCTCTGGCAACCGGATGAAACGCGCTATGCGGAGATAAGCCGGGAAATGGTGGCTGCGGGCAACTGGATTGTCCCGCATTTTCTCGATGTGCGTTATTTTGAGAAACCTGTTGCCGGGTACTGGATCAATAACCTCAGCCAACTTATCTTCGGCCATAACAACTTTGCGGTACGTTTTGGGTCCGTTTTCTCCATTATGCTCAGTGCGCTAATGGTTGCCTGGCTGGCGTTTCGTTTATGGCGTGATAAGACAGTCGCGGTGCTCTCTGGTGTCATATTCCTGACCTGCCTGCTGGTTTACGGCGTCGGTACCTATGCGGTTCTTGACCCGATGATCACGCTCTGGCTGGTGGCTGCTATGTGCAGTTTCTGGTTGGCGGTGAATGCGCAAACTACGGCGGCAAAAGCAGGAGGCTATCTGTTGCTTGGCCTCGTTTGCGGTATGGGAGTTATGACAAAAGGTTTTCTGGCGCTTGCCGTCCCTGTATTAGGCGTGTTGCCGTGGGTGATTGCACAAAAACGCTGGAAAGAAGTGTTGCTGTTTGGGCCACTTGCGGTATTGAGCGCCATTGCCATTACCTTGCCATGGGCACTGGCTATCGCTAAAGCCGAACCCACTTTCTGGCACTATTTCTTCTGGGTTGAGCATATCCAGCGCTTTGCTGAGAAAGATGCACAGCATAAAGCACCATTCTGGTATTACATCCCATTCCTCATTGCCGGTTGTTTGCCATGGGTTGCTTTGTTGCCAGGCGCGCTAAAGCGTGGCTGGCAGGAGCGCAAAATAGAAAGCGGAACGCTTTATGTCCTGGGTTGGGTGGTCATGCCGCTGCTGTTTTTCAGTATCGCAAAAGGCAAGCTACCAACCTATATTCTGCCGTGTTTTGCACCGCTGGCAATCTTGCTTGCACGCCATGCGACACAACTGGCTGCATCTTCAAAAATCCTAAAAGTGAATGGCTGGATCAACACTGTTTTTGGTGGGATTTGTACGTTGGTTATCCTGTTGGTGCTGGCACCATGGGGACTTGCGAAACATCCGGTCTATGCCAGTAATGAACTGCTGAAAGTCATTCAGGCCAGCATCGCGTTTCTGGTTTGGGCACTGGTGGGGTATTTCACCACGCGTAACCACGCAAAACGTTGGCAGTGGGCCGCGCTGTGTCCACTTGGCCTGGCACTGCTGGTGGGTGGGGTTATCCCGGACAAAGTTATCGATTCTAAAAATCCGCAGGCCTTTATTGATGTGGTACGGCCGGAGCTTGAGAGCAGCCGCTATATTCTTGCCGACAGTGTTGGCGTGGGTGCTGGAGTTGCCTGGGAATTAAAGCGTGACGACATTACGATGTATGCAAAACCAGGTGAGCTGAACTATGGCCTGACAAACTTCGCTGATGCAAAAGATAAATTTGTCTCTCGCGAAGACTTTGCCGGCTGGCTGGCAACTCGCCGTAAAGAGGGGAATGTTTCTTTGGTTATGTTGCTATCGAAAAATAAAGTGCCAGAAGATAATGATGTGCCCACGCCAGATCATCTCTATCGCAAAGGGCGCTTTGTGCTCTTCTTCTACGAAAAAATGCCATGAGTTATCTGCTCATTGTGCTGGCCAGCCTGTTGAGTTGTGGCGGCCAGCTTTGCCAAAAACAGGCGGCCTGGCGGCCAGGGCGGCGCCACTTATTCGGCTGGCTGGCATTAAGCGTTACGTTGCTCGGTTGCGCGATGCTGTTGTGGTTGCTGGTATTACAGCGCATTCCCGTCAGCGTGGCCTACCCGATGTTAAGCCTGAATTTTATCTTTATTACCCTGGCGGCGCGCTTTATCTGGCATGAGACGGTTTCGCTGCGGCATTGGTTGGGGATTTTGTTGATTATCGCCGGAATCTCCATACTGGGAGGTGCTGCCTGATGGGCTACTTCTGGGCTTTCATGAGCGTGTTGTTGGTCAGTTGCGCGCAGCTCATTATGAAATGGGCGATGATGGCATTGCCACCGATTGAAAAGTACGACGAACTGCTTGCCGCTTTTATGAGTGCAACCCCTGGCGCGCAAGCGTTGATCGCCGGGTTACTTGCCTATGTCTTTTCAATGGCCTGTTGGTTTTTTGCATTGCGGCAAATAGCGCTGAGTAAAGCTTATCCGCTACTGAGTCTAAGTTATGTTCTGGTGTGGGCTGCGGCCATCTGGGTTCCGTGGCTGGGCGAGAGTTTCAGTGTGGGAAAACTTGTCGGCGTGAGCGTGATTTTCCTCGGGTTGTTGTTGGTTTGTCTGCCAGAAAAGCACTGATTATGCGTATATGCTTTTTCCTTCTAATTGATACCTTTTAGGTTTTATAAACCACAACAGGCATCCTGCTATAGTCGTTTCATTACACATTGGCAGTTATTTTTTAAGGAAAAAGCGTGCGATTAACAAAACCTCACTTACGGATTGGGGCAGTGTTGCTGGCAGGTTTATTGCTGGCGGGCTGTGACCAACAAAGCAGTAATGCAAAACATATTAAAGTTGGTGTGATTAACGGTGCCGAGCAGGATGTGGCGGAAGTCGCGAAAAAAGTCGCTAAAGAGAAGTATGGCCTGGACGTGGAACTGGTCGGGTTTAGCGGTTCATTACTGCCCAATGATTCCACTAACCATGGAGAGTTAGATGCTAACGTTTTCCAGCATCGCCCATTCCTCGAACAAGATAACAAAGCCCATAACTACAAATTAGTGGCCGTGGGTAATACGTTCGTGTTCCCGATGGCCGGTTATTCGAAAAAAATTAAAACGGTAGATCAACTGCAAGACGGTGCCACGGTTGCAATCCCGAATGACCCAACCAATCTGGGGCGAGCTCTTCTGCTGCTGCAAAAAGAGAAGCTTATCACCCTGAAAGAGGGTAAAGGGCTGTTGCCGACCGCGTTGGATATTACGCAAAACCCGCGCCATCTGAATATTATGGAGCTGGAAGGGGCACAGTTACCGCGTGTGTTAGACGATGCGAAAGTTGATGTGGCGATTATTAGTACCACTTACATCCAGCAAACAGGCCTGTCGCCGGTGCATGATAGCGTGTTTATCGAAGACAAAAACTCGCCTTATGTGAACATCCTGGTTGCACGTGAAGACAACAAAGATGCTGAAAATGTGAAAGAGTTCCTGCAATCGTATCAGTCACCGGAGGTTGCGAAAGCGGCTGAAACTATCTTTAACGGTGGGGCAGTTCCTGGCTGGTAATCACTGAAATTTTTGCAAAAAATAGAAGGTTGATGGGCTGTTGCTAACAGCCCATTATCTTATTTACGGCCCAGCAAGAAGCCAAATACCACACCAACGGCTGCGGCAATCGCTAAACCCGCTATCGGGTTGGTTGATACCTGATCCCGCACACTATCTGTTGCATCTCTTACCGCGTAACTGGCTTGTGACGCATACTTTTTGGCCGCACCCTTAAATTGGTCATCAGGGTTTTGGGTATGTTTGCCATATAACTCCCTGGCAGTGCCTGCGGCTTCGTTGAGTTTGTCTGTTGTTTTGTCAAACATATTGAGCTCCTTAGATTTGATTGCGCAACTAAGTGTAGTTGAGAGAACCAGAGAGAATTGTTTTAAACCGAGAATTCAGACAATGAGAGAAAAAGCGTTATTTTGATTGGGCGTAACATTCGGCAAGGAGGTGAACGTGTCAAATTCTGAAGAGCTACAACAGCTTTATACCCGAACCAGTGAGAAAACTCTCGCTAAGTGGGCAGTGCATCCCGACATCGGGCGGGTGCGTGAAGAGGCTTTTTATGAACCACATAAGCTTGCGATGACGAGCGGGATACAGCCTGCATTGACTGCGCCGTTAAGCCAACTTCTGCGTGAACTACATGAGCTTGCACATAACGACCCGCTCGCCGATGTGATGCCTTACACCGGGCTGCATTTTACTTTTTTTGCTATCACAATGCCGCTTTACCAGCGTTGCGATATATCGATGCTCGATCAGCAATTGTCGACCATTTTTGCCGAGCACGCGGAGAACCTGGTGACCACTATTAGCAATCTGCGGCTGGTGGCGTTACCTAATCAATTGCTGATTGCAGGAACACCAGACATCAAAAGTCAGTCGTCTAAAGCAGCATTTGCTCACCAACTGTGTGATTCCCCCTGGCGCGAGAAGCTGCGCGAACGGCATGGAGACATCTCATTACCCCGTCCGTTCTGGCACAGCACACTGTTACGCTATCAGGCAGAGTTTATTCCTCAGCACTTCAGAGCGTATTTTCTCGCTCATCAATCCCAAAATTACGGTGATGTGACCGCGCAAGTACAGTTGGCTTTGACCAATTACAACTGGACGGAAGTTCACAGAATTAGCGGTGATTAATCAAAAGGTGGATAACTGGCAGCCGCGACCTCCTGCAGATGCCAGTTATCAGATGTAGAACAAACAGATCAGATTAACTCGGGCAGCCCTTTCAGGAGTTTATCGAGCGTAACAGGGTAATCTCTCACCCGCACTCCGGTTGCGTTATAGACAGCATTGACGATGGCTGCGCTCACGCCACACAACCCCAGTTCCCCTACGCCTTTGGCTTTCATTGGCGAGGAAACAGGATCGCTATCGTCGAGGAAAATCACCTCCTGCACTGGAATATCGGCATGTACCGGTACTTCGTAGCCTGCAAGATCGTGGTTAACGAAATAACCTAATCTGGTATCGACAGCTAACTCCTCCATGAGTGCAGCGCCAACACCCATCGTCATGGCACCAATAACCTGGCTGCGGGCTGTTTTAGGGTTAAGTATCCGGCCAGCAGCGCACACGGCTAACATCCGGCGAACGCGCGTTTCACCGGTTGCAATATCCACTCCGACTTCAACGAAATGTGCCGCGAAAGTGGATTGCTGGTACTGCTTATCGAGCTCACCAAATTCGATATCATCCTCAACCGTTATTGTCCCGGTTGCGGCGGCCTCCTTCAGAGGGGCCGAACGGTCACCTGTGCGTATTTGTTCATTACTAAACAACGCCTGTTGCGGATCAAAGCCCAGTTTGTTTGCCACGACCTCGCGCAATTTCACGCAAGCGGCATAAACGCCCGCCGTTGAACTATTGGCACCCCATTGGCCACCTGAACCGGCAGAAACCGGGAAATCAGAATCCCCTAACCGCACCACGACTTTTTCCAGCGGCACGCCTAACATTTCAGCCGCTGTCTGGGCAATGATGGTGTAACTGCCGGTGCCGATATCCGTCATATCAGTTTCAACAGTGATGATGCCCTGTGCATCAAGATGAACTCGTGCACCGGACTTCATCACCAGGTTGTTACGAAAGCCTGCCGCAACACCCATGCCGACCAGCCAGCGCCCATCGCGTATTTGTGCAGGCTTAGCGTTCCGCTGTTTCCAGTCAAAGTGGTCGGCTCCGGTACGCAGGCATTCAACCAACTGGCGGCGGGAAAAGAATCGCTCAGGGTTTGCAGGGTCAACCTGGGTATCGTTGAGAATGCGAAACTCAACCGGGTCGATGCCCACTTTTGCGGCCACTTCATCAATAGCGATTTCCAGCGCCATCAATCCCGGTGCCTCTCCTGGCGCACGCATGGCATTGCCTTCTGGCAGGTCAAGTTTGGCGAGACGCAGCCCGGTATGGCGGTTAGCACCTGCATATAACAACTCAGTTTGCTGAACGGCTGTTTCCGATGGGCCGCCAGCAAGATTACCAGACCAACTTTCATGTGAGATGGCGCTAATCCGCCCGGTGTTATCCGTGCCGATGCGAATATGCTGAATAGTTGCCGGGCGGTGAGTGGTGTTATTGGCAATCAAGGGCCTTTGCAACGCAATTTTGACGGGGCGTTTTGCCACACGAGCGCCAAGGGCGGCCAGTAACGCATCGCTACGTAAGAACAGCTTGCCGCCAAAACCACCGCCAATATAGGGCGAAAACACTCGTATATTTTCTTTGGCGAGCTTCAGGGTTTTAGCCAGGTCACTACGACACCAGTCAATCATCTGATTGGAGGTCCATAGGGTAAGTTTAGGTCCCTCCCACGAAGCCAATGAAGCATGTGGTTCCATCGCCATATGGCTTTGATCCGGGGTGGTGTAGGTGGCATCAAACTGCACCGCAGAAGCGGCAAAGGCACTGGCAAAATCACCGGTTGATTTGTCCGGCTCCTCTTCAGTTGCGGTGGTGACGGCGGGTTTTTCCTCGGCAAGATTGTATACCCCCTGTTCGCGGCGGTAATCGACCTTAATCAGTTCTGCCGCCGCACGAGCTTGCTCGAAGGTTTCTGCGACCACCACGGCAATAGCCTGGTGATAGTGTTCAATCGTTGGGCCTGCAAGTAGCTTTGCCGGGTTTTTTTCACCTTTCCCAAGCGGGCCTGCATTCTCCGCCGTCACAATAGTCAGTACGCCCGGGGCATTGCGGGCTGCTTGTAAATCAATCGAGTTGATATGCCCTTTAGCAATCGCGGAACCCAACACATAGCCATATGCCACATTAGCCACTTCGTTATGCCATTCGTAGGCATAGTGAGCAGTGCCTGTCGTTTTCAGGCGGCCATCAATACGATCATGTGGTTGCCCAACGACGTTGAGCTGGTCTATTGGGTTATCTTTTGCCGGAGTATCAAATTTCATTGGTTTATCCCCGTGCTTGCGTCAATACCGAGGCGAGCGTGCGCTGCGCCAGTATCAGTTTGAACTCATTTTCAGGAGTAGGGCGCGCATCAGCGAACAGCCTTTCATAAACCTGCTGGCTACCATTGCTTAATTGCCGGTCAGCCTCTTCAAGCCGCCATGGTTTGTGCGCAACTCCACCGAGAGCCACACGTCCGGTTCCATCGGGTTGCACAATGGCGGCAACAGAAACCAGAGCAAACGCGTAGGAGGCGCGGTCCCGAATTTTGCGATAGATATGTGTGCCACCCAGCGGTGGAGACAGGGTAATGGCGGTAATCAGTTCACCTGAAGTGAGCGCTGTTTCCAGATGCGGTGTGTTGCCCGGTGCGCGATAGAAATCTGCCAACGGGATTTTGCGCTGCTGGCCGTTGGGGTTGACCGTCTCTATTACCGCATCGAGCAGGCGCATGGCGACGGCCATATCGCTGGGGTGGGTTGCGATACAAGTTCGACTGGCTCCCACCACTGCATGTTGGCGGCTAAATCCTTCAAGCGCCGCGCAGCCACTGCCGGGAAGGCGCTTATTACAGGGTTGGTTGGTATCATAAAAGTAGGGACAGCGCGTGCGCTGGAGCAGGTTCCCGGCGGTGGTAGCCTGATTGCGCAACTGGCCTGATGCTCCCGCGAGCAGCGCTCTGGAAAGTACCGCATAGTCGCGACGAATACGTGAATCTGCCGCAAGGTCTGTATTGCGCACCAGCGCACCAATACGTAGACCACCTTCGTCCGTCGATTCAATTTTGTTCAGTGCAAGCGTATTTACGTCAATCAGATGGGATGGTGTCTCGATTTCAAGCTTCATCAGATCAAGAAGATTCGTCCCCCCGGCAATAAATTTAGCGCCAGGATTTCGTTGGGCGCTCTCTGCTGCTTCGGCCGGGGTTTTCACGCGCTCAAAAGTAAACGCTTTCATAATTTTTGCCCCCCGGCGACATCTTCAATGGCCGCAAGAATATTGGAGTAAGCGCCGCAACGGCAGATGTTGCCGCTCATACGCTCACGTATTTCGTCGGCGGTTGCCTGAGGCGGTGAAGTCAAATCGGAAGTTACGTGGCTTGGAATGCCCATTTCGATCTCTTTGAGAACTGCAACAGAGGAACAAATTTGCCCGGGTGTGCAGTACCCGCACTGAAAGCCGTCGTGTTTGATAAAGGCGGCCTGCATAGGGTGCAAGTTATCCGGAGTGCCGAGGCCTTCAATGGTGGTGATCTCGGCATCCTGCTGCATCACGGCAAGCGTCAGGCAGGCGTTGATCCGGCGGCCATCGACGATGACGGTACATGCGCCACACTGACCGTGATCACACCCTTTTTTAGTCCCGGTAAGATGCAGGTTTTCACGCAGCGCATCCAACAGTGTGGTTCGTGTATCAACTTCCAGTGGGTGGGATTCGCCGTTAACGTTTAATGTCACGCGCGCCAATTCAGCCGCAGATGTGGTGGCGTTCGCGCTGGCGCCAAATGCGTGAGATGGCGTCATCGCTACTGTGGCGACCGAAGCCACGCCAACCTTGAGAAGCTCCCGCCTTGTCAGGCGAAAGCCATAGTACTCAATATGAAGGTAGTGATTACCACCCCTGTTACAGCTTGCTCTATGCAAGTGCCTTTTATCCGCTTCATGGTCATGGTTGCTCATACCGCCTCCAGTGTTCGAAAGATTGAACCAGGAAAAGGGAAGTCTCTACGAAGGTTAAATTCTTATAACGAACTATTAATCATAGTCGGCATAAGCGTTGGGATTATTCCTGAATGCTGTAAAGGT
The DNA here is from genome assembly GCF_001654865.1 of Buttiauxella noackiae ATCC 51607. GTDB lineage: Bacteria > Pseudomonadota > Gammaproteobacteria > Enterobacterales > Enterobacteriaceae > Buttiauxella > Buttiauxella noackiae. Next base: position 18,312 of record NZ_LXEO01000017.1, on the reverse strand, counting down.
GGGTTACAAGCGGCGTATCCACTATCAACTGCGTACTCTGCCAGATATGGCATGCATGTTGTGCCCTACAAAGGTGATGCGGCTGCCATGGTTTAATGCTGAAGTGAAAGGAATTAACATAAAACGCTTTCAATATTTACTGAATCACAACAAATAAACAGTCATGTTCTGTATCAAAATCATACCACCCATATAAAATATATATACCAAAGCTATGCGTCATATCATTGCTTGAGGAAATGGGGGTATATATATTCAGCTCATCGCTTACCGGTGTGATAAATACGCGGTTTTAACTATATTACGCAGATGTAACGAGGTTAATTTTCATGATTAAAAATGCATTCGTGGAAAGAAATAGTGAAGGAAATATTGTCGTGCGCGTAGAAGATAAACAGTTGTCAACATTTGATGATTATAATTCCGCATTAGAATGGGCGTTTTCAATTGGTTATCGTGTTTATAAAAAAGAACCTACTAACGATATGCACGAAGAGTGTTGGGTTAAATATATGCCCAAGAGCCATCTATAATCTTGTGTCACTAACGCTGCCATCCTCTGGTTGCAAAAGATTCGTTAAGTATCTGATCTGTTTTAATTAATATTGATTTAATAGGCATGCGAATGGAGTTAAGACATATTCGTTATTTTCTGGCCGTTGCCGATGCCAAAAGTTTCACCTATGCAGCAGAAATGCTCGGTATTGGCCAACCGCCTCTCAGTATACAAATACGAGATCTGGAAAATGAAATTGGTACCAAATTGTTTCATCGCATCGCCCGAGGCGTTGAATTAACCTCCGCGGGTACTGCATTCTATGATGCGGTAAAAGTGTTGCCGGGTTTGGTAGAAGAAGCAAAATCATCAGCACTTCTCGCTTCGCGTGGCGAACTGGGTGTGCTTAAGGTTGGCTTTACTTCATCTTCGGCATTTAATTCCGTGGTTACGCGTAGTATTAAAAAATTTAAAAGCGATTATAAAAACGTCAGCCTGCAATTAGATGAGGCACACACTGATAATCTCATTAAAGCCGTCGAAAATGGCGCTATAGATGTGGCTTTTGTTCGTACTGACCATCTTTATAGTGAATTACTGGAGCTGCATTTAATTCTCCAGGAGCCTTTGACAATTGTATTACCTGAGCAGAACCCGTATATCGCGCAAAGCCATATCACATTGAATCAGTTGGCAAATGAAGAGATGATTCTGTGTCCGCGAGATTATAGTGTGCACCTGCACGACACTATCGTTGCGTTGTTTGAAAAAGCAGGTTGTGTGCCAACGGTGAAGCAAACTGCACCACAATTATCATCCATTATTAATCTGGTTTCTGCAGGCATTGGGGTCTCGATTGTCCCCTCATCAATGAAAGCCATGAGCCACGCATCCTCCGGTGTTGCATTTTATGATATCGCGGAAGAGGGTGCTTATATTCCATTGTCGATAGTCAGTCGGGTACATGAACGTTCACCAATTGTGAAAAAATTTATTAATAATGTCGCTGCAACACAGGCTGAAATAATGGCTGTAGAATAAAACCTCAACTTAAAATATAAACCATTAAAAACGGTATCTGTCATATCTGACAGGTATCGTTCAGTCTGTGAAATATAAAACAATAGCTTAAATGCAGGGTAACTCGATGTGCTTGTCAATTTTTATAGCCTGTACACTGTTTATCCAGAGTAAAGAGTGAATGAAAAAATCTATCTTTTCAGTACGTCGTGACAGGCCCTTATCTCCTCGTGAATTATATATCCATCGCAATTACCGCATAATTCATGGCATCCGCATCGCTGTAGCATTCGTACTGACATTCTTGATAATCAGGATGGCGAATTTACCAGATCATTCCTGGCCACTTATTACACTCGTGGTGGTGATGGGCCCGATAAGCTTTTGGGGGAATGTCATTCCTCGTGCATTTGAACGCATGGCAGGTACGTTAACCGGTGCGTTGTTGGGTATCATCGCCTTGCGTATTGAGATGTACTCCTTGCCTTTAATGATGGCATGGTGTGGTTGTGCACTCTTTATATGTGGTTATTTAACAATGAGTAAGCGCCCGTATGCCGCCTTGCTCATTGGCATCACAATGGCGGTGGTGAGTAGTGCTCCGGCTGGTGATTTTCAAACTGCATTGTGGCGTAGTACCAATATTATTCTTGGCTGTATTCTGGCGATGGCTTTTACAAGTACCTACCCACAGCGGGCCTTTATTCACTGGCGTATCCAGTTAGCGGACTTTTTGACTGATTTTGCGAAAATAAATGCTACGGGTTTCTCGTGCAATGTTCTGAGCCGCCCAAACCTGAAGAAAATGGACTCACGAATACTCGGGAATGTGGTGAAAATGCGTAGCCTGATTATGCCGGCGAGTCGAGAAACTGGAATATCCAGGACGCTGTTAAATGAGATTCAGTCCATTGCCCGGGATATGATTGCTACGCAAGGATTACAGGCTAATGCTCATTGGGCCTCGCGCAGCAGCCGCTTTCTTATTTTGAATTCGCGTACTCTTGCACAAGTGCAGCAGATGACTCAGAAAACGTTGCAAACACTGGCTGTGGCGCTGCATGAGGGAAATCCATCACCCGCAGCGGCAAATAGTGAGCGTTTGACTGACATAACGAAGGAATTGCATGAGTTGTTAGTCGCCCATGCCGGGGATGAGGTTGTTGAAAATGCTATCCACGGGTATGTCTGGTTGAGTCTTCAACTTGCTCTCAAGCTTGAAAAACTCTCAACTTTAATCACTCATGCTTTAACGGAGCAGAGAAGCTAAACATTATGAACAGGGCTTTCGTTTATATATTCAGATGACGAACTAAAGCTGAATGCGGCGAATTTCAGTCTGTTTTAGACGATCACGGATGAGTGTCATCACCCGTTCTGTGACTGGTGGCAGAACCCTGTCTGTAAGCCGAAGGATCCCGAGCGTCAATGTCAGAGAAAGTGGTGGAGTGACATGGAGTTTCACTACTTTTCCTGCCTCCACGTCATTAATCATAGAGATATCCGTGGCGGCGAGGATAGCGTTACTTGAACTCAGCAAATATTTAACGATTTGGAAATCGTTACTTTGCACATCGAAATTGTCGTAAAGCCCCGATGATAAGCCGTATAGCTCTTCCATATGTTCAACTACCGCAGGGTCAAAATATCCCGATGCAATCACCATTGGCCAGCACTTGAGTTGGGCGATATCAATGTTTTTGTGCAGCGCGATAGGATGTTGGCGACTGGCGTACCATGCAAAACCGCAGGTAAAAAGAGCTTCTACGGCGAGGTCTTGTTGATGGCGCGCAATACTTGTATCCCCCACGAAGAAGTCAATTTGTCGGTCACGTAGCAAATTTAGCAGCGGGCCTGAGGTTTCCACACTGACTTTAACCTGCACTTCCGGAAGCGTCTTGAGCATTGTCTCGATAAGTGGGCCAAGCAATTCATCTATCAGTGACGAGCCCATTCCCAGCGCAACGCGCCCGGTTTCCCCTGATTGCATCATCTGCAATAAACGATTGCCTTCCTTCTCATTCATTAGCATCCGCCGGGCGGTCGCTTCCCACGCTTGCGCATACGGTGTTGGTCGCAGGCGGCGGTCACTACGGATAAAAAGCGGCACGTTTAGCTGCTCTTCCAGGGCCTTGATACTGCGTGATAGTGCGGGTTGACTTAGATGTACAGTCTCCGCTGCGGCACTGAGTGATATGTTCTCCATCAGAGCAATAAAGTGCTGTAGCTGGCGAGTATTCATCCTTCCTCCACTTGCAGTTTATGCATGGAAACCATCCTGAATCTGCATTTCACGCAATCAAAACAAACCATTAACATTTAATTAATCTTTGTTCAATGGGAATCCCCTATGCAAACGGTCAAACCCGCATTACCCCGTCCTGTGGTGGCAGTGATCTGCGATCGAATTAGCTACTTTCAGCACAACGTTCATGCTGTACCTGAAACCTACTTGCGTGCTTTGCATGAAGCAGCAGGTGTGATGCCTGTGCTTATTCCAGCCTGTCCCGAGTTGTTGGATTTATCAACACTGCTGGCCACAGTGGACGGTGTATTGCTGCCGGGAAGTCCCTCGAACGTGGCGGCGGAACGCTATAAAGCTGAGCCGCTTCCCAAGGAAACATTGATGGATCTGCATCGCGATGAGACGGTCTTCTCACTCCTGCCGTCAGTGACTGCACAGGGCATTCCCCTGATGGCGATTTGCCGAGGGTTTCAGGAGGTGAATGTCTTTTATGGTGGGACTTTGCACCGAGCCGTTCATGAGAGGGCAGATGCTATAGATCACAGGGAGGGAGATCACGCGCGAGCCATTGAGGAATGGTACGAAGATAGTCATCTGGTCAGTGTTACACCGGGTGGGTTGCTGGCAACGCTATCAGGAACGCAGGCCGTCAGGGTGAATTCGCTGCATCACCAGGGTGTTGATCGCCTGGGGAAAGGATTGCGTATCGAGGCTTTTGCGCTTGATGGACTGATAGAAGCTTTTACCGCACCTGACGCACCAGGCCTTGTGCTCGGATTACAGTGGCATCCTGAAATGTCGCTCGGACACAGTCCACTTGCACAACAACTCTTCACCACATTTGGCGACTCATGTCGCCGCCGTCAGCAATCCAGACTTTGCACCAAATCGACAGGAGGCAATGATGAGTTCATTAGCGCATACGCTGTTTAGCCGGAACTATGCGATGTCACGGCAGGCATTCCTTGCTGCAGCCCAGGCCAGAGGACTGTCCGTTGATAGCTACATTTTAGACTTGCCCGGTGTTGAGGGAGAAACGCTGGCGACAGATGTGGTGCTTGATGGCCCGGAAGATGCGGCGAATATGATTATTACCATCAGTGGTGTTCATGGTGTGGAGGGATATCCTGGGTCGGCGATCCAAAAAGGGTTGTTGGAGATGGGGCCATTAAACGAGCGTAATACCGCTGTTTTGCATGTTCATGCCATCAATCCCTGGGGATTTTCCTGGTCGCATCGTACCACTCAGGAAAACGTCGATTTGAACCGCAATTTTGTCGATTTCAATCAAAAGCTACCCACTAACGAACGCTACAGTGAGATTCACGATTTGTTGCTACCTTCAAGTTGGCCACCACCGGTAGATAGCGAAGATAAACTTCGTGAATTGGCAAAACTGTGGGGCGCTAAGGGTTTTCAGTGTGCGGTAAGTCTTGGGCAATATCGTTTTGCCGATGGTCTTCACTATGGCGGAGATAAACCGACCTGGAGCAATGATACCTTCCGTGCGATTTTGCGTCGCTATGCAACGCGCTGCCGTCGGATAGGCTCACTGGATATTCATACCGGACTTGGCCCTTATGGCTATGGTGAGCGGATTTTTGGTTGTGAAGATGAAGGGATTTCTATTAAACGGGCCCGAGACTGGTGGGGGGACACTATTACTTCGGTGAATACCGGTAGTTCTACCAGCGTTCCTCTAACGGGGCCAATTCAGGCTGCTTTGTTTCGTGAGTGCGAGCAGGCACAGCAGACCAACATTTGTCTGGAGTATGGCACTTACCCGCAATCACAAACGGTGTTGGCAATGCGCGGTGCGCACTGGCTAACACGTTATGGCAGCGACGACCCGCGACAATGTGCCGCTATCCGTCAGACCCTAAAAGATGCTTTTAACCCGCAAGATCCCTGGTGGCAGGAGGCTATCTGGACCCAGGGAAAACTCGTATTCCAACAAGCAGTAGCGGGTATTAATCGTAATCAAGACTGACATATTCCCGGAGAGTCGCATGAATCACAATACCGATCGTTTGGCGCAGAGTGGTGGAGTAGCACCAGCACAGCCAGTTCATTGGCGGGTGATTGTTGCCGCCGTCGCAGGCAATGCTTTTGAAGTTTATGATTTTGTTATTTATGCCTATTTTGCTGTTTATATTGGACAGACATTTTTCCCGATTACTGGGGAATACGGCAGTCTGCTGGTGGCAACGGCGACCTTTGGGGTAGGATTTTTTACGCGCCCTTTGGGCGCACTACTGATTGGTAGCTATGCTGACCGTGTAGGGCGTAAACCCGCGATGATTCTTACCGTTTCGCTGATTACGCTTGGCACGATGGGAATTGCACTTACCCCCAGTTACGCCAGTATCGGTATGATTGCTCCGGTGATTGTTGTGTGCTGCCGTCTGTTGCAGGGGATTGCTCTGGGTGGCGAAATTGGCCCTGCGACATCTTTGCTAATCGAATCAGCCCCGGCAGACAAACGTGGGCGCTACGCCTGTTGGCAAATAGCAAGCCAGGGTATTGCGGTCACTACCGGGGGGCTGATTGGCGTGATTATTACGCTTACGATGTCACCTGAGAATTTGCAAAGTTATGGCTGGCGCATTCCGTTTATCTTTAGTTTGCTGATGGTGCCACTCACCATTTATATCCGTCGCAATGTTCCCGAGACGCTGCATGCAGAGGATAAAAAAGAAGATAAAACCGTTGATATGCTCAAGGGCATGTGGCGTGACCATCGCCGTTTTCTGCTTATCGGGTTGTGTATCATGATCGTCGTCAACGTCACATCACAGTTGATAAACTACATGACCTCCTATGCCATCAAAACGCTCCATCTTGATCCGAGCATTGCCCAAACCAGTATTCTTATAGCCGGGTTAGTGTCATTTTTTGGGGCGTTGGCTGCGGGAAGGTTGAGTGATAAATATGGGCGTAAGAAGGTGCTAATCTTGCCGGTAATCGTGCTGTGTATCGTGGTCGTGCCGCTGTTTTCATGGCTGCATGAAGCACCTGATGCGACACGTTTGCTGACGGTTACCTTCGTCATATCCGCTATGATTGTTTTCCCGACTACCGCCGTGTTGGTTATTGTGCCGGAGATTTTGCCTGCCGGTTATCGCAGCACTGGCACATCGCTTATCTATGCGCTGGGGTCGGCACTATTTGGCGGAACAACACATTTTATTCTGACTGCACTTCTGGCGTGGACTAATCACCCCGTGGCACCTGCCTATTATGTGTTGTTTGCTGCAGCTGTCAGCTTGTGTGCGATGTCATTGCTGCCGGAAACGCGTGACCTCGGCGTAACGGCAAATAAGACGCAGCAAAAGAGAGTGGCAAGCCTGCCTCTTCCAAAGCGTGAATAGCATCAATAAACCGTATACCTATTGATCCAGTTTATAATTGCGCAGAATGCTTAAATGCATAATACCGGCCGACCTCCGCAGGTGCGGGGTTAAGCGCCAGCTTTTTCTGGCGACCAAAGGTACATTTAATGGAAAGGCGTCACTTTCTGAAAAGCGTTGCAGCACTATCAACGATTGGTTTGGTTCGTCCGGCATTTTCCGGGACCAAAAGTGTTGCTACCCCGGCTATTGCCTCTTCTGATACCTCCCGCCGTTTTGTGATGACGCAAACCTACAACCTTAAAGCGCCAGCAGGTTCCCGGGGCCAGGTGAAGTTGTGGATACCTGTGCCAGAAGAGACCGCCTTTCAGACACTGCTCGACCTTTCTTTCAGCGGTAATTACCAGAAAGCCAGCCTGACTGCGAATAATCGTTATGGCGCCAGAATGCTCTTTGTCACCTGGCCGGAATCGACTGGCCCGCTGGAAATTCGCGTTGAGATGACCATCGAAACTCGCGACTGGGAAGTGTTAAAAGACAATCAACTGGCTGACTGGTTGCTGCCAGAGCAAGACGCAGTCATCCCGGAGGAAATTAAACCTTTCTTGCTGGCGACTCCCCATATTCCCGTCGACGGTCTTGTAAAAGAAACCGCGCTCAAAATTGTTGCGAATGAAAAAGCGCCGCTCAAACAAGCTCGTTTGATTCACGACTGGGTGAGTACGCATATGCATCGCGATGATGCTGTGATTGGTTGCGGTACTGGCGATGTGGGCGAAATACTTAAAGCGGGCAAATTGGGTGGTAAATGCACCGACATTAACTCTGTTTTTGTTGCCCTGTGTCGTGCAGTAGGTATCCCTGCGCGCGAAATGTTCGGTATTCGTCTTGGTGCCAGCCGCAAGCTTAGTGAGTATTCAAAGAAAGCCTTCGGTAGCGCTGATGAGAAAGGGATTGCAAAAATAAGCGGTGGTCAACATTGCCGCGCGATGTTCTGGTTGGCGGGTTTTGGCTGGGTTCCAGCTGACCCGGCAGATGTCACCAAAATGCGTCTGACTGAGAAGAAAGAGAATGGTGACCCGGCTGTGAAAGCGGTTAACGATTATCTCTTTGGCAACTGGGAAATGAACTGGGTAGGCTTTAATCACGCGCGTGATTTCGCACTATTCCCGGCGGCAGAACAAGGTGATGTAAACAACCTGGGTTATCCGTATGCCGAAGTAGATGGCGATCCTTTAAACTTCTACGATCCGGCAGCATTTAGCTATGACTACGTCAGCACCGAACAGCATTAAGGGCCATTTAATCGCGTTGCTGGCGGCATTGATTGCCGCTGGCGCGTCAACACTGTGCTGCATTGGGCCATTGTTGTATCTGGTATTTGGTATTTCAGCAGCAGGGCTGACAGGTATCCCGACGCTACCCTGGCTACAAGTCCCCATGGTCATTGTCTCCCTGGGGTTAATGGCACGTGGATTCTGGCGACTCTATTTGTCCCCAAAACCGGTATGTACCAGTGTGGTGAGCCGCCGGATGTTGGTGTGGTTATATTGGTTGTCAGTCCCGCTGGTGCTGTTCCTGACTACCTATCCGTATCTCTTACCCTGGATTTGGGAAAGTATGGAATGAAGAGATTTTTATGCCTGGGGCTGCTTTTGTTGACGCCCCTGAGTTGGGCGGCCAATAAAATGGTCACTATAGATATAGGGCAGATGAACTGCCCACTGTGTGTTATTTCGATAAATCAGGCATTGCGCAGTACCGATGGGGTGATTAAAGCGAAGGCGTCATTAAAAACGCATCAGGCACAAGTCATTGTTCCGGACAATTTTGATAACCAGCAACTGTTGTCAGCGATTGCTAAAACAGGATTCACGGGCCAAATTCACGCGGTGGCTGAGGCGCAATAAATCCTGTTATCCCGGCGGTTGTAGTAGCCGGAAACTCATTGGCGAATCACCACCTCCCGCGGAGGTGGTGATTGTTTATCTGGTGGAACGCCCCATTAACCGAATAAGCAGTCCGCAAAGAGCTGCAATTGTTGCCAGCCCAACCATTCCCGTCCAGCCGAAGGTTTCCAGAGCTTTACTACCCAGTGTTGCACCTGCTGCCATGCCGATAAACACGACGGTAAACATAATGGCGTTCAGGCGACTGCGGGCGGCCGGATTTAACGCGTAGATGATGGTCTGATGTGCAACCAGTGAGGCCTGAATACCCAGATCAAACCCGATAGCACTAATGGCGATAATAGCCAGTTGCACAGGAACGGGAACAAACGGCATCACAAACATCAGCGCAAAGGAGATGACAACCAACGCGGCTGCAATTTTAGTGACAAAATCAGGGCCGCGACGGTCAGCGAGTGAACCTGCCAGCGGCGCGGCGAGCGCTCCTGCGGCACCTGCCAGGCCAAAAGTACCGGCTACGGCGGAGCCCATATGGAAGCGCTCTGCCAGCATAATCGCAAGCGTTGACCAAAAAGCACTAAATGCAATCGACAACAGCCCTTGTGCCAGAGCGGCACGACGTAAAGCCGAATACTCCATCCACAGTTTGCCCAATGAACGCAATAGCGCGGGATAGCGTAATGTGGTTTCAGGCTTGAAAGAGGGGAGTACGTACCAGAGTGTCAGCGTGACGACCCAGACACCTACCGCCGCAATAGTATAAACACTACGCCAGCCCCACAGTTGTGCCACGATGCCGCTAAATACGCGTGAAAGCAGAATGCCCGCTAAAAGTCCGGTCATCACCATTCCCACGGTTTTACCCCGATTGCTGTCAGAGGCCAGTGTGGCGGCGGCAGGGATAATATCTTGTGCTACGGTCGCAACCAGCCCAATTGCCAGGCTGCTGAGCAATAGCACATGCCAGGAAGAGGCGAACCCACACAGCAGTAACGTCAACGAAAGCAGGGTGCCTTTAATCAAAATGATACGGCGGCGGTCAAAGCGGTCCCCCAATGGGGCGAGCAACAAAATCCCAAGCGCATAACCAATTTGCGTCAGCGTGGGTACCAGGCCGACATCGCCGACACGGGCATGAAACGTGCTGCCGATAATTCCCAGCATTGGCTGGCTGTAATAAATTGAGGCAACACTCAGGCCAGCGCCAAGGGCGAGAAGAAAAACAATTTTGCCCGACAGCATGGTGTTGGACGTTGATGTGGTCATTGTGGAAAGCTGGCTCATGGCTCGCTCCAGTGGGTTAATGTGCGGCCATTCTTGTCGTTTTTTGCATTCGGCTGTAGTCCCCGCAGAGGTAAAACTGTTATACACTTAGCGTATGAACAAAAACATTAATCCTGCTGGCGATCGTATAGCCATTTTGCAAACTTTTGTGCGAATCGTTGAGAGCGGTAGCCTTTCAGCCGCAGCCGCACAAATGGATACTACCCAGCCAACAATAAGCCGACGCTTGCAAAGCCTTGAACAAATGCTTGGCGTTAAGTTAATTCAACGTACGACCCACACCATGAAGCTGACTGATGACGGCGAACGTTGTTATCAGCATGCACGCCGGTTGATTGAAAATTGGCAGATTCTGGAAGATGAAGTCAGTGGTGTACAGGACGAGCCTGCTGGAGTGTTGCGTGTACGCGCACCGCACGCCTTCGGGCAAGATCAGCTCATTGGGCCGCTTGGCGATTACCTGCTGCGCTATCCGCAAATCAATATTGAGTGGATCCTCAACGATCGGTCACCGGATTTTATCCCCGAAGGGATTGATTGCGCGATTCATGTTGGAGCCATAACAGACCCTTCAGTGGTTGCCATTTTACTGGCGGAAGTCCCGCGCATTGTGGTGGCCGCCCCATCGTTGTTGGCACACTATGGGCCTGTGAATGAAGCTGAAGATTTGTTGAAACTCCCTTGGGTGGCGCTGAGTAGTTTTTATCGCAATGAAGTGACGTTAAGCGATATAACTACTGGCGATCCTTTCCGCTTCGACATTACGCCAAGACTGAGCACTGATAGTTTGTACGCGGTGCGTAAGGCAGCTTTAAACGGATTGGGAGTAGGGATGGTTTCCGCATGGGTTGTGAAAGAGGATTTGGAAGAAGGAACCTTGCAGCATGTTCTACCTGGTTGGCAGGTTGCACCTTTGCCCATCTATCTGCTCTATCCTTACGCGAGTTACTACCCGGCCCGCCTGCGCAAATTTATTGAGCTGATGAAGGAAGTCATGCCTGGCCTAACGGGCACTCAATCTGCGCGTTAGTCATTGAGCCATTTAGTACGTCACATTAATGGTGACGGTATCGGCGTAATTATCCGGGGCGTAGTTTGCACTGGGTACGGTTGCGTAAACGGTATAGGCAGTGGTCGATCCGCTACCGGTGCCATTGACGCTGTTTGCTGTAATGCTTCCCCATGGCGTCCCGCTTTGGCCTGACGTTGAACGCAGTTGATACGGGACTGTATCGGTATTGCTCCCGCTGCCGGTGGTTTTCATTTGCCCGCTGCCTGTGGTACTGCCATTCGATGGACTCAGTCCTATCGAATAAGGGGTGTTATTTGAGCATGCGACACCAAGAGTATTACTCGAAGCGAGATTGGTTTGGTTCATGGTAGCCGGGGGAAGACTTATATTATTGACGAAGCTGATGTTGCATTGCTTGGTCACGACCGCGGTCACGTTAAAAGGAAAACTCGGGCCGGTTCCATTACCGCAATCGGCGGGAGGGACCGCCAGGCCTGTATTTGTGGTGACGCTTGCGGTGGCTGTATTAAAACTGTCTAAATAGCTACCGGGAGCCGCGGTGATTTGGGGTGTCGTAAGCTTTGCATAAACTGTCAGACTACCCGTTACTGGCGTGAGATTGAGGAGTGTTATTTGGGCCATAGGCGGAGTGGTTCCGGCCTGGTTCTGATTTCCCCAAACCACAGTATGAGCCTGGTTTTGATAGAGTTGGTAGTTTAATGTGCTGGCTGGAGGGCCAGCAAAAGCCATGCTGTGAGGGTTTACCTGACCATTGCTTGAAGCGCCGATATTAAAGCACAGAGTAATAGCACTAAGCACATCGGTAAGTACTTTGCTGCACGAATAGCTGAACGTCATGGACGTTTCAGCACCTGTACTGGACAGTGGATTTACATTCCCAAAATTAATGGGTTGCACGCCACTTATTGAGCAACTCAGCGCGTGGCTAACACCAGGAGACAAACTTAAGGCTGCAAAGAAAAATAACTCTCTAAAACGCATATAGGTTTCCTTTCTCTTAAGAAGTCCAGTTCATCTCACCATTAGTGACAAACAAGTGGGCCAAGTTGCGCAATGCTGGCAGCCTTCTGCGGGTAATCGAACTGCACGGAGCAAGTGCCTTTGGCGGCCATCACTTTTAATGTGTTATGCAGTTCCAGCGTATCGAAATAGACCAGGCCATCAAAACCAACAATGGTTTGTTGGTTTTGCTTAGCATTCAGCTCTACCGATGTCCCTTCTTCAATCGGTGTTCCTTGGGCATCAACCACGATTATTTGCGCGGCGCGAACCGGAGTAATACCAAATTTGACTAGCGAGCCAGAACGGTCGGCAGGTGTGGCGTAAGCATTAACCTGGTCGATACGTGTATTAGCGGGTAAGTTCATTGGGTCGATGCTTAACAGGTTATTTTCATAGCTTTTGATTGGCGTCACTAACAGCAAGCCCTGGCTGTTGCTGGTGCCGATGAGATTGTTTTGCAGTTTGATTGGCAAGTCAGGAATACCGTCGGTGGAGACAACAGCAAAGCCATCATCAATTGTGCGCGCGGCAAACAAACCGCCACCCATCATCACCAGGGAGCCGCTACCACCGGCATAGGCATACTGTGTATCGGCGGTGCGATTAAAACCGCTGTAAACTTTGCCATAGCGGCCCAGGTAACCCAGTTCTCCCTGGCCGTTTTGTTGTGAAGATTGTTGGCTTGCAGCAAGATTCCAGCCCCAACCCCCATCTGAAGGTTGGGTACGGCTGGCATTAAGCATATAACCGTTTTCATCATTCGTGCGCTGTACGGTGCTACTGGCGGTAAGGTTATTGCTAAGGATAAATGTGGCCGTCAGGTAGAGGTTACGATCCCGGCTGTCGTCTACGTTCTGATTCACACCAGCCGTGAGATAAATATGACTTGTTAGTGCGCCATACCAGTTTGCTCCTGCATAACGCACTGAGTTTTCATCGGGATAGCGATATTGCAGGTAGCTCAGACTGACATTTCCATACGAAGGGGTGTTGTACCCAACGACGACATTGCTATTGAGTGACGGCGGCGCTGAACCATAGCGGCTGGCGATATCACGGTAATCACCTGCGGTGGCAATCGTCGAGGTGCTGAAGTTAAAATTGCTGCCAATCCAGCGATAACCCAGGCTATACAACATCCCGTTCTCACCCGCATCTGTGCTCATGGCAAGAGACGTTGAAAGGGTGCCAATACGGCCGCCAGGTATCCAGTCCATACTGAATCCAGAATTGAGCAACTGTTTGCTTACCTCAGAATGAACACCACCTGTAAAACTGTTACTGATACCCCGCCGCCAGGTTCCACTAAAGGAAGGTGTACTGGCGTAATCAAATGAAGAGATACCGTAATTTTCGCGCACCACCCCCAGTTCTGCTGACCACTGCGTCAGCCCTTCACGTAATAGCTGCTGATCCTGATAAAAGGAGAAGCTCTGGGTCGTTGTTCGACCCAACGCATCAGTCATATTCACTTGCGCGTAGCCAGCACCGCTGATATTTGGCTGGGTGTTGATTTCAAAATTACCCGCAGGTACTTCACCGTTGTAATATTTCATGCCATTGATAAATAATTCAACATTTGAGGGTACCGTTGCCGAACCTAAAAAAGAGGGCAGAGGTGTCGTCGGCATATTAGGTTGCAGGTTGAAATCAGTGCCTATTTGAATACCCGCGATACGTGTCGGGCGCGACCATGTAAGACTGCTAGTGAGAGTATCACCGAGGGTTAAGCTAATCAGGCGGTCTGGGAACGATGACCGCCACTGTGTATCAAGACGACTAAAATTGTTTTCTGCCGTAACACCATTTTCCTGCGTGGAGTATTGAGTTAATTGGGTCGAACTCAGCACACCTGCGGAGTTAAATGCGCGCAATTCAGTAAAGCTGCTGGCGTTACTTCCATCGCCTTGTGCTGCGTAAACATCATAATTAAGTAACATCCCCCGTGATGTGGATACGACTGGCGGAGGAGTATCAACTTGATTGATTTTGGTGGTATTTAAATTCAAAGTGCTAAGAGGGGCTGTCAATTTCAGTGTTTGTAATGAAACATCATAATCAAATTGTAATTGGCTTAAACTCTCCAGACGAATCGATTGGGGCGATTCATTAGGCAACTTAAACCCTATTTTTTGTAATGTTTCTTTGCTGGTATATAATTTCCCCTCTGACTCACTAAAATGCTCTATGCCGACATGATTACCATTCAGGGTGATATCAAGATACAAGTCTATTGCGCCAGAATGCTCGTTATTATTACTCATCACCGGACTGATGGAATTATTATCATTGGCCGAGGCTACTCCTGGCATTAACATTCCACCGAGAAAAAAGGTCATTATTACGCTAATGATTTTATTAAAGTTCTTGCACCTTTTTTTGTCCATTTATAGTGACTTCTAATTTGCTTCCGGGGGCGGTGTCGGCGGCAGTAAAAGGCAATTTCCAGCGCATGGTTGCGCCCGGGAGAACATATCCCAATAGCCCCTGTGTTATTTCTTTTTTTCTACCTTGTGTATTGATATATGAAGCAGCAGATAACTGGGCATGGCTATTCCCCTGATTGCTCACCTCAAGAAATGCTTCATCACCAATACGTTGAATTCCCCATTGCAATTTTGCTGAATGATCGCTGGTACCCTTTGGTTGAATGAAAACGGGAACTGAATAATGCAGAACAAACTGTATTTTATTTTTTTGTAGTTCTGGCGGTGGCAGCTCATTGATTGACAGTCTATAAGCTTCTTCCACAGTATTTGAGGCTGGGCCCATATGAATCACGCGAATCAGCTGTTTCTCACCGGGTGCCAGCTTAAGCATCGGCGGGCTAATAACCAGATTCTGAGAAGAGTTGAGCTGGTCTTCAAAACTTTGCTGGTTCCATCTATAAACACGAACTTGCGCATTTATGGTGTCTTCACCCTGGTTCATCAACCAGATGCCATCGGCATTTTGTATACTTTGCAGGGTCAGTGACACAGGCGAAACTTGCAGGCCACTTGCCACTATATTTTGTGAAAACACTGCTGCTGTTAATAGGCATAACGCCGCCATAGCCGTTCGTGTCTGTGACTTCATATTATATAATAGTCCTTTATATTAATAATTTACGTTAACGGTTACCGTATCTGCGTAGCTATCAGGTGCAAAGTTTGCGCTGGCAGCAACGGCATAGACCGTATAGGTTTGCGCCAAACCTGAGCCTGTCCCCCCAACACCGTTACCCACGGCTATGGTGGTGGCCGTATTACCCCAGACGGGACCTGTGCCTGACGTTTGATGTAACTGATAAGGGACTTTATCGTTGTTTGTCCCACTGTTAGCGACTGATGACATAGCACCAGCACCTGTGGTATTGCCACCATTAACAGTGGATGGCGCTAGGCCGATGAAATAAGGAGTGGTTCTTGAGCACTGGACGGTAAACGAACTGTTTCCCGTTGTATTTGTTGCATTACTACCGACAGAGCCCAGATTAATATTTGCTCCAGCGCCTGTGGTGACAATGCATGAAGCAGTAATAGTGATCTGTACTTGAAATGTGTTGGTTGCCACTACGGCATTTGCAGATGGAACAAAAGCAAAAATCATGAAAGGAAAAAATATGCGCATTTTAATGATTGATTTCATATCTTTGTACCTATTCAGATACCTGCGGTTTGTCAATAATGCATACGGATGAAAATTGCATGACTATTAAAACCATAGGATCAGGTACATTTTTATGCCAATTTCAGTATGTATTAAATTTTTTAATATGATCACATTCGCACTTTAAGTTTTATCAGGTGAGTTTGAAAATTGTATTTGGAAAAGTCTGCTATAAGTCATTTCAACATGAATATTGGATGCAAAAATATAATAATTTCATATGTAAACAATTTCAAAGGTAAAGAAAGTGCTACTGCTTAACGTTATAATTCAGAAAGATATTAATTATTCAGATAACGTAATAACCCAATGTTGGCGTTATTGAAAACGTGAATACGTAACGTATTTTAGGGCAGATTGTTCACATTGTTGAGGCATAATATATGCTGATGCCACCGAAATTATTCGGTGGTTAGAAATGGAAATAAAGCTAAAACGTCGCTATAGACATTAAATTCCACTCTTTAAAATAATCAAGTTTTGGTCGAAAACATTAAGCCTGTTACAGGGTAGGGACGTTACTACTGGATGTTTGTTCAATAGTTATCAAACAACCAGGACCTGCTCATGCCGTTATAAATATGTAACAAAACCTTCTTACACTGCTCACTTCTGATAACAATATCGAAAGGAAGCTATGATGAGCAGACCTCTTAAGCCGTTGTTTAAACAGGAACACAACGACGAAATCAGTAACAGCAGCATCAACCCTGTTTTTTCAGAGGTTGCCCGCGCGTATTTAAGCCGCCGCCGATTCCTGCAAATGGGGGCAGTTGCTGGTGCCGCTGTAGCGTTCCCGACGTTGCTAAAATCTCCGGCTGCATGGGCGGTAGAGACAGCCCTGGCACGTCCATCTTCCCTTGGTTTTACCAGTATTGAAGTTTCCACGGATGACACCGTGCGTGTGCCGGAGGGCTACATCGCTCGGCCATTTTACCGTTGGGGGGATGCGGTCGGCTTAAAGGGTAACTTGCCAGAATTTAAAACTGATGGCAGTAACACCACTGATGAACAGGCTGCTCAAGCAGGAATGCACCACGACGGTATGGCGTGGTTTAGTTTGCCGCCGGGAGGTACCGATCCGAATCACGGTTTGCTGGCGATGAACCATGAATACATCGACAACGGTTTGTTGTTTAAAGATGGCGTCGCGAACTGGAGTCTGGATAAAGTGCGCAAGGGCCAAAATGCCATGGGTATTTCGGTTATTGAAGTAAAAAAAGAGGGCGATAATTGGAGCGTGGTTCGTCCTTCTGAATTTGCGCGCCGTATTACAGTTAATACGCCGATGATCCTTACAGGGCCCGCCAAAAATCATGCATTAATGAAAACAGCTGACGATCCGCAGGGTGAGAGAGTGCTTGGTACGATGCAAAATTGTGCCAATGGTCTTACACCGTGGGGCACGTACCTTACCTGCGAAGAGAACTGGTCGGATATTTTCGTTAAAAAAACGGCACCGAATGCTCTGGAAAAACGCTATGGCATCAGCGACAGCGATGATTCCTACCGCTGGAATGAAGTCGATGCGCGCTTTAGCGTGGATGCCACACCTAATGAACCTAACCGTTTCGGCTGGGTGGTAGAAATTGACCCTTATAATCCGTCTTCGACTCCACGCAAACACACGGCATTAGGCCGCTTTAAGCATGAAGGGGCTGCGATTACCCTGGCGGCGGATAAGCGCGTAGTGGCTTACATGGGTGATGATCAGAAATTCGAATACATTTATAAGTTCATTTCCAAAAATCAATATGATGCCAGTCTGCGAGATGCTGCCATGGACTTGCTCTCTGAAGGCACGCTATATGTGGCGAAATTCAATGATGATGGTAGTGGCACCTGGCTGCCCCTGATATACGGGCAATCCGGCCTTGATGAAACGAAAGGATTTACCAGTCAGGGCGAGTTGTTGATTAAAACCCGCCTCGCAGCTGACGTTGTTGGTGCTACAAAAATGGACCGCCCTGAGTGGATTGCGGTCGATTCGCACGCCACGGGCAGTGTTTATTGTACCTTGACCAACAATAGTGACCGAGGCAAGGAGGGTAAAGCACCTGTCGATGCTGCCAACCCGCGCGCTAATAACGTATATGGCCACATCATGCACTGGACGGAAGAGAACGGTGACCCTGCATCAACCGCATTCACATGGAATATTTTGGTGCTAGGCGGTAATCCATCTAGTCTGGATGAGAAAACCAAAGGCTCTATGAAGGGGGCGGAATTTGGCAGTGCAGATGGGTTATCGTTCGACCATCGCGGTGTACTGTGGATTCAGACCGATGTTTCTTCCGGTACTATGACTAGTCCTGATATAA
>NZ_LXEO01000016.1 GCF_001654865.1 Buttiauxella noackiae ATCC 51607 | reverse complement strand
ACTATCAACAAAAAAGCCTATGAAGGTATGGGCAACAACCAGATGCTCGCCACTGTTCCAGGCACCAACGAATATCGGCGTTTCCTGACTGGTCCGCGTGGTTGTGAGATAACCGGCATCGCCTTTACCCCAGATAACCGCACGCTGTTTATTAATATTCAACACCCAGGTGAACCTGGTGACGATATCAGCGATCCGGCAAATCCTACCGCCGTCTCCACCTGGCCTGACGGTGATAAAAACAGTCGCCCACGATCTTCCACTGTCGTTATTGTTAAAGCTGATGGCGGAATTATCGGTAGCTAACAAACAGTTTTCACAGGTGAGCGGAACAGGGATGTTTTGCTCAAAACCTGAAGACAAGGTGAGTGAATAATAATGACAGTTGAAATATTGGTGGGTTAGTTAGGATTTTTTACTGGAGAGATAAAACGTTGAATGTTTTTTATGAAATGGTGCGTCCGAGTGGACTCGAACCACCGACCCCCACCATGTCAAGGTGGTGCTCTAACCAACTGAGCTACGGACGCACTGTTTGCTGCGGTAAAACTTAGAATGGTGCGTCCGAGTGGACTCGAACCACCGACCCCCACCATGTCAAGGTGGTGCTCTAACCAACTGAGCTACGGACGCACTGTGTTGTCTGTGACAACGGGGACGAATATTAGCGGCAGCTCTTAAACCTTGCAAGCGCTAAACCGCAATTTTCTTCCATATTTCACTCGTTTGCTGAGCATCTGTGCAACTCGATGGAAAAATAGCCGCCATAACGGCGGCTATTCAAGTTTATCGCGCAGCACGCTGCAAAATCGTGATTGAAGGCTGACGTTGCAACCAACGCATACGCAACATCATCATAATTGCAGCTGAGGTCAAACCGATGATAAAGCCGGTCCAGAATCCTGCTGGCCCCATTGGCTCAACAACCCAATCGGTGAGTGCAAGAATATAGCCGCTTGGCAATCCCAACACCCAGTAGGCGATAAAAGTTATAAAGAAAATAGATCGTGTATCTTTATAACCACGTAGCACGCCGCTGCCGATAACTTGCACGGAATCGGAAAGTTGGTAAACCGCCGCCAGTAGCATCAGGTGCGCCGCCAGCGCGACAACTTCCGGATTACTGTTGTAAAGCAGGGCGATATGCTCACGCATCACAATGGTGAAGAGCGCTGTGAGGGTTGCCATGCACATGCCAACACCGATACCAGTCCATGCTGCAGTTTGCGCATCAAGTGTTGAACCCTGGCCCAGACGGAAGCCCACGCGGATGGTTACTGCCGCTGAAAGTGACATCGGCAATACGAACATTAATGAGCTGAAGTTCAGGGCTATCTGGTGGCCTGCAACGTCAACAATGCCCAATGGCGCTACCAGCAGTGCGACCACCGCAAACAGTGTGACTTCAAAGAACAACGCCAGTGCAATCGGCAGGCCCAGTTGGGTTAAGCGATACATCACCTTCCAGTCGGGTTTGATGAAGCCTTTTGGTAGCTTTAAATCGCGCATTGAGCGTGCTTTTCTCACATAAGAAATCATGAAGAAAAACATCACCCAATACACCGCAGCAGTTGCGACACCGCAGCCTACACCGCCGAGTTCCGGCATGCCAAAGTGGCCGTAGATAAAGATGTAGTTGACCGGAATGTTGACCAACAGGCCGATAAATCCCATCACCATGCCGGGTTTGGTTTTGGCCAGTCCTTCACACTGGTTACGGGCAACCTGGAAGAACAAATAGCCTGGGACGCCCCACAACAACGCGCGCAAATAGCCCACGGCTTTATCGGCAAGCTGCGGGTCGATATCTTTCATAGCATGAATAATATGGCCTGCATTCCACAGGACAATCATGATGAGCGCCGAGACTATTCCCGCCAGCCAGAAGCCCTGGCGAATCTGGTGAGCAATACGCTCACGACGGCCTGAGCCGTTGAGTTGCGCGACGGTTGGCGTCAGCGCCATTAGCAAACCATGGCCGAAGAGAATCGCGGGTAGCCAGATGGATGTACCGATTGCCACAGCGGCCATGTCGGTTGCGCTGTAGCCACCGGCCATCACGGTATCGACAAAACCCATTGAGGTTTGTGCAATTTGCGCGAGGATCACGGGTATCGCCAGTGCGAGTAACTGGCGGGCTTCAACTATGTACTTCTGCATTTGAACACCTGAATATTTTTAGTTATTAGAAAAACAACAAGACCGCCAGAAATGGCAGGAAAATAGGAATCGTAGGGGAATTAACCTGACTATTGTAGCGGCAGAAAACGAATACGCCAGCCAAATAATGGTGGGGTAGCGCGGATAGCTGGCAAGCCTTTTTTCCAACTGTTAAAGTGCTGCACTATAAATTATTAGCGACCATTTAATTACCAGGAGCTTTACGATGTTTACAGGTATTGTGCAGGGCACTGCGACCCTGGTCTCCATTGATGAGAAACCAAACTTCCGTACACACGTCATTGAAATGCCCGATGCGATGTTACCCGGCCTTGAAACAGGAGCGTCGGTTGCGCATAACGGCTGTTGCCTGACTGTCACGGAAATCAATGGCAACCACGTCAGCTTTGATCTTATGAAAGAGACGCTGCGCATCACCAACCTCGGGGAATTAGTGGTAGGCGACAGCGTTAATGTCGAACGTGCCGCTAAATTTAATGATGAGATCGGCGGGCATCTTATGTCCGGCCATATTATGACTACAGCGGAAATTGCGAAGATTCTGACCTCCGAAAATAACCGCCAAATCTGGTTTAAAATGCGTGATAAAACGCTAATGAAATATATCCTGCACAAAGGTTACATCGGCATTGATGGTATTAGCCTGACGGTGGGCGAAGTGACTGCTTCACGTTTCTGTGTGCATTTAATTCCAGAAACGCTTGAGCGCACCACACTTGGCAGCAAGAAACTCGGCAATCGTATTAATATTGAGATCGACCCGCAGACTCAGGCAATCGTAGATACCGTCGAGCGTGTACTGGCACAACGTGAAGCGACTTTGGATGCATTGCTACCGAAGGCGTGAATCTTGAGTTTTGTCGGATGTGCTCAGGCGGCATCCGACATTCTTTCTCATGCAATCAACAAACTTCCGCGCACCAAATCACTGGTATGTCGTTCGCCAAGCAGCAATTCAACTGCGCGACGGGCGATACTCTCCAGCGGATATTTGATGGCCGGTATCGCATTCGAACCAGGCATTCTGCTTGAGCCATCCAGACTAAACACCATCACCTGTTCAGGGACTGTTAACTGGTATTGATTGAGCATCATCACAGCTTCTTGCGCCTGTGTATCATCGGTAACCAGCAGTGCAGAAAACTTCACTCCGCGATTAATCAGGCGTTGCAGTGCAATACGCACCGATGATTCATCGTCAATCACCAACTGCCGGTTGAAGGGCACAACATGGTTGTGAAGTGCCTGATGATAACCTTCAAGTGTCAGCGCTGCCGCTTCACCACTGGCAAAGTTAATCAATGCGATTTGCCGCCGCTTTTGATTACATAAATAATGCACCGCAGTTTCGGCAGCAAAAATATGGTCACACTGAATACTGAGGTTATGTGAACCGCTCAGGCAATCAATCAACATGATTTCGTCATCAAGTTCCGGTAACGGAAAACGAGCGCCGACCACCACCAGTGCATCACATAACCCATTTGAAAGTTCCTGAGCTGCCTGAGCCACGCTGTCATGGTCATTGGCAAAGCGTAACAGCAAATGTTTCTGATGCTGATTAAGCTGTTTCTCAAGTGCTTGCAGGTAGCCCGTTGACTGCTGAATATGTTCGGTTGCACAGATAACGCCAATGCAATTGGTTGATTGGGAACTCAAAGATTGAGCGATAGCATTCGGTTTGTAGTTAAGTATTTCCGCCGCGCGTAAAACGGCCTGGCGGCTCTCTTCTTTCACGCCGCGACTGCCGCTTAAAACACGCGAAACGGTTGCTTTAGAAACCTGCGCAAGGCGTGCTACATCATTAATATTCGACATGGTGTGAGTTTCCCGCTTCTCAGCCAGAAACGGGCCTTGCGGCCCGAATGCTGAGATTACGTGCGATCGTTAAAGCCATTTTCTGCGGCGGTGGCTCTGTACCATTCGCCGCTTTTCTTGATGGTGCGTTGCTGAGTCTCAAGGTTTAACGAGACAAAACCGTAACGGTTTTTATAAGCGTTGCACCAGGACCAGTTATCAATAAACGTCCACATATGATAACCAAGACAGTTGCTGCCTTCGCTGATGCCTTTATGCAGCCACTTCAGGTGGTCGCGCACGAAATCAATACGGTAATCATCCTGAATCTGGCCGTTCTCGTCGAAGCGCTGTTCGTTTTCAACGCCCATGCCATTCTCTGAAATATAGCAATTTGGGTTACCGTAATTCTCACGTAGGTTGGTGAGAATGTCGTAAATCCCTTGTTCGTAGATTTCCCAGCCGCGATACGGGTTCATTTTGCGGCCTGGCATTTCGTAGGCTTCGAAGAACCACTCTGGCATAAACGGACTATCCGGGTTTACCAGTGAATCGCGGCATTTGATGCGGCGCGGCTGGTAGTAGTTGATACCAAGTAAATCGACGACGCCCGCAGCCAACAACTCTTTGTCGCCAGGCTGGCATTCCGGCAATTGGCCATGCTCTTTCAACAAGGCCACCAGTTCTTGCGGATATTCACCACGCAATGCGGGGTCAAGGAAGCTGCGGTTAAACATCAGGTCAGCAATGTTTGCCGCTTTCACATCCGCAGGGTTTTGCGAACGCGGGTACGAAGGGGTGAGGTTCAGGATAATCCCGATTTCGCCGCCATCGTTGCGCTCGTGGTAAGTTTTCACCGCCAGAGAATGGGCAATCATGGTGTGGTAAGCAACGGTGGCTGCACGTTTGAAATCCACTACATTCGGATAATGGAAGTCGTACAGATAGCCACCTTCGACAGGGACTACCGGCTCGTTAAAGGTAAACCAATGCTTCACGCGGTCGCCAAACAGCTCAAAGCAAACGTTAGCAAATTCAGCATATGCCGTGACAACGTCACGGTTCTCCCAGCCACCTTGCTTCTGCATTACCATCGGCATATCAAAGTGGAACAGGTTGATAAATGGCTTAATGCCTTGCGCTAACAGCTCATCAATAACCTGATTATAGAAGGTCACAGCTTCCTGATTTACCGCGCCGCGCCCTTCAGGGATAAGGCGTGCCCAGGAAATTGAGGTACGGAAAGTATTATGATTCAGCTCTTTTAGCAGCGCGATATCCTGCTTCCAGTTCTTATAGAACGTGGAGGTATCAGCAGGGCCTACGCCGTTATGAAAACGGGTTGGCTGTTCTTTAAACCACTGATCCCAAATGGTGGCTGACTTGCCAAAAGAGAGCGTTTCACCTTCAGTTTGCGGTGCTGAACTGGCGCTGCCCCACCAAAAATTATCAGGAAATACGTATTTCATTTTCGTTCCTCGTTTGACGTGCCTGCCATCCGGGCAGGCAATAAAAAATATCAGTTTGCTGTAATCGGGCTGTCATTTTCCTGGGTATTACGCTCTTCATCCTGTTTCAGCAGGGTGCGCTCGTAAGCTTTCAGGAATGGGTAATACATCACAGCCGACATGACCATACAAATCAGACACATGATTACGGGACTTACCGCCCAGTTTGCGGCCCATGAAGCACCAATTGGCGCAGGTGTGGTCCATGGTGTGAGGGAGACAACCTGGGCAACCCAACCTAATTTGGTCGCGATATAAGCAAGCGTTGCGTTAATCATTGGTACCAAAGTAAACGGCAAGAAGAACATCGGGTTCATGATGATTGGTGTGCCGAACAAAATGGGTTCGTTGATGTTAAAGAAGCTTGGCACCACGCCCATTTTGCCAATGGTGCGCAGGTGAATCGCACGGCTGCGCAATAGCAGGAAGGCTAATGGAAGTGTTGAGCCAACGCCGCCAATCAGCAGGTAGTGGTCCCAGAAGCCTTGCAAATAGATATGCGGCAGAACATTGCCCGCAGCCAGTGCCGTCTGGTTTGCAGAAAGGTTTGCCATCCAGAACGGGTTCATAATCCCGGTGACAATAAGCGCGCCGTGAATACCGGCGAACCAGAGAATCTGGCAGATAAACACCGAAATCAGAATCGCTGGCAGTGAATCGGATGCAGACACCAACGGTGCCAGCAGATGCATAATCGCCTCAGGAATAATCATTCCGGTTGTTGATTCGATAAACAAATTCAGCGGGTGCAGGGTGGCAACAATCACCACAACCGGAATCAGAATTTCAAATGAGCGCGCAACGCCGGTCGGCACTTCTTTCGGTAAGCGGATGGTGATGTTGTGGCGCTTTAATAACGCGTACATTTCGCTGGCGTAAATCGCTGTAATCAGCGCGGTGAAAATGCCCTGGCCGGAAAAATACTGCGTTGAAATCTGCCCGTCTTTATAGGGTGCTGCAACCAATAGGAAGGCCATAAAAGCCAGTAAACCGGTCATTATCGGGTCGAGCTTATAGTGCTTCCCGAGGCTTGCGCCAATACCGACGGAAATAAAAAACGTCATCACACCCATGCTGAGGTTAAACGGCAACATCAACTGTTCACGATAGGTGAGAGAAAAGTTCAGCCATGACCGTGCAAAACTCCAGCTGCTGTCTGGCGAGAAGGGCGGGAAGATAAACACTAACAAGAAAGAACCGATGATCATAAACGGAAGGGCGGAGATAAAACCGTCGCGGATGGCGATGACATGGCGCTGAGAGCCCATTGCTCCTGCCATTGGCGTGACTTTTTGCTCAATCACATTGACCATTTTTTGGTACATGCTCATGGCGGTATCCTTGCTATTGTTTTTGGGAAGTGGACTGATTGTGAAACAAGATGGAAACCGGTTTCCAATGGATAAACAGATAAGTGTTACCGGGATCAAACTCGTGAAAAAAGGAGCGCAGGAAACGTGAAGAGACTCACATTTTGTTAAGAAAATGCTACATGCTTGCGAGAATTGAATTAACCCCGGCGGTGCCGGGGTGGAAATCAGTGCGGAACCCGTAAACCGTTTTCGACACCACGAGTGAAGACGACTTGCCAGAGCTGGATATCACGTGCACGGAAGGCACCGGCACAAGCATTCAGATAATAACTAAACATGCGTTTGAATCGTTCTGAATAGTTATCTGCAATTTCCGGCCAAAAGTTATTGAAGCGTTCATGCCAGGCCATCAGTGTTTTGTCGTAGTCGGCACCAAAGTTATGCCAATCCTCCATCACAAAATGACCTTCGCTGGCATCGGCAATCTGGCGTACTGAAGGCAGACAACCATTAGGGAAAATGTACTTGTCTATCCATGGGTCAACACCATTAAAGGTTTTATTCGAGCCAATGGTGTGCAGCAGGAAAATACCGTCAGGTTTTAGGTTGCGGTCGGCAACATTAAAATAGGTGGCATAGTTTTTCGGCCCAACATGTTCGAACATGCCGACAGAGACAATGCGGTCAAATTGCATATCCAATTCACGATAATCTTGCAGAGCAATTTTAACGTTAAGACCAGTACAGCGCTCTTGCGCCATTTTTTGTTGCTCAGCGGAAATAGTTACACCATGAACGGCCACACCGTAATTCCGGGCAGCAAATTCTGCCAGACCGCCCCAGCCGCAGCCAATATCAAGTAGCGTCATTCCTGGCTCAAGATGCAGCTTATCGCAGATCATTTTCAGCTTGGCGTTTTGTGCATCACTTAGCGTGGTTGCCTCTTTCCAATAACCGCAGGAATATTGCATATGTTCATCGAGCATACGGCTAAATAAATCATTGCCCAGATCATAATGTTCTTTGCCGACTATCCATGCGCGTTTTTTTGATTGCAGATTAATTAAGCGCGCGGCGGCTACACGTAACGTGTCTTTTAAATGGTGAGGGAGTTGGCGCTCAAGTCCGGCGCGAATGGCGTTATGGAAAAAAACATCCAGTCGTTCGCAGTCCCACCAGCCGTCCATATAGCTTTCACCAAGACCCAGTGTACCTTCTTGCAGAACACGCTTAAAAAAATCGGGATGCTTAACCTGGATATCGAAGGGGCGTGGGCCATTAATTTCTATCCCCGCCTGCGTGAGCATATCGTTCACGATTCGATACCACGGGTTATTTCTTATTCTGACTTCTTCTATACACGATGAACTCATAGCTTCTCCACCACCAATGTGAGAGGAACCTTAAAACAGCGTAGACGCTATTTTGGGCATGTGAGAAATGTCACGGAAAATTCCGTGTGCCTGATATCCGACGTAGAACAGAGAAAGGGGACCGGGAGCCCCAAAAAAAAGACCTCTAAAACAAAAACGGGAGCCAAGAGGCTCCCGTTTTAATGTGATTATTATGGTGTTATTTGTTGAGCCGTTTATGAGTATAGGCTCGCTTAAGCGGTGATTCAATCACATATTCTTAGCAAGCTAACTACATAAATGCTGAGTTATTTTAATCTTAATGTGCATCGGATTCAGCCGTTTGCCAGACTTCAGCGTTTTTGCGGCGCTGAAACAAATAGCCCAGTATGGCCAGCACAATTGTGGCTAGCATGACACTGGTGGTGGTCAGCAGCGGTGTTGCCACAAGCCAGGAAACCATCAGGCTTGCGAAGAAACATAGCCCTAATTGCAGCGTGTTTTGCAGCGCTGCGGCTTTTCCCGTGGCTTGTGGGAATGGCAACAAGGCGGAAGCGACAACAATTGGGTAAATAGCGCCGTTGGCAATGGCCATCACACAGAATGGAATCAGCAGAGCAGTCAGGGTGGCATGACCGCTAACAGCGACCGCCCATGTGCCGAAAATACTCAGAGTATACAGAGCCAGCAGCCAGGGCAGCATTTGCTTGCCTTGCCATTTTTGCAGAGCACTACGGCAGCCGTATCCACCAATCAGGAAGGCGATAGTTTGTGGTACGTAGCTCAGGCCGATCGCCGCCGGGCTGTAACCCATATCGTTCAGAATAAATGGAGATCCGGTCAGCCAGGCAAAGAAGCTGGCTGAGCAGGCTGCGTAAATCAACACGTTGCCGCTATATACACGCGAGCGAAGTAACGACATAAAGCTGACTTTATTGTCTTCTGTTTGCGGGTGGTGCTGGGTACGTGGTTTCAGACGCAAAGTAGGGATCATCAGCACCAGAGTGATGGCAAACAGCGTGGCGAAAATCGCCTGCCAGTCAAAGTGGGTCAAAATCCAGCTACCCAGAAGTGGAGCCAGCGCAGGAGACAGGCCAACCAGCGGCATAATCGTTGCGAAAATACGATTTGCACGGTTTGCCGGGTAGTAATCGGTCACCAGCGCCTGCCAGCTTACCGCGGCAGAACATACACCAACGGCCTGAACGAAGCGCAGCACCAGCAGAGCAGTGGCACTTTCTACCCACAACATACCAATACAACCGACGGCGAATAGGCTCAGGCCTGCTAACAAAATTGGTTTACGTCCGAAATGGTCAGATAACGGCCCCCACATTAACTGGGCAAACGCAAAGCCGGCAAGGAACAGGCTCAGACTCGCACTGACGGCGGAGGCATCGGTCTGTAAATCTTGCTGAATGGCAGCGAAAGCAGGCAGATACATGTCTGTGGCGAGGAAGCCCAACACACTTAATCCAGCCAGCCAGATAAGAAATCCTTTTGATGGTTGCATAATGTTCTCTTGTTTTATCGTGCAGGTTGATTGCCGCGTGAGTGTACGGAGTGCAAATACGCTTGTGAAACGCTAATATTTGTAGGTTGCGTTCAAAAAATTTGTGAGCAGAGAAATGTGGTCAGAATATTCGCTGGAAGTGATAGATGCGGTAGCGCGCAATGGTAGCTTCAGCGGTGCAGCACAAGAGTTACACCGCGTTCCGTCAGCTATCAGCTATACGGTACGGCAGTTGGAAGACTGGTTAGCCGTTCCGTTATTCGAACGTCGTCATCGGGATGTAGAATTAACCCCCGCAGGCATCTTTTTTTTGAAAGAAGGCCGCTCTGTTATCAAAAAAATGATGACGACACGGCAACAGTGCCAACAGATCGCAAATGGATGGCGCGGCCATCTGGCGATAGCCGTCGATAATATCGTTAAGCCCGAACGAACGCGGCAGTTGGTGTTGGATTTTTATCGCCACTTTCCTGATATCGAACTGCGTATTTTTCAGGAGGTGTTTAATGGCGTGTGGGATGCGCTAGCTGACGGACGAGTTGAAGTCGCGATTGGCGCGACACAAGCCATTCCTGTCGGGGGGCGCTATGCTTTTCGCGATATGGGGGCGCTGAGCTGGCGCTGTGTGGTGTCATCAAACCATCCGCTGGCACGACAGGGCGGAACTTTAAGTGATGATGATCTACGGGCCTGGCCGTCGTTAGTACTCGAAGATACTTCCCGTTCGCTACCGAAGCGTATTACCTGGCTTTTGGATAACCAGCGTCGAGTTGTGGTTCCGGACTGGGAATCAGGCTCTGATTGTCTTAGCGCGGGGTTATGTATCGGCATGGTGCCATTGCACATAGCAAGGCCGTGGTTGGCTTCTGGGCAGTGGAGTGAGCTGACACTCGATAACCCATTCCCGGATGCAGCATGTTGCCTGACATGGCGGCAAAATGACGCTTCGCCAGCCCTGGCCTGGCTGCTGGAGTATTTAGGGGATAGCGAGACGATGAATCAGGAGTGGTTGCAGGAGCCATTATAAATCGGGTGGTAATCCACCCGACAACTGCATTTCATAGGTCGGATAAGCATAGCGTCATCCGACTTAACTTAGCGACGATAATCGCGGAATGGACCATCTGCCACTGAACGGCGTTCAATCAGACGTGGATGGACTTCAATCGACTGCGACTCTTCACGTTTATTGACGATTCTATCCAGCAGCATATTGAATGCTGTTTCACCCAACGAATCCTTCGGCTGGTGAATGGTGGTCAATGCCGGTGAGAAATAACGCGCGTTACGCACGTTGTCGTAACCGATAATGGAAATATCCTGCGGCACGCGTAAACCCATCTCATCAGCAGCACAAATTGCGCCCATCGCCATAATGTCACCGCCGCAGAATACTGCAGTAGGGCGATGAGACTGGCCGATTATCTGCTGCATGGCGCGGTACCCTGACTCAGGTTCAAAGTCACCTTGAACAATCCAGTTGTCTGGAATAGAGATACCCGCTTCTTCAAGTGCCTTCATAAACCCTGCATGGCGACCACCACCGGTATTACGTTCCATTTGACCGGGAATTGCACCAATCTCACGGTGGCCACGCTCAATCAAATAACGTCCTGCCAGGTAGCCACCGTGGAAAGCATTATCGACAACGGAGTCGGTAAAATCTGCGCGGGCTTCACCCCAGTCCATCACAACCATTGGGATGTGGCGATACTCTTCAAGCATAGTCAGTAATGATTCCGGATATTCAGAGCACATCACCAGCAGGCCATCAACGCGTTTTTGCGCCATCATGGATAAATAGGCGCGCTGTTTTTCGAAGTTGTTGTGCGCATTACCCAGAATCAGGGTATAGCCTTTTTCAAAGCAGCTATTTTCGACAGCTTCGATTATCTCGGCAAAATAGGGTGCTTCGCTGGAAGTGGCTAGCAAACCAATCGTTTTGGTGTGATTAACTTTCAAGCTACGCGCGACGGCGCTAGGTGAATAGTGCAATTGTTTAATCGCAGCCCATACCGCATTACGTGTCTCTTCCGCCACAAAACGGGTTTTGTTGATCACATGTGATACGGTTGTAGTGGAAACGTTTGCGAGCTTCGCTACGTCCTTGATTGTCGCCATTAAATTTCACTCCGGGCCATATCGTAAACCCCTGATAACCTATGTGTTAAACGATTGCGTACGCTAACTCCTGAGGCAACGTTAAGGTTGCAGGTATGCCGGGATTGCGACATAAAACGGAAGGAGGGCGTTGAATAGATGGTACGCAATAAATTAGCGTGGGATTTTGGCCTATCCTGGGGAAAAGTGAAAGAGGGAAAAGCGATATCAGGTTAAAACGAGGGGGATTTTTATGTCTGATTGTGGGAAAATCAATCCGACACACCGATTGTAAGGTAATAAAAGGAGTTTGCTAATGAGTACCGATCTGAAATTTTCAATCATGACCACGGTTGTCGTTTTGGCACTGATTGTGTGTGGCGCGCTAACCGCCGTACTGCATTGATACATCGCTCTGATTAAAATGGGCCGCAATCGCGGCCCATATCTTTTAGGTTTTATGCTGCCAGGTTCTTCGCAACAAATTCCCAGTTCACCAACGCCCAGAAATGCTCAAGGTAACCAGCACGAGCATTGCGATAGTCGATGTAGTACGCATGTTCCCACACATCCACAGTCAATAACGGCGTTGCTGCTGTTGTCAGTGGTGTACCCGCGTTTGAGGTAGAGACGATCGCCAAAGCACCATCTTCTTGTTTGACAAGCCAGGTCCAGCCAGCGCCAAAGTTTTTGATAGCCGCATCAGTGAATTGCTGTTTAAACTCAGCAAAGCTACCAAACGACTTATTAATGGCTTCCAGAAGCTCTCCAGTTGGTTCACCGCCAGCATTTGGTGCCAGGCAATTCCAGTAGAAGGTATGGTTCCAGACCTGAGCTGCGTTGTTAAACACGCCACCTTCGGAAGTACGAACGACCTCTTCGAGAGTTTTACCTTCAAACGCGGTGCCCTTAACCAGATTGTTCAGGTTAGTGACATAGGTTTGATGGTGTTTACCGTAATGGTATTCCAGAGTTTCGGCGGAGATATGCGGTGCTAAAGCATCTTTTGCATATGGTAGTGCAGGTAGTTCGAACGACATTGCTGACTCCTTATTACCCGTGATACTTCGAGCTACATCTTTGTTGGCTTTATTCATTCTCTTGCCGCTGCGATGCAACTCGAATTACTTTGGGTATCTATTGTTAAATAAACACTTTTAGTGCGGGTTTAGGGTAACAAATTGAAAGGATAAGCAAAAGAGGGAACTTACCTGCCCAGGGAAGGGCAGGTAGCAGATTTAACGAATGGTTTTAGGTGTCATAACGCGTTTTGCGCCGACATAGTGACGTTGCCAGTAATCTTCGCTCAAAGAGGTGATCTGGATGTCCTGACCGGTACGTGGTGACTGAATGAATTTACCATTGCCGACGTATACACCAACATGATCAGCGGTACCACGACCCTGAGTACGGAAGAACACCAAATCACCCGTTTCCAGCTCTCCACGATCTACAGATGAGGCATCACGCAGGTGATACATTTCATTCGCGGTACGAGGAATACGGAACTTCACTAAGTCTTTGTACGCGTAGTAAACCAGACCACTGCAATCGAAACCGGTAACTGGTGAGGTGCCACCCCAACGATACGGTTTACCGATCTGGCCCATCAATTTGTTCATTGCCGTTTTTTGTGCTTTTTGCACACGGACTTTATGCGCCGCTGCAATCGTCGTTGGCTGTTCTGATTTAACTTTTACACAATGCGCTTTATGGCCTTTACGCGGCTTGCTGCATTTTTCGGTGAAAGTAACAGGCTGGGCTTTTGCGAGCTTAGAAGTTTTATTGCGGGAGTTTTTTGCAAGATTCTTTGTTTTAGCGCTGCTGGCATTTTTGGCGGTTTTACTTTTTGCGGCAGTTGTTTCTTTTTTCTTGCTGGCCGTTTTAGCTGAGGTGGTGCTTTTTTTGCTGGCGGTGGTGGTTTTACTCTTACTGCTCTTTTCTGTGCTCTTCGTTGTATTTTTCACAACGTGCGCTTTGGACGCCACCACGGGACGAGCGTGCTCAGACGCCTGCGTCAATGGTGTATACGGCAAGGTAAATAGCAGAGCACAGAGCGTGATAGAAATTTTTGTTATCCGCGCCACTCGACAATCCCCTGGTTAAAATGAATGCATGAGAAAAACCATCATGCCCGTGTATGATTTTGCGAAACCCGCCGATTCTAATCTATTAAGTACGATAAAGTTAATAACCTTTTACTATTCGTCTTGCTGTTTCGTTACCGGACGCAAAAAAAATAACCAAACTAATGGTTGTAAGGCTATTTATTGATCAGGCTTAGGGTTATTTGCTGATTTTCAGTGGCAGGAAAAGTGTTATTCTTAATACATGTTGTCCCTCCATCGCGTATGACAGAAAAACCCTGTAAAAAATGGTGTTTTCTGGAGGGGGCGTCAATCGCTACAATGGCAGGCTAATGCCAGGACTTGGTTTGAGGAAGCATGCAATGAGCACTATTGAAAAAATCCAACAACAGATTACTGAGAACCCAATTCTTCTTTATATGAAAGGTTCTCCGAAACTGCCTAGCTGTGGCTTCTCCGCCCAGGCTGTGCAGGCGCTATCCGCTTGTGGTGAGCGTTTCGCGTACGTTGATATTTTACAGAACCCAGACATCCGTGCTGAGCTGCCAAAATACGCTAACTGGCCTACCTTCCCGCAGTTGTGGGTTGATGGTGAACTGGTTGGCGGTTGCGATATCATCATTGAGATGTATCAGCGTGGTGAATTGCAATCTCTGATTAAAGAGACTGCAGCTAAGTACAAATCTGAAGAGCCAGACGCAGAGTAATTTGCAACCGCAATCAGATCTAGCCAGAAGTAAAAAGCGACCCGTTAAGGTCGCTTTTTTTATGCTTCAGATTCTGGCTCAACCGGTAAAGGTAGAGGCCAACCACCGAGTCGTTTCCAGCGGTTGACGATTTCGCAAAATAGCATGGCTGTTTGCTCAGTATCATATAGAGCTGAGTGCGCCTGGCTGCTGTCAAATGGCATACCTGCGGCGATACACGCTTTGGCGAGTACCGTCTGGCCCAGCACCAACCCGCTCAGTGCGGCAGTGTCAAAGGTCACAAATGGATGGAACGGGTTACGTTTTAAAGAAGCACGTTCTGCCGCTGCCATCATAAAGCTGTGATCGAATGTCGCATTATGGGCGACCATGATCGCGCGGTTACAGCCGGTGTCTTTAATGCCTTTGCGCACCATTTTAAAAATTGCGTGCAGCGCGTCATATTCACTCACTGCACCACGCAACGGGTTATGCGGGTCGATACCATTAAAGGCCAGCGCTTCAGGCTGAAGAATTGCACCCTCAAAAGGTTCAACATGGAAATGCAGGGTTTCGTCAATCGATAACCAGCCGTCTTGATCCATCTTTAAGGTGATGGCTGCGACTTCAAGTAAAGCATCGGTTTTAGCGTTAAACCCGGCGGTTTCAACGTCAATGACTACCGGATAAAAACCACGAAAACGGTCGCACAGGCTATGCAGTTGCGTGTTGTCAGACATCAGGATCTCTTAATACGGGGAAAAAGCAGCGCGCATTATGGCAAATTTTAACAAGGGAAGCTAACGGGTGCAGATAGCACCCGTACAGAATATTAATTACCCAGGCCTTTACCTGCGTCTTTGCTTTCGATCAGCTCAATTTTGTAGCCGTCTGGATCTTCAACAAAAGCGATAACGGTGGAACCGCCTTTTACCGGGCCAGCTTCGCGAGTGACATTGCCACCGTTTTGGCGAATACGTTCGCAGGCTTCAGCTGCGTCATCAACGCTCAGCGCGATGTGGCCATAAGCATTGCCTAAATCGTAGCTGTCTGTGCCCCAGTTATAGGTCAGTTCAATAACAGCTTCTTCGGTTTCCGGGCCATAGCCAACGAAAGCCAGAGAGTATTTGTATTCCGGATTTTCACTGGTACGCAGCAGCGTCATGCCCAGCACGTTAGTGTAAAATTCGATGGAGCGTTGCAGATCGCCGACACGCAGCATGGTGTGAAGTAAGCGCATAAAATCCTCTTTTCCTCTTTATTCTTCAAGTTGTACTACCTACCTACAACCCGAATTATTTGGGCAAAATTAAAGGGTTAATTTTTAAATGTAAGGTAAGTATAGCGGCGAACTAGCGCCGCTATCAATGAAAGGGGACTATAAAGTCGGGTAATCGGTATAACCTTCTGCGCCACCACCATAGAAGGTTTCAGGGCGCTGGGCGTTGAGTTCTGCATTGTGATGCAGGCGTTCAACCAAATCCGGGTTAGCAATATAGTCACGGCCAAAGGCTACGGCGTCGATTAGACCTTTTTCAATTAATGCTTCGGCCTTTTCTGGGGTGTAAGCACCCGCACCGATGATCACACCGTTAAAGCGTTCACGTACTTTCTGACGGAACTCTTCGGTATAAGGTTGACCGCCAGCCCAATCTGGTTCAGACATGTGCAGATAGGCAATGCCACGTTTGTTCAATTCTTCAATCAGATATAGAGCATCGGCTTCTTCGTCCGGGCCGTTATCGACATTCTGGAAAGAACCGATTGGTGATACACGGATACCAATGCGATCGGCACTCCACTCTTTACTCACGGCATCAACCACTTCCAGGACCAGTCGTGCGCGGTTCTCGCGGCTGCCACCGTATTCATCGGTACGATGGTTGGATGTTGGTGACAGGAACTGGTGCAGCAGGTAACCGTGCGCAGAGTGTAATTCGACCATATCAAAGCCTGCATCTCGTGCATTACCTACAGCCTGGCGGAAGTCATTCACAATGCCCGGGATTTCATTAAGCTCAAGAGCACGTGGCATGGATGTATCGACACGAATGGCATGGCCGTTTTCATCACGTAATGAAGTGCGCGTACCGGCAGAAATTGCAGATGGCGCAACCGGAGCCTGTTGGTCTGGTTGGATGCTGGTGTGAGAGATGCGGCCAGTGTGCCACAACTGCACAGCAATGCGGCCGTCGGCTGCGTGTACGCCAGCGGTGATTTTTTTCCATGCAGCAATTTGTTCGTCGCTGTGCAGACCAGGTGCGCCTTCGTAGCCTTTAGCCTGTGCGGAAATTTGTGTTGCTTCGCTGATAATTAACCCAGAACTTGCACGCTGACGGTAGTACTCACCCATCAATGGTGTTGGAATGTCTCCAGGTACAATGCTACGCAGGCGGGTTAATGGTGCCATAAAGATACGGTTAGGCGTGGTAATCGCGCCGACTTTCAGTGGAGTAAATAATTTATCTGCTGACATAAAAACCTCAAGTAGACCGGTCGTCTAGTATTGAATTAAATAAAAAGCCTGTCAGGAGACAGGCTCCGCTAATAATTGGGTTACGTGGGCGAGGGCGCATTCTAGCGGTACCGCGCTACGTGAAATTTTCGCCTGAAGACTCGCTCCCAGCCAAAGAGCATAAATGACCTGGGCCTGGCTTAACGCTGAGCCAGTTAATTTCAGGCTTGATTCGGCATCACCTTTTTCCAGTGCATCTGCAATCTGGGAGACAATTTGCGCTGCACCTTTGTTCAGGGCCGCACGCATATCTTCTGAAAGGTCGCACACTTCAGCGGAAAGCTTTACCGTTAAACAACTGATCAAACTGCCGTGCTGGCAAAACCATGTCACCGTTTCCTGATACCAGGCCAGCAATTTTTCCCGATAATTGCCGCCATCGTGAGAAAAATGCTGCTGTAATCGCAGGT
The DNA here is from genome assembly GCF_001654865.1 of Buttiauxella noackiae ATCC 51607. Taxonomy (GTDB): domain Bacteria; phylum Pseudomonadota; class Gammaproteobacteria; order Enterobacterales; family Enterobacteriaceae; genus Buttiauxella; species Buttiauxella noackiae. The sequence goes on along the minus strand of NZ_LXEO01000016.1, from coordinate 72,179 downwards.
TGTAGGCAGTGTAGTAACGCTCAAGCATCGCTACGCCAAATGCTTCTTTTGACCGGAAGTAATGATAAAACGACCCTTTCGGTACTTCAGCTGTGCTTAACAGCTCGCTCAATCCCATGCCAGTAAACCCGCGTTGCAGGCAAAGCTGCTCGCCGGTAGCAAGGAGATGTTCACGAGTGTCATGTTCAGGATGTCTGTTCATGGAGATTACTGTAATAGACCAGTCGGTCTAAGGCAAGGTTCAGGCGGCAGAATTTCCTGCCGCCTGAAAGATCAGGCTTTACGGCATATGGCAAAAATATCCATATCCGATTGATATTCAGATGTTTTAATATCCATCATTCCCAGCAGCGTTGAGAAAATATTATCCTGAGAAACTTGCTCGGCAGCCGCTTTCTTCGTCAGGCAGTCCGCATTGATGGCAAAATTTTGTTGGTAATCTTTCGATAGCCAGAACAGGAATGGAATATGTGTTTGCTGTGAAGGGGCCAGCATATATGGCGTACCGTGCAGGTAAATACCGTTTTCACCCAGTGACTCACCATGGTCAGAAAGATAGACCAGTGCGGTATTAAATTTGTCGTCATGTGCTTTCAATTCATCAATGGTGCGGCTAACGATATCATCGGTGTACAAGATGGTGTTGTCATAGGTATTGATGAGCGACTGGCGATCGCAATCCTGAATCTGGTTACTGTCACACGTAGGTGTGAACGTGCGGAATTTATCCGGGTAGCGGCGATAGTAGGCCGGACCATGGCTACCCATCAGGTGCAGTACAATGACGGAGTCTTGCTGTAAACCATCCAGCACATTACCAAAGCGATGCAGAATTGCGTCATCCCAGCAGGATTTGTCTTTGCATAATGCGTCTAAATTCCATTGTGTCATATCGGTATGCGGGATACGGGCACAAGCCCCTTTACAGCCACCATCGTTATCACGCCACAGCAGATTGATACCCGCATGAGCCATGACGTCCAGTAATCCTTCCTGGTGACGAGCCAGCGATGCATCGTAATTTTTGCGTGACATATTGGAGAACATGCATGGCACAGAAATCGCCGTTTCAGTGCCGCAGGACGACGCATTAGGGAAATAAATAACGTCGCGTTTTTTCATCTCAGGGTTGGTATCGCGGATGTAACCATTTAGTGAGTAGTTTTCAGCACGTGAGGCTTCCCCGACAACAAAGACAACAACGGTTTTCTTTTTCTGCTGGCTAATCAACGGGCCTTTTTTCGCATCTTCGCCAATTTTTACCAGCGATTGATCGCCGGCAAACCAACGGGCGTTGCTGTAGCGGCTTATCGCGCTAATGTAGTTGGCAGGTGTCACCATTTTCACGACACCTTTGTTGTTACGGAACAGTGAGGCGTAGTCTTTATAAAATACGGATGCGACAAGAATAATGATCAACAGGCCAGCCAACACACCTACCAGCCGAGTCAGGAGGGTATACCACCAACGTGAAGGCTTGATTTTAATTGATGCCAGGATGAGCGCAGGCACGATGCCCGCAAGGCTGAGCCATATAAGCAATTGCGGAGTAATGAGTGCTACGGCTTCCTGGGAGTCGGTTTCAAAGACGTTCGTCATCATATTTTTGTCGATGACGGCACCGTAAGTGCTCATAAAATAGTTACTGGCCGCGCAGCCAATTATCAGTATTACCAGCATGGGTTTACGCAACCAAGGCAGGTTTATTATGCTGAAAATCGTCAACCAGGCGCTGAATAACACCACCGGTACAGAAATTGCGAAAAGCCAGCTATGGAACGAAACCGGAGCAATGATTTCCCAGGTGCGTTTTATGAACAAGAAATTGATTAATGTGAAGAAGAGCGCACAGCAAATATTAAACTTAGAATCGTTACACTGTAACTTTTTCAGGGATTCCATAACAGCCATAAATGATCATAAAGAGTGCCAACAGACTATTGAATAAAGATTAGGTGAACCTTAGTTTCAAAAATCCATTCATATCTTTGTTAACGGGACAAGCATTAAGAATATTTACCGCACCGCTTGCAACATTTTATTTGTCGGGCTTCAATTGAAGCAATACTACAAAAGAGGTGTGAGGGTGTCTGAACAGTTAGAATTTTTCCCGATTCAAAGCCCCTGTCGTGGGATCTGCCAGTCAGATGAACGCGGTTTTTGCCGTGGCTGTATGCGCAGCCGTGATGAACGATTTCAATGGCAGCAATTAAGCGATGGGCAGAAACAAGAAGTGCTGCGGTTATGTCGTCAGCGATTAATGCGCAAATTACGCGCGAACAAGTCAAATCCCCCCGAAGAACCGCAACAACCCTCACTTTTTTAATTCTTTGATACCGCTATACTCAGTCGCAGAATTCGTTTTATTACTGAGGATTGCTTTATGGTACAGCGCATTACAATTTCCCCGCAGGGCCCAGAATTTTCACGCCTGGTTATGGGGTATTGGCGTTTGATGGAGTGGAACATGTCCGCGCCTCAGCTAGCCAGCTTTATTGAAGAGCATGTCGATTTAGGGATTACTACCGCCGATCACGCTGATATTTACGGCGGTTACCAGTGTGAAGCTGCTTTTGGCGAAGCGATGCGCCTGGCACCACACCTACGTTCCAAAATGGAAATTGTCACCAAATGCGGTATTGCGACCACGGCAAACCCAGGTCACGCACTGGGTCACTATATTACCGATAAATCACACATCATCAGCCAGACTGAAAAATCACTCGAGAATCTGGCAACTGATTACCTCGACCTGCTGCTGATTCACCGCCCGGACCCTTTGATGGATGCTGATGAAGTTGCAGAAGCCTTCACTTCGCTGCATCAGAGCGGCAAAGTGCGCCACTTTGGCGTATCGAACTTTACCCCCGCACAGTTTGCTTTGTTGCAATCGCGTTTGCCTTTCACGCTTGCGACCAATCAGGTAGAAATCTCTCCGGTACATCAGCCAACTATTCTCGACGGTACACTGGATCAATGCCAACAGTTGCGTATTCATCCTATGGCATGGTCCTGCCTGGGTGGCGGTAGCTTGTTTAACGACGAGGCGTTCCAGCCGCTGCGTGATGAGCTGCAAGCCGTCGCAAATGAAATCGGTGCGGAGACCATCGAACAGGTGGTTTACGCGTGGGTGATGCGATTGCCGTCTAAACCGCTGCCAATCATCGGTTCCGGTAAAATTGAACGCGTGCGTTCAGCGATTCACTCCTTAAGTCTGGATATGAGCCGCCAGCAGTGGTTCCGTATCCGTAAAGCTGCATTGGGTTACGACGTGCCATAACCCGCAAAAACAGCTATCTCCCGGAGGATTCAACCTGTCTGGCCTATGCTTAACAGGTTGAACGTGAATCCGGGAGGTAATATGAAGCGAATAAGTCTGGCTTTTTTAACGCTATTTAGCTGCGCGGCTGTTCAGGCTGCGAGTACCGAAGTTCAAATAAATCTTGTCACACCTAAGGGGATTGGCCATTCTCTTGGTACCGTGAAAATCACCGAAACTGATAAAGGGCTGGTTTTTGCGCCCGATCTTCGAACTCTTCCTCCGGGCGAACATGGTTTTCATGTCCATGCCAAAGGCAGTTGTGAACCAGGCTTAAAAGAGGGGAAACCTTCAGCAGCTGAAGCGGCAGGTGGACACCTTGATCCTGATAAAACCGGCAAACACATGGGGCCGATGGGCGTCGGGCATTTGGGGGATTTGCCGGTGCTGGTGGTCGATAATGACGGTAGTGCAACCGCACCCGTTACTGCACCGCGCTTGAAAACGCTTGATGAAGTTAAAGGCAAGGCACTGATGGTGCATGTTGATGGCGATAATATGTCCGATCAACCTAAACCACTTGGCGGGGGCGGAGCACGCTACGCTTGTGGCGTAATTCAATAAACTCAGTGGCTACCTGCCAGAGTGCCGGCAGGTGGCGCTTGTTCCAGTTGTGAAAGTGAGCAGTAGAGCCGCCAGATAATTCCCGCAAGCTCACGCGCTGCCGGATGGTGATGATGTGCGAGCGTTTCAGACATGCGCTGCAGTTCCTGTAGCGTGGCTGTTAAAGAGCGTTGTTGTACACCTCGCTCACTCATGACATCCCGCAAGGTATGAATACACACATCTCGCACCTGTGAAAGCGGGTCGGAGCGTGTTTCCCATACTCGTAATTGCCATACCACATGGGAACAATTGAGTAATACCACTCCCCAACGCAGCAACCAGCGGCGCGCCACTTCATCTTTACTGTTACTCAATTGGCTGATGTGGTGATACACCAGCGATTCGAACTGGTTCTCAGAGTGTTGCGGTTTGCGGCTTAACTGATCGACAAAACCGCGTCGTAAGGCACGAATATGACGGCGGCCTTTACGTGTGTCGGAACCTGGGCGAAGAACAGAAAAAGCAACCCATGAAAGACCTACACCAATGACTTTTGCCAGATTGTCATTGAGGAAATCAGCTAAGTCATAAACCGGTGGATTAGTGACGGCGATAAACGACCCCATGAAAACAATTAATTGCCCCCACAGCCCGGCAAACTTGGGTTGTTGCAATTTCAGCAGTTGCATTGTCGCCAGCAGCGGTAATAAGAAAATCAGGAATTGCCAGAGATCGGTAATCTGTACCATCAGGCCAAATTTGACCAGGAAGCTAAATAAAGACAGCCATAGCAGGGTGCGCATCAATAGCGTAAGTGAGTTAAGCGGTGAGGCGACCGACGAATAGAGCACGCAACTGATCGCCGCCAACGACAACGCGCCGCTCCCGGCGTCCCATTGAGTGTTAATACACCAGGCGCCGGTTACGGTTATCACGCAAAAGGTTCGTAACGCGCTCCACAATGCTTCGGTATTATCCGTATGACGTGCCAGCGGTGGCGTTTTGGGGGGAGTGAGTTCTGAAACCGGGGTGGCATTTTCCAACTCACGTAACCAGCGGCTACTGTTCAGATACAACCAGCAGAAATACCGCAAGCGTAGCCAGAATGCCTGATGGCGATAATCAGCTTCGGGGCCTGGGGCAATCTGTTGCAACAATCGGGCGACGCTATATTTATGGGTACCTTCCCGTGCCAACTCACTAATCAATGCTTCAAGAACTGGCCACAGATTTTCCGGGGGATTTGGCCAGTTCATTAGCATGCGTCGAAGGCTTGAGATGACGCTGGTCAGACGTAATTGTTGATGTATTAAATAGTTGAGCAAATTATTCTGGCGGCGGAAGCGGTAATGGCTCCAGAACGCCTGAATTCTCAATAGATTCATGGTTAGAATCTGCCCAATAACACCTTCGTGTGCTGTTCGAATTGCATCTGTGGTTTCTGGCTTCCACAACATCGTTGCGTGCTCTAACAACCGGGCATGCATATTTCGCAACGCACTAAGAAGGGTGGTGCCATCTGAGGTACTGGGCAGTACCATCATCATCAAGCCACCACATAAAATCCCGACAATGACCTCACAAACGCGCGCCTGAGTAATGTCCCAAAGCTGGGTTGTTTCAACGGTATTGACCATCGGGAAAGCGATGATCGCAGCGGTGTAGCCCGCCAGCATAAAAGCATAGGCTACGTTGTTCTGGAAATGGCTGGAACTCCAGGTGCACAGTGCGAGCCAGGACGCCATTGCAAAGGTAAATAACCAAGGATCGTTGAGTGTATTACCCGCAATAATTAATGAGGCCATCGCGCCAATCAGGCTACCGGCGACTCGTCCCAGACTTTTACTTACCACGCCGCCGACGGTGGGGAAACTGACAACCGCCGCGGAGGTCATAGCCCAATAAGGTTCATCTAAGTTCAGGTAGTAAGCGATGGTTAATGCGAGGCACATCGCAATGGCATTACGCAAGGCATAACGCCATTGCCCGGCGTTTGCTTTCCCCCAGGGCGTGTTTTTCCATGCCAGTGACGAAAGTTTCATCGCCAGGATCAGTGTTTAATTGAAACAGTGCAGGTGGTGCCAGAAACCAGCGTAATACCTTGCGGGATCTGGTTTAGCTGAATGCGCACCGGCACGCGCTGAGCAAGGCGCACCCAGGGTACATTGGGTTTAATATCTGCCACCAAATCGCTGTCGCTTTCAACACTTTGGTCATAAATAGCGCGGCCAATACTTTGCACTTTTCCTGATAACGGTATATGCCCGCTATAGAGAACAATTTCGGCTAGATCACCGGGTTGAATATGGCGCAGTTTGGTTTCTTCAAAATACCCCACCACATAGAAAGAATGGCTGTCGACCAGCGCAAACACGGGCTGTCCAGAGGTTGCATAATTACCAGTACGCGTTGAAAGATTGGTTACCCAGCCATCAACAGGTGCGGTAACTGTGGTTTGAGAAATCTGCCATTTCGCTTGTTCGACGGTAGCTTCAGCGGCTTTTACGGCAGCTTGCGCGGCTTTGACATTAATATTTGCCGTGTCCATATCCTCGGCGGAAATGTAGTTGTGCGGCAGGTTTTTACGGCGATTTGCTTCATTGCTGGCTTTTGATAATTCTGACTGAGACTGAGCTAATTGCGCTTCAGCATTGAGTTGCGCAATGTGGTAGGGCGTTGAGTCAATGGTGAACAGAATGGTACCCGCTTTGACGAATTGGTTATCTTCAATATTTAGCTGAGTTATCGTTCCGGACACTTGCGGCGTGATGCTGACTTGCTCCGCCCGGACTTTCCCGTCTCGCGTCCAGGGGGATTGCATGTAATAATTCCATAACAGCCAGCCAACAATGATGGCTGCCGCGAAAATCACTAGTGTGGAAAAGTACTTTATTGTTTTCATATTCATGCTTTACCACACCACCAGAATGACAAGGGCTGCACTAACTGACAGCGAGAATAATGACAAATCCATTAATGTTGGATGCCAGATCTCGCCGGAATACATCCAGTCACGTAACAGATGATGCAAAATGAGCCAGATAAAAAAGCCGACGATAACCGCTTTAAAAAGAGGGGGGAAATAGATAGAAGCGCCAAACACTAAGTCCTGTAGAGGTAGGCCTGATGTTAAAAAATTGAAGCTCACGTCAGATAATCCTTTAAAATGCTGGGAAAACTGCCGTTTCTCCAGACTTAGATGTAAACTAAAAGTATAGCTATTTGCATAACATCAGCAAAAATAAGGATTTTGTTTTTTCAAGTAAAGCCTGCACAATAGTTTAAAATCAGTATAATAAGTTAGCAAGCTAATTATAAGGAGATGAAATTGGAATCGCCATTAGGATCAGATCTGGCACGGTTGGTGCGCATTTGGCGTGCTCTGATTGACCATCGCCTGAAACCTCTGGAATTGACACAGACACATTGGGTTACGCTGCATAATATTCATCAGTTGCCGCCCGAGCAGTCGCAGATTCAGTTGGCCAAAGCGATCGGCATAGAACAACCATCACTGGTCAGAACGCTTGATCAACTCGAAGAGAAAGGGCTGATTTCTCGTCAAACCTGCGCGAATGATCGTAGGGCAAAACGCATCAAGCTCACTGAGCGTGCTGAGCCTATCATCAATGAGATGGAGACGGTTATCAAGAAAACGCGCGAGGAAATTTTGTTAGGTATCAACGCTGAAGAACAGACGCTGTTGCTTAATTTGATAAATCGGCTGGAAAAAAATATCGTTGATTTGCAGACGAAAGAATAAGCTGTTTATTGCAAGCCTCATCATTCGATGAGGTTTTCTGTTTTGATTATTTGGCTAGCAAAGAAGCGAAGAGGGGTGACCTGTAAACAAGTCACCCTTCATAATTAATTTGGTGAGACGGTAACCTGGCTGCCGTTGCTGGCAAGTCTTACACGTTGACCTACAGTAAACTTGGTATCACCTTGTTTCTGAACGACCAGAATGGTGTTGCCATCGTCCTTACGAATTTCCAGTTCCACACCCTGAGTTTTGTTCATCGCACCCTGAACACTCTGACCCGCTACACCACCTGCCACTGCACCCGCAGCGGTAGCCAGTGAACGACCTGTACCACCACCCACTGTGTTACCCAGGAAACCACCCAGCACAGCGCCACCAATTGCACCCATCACATTTGAATCGTTACCGGCCTGGATCTGAACCGGGCGAGCAGATACCAAAGTACCATAAGTCACGCTTTGTACTTGTTTAGCATCAGAAGCGCTATATACGTCGCCTGAAAGTGAACTGGTGTTAGCGCAACCAGCCAGAGTTAACCCAACTAACGAGACTACCAGTATACGTGAAATCATTTGTGACTCTCCTGAACACGTGAAACGCTCAACTGAGCATCCTTCATGGCTAAATTATATGGTATTTGGGTGCTGAATTTAAAATAAGTTCAGACGATTAATGGCATTCATATTAAAAAAGCCTCTCTTAACCGAGTATCAACCATTCATAAATTAAATCTATGGCGCTATTAATATCTATCCGTAGAATATTTTTGTTAAAAATTATTAAGTAACCATCGCATAGAATGCTAGTTTATGGTTGAGTTTATCCCCAATTTGGCAAGTCGTAAGGAGTAACAGATGAAATCAGGGCGCTATATCGGTGTGATGTCAGGCACCAGCCTGGACGGGATTGACGTCGTTCTGGCCGCGATTGATGAACATCTTGTTGCACAACAGGCAAGTTATAGCCATCCCATCCCTTTAGAGATAAAAAATGCCATTCTGGCCATTTGCCAGGGGCAGCCATTAACCCTTTCTCAGCTCGGCCAACTTGATAATCGCCTTGGTAAATTATTCGCTGACGCTGTTCAGACATTGATGAACAACCAGGGGCTGACCTATACAGATATCACCGCAATTGGTTGCCACGGGCAAACCGTCTGGCACGAGCCACAAGGTGAAGCGGCGCATACCATGCAAATTGGGGATAACAATCAAATCGTTGCGCGAACAGGCGTAACTGTGGTTGGTGATTTCCGTCGTCGGGATATGGCTTTGGGTGGGCAGGGCGCTCCGCTGGTGCCTGCATTCCATCACGCTTTGCTGGCGCATCCCACGGAACATCGCATGGTGTTAAATATTGGCGGGATCGCTAATCTCTCTCTGCTTTTCCCTGAACAGCCAGTACGAGGGTTTGATACTGGCCCAGGAAACATGCTGATTGATGCCTGGATCTGGCGTCAACGCGGCAAAGCGTACGATAAAGACGCTCAATGGGCGAGCAGCGGTAAAGTCATTATTCCACTATTGCAGCAGATGCTAAGCGATCCATACTTCGCCATGCCTGCGCCAAAGAGCACTGGCCGTGAATATTTCAATTATGGTTGGCTTGAGCGCCAGTTAGCCGCATTCCCGGGACTTGCTGGAGAAGATGTCCAGGCAACGCTGACGGAGCTGACTGCCGTCACTATTTCAGAACAAGTATTGCTGAGCGGCGGTTGTGAGCGGCTGATGGTATGCGGTGGTGGAAGCCGTAATCCATTGCTGATGGCTCGTTTGAGTGGGTTGCTGCCGGGTATCGAAGTCACGACCACTGATGAGGCGGGAATTAGCGGTGACGATATGGAGGCGCTGGCATTCGCCTGGCTTGCTTATCGTACAATGTCAGGTCTGCCAGGAAACTTGCCTTCGGTGACCGGGGCGTCTGCAGCAAGCGTGATTGGTGCAATTTTCCCTGCTAACCCGCTGTGTTTACCCTAAATAGTGCGAGCGAACGTCGCCAATAAAAAGGTAACTTAAATTATGATGAGCATAATCAGAGTTAACTGAAATTCACTACCGCACTAAATCTCTAAACTGAAGCTAATGGGGGACGCTACTATCCCCCGCTATAAAAAAAAGAACTTCAGGACATGCAGATGAAAAAACTACTTATTGCCGCCATTCCCTTCATGCTTTCAGGATGTAGCTACTACAACACTTTTGTTGAGAAGATGCAGACGGACACTCTGCAATATCAGTGTGATGAAAAACCGCTTACCGTTAAATTAAATAACCAAAAGCAGATGGTGAACTTTGTTTATGACAACGAATATTTGTCGCTAACACAAGGTTTGTCTGCATCAGGTGCGCGCTATACCGATGGTGTTTACGTATTCTGGTCAAAAGGCGATACCGCAACGGTGTATCGTAAAGACACAGTCGTGTTGGATAATTGCCAGTTACAAAATCCCAAGCGTTGATACTCTTCAAACTTAAAGTCGCAGGGGGACTGCATTCTCTTAACCTGGTCACTCGCTTAAGTGAGTTTCAGGTCTTCGTTCGTTTACCCCCTATCTGCAACTTGAATTATTTTGAGTAGAGATTTCTCAGGGTGGAGCGCACAATAGCCTCCACCTAATCATACCCTGACGTAACGCCATGTCTGATAACGACTCTTTGCAACAAATCGCACATCTGCGCCGTGAATACACCAAAGGTGGTTTGCGCCGCACGGATCTTACCGAACAACCTTTGCCATTGTTTGAGCGCTGGCTTGCCCAGGCATGTGAAGCAAAACTTGCTGATCCTACTGCCATGGTAGTGGCAACCGTTGATGAAAGCGGGCAGCCTTATCAACGTATTGTTTTGCTAAAACACTTCGACGAGCGTGGTCTGGTGTTCTATACCAACCTCGGTTCACGCAAAGCCCATCATCTGGAAAATAACCCTCGTATCAGCCTGCACTTCCCGTGGCATATGCTAGACCGCCAGGTGATGGTGCAAGGAACGGCGGAGCGTTTATCGACTCTTGAAGTGATGAAATATTTCCACAGTCGCCCGCGTGATAGCCAGATTGGCGCCTGGGTTTCAAAACAATCCAGCCGTATTTCCGCGCGCGGAATTCTGGAAAGTAAATTTTTAGAGCTGAAACAGAAATTCCAGCAAGGCGAAATTCCGCTGCCGAGTTTCTGGGGTGGCTATCGCGTAACAATTGACCAAATGGAATTCTGGCAGGGCGGTGAACACCGTCTGCACGATCGTTTTTTATACCAGCGTGAAGGCGATGCCTGGAAAATAGACCGTCTGGCCCCATAACAGACGGAATTTGTTGTTCTAAGCGCTGGTACTCCTTCTATTGGCGCTTTATTCTATGTCCCCTAAGAAATTAACTTCTTTCGCCACAAGGCGAAAAGCCGTGTACCGGTAAAGGTGCAGTCGTATATAGATGGAGAATTTGATGGCGAGCATCAATTTGATAAAACAATTGCAAGAGCGGGGCTTAGTCGCCCAGGTAACGGATGAGGAAGCGTTAGCACAGCGACTGGCGCAAGGGCCAATTGCGCTGTATTGCGGCTTCGATCCTACCGCTGACAGCTTGCATTTGGGCCATCTGGTTCCACTGCTGTGCCTGAAACGCTTCCAGGAAGCAGGCCACAAACCGGTTGCGCTGGTGGGTGGTGCGACAGGCCTGATTGGCGACCCAAGTTTTAAAGCGGTTGAGCGTAAACTCAACACTGAAGATACCGTGCATGAGTGGGTGGAAAAAATCCGCCGCCAGGTTGCACCGTTCCTCGATTTCGATTGCGGCGAAAACTCGGCCATTGCGGCTAACAACTACGACTGGTTTGGCGGCATGAACGTGCTGACCTTCCTGCGTGATATCGGTAAACACTTCTCTGTTAACCAGATGATTAACAAAGAAGCCGTGAAGCAGCGTCTGAACCGTGACGATGTGGGTATTTCCTTTACCGAGTTTTCCTACAACCTGCTGCAAGGTTATGACTTTGCATGTCTGAACAAACTGCACGGTGTAGTGCTGCAAATTGGCGGTTCTGACCAGTGGGGTAACATCACCTCCGGTATCGACTTAACTCGCCGTCTGCATCAGCAACAAGCGTTTGGTCTGACTGTTCCGTTGATTACTAAATCTGATGGCACCAAATTCGGTAAAACCGAAGGCGGCGCAGTGTGGCTTGATCCGAAAAAAACCAGCCCTTACAAGTTCTACCAGTTCTGGATCAACACCGCTGACTCTGATGTGTATCGCTTCCTGAAATTCTTCACCTTCATGAGCCTCGAAGAGATTGACGCGCTGGAAGAAGAAGACAAAAACAGTGGTACGGCTCCACGTGCGCAATATGTGCTGGCTGAACAGGTCACTCGTCTGGTTCACGGCGAAGAAGGTCTGGAAGCGGCCAAGCGTATTACCAGCAGCCTGTTTAACGGCAACCTGAGTGATTTGACTGAAGCTGACCTTGAGCAACTGGCTCAGGATGGTGTACCGATGGTTGAAATGGAGCGTGGTGCTGATTTGCAACAAGCTCTGGTTGATTCGGAACTGCAACCATCTCGTGGTCAGGCGCGTAAAACCATCGCGCAAAATGCTATCACCATCAATGGTGAGAAGCAGTCCGACCCGGAATATACATTTGCTGATAGCGATATTCTGTTTAATCGCTACACCTTACTGCGCCGGGGTAAGAAAAATTACTGCCTCGTTTGCTGGAAGTAATTAAGAAAGATCAGAAGGGCGTGGGAAACCACGCCCTTTATGTTTGCCCGATTTGTTTACACACAACCAGAACCAATATCGTTCCATCCGAGTAGATATATGAAAAACATCCTTGCCATCCAGTCCCACGTGGTCTTCGGTCACGCAGGCAATAGTGCTGCCGAATTCCCGATGCGCCGTCTTGGCGCCAATGTATGGTCACTGAACACCGTTCAGTTCTCCAACCATACCCAATACGGAAAATGGACTGGTAGCGTGATGCCTGCCAGTCACCTAAGCGACATTGTTGAAGGAATTGCAGACATCGGGCAGCTTAAACGTTGCGACGCGGTGCTCAGTGGTTACCTTGGCTCTGCCGAGCAGGGCGAACATATTCTTTCTATTGTTCGTAAAACGAAAGAGGCCAATCCGCAGGCGAAGTATTTCTGCGACCCGGTAATGGGCCATCCTGAAAAAGGCTGCATCGTCGCCCCTGGTGTTGCCGAATTCCACACGCGTTACGCGTTGCCAGCCAGTGATATTATTGCCCCAAACCTGATTGAACTTGAGATCCTGAGCGGTCATGCGGTTAATTCCGTTGATGAAGCCGTTTCGACTGCGAGAGAACTTATCGCGATAGGCCCGGAAATCGTGTTGGTGAAACATCTTGCGCGTGCGGCATATCAGCAGGACCGCTTTGAGATGTTGTTGGTGACTGCAGACGAAGCCTGGCATATTCACCGTCCGCTGGTGGATTTTGGCGATCGTCAGCCCGTCGGTGTTGGTGATGTGACCAGTGGTCTGCTGTTGGTGAAATTGTTGCAGGGTGCAACGCTTCGTGAGGCCCTGGAGCATGTCACTGCTGCTGTGTACGACATTATGGTCGTGACGAAGAAAATGGACGAGTACGAACTGCAACTGGTTGCGGCGCAAGAAGGTATTGCGAAACCAGAGCACTATTTTACAGCTGTGAAGCTTTAAAACATAAACGCCCTCAACAGAGGGCGTTTTCAATGACGAACTGTTAAATCCCTTCAGCCGTCAACGCCGCCGCAACAGCCGGGCGTGCTTTCATTCGCGCCATAAACGCATCAATGTTGCTCAGACCCGCGAGATTCAGTTTCACGGCGTGCGCCCAGCGCAATACGGTAAACAGATATGCATCCGCCACGCTAAAGCGCAGACCCATCAGCCACTGCTTATCGTTAAGCTCTTCGTTCACGTACTGGAATTTCTTCTCGAGTGCTGCGCGAGCAATTGTTTTGTACTCTTCTGGCGTAGCCGGGTTGAACAGCGGAGAGAAACCTTTGTGCAGTTCGGTGGCGATGTAGTTCAACCATTCCAGCGTGTGGTAGCGCGTCATGCTCCCTGAAGGGGCAAGTAACTGGCGGTCAGGCACTTTATCTGCCAGGTATTGCACAATTGCCACGCCTTCTGTCAGCAACGAGCCATCGTCCAGCAACAATGCAGGGACTTGCCCCTTGGCATTAATTTCAAGGTAATCATCACCAGCTTCGGTTTTCTTTGCGGCTAAATCGACTTTCACCAGGGAGAAATCAACACCGGTTTCGCGCAGGATAATGTGTGGGGAGAGGGAACAGGCACCAGCTTTATAATACAGTTTCATTACTGAACTCCTATGGGGCGCTAAGATACCCTATGTTAGTGCGCATATGGGCAAAAAAAAAGCCGTTAGCGATAAAAGCTAACGGCTGAAAATAACATGTTCCCCGCTACATTACGCGGTAGCTGTTTCCTTAGCGGTCTCAGCTTTTTCATCAGTCTGCTGTGCCATACGGTTCAGCTTAGGCGCAGTGAGCATCATCAGAACCGCGATAACAGCGGTAGCAATACCAATCTGCATGAACACGTGACCATATACAGCCAGTGATTGCAGCGGGTCGGTTACGTTTTCTGGAACAGCCATCAGGTTTGCAACTTTACCTGCAATGATTGCAGCACCAGCGGTAGTCAGGAACCAGCTACCCATGATGAAGCCCATCAGGCGCTGTGGAACCAGCTGTGCAACCATTGCCAGACCCAGACCGGAAATCATCAGTTCACCGATACTCTGCAGCGCATAGCTCAGAATCAACCAGCTTACAGAGACGATACCGGCATCAGATGCGAATTTCGCACCCAGTGGCAGCACCAGGAAGGCCAGGGAACACAGGATCATACCGAACGCAAATTTGTGCGGCATAGGCATACGGTCGCCCATTTTGTTGTAGATTGCAGCCAGAATCGGGCTACCAATCATGATCCAGAATGGGTTCAGTGCCTGGAACTGCTCAGGTTCGAACATCACACCCAGAATGGAGTGTTCAACGTTACGAATAGCAAAGAAGTTCAGAGAGGTTGGCATTTGGCTATACAGCACGAAGAACACAATTGCTTCAACCATCAGAATGAATGCAACAATCATCTTACGACGAGCAGCACCCTGCATTGCGAAAGCTTCTTTAGCAAAGATAACCACGATGCCCAGAGCAACTACGCCCAGAACCATACGTGCGATGCCCTGGTTGTGCAGCAGCCAGGTTGCCGCAGTAATCAGTACCAGAACGCCAACAATGGTCGTTGCCAGTTTGCCAAAATGCACAGGCTGGAAGTCAGGTTTTGAACCGTGGTTTTTGACCCACTTCTTACAGAACATGAAGTTCACGAGAGTGATCAGCATACCCACGAAGCTCAGGGAGAACGCAACGCTCCAACCATACTTCGCTGCAAGCCATGGAGTGGCAAGCATGGAGAAGAATGAACCGATGTTGATGGACATGTAGTACATAGTAAATGCACCGTCCAAACGCGGATCATCTTTTTCATAGCAAGTAGAAAGCAGGGAGGATGGGTTAGCCTTAAACAGACCGTTACCCACAGCGATAGTCGCCATACCCATGTACACCACAGCCACATCGTGACCGGAGTAAGCTACCAGCGCGTAACCGATAGCCAGTACGATAGTACCGAGCACAATGACACGCTTGGTGCCGAGAACTTTATCGCCTAACCAACCACCGATAGCGACCATTCCGTAGACCAGTGCGCTGAAGGAAGAGAACAGGGTGATGGAGTCAGCTTCGGACATACCCAGCATTTTGACCAGGTAAACGGCCATAATACCTTGCAGACCGTAGTAGCCAAAACGCTCCCACAATTCGATAGAGAAAATCAGATAGAACGATTTAGGTTGTTTGAAAGCATTCAGACTAATGCTTTCTGCTGGTTTCTTGTTTGCAGTCGACACATATACCTCTTTTTTTACATCCCAATTTAACAGGAATTTTCTAAGCGTCATGCCAGTGGCATTCGCTTTTTTAGTTATAAGAAAGGGGAAACGGCGGGTAATGTTCACTATCCTGCGGTTCCAGGCAAGGGGTTTGTAATACTCTGTTACATATAACCCTGGCGGAATAAAGCTTCAAAAAGCAAATTGTTATTCAGCGTTAAATTTTATCAAAATGCGCTTTGCCGATTTATTCTCTTTGGTAATGCTAAAAAAAACGCATTTTAGTTATATATTCTGCTTTATGGCTGAATGTGTAGTGATATGGGCGGGGTGTAAAGATTTGTGCAGCCTATTGTACTGCTTAAGTGAGTTAATCACTGAGGAATGCGAGGTTATTTGTTTCATTCTGATGACTTAAATTTAACACTGAGTTATCAGTGTGATCTATGTCACATAGTTATGGAAAATTCTTATCGTAAAAAAACGATTAACCTGTTGAGGTGATTATTCGCCACAGGATGTAAACGAAGCGGCCGGGATTTATAGCATAAATCATTAGAGCCGGAGGTGTTAGCGGTATGGGGGAGTAGAGGATAACAAGATGGCCTACCACAAAAGCAGCAGGCCGGAGGATTAAAGTTCTACTTTCTCTTTGAATTCACACAGATCTTCAATGATGCACGAGCCACAGCGCGGTTTGCGGGCGATACAAGTATAACGGCCATGCAAAATCAGCCAGTGGTGACAGTCGACTTTAAATTCTGCCGGAACCACCTTGAGTAGTTTTTCCTCAACCTGCTCAACATTTTTACCGGGTGCAAAATTGGTGCGGTTGCAGACGCGGAAGATATGAGTATCTACGGCGATAGTGGGCCAGCCAAAGGCAGTGTTAAGCACAACGTTCGCTGTTTTGCGACCAACACCCGGCAGTGCTTCGAGTGCGGCCCTGTCTTCGGGCACCTCTCCGCTATGCAGCTCAATCAACATCCGGCATGTCTTGATGATGTTCTCAGCCTTGCTGTTAAAAAGGCCAATAGTTCTGATGTATGACTTAATGCCATCAACACCTAGCTCCAACATCGCCTGCGGTGTATTAGCCACAGGATAGAGCTTCGCCGTTGCCTTATTGACGCTGACATCGGTCGCCTGAGCTGATAGCAAAACGGCTATCAGCAATTCGAATGGGGAATTGAATTGTAACTCAGTGGTAGGGTGAGGATTGTTGTCACGCAAGCGCGTGAGGATCTCTAACCGTTTGCTCTTATTCATGACGCTTTCTCAGGATTTCCTTCCATTGCAGCAACTTGCGCTGCGCGACGCGTTTTCATCTTTTCATCAATAAGATACTTCACTGCCAGCATTAAGCCCAAGCCGATAAATGCACCGGGTGGCAACATTGCCAGCAGGAAAGGGGTATCAGTGTGGAAAACCTCAATGCGCAGGATTTTTGCCCAACTACCCAGCAGCGCATCGGCACCGTCGAACAACGTCCCATTGCCAATAATTTCACGCAACGAACCTAAAACAAACATTGCACTGGTAGCACCCATACCAATGGCTAAACCATCCAAAGCAGCGAGTGGCACACTGCTTTTTGCAGCAAACGCTTCGGCTCGACCAATAACGATGCAGTTGGTAACAATCAATGGAATGAAAATCCCCAACGACTGATACAGACCGTAAGCGTAGGCATTTATCAGCATCTGTACGGTACTGACTACCGAGGCGATGATCATTACATAAATTGGAATACGAATTTCTGTCGGAACCCAACGGCGCAGGGCGGATACGGCACTGTTGGTCAATACCAGCACCAGCGTAGTCGCAAGGCCAAGTCCAAGGGCGTTGGTGGCAGTAGAGGTCACCGCCAACAGTGGGCAAAGACCTAATAGCTGCACCAGTGCCGAGTTATTTTTCCATAATCCCTGAACGAGAATATTTTTTACTTCGCTCATGGTTGAGCTCCACAGGCAGGAAGATTATCAACTTGAGATGGCAGCGTTTTGGCGAATAATCCCGCTCGTTTTATCGCATTGACAACTGCGCGCGGGGTAATGGTCGCACCGGTAAACTGATCAAACTGGCCGCCATCCTTTTTTACCGCCCAGCTTGAATCATCATTGCCTTGAATGGTTTTGCCGGCAAAATGCGTGATCCAATCGCTCAGGCGGGTTTCGATTTTATCGCCCAGGCCGGGTGTTTCATGGTGTTCTGTGACACGTGAACCTAATACTTTGCCGTTAAAATCAGCCGCGACCAGCAATTGAATGGCGCCAGAATAGCCATCAGGGGCGGTAGTTTCCATGACGACCGCAACGGGTTGTTCACTTTTACGCGCCACATAAATATGGCGTTCGCCTTTCCCTAAGGGGGAATCATTGACGACAACACAACTGCCCTGAATGTTGTTGTCGTAGCTATCGGATGATATCACCTGATCAAATAAAAGCTTCTGCTGTGCAGCGGCCTGTTGTTCGATAGTATCTTTCGTTAAGGCGTTGACGACCGCAGTGAGCCCGGTTGCCAATATCGCAAACAGAGCCAAAGTAACGCCATGTTTTTGCATCGTTTTTAGCATGACGGCTCCTTAGCGATGCCCGTAAGCACGTGGTCGGGTGTAATAATCAATCAACGGCACAGTGATATTTGCCAGCAAAACGGCGAAAGCAACACCATCCGGATAACCACCAAACGTACGAATCAGCCAGACCAGTAATCCAGCCAACGCCCCGAAAATAAGGCGCCCACGATTGGTGGTCGAGGCCGTTACCGGGTCGGTGAGAATGAAAAATGCGCCGAGCATAGTTGCACCTGAGAACAAGTGAATCAGCGGGGATGCACATTTTTCAGGAGCAAACATCCAGCCGAGCGTGGAACACACGGCGAGTGTGAGCAGGAAACTAACCGGAATATGCCAACGAATGGCACCTTTGATAAGCATAAACAGACCGCCCGCCAGGAAAGCGAGGTTAACCCATTGCCAGCCGATACCCGCCAGTACACCGTTATAAATTGGCTCTTGTAACAGATCGTTGGCGGAATACCCGGCACGCAAGCCTGTTTTAAAGGTATCCAGTGGTGTTGCCTGACTTATCCCATCAATACCCATGCGCAACTGCGTCATAGTGTCGCCAGCCAGAGTAGAGCCGGAGAAAATAACGTGCAGCGAATCAACAAAGCCAGGAACCGTAGCGGCCAGTGTGTGTGGAGGTAACCAGGATGTCATCTGTACCGGGAAGGCAATCAGCAATACGACATAACCGACCATTGCAGGATTAAACGGATTGTTACCGAGCCCGCCATACAATTGTTTTGCAATTATCACCGCAAAAACAGTTCCCAGCACTACCATCCACCAGGGGGCAAATGGTGGAATGCTCATCCCTAACAGCAGACCAGTTAATGCGGCAGAGTTGTCACCGAGAATTCTCAGCGGTTGTTTGCGAAGTTTAAGGACCAACAGCTCAGCAGCAACTGCGGTCAGGATGCCTAATGCTATTTGCACCAGACTACCCCAGCCGAACCAATACCAAAGCATCGCCATTCCAGGCAACGTGGCCCAAGTCACCAACAGCATAATCCGAGAGGTGCTTCGCTGGTTATGGGTATAGGGGGAGCTTGCTATTTTGAAAACCATCTATTCCTCTGATGCCATTTGAAGCGCAGCTTTACGTGCCTGAACACGGGCAATAGCGGCGGCCACCGCGGCTTTGCGCGGATCTTGTTTTTCGGCAGGTGTTTCTACAGATTGTTGTTCAGCCTGGGCTGCTTTACGGGCTTTAGCTCGGGCAATAGCTGCTTCAACGGCGGCTTTGCGCGGGTCGATGGATTCGACCTCAGTCGCTTCAGCATCTGATGCCGCTTCATGCGATTGCGCCGCTTTTCGGGCTTTAGCTCGGGCAATAGCTGCTTCAACGGCAGCTTTGCGAGGGTCGATGGTTTCGACCTCAGTCGCTTTAGCATCTGATGCCGCTTCATGCGATTGCGCCGCTTTACGGGCTTTGGCTCGTGCAATAGCTGCTTCAACAGCGGCTTTGCGTGGGTCCGGGCTGGTAGTCTCAGTCGGGCTGTCTTGCGCTTCTTTTTCTGCCTGACGTGCCCGAGCTTGCGCTTTGCGCGCTTCACGCGCTGCAATCACCTGCTGGTTATCAGGCAGGCTACCTGGCTGAATAACAATTGGTTCACTACCTTGAGCTTTTTTGTTTTTCACTCGGGCAAGGGCCGCCTGGATAGCATCATTGTCTTTCGCTGTCGGTTGAACAGCAGCCTGCTTATGACGTTCAAGACGAGCAGCCTTTTCGCGCTCAAGACGAGCCTGACGCGCTTCAAAGCGAACTTTGGCTTCAGCTGTACGTCTGGCTTCCAACTCGATTTCGCGGATCTCAGCCTTTTCCTGGCGGAAATACTGCACTAACGGAATATTACTTGGGCAGACATAGGCACAAGCACCGCATTCGATGCAGTCTTTAAGATTATGCGCCTGGGCTTTATCGTGCTGTTGCCCTCGGCTGAACCAGTAAAGTTGTTGCGGTAACAAATCTGCCGGACAGGAGTCGGCACAGGCGCTGCAACGAATGCAACCCTGTTCTTCTTGCGGCGCGCCCATTTCGTTGGCGTTCGGTGCCAGCAAACAGTTAGTGATTTTTACGACCGGCACATCCAACCAGGGCAGGCTGAAGCCCATCAGCGGGCCGCCCATAATCACTTGTTGATCGTGCCCTGGACGGAATCCGGCAAAGTCGAGCAGATGACGAACAGGTGTGCCCAGTCGTGCCCAGACATTACCTGGCTGTTGGACTGCGCCGCCTGTCAACGTCACCACGCGCTCGGTCAACGGTTCGCCGTCTATAATGGCGCGCTTCACCGCAAACGCAGTACCGACGTTTTGCATCAGCACACCGATATAGGAAGAACGACCACCTTGCGGAACCTGTTTACCCGTCAGAATTTGCGTCAGTTGCTTTGCACCACCGGACGGATATTTGGTTGGGATCACCCGCAGCTCGATACCCTGCGCATTGCAAAGCACCGCACGCAGCATAGAAATCGCCTGCGGTTTATTATCTTCGATGCCAATTAACACGCGCTGCGGTTGCAGAATATGTGCAAGAATTCGAACACCATCGATAATTTGCGCGGCGCAATCCTGCATCAGGCGGTCATCGGCAGTGATGTAGGGTTCGCACTCAGCAGCATTGATAATCAGCGTGTCGATTTTATCGCCGCCGCCTTGTAATTTATTCCCGGTAGGGAAACCTGCGCCACCTAAGCCTGCAACACCGAACTGGTGAATACGGGTAATCAACTCCTCGCGGCTACGGGAGGTGTAGTCGTGCCAGCCATCACGCTCAATCCACTTATCGTCACCATCAGCTTCAATAATTACACTTAGCTCTGCCAGCGCAGAAGGATGGGCAGTGGAGTGGGGGGCAATGGCAGTTACGGTTCCGGATGTGGGGGCGTGAACAGGTAACATACGGCCGCGCCCACGCGTTAAAGGTTGCCCTCGTAACACATAATCGCCAGGTTTTACGCACAGTTCACCTTCAGCACCAATGTGCTGCTTCAGCGGCATAACCAATTTTTGTGGTAACGGAACCTGGCGTAATGGCGTGCCATTGGACTGAGTTTTCATTTCGGGTGGATGAATGCCACCATCGAAATCCCAGATTTTATCTTTTTTAAAACGGGTAAATAACTTAAGCATGTTGCTCCACCGGAATGATACGAACCGGGATTGTTTGCAGATCCCACTTCCAGCTTTCTGTGGTGGTTTCGACCGGTCGCAACTCAATACAGCGAGTAGGACATGGGTCGACACATAAATTGCATCCGGTGCAAAGGTCACTAATAACGGTATGCATTGCGCGGGTTGCGCCAACAATGGCATCTACCGGGCAGGCCTGAATACATTTTGTGCAGCCAATGCAGTTGGCTTCATCGATAACCGCCAACATACGCACAGGCTCCTGCGCTACGGCATCGCCTTCAATCGGCTGCGGGTCGACGTTAAGCAACGTGGCAATCTTTTGCATAACGGCTTCGCCGCCAGGCGCGCACAGATTGATCTTTGCGCCCTGGTTACCAACAGCTTCTGCATACGGACGGCAACCAGGATAGCCGCACTGCCCACATTGGCTTTGTGGCAGTAGTTCATCAATTTTATCAACAATCGGGTCTTCCTGGACCTGAAAGCGGCGTGAGGCATAACCCAGGATAAGCCCAAAGATCAGGCCTAACAGACCCAAAGCAACCACAGCAATCCAAATCGTACTCATCAGAACTTCACCAATCCGCTAAAGCCCATAAATGCCAGAGACATTAAGCCTGCGGTGATAAGCGCGATGGCATTGCCGCGAAAAGGAGCGGGAACATCGGCTACCGCAAGGCGTTCGCGAATCGCGGCAAATAGCACCATTACTAATGAGAAACCTACAGCTGCTGAAAAACCGTAGAGCGCCGATTGCAAAAAATTATGGCCGAGATTGATATTCAGCAATGCAACGCCAAGTACCGCGCAGTTAGTGGTGATGAGCGGTAAAAAGATACCCAACAGGCGATAGAGCGCCGGACTGGTTTTGCGGACTACCATTTCGGTAAATTGCACAACTACGGCAATTACCAGAATAAACGCCAGGGTACGCAGATAGACCAGATCAAGAGGAATAAGGATCAACTCATTGACCAGCCACGCGCAAATCGACGCCAGGGTCAGTACAAAAGTGGTCGCCAGCCCCATGCCGATAGCTGTTTCCAGTTTTTTGGAAACACCCATAAATGGGCACAGGCCAAGAAACTTCACTAATACGAAGTTATTGACCAGAACCGTACCAACAAAGAGCAGCAGATAATCTGTCATGAATGAGACCTGAAACAAAAAAAGCCGCCTATTATCGGCCAATAGACCGATGACGACAACGGGGCGTTTATAAGGTTATTACGGTTTAATAAATGTTTGCTTCACGCGGTTTGAGCGCTTGAGATAAGGAACCAGCAAGGCCGCAGCCAGCAGAGGGAACATCAGCTGACGCAATGCCAGATCGTCACTCACTGGAGAAAACGCGAAAGTTTTAATCGCCAACAACACCGACAGCAATAACCAAAGAATATAATGACGTACTACATTCTTACGGCGTTTGAAGAAGGCAATAGTCAACCACACGGTATAACCCCACATGGCAATCGCGCAGGCGATAGAGGTATACCAGAGCACCACCATTTTGGGGCCTTGTGCGCTCATAAGTCGATGGCTTTCTGGGGAGATAAGCATCATAAGATAAATGGCCAGAGCAATACTGCTGCTGAGTAAGGTCATTAATAGCCATGCGAGAGGGGCCAGGAGCCAGCCTGCAATACGTGGTGCTTGCGTAGGGACTTGGGTTGTCGCCATGTTTCCTCCCGAAAATAATAAGACTTTCCTTATGCGATTCATAAGGCGGGGGGGATTATAAGGTTTTTTCAACACTTTGCTACCGTCGCAGCACTAGACAACATACCGCCAGGCGGATTTTGGCACACAACCTAAATCAAACAGTCGCCCACCAGAAACTAATTCAGCACGACGATGATCGGCCGCGCGATACATATTCATCAGGTCAGTATTATCAGTCAGAGTGTAATTAAGATGGTCGAAGAGTTTTTCAAGGCTTTCAAGCGAGCTGATTTTACGAAACTTCATTAAATAATCGAGAGCGGTCATGAGGTGTAGTTATCCATGCAGTAAATGGCCAGGGCACGCTGTGCGTATGGTGTGTGCAAATAATAAACGAAAAGAGTCATTCATATATATAACCTAATGCTCATGATTGATTTTTTAGGAGTTTTCATGGGCTGATAAGCGGCATAACTGATGCTCAGGGTTGCTCTCTACAAGACACTCGTCTGGTGAGTGCGCAACTAGAACGCAACAATATAATTACCTGTTGTTACAATCCCCAGGATAGTATCCAATAGATTGTCCAAAAATATGAGGAAAGCAAATGAGTGATAACATTCGTGTCGGACTAATCGGTTACGGTTACGCCAGCAAGACGTTTCATGCCCCCTTAATTGTGGGTTCGCCGGGGATGGTTCTGGCGGGTGTCTCCAGCAGCGATGCCACGAAAGTTCATGCTGACTGGCCAAACATGCCGGTAGTCTCTGATCCTCATCATCTGTTCAATGACCCTAATATCGATTTAATTGTCATTCCAACACCAAACGATACGCACTTTCCGTTGGCTAAAGCAGCACTGGAGGCGGGTAAACATGTCGTTGTCGATAAACCGTTTACCGTGACGTTGTCACAAGCACGTGAGCTTGATGCTCTGGCGAAAAGCTGCGGCTTATTGCTTTCGGTATTTCATAATCGCCGTTGGGACAGCGATTTCTTAACGCTGAAAACATTACTGGCAGACGGCACTTTGGGTGAAGTTGCGTATTTTGAATCGCATTTCGACCGCTACCGCCCGCAGGTTCGTAATCGCTGGCGTGAGCAGGCCGGTGTCGGGAGCGGGATTTGGTACGATTTAGGGCCACATCTTATCGACCAGGCGCTGAATCTTTTCGGTCTGCCGGTTAGTTTGACCGTGGATTTAGGTCAATTGCGTCCAGGTGCGCAAGCAACAGATTACTTCCATGCTGTGCTGGCCTATCCGCAGCGTCGTGTTGTGCTGCATGGCACTTTGCTGGCAGCGGCAGAAACTGCTCGCTATATCGTGCATGGCACACGTGGCAGCTACATCAAATATGGCCTTGACCCACAAGAAGACCGTCTGAAAGCGGGCGAACGTTTGCCGCAGGAGGATTGGGGCTACGATATGCGTGATGGCGTATTAACGTTAGCGCAGGGCGAGGTGATGGCCGAACAAACATTGCTAACCGTACCGGGTAATTATCCGGCTTACTACGCAGGTATTCGTGACGCTCTGACCGGACACGGTGAAAACCCGGTTCCTGCGGCACAGGCCATCCAGGTTATGGAAATGATTGAATTAGGTATGGAATCTGCGAAACACCGCGCAACGTTGAACCTTGCGTAACACTCGTGGTTAGCAACATCTCACCCTGGTTTATACAGCAGGGTGAGATGAGCGCCTTACTGCGCAGTCGGTTTTAAAATTGTGCCAGTGCTTTTGTGTTCTGCCAGATATTGGTGCTGGAAAATACACATACGAATCGTGTTGCGGTATTCGCCGTTAATAAAGAATTCGTGGATTAATTCACCTTCCACCATAAAGCCCAGCTTCTTATAGATATGCACAGCTTTTTCATTTTCTTTATCAACAATCAAATACAGCTTGTACAGGTTTAACACCATAAACCCATAATCCATCGCAAGTTTTGCGGCGCGCGATGCAAGGCCTTTGCCCTGATAGTCAGGAGAAATAATTATCTGGAATTCAGCGCGGCGGTGAACATGGTTAATTTCAACCAGCTCGACCAGGCCTGCTTTTTCACCGTTACACTCGATAACAAAGCGGCGTTCACTCTGATCGTGAATATGTTTGTCATACAGGTCCGACAACTCGACAAACGCTTCATAAGGTTCTTCAAACCAGTAGCGCATCACGCTTGCATTGTTGTCCAACTGGTGGACGAAGCGGAGATCTTCGCGCTCCAGTGGGCGAAGCTTGATTTGTAGATCGTGGCTCATTTGAATTCCTTTCAAAGTGAATAAGGCTCCTGTTAAGAAGCCTTATTGGGTAACAGTACCAAATTACGGCGCGACAGTTCGACCAGTACGGCGGTCCAGGCAACGTAGGGTGTTAGGTTCCCAGTATGCGTTAACGTTAGCACTTTTCTGGCAATTATCGCGGGCATCAAAAGCCGTGTCGGTTTTGTCCCACTCTTTTTCGGCGCGTTTGTTCACTTTTTGGCGTAGAGAGCGTGTGTCATTCCATTGCTCTTTGTCCATCGCCGCATCCTGGCGAGTTTGCGCATTGTCACCCGATTCAATGATCAGCTTATTGGTCTGAGCATGGAGTGGTTGAACAAACGCAAATGCACTCAGCAGCAACGCCAATGGCAGTGTTGCCGTGGTGAGACGTTTGCGAAGGATTGTGTTCATTGCTATTTCCTTTTAGGGTGAAGCCCGACTTGTTAAAGTCAATAAATTATGGCGTGGGATACGTACCAGACGACCCATTATTGACCCCATTATCCCAGAGATTGTTCAATATGATCAAAACAACCTTGCTTTTTTTTGCCACCGCGCTTGCTGAAATCATCGGCTGCTTTTTACCGTGGCTATGGTTAAAACGTGACGGTTCCCCACTATTGTTGATTCCCGCAGCCTTCTCCCTTGCGATATTTGTCTGGTTATTAACCTTTCATCCAGCTGCCAGCGGGCGCGTTTATGCCGCATACGGCGGGGTGTACGTTGTTACCGCCTTGCTGTGGTTACGTTGGGTAGATGGGGTCAAATTAAGTACTTATGACTGGGTAGGCGCGACAGTCGCATTCTGCGGCATGTTGATCATTGTTGCTGGCTGGAGCCGTGCCTGAACAATTCCTCTTTTCCCTCTAAAAATAACCCCGCCGCCTTCTCATTCGAAATGTAACCCTATGCAAGAGTCGCAAAATAATTGTGACTCATTCCGCTAAAATTCGATTCATATACTTGTATGGTAGTTGGGTCAGGGTTAATTTCTTCCTCATTGAAGACTAATGATCTGATGTGTTGTAAGGAAACCTGAATGAAAATTGTAAAAGCAGAAGTATTTGTGACTTGCCCTGGGCGCAACTTTGTCACGCTAAAAATCACCACCGACGATGGGTTAACAGGCCTCGGCGATGCCACTTTAAATGGTCGCGAATTACCGGTTGCATCGTATCTGAAAGATCACGTTTGCCCGCAGCTCATTGGTCGCGATGCGCACCGCATCGAAGATATCTGGCAGTTTTTCTATAAAGGCGCTTACTGGCGCCGTGGGCCAGTAACCATGTCTGCGATTTCAGCCGTCGACATGGCGTTGTGGGACATCAAAGCAAAAGCCGCCAACATGCCGCTCTACCAGTTGTTGGGTGGGGCATCGCGTGAAGGGGTGATGGTTTATTGCCACACCACCGGTCATTCCATCGACGACGTGCTGGAAGATTACGCGCGCCATAAAGAGATGGGCTTCAAAGCTATTAGAGTGCAATGCGGCGTGCCGGGAATGAAAACGACCTACGGTATGGCAAAAGGCAAAGGCTTGTCTTACGAACCAGCAACCAAAGGCGACTGGCCAGAAGAACAGTTATGGTCGACGGAGAAATACCTCGATTTCACACCGAAATTGTTTGAGGCAGTGCGCAACAAATTTGGTTTCAACGAGCATTTGTTACATGACATGCACCACCGCCTGACGCCAATCGAAGCCGCGCGTTTTGGTAAAAGCATCGAAGAACATCGCCTTTTCTGGATGGAAGATCCAACACCCGCAGAAAATCAGGCGTGTTTCCGCCTGATTCGCCAGCATACCGTCACGCCAATTGCTGTTGGTGAGGTGTTTAACAGCATCTGGGACTGCAAACAGCTTATCGAAGAACAGCTTATTGATTACATCCGCACCACTATTACACATGCGGGGGGCATTACGGGTATGCGCCGTATTGCTGATTTTGCCTCGCTTTATCAGGTGCGTACTGGCTCTCACGGGCCTTCCGATCTTTCTCCTGTTTGCATGGCTGCCGCGCTGCATTTTGACCTGTGGGTACCGAACTTTGGCGTCCAGGAATATATGGGCTACTCCGAGCAGATGCTGGAAGTTTTCCCGCATAACTGGACGTTTGATAACGGTTATATGCACCCAGGTGATAAACCCGGGCTCGGCATTGAATTCGATGAAAAACTGGCCGCGAAATATCCCTACGAACCCGCTTATTTACCGGTTGCTCGCTTAGAAGATGGCACATTGTGGAACTGGTAATCCACTCATCAAATTAAATTTAAATAACCATAAGATGAACAATGGAGAAGCAACATGAGTTTCATCAACGATCGTTTCATGATTAATAATGAAGTAGGGTGTAGATTATATTCTGAGGTGGCGAAGTCGCTACCGGTGATCGATTATCATTGTCACCTTAATGCACAAGAAATTTACGAAAATAAATCATTTTCTGATATCACCGAGCTCTGGCTATCTGGTGATCATTATAAATGGCGCGCAATGCGCGCCAATGGTATCCCTGAAAATAAAATTACTGGTAATGCGACAGTGGCAGAAAAGTTTCAGGCATGGGCCGAAACGGTAGAATCCAGTTATGGTAATCCACTCTATCACTGGACACATCTTGAGCTCGATTTTTACTTCGGTATTCAAGAAAATCTAGGTTCTCATAATTGGCATGAGATAATGGACTCCTGCAATAGATTATTGTGTCAGGATGATTTTAAACCACGCAGTTTAATTTCTCGTTCTAATGTCGAAGTCGTTTGCACTACAGATTCACCATTAGATTCCCTGGAGTATCATAAACGATTACAGGAGGACTCTAACTTCACAACCAAAGTATTGCCAACATTTCGTCCAGATGAGGTGTTTGAGGAAGACTTGAAGACGTTTTCTCAATTTATTAATAAGTTATCCGAACTGACCTCCGTTAAGATTCATGACTTTTCTGACTTTAGTAAGGCTATTGGTAAAAGGGTTGACTGGTTTCACGAAGTAGGGTGTCGGATTTCCGACCATGGTCCTATTGATATTCAATATTTATCCGCTACTGAAGCTGAGGTTGATATTGTTTTTTCGCGCAAACTGAAAGGAGAAAAAATAAATAAGAGTGAATCTATTGTTCTCAGTAGTGCTATTTTAATCATGCTTGCAAAGCATTACAAAGAGCATGACTGGGCTATGCAAATTCATTTTGGAGCAATCCGCAGTAATAATACCCGGATGAAAAATGCATTGGGGATTAATACTGGGTTTGATTCGATTAGCGACCAATGCCACTTGGCTCAGGGTCTAAACGGGCTGTTGGATGCAATGGCTCAACGTGATTCACTCCCTAAGACTATCATCTATAATCTCAATGCCAGCTACAACGATGTTGTGGCAACAACGATTGCAAATTTCCAGTCTGGTGAAGACGGTATTAAATCACCGATCCAGTTTGGTTCTGGTTGGTGGTTTAACGACACGCGACGGGGTATGGAAAACCAATTGAATTGTCTGGCTGACCAGGGCTTATTGATGAATTTTATTGGCATGCTGACCGATTCGCGCAGTTTTATTTCCTATACTCGTCATGATTATTTCCGTCGCATACTCTGTAACCTTATCGGTGGTTGGGTAGAGCGCGGAGAGGTTCCTGACAATAAAAAAGTGCTGTCGAAAATTATAAAAAATATCTGTCACGACAATGCCAAAAACTATTTTTCGTTTTGATTACTACCTACGTGATGAGGATGGAATATGTCTCGTACCAATAAAAAAATTACAATCCCCGTTAGTATCGGTTATGGCGTAACGGATATTATGGGTGGTGGTGCTTTTACCGTTATAGGCGCCTGGTTATTATTTTTCTACACAACGTTTGTTGGCTTGTCTCCCGTTGAAGCAGCCTCAATTGTAGCCATTGCGCGAATCGTCGATGCTATTGTTAGTTTGTTTATGGGTAGTTTTACCGACCACTTTTATAAAAATTATTTAGGTAAGAAGTTTGGTCGTAGACGTTTCTTCTTGTTAATTGGCGCACCGTTGATGCTGGTTTACTCTTTATTATGGGTGAATGGCATGAATTTTGGTTTCTATCTGGCTGTTTACTTGGCGTTTGAAATTATTGCAGCGATGGTTCTGATTCCATGGGAAACATTACCGTCAGAGATGACTAAGGATTTTAACTCTCGTACCAAGCTATCCACCTGTCGAATGTTCTTTTCCGCATCAGGTACTTTCCTGGCAACATTTATTCCAGGGTTGTTAATTAGCCACTATGGTGAACATGATGCAAATGCTTATTTGATTAATGGTGTGGTATTCGCAGTTCTGTTTATGTTGTGCGTATTTATCTCCTGGAAAGTCACCTGGGAACGTGATCTCACCCCTGAAATGCTAGCTGAGTTGGAACAACCAAGGAAGATAATGACGTTCTCAGAAAAAGTTATTGCACTTGGAAGATTATTCGCGGAATACGCCAGCACGCTTAAAGTCAGAGCATTCAGAAAACATCTGGCTATTTATTTACTCTCGTTTACCGCAAAAGATGTTTATAACACGGTGTTTGTTTTCTTCTGCGTATATTGCCTGAATGTTTCTTCTTCACTAGCTGGAACATTGCTGTCCATGAGTATTGTGGGTTTACCTGTCACATTAGTTGCAGGGATGGCCATCATCAAATATGGGCCATCACGACTTTATGTATTTGCGTATAGCGTCATGATGTTGTGTTTAGTTGGTTTGTTTATGGTCTATCAATTCCCGACTGAAAACAAAATCATGCTGCTTGTGACACTGGCTGCGGTTTACCAGGTTGGACGCTGTGTTCTTGAATTTACCCCCTGGAATGTTTTCCCGTTCATTCCAGACATTGACGAAATGATCACTCGCCAGCGTCGTGAAGGGTTATTTGCCGCGGTAATGACGTTCTCTCGTAAAACAACCGTTGCGATTGCAACCTTTATTGTCGGTGTATTGTTGCAGTTTGGCGGTTTTGTGAAAGGCAGTCAGGTTCAACCTGAAGCAGCGGTAAATATGATTGCAACGCTGTTGTTTGCTGGCACCGCAGGACTGCTTATTTTGGCACTTTGGCAGGCACTCACGTTCCGTTTAAACAAACGGACTCACAAGATTTTTGTGGATGAAGTTGAACGCCTGAAAGCGCACGGTGCGAAGAAAGATGTTCATCCTGAGACACGGAAAGTGGTTGAGGATTTAACGGGGTGTAGTTACGAGAAGTTATGGCTTGAGAAAAAAGCTGACTCAACCAAAACAACGACTCCTGTGCCACTGATGCGCTAACGATTGAATGTCATAAATGTGAGTTGTTATACATCTTTCGGGGTTGTGTCATACCAAAAGTAATAAAGTTTAATGCAAATCAATATGCAGACTACCATGTCAGGTAGTCTGTGGCAGTCCCCAAGTTCACTACTCAGCGAGTTTTAAAATGGAAAACAAGCTCTTATCTGCAAAAGCTATTCTCCCAAAATATGACCGTAGCAAACTGGTATCCCGTATCGTTCATCTTGGTTTCGGTGCATTCCATCGTGCTCATCAGGCAGTTTACGCCGATATCCTGGCTAATGAGCACGGCAGCGATTGGGGTTACTGCGAAGTCAATCTGATTGGTGGCGAACAGCAAATTGCTGATTTGAAACAGCAAGACAACCTTTATAGCGTGGCAGAAATGTCTGCCGACGCATGGCATTGCCGCGTTGTAGGTGTGGTGAAAGAAGCCATTCACGCACAGGTTGATGGCCTGGAAGCGGTATTTACCGCAATGACTCAACCTGAAGTTGCGATTGTCTCTTTAACCGTGACTGAAAAAGGCTACTGCCACACTCCGGCAACCGGCACTATCTTGCTCGATCATCCATTAATTGCACACGACCTGGCCAATCCGCAGCAGCCGAAATCGGCACCTGGTGTGATTGTTGAAGCACTGGCTCGCCGTAAAGCGGCTGGTTTGCCGGCATTTAGCGTGATGTCCTGCGACAATATGCCAGAAAATGGCCACGTAACACGTAACGTCATTACAGCGTACGCTCAGGCAATTAACCCAGAGCTGGCGACATGGATTGAATCTCATGTGACATTCCCATCCACTATGGTTGACCGCATTGTTCCGGCTGCTACGGCAGAAACTCTGGAACAAGTTGCAAAAGCAACGGGGGTCGCTGACCCTGTGGCTATCGCATGTGAACCATTCCGCCAGTGGGTCATCGAAGATAACTTTGTTGCTGGCCGTCCTGAGTGGGAAAAAGCCGGTGCTGAACTGGTTAAAGATGTTCTGCCATACGAAGAAATGAAATTGCGCATGCTTAACGGTAGCCACTCATTCCTGGCATACCTCGGCTACCTGGCGGGTTATCAGCACATTTCTGAATGCATGCTGGATGAGAATTATCGTCGCACTGCGCACGCTTTAATGCTGCAAGAACAAGCGCCAACGCTGAAAGTGCAGGGCGTTGATCTGGCGAAATATGCCGATTCATTGATTGCGCGTTATACCAACCCGGCACTGCGCCACCGTACCTGGCAAATCGCAATGGACGGTAGCCAGAAACTGCCACAGCGCTGGTTAGATTCCATTCGCTGCCATCTGGCAAACGGCGGCAAATTCTCTCTGCTGGCTCTGGGTGTCGCAGGTTGGATGCGTTACGTGGGTGGTGTTGACGAGCAAGGTAATGCAATCGAGGTCAGTGATCCGCTGCTGTCTGCCATTGAACAAGCAGTGAGCGCAAGTCAGGAAGGGGAAACCCGTGTTAAAGCTCTATTGGGGCTGAAAACTATCTTTGGTGAAGATTTACCTGCTAACGAGAAATTCGTAGCCCAGGTGACTGAATCTTATCTGGCACTGCGTGAAAACGGCGCGAAAGCGACGGTTGCAAAATTCTGAATATAACGTTCTACACTCGCCCGGAAACGGGCGAGATATTACTCTTCACTAAACCAGTCACGTTTTTCTTTGCGAATCAACAGTATTGACTGGCTAATCTCATGCAGATGGCGATGCATCGCCTGATCCACACTGTCTTCATCTTTGCGTTTAAGCGCCTCAAAAATATCGTGATGCTGTGAAAGCAACATTTCCGGTGGCGTGACGTGATCAAGGCTCATGTAACGCACTCGGTCCATGGTTGCTTTGATATTTTCGACGGTATCCCACGCCAGGCTACAATCGGCAACCAAAGCTAATTGCTGGTGGAACTCATCGTCTAACTGGAAGAAATCATCCATCTGGTTACGGTCAATGGCGGTTCGTTGCTGGTTCAATAATTGCTCAAGCATATACAGATGTTCATCTGTTGCCATACTTGCTGCACGTTTCACCACTGCGCGCTCAATAGCTTCACGCACGAAACAACCATTCTTTACCTGGCTTACAGATATTTTGTTCACGTAAGTGCCGCGCTGTGGGCGAATTTGCACCAGCCCGGTTTCTGCCAGTTTAATAAATGCTTCGCGCACCGGTTGGCGTGAGACTTCAAACCGTATAGACACTTCTTTTTCAGAAAGGGGTGTTCCAGGTGGAATTAAGCAACGAACAATATCACGACGCAAAATGCGGTAGATTTGTTGGTTTACAGGTTGTGTGGGGTTGAGCAAGTTTGACGGTGACATGAATTTTTTCTTATCGTTGATGAGCCGCGCAAATTTAACATTTATTTGTACGATCGCCCATACCCAGAATAGTGATGTGGGTATGGGCTGGTTGATTAACCTTCTCGGTGAACACTCAATCCGGCAAATGACTGGCTAACTGGCATCATCTCCAGCGTGTTGATGTTGACGTGCTTTGGTAGCGTTGCAACCCACCAGACAGCTTCAGTGACATCTTCTGCCGTCAGCGCATTGGCATTTTCGTAGGTTTTTTCAACCTTGCCATCATCGCCTTTGAAACGCACGTTAGAAAACTCAGTACCGCCCACCAGGCCCGGCTCAATATCTGTCACGCGGATGGCCGTTTTATGCAGGTCTGTACGCAGGTTCAGGCTGAACTGGCGTACGAACGCTTTTGTTGCGCCATAAACGTTGCCACCGGCATACGGCCAACTCCCTGCGGTAGAGCCAATATTGATGATGTGACCACGATTGCGCTCCACCATACCAGGCAGCACGGCGCGAGTCATATAGACCAGACCTTTATTGTTTGTATCGATCATGGTTTCCCAGTCATCCGGGTCGGCTTTGTGTGCAGGCTCCATGCCCAGCGCCAGACCAGCATTATTGACCAGAATATCAATATTGCGCCATTCGGCAGGCAACTGCTCCATCGCTTGTTCGATAGCCGCGCGGTTACGAACATCAAGTTGCAGTGTAATGATGCTATCGCCCAGTTCTTCTTTAAGCTCTTGTAGACGTTCGTGGCGGCGGCCAGTGGCAATCACTTTATGACCCTGTTGCACAAAACGACGGGTAATACTCTCACCAAATCCGGCAGTGGCGCCGGTTACCAGAATAATCATCTCACTGTTCCTCAACGCTTTTTATGTCGCAATACCTTAGCACGCTAAGGCTGTTAGTGATAATTGAACTTTAGTATGGCAGCACCTGTGCATTACTGGTGCAACAAGGCCATGTCTGTGCAACGTGTTGGTGCAGGCTATTCCTCAAATTTTAACAATCCAACTCATGATATCAAAAGGCAACCGTTTGCAGGAGTGAGCAATCGTTTGCATGCTAAAAAGTTGCGCGAATGTTGCGCAACAAGAGTGTGTGTAATCTAAGCTGTTGTTATAAAAATGATTAAATCTAAATTCCAACATGGCATCAACATTGCAGCTATTAACTCATTCTTCACAAGCCCCTTACAGGTACAGCGATGACAGTTAATTACACGCAAGCGCTACGCGGTCAGTTTTTCGATATGACTCAAACCGGGACACATCCCGACGAATTACTGGCTAATGCTCGTCATCACGAAGATGCAGTGCTGTTCCTTAATGAAGGCACTGTAGTTGCGTTGTTGCCATGGGAAGAAGGGCGCAGCTATCTGCGTGCTGAAAATGATTACATTGATTATCGCGGTAAGCTGATTATCCCGGGCTTCGTTGATACCCATCTGCATTATCCACAAACTGAAATGATTGGTGCTTATGGTGAACAACTATTGGAATGGCTGCAGACCTATACCTTCCCGGTTGAAAGCCAATATCAGGATAGTTCGCATGCGGAAAAAATGTCAGCCTTCTTCCTTAGCCAGTTACTGAGTAATGGTACAACCACGGCACTGGTATTTGGCACCGTACATCCGCAATCGGTCGATGCGCTTTTTAGCGCGGCAGAACATCTCTCGATGCGGCTTATTGCCGGTAAAGTGATGATGGACCGCAACTCCCCGGAATATCTCACGGAAACACCCGAGCAAAGCTACCTGCAGACCCGCGAACTTATTCAACGCTGGCACAAAAAAGGGCGGCTGAACTATGCGCTGACGCCACGTTTCGCGCCAACATCCTCACCGGAATTACTCGCTGCGGTACAAACGTTACGTGAAGAGTTTCCCGATACCTGGCTGCACACTCATCTTAGTGAAAACAGCGATGAAGTCGCCTGGGTAAAAAGCCTGTGGCCGGAATCTGAAAGCTACCTGGGCGTCTATCACCAGTATCAATTGACGGGGAAACGCAGCGTATTTGCTCATGCTATCCACTTGCAGGAGTGCGAATGGGATTGCCTGCATCGAACCGAATCGGCAATCGCCTTCTGCCCAACCTCTAACCTGTTTCTCGGTAGTGGCTTGTTTAACTTAAAGCAGTGCCATGACCGAGGGATCCGCATGGGCATCGGTACCGATGTGGGCGCAGGCACGACCTTTAATATGCTGCAAACGCTGGCTGAAGCGTACAAAGTCGCGCAACTTCAAGGTTACCGTTTGTGTGCCAGCGAAGCGTTTTATCACGCAACCCTTGGCGGCGCTCATGCGCTGGATCTCGACGATAAAATTGGCAATTTCTTACCCGGCAAAGAGGCCGATTTTGTGGTGTTGGATTTAGCGGTCACTCCGCTGCAAAAACTACGCTATGCCAATAGCCGCGATATCTATGAAAAATTATTCGTGCTGATGACGCTTGGAGACGATCGCAACATCTGGCACACCTGGGTCAACGGCAAATGCGTGTGGCAGCGAGATACGCTGGAGGTCGCGGCATGATTCAATTTTTGCTAAATCAAACATTAAAAACCCTCGACGATGTGGACCCGAACACCACAGTGCTGAACTGGTTACGCGGCAGTGAGCATCGTTGTGGCAGCAAAGAAGGGTGTGCATCTGGTGATTGTGGGGCCTGTACAGTGGTGCTCGGTCAAGTCGAAGGCGAGAATATGCGCTACCAGACGGCAAATGGCTGTATCACACTCGTCAGCCAGCTCGCAGGCAAACAACTGCTGACGGTGGAAGATTTATCGCAAGGCAGTGAGTTGCATCCGGTACAGCAGGCGATGGCGGATTGCCATGCATCACAATGCGGCTTTTGTACTCCAGGTTTTGTTATGTCGGGATTTGCACTGCAAAAATCTCACGCAGCCGCACAGCGCCATGAGATTGAAAAGAGCCTTGCGGGAAATCTTTGCCGCTGTACTGGCTATCGCCCAATTATTGACGCTATGCAGCATAGCTGTGTAACCACGCAAGATCAGTTCACTCGCACTGAATCGCAAACTGTGTCGCGATTAAAAGCGCTACAACCAACGGAGATGGTAGAGCTGACGAAATCCAA
This sequence comes from Buttiauxella noackiae ATCC 51607, assembly GCF_001654865.1. GTDB lineage: Bacteria > Pseudomonadota > Gammaproteobacteria > Enterobacterales > Enterobacteriaceae > Buttiauxella > Buttiauxella noackiae. The sequence continues at coordinate 36,286 of NZ_LXEO01000016.1, read as the reverse complement.
CCGTTGCCTGTTACCTAAAACAGTTTCCCAGTTGGCTGTACTTTATCAACAAAATCCGCAGGCAAGCTTGCTGGCAGGGGGCACCGATCTGGCGCTGACGATAACCCAGCAGTACCAATCACTGCCATTGATTATCGGGCTTAACCAGATTGATGAACTTAAGACGATTACGGTGACGGAAAGCCAGATTCGTATTGGGGCGATGGCAACGTTGCTGGCGTGTCAGGACGCCTTACAACCTTTAATTCCGGCGTTTGCACAGGTACTTGATCGTTTTGCCTCTGCGCAAATTCGCAACCACGGCACACTGGTAGGGAATTTGGCGAATGCCTCGCCTATAGGCGATGGGGCACCGATGTTACTGGCTCTGGGTGCTGAACTCGAACTGCGCTGCGGCGACACCGTGCGCATACTGCCGCTGGCTGAATTCTTCCTGAGCTATCGTAAAACCGCTTTGCAACCCGGTGAATTTATCAGCGCGGTGCTGATTGAGCGCGCTGCTATCGCCCCGACATTTGCCGCGTGGAAAATCTCAAAGCGAATGGATGATGACATTTCGACGGTATTTGGCGCATTTAACCTGCATTTCAATGATGGCGTGGTGACAAGTGCAAAGCTGGCATTTGGTGGCATGGCTGCGATCCCGGCGCGAGCTAAACGTGCGGAGCAAACGCTTTCAGGCTTACCATTCACACAGCAAACATTAGACCTGGCATGTCATGCACTGGCAGCAGACTTCCAGCCGTTAACAGATTTCCGGGGTTCAGGTCGTTACCGTTTGATTGTTGCGCAAAATCTACTCAGGCGTTTGCTATTACAACAAACCGAACCCGGTTATTTGCTGGAGGTAAAAAGCTATGTCAACTAATCCGGTGCGCCTTTCAGAGCAGGCATTAATTAAGCAATTTTCCCGTGAAATGAGTGGTGGAGCGGGTAAGAGCCGTAAGCATGAAAGTGCTGATAAGCATGTGAGTGGTAAAGCTGAATACATTGATGACAAGCTGACATTGCCGGGTATGTTGTATCTGTGCCCGATTCTTAGCCAACATGCTCATGCGCGAATTACCAGAATCGACACTACCGAGTGTTACTCCGTTGCTGGCGTGGTGCGAGTCTTTAGCTGGCGGGATGTTCCCGGCGAACTGGACATTGGCCCGTTGGCACCAGGCGATCCGCTATTTGCCCGAGATCTGGTTGAATACCACGGACAGGTTGTACTGACGGTGGCTGCGGAAACGTCCGAGGCGGCGCGCGCTGCGGCACTCAAAGCGGTCATTGAATACGAAGTTCTTGAGCCGGTGCTGGATGTCGAAGAAGCCTTGCGCCGCGAGCTATACGTGCAAGAACCGCACGTTCATCAACGTGGCGATGCAGAGCGAGCGCTGGTTTCAGCGGCGCATCGTATTCAGGGGCAATTTCATATCGGCGGGCAGGAACACTTTTATCTCGAAGGGCAAATTGCCGTGGTGCAGCCAGGTGAAGACGGCAGCCTTATGGTCTGGTCGTCGACCCAACATCCTACCGAAGTACAAAAATTGGTGGCTTCGGTGCTGGGGGTGACGATGAATAAAGTCACCGTCGATATGCGCCGTATGGGTGGCGGCTTTGGTGGCAAAGAAACGCAGGCTGCGGGGATTGCCTGCCACGCGGCGCTGGTTGCCGCGTTAACCGGACGACCGGTGAAAATGCGCCTTTCGCGTCGTGACGATATGCGTATCACCGGTAAACGGCATCCGTTTTTTGTGCGCTATGACGTAGGCTTTACCGACGAAGGAATCCTGAACGGCGTGGTAATCGATCTGGCGGCCAACTGCGGTTACTCGCTGGATCTGTCGGGATCGATCTGCGATCGCGCGATGTTCCATGCCGATAATGCCTACTATCTGGGTGATGCCAGAATAACAGGCTATCGCTGTCGTACGAATCTGGCATCCAATACGGCATATCGCGGGTTTGGTGGGCCGCAGGGGATGGTCGCCATCGAACAGATTATGGATCACATTGCCCGCGACTTAGGTCTTGATCCGCTGGAAGTGCGTAAACGTAATTACTACGGTGATACTGAGCGTAACGTCACGCACTATCACCAGACGGTTGAACACAACATCATGCCGGAAATCACCCGCCAGCTTGAGGCGAGTGCCGATTACCACGAAAGGCGTGTACAAATCAGCGAATTCAACCGCCATAGCCCAGTGTTAAAACGTGGCCTGGCGCTCACGCCGGTCAAATTTGGCATCTCTTTTACCTCCAGTTTTCTCAACCAGGCCGGTGCACTGTTGCTGATTTATACCGATGGCACGGTGCAACTTAACCACGGTGGCACGGAAATGGGACAGGGGTTGAATACCAAAGTGGCGCAGGTGGTTGCCGACGTGCTGCAAATTCCTGTGGAACAGATCCAGGTTACGGCGACCAATACTGGGAAAGTGCCCAACACCTCACCAACGGCGGCGTCATCTGGTGCCGATCTTAATGGCAAAGCCGCAGAAATTGCGGCGCTGGCAATTAAAGAACGGCTGGTGGAAATGCTATGCCGCTTGCACAAATGCAGCGCTGAACAGGTGGCGTTTCGTAATGGCGTGGTGAAAGTCCCGGGGCGGCATTTTAGCTTCGCTGAGATCGCCAACCTGGCGTGGTTGAATCAGGTGCCTCTATCAGCAACCGGATTCTACAAAGTGCCCGGAGTCCATTACGATCGAGCGGCTGGGCGCGGGCAGCCGTTTTACTATTTCTCCTACGGCGCGGCATGTTCGGAAGTGATTATCGACACACTGACGGGCGAGTATCGCCTGCTGCGCACGGACATTCTGCATGATGTTGGCAATTCGCTAAATCCGGCGCTGGATATTGGGCAAATCGAAGGGGGTTTTGTGCAGGGCGCAGGTTGGTTGACTTGTGAAGAGCTGGTGTGGGATGAAAAAGGGCGACTGCTGACCGACAGCCCGATGAGTTACAAAATCCCGGCTATCAGCGATGCACCAACCGACTTCAGAGTTAAGCTGCTGGAGAATCATGCTAACCCGCAGCACACGGTTTATCGTTCCAAAGCGGTCGGTGAACCGCCGTTTATGTTAGGAATTTCAGTGTGGTGCGCTTTGCAAGATGCGGTGGCAAGCGTCTCGAATTACCAGAAACACCCGCTGTTAGATGCCCCTGCAACGCCGGAGCGCGTTTTCTGGGGCTGTCAGGAGGTCCCATGAATGATGAATGGATTAGCATTCTGATGCAGCTACGCGAGCGCCGCGAACCGTGCATATTGCTTACGCTGTTGGCTGACAAAGGCTCAGTGCCGAGAAATTGTGGCACCAAGATGATTGTCGGGCGAAAGCAGAATTTCCTGACTATCGGTGGCGGGCATCTTGAATTCCAGTGCATTGCGATGGCGCGTGAGATGCTGGAAAAGCAGGCTACACAACCGCATACCGAGCATTTTAATCTTGGCGCGCGGCTAGGGCAGTGTTGTGGTGGCATGACCACTGTTTTATTTGAACCGCTAATCCAGCCGCAGCCACACATCATGGTTTTCGGTGCAGGCCATGTAGGGCAAGCGCTGGTGGCATTATTATCAACGTTACCCTGTCACATAACATGGGTGGACGAGCGTCCTGATATGTTTGCAGCGGCCCCAAAAGGGGTAACAACCTTGCAGGCTGAAGACCCATTGGATGCGGTGAAATCGGCTCCAGAGCAAAGCTATTTTATTGTAATGACACATCACCATCCGTGCGATCTTGAACTGACCGAAGCGATACTTAAACGTGGTGATTACCGCTATCTGGGCTTGATTGGTTCGCAAACCAAACGGCAACGCTTTGAATATCGGCTTTCGGGAAAAGGGATTACGGCTGAACAACTCTGCACGCTGCGTTGCCCGGTTGGCCTGCCGGATGTGAAAGGTAAACTCCCGGCGGAGATCGCCGTCGCCATCGCCGCGGAGATTATTGCCGTGTATCAGGCGGCCAGTTGAGCTATAAGTTATCTTTTGCAGTCAGCAGGAGTGCAGCATGCAAACGGAAAATCCGTTTTATCACGTCAGTTTATTGCCGTATCAGGCCCCTCATTTTGACGACATCCAGGACAGCCACTATCGCACGGCGTTTGATGAAGCTAAACGTATTAAGCGCGAAGAAGTTGCGGCGATAGCGAATAACCCGGCTGAACCGACATTTGAAAACACCTATCTGGCGCTGGAAAAAACCGGGCAGATGTTAGGGCGAGTCACCAATGTCTTCTTTGCCATGACATCAGCGCACACTAACGATTATCTGCAACAGTTGGATGAAGAATTTGCCACTGAATTAGCAGAGCTTGCCGATGAAATGCGCCTTAATACCATGCTGTTTGAGCGTCTGGATAGCGTTTATCAACACCGCAACTCAGCAGGGCTTGATGAAGAGTCTCTGCGCCTGGTTGAAGTCGTCTGGCAGAGTTTTAGATTTTCGGGTGCAACGTTAAGTGATGAAAAAAAAGCACGTCTTAAGGTGCTGAATAAAGAAGCCGCCCAGCTTAGCAGCCAGTTTAATAATCGTCTGCATGCAGCGGATAAAGCCGCAGGACTGGTGGTTGATGATGTACAGCAACTGGCGGGTTTAACACCGGCAGAAATTGCCTCTGCGGCGCAACATGCCAGTGCTAAGGGCCTGAATGGAAAATACTTAATCCCATTACTTAATTTCACCCAGCAGCCCGCGCTGCAATCACTTCAAGACCGGCAGACGCGTGAGAAACTGTTTAAAGCGGGTTGGTATCGCACTGAGCAAAATGATGATAACGATACACGTGCTATCGTCTCGCGCCTGGCCACACTGCGTGCAGAACAGGCGCAATTGCTCGGTTTCGAAAATTACGCTGCCTGGAAAATTGCCGACCAAATGGCGGAAAAGCCGCAGGCTGCACTGGAATTTATGCGTGACATCGTGCCAGCTGCCACTGCACGCGCACAGCGTGAACTGGCTGATATTCAGCAGGTCATTGACGAACAACAGGGCGGATTTAAAGCCGAAGCCTGGGACTGGGCATTCTACGCAGAGCAAGTCAGACGTGCGAAATACGACCTTGATGAAGGGCAAATTAAGCCTTATTTCGAGTTAAACAATGTTCTAAGTGATGGCGTTTTTTGGGCAGCCAGCCAGCTATTTGGTCTGAATTTTGTCGAGCGCTTTGATATCCCTGTCTATCACGACGATGTGCGCGTGTGGGAAATCTTTGATAAAGACGGGCGCGGCATGGCGCTGTTCTATGGCGATTTCTTTGCTCGCGACAGTAAAGGTGGCGGAGCATGGATGGGTAACTTTGTTGAACAATCCACGCTGCTGGATAACGCTCCGGTGATTTATAACGTTTGCAACTACAACAAACCCGCAGCCGGTGAAGCTGCGCTTATCTCCTGGGATGATGTCGTTACGCTATTCCATGAATTTGGTCATACCCTACATGGGTTATTTGCCACCCAATGCTACGCGACACTTTCTGGTACTAATACACCGCGCGACTTCGTTGAGTTCCCTTCGCAAATCAATGAACACTGGGCGAGCCATCCCCAGGTGTTTGCGAACTACGCGCGCCATTATCAGACGGGTGAGGCGATGCCTGATGCGTTGAAAGAGAAGTTATTCCGTGCCGCACGCTTTAATAAAGGCTACGACATGACGGAGTTGCTTGCTGCAGCATTACTGGATATGAACTGGCACAGTTTACCGGCTGGCAGTACGGTTGAAGATGTGGCGCAGTTTGAAACGCAAGCGCTGGAAAGTGAGCACATTAATCTTCCAACCGTTCCTCCGCGTTATCGCAGCAGTTATTTCGCGCACATCTTTGGTGGCGGTTATGCGGCAGGTTATTACGCATATATCTGGACGCAAATGTTGGCTGATGACGGCTATCAATGGTTTGTGGAACAGGGCGGGTTGAATGCTCAAAACGGGCAGCGTTTCCGTGAGGCGATTTTGTCACGAGGTAACAGTCGGGAACTCAACGCGCTCTACAACGATTGGCGTGGACATGCACCTTACAGCGAACCCATGCAGGTTAATCGTGGTTTAAAAAGCTAAATATGAGCAAAGAGAATAAAAAATGCGCCATTCGGCGCATTTTTTATTGAACGCTAAACTAGCGCGGGAAAGTGCGAGGTTTACCCTCGTTATCAACAGCGACATAAATAAAAATGGCTTCTGTCGCTTTATAGCGCTGGCCAATTGGCTCAGACGAGACCTTTTTCACCCATACTTCCACATTAATGGTAATAGAGCTATTGCCGCGCTTGATGCAATTAGCATAGCAACACACTACATCGCCTACGGCGACAGGCTTAAGAAACGTCATCCCGTCAACACGGACAGTGACGACACGGCCATGAGCAATTTCTTTAGCCATAATCGCGCCACCCATATCCATTTGCGCCATCAACCAGCCGCCAAAGATATCACCGTTAGCGTTGGTGTCAGCGGGCATGGCTAAGGTGCGTAATACCAGTTCCCCTGCGGGAGTGTCTTGTTGCGTCATTTCACGTTCCAAAAAGTCATCATGGATTTAATCGTTGTTGAATTTGCTTAATATTTTTCGCTAAACGCTAATTTATCACATTTATGATTATTATGGCCTGCCGCCGCCCTTGGGCGCTCGGTCTTGAGCAATATGATGCGCGAAAAGCCCTAAGCACACAAAGCTAATAATCACATTAATAAACTGTCTACTATCCGCAACACTGTTGCACCCTATAAAGCACGTTGCCTCGTATTAACTAAAGCATCCTGCAACGTACTACGTGTTTTTATTATTTAGTGGGCGAATGTTTATATGAAAAAAACTCTTCTTTTGGCGGTTGTGATTACATGCGGGATCGGTTCGGCAATGGCGCAAAACGTGACTGTCGATGTGCCAAGCGGCTATAAAGTTGTGGTGGTACCGTCTTCAGTCACCGTTTCCCAGGCGATCAACGTCACTACCACACCACAGACCGTGTACGTTGCTCCCGCTCCGGCGCCTGTAGCAGCCTATCATCCACGTGCGCGCCATGTTGCAAGCGTAGCGGAAGGGATGGTGATCGAGCACCAATATGACGACCATCACTAATCGCAATTAAATGTATTACTGATAAAAATGCCCCGCTCAATTTGAGCGGGGCATTTTTATATTCAGAGGTAATCGCTGTTGATTTTAAACGCGGTTACTTCTCTTCCTGCGGCATGTGGCGATAAATGTAGACGCCACTTAGTAGGGTAAATACTAGCGTCGCAGCCGTCAGGCCAAACACTTTAAAATTGACCCATACGCTTTGTGGCAGCCAGAACGCAACATAAATATTCAGTGCACCGCAGACGATGAAAAACAACGCCCACGCGACGTTCAAACGTGACCACACGCTTTGCGGTAGAGAGATCTCTTTGCCCAACATACGTTGAATCAACGGTTTACCCATCACCAACTGGCTAATCAGTAATGCGGCAGCAAACAGGCCGTAGATCACGGTGACTTTCCATTTGATAAATTCATCATTATGGAAGAACAGCGTCAGGCCGCCGAAAACGGCCACCATCAGGAAGGTAATCAGCGCCATTTTTTCTAGCTTGCGGAATTTATACCAGCTATAGACCAGTGCAAAACCGGTGGCGACGATGAGAGCTCCGGAGGCCACATAAATGTCGTACATTTTATAGAATGCAAAGAAAACAATCAGGGGCAGGAAGTCGAGAAACTGCTTCATAATCTGTTCCGTAAAATGACTCCTGAGCCCTCAGTTCAAAGGTTCAGGAGTAAGTGAATGTTATTGGCGTACCAGCATATATAAACGGAATACGTAGATGAGCAACACCGCTGAAATCAGGTTGCTTATCGTATTTGCTATCACCCCGCCAACAGCAGGTGACAGTGCTGCAAATGAAGAGGCGAGCATCAGGAGTGCAGTTTTTGCCAGTAACCAGCTAATCACTGCAGGTGCAACGAGGCGCATATTTCCCCAGGCAAGACGCATACTGCCGCGCATCGACTGGAAAATCCCTACTTTATCCTGCACAACCATAACCGGCGCAAATGAAAGCAAAATTGCTAACAGTACGCCCGGTACCACAATCAGCATGATGCCGATTTGCACCAGGAAGGTTGTCAGGAACATCAAAATAAAGATTTTAGGCAACACTGGAGCCGACGTACCAATCGCACGCAACGCACTCACGCGCTGTCCGGCACTCACCATCTGAATTAAAACCAATACACTACCCGCAAGGATTGCATTGCCGATCAGACCCGCAAATGTCGACGCCGCAGAGGCTTTAAGTAACATTTGCTGCTGCTCAGGTGTCATGTTTTGCACAAGATCAAACAGCCCCATGCTATTCGATAAATTATCTCCCTCGCTAAGGATAGACATTTGCTCGTCGCTGGGTGAAAAGGCGTGACCGATCACAACCGAAATAAAGGCACAAAGTAAAGCGATCAGTAAGACAGTAACAAACTGATTGCGTAGAAAATTCCCCGTGTCACGGTACACAGAACCCGCCGTGATAGACATGCACTCTCCTTGATGTTGCTCGGTTAAAAAACAGCGGGAATTGTACCCTGGATGAAGGGCGCTGGCACCGACAAGATGCGCGCTATAAGTAAGTTACTGTCAATGTGAAAATTGATTTGGAGTAGACATTGCCGTTTTGCCAATAAGTGAACATAAAATAGACCAGAGGCAGACTTTGGGCTTGACGCCGCACAGCTGCGCTATAGCGAATATTTCGTTGTCTGCTCAGTTAACCGTCAGACGCAGGCATAAATTTTCGGGGTAGGGAGAAAAGTAGTTTTGCGTCAGCAGGTAGCTGTCAGGGTACTCGCCCAGATAATGATTCAACAGGGTGAGTGGGGCAAGGAGTGGTAACAGCCCATCACGGTAGTGAAGGATCACGTCGCGCAGCTCCCCACGTTGGCGAGTATTGAGTTGATTACGGAAGTAGCCCTGAATGTGCATGAGTACGTTAGTGTGATTTTTACGCGATGCAGGATTTTTCAGGATCGTCATTAGTTTTTCGCGATACTCAACGAAGAAAGTATCAAGATCTTCCCACTCGTGCAGCGAGGCGACGAAAGGCCCAATTTCCCTGTATCCTGGCTGGTGATGAGCTAGCAACTGGAGTTTATAGCGGCTGTGGAATTCCAGTAGTGCGCGGCGAGTCAGGCCGTTTTCACGCAGAGTATTGAGTTCGTGCAAGGCGAAGACTCGCTCGACAAAGTTTTCACGCAGGACCGGGTCGTGAAGGCGGCCATCCTCCTCAACGGGCAGCCACGGGAATTTTTCAAGCAGCGCACCGGTAAACAGACCCACTCCCTCTTTGCGTCCGCGATTCCCTTTTTCGTCATACAGCCGTACGCGCTCCATGCCACAGCTCGGTGATTTCGCGCAGACGATAAAGCCTGAAAGATTAGCCTGCTGTGGTAACCAGGAGTCAGCGAATTTGACCATTTTCTGGGTAACGTCATCATGAGGGGCATGGCTAAAACGCATGCGGATATCGCCTTCAGTAGTCTGGATCAGGCGCAACGCCGGGCGCGGAACGGGCAGGCCGATGGCCATCTCCGGGCAGATGGGTTTGAAGGTCACCCACTGAGATAACTCGTCCATGACAAAACCCATACGCTTATGACCGCCGTCAAATCTTACTGTTGAGCCGGTTAAACAGCCGCTGATCCCAATGATAGGTTTAGTGTGCATGGTGTAACCCTCTTATTGCTCTTTGCGGGTAAGTGGCGTATCGACGACGGATGGCATTGTGCGCATGAGTCTCCCCCTGGCTGTGGGGATGTTTTTTAATCGTATAATTAAACTTAGACAATTAAAAATATTTGTACAAGTTTAGAATGAAGTTGTTTTTATTTTTCAACAATATCAATTGATTACTCATGTCTGTTTTTGCTGTATTTAATGGGTTTTTTAAAAGACATGCCAGATACGCAACTTTTTACGGTTGCTTATCATGGAGAGGGAACGGGTGTGGGGAAACGGTTTTAGAGCGAAATAACGTCGAGCGAAACGACCTGTTGCTGCCAAATTGCGATCTGTTTTTTGCGGGCAGCGGTAACTTTACCGGTGGTGACCAGCAGCCAGTTCCGCTCAGGGAAGATCTCGGGTGCCAGCATGGCAGGCGGCACGGGGAGCACGTCAATACGCTGTCCTTGACCCGTACGTTTAAGCGCTTCGAGCCAGATTTCACATGGGTCGCTAAGGTGCCAGCCGGTGATCAGGTAATTATCTCCCGGCGCTTTTTTATCACCCTCGAGGCAAAATGAGGTATAGGAAATGATGATGCCATCCAGGACTTCACGCAACGTCATCATCGCGGGGATGTTTGCCGAGACTTTACTGCGCAGCGGTCGCAGGACTTCGGTGACTATCTCGGGGCGCGGATACTCGCGGCCTGAATCGTAAATCTGCTGACGCAAAGATTCGATTTTTCCCTCTTTCAACTTCTGCAACATGCTCTCCTGAAGGGTGAGCCAGTTGTTTGTGCGGCGTGCTTCCGGACGGGCCAACAAGGGCTTCACCTGGCTGACAGGGACACCCTTTTTCACCCAGTCGAGAATTTTAAGCGCCTGCTGGACATCGTCATCACTATACAGGCGGTGCCCGCCATCGGTGCGCAACGGTTTGATTAAACCATAACGACGCTGCCAGGCGCGTAGTGTGGTTGCGTTTATCCCGCAAAGCCGGGCAAATTCACCGATGGAATAGGGCATAAAGTACACCTGATGACAAAGATTAATCTCAATATACTACGAATATTTGCTGCCTGAATGAAGAGCAGGGTGTTTGCACTACACTTTACTTCCAACCGCGTAGATGAAAGGAGGTCTTATGAAGCTATGGCCCGTTGTAACCGGTGTTGCGATCGCACTGACACTGGTTGCTTGTAAATCTCCCACGCCACCGAAAGGCGTTCAACCAATAACTAACTTTGATGCCAACCGCTACCTTGGCAAATGGTACGAAGTCGCTCGCCTTGAAAATCGATTCGAACGCGGACTTGAGCAGGTAACAGCTACCTATGGCACGCGCCGCGATGGCGGTATCAGCGTGCTCAATCGTGGATATGATCCGATTAAAAACAAATGGAATGAGAGTGAAGGGAAAGCCTCATTTACCGGTGCGCCTACAACAGCCGCGCTGAAGGTTTCATTCTTTGGTCCGTTCTACGGCGGCTATAACGTGATACGGCTTGATGATAATTACCAGTACGCACTGGTGAGTGGGCCGAACCGTGACTATTTGTGGATACTGTCGCGTACGCCAACCATTCCGGATGCGGTGAAGCAAGATTACCTGAACACCGCGCGCAGTCTTGGCTTTCAGGTCGATCAGCTAGTGTGGGTGAAACAATAAATTACCTGGAGTAGATAGTAATATTCAAAACACTCTTGCTCTGATGCTCTATTCAAATAAGGCCACCTGTTCGGTGGCCTTAAACAATTTGTTTCCAGGGTTATCTTATTTGTACAAACAAAGTGCTCACTCAATAAGATCTATCAGTGAAGTTCAAGTCTAACTAACTCCATCGGGCAGAACACCCCTTCACAACCTTCGATTTCAACACATTCAGAACGACGAATTTGCTCGGCTGATTTACCTTCGCCGTGAATGGTCTTAATGACACCAGTCAGACCTTTATTGAACACCATAACACGGCTGCCAGTTGTAATAGCGTTACGGTAGCAATCATAGGTCAACATCATCATTCCTCCTTTTTTGTTGTATTGAGACGAGATGATTTAACGGCAAATAAATAGATCTTCACGGGCAAATATGTTTTGAGCTAAATCAAAATTTTCTAAATTTTAGATGCTCAAGAAAAGACCAAAGTAGATTAGCTAAACAAAATATTTTCACCACCAGACAAATGGCCAGCACTGCAGTGCTGGCCATTTTCGCTCTTGATGCTGAATAACGTTACCTGTACCAGATCATGTCTTGCTACGGATCAAACGACATAAAAGGTGTGACTTTAAGCAAAATGCGAAAAATTAATCCAGATCATTAAATGTTAAATTATCCAATGAAGTGTGATCGATGCCAGATCACTTTGTACCCAATAATGGGTATATTCAGCCCGCTTTATAAAACCATAACAAGGAGAGGGCTATGAAAAAATTATCTGTGGCGTTACTCGCATTTACCTGTTTGTCTGGTGAAGTGCTGGCGCATCAACAAGGTGAATTCTTCATGCGTGCGGGTTCTGCAACCGTGCGCCCAACGGAAGGTTCTGACAATGTGCTTGGCATGGGCGGTTTTAGCGTCAGCAACAATACCCAACTGGGACTGACATTTGACTATATGGTGACCGATAACATCGGCATTGAGTTGCTCGCGGCTACACCTTTTCGCCATCGCGTTGGTTTAGGCCCGACAGGTGATCTGGCTACCGTTCGCCAATTGCCACCAACGCTGATGGCACAGTGGTACTTTGGTGATGCGAAAAGCAAAGTGCGTCCATATATTGGTGCCGGCATTAACTACACCACCTTTTTTGATACCGACTTTAACCAGACCGGCAAAGATGCTGGCTTAACCGATCTTAGCGTGAAAGATTCATGGGGGGCGGCGGGGCAAGTCGGGCTGGATTACATGGTTAATGATAACTGGCTGTTGAACATGTCCGTCTGGTATATGGATATCGATACCGAAGTGAAGTTTAAAGCCGGTGGTGAAGAGCAGAATATCAAAACGCGGATCGACCCGTGGGTATTTATGTTCTCGGCAGGTTATCGCTTCTGATATTAAGAGAATGTCGGATGCCGCAAGGCGATATCCGACATTTATTTCAGCCTAAAATTAAGCTTAAGCTGTGCGTGTCGCAGCTTTCAAACTCTGAACAAACGCTTTCAGCTCACTTAACATCACATCAGGCTTATCCAGATTCTTCTCGATAATTTTCACGATGGCAGAACCAGAAATCGCCCCCGCTGCACCTGCGCTGATGGCATCTTTAACTTGTGAAGGTTCGGAAATCCCAAAGCCCTGCAATGACGGTGCGGCACCAAACTCTGTCAATTTCTCTACCAGATGATGAAGCGGCAATTGCGCGCGCGTTTCGGCGCCCGTTACACCGGCACGAGATAACAGGTAGGTATAACCGCGGCCGTGGGTAGCAATTTCACGCAGCAGCGCATCATCAGCATTCGGCGGGCAAATGAAGATAGGCGCGACATTGTGGCGCATTGCTGCCTGGCGGAATGGCGCAGACTCTTCGATTGGCACATCGGCAATTAACACCGAATCGACACCGACTTTGGCACACAGCGCGTAAAACTCGTCTATGCCGCGGTTATAAACCAGGTTGGCATACATCAGCAGGCCAATCGGAATGGTCGGGTGTTTCTGGCGAATCGCTGCCAGCATTTCAAAGCACTGCGTTGGTGTAACGCCTGCGGCAAAGGCACGCAGTGCCGCATTCTGAATGGTCGGGCCATCGGCTAACGGATCGGAGAAGGGAATGCCCAGCTCCAGCGCATCGGCACCCGCTTCAATCAGCGCGTCGATAATCTTTAGCGATTGCTCCGGAGATGGGTCGCCAAGTGTTACGAAAGGAACAAAAGCGCCTTCCTTACGAGCTTGCAATTGTTCGAATGCGTGTTGATAACGTTCCATTAGATTTCCCCTCGCGCTTTCAAAATGTCGTGAACGGTGAAGATGTCTTTGTCACCACGGCCGGAGAGGTTTACCACCAGCAGCTGTTCTTTTTCTGGATTTTCTTTGATCATTTTCAGCGCGTGCGCCAGTGCATGGGACGATTCCAGGGCCGGGATAATGCCTTCACTGCGACACAACGTTTTGAATGCTTCAAGCGCTTCGTCATCGGTGATGGACACATAATCGGCACGGCCAATGCTGTTCAGGTGCGCATGCTGTGGGCCTACAGACGGGAAATCCAGACCGGCAGAAATAGAATAAGATTCTTCAATCTGGCCTTCGTCAGTTTGCATCATCGGGGATTTCATCCCGAAATAGATGCCAACACGACCATGTTTCAACGGTGCGCCGTGCTCGCCGCTTTCAATACCGTGCCCGGCTGGCTCAACACCAATCAGGCCAACTTTTGTATCGTTGATAAAGTCTGCAAACATACCGATGGCATTGGAACCACCGCCCACACAGGCGATCACGGCATCCGGCAGACGGCCTTCTTTTTCGAGGATCTGCGCTTTGGTTTCTTCACCGATCATGCGCTGGAACTCACGCACGATGGTCGGGAATGGATGCGGGCCTGCTGCGGTGCCGAGCATATAGTGCGCGGTGTCATAGCTGCCAGACCAGTCACGCAATGCTTCGTTACAGGCATCTTTCAGCGTGGCGGAGCCGCTATGTACTGGAATCACTTCAGCACCCATCAGGCGCATGCGGAACACGTTCGGCGACTGACGCTCCACGTCTTTTGCACCCATATAGATGCGGCATTTCAGCCCGAGCAGGGCGCTGGCTAATGCTGATGCCACACCATGTTGACCGGCACCTGTTTCGGCGATGATTTCAGTTTTTCCCATTTTCTTAGCAAGCAAAGCCTGACCGAGAACCTGGTTGGTTTTGTGTGCGCCGCCGTGCAGTAGATCTTCACGTTTCAAATACAAGGTGGTTTTGGTGCCAGCTGTCAGGTTACGGCATTTGGTCAGTGCAGTTGGGCGGCCTGCGTAGTTTTTCAGCAAGTCATTAAATTCAGCCTGAAACTCAGCATCGCTTTGCGCGGCAACAAACGCTTCTTCTAACTGACGCAGCGCAGGCATCAGGATTTGTGGCACGTACATGCCACCAAACTCACCGAAATAGGGATTAAGTAAAGTCATGATATTTTCCTTAGTAAGCCCGCAGCGTCTGGAAGACGGCTGCCAGCTTGTTAGCATCTTTAATACCCGGTGCGCTTTCGACACCTGAGTTGAAATCTAAACCTATGCAGCCTGTTGTTGCTGCTTCGACGCAATTATCTGCACCCAGTCCGCCAGCCAGAATGACGTTTTCCAGATTCTGACCTGCCAGGAGGGACCAATCAAAACGCTGGCCGCTGCCGCCCTGGCCGTTGTCGAAGAGGTATTTGTCGACGTGGTTTAAATCACGCGCCGGTAAACTCTCTTTCACGCTCAGGGTTTTCCAGATTTGCACGTTCGCCGGAAGTATTGCGCGTAGCTCGTCGATATATGCCTGATTCTCATCACCATGCAGTTGCACAGCAGACAAAGTGAATTTTTCGGCTTTCTGTACTACTTCACTCACCGGAGTGTTGCGGAACACACCAGCAAATTTCAGTGGGGCTGCGGCAATCACCGATGCGGCGGTTTCCTCGCTAACAAAGCGCGGTGAGGATGGCACGAAGATCAGGCCGCCATAGATAGCACCTGCTTCATATGCAGTGCGGGCATCTTGTGGACGTGTCAGACCACATACTTTGTTTTCGCCTAACGTCACACGGCGCACCGCTGCGTTCAGATCGTCCTCGCCCATCAAGGCTGAACCAATCAAGAAGCCATTAGCGTAGTGGCTAAGTTCGCGGATTTGCCCGTAGTTGCTGATGCCAGACTCGCTGATAACTGTCACACCGTGTCCCAAACGTGGCGCTAATTGGCGCGTACGGTTCAGATCGATGGACAAATCACGCAAGTCACGGTTATTGATACCGACAACTTTAGCGCCCAGGGTGATTGCGCGCTCGAGCTCTTCTTCATTGCTCACTTCGGTCAGCACGCCCATATTCAGGCTATGTGCCACAGCGGCAAGCTGACGGTACTGCTCGTCGTTAAGAACAGACAACATCAACAGACAAGCATCGGCCTGATAAAAACGGGCCAGGTGAATCTGATACGAGTCGATAATAAAGTCTTTGCACAATACTGGCTGCGTGACGATGTTGCTGACGATAGGCAGGAAATCGAAGCTGCCCTGGAAATATTTTTCATCAGTCAGTACTGAAATAGCGGAAGCGTAATGTTTATAAACATTCGCAATACGCGCCGGGTCGAAATCATCACGAATCACGCCTTTAGATGGAGAGGCTTTTTTGCACTCCAGAATGAAGGCGGTACGGGCACCTTGCAGTGCGTGATAGAAGTTACGTGTCGCCGGTACAATGTTGTTCTGGAAACTTGCCAAGGGTTGCTGTTGCTTACGCGCTTCAACCCAAATCGCCTTATCATCGACGATCTTCTTTAATACGGTGTCCTGCATGACTTATCCTCTTCCTGCAAGTGCTGTTACCCGGTCGTATGCTGCGCCGCTGCGTAATACTTCCAGCACTCGTTGTGCGTTCGCTTTGAGATCTTCTTGCCCATGTAGACGCATTAACATTGCGACGTTTGCCGCCACAGCGGACTCATGAGCTGTCTCTCCTTTACCTTGTAACAGGCGGCTGAGAATGTCACGGTTTTCTTCCGGTGTGCCGCCTGCAAGCTGGTCCTGGTGATAAGCAGGAAGGCCAAAGTCAGTCGCTTCCAACTGGTAGCTTTTGATCTCGCCGTCATGCAGCTCTGCAACTTGTGTGGTGGCATGCAGTGAAACTTCATCCATTCCACCGCTATGTACGACTGCTGCCCGTTTGTAACCCAACACGCGCAGTGTTTCAGCAATCGGCAGCACCAGTTCCGCACTATAAACGCCAATCAACGCCATTTGTGGATGTGCCGGGTTAATCAAGGGCCCAAGCACGTTAAACAAGGTGCGCGTCTTTAACTGCTGACGCACAGGCATCGCATGGCGGAATCCGGTGTGGTATTTCGGTGCGAACAGAAAACAAACGCCCAAATCATCAAGTGCTTTCCGAGATGATTCGGCACTCATTTCAAGATTAATACCAAATGCGGCCAGCAAGTCGGAAGAGCCAGATTTACTGGAAACGCTACGGTTACCGTGTTTCGCAACTTTCAGGCCCACGGCCGCAGCCACAAATGCGCTGGCGGTGGAAATATTGATGCTGTTGCTGCCATCGCCACCAGTACCGACAATATCGGCAAACGGATAGTCCGGGCTTGGGAATGGCGCTGCGGCTTCGAGCAATGCGGTGGCTGCACCAGCAATCTCATTAGGATGTTCACCACGCACTTTCATACTTACCAGTGCTGCCGCCAACTGTTCTGGCTTGAGTTCACCGCGCACAATTCCGGCAAATAGCTGGTGGCTCTCTTCACGGCTGAGGGTTTGCGCTTTATACAGTTTGTCGAGAATCGGTTGCAGCGTGTTGGCTTGTTTTAACTTCAGCAATGCCCAGTCGAGAGTCTGCTCAAGTAAACGCGCGCCGTGAGTGGTCAGAATCGATTCCGGGTGGAACTGGAAACCACACACACGGTCAGCATCGTGGCGAACGGCCATTACCATGCCATCAAAATGAGCGTTGATGGTTAAACCCGCCGGAATATTGCTGCCAACTAATGAGTGGTAGCGCGCAACCGGCAGTGGGTTGGGTAAACCGGCAAACATGGCTTCGCCATCATGGGAGATAATTGATGCTTTACCATGCAGGATCTCACCCGCCTGGCCGACATAACCACCATAAGCTTCAACAATAGCCTGGTGACCCAGACAGATACCGATAATCGGCAATTTGCCACGCAGGCGAGTCAACAGTTCCGGCATACAGCCCGCTTCACTCGGTGCGCCTGGGCCTGGTGAGAGCATAAGAACCGGGTTGTCCATGGTTTCCAGACGCTCAATTAAGGTCTGTGCGGGAACATGGTTACGGTAGATGACGACATTGTGTCCGTTAGCACGCAGCTGATCGGCCAGGTTATAGGTAAACGAGTCGATATTATCGAGCAGCAGAATGTCAGCCATCAGAAAATCTCCTGTGCGTGATGCGCGGTAGCGATAGCGCGCAGTACAGCGCGGGCTTTGTTACGGGTTTCGTCAGCTTCGGACTGAGGTACGGAATCAAGCACTACGCCAGCCCCTGCCTGTACCGTGGCGATGCCGTTTTCGACATAGGCGGAGCGAATAACGATACAGGTGTCTAAATCGCCATGAGCGGTAAAGTAGCCGACGGCACCGCCGTAGCTGCCACGGCGAACACCTTCAGCTTTGGCAATTAGCTGCATAGCGCGCACTTTCGGGGCGCCGCTCAGCGTGCCCATATTCATGCAGGCCCGGTAAGCATGGAGTACGTCGAGGTCTTTATGCAGTTCGCCAACAACCCGAGAAACCAGGTGCATCACAAAGGAGTAACGGTCGACTTTAGTCAGGTCAGCAACATAACGACTGCCCGGCGTGCAAATACGTGCCAGGTCGTTACGCGCCAGGTCAACCAGCATTAGATGTTCGGACATCTCTTTATGGTCAGTACGCATTTCTAGCTCAATGCGGCTGTCGAGGTCACGATCAAGCGAGCCATCAGCACGGCGACCGCGTGGACGAGTACCGGCAATGGGGTAAATTTCAATCTGACGTGATTTCGCATCATATTTCAGCGAGCTTTCTGGTGACGCACCAAACAGAGTGAAATCGTTATCCTGCATAAAGAACATGTACGGGCTTGGGTTGCTCTTCTTCAGTGTCTGGTAAGCGGCAAGTGGAGAAGGGCACGGCAGTGAGAAACGGCGCGATGGGACAACCTGGAAAATCTCACCGATGCGAATGGCTTTCTGCATTTTGCGCACCACATCGCCAAACTCTTCATCACTCTGATTGCATTCGCAGGTCATGCGTTCCACTTTTTGCACTGGTAACGCAGAAGGTTCCTGTTGCAACTGCTTGCTCAGTTGTTCAGAACGCTGAATCAAACGCTGTTTTTCTGAAGCTGATGGGGTGAACAAGCTGGCCTGAATGCGGGTGTGTTTTTTCTGATGGTCGATAACCAACAATGTTTCTGCCAGGTAGAAACAGTAGTCAGGGCAGTTGTTGTCTTGCTTTAGAGCGGGCAAGTCTTCAAACCCTGCAACCAGATCGTATGCAAACAAGCCGCCAAAGAACATCGCTTCACGCTCGTTTTCGGGCACTGTTACCAGCTCCTGCATGATACGGAACGCATCAAAAACTGACAGGGAACACAGGCGCGCGTCTTCATCCAACAGCGAACTGATAGCCGGGAACCGCAGCACGCGGCCTTGTGGGGAATGCTTATTCTCAACGCCTGCAGGCAGCGCCGCATCCAGCAATGGGAGCAATGATGCACCATTCTCTGAAAGAGCGTGAATGGTGACAGTGTCACCCAAGGCGGTAATACGCAGCGCACTATCAACTAACAGCAGGCTTTTTAAATCGTCCTTACTGTCGATATCGGCGGATTCGAGCAGTAAGGTTGCAGGACGTGCGCCGCACAACTGGTGAAAAACGGCTGTCGGGTTATCACGATATGGCGCGTCGTTAATCAGTAATTCGAGCGCTGGTTTTTGTGTTTGCATTTTTTGCTCTCATATTTTGTTCAAAAAAAAGCCCGCTTCATTGGCGGGCCTGGTATCTGGGCTGAACTACAGCCATAGCGATTACACTGCCCGTTATCAGGAAGTACGCCACCAGCTATGCATGCGGATTATCGCTTTCATTATCAGATACCTTTCTCGTGTGAACTTGCGTACTAGTTAACTAGTTCAATGAATCAAAGTCAATAGCGATTTTTAGTTATGAAGGAAAATCGCTATCATGAGCGGCGTTTTTCTTTTTATTAACAAACCCGGAGTTATTTTGAGCCAACCAACACTAGCGGTGATTTACGACTTACATAGCCATACCACCGCATCAGATGGCCTGTTAACGCCAGAAGCGTTAGTACAACGAGCCGTGGATATGCGTGTTGGTATTTTGGCAATCACCGACCATGACACAGTAGCCGGAATTGCTGCTGCAAGGGAAGCGGTATCACGTCTGCAATTGCCTTTGCGTTTAATCAGCGGTGTGGAGATCTCCACCGTTTGGGAAAACCATGAAATACACATAGTTGGGCTAGGTGTTGATGAAAATCACCCGGCGCTGCTGGCGTTTCTGGGCGAACAAAGTGAACGCCGTGTACAACGCGCGGCTTTAATCGCTGAACGGCTTGAAAAGGCGAATATCCCCGGCGCGCTTGAAGGTGCCATGCGCCACGCCAACGGTGGTGAAGTGACCCGCGGCCATTTTGCCCGTTATCTGGTGGAATGTGGCAAAGCCAATACAATGGCTGATGTGTTTAAGAAATATCTTGCAAAAGGGAAAACCGGTTACGTTCCGCCACAGTGGTGTACAATAGAACAAGCTATTGATGTGATTCATCATTCTGGCGGGCAAGCGGTTCTGGCACATCCGGGCCGTTATGATCTGACCGCTAAATGGCTGAAAAGGTTGCTGGCGCAGTTTGCCGAAAGTGGTGGCGATGCGATGGAAGTCGCGCAGTGTCAGCAAGCCCCAAATGAGCGCACCCAGCTTGCAAGTTACGCACAGCAATTTAATTTGCTGGCGTCGCAGGGCTCAGATTTCCATATGCCGTGTGCGTGGATTGAGCTTGGGCGCAAGCTCTGGCTGCCAGGCGGTGTAGTACCTGTCTGGCAGAATTGGGATAGCGGGCACATTGCAAAAGAGAGGGCACTATGAGTCAATTTTTCTATATTCACCCGGATAACCCACAACAGCGTCTGATTAACCAGGCCGTTGAAATTGTTCGTAAGGGCGGCGTTATTGTCTACCCAACCGACTCGGGTTATGCATTGGGCTGTAAACTTGAAGACAAAACGGCAATGGAGCGCATTTGCCGCATTCGCCACTTGCCTGATGGGCATAATTTTACGTTGATGTGCCGGGATTTGTCCGAGCTTTCAACATATGCATTTGTTGATAATGTGGCGTTTCGCTTAATCAAAAATAACACGCCAGGTAATTACACCTTTATTTTAAAAGGCACCAAAGAAGTCCCGCGCCGTTTGTTGCAGGAAAAACGTAAAACGATTGGCTTACGTGTTCCTTCCAACCCGATTGCGCTGGCGTTACTGGAAGTACTGGATCAACCGATGTTATCAACATCGTTGATGCTGCCAGGCAGTGAATTTACCGAGTCAGATCCAGAAGAAATTAAAGATCGTCTCGAAAAGGTTGTCGATTTAGTTATCCACGGTGGTTACCTTGGGCAGCAACCGACTACGGTTGTTGATTTAACTGAGGATGCACCTGTTGTTATCCGCGAAGGCGCCGGTGACGCTAAGCCTTTCTTATAAGTGCATCTGCGGCTATACTGTGCGGCCTAAAATGGGGCTGATATGCTTCATTATCCCAATTCGACGCCTGTGAAGGCGACACCCGAGGAAGCTCAATGAGCGATAAGAGCGAAAAGTTACAAAAAGTTTTGGCCCGTGCAGGCCATGGTTCACGTCGTGAGATTGAAACCATTATCTCTGCCGGCCGTGTCAGTGTGGATGGCAAAATTGCCAAATTAGGTGACCGTGTTGAAGTAACACAGGCCCTGAAAATCCGTATTGATGGTCACCTGATTTCCATTAAAGAATCTGCAGAACAAATTTGCCGCGTGTTGGCTTACTACAAGCCAGAAGGCGAATTGTGTACGCGTAATGACCCGGAAGGGCGCCCAACCGTATTTGATCGTTTACCAAAACTGCGCGGCGCGCGCTGGATTGCTGTCGGTCGTCTGGATGTGAATACCTGCGGTTTGTTACTTTTCACCACCGACGGTGAGCTGGCAAACCGCCTGATGCACCCAAGTCGTGAAGTGGAGCGAGAATACGCAGTACGTGTGTTCGGTGAAGTTGACGACGTAAAAGTGAAGCAACTGGGCCGCGGTGTGCAGCTTGAAGATGGCCCAGCCGCGTTTAAAACCATCAAATTTACCGGTGGTGAAGGCATTAACCAATGGTACAACGTTACTCTTACTGAAGGCCGCAACCGTGAAGTACGCCGCCTGTGGGAAGCAGTCGGTGTGCAGGTTAGCCGCCTGATTCGTGTGCGCTACGGTGACATCCAGTTGCCAAAAGGCCTGCCACGTGGTGGTTACACTGAACTGGACCTGGGCCAAACTAACTACCTGCGTAAACTGGTAGAGTTGCAGGAAGAGACTGAAAGCAAAGTGGCGGTAGAGAAGGACCGTCGCCGCATGAAGGCGAACCAGATTCGTCGTGCGGTGAAACGCCATACGCAAACTACTGGTAGCGGCGGCGGCCGTCGCGGTGGGCGTAGCAGCTAAAAACTAAACCCCTCAATTGAGGGGTTATTTTTTAATAATCAATACCAATTTGCGCTTTAACACCTGCGTCAAAGGCGTGTTTCACCGGCCTTAACTCACTGACCGTATCCGCCACTTCCAGAATATCGCGATGACAACCGCGGCCGGTAATAATAACCGTCTGGTTGACAGGACGCTGCGTCAGCGCCACTAGCAGCTCTTCCAGCGGCAGGTAATCGTATGCAACCATGTAGGTGATTTCGTCCAGGATAACCATATCCAGCGTCTCGTCTGCCAGCATACGCTTTGCATGCTCCCACACTTCCAGGCACGCTGCAGTATCGGTTTCGCGATTTTGCGTATTCCAGGTAAAACCGGTCGCCATCACCTGAAATTCAACACCCATTGGTTCTAATAGGTTACGTTCACCATTTGGCCACTGGCCCTTGATGAACTGGATTACGCCTACTTTCTTACCGTGGCCTACCGCACGAGTGGCGGTGCCAAAGGCCGCTGTGGTTTTACCTTTTCCGTTGCCGGTAAAGACAATCAAAATACCTCGTTCTTCTTGTGCAGCAGCGACTCGTGCATCGACTTTCTCTTTTTGACGTTGCTGACGCTGTTGGTGACGATCTTCACTCATTCGGAAATTCCTGGTTTGCGGTTGGGTTGAGCATCAAAGCTCATGCCTGTTTTACGACGACTGTCATCGCCCATCAGCCATAAATAGAGCGGCATGAGATCCCGTGGCGTTTTCAGCTTTTCAGGATCTTCTGTGGGGAATGCACTAGCACGCATTGCAGTGCGTGTCCCACCGGGGTTTATGCAATTGACGCGTAAATTATGTTGTTTATATTCTTCCGCCAGCACTTGCATCATACCTTCGGTGGCAAATTTTGATACCGCGTAAGCACCCCAACCCGCACGCCCCTGACGGCCTACACTTGAGCTTGTGAACACTAGCGAACCGGCATCAGATTTGAGTAATAAAGGAAGTAATGCCTGAGTCAGGAAGAACGTGACGTTTACATTTACCTGCATCACGTTCTGCCACGTTTGCGGATCTTGTTCATCCATTGGGCAAATATCGCCGAGAATACCAGCATTGTGCAGCACACCATCTAAGCGGGGAATAAGTCCCGCAAGCTTTTGCGCAAGGGTATGGCAGTCTTCAGGTGTTGCGTTTGAAAAATCCAGGGTAAACCAGTTTGGCAAGCTGCCATAACGGGTATTGATTTCATGAGCGACTCTACGCAGTTTATCTTCGCTGCGGCCAAGTAGAATGACTCTTGCGCCATAACGTGCATAAGTTAACGCGGCTTCTCGTCCGATACCATCACTGGCACCGGTGACTAAAATGATGCGATTTAGCAGTAAATCTGTTTTCGGTTGATAGTGCACTCTCAACTCCTCGCGCGATGCTTTTGCTCACGTCTTATTTCTCGGATTTATAACCTTTAGGCTTTATGCCTGAAAGAACTGGTTATTTCAATCAGGCGACAGGAGACAATACCTTTGATTAACATTTTGCAAAAGTTTCATGTCGATAAAGACATTCAGGAACAGGGCTCGCAGCATTTATAGTTGCTTGCAGACGTAGAATCACGGCTCGGTTACACTGGGCGACAGATATTTAATGCTCTGAATGGAAGGCGGAAAGCGTGGATCTGATTGCAAACTATGGGTTGTTTTTGGCGAAAATTATCACGGTCGTTGCGGCTATTGGCATACTTGTCACAATAATCGTGAATGTTGCCAGTCGTAAAAGACATCAGCGAGGTGAGCTGCATCTCACCAATTTAAGTGAACAATACCAGGAAATGCAGGAAGAAATGCAGGTGGCAAGGCTTGATGGCCATCAGCAAAAACTCTGGCATAAAGCTCAAAAGAAAAAGCACAAACTCGAAGCGAAACAAGCTAAAGCACGCGCTAAACGTGGTGAAACGGTTATTTCTGACAAACCAACACTTTATGTATTGGATTTTAAAGGAAGTATGGATGCTCACGAAGTCACTTCTTTGCGCGAAGAGATAACCGCTGTGTTGGCCGTGGTGAAACCTGAAGATGAGGTTCTGCTGCGTCTGGAAAGCCCTGGTGGTGTCGTTCATGGCTACGGGCTCGCAGCATCACAATTACAGCGTCTGCGTGACAGTAAAGTACGTCTGACGGTTGCCGTGGACAAAGTCGCTGCCAGCGGTGGTTATATGATGGCGTGTGTGGCGGATAAAATTGTCGCTGCACCGTTTTCTATTATCGGCTCGATTGGTGTTGTGGCGCAGGTTCCAAACTTCCATCGCTTGCTAAAACGCAATGATATAGATGTTGAGTTGCATACTGCAGGGCAGTACAAACGCACACTGACACTGTTTGGTGAAAACACCGAGCAGGGGCGCGAGAAATTCCGTGAAGACCTTAACGAAACCCACCAGCTGTTTAAGCAGTTTGTACACGATATGCGCCCATCATTAGATATTGATTCTGTGGCGACTGGTGAACATTGGTACGGCACTCAAGCTTTAGAAAAAGGGTTGGTCGATGCGGTGAGTACCAGCGATGATTTGCTGATTAATCTGATGAAAGACCGCGAAGTGATCAACGTTCACTATACGCGCCGTAAAAAAATGATGGACCGTTTTACCGGTAGTGCGGCAAACAGCCTTGATAATCTGTTGCTGCGCTGGTGGCAACGTGGTGAAAAACCACTATTGTAATCAAATTCATTGCGTGATGAAAAACGAGGCCATTTGGCCTCGTTTTTTTGTTTAGTCTTGCAGGTGATATTTTTCAGCAAACACATGTGCAAGATGTTTAAACATATTAAATACTGCGGTGCTTTTGCCGGTAGGTAAGCCTTGCTCATCAAGGAAGTATTCACCTTTGAATACCAGCACTCCGTTTTTTTGTTCGACGTCAGTTGCTTCCATTCCATGCATGAAATCTTCATGGGCACGGATTACTTTGTTGGCTTCAATAATTAGCGACTGTTTATCGATAGGTTGAGTGGTCGGTTTCATGATTTCCTCCTTTAAAAACTGGCAGTAGTGTACTTCCGCTATACTGCAAAGGGCAATATCTCCCTGTAAACCTAAGGTGATTTAATCAGTTTACTGTGCTGGCAGGAATCGGTGCTGCATGCTAATAAAGTTGCGTAACTCATTTTATCAGGTAGAGTGTGACGCTTTCGCAAATCTGGCAACGGAATTGCTTGACATTCAACCAAAGTTCCGTCGTGCTATGTCACCGATGCGAAAGACTCGTTATCTCAATCACCTGCGAATGTTCGCTTAATCCGGACGGTGATGAAAAAAGAGTTGATATCCATTGACGCTGTCGCAATATAGAAAAGCGCGTCGCCAGTGGAAGGTGCAACTAGCGTGCGACGTCTCCTGGAAGAATTACATTAGGTAAAGGTGAATATGGGTAAAGCTCTCGTCATCGTTGAGTCCCCGGCAAAAGCCAAAACGATCAACAAATATCTCGGGAATGACTACGTGGTTAAGTCCAGCGTCGGTCATATCCGTGATTTGCCGACCAGTGGATCAACCACCAAGAAGAGCGCTGACTCCGCCTCCACCAAAGGGACCAAAAAGGTCAAAAAGGATGAACGCGGTGCGCTCGTAAATCGTATGGGTGTCGATCCATGGCACAACTGGGAAGCACAGTACGAAGTACTGCCTGGTAAGGAAAAAGTGGTTTCAGAACTGAAATCACTGGCTGAAAAAGCAGACCATATCTATCTCGCAACCGACCTTGACCGCGAAGGGGAAGCCATTGCATGGCACCTGCGGGAAGTGATCGGTGGTGATGAATCCCGCTATAGCCGCGTGGTGTTTAACGAAATCACTAAAAATGCTATTCAGCAGGCATTCGAAAAACCGGGCGAGTTGAATATCGACCGTGTTAACGCACAGCAAGCGCGTCGTTTTATGGACCGCGTTGTGGGCTACATGGTGTCGCCACTGCTGTGGAAGAAGATTGCCCGTGGTTTGTCTGCTGGCCGCGTACAGTCTGTTGCTGTGCGTCTGGTTGTTGACCGCGAACGTGAAATTAAAGCGTTTGTACCAGAAGAATATTGGGAAGTTGACGCGAACCTGACGACGCCGAAAGGCGACAGTCTGCCGGTTCAGGTCAGCCATCATAAAGACAAGCCATTCCGCCCGGTTAACCGTGAGCAGACCATGTCTGCGGTTAGCGAGCTGGAAAAAGCCAGTTATTCAGTGCTTGAGCGTGAAGATAAGCCAACCAGCAGCAAGCCGGGTGCGCCATTCATCACCTCAACTTTGCAGCAAGCTGCAAGTACCCGTCTTGGTTTTGGTGTGAAGAAGACCATGATGATGGCACAGCGTCTTTATGAAGCGGGCCATATCACTTACATGCGTACTGACTCAACTAACTTGAGCCAGGATGCAGTGAGCATGGTACGTGGATATATCGAAGATAATTTTGGTAAGAAGTATCTTCCAGAAGCCGCGAATCAATACTCCAGCAAAGAAAACTCGCAAGAAGCGCACGAAGCGATTCGTCCTTCTGATGTGAGTGTTGTTGCTGAGTCGCTTAAAGATATGGAAGCTGACGCGCAGAAGCTTTATCAGCTGATCTGGCGCCAGTTTGTTGCGTGTCAGATGACACCTGCGCAGTACGATTCCACCACTTTAACGGTGCAAGCCGGTGATTTCCGTCTTAAAACGCGCGGTCGTACGCTGCGTTTTGATGGCTGGACGAAAGTGATGCCTGCGCTGCGTAAGGGTGACGAAGACCGCACATTGCCAGCTGTAGAGCAGGGTGATGAACTCGCTCTGGTTGAAGTCATTCCTGGCCAGCACTTTACGAAACCACCGGCTCGCTTTAGTGAAGCCTCGTTGGTTAAAGAGCTTGAAAAACGTGGCATTGGCCGTCCATCTACCTACGCATCAATCATTTCCACCATCCAGGATCGTGGTTATGTGCGTGTAGAAAATCGCCGTTTCTATGCTGAAAAAATGGGTGAAATTGTTACTGACCGCCTGGAAGAAAACTTCCGTGAGCTGATGAACTACGATTTCACCGCGCAAATGGAAAGCAGCCTTGACCAGGTGGCCAATAATCAGGCTGAGTGGAAAGGGGTGCTGGACAACTTCTTCAGTGATTTCAGTGAGCAGCTTGGTAAAGCTGAACTGGATCCGGAAGAAGGCGGTATGCGTCCAAACCAGATGGTACTGACCAGTATCGATTGCCCGACTTGTGGTCGTGAAATGGGTATCCGTACTGCAAGCACCGGTGTGTTCCTCGGTTGTTCGGGTTACGCACTGCCACCTAAAGAACGCTGCAAAACCACCATTAACCTGGTGCCGGAAAACGAAGTCCTGAACGTGCTTGAGGGTGACGACGCGGAAACTAACGCACTGCGTGCAAAACGTCGTTGTGCCAAATGCGGTACCGCGATGGACAGCTACCTCATCGATCCAAAACGTAAGCTGCATGTTTGTGGTAATAACCCAACATGTGATGGTTACGAAATCGAAGAGGGCGAATTCCGCATTAAGGGTTATGACGGTCCAATCGTTGAGTGTGAGAAATGTGGTTCTGAAATGCACCTGAAAATGGGGCGTTTTGGTAAGTACATGGCTTGTACTAACGACGATTGCAAAAATACCCGTAAGATCCTGCGTAACGGTGAAGTTGCTCCACCGAAGGAAGATCCGGTTCCGTTGCCAGAACTTCCTTGCGAGAAGTCAGATGCGTATTTTGTCCTGCGTGATGGTGCGGCGGGTGTTTTCCTTGCAGCAAACACTTTCCCTAAATCGCGTGAAACACGTGCGCCATTAGTGGAAGAACTGTACCGCTTCCGTGACCGCTTGCCTGAGAAACTGCGTTATCTGGCTGATGCGCCGCAGCGAGATGCTGAAGGTAACAAAGCGGTTGTTCGCTTTAGTCGTAAGACGAAACAGCAGTATGTTTCTTCTGAGAAAGAAGGCAAAGCGACCGGCTGGTCAGCATTCTTTGTGGATGGCAAATGGGTTGAAGGGAAAAAGTAATTCCTTTTAACATGAAAAGCCGGGGCCTATGCTCCGGCTTTTTTGTGTCCGGTATATAACCTGATTATTATTTTTTCTTTCAAACTATACAAATAGGGTATAACTGATATAGTGACTTAAGAGAATTTTACCTCGCCCGACCCCCGCCGTTGTTCGTGTTGGGGCTGCTTTTACTGCGGATGGAACGCCATGAAACTACAGCAACTTCGTTATATCGTAGAGGTGGTCAATCACAACCTCAACGTCTCGTCCACGGCAGAAGGGCTTTACACTTCTCAGCCGGGGATCAGTAAGCAAGTGCGTATGTTAGAAGATGAACTGGGGATTCAGATCTTTGCGCGTAGCGGGAAACACCTGACACAGGTGACGCCTGCCGGGCAGGAGATTATTCGAATTGCCCGCGAAGTGCTGTCGAAAGTCGATGCGATTAAATCTGTCGCCGGTGAGCATACCTGGCCGGACAAAGGTTCGCTCTATGTCGCCACAACCCATACACAGGCGCGTTATGCGCTGCCAAACGTAATCAAAGGGTTTATTGAGCGTTACCCGCGAGTTTCGCTGCATATGCACCAGGGGTCACCAACACAAATTGCTGAAGCCGTGTCTAAAGGCAATGCCGATTTTGCGATAGCGACCGAAGCTTTACATCTTTACGATGATTTAGTGATGTTGCCGTGCTACCACTGGAATCGCTCGATTGTTGTCACGCCCGATCATCCGCTAGCATCAAAAGAGTCAGTCTCTATCGAAGAGCTGGCGCAATATCCGCTGGTTACCTATACCTTTGGTTTTACCGGGCGTTCTGAATTGGATACTGCATTTAATCGTGCAGGATTAACACCACGTATCGTGTTTACAGCAACTGATGCTGATGTGATTAAAACTTATGTGCGTCTGGGGTTAGGCGTCGGGGTTATTGCCAGTATGGCGGTGGATCCAGTTTCAGATCCTGATTTGGTACGTATTGAGGCTCAAGGCGTATTTAGCCACAGCACCACTAAAATTGGTTTCCGTCGTAGTACGTTCTTGCGCAGTTACATGTATGATTTCATTCAGCGTTTTGCCCCGCATCTGACTCGTGATGTGGTTGATACCGCTGTAGCATTGAGATCTAACGAAGATATTGAAGCGATGTTTAAAGATATTAAATTACCAGCAAAATAATATCGCTAGGTATCTTTCCATGCGCGAAAGATACCTCTTCTCATTTGAATTAAGAATATGATTTACCTCTCTCCATATTAATACCCTTCTCAAAATACTAATTCCCCACACAAGATAAGTGGTTAATCTGTCTCAATTAAGCGACAAACGTAGATAATAAATAACCACTGCGCAAACTTACTGTTTCAATTATTTATTTCAGGTCAAAAGATTAAATATTTTCCTGTAACTGGAAAGCAATTTCGCTGGCTTTTGTACTAGAGTTTCTTTAGGATTAATCCCAGCTGGCGATTAATTATACCGATTGTTTAATGTTTTTTGATAAGTGGTGCCGATTGTATGAGGTTAGCAATGCCTTCAGGAAGTGAAGAACCGCAAAAGGAAACAGGGCTTAAACGTAAAGCCTGGATGGCGGTGTTTCTCGTATCAGGTCTGTTCTGGCTCGTTGTCGCGTTGGCAGCCTGGCATTTTTGGGGGTAATTATGACAACTCTTGCTCAAACACAAGTGCAAAAAAGTGTACGTCAGCAAGATGAAAAGCCGCAGCAAGAAGCAAAATCTGGAGAAGTTCAGGTTCCTGAGTCATGGCAGTTGACTCAACAACAAAAAGATTTTATCGATCTGTTTTCAACAGACGAACATGACGAACATATAGAACAATAAGAGTTATTTTTATTTACCTTTATTTAACTTGCGGTCAATCACACTTTTTATTAGATGTGATTAGCACCTCACTCTTTAAGTAATCACTACACACAGCAATATTCAAACAGGCTGATTAATTATTCAGTCATAGTGTTTACCAAAAATAAAGAGAGTGGATTATGGATACTCACTGTAGTGCCAAATACTGGTCATGGCTTAGCGCCTTTTCCGTTTCGTTTGCATTTTGGGTGCAAATGCTCTGGATAGTGATTCACTAATTATTCTGACACCCTGGGCCTCCCGGGGTGTAATCAAATCTCCCCTCTGTGTTTACACGACCCGATTTATCAATTTGGGTTGTTATCAAATCGTTACGACATCTTTGTGTTATCTTTAATACTGTCCCTGATCTTAGTCAGGGATACCGCTATCCTAAGAGATTTACGGAGGAGCTATGTCGTTAACCCTACGAGAAGCCAGTAAGGATACTTTACAGGCGCTGAATAAAACCTATCACTATTACAGCTTGCCGCTTGCCGCAAAGGAACTTGGGGATATCACTCGCTTACCCAAGTCATTGAAAGTTCTGCTTGAAAATCTGCTGCGCTGGCAGGATGAAAACTCCGTCACTCAAGATGATATTCATGCCCTGGCCGCCTGGCTGAAGAATGCTCATGCCGATCGTGAAATTGCTTATCGCCCGGCGCGTGTTCTGATGCAGGATTTTACTGGCGTACCGGCAGTGGTTGATTTAGCCGCCATGCGTGAAGCTGTAAAACGTCTGGGCGGAGATGTTGCCAAAGTTAATCCACTTTCTCCTGTTGACCTTGTTATTGACCACTCTGTTACTGTCGATCATTTCGGTAATGACGATGCTTTTGAAGAAAACGTTCGTCTGGAAATGGAACGTAACCATGAGCGATATGTTTTCCTGCGCTGGGGCCAACAAGCATTTAGTCGTTTTAGTGTGGTGCCGCCGGGTACGGGAATCTGCCATCAAGTCAACCTGGAATATCTTGGCAAAGCAGTATGGAGCGAAATGCAGGGTGATGAGCTGGTAGCTTATCCCGATACGCTGGTGGGTACCGATTCCCACACCACGATGATCAACGGCCTTGGTGTACTGGGCTGGGGGGTAGGCGGTATAGAGGCTGAAGCTGCCATGCTGGGACAGCCTGTTTCGATGCTGATCCCGGATGTTGTCGGTTTTAAACTTGACGGTAAATTGCGGGAGGGCATTACTGCTACCGACCTCGTACTTACCGTCACGCAAATGCTCCGTAAACACGGCGTGGTTGGCAAATTCGTTGAATTCTATGGCGATGGTCTGGACTCATTACCACTGGCCGATCGCGCAACCATCGCTAATATGGCACCAGAATATGGTGCAACCTGCGGTTTCTTCCCGATTGATGCCGTCACGCTGGATTACATGCGCCTGAGCGGGCGCAGTGAAGAGCAAATCGCGCTGGTGGAAGCCTATTCGAAGGTGCAGGGGATGTGGCGTAATACGGGTGATGAACCTGTATTTACCAGCACACTGGCACTGGATATGAATGAGGTTGAAGCAAGCCTTGCCGGGCCGAAACGCCCACAGGATCGTGTTGCGTTGGGGGATGTGCCAAGAGCCTTTAGCGCCAGCAATGAACTTGAAGTAAATTCCAGCCATAAAGATCGCGCACCCGTGGATTACACCATAGGTGGGAAGAGCTATCAGCTGCCAGATGGGGCGGTGGTGATTTCGGCCATTACGTCTTGTACTAACACTTCAAACCCGAGTGTTCTGATGGCTGCGGGTTTGCTGGCAAAAAAAGCCGTGACCTTAGGTTTAAAACGTCAGCCGTGGGTAAAAGCGTCACTGGCGCCAGGCTCTAAAGTTGTTTCGGATTATCTGGCAAAGGCGAAACTTACCCCTTATCTCGATGAATTAGGTTTTAACCTGGTGGGTTATGGCTGCACCACCTGTATTGGTAACTCCGGGCCGTTGCCGGATCCTATCGAACAGGCAATTAAGAAAGGTGATCTGACCGTCGGTGCCGTGTTGTCAGGAAACCGTAATTTCGAAGGGCGTATTCATCCGCTGGTGAAAACTAACTGGCTGGCATCGCCACCGTTAGTGGTGGCTTATGCGCTTGCCGGAAATATGAACGTCAATCTGACCACCGATCCACTTGGGCATGACCGCAAAGGTGATCCTGTTTATCTCAAAGATATTTGGCCGACCAGCCAGGAAATCGCCCGTGCTGTCGCACAGGTTTCAACGGAAATGTTCCATAAAGAGTACGCTGAAGTCTTTGAAGGCACGCCTGAGTGGCAAAGTATCGAAGTAGACCATTCAGATACCTATGGCTGGCAGAGTGATTCTACTTATATTCGTCTGTCGCCATTCTTTGATGATATGGAAGCTACGCCTAAACCGTTGCAGGACATTCATGGAGCCCGCGTACTGGCCATGCTGGGAGATTCAGTTACCACTGACCATATTTCACCAGCCGGGAGTATTAAGCCTGATAGCCCAGCGGGGCGATATCTACAAAACCATGGTGTTGAGCGCAAAGATTTTAACTCCTATGGGTCGCGTAGAGGTAACCACGAAGTGATGATGCGCGGGACTTTTGCCAACATTCGCATTCGTAACGAAATGGTGCCGGGCGTTGAAGGGGGAATGACGCGTCTGCTACCTGGCGACGAAGTCATTTCAATTTATGACGCTGCAATGAAATATCGAGACAAAGGCATTCCACTCGCGGTGTTTGCTGGTAAAGAGTATGGCTCCGGTTCCAGTCGTGACTGGGCGGCGAAAGGACCGCGTCTGCTTGGGGTGCGAGTGGTTATCGCTGAGTCATTTGAGCGTATCCACCGTTCAAACTTGATTGGCATGGGTATTTTGCCACTGGAGTTCCCACAGGGCGTGACGCGTAAAACGTTACGGCTGACCGGTGAGGAGTTTATTAACATTAGCGGGCTCAATGATCTGACGCCAGGCGCTACGGTTCCGGTGATATTAACCTTCGCCGATGGTAGAGAAGAGGTGGTGGAGTGCCGCTGCCGTATTGATACCGGCAATGAACTGACGTACTTCAAAAATGACGGCATCCTGCATTACGTTATTCGCAACATGCTAAATTAGCCAAAAATCTCCCCCAGCGATGGGGGAGAAATCTCTTAATCTTCGGACAGCAAATGGCCCATTTTGGCGGCCTTAGTATCCAGGTAATGCGCGTTTTTCGGATTACGGCCCACGATCAGCGGCACACGTTCAACGATATTAATCCCCGCTTCACTGAGAATTTCTACCTTGCGTGGATTGTTGGTCAACAAGCGTACAGCATCGACACTTAATAGCTTAAACATGTCAGCACACAACGTGAAGTCACGTTCATCGGCTGCAAAGCCGAGTTGGTGGTTGGCTTCGACCGTGTCGTAGCCTTTATCCTGCAATGCATAGGCGCGGATTTTATTAAGCAGACCAATATTGCGGCCTTCTTGACGGTGATATAACAAAATACCGCGACCTTCTTCTGCAATCTGCGAAAGAGCAGCTTCAAGCTGGAAACCGCAATCGCAGCGCAGGCTGAACAGGGCATCCCCCGTCAGACACTCAGAATGCACTCGCGCCAGAACAGAATCATTCCCGCTAATATCACCAAAAACCAGAGCAACATGGTCTTGTCCAGTTGCCAGTTCTTCAAATCCCACCATCAGGAAATCGCCCCATGGGGTTGGCAGTTTGGCTTCTGCCACACGTTTAAGCTGCATGTGATTCTCCAGGTACTTATGTTGGCACTCATCGTGCCTGCCAGCTGTCTGGCTTGTTTAATTACTTCCGGCTATTTTGCCACAACGGCGGGTACTTCACCTAATTGACTGCCAGGACTCCTATTTTTACGCTTTGCGTTACTCTACGTTTTCCCATCGGTGCGCTTTTTCAGGTATTCTTAATGTTCAAATTGCATAAGGATAAGTGATGCGGGCAATAGCAAAGCGAACGACAATTGGTGCCGGAATACTGTTAGTCATGCCTTTAGCCGTATGGATTTCGGGGTGGCAGTGGGTTCCCGGAGGACATAGTGTCTGGCTTAAAACGATGTATTGGGTGACCGAAACGGTAACCCAGCCCTGGGGCATTATTACTCATGTTTTGTTGTGCGGTTGGTTTTTGTGGTGCCTGAGGTTTCGCTTAAAAGCAGCACTGATGCTATTTGCCATACTCGGTGCGGCTATTCTTATTGGGCAGGGCGTAAAATCAGTTATTAAAGACAAAGTGCAAGAGCCGCGTCCATTTGTTGTATGGCTGGAAAAGACGCAGCATATTCCAACAGATGAGTTCTACAATTTAAAACGTAAAGAGCGTAGCGAACTGGTAAAAAGCCAGCTTGAAACGCAACAAGAAGTGCCTGCATGGTTACGTAAACACTGGCAAAAAGAGACCGGTTTTGCATTCCCTTCAGGGCATACCATGTTTGCGGCAAGTTGGGCCTTATTGGGCGTCGGATTGTTGTGGCCTCGCCGGCGAACTTTGACAATTGCTTTGCTGTTAGTTTGGGCAACCGGAGTAATGGGCAGCCGGTTGCTTCTCGGGATGCACTGGCCGCGCGATTTAGTGGTAGCCACAATCATCTCCTGGGCGTTGATAACATTGGCAACCTGGCTTGCACAAAAATTATGCGGCCCGCTTTCACCGCCACCGCAAGAGGCTGATGAAATTGCCGAACGGGATGATGAGCCTTGAGATTATTGATTTAATCCCCATTTCTTATGAATTGGACGCTCTCTATGGATTCCACGAACACCCGAGAAATGGTAGTTTATACCGTTGGATAAATGCATTCGGGCATAATTTAGTCGCGTAAGACCACATGACGGGAAGTAATGTGAAATACTTATTCATTTTCTTACTGGTGCTAGCGATTTTTGTGATTTCTGTCACTCTGGGCGCGCAAAACGATCAGGTAGTCAATTTCAACTATCTGTTGGCACAAGGCGAATACCGTGTCTCCACTTTGTTGGCGACTCTTTTTGCTGCTGGTTTTTTACTGGGCTGGCTGATTTGTGGCCTGTTCTGGTTGCGCCTGCGGGTATCACTTGCGCGTGCCGATCGTAAAATTAAACGCCTGGAGCAACAAATTACTACAGATTCCGATGTTACTGCGGCTGTTGTACCGGCTGTGAAGGAATAACCTGCCATGCTGGAATTGTTGTTTCTGCTACTTCCTATCGCTGCCGCCTACG
The DNA here is from genome assembly GCF_001654865.1 of Buttiauxella noackiae ATCC 51607. GTDB lineage: Bacteria > Pseudomonadota > Gammaproteobacteria > Enterobacterales > Enterobacteriaceae > Buttiauxella > Buttiauxella noackiae. The sequence goes on along the minus strand of NZ_LXEO01000016.1, from coordinate 1,150 downwards.
GCTGGTACATGGGGCGAAGAAGCGCACAACAAGATAAACAACAAGAGGCTAATCGCCTGTCGCGTGACTACGTGGCGGGGGTTAACTTCTTGCTGTCAAACCAGCAAGACAAAGCTGTTGATCTTTTCCTCGATATGCTCAAGGAAGATACCAGTACCGTTGAAGCCCACCTCACGCTTGGTAACCTGTTCCGCTCACGTGGTGAGGTTGATCGCGCTATCCGTATCCACCAGTCTTTAATGGAAAGTGCTTCACTAACCTACGAACAGCGTTTGCTGGCCGTGCAGCAGTTGGGCCGTGATTATATGGCTGCTGGGTTGTATGACAGGGCTGAAGATATGTTTGCCCAGTTGATCGATGAAACTGACTTTCGAATCGGGGCGTTGCAACAATTGTTGCTGATTCACCAGGCAACCAGCGACTGGCAAAAAGCCATTGAAGTAGCAGAACGTTTGGTCAAGCTCGGAAAAGATAAACAACGTACTGAAATTGCCCACTTCTATTGTGAACAGGCGGTGCAATTGATGGGGAGCGATGATCTTGATAGGGCTATGTCGCTGCTTAAGAAAGGTGCGGCTGCCGATAAAAATTGCGCGCGCATATCTATCATGATGGGCCGCATCTTCATGGCTCGTAACGAATATGCAAAAGCCGTTGAAACATTGCAGCGTGTTATCGATCAAGATAGCGAATTAGTCAGCGAAACGCTGGAAATGCTACAGACCTGCTATCAGCAATTAAATAAACCACAAGAGTGGGAAGCGTTCTTAAAACGCTGTGTTGAAGAGAACACAGGGGCAGGTGCGGAATTGATGCTTGCTGAGATCCTTGAGCAAAAAGAGGGGGCTGAAGTCGCGCAAGTTTATATCAACCGTCAACTCCAGCGTCATCCCACAATGCGTGTGTTCCATCGTCTGATGGATTACCACTTGCAGGAAGCAGAAGAAGGACGTGCGAAAGAGAGCCTGATGGTGCTTCGTGATATGGTTGGCGAACAGGTGCGTACTAAGCCTCGCTATCGTTGCCAGAAATGTGGTTTCACGGCCTTTACACTCTACTGGCATTGTCCGTCTTGCCGGGCATGGTCAACGATTAAACCTATACGTGGCCTGGATGGGCAGTAGCAGCTAATTGACTAGTTCTGATATAC
>NZ_LXEO01000015.1 GCF_001654865.1 Buttiauxella noackiae ATCC 51607 | reverse complement strand
AAATTTTTAAAAAAAGACCCACTTTAGTTACAACATACTAGTGATCGTTTTAATAAAACTCACATCAGCATCGAGTCAATTATGCCTAGCAGGGAGTAATGGAAACTGTAATTTTGTGTGTACCACGAGTAGAATGCTTGCCGTTTATCTCTATGCGCGCAGTGCTGTCCAACATCAGAAGGTTTAGCCATGAATTCATCTGCATCATCCTCCCGTGTTGCCACCGATTCCCCTATTGTCGTCGCGCTTGATTACGATAACCGTGATAAAGCCTTAGCATTCATCGATCGCATTGACCCGCGTGATTGCCGTTTAAAAGTGGGCAAAGAGATGTTTACTTTGTTTGGACCGCAGCTGGTTCGAGATATTCAGGCGCGTGGCTTTGACGTATTCCTTGATCTGAAATTTCACGATATTCCGAATACGACGGCACATGCAGTAGCCGCTGCGGCAGAACTTGGGGTTTGGATGGTGAACGTTCATGCCAGCGGTGGGGCGCGTATGATGACGGCTGCACGTGAAGCGCTGTTGCCATTTGGCAACGATGCGCCATTATTGATTGCCGTGACTGTCCTTACCAGCATGGAAGCAAGCGATCTGGCCGATCTCGGCATTGCTGCCACGCCTGCTGAGCACGCTGAGCGCCTGGCTCGTTTGACACAAAATTGTGGGTTAGATGGTGTTGTTTGTTCCGCTCAAGAAGCTGTACGTTTCAAGAGTGAATTGGGCCAATCATTTAAGCTCGTTACACCAGGCATTCGCCCGGTTGGAAGTGATGCAGGCGATCAACGCCGTATTATGACACCTCAGCAAGCGCAGACAGCCGGTGTGGACTTTATGGTCATTGGGCGTCCGATCACCCAATCTGCAAATCCTTCTCAGACGCTGCGTGATATCCGCGCTTCATTGTTACAAGGTGAATGATGAAAGACGAGAACAGTCGTTTAGTTTACTCAACTGAAACAGGTCGCATTGATGAGCCTGCGTCGGCACCCGTTCGCCCAAAAGGTGATGGGGTAGTGCGCATTCAACGTCAAACCAGTGGTCGCAAAGGCAAGGGCGTTTGTTTGATTACCGGCATCGATGCGAATGACACGGAACTTGCTACATTGGCTGCTGAACTTAAGAAAAAATGTGGCTGTGGTGGTTCAGTAAAAGATGGCGTTATTGAGATTCAGGGTGATAAACGCGAACTGATTAAAACGCTGCTGGAAGCTAAAGGCATGAAGGTGAAATTAGCAGGTGGTTGATTCGTTTACAATATAACGGAAATGATTAGGCCACGGTAAATATACCGTGGCCTTTTACTATGACTGCTGAAAGTCAGACCTGAATATTAAAGATTTTATAATTTGTAAAAGCATTCACGCTTTTGCTGGTATCAAGATTTATTTACCTACTTGATGACCGATAATACCACCTACAGCTGCACCACCTAACGTGCCCAATGCACTACCATCAGTTAAGACAGCACCACCAACCGCACCAGCGCCTGCGCCAATTGCGGTGTTACGATCACGTTTGGACCAGTTAGAGCAGGCGCTCAGAGAGGTTGCAACGGTTAGAGCCAGCACAACGGCAGCAATTTTTTTGTTATTTAAGGTCATATTACTTTCTCCTGAATTATTGATTCGCGGAAATAGTCTCTGCTTAAGTATAGTGGTAATAAACTAACTTAAAGAGCGTTCCGCGAAACTACATGACGATATAAGACCTAAAAGATAACTACAGTGATTATCACTTCCTGTTATATCGCTGATAAATATTCTAATTTGTATTGAAAATAACAATAGGTAAATAATCTTAAAGGATAGGCAGGATAATTCTGATAAGAGGACTGCCCACAATGAATGCAGGCAGTTATAATTGAAATTATGCGAGGGGAAATTGTTTAACAATATTGACCTGAATCCCCGTGTCCTGCAATTGTTGGCTGGAAGTTGCGCTAATCGCATCGTCGGTGATGACGCGATTAATGTGTGAGATCGGGCCAAGAGTGTAGGGATGCATCGCGCCAAACTTAGTACTGTCAGTCAGCACAATGGTTTCACTACCTTTTTCCAGTACGGTGTTAACCACATCAGCACGCATCATGTCGCGACTCGTAAATCCGGTTTCTGGCAAGAAACCGTCGATACCGATAAAAGCTTTGCTGAAATGGACTTGCTGGATAAATTGGCGTGTCAGAGGGCCAACCATGCTTTCACTTTTCTTTTGATAGATGCCACCCAGTAATACAACTTCACAGTCGGTATCTTTCAACAGATGTGCAATGTAGCTACTGACGGTAATCAGAGTGATTTTTTTCTGCTCAGCTAATGCGCGGGCAAGCAGCGCATTGCAACTTCCATTTTCGATAAAAATGGTTTCGCCGTCGTTCACCAGTGTTGCAGCAAAATCAGCAAGATGACGCTTCAACGAATAGTTGTTCATCATTCGTGTTTCGACATCTTCACTATCTAGCGGAACAGCATAACCGTGAGCACGCTTCAGGTAATTTTTTTTCTCCAATAGATTGAGATCATGGCGAATAGTGACTTCTGAAACACCGGTTGTTTTTGAAAGATCGGCCACACTCATGCGGCCTTGATCAATCACCATCTGTAAAATAATTTGTTGTCTGGAGTTCATGTCAGCCAATTATTAGGCGGCGCATGATGCGCCGCCGGTATTATCAAAGTGTATGTTCAGTACGGGCTATAATATCATCCTGTGCGTCTGGAGATAAGGCAGTAAAGAAAGCAGAATAACCTGCTACGCGAACTACCAGGTCACGATACTTATCAGGATGTTGTTTGGCATCAATCAGTGTTTCACGGGAAACAATGTTGTATTGAACATGCCAGCCTTTATGCGCCTCAAAGAAAGTACGCAGCATCAACATCAATTTTTCACGATCGCGTGGGTTATCTAATGTCGCCGGATTCAGTTTCTGGTTAAGCAACACGCCACCCAAAATTTTACTGGTTGGAAGTTTGCCAACAGAGCTAATAACCGCAGTTGGGCCAAGACGGTCGGTGCCTGAAGCCGGGCTAGCACCCTCTGCAAGTGGCGTAGTTGCTTTACGACCATCTGGTGTTGCCATTGTTGCAGCACCAAACGGTACGTTTGCTGAAATCGATGAAGTCCCTGCGTAGTAAGTACCGCCGATAGGGCCACGGCCAAAACGGGTATTGTGATACTGCTTTAGTTCGTCGATGTAAGTCTGGTAAGCGCGGGCCAGCAGCAAATCCACTTCGTCATCGTCGTTGCCATATTTTGGCGCGCTGTTGATCAAACGCTGGCGTAACTGTTCGCCGGTCAAACCATCAAAATCGCTAGCCAGCGCTTCGGCTAATTGTTGTTGGCCGATTGCACCTTGCTCAAACACCAGTTTTTTCACCGCGGCGAGGCTGTTACCGAGGTTGGCAATACCTACTTGCAGGCCAGAAACCCAGTCATATTTTGCGCCACCTTGTTTAATACTTTTACCACGCTCAATGCAGTCGTCCACCAGTGCCGAACACAAAATGTCGTGAGCGTTTTCTTCCAGAACCGTATCCACAACACACTCAATTTCTATGGATTTCTGGGTGTAATAGCGGATTTGAGAATCCCAGGCATTCATCACCTGGTCAAACTGCGTGAAGTTTCCGGTCGAGAGCGCATGTTCTTGCGGCAGGAAAACTTTACCGCTTGTGGCATCACGACCATGTTCGAGTGCAGCCAGCATGACCCGGGCAAAGTTAATGAAACTCATGCCTGTGCAGCGGTATCCCCACTTGCCGCCTACAGCGGTTTCAATACAGCCAATTGCTGCGTAGTCGTATGCATCTTCACGGCTGACACCAAGTTTAATGAACTCCTCAATCACGATTTCATCGTTGTTAAATGCAGGCATCCCGAAACCACAGCGAATCACCTGAACGCAGGCATCAAGGAAGCCATTACTCATTCCGGCATGGTAACGCACGCTCAAGTTCGGTTGTGTGGAGCGTAACTGGCCACATGATTCAAGAATTGCGTAAGAAAGCGGGTTCACCGCGTCTACGGCTTCGCCATTAACCAGCGTCTGCCCACCAATGGTGACGTTTTGGTAAAGCGGGCTACCGGCAGAGGCTTTGGAGTGCGAACCAGAGCGAATTTTGTTCACTTCCAAAAGTTTCAACCAACAGCTTTGCAGAAGTTCGATAGCCTGGTCGCGGCCTAAGGTCTGCTCAAGTTCGACATCACGGCGATACCACGGATAGAGGAATTGATCGAGGCGGCCAAAAGATACGGAATGACCATTAGATTCTATCTGCAATACCAACTGTACGAAGTAGCTCAACTGCAATGCTTGCCAGAATGAGGTGGGTTTATGGTGAGCAATGAGTTCGCAGTTTTCAGCAATGGCGAGCAGCTCATCACGGCGTGCCACACGCGGTTCTGTGCTCGCCATCTCTTTGGCAAGCGCCGCGTAACGTTGAATATGCTCGCTTAGGGCAACGAAAGTAATATCGATAGCTTTCAGGAATTGCTCTTTGTGCAGATCTTCCCAGTCGGTCAGGTGTAGACGCGAACGACGCTCGGCTACTTTTGCACGCAAACCGTCAATACCTAATTCCAGCAGTAGTGGGAAGTTAACCGCCAGATGCGCATCGCCTGAAGTCATATTTCCTTCGGCTTTAATGATGCCACTTGCCAGCAACTCTTTTTGCTCGTCGGTGAACATTCCGTAGCAGCGATCCTGAACGGTTTGGCCACGCCACCATGGGCAAATTTCATGCATCACCGCTTTGTCAGCTTCAGAAATTGAGAAGCCAGCACCCGGACGGTCGCCCAGTTCATCAATCTCAGTTTCAATCCATCCCACGGTATATTCAGGGAAGAATGGCGCTCCGCGAACATGGCTTGCCTGGTTACCAACGATCAGTTCATCGTGTTTAATCCATATTGTGCGCTCCGCTAGGTGATGGGCGAGGGCAAGCGCACGGCGCACCGGCAGCGGTTTATCCTGATGCTGCTGGTAAATGGCCGTGTAATGTTGAGCACGCTCGGTACAAACGGGTGGTTTTACGATATGTATCAACGCTTCTTTATGATCTTTGATACGTTGGCTTAAGGTGTTCAGGTTCAGTTGGGTCATCGGTTTATCCTCTTATCCAGGCGGTCATCCCTTTTTGGCTTGCGTACTGCTCAGCAAATTGCAGCAGTTCTGGCGCATCAAGGGGTTGGTGCGCGGCCAGATAAGGGATATTCAGGAGTTTATATTTGTTGATACCTAAGGTGTGGTAAGGCAAAAAGTGAATCGCTTTCACGCCAAGTTCATCGGCGGCAAAATCAGCGATCGCGCGAATTGATTGCTCATCGGCATTAAAATCGGGGATTAACGGTACACGAATCGTCATTTCTACATTTCGCGCTGCCAGTTTGCGGAAGTTATCCATCACGCGTTCGGCGCTGCCATCGGTCCACTGTTTGAAGCGCTGGGCATCGACATGCTTAAGATCGGCAAGTAGGAGATCCAGATGGTTAATCGATGGTTCAATGTATTTCCACGGCACATGGAGACAAGACTCCACGGCAGTATGAATGCCTGCCTCCTTGCTTCTACACAGCAACTGTTCTGCGATGTCAGGCTGCATAAAGGGCTCACCACCGGAAAGCGTAATTCCACCACCGCTGCGGTCGTAAAATGGTTTGTCGCGAAGCACTTTGTGCATGATCGCATCAATACTTTGTGTCTCACCGCATACGCTTAATGCCTGAGTAGGGCAGCAATCCGTCAACGTAGCCATATCGTCAGTCGTTAGCTTTCCACGAGCGATAACCAGGGCACCATCAGCACGACTAATTGCATGTGGTGCTGCCTGCGGGCAAAGATCGCAACCGGTAAGGCACAAACGCTCATCAAACAACACATCCTGGCCACGAGCGCGGCTTTCAGGGTTCTGGCACCAGCGGCAGCCCAGAGAGCAGCCTTTCAGGAATACGACAGTGCGAATACCTGGACCATCATGTGTTGAGTAACGTTGGATATTAAATAGCATAAGCCCGCCCTTATCTTCTGTTCGTAAATTAGATTACTTTCGAATGAAAGTTTTATTGATTTTGATCAGATAAAGAACAGACAGTGTCGTTATGATGTCTGTATTGAGATATTCGACAAATCCGGAGAGTTTATGGAACTGTATTTAGATACTGCTGACGTTGCTGCAGTGAAGCGCCTGGTGCGCGTTTTGCCTTTGCAAGGCGTTACGACAAACCCATCAATCGTTGCCAGGGCGGGAATTTCTTTGTGGGAAGTGCTGCCATCGTTGCAGGATGCATTAGGCGGTGAAGGCAAATTATTTGCTCAGGTCATCGCTTCGCAGGCTGAAGAGATGGTGAAAGAAGCAGAGCTGCTAGTGAAACGTGTCCCTGGTCTGGTAGTGAAAGTCCCTACCACGATAGAAGGCCTGGCGGCGATGAAACAGTTGAAAGTACTCGGTATTCCGACACTTGGCACGGCGGTATATGGCGCCGCTCAAGGATTACTTGCCGCATTAGCTGGTGCTGAATACGTCGCGCCATACGTCAACCGCCTGGATGCGCAGGGTGGCGATGGCATTCAAATGGTGCAGGATTTGCAGCAGTTGCTGACGCTACATGCTCCACAATCTAAAGTTCTAGCCGCAAGCTTCCGTACACCACATCAGGCCATGTCATGTCTGCTGGCAGGATGTGAAGCAATTACGCTACCTGTTGATGTCACTGAACAACTACTTACAACACCAGCCGTGAATGCGGCGATTGCAACGTTCGAGAAAGACTGGCAGGGCGCATTCGGCTCATTGAGCCTATAAAAAAGCCGATTTTCACCGGCGTTAGATTCAAATCTCCCAGGGCGACTTTTTCAAGTCGCCTTCTTTTATCTCTTCACCATTAGCGATTTTCAGCAATTCCGTTTTCAGGATTTCAAGATTGTTAATAGCAGACGCATGATCGCCCCCCACCAGAATATCCAGCACGGTATCAATACGTTTTGCGAGTTGCAGAGGGTCCACTGAAGGCATAGTGCGTCCTGTTCAGTTGCGGAAAAATGTTGCCTTCATAATGCAAAAAAAGGTCTGGAAAGAGAAGGCTCAATTGCGAATTTTTACCCTTACACATCAATCAATTATTGAACAACATATAAGTAATAATTATTAAACACTCCGATGCATTCATCCAATTGCAGTAGTGGATTAGTCTGATCCTGCGTGTAACGCGCTTTCATAACATGAGGATAAGATAATGACAGTAATTAACCAGCCAACCTGCAAATTGTTCACGGACACTACTCGATTCACCCAGTTGTCGGGTTACTACGAGGCAGAACGTCGCACTGTGTGGATGATGTTGAGAGCACAGCCCCGTCCTTGCTTCAACCATAAGTTAATCGAAGAAATTATGAACCTGCGGTATCTGGTTCAACAGGAGGGATTTGTGGTTGATTTTTGGGTGACAGGCTCTCTGGTGCAGGGGATGTATAACACCGGTGGCGATTTGGGCTTTTTCGTTGAATCAATACAGCAGGGGCGTCGTGAGGTACTGCGAGCATATGCCAGGGCTTGTGTCGACTGTGTCCATGCAGCCTCCCGAGGGTTTGATAGTGGTGCAATCAGCCTGGCAATGGTTGAAGGCAGTGCCTTAGGCGGGGGATTTGAAGCAGCATTAGCGCACCATTTTGTACTGGCGCAACGAGATGCACGTCTTGGTTTCCCGGAGATTGCTTTTAACCTCTTTCCAGGAATGGGCGCTTACTCGCTGGTTGCACGCCGTTCAGGCATGAAACTTGCTGAAGAGCTCATTTATAAAGGAGAGTCTCACACCGCAGAGTGGTATCAACAGTTTGGACTGGTTGATGAACTGTTTGAACCAGGCCAGGGCTATCTTGCTACTCGTACTTTCATTGATACATTGCAGCCTAAACTGAATGGTGTTCGGGCTATGTTGCGTGCCCGTCAGCGTGTACTTCAGCTTCCTCGTTCGGAGTTGATGGATATTACCGAAGACTGGGTTGATGCAGCATTTTGCCTCGAAGCTAAGGATATCGCTTATATGGAAAGGTTAGTGCAATTGCAAAATCGTCACAGCGCAACAGCTTTACGCAAAGCCAGTTAACATGTGAGCCAACGCTCGAATACGGCTGTGGGCCTGGGTCTGGTAAATAATTCTGCCGTTCGTTGACGCCGTTCTTGTAAAGAAAGGCGTCTTCTTTTAGGCATTACCGGCGTAGTAGTTCAAGAAATGCCTGCAGAACAGGTGACGGATTTTGTTTAGACCAGGCAACACCAATACCCATAGTCAGATGATGAGTCTCTTCCTTCAGTTTACGGAAAATAACACCTTGTCGCGTGATGCACTGCAATGATGAAGGGACCAGCGCAATACCTTTTCCTTCCGCAATAAGTCCCAGCATAATGTGATGATCTTGCGGTTCCGGAATGATATGAGGCCTGAAATCAATCTTGTGGAAAAACGCCTGGCAGTAATCATAAAAGCCGGGATTTAATCGCCGTTCGAACCAGAACATTGGTTCGTCGCGAAGTGAATCAAAACTGATGAGGCGTTTATGCGCGAGTTTATGGCCTGTGGGCAAAGCCACCACTAGAGGGTCATCTAAAAGTTTTTCAAAAGCCAGACCTTGAACGTCTGTATGCAAACCTATAAATGCCGCATCCATCGTCCCTTTTTTCACCTCACGAACGAGATTTATCGAATGATTTCCTGCTGTATGGATTTGCCAGGCAGGAAAACGTTGGCACAAATTTTCTGTCACATCAGGGATTGCACTCCGTTCGAAAACCGTTGTGTAACCAACAACAAATTTCCCACCAATGTTACTTCGCATCTCTTTTACGACGGCAATCGCTTTTTCTGCCTGAAGCAGAGTGCGTTTTACTTCCGGTAAAAATGCGTGACCAGCCTCAGTGAGAGTGACCCCCGTTTTGCTTCGAAGAAATAACGGTACTCCAAGTTGGTCTTCTAGCTGTCGAATTTGTCTGCTTAACGGGGGTTGAGAAATATGTAGACGCGATGCGGCACGACTGAAATTGAGCTCTTCACTCACTGCCAGAAAGTAACGAAACTGTCGTAAATCGATGGATTCATTCATACCAAAAAGGTATCACAAAAAGGGTATTGGATGCGTTGAACAATAAAATTTAGAGTTCGTTCACTACTCAACATAAGGGGCTATAAAATGGAAAGTGAACGCTATCAACGAGGTCTGGAAAAATTAAAAGAAGTTGATGGGCATGCAGGTGAAAATGTCATTAATAGTCTGAGTGATATAGCACCCGATTTTGCGCGTCTACTGATTGAATTTCCATTTGGCGATATCTACTCAAGGCCAGGGCTCGATTTAAAAGCCAGAGAAATTGCGGTTGTTGCCGCACTTACCGCGCTTGGAAATGCGACACCGCAGCTTAAAGTCCATATCCAGGGCGCACTGAATGTTGGCTGGTCAGAACAGGAAATTATTGAAGTGATCATGCAAATGGCTGTATACGCTGGGTTTCCTTGTGCGTTGAATGGGTTATTTGCGGCGAAAGAAGTTTTCGCACAACTAAAATAGCCAAGAAACGCCGGCTATTTTATTTGCATACTTATCGCGCCGTTCTGGCCTGATATCGCTTTAACCAACGTTCAAATACGGCAGCGGGCATGGGTTTTGCAAATAAGTAGCCCTGCCGCTCATTGACGCCATTCTTCGTCAGGAAGGCGTCTTCTTTCTGGTTTTCAACGCCTTCGGCAATGACCTGTAAATTGAGCGCTTGTGCCACTGCAACAATTGCACGCACCAGCGATTGGGATACCGATTGTTTATGAATATCGCGCACGAAACTTTGGTCGAGTTTTATCGCGTCGATCGGGAAACGGGCAAGCTGAGAAAGTGAGGAATAACCCGTCCCAAAATCATCCAAATGCACTTGGGCACCCAGGCGGCTGAATTGTTGAATAACCGAAAGTGCAAGGTCTTCATTTTCAATCAGGCAGCTCTCTGTAAGCTCAACATCAATCGGGCAGTATTCAAAATTGAGATCTTTTAGCGCTTGTTTCAGATCGCTGAAGATTGTCTGATCGGCTAACTGGCGGGCAGAGACGTTGACCGCGACGCGTAAATTAATGCCTTTGTCGCGCCATTTTGCTACCTGCTGGACCACACTTAACATCACCCATCGCCCAAGAGGCACAATTAACCCGGACTCTTCTGCATAGGAGATAAAATCCAACGGCGGAATAAGTCCACGTTCTGGAGATTGCCAACGTACCAGAGCTTCCAGGCTTCTGACTTCACCTCTCCAGGTCATTTTAGGCTGATAGTGAATAACAAGTTGGTCGTTATCGAGCGCTTTACGTAAGTTGGTGTCGAGCCATAAATACTCAAACACGCGTTGATTCATTTCTGGAGCAAATACGCAGAACTTGCCACGGCCACTCTCTTTAGCGGTGTACATCGCAGTATCAGCATTGCGAATCAAACTTTCACGGTCCTCACCATGTTGCGGAGCCAGCGAAATACCTAATGAACAGCCGGAATAGACTTCAATCAAACCAATGCGGAAGGGCTGTTTTAGCCGCGCCAGAATACGCGATGACATGGCTTCCAGCGTAGCCTGTGAGGTGTCAGTGGCGAGAACAATAAACTCATCACCACCCAGGCGCGCGAGTATCTGTCCTTCATCAAGGCAACTTAGAATCGCTAATGACACGGCCTGTAATAACTGGTCACCAAACATATGCCCGTAAGCGTCATTTACTTTTTTAAAGTTATCAAGATCGAGATAAACGATCCCAACCTGGCTTTCACCACGGTTTTCAATCGCGGAGGTGATTAAATCATTGATGGCATTACGATTGGGTAGGCCAGTGATGGTATCGGTATTCGCCAATACGCGCAGGCGTTCCTGTGCACGGCGTTCTTCGGTGATATCAGTACCAGAGCAAATCAAATAGATTTCATTCTTACCGCTGCCGCTATGGACAAATTTGTTGCGAAACAAAAACAGTCGCTGGCCCTTACGGGTTTTTATCCAGCGTTCTACTTCGTAAGAATTTCCATTACGAAAGAATCCACTAATGTTGCGTTTGGAAGCGGCTGCTTCACTACGGCTCATAAATAATTTAAAAACGTTTTGGCCAATAACTTCTTGTTCTTTAAGGCCGGTATACTCTTCGCTCAAACGGTTGAAACGTTGAATATTGCCTAATCTGTCGAGAATGACGATGACAGAGTTTGCCTCCGACACGACCTGTTCTGCGAATGAGAGCCCTTGCACCAAATCGCGGGCAACAGAAGGGGTATCATTCCAGGCCGATGCAGTACCTGCCCATTCTTTTTTTGATACCTTCCGGCCAACTAAATGTACGGAAACTTCACTACCAAATAATGAAATCGACATAGTGACGCTTGAAGTTATTACCGTCATTTGGCGGATTTGCTCCGCCTGTTCGGGTTCAAGAGCGACCACCTGGCTGACATCAGAGCTTTCGCTGGCTGCTAATTGCAGAGCGTTGCTATCGTTTGGTAAACGCCAGTATGGGCTGGTTGTCCCTAAATAACGGTAGAGCAGATTTTGCTCCAAATCGTCTTTCATGCTCTCTCCTGAACAGGGGCCGACATAGCGTGTCAGTCTGTTATTCATATTAGCAATATAAACCGATTTTAAAGCGACAACCGTGAGTTAAAGACATTGTTTTTGCAGAAGATGTGAAAAATCTGAATCTTCGGCACTTCGTAGATAGTTTTTCCTACCTTATAAGCAGAAGAAAACGAGTTATGGTGCTAATCATTACCCCATTGTGATTATGATCCTAAATGAATACCCAGCAAAAAAAGACCAAAAAAAAAGCTGAACACGAGGTTCAGCTTTTAGATTTAGATCACTAACTTACCGTCAGATTGCTGGACGTGCGATCACACTACGGGTTTCCATACGTACTTCTGCGATTGTCACATCAATCACATCTGTCACTTTGTAAGCCACTTGGCCTTTAATCCGCACAGTTCCTGGCTATCGGTTCTTACTTTTGTCCTTGTCTTAAATTCACTTTTGAGTTGCTGCTGTCTGCCAACAATGTAAACGTTTCATAAATGTCTTCATGAAAGCTGTTTGGGCGAATTATCTGGAACATTCATTCCGCCGCAAGAGGCTGATTGGTCTTGCAAGTTGACTAGTAATCTTGCAGGCAAATTGAGGTTAAAGACTCACGCACTTCATTTTTAACTTAAGTTTTCTTGCATAAGTGTCGATATTGTAATTATTAACTGTTTAAAGGAGAGAAACATGCAATATTTCTACGCATATCATGGCCCAAAAAATAAAAATGATTTTGATTACAGGAATGGGTATGGCGTCGGTCAAGAATGGAAAATGCGCCAAATAAAAACAGGTGACCGTATTTTTGTAATCCAAAATCTTACTGGTAATAACGATTTTCTGCTGTGCGGTTTGTTTGAAATTGTTAAAACGTATGAAGACTTGTCCAATATGTTCCCGTATCGAGTTGAGTTAATTGATCAGTCTAAGCTTGATGACTTCGTGCCTTTAGATGAATTGCTCATTGGTCAATTACTTCCCCAAGTCCAGGGAAGTGACAAATGGAATAATTTTAAAAGACATTTTTGTCGGCAGGGCGCATCACTTGAAGCTCCATTGGGTGAAGATGTTGTTACCGTGCTCAATTCACTGGTGGTCATGTCTGATGATCAACAGGAGGCAATCGAGCGCAGAGAGGATGGTCTGCGCATGGTTAAGTTCCGTAGGGATCAGGAAAAATTTCGTAAAGCAGTGATGTCAAATTGGGGCGGAAAATGCGCGATTACTGGTAGTTCGTTGGCAGTTGAAGCATGCCATATTATTAGTCATGCCGATAAAGGCTTACCAAGTGTAGAAAATGGTATTGCCCTTGCTGCCGATTTCCATAAGTTATTTGATAGCGACAACTTGAGCTTCTTGGAGAATCAAATCATTCTGTCAGAAGCAGCAAGGCTTGAACCTCGCTATAAAGACTTTCACAATAAAAAACTACGTGAGCCACTGAAGCCCGTGAATCTATCGCTTAAATGATGGATAAGCCCGCGAAGGATTAGAGACAGTTTGCGAAAATAGCTGATGATGTCTTTGGCCTGGTTTGTTCAATACAATCGGGGGTGTTTGATTTAATCTCAATAATGGGCTCAAGTTCGAATTATCTAATCAAGTCCATAACATTGGCTAATGTTACGAGGGGATCTCTGGATGAGGACTTTCGTAACATTAGGAATGAATCCTTTACGTGATAGATTTTAGGTGTCTTCTGCACTTTAGATATCACACCAAATCTTCTCGCATTATTCAAAATGTGTTTTGGCGATTGAGCAACCGTTAGATGTTTGTGAGGTAATCATATAACCATAGTTACCTTTTTGGGGGGTGAATATCACATCAGTAAGTAAGCCATCTTTGTATTGCCATTGAGCTTCACTTTCATGTCCTTCTATAGTGTAAATTTCTTGTCCGGCTTGGATTACTTTTTTCACATTGCCGGATAAGCGTAAAGTTCCGTTTGTATCGCTGTTGATATCAAACACAAACAACTTGCCTTTGTCTTGTTTGATCTGGATAAAAAATCCTTGCGCCTTACCCGTTTTACTTGAATCGTGGCGACTGATCCAGATTGCAGGGCTATCACACCTGATTTCAGAGCTAATTAACATATCCGTCTCAGAGAGAGCAGGTGGCTCTTTATCAACATTGCGACCATTGTTAGTTTTATCGCCACCACTGGCTATATACAGCACAACTAAAACAAACATAAGAACCAAACCTAAACACCCGTTTTTAGTATTCACTTCTATAATCTCACAAATAAAGATGATTTATCACTGGTAATAACAATCAACAATAATATCAGGTATTTAATACATATTATTAACAATACCTTGGTGTTGTTAATAATTATTTAATAAAGATGTTAATTAATAACAAATGGTATTTTGTAATGGAACTGAATGAAATAAATATATTCCGAATGGACTAGGGTATAAATAAATTTTTCGCAAAATTCTAAACTTAAGCCTCTCACAACAAAAAAAGCTGAACACGAGGTTCAGCTTTTAGATTTAGATGACTAATTTACCGTCAGATTGCTGGACGTGCAATCACACTACGGGTTTCCATACGTACTTCTGCGATTGTCACATCAATCACATCTGTCACTTTGTATGCTACTTCGCCTTTAATCTGTACCGTTCCTAATTCCTGGCTGCATACCATTTCATCGCGGACGGCATGGATGAATGGGGCAGGGATAAAGGCAACAGCGCCATTTTCAATCAGACGTACGCGCATCCCACCACGGCTAACATCAATGATCTCAGCGCTAAAACGAGTATCCGTTCCGGCTTTGTCACTCAGGAAGCGAGCATATAACCAGTCACCAACATCGCGTTCAGCCATGCGGTTCAGGCGACGACGTTCAGCCATTTGTACAGTGGTTTCGTCTTGTGGGCGGGATGCGGTTTCACCTTTGATTATCGCTTTCAACAGGCGATGGTTGATCATATCGCCATATTTACGAATCGGTGAAGTCCAGGTTGCGTAAGCCTCCAGACCCAGGCCGTAGTGCGGACCGGGTTCGGTGCTGATTTCAGCGAAGGACTGGTAACGACGAATGCGGGTATCAAGGAAACCAGTCGGCTGTGCGTCGAGTTCACGGCGCAGTTTACAGAAACCGTTCAGCGTCAGAACTTCTTGCGCATCCACCTCAAGGCCATGGCCTTGCAGCATGTTAGCCAGTTGCTCAATGTTTGCCGGATCAAAACCGGTATGGACGTTATAAATGCCGAAGCCCAGTTTTTCACGCAGCACAACGGCTGCACAAACGTTCGCGGCAATCATTGATTCTTCAACGATGCGGTTAGCGATACGACGTGGTTCCGCAACGATATCCAGCACTTCGCCTTTTTCACCCAATACAAAGCGGTAATCAGGACGATCTTTGAACACCAGTGCGTGGGTACGACGCCATTCAGCGCGGTTCAGGCAAACGCGTTCCAATAGGCGGATTTGCTTAGCGATAGTGTCGCTCGGTGGCTGCCAGTCGCCTTTATCTTCTAACCAGTCAGAAACGTTGTCATAGGCCAGTTTGGCTTTTGACTCGATGGTCGCTACGAAGAAGTTAATTCCCTCTTCGATGCTGCCATCTTGCGCGATAACCATACGACACGCGACAACCGGACGAGTCACGTTAGGGCGCAGTGAGCATAAATCGTCAGACAACTCGCGAGGCAACATCGGGATGTTAAAGCCCGGCAGATAGTTGGTGAAGGCGCGGACTTTGGCTATTTCATCAAGCTTGCTGCCTTCGGCAATCCAGGCGGTAGGATCGGCGATGGCAACGGTCAGTTGTAATTTGCCATCGGCAAGTTCTTCAACATGCAGCGCATCATCCATATCTTCGGTGCTGGCGCTGTCAATGGTGACGAAATCCAGGGCGGTTAAATCTTCACGCACCAGGCCTTCATCCAACATTTCAGTCGCTACACCATCTGGTGCTTCACGCTCAAGATTGTGACGTGACAGGGTCACCCACCATGGCGCGAGATGATCGTCACCAAAGGTAATGAATTGTGTCAGATCGGCGTAGAAACCGCGGTCGCCTTTAAGCGGATGGCGTTTCATTTCCGCAACTGCCCAATCACCATTCTGAAAATCATGCGTGACATTGCGGTCGGCGCGGCACTGAATGGCATCACGCAATAATGGATGGTCAGGAACGATAGACAGACGATCGTCCTTACGTTGGACACGGCCAACAAACCGGCTGAGGAACGGTTCGATAAGCTCTTCTGGCTCAGCGGTTTCGCGGTCCTTGTCGGTATGAATCACCGCGCTCACGCGGTCGCCGTGCATCACTTTTTTCATCTGCGGTGGCGGAATAAAGTAACTTTTTTGGGAGTCCACTTCGAGGAAGCCAAAGCCTTTTTCCGTGCCTTTTACCACGCCTTCAACGCGTGGAGTTTGGGAGTGCAGTTGCTGTTTAAGCTGCGCGAGCAGCGGATTATCCTGGAACATGTTTTTTAGTTTTCGTGGCCAAAAGAGCGGCTGACAGTTTTACGCGAAACCACCCTTTGCGGCAAGCGCTGTTTGCCGCAAAGGCATGTGCTATCAATGTTTAGCGGGTATTACCGAGCCCGATTTTCAATCGATTTATCCAGCCATATAACCCTGAACTGACCAGCAATTGCAAAGCTTCACCTTTACTAAAACCCTGTTCGAATAAAGGTTGAAGCTGGGCTGCGCTAAAACTCCCGGGTGCGCGAGTTAAAACGCGGACAGCCTGGATTATCGCGCGTTCACGTGGGTGATTATGGCTCCAGGCTTGTAACGCTCTTTCGCCGTTGCGCATGGTTTCAGGTAAACCACTTTCACCACGCCATGCTTTTGCAAAACCCGTAAAGCAACTGACACTTCCGTTAATACGTGCGGTCAACAGACCGACCAAAATTTGATCATCACAGGCCTGAGCACTCGGAGTGAGCAGAAAATGAGTTATCTGGCCGAATAGGGAAAAAGCTGTGGCATCGTGAAGCAGCAGCCAACTCATATCTTGCAAGATATTTTGAGACAGGCAGTCGTTGTGTACATCCAGTTGCAGTGTGTTTGCATAGCCAGGTTCAACTTGTGGCAAACCTGGTTGCCACACCTTGTCGCCATCAAGGAATAACTCAGTAGGGGCATCTTGCTGGGTATCAAGTCCCGGAAGCCAGCGGACAGGTAAACTTTGTAAAGCCTGGAATACTGCAATCACGCGGGCCTGAAAGCCGATAAAGCCAATCAACTGGTTAAATGTCACCATGTCATTAACCGACAGCGCAACTTCATCAAGCTGCTGACGCGAAATATCATCAATCAATGTCGGTTGGCTGGCCAGTTGGCGGGCATACTGGGTGATTTGTGTAAGACGGCGGTTGCTTTCGCGTGATGAGTCTGGCCCTGGTTGGGGGGCTAGTCGGGCCGCGTAATGATTGCAAAGTCGCTGAACACCATACACCTGCGCGACAGTGAGTGCGGTGCTCAGGCGGTCATAGCAACTCAGCGTATGCAGGCGGGTCACGGGGCTGTTTTCTGGCAACAAGCATTCGCTGATATCACGTGCAACTGAAAGCCACGCATACTGAGAGGTGAGCTGGTCAGCGCCGATTTTTAAATCAAGTAAAAAACGGTCTTCGAGAAACGCGGCTTCGGGAACTAACGGAAGCACAGCGGCATCGTTACGACTGGACTGTGTTTCATGGTACCAGTGGCCTTTGCCTGAGATTCGGCGTTGTTCCATGGTCATTCCTTGGTCAAAGAGTTTACAAGCCCGGGAAAAACACCTGACGGCCTGGTTTGCTGCTTTATCCTGGCGTAAGCGCGGGAGGTGACAAAAGAATGATCGGTGATAATAAATATCGGAAAAGTATAACTACGAAAGGAATTTCAGAATTAACAGGCAAGATTATGGGTGAGGCGAGGGAGTTAACAGGGCAGACAGAGCCTGCCCTGTTGTGAACTGAATTAAGCTTTCAATTCCAGTTCGTTCATTGCAGCGATGCTGAAACCGCCGTCAACGTGCAGAACTTCACCGGAAACACCGGCAGAGAGGTCTGAACACAAGAACGCTGCTGAGTTGCCCACATCTTCAATGGTCACAGTACGACGAATTGGTGTCACTGCTTCGCAATGTGACAGCATTTTACGGAAGTCTTTAATGCCAGATGCTGCCAGAGTACGGATTGGACCCGCAGAAATGGCGTTCACACGCACACCTTCTGCACCCATCGCGTTTGCCATATAGCGCACGTTAGCTTCCAAAGATGCTTTAGCCAGACCCATCACGTTGTAGTTAGGGATAGCGCGTTCTGCACCCAGGTAAGACAGTGTCAGCAGTGCTGAGCCTGGGTTAAGCATTTCACGGCAAACTTTTGCCATCGCAACAAAGCTGTAGGAGCTGATGTCGTGAGCAATTTTGAAGCCTTCACGGGTAACCGCATTCACGTAGTCGCCATCTAACTGGTCGCCTGGTGCGAAACCGATAGAGTGAACGAAGCCGTCGAATTTCGGCCAGCTTTTCGCAAGCTCAGCAAACATCGCATCGATGCTTGCATCTTCTGCAACGTCACACGGCAGAACCAGGCTTGAACCTAAGTCTGCAGCAAACCCTTCCACACGGCCTTTCAGTTTTTCATTCTGGTAAGTAAAAGCCAGTTCAGCACCTTCGCGGTGCATAGCCTGTGCGATACCGTAGGCAATGGAGAGTTTACTGGCGACGCCAGTGATCAGAATGCGTTTACCGGTAAGAAAACCCATAGCTTTGAATCCTTATAGTTTCTGCTAATTTTATGACTTTATAATCATCAAGTTGCTGACGACTAGTCACAATTTTTCAACACGAAAGTGAAATTATATCCCACTCAACGCCTGTTGTGTCAGGTTATTTTTCTTACTCGGAACGACTGGTTATCGTGTCACCAGAGGTCTGAACAGATGATTGTGCGGAGAAAGTGGTGGGCGCATTGCTGACACGACTGATGGATACTATGTTTTAGGGTGTTCATTTGCACTTGCCTGGTAACAAAATCACCGGAGATAAATGATGAAAATCACTGTTGAGACACAGGTTCATGCGCCCATTGAGCAAGTCTGGGATACCTACAATAACCCGCAAGATATTGAAAAATGGAATACTGCTTCGGCCGACTGGCATACCGTCAATGCGGAAGTAGATTTAAAGCCCGGAGGGAAGTTTTCATCACGAATGGAAGCGAAGGACGGCAGTATGGGCTTTGATTTTGCAGGTGTTTATACCCACATCATTCCGCATAAATTGATTGAATACACTTTCGGTGACCGTGAAGCGAAAGTCGAATTTACGGAGCAGGAGGGTGGTGTGAAGGTATATCTAGAATTTGACCCTGATACTCAATACCCCATCGAACATCAGAAAAATGGCTGGCAGGCAATTTTGGATAATTTTGCCCGCTATGTTGAAGAGAAAAAATAACGTGTTAAGGGTGGATCTCCGCAAACGGAATCCACCCTTGATATGTTTTCTTAACGATCTTTGCGCCACGCATCTGCCGTCAAAGCTTCACCGAAATGGCTGGCGATCAGGCGTTTGGTTAGGTCATGAAGCGGGGAGGCAAGAACCTCAGCAGTGCTGCCTCGTTCAACGACTTCGCCCTGATGCATCACAATAACTTTATCGCTGATGTGTTTCATCATGCCGATATGCTGTGTCACATAAATATAGGCAATGCCCTGTTTTTCCTGCAGCTCAAGCATCAGGTTAATTAGTTGCGAACGCATCGACATATCAAGAGATGCCAGCGCTTCGTCTGCAATAATCACTTTCGGACGCAGGATTAACGCGCGCGCCAAACCCAGACGCTGTTTCTGCCCTGGAGCCAGCATATGCGGGTAGTAGCTGGCGTGATCGGGAAGCAAGCCGACCATTCTAAGCGTTTCAATAATTTGCTTGTGACGCGCTTCCGGCTCAAGGTCGGTATTCAGGCGCAGTGGGAAGTCGAGAATTTGCGAAATACGCTGGCGCGGGTTTAGCGAGGTGCTCGGATCCTGGAAAATCATGCGAATATGCTGGCTTCGGTAGGTGTAATCACCGTATTGCAGCAAATGATCGTTTATCAGCACTTCGCCGGTGGTTGGCTCAACCATCCCGGCAAGCATCTTCGCCAGCGTTGATTTACCTGAGCCATTTTCACCAATAACCGCCAATGTCTGTTTTTCACGCAACGTGAAACTCAGCGGTTTTACGGCGTCAACATGCTGACGCTGGAACAAGCCGGTTCGATAGCGAAACGTTTTACTTAAATTACGAACTTCGAGCAGCGTTTCGACCATTACTGACTCTCCATATTCAGCGGGAAGTGGCAGGCATAAAGATGTGTTTTCGCCCCCATTAAGCGAGGTGTTTCTATACATTCACGCTGCGCATAAGGACAACGTGGCCCAAGCCGACAACCCATTGGTAATTGCTCCAGTAAAGGGATTGCGCCGGGCATAGTATTCAGACGGCTTTTATGTGGCATCGGGCTGCCAAAATCAGGGATCGCACGGATAAGCGCCTGTGTATATGGGTGGTGCGGGGTGGCAATTAGCTCTTCACTGGTTGCGCTTTCCACGGTTTGCCCACAATACATAACATTAATTTTATCGGCCCATTTGCTCAGCATCTGTAAATCATGGCTGATAAGCAAAATGGTGGTGTTGTTGTACTGATTTAGCCGCGTAAGTAGTTTGAAAATTTGCAACTGCGTGGTTGGTTCCATCGCATTGGTTGGCTCATCCGCAATCAACAAACGCGGCTGGTTTGCCAGCGCAATGGCTATCATCACCTTTTGACATTCGCCGTCAGTCAACTCATACGGATAGCTTCGCATCGCATCTTTATGATCTTTGATTCCCACGCGGTGTAACAACTCGGTCGCACGGCGTTTACGCCAACCGAAACGCTTCCACCAGCGGCCTTTATACGTCCAGCCCGGAATGTTCTGCATCAGCTGGCGACCAACACGTTCTGATGGGTCCAGACACGATTGAGGTTCCTGGAAAATCATCGAAACGTTGTGGCCGACAAGGCGACGACGCTCGCGTGAACTCAAACGTAGCAGATCGATGTCATCAAACCGCATACGGTCGGCGGTGACACGCCAGTTGTCTTTGGTCACACCGCAAATCGCTTTGGCAATCAGACTCTTTCCAGAACCGGATTCGCCCACTAAACCGCGGATTTCCCCTTCATTCAGGGTCATGCTGACGCGATCGACGGCTTTTACCCAACCCTCGGAGGTCATAAACTCGATGGTCAGGTTTCGAATATCAAGTAATGGCATTATTGCACCCCCGCATTGATTGCGCGGCGTAAACCGTCGCCCAGCAGGTTGACCAGCAACACACTGATCATGATAGCCACTCCGGGCAACATTACTGTCCACGGAGCGACATAAATCAACTCCAGTGCGTCACCTAGCATCGATCCCCATTCCGGTGAAGGGAGTTGTGCACCAAGGTCCAAAAAACCGAGTGCAGCAATATCCAGAATCGCCATCGATAGCGCACGGGTAATCTCAGTAACCAGAATCGCCGCCGTATTAGGCATCACCGCAAACCAAAGAATATTCAGTGTTGATGCGCCATCAAGGCGTGCGGCAACCACATAATCTTTTTCCAGTTCGTCGTGTACGGCGCTATAAACAGAACGCACCATACGCGGCAGCAGGGCGAGCCACACGGCAAACATCGCGTGCAATAAATGTGGCCCGACAAATGCCACGACAATAATGGCCAGCAGCAGCGACGGGATCGACAACAACGTATCGAGAATATGGTTGAGCACAGCAGAGCGAAGACCATGTGTTGAACCGGCAAACACACCCAGAATAATGCCGCATACAGCTGCAGCAAGCGTAACGATAAACGCGCCGCCAACTGTAGGTGCCGCACCACTTAACAGACGGCTTAACACATCACGCCCCAGGTCATCTGTACCCAGGAAGAAAGAGACATCGCCATAGCGTGACCATGAAGGGGGTAATAGTTGATACCCCAGGAACTGTTGGTCAATGCCGTAGGGCGCAAAAACACCACCAAAAATACACAGCACTACCAAAGCGCCACAACCATATAGGCCGATCATTGCCGTAGTGTCGCCGTAAAATTTTCGCCATGTCAGGCGCAGAGTGCTCGGCGGGCGCTTCTCGCGATAGACGCTATCGTAAGGCATACCATTCCTTATGTGTCAGAGGGTTAGCCATGGCACCCAAAATATCGGAGATAACGTTCACGATGATGACCAGTGAACCAATGACCATCACGCCAGCAGAAATGGCCGTGTAATCTTGTTGGCGAATCGCGTTGATAAGCCAGCGCCCAAGGCCCGGCCAACTGAATACAACTTCAGTGATCATCGCCAGCGTTAACATGGTTGAAAATTGCAGGCCGAGGCGCGGAATTACCGGCGGTAATGCGTTGTGCAGCACATGGCGATGAAGAATTGTCAGGCGTGATAAACCGCGTGTTGCTGCTGCTTTAATGTAGTTTTGGTCAAACACTTCAATGGTGCTTATACGCATCAGACGCACCACTTCAGTGGTAGGTGCGACTGCTAATGCCACCACCGGCAGCACCATGTGACGTATGGCGCTAATGATCATCTCTTCGCGATAAGGGGAGTCAGATAGCCAGGCATCAACCAGCGCAAAGCCAGTCACTGATTTCACTTCATAAAGCAAATCAAAGCGCCCGGAAACGGGCAACCAGCCTAATGTTAGCGAGAAAAACATTGTTAGTAGCAGAGCTAACCAGAATACAGGAATAGAAAAACCAACCAGTGCCAGAGCGCTAATCAGCCGGTCTTGCCATTTATTGCGCATGATACCGGCCAGCATTCCCACCGGAATACCTATCAGTAATGCCAGGCCAAATGCCAGGATGCACAGTTCCATGGTGGCAGGGAAGACAATACGTAACTGTTCATTAATCGACTGGCCGTTAATGCTTGATACGCCGAAATCCCAGTGCATGATACTTTCAAACCAGA
The DNA here is from genome assembly GCF_001654865.1 of Buttiauxella noackiae ATCC 51607. Classification (GTDB taxonomy): domain Bacteria; phylum Pseudomonadota; class Gammaproteobacteria; order Enterobacterales; family Enterobacteriaceae; genus Buttiauxella; species Buttiauxella noackiae. The sequence continues at coordinate 155,931 of NZ_LXEO01000015.1, read as the reverse complement.
AGACCCACGCGTTCCACAGTGATGCGCCTTGCAGTGGGGCATGAGGGGTAAAATAGTTGAGGCTAAAACCAATAAAGGTCAGAAAAAACAGCGTCACCAGCAGCAATAGCAGGCGGCGCAGAGTGTAAATAATCATGGTTTTTTCACCTCAACATTCTCACGGGAAACACCCGCAAACGATGCATTACCAAACGGACTCAGCACCAGCCCTTTAATGTCATAGCGATAGGCTTGCAAGCGCAGTGATGACGCCAGTGGCAGTACGGGCAATTGTTCGGCCAGAATGTCCTGAGCCTCGCGATAAGCTTCGATACGAGAGGCCAGTTGCTGAGACGACAATGCTTTTTGCAGTACTTCATCAAACTTAGGGTCACACCAACGAGCATAGTTGGTCTGCGATCGAATCGCGGCGCAACTCAGCATGGGGCGGAAGAAACTGTCTGGGTCATTACTGTCTGTTGCCCAACCGGCAAGCGTTAAGTCGTGATTCATATCCATTAAGCGAGCTTCCTGGAAACGGCCTTCGACGGGAACAATAATGACCTTCACCCCAATTTGCGCCATATCAGCCTGGATAAGCTCTGCTGTTTTGAGTGGGCTCGGGTTCCATGCCTGAGAACTGGTCGGTACCCATAGACGCAATTCCAGGTTGTTTAACCCGAGCGCTTTTAATTGCTGGCGAGCTTTCTGCGGGTCGTATTCGGTAATTTTGGAGTCACTATCATAAGCCCAGGAAGCACGCGGCAAAATAGAGGCGGCTGTTTCGGCTGTACCGTAGTAAATCGACTGCATCAGGCGTTGGTTATTAATAGCCAGTGCCAGAGCATGACGTACTGCCGGGTTATTTAACGGTGCTTTGTTGGTATTAAACGCCAGATAAGCGATGTTCATTCCCGGGCGCAAGGTAAGGCGCAACCGCGGGTCATCACGTAAAATTGTCAGCTGACTGGCTGCAGGATAGGCCAGCACATCGCATTCGCCGGTAATAAGTTTCGATAAACGACCTGTACCACCTGAACCCAAATCCAGAACTACCTGCGGCATTAATGGAACACCGCGCCAGAATTTCGGATGGCGCGCGAGGCGAATATATTGCCCCGCGCGATATTCACTTATCTGGAATGGCCCCGTGCCAACCGGCTGGCGGTCCATTAATTCCTGACGATCGGCCTTAGTCAGTTGATCTGCATATTCTGCAGACATCACGGATGCGTAATGTGTAGCCATATGCCATAAGAAAGAGGCATCAGGCTTTTCAAGGCGGAACTCAACGGTGTTGCTATCGAGCTTGCGAACACTTTTTACCGAGTCCGGGAACTGAAGGCTATCGAAGTAAGGATAGTTGCCGCCGTTAACGTTATGCCATGGGTGTTTGCGATCAAACACTCGTTGGAAGCTGAATACCACATCATCGGCATTCAGTGCGCGAGTGGGTTTAAACCATGGAGTGGTCTGGAACTGAACGTTCGAGCGCAGATGGAAACGATAAGTCGCACCGTTATCCAATACTTCCCAGCTCTCGGCCAATTCTGGCACCAGGCGATAAGTGTAAGGGTCAACATCCAGTAACCGGTCGTATAACTGTGCGGCAAGGGTGTCCACAGTCAAACCACCGCTGGCCATCTGCGGGTTAAAGGTATTGACCTGACCGTTGACACAATAAACAAATCCGCTGCTACGAATATCGGCTGGCTTTTCAATAGGTGTTGCAGCAAATGCCGCACCACTCAGGCAGCTAACCACCAGTAACAGGGAGGAGACAATTCCGCGCATAAGTTTTTGAGTTTTCTCGGGTGATAGCCAAAGTGTATCGCACTCTGAAGGGCTTCCCAAAATATGTCAGGCTATTTTGCTTTTTTTATAAACAAAGCCTGCAAAAAAGGCGGGGAGATGCTGTTTTTTGCAGCATGAACGGCCTTTGCTTAGACCAAAAAACAGCCCTGATACCTATTCAGATAACACAATCTGATGCTTTTTTAGTAATGCACGCAATTGATGATAAGTGAGCCCGAGCAAATCAGCGGCTTTACGCTGGTTATATTTCGCCTGCCTCAGGCTCTGTTCAACCAGTGTTTTCTCCTGATCGTTTTGCCAGGCGCGTAAATCCATTGGTAGGGCTTGTTGCGGCGGCTCGCCACTTTTTACAACAGGTACAGGTTGCCGGGCAAAGGGATCGAGGATGATTTCATCGACTGGTTCCTCACTGGACCCATGGCGATAAACTGAGCGTTCTACCACGTTTTTTAACTCACGGATATTGCCGGGCCAGGCATAATTCATCAGTGTTAATTGTGCTTCTTCGGTAAAGCCAGGAAATAGTGGAAGCTGCAATTCCCGACACATGGTGATCGCAAAATGTTCGGCCATCAACATGATATCGGGTTGACGCTCACGCAGAGGTGGCAGTTTTACTACATCAAAAGCAAGGCGGTCGAGTAAATCAGCACGGAATTTCCCTTCTTCAGCAAGTTTTGGCAGATCGGCGTTGGTTGCACAAACCAGTCGCACATTAACCTGCAATGGCTGGCTGCCGCCAACACGCTCAAGCTCACCGTACTCCACGACGCGTAACAATTTTTCCTGCACCATCATGGGTGCGGTTGCCAGTTCATCAAGAAACAACGTACCGCCGTCGGCACGTTCAAAACGGCCTGGATGGCGCTTCTGAGCGCCGGTAAAAGCCCCAGCTTCATGTCCGAAAAGTTCCGAATCCAGCAAGTTGTCGTTGAGTGCCGCGCAATTAAGGGAGATAAACGGGCCTTGCCACCGACGCGAAAGGAAGTGCAAGCGGTTGGCAATCAACTCTTTACCTGTTCCACGCTCGCCAATCACTAACACTGGTTTCTCTAGTGGTGCCAGGCGGGAGACTTGCTCCAGAACCTCAAGAAAACTGTTTGCCTCGCCAATCAAGTTATCTTTGCTATCCGCCATGATTAAATTAACCAATAGTTAGTGAATATCACCACTATAAACATAATTGATAGTGAGTCAAATTTAATGATTTCCTTATATATCAATGAAGTAAAAATCTGGCATGCCGATTGCAATAATCATTTCGAGCAAGGTGCTTGGCACCGGAAATAATGACTAAAGAGGATTGAATTATGGGTATTTTTTCTCGTTTTGCCGACATCGTGAATGCCAACATCAACTCACTGCTTGAGAAAGCAGAAGATCCACAGAAGCTGGTACGCCTGATGATTCAGGAAATGGAAGACACGTTAGTTGAAGTGCGTTCCACATCGGCTCGTGCGTTGGCTGAAAAGAAACAGCTTTCTCGTCGTGTAGAACAAGCAACGGCGCAGCAGGCCGAGTGGCAGGAAAAAGCCGAACTGGCACTGCGTAAAGACAAAGAAGATCTGGCACGTGCGGCATTGATCGAAAAACAAAAAATGACCGACCTGATCGCCACCCTGGAAGATGAAGTGGTGCATGTCGATGAAACCCTGGCGCGTATGAAAAAAGAGATTGGTGAGCTTGAGAATAAACTCAGCGAAACCCGCGCGCGCCAGCAGGCGTTAACGCTGCGCCATCAAGCAGCCTCTTCTTCACGCGATGTTCGTCGCCAGTTGGATAGCGGCAAAATCGATGAAGCGATGGCTCGTTTTGAATCTTTTGAGCGCCGCATTGACCAGATGGAATCAGAAGCGGAAAGCCACAGCTTTGGCAAACAGAAAAATCTCGACTCACAGTTTGCTGAACTGAAAGCCGATGACGAGATCAGCGAACAGCTGGCTGCGCTGAAAGCTAAAATGAATAACCAGGAACGTGGGTAATTCACTTTAACTGCGGCGTGCATAGCGCGCCGCAGCTGGCCTGACTTGTAAAAGGAGTACACATGAGCGCGCTTTTTCTTGCCATTCCGTTAACCATATTTGTGTTGTTTGTCGCCCCCATCTGGCTGTGGTTGCACTACAACAACCGTGCCGCGAATGGCGGGCAGCTTTCTCAGGGCGAGCAACAGCGACTGGCGCAATTAGCTGATGAATCACGCCGTATGCGTGAACGTATTCAGACGCTGGAGCAGATCCTTGATGCAGAACATCCGAACTGGAGAGATAAATAATGGTGAACTCAATTTCCGGTCGTAAATTGTGGCGTATCCCTGAAAAAGGGATGGTGAAGGGGGTTTGTGCGGGTATCGCGCAATACCTTGATGTACCTGTTAAATTGGTACGCCTGATTACTGTGTTAGCGATGATTTTTGGCCTGTTTTTCTTTGTGATGGTGGCCTACATTGCACTGACTTTTATCCTTGACCCAATGCCCGCGGGTGCCGACCAGGCAACGCCTCAACCGACTATGCGCGATTTGCTCGACGAAGTGGATGCTGAACTTGCGGCAGGTGAGCAGCGTTTACGTTCTATGGAACGCTATATAACCTCTGATACCTTCACGTTACGTAGCCGTTTCCGCCAGCTTTAATGTTCTCTATGGGGGCGAGTGCCCCCGTTGTAATTGGGAGAAATCATGTCTAAATTCCAGACGGCTGCGAACAAGGCTAAGCCGGGCCTGAAAATTGTCGGTAAGTTAGTCTTGCTGACTGCCCTGCGCTATGGACCTGCAGGCGTCGCGGGCTGGGCGGTCAAATCTGTCGCGCGCCGTCCATTGAAAATGCTGCTGGCGCTAACTCTTGAGCCATTGCTGGCACGAGTACTGCGCAAAATTTCAGCGCGTACTCAGGGCGGCAGTGCAAAGTAATCTTTTCTCCACACTTTTGATTTTCAATTCATTTGCCATTGATTCGGTATTAACAAGCCATATTTATTACAATCAGTGAAGATTCTCCTCAGTTGAGAGACAACGGGCGCAACCAGGACGCATATGAACAGAATCAAGAATGAACTGAATGCCCTGATGAACCGGGGTGTGGACCGACATTTACGTCTTGCCGTAACCGGTTTAAGCCGCAGCGGCAAGACGGCTTTTATCACTGCGATGGTAAACCAATTATTGAGCGTACATAACGGCGCTCGTCTGCCGTTGCTAAATGCGGTGCGTGAAGAACGCCTGCTTGGCGTGAAACGAGTGCCGCAGCGTGATTTAGGTATTCAGCGTTTCACCTATGATGAAGGCCTGGCGCAGCTTTATGGCGACCCGCCGACCTGGCCGACACCGACTCGTGGCGTGAGCGAAATGCGCCTTGCACTGCGTTACCGTTCTAACGATTCACTGCTGCGCCATTTCAAAGACACATCAACGCTGTATCTGGAAATTGTCGATTATCCGGGTGAGTGGTTACTGGACTTGCCGATGCTGGCACAAAATTACCTGAGCTGGTCACGCCAGATGACGAGTTTGCTTACAGGTGATCGAGCCGAATGGTCAGCAAAATGGCGCACGCTATGCGAAGGATTAGATCCGCTGGCTCCTGCGGATGAAAACCGCCTTGCCGCAATCTCAGAGGCCTGGACTGAATATCTACTGCACTGCAAACGAGAAGGTCTACATTTTATCCAGCCGGGGCGTTTTGTGTTACCTGGCGATATGGCCGGGGCTCCGGCGTTGCAATTCTTCCCGTGGCCAGATGTGGATAGCGTTGGTGAGTCCAGACTCGCTCAGGCAGACAAAACGACCAATATCGGCATGTTGCGGACACGCTTTGATTACTACTGTGAAAAAGTGGTCAAAGGATTCTACAAGAATCACTTCCTCAAGTTTGACCGTCAAATTGTACTGGTAGATTGCCTGCAACCGCTGAACAGTGGGCCGCAAGCATTCAACGATATGCGCCTCGCGCTGACGCAACTGATGCAAAGTTTCCATTACGGCCAGCGCACGCTGTTCCGTCGCCTGTTTTCGCCGGTTATAGACAAACTTTTGTTTGCCGCCACTAAGGCCGATCACGTTACGGTAGATCAGCACGCCAATATGGTCGCGCTGCTTCAACAACTGGTGCAGGACGCCTGGCAAAACGCAGCGTTTGAAGGCATTGATATGGACTGCATGGGGCTTGCATCAGTACAGGCAACACAAAGTGGCCTGGTTGACGTGAAAGGCGAGCAAATCCCGGCACTGCGTGGCAACCGTTTAAGCGATGGTGCTCCGCTGACAGTCTACCCAGGAGAAGTTCCGGCGCGTTTGCCTGGCAGCGCATTCTGGGAGAAACAAGGTTTTCATTTTGAACAGTTCCGCCCGCAAGTCATGGATGTAGACAGGCCGATGCCACATATTCGGATGGATGCGGCACTGGAGTTTTTAATCGGGGATAAATTGCGATGAATGAACCATTAAAACCACGTATAGATTTCGCGCAACCACTGGAAGTGGAACAAGAACCAATCTACAAAGCACCACACGCATTTAGTGAACCTGAAGCAGAAAAATTCACACCAGCACTCAGTCAACTCGATGAAATGGAAGACGACGGACAGGCAGAAGCGGTTATAGAAGCGGCGCTACACCCTAAACGCAGCCTCTGGCGACGTATGGTTCAGGTTGGGCTTGGTCTATTCGGTGTCAGCGTGGTGGCGCAAGGAATCCAATGGACGCATAACGCATTTATCACCCAGGACTGGATTGCGCTCGGTGGCGGTATTGCTGGTGGGTTAATTATTGCCGCAGGGATTGGCTCTGTCGCAACCGAATGGCGGCGGTTATGGCGTTTGCGCCAACGAGCCGAAGAACGTGATGAAGCACGTGATTTGATGAACAGTCACGGGATGGGTAAAGGCCGGGCATTTTGTGAAAAACTGGCACGTCAGGCAGGGCTTGATCACGGACATCCTGCTCTGCAACGCTGGTATGCGGCAATTCATGAAACGCAAAATGACCGGGAAGTGGTCGAGTTGTATGCACGTCTGGTCCAGCCGGTATTGGATAACCAGGCGCGTCGGGAAATCAGCCGTTCAGCCGCAGAATCAACGCTGATGATCGCAGTAAGCCCGCTGGCGCTGGTGGATATGGCGTTTATTGCATGGCGTAATTTACGACTGATTAACCGAATCGCCACGCTTTACGGCATCGAGTTAGGGTACTACAGCCGTATTCGTTTGTTCCGTCTCGTGCTTCTGAACATCGCCTTTGCCGGAGCAAGTGAACTTGTGCGTGAGGTGGGGATGGACTGGTTAGGCCAGGATCTTGCAGCGCGGCTCTCTACGCGTGCAGCACAGGGAATTGGCGCAGGCTTACTCACCGCTCGGCTCGGGATTAAAGCAATGGAGCTTTGCCGTCCGTTGCCGTGGATTGATGGTGACAAGCCTCGGTTGGGTGACTTCCGTAAACAGTTGTTGGTTCAGCTCAAAGAGACGATGAGTAAGAGCAAAAATAAACCTGCCGAGTGACACTCTGGTGATGCCGTGAGTCTTCAGGTTTACGGTATCACCTCCATTCATAGACTTATCTGTCAACTTTTCTTAACACATCTCTTCTGACCGTAACTTATCTGGAGTATCATCACTCCACCCAATGACTCAGCTTTTGCAATTGAAGGACACCTCCATGCGTCTGGAAGTTTTTTGCCAGGACCGCCTTGGTCTGACTCGAGAATTACTGGATTTACTTGTGCTGCGTAGTATCGATTTGCGAGGAATCGAAATTGATCCCATTGGGCGAATTTACCTGAATTTCTCGACACTGGAATTTGACTCATTCAGCAGTCTAATGGCTGAAATTCGCCGTATCCCAGGCGTTACGGATGTGCGTACTGTGCCGTGGATGCCTTCCGAACGCGAGCATCGTGCACTGAGTGCTTTACTTGAAGCGCTACCTGAGCCTGTACTTTCGCTGGATATGAAAAGCAAAGTAGAGCTGGCGAACCCAGCGAGCTGTGCGCTATTCGGACAAAACGAAGATAAGCTGCGTAACCATAATGCCGCAAGCCTGGTGAATGGTTTCAATTTTATGCGTTGGCTCGAAAGTTCTCCGGCCGAATCGCATACCGAACATGTGGTCATCAACGGGCAGAACTTCCTGATGGAAATCACGCCGGTTCATCTGGATGGCGAAAACGAAGAGTCTTCACTGGTGGGTGCGGTTGTTATGCTGCGCTCTACGGTGCGTATGGGTCGCCAGCTACAGAATCTCTCTAACACTGATGTTAGCGCTTTTAGTCAGATTGTCGCCGTTAGCCCGAAAATGCGCCATGTCGTTGATCAGGCGCATAAACTGGCATTACTAAATGCACCGTTGCTGATAGTTGGTGATACAGGTACGGGCAAAGATTTACTGGCTCATGCTTGCCATCTTGGTAGCCCGCGAGCGCAGAAACCCTATCTGGCACTCAATTGTGGCTCAATGCCGGATGACGTCGTTGAAAGCGAACTGTTTGGCCACGCGCCAGGGGCATACGCTAACGCTGTTGAAGGTAAAAAAGGTTTCTTCGAGCAGGCGAACGGCGGTTCGGTTCTGTTGGATGAGATTGGCGAGATGTCGCCGCGTATGCAAACTAAACTGCTGCGCTTCCTCAACGATGGGACTTTCCGCCGTGTTGGTGAAGAACACGAAGTCCATGTCGATGTTCGCGTGATTTGCGCCACCCAGAAGAACCTGGTTGAAATGGTACAAAAAGGGGAGTTCCGTGAGGACCTCTACTATCGCCTGAACGTGCTGACCCTGAACCTACCGCCGCTGCGTGATCGTCCGCAGGACATTATGCCGTTGACCGAACTGTTTGTGGCACGATTTGCCGATGAACAAGGTGTACCGCGTCCGAAATTGGCAAACGACCTGAGTAATGTGCTTACGCGTTACGGATGGCCAGGTAATGTGCGTCAGTTGAAAAATGCGATTTATCGCGCATTAACGCAATTGGAAGGGTATGAACTGCGCCCACAAGACATTTTACTGCCTGATTTTGATACCGTCAGTTTGGCTGTGGGTGAAGAGGCGATGGAAGGATCGTTGGATGATATTACCAGCCGCTTTGAGCGCTCGGTACTGACACAGCTTTATCGAACTTATCCAAGTACGCGTAAACTGGCAAAACGCCTGGGTGTGTCACATACGGCAATTGCGAACAAATTACGTGAATATGGTTTGAGCCAGCGTAAAACAGAAGAGTAGTAAGAATGCCCCCGGTTATCGGGGGCATTAACACTTAAGCCTGGAGAGCTTCCAGCGCCGCAGCGTAATCTGGCTCGTTAGTGATTTCATTCACTAACTGGCTGAATACCACTTCATCTTTCTCATTGATAACCACAACCGCACGGGCAGTCAGGCCTTTCAGTGCGCCCTCAGAAATACCAACGCCATAAGCTTGCTGGAACTCAGGGTTACGCAGAGTAGACAACGTTACCACGTTGCTCAGACCTTCTGCGCCGCAGAAGCGAGACTGTGCAAATGGCAGATCGGCAGAAACACACAGTACAACAGTGTTATCCATCTCAGTTGCCAGTTGGTTGAATTTACGCACGGATGCTGCGCAAACGCCGGTATCGATGCTTGGGAAAATGTTCAGTACTTTACGTTTTCCGGCGAACTGGCTCAGTGCAACATCAGAAAGATCTTTTGCTACCAGTGAGAAAGCTTCAGCTTTGTTGCCAGCTTGTGGGATCTGACCTGCAACCGCTACAGGGTTGCCCTGGAAATGAACGATTTGTGACATGTTTGATTTTCCTGTTTACATATAATTAACGCCGCGAACAGTGTATGTCAGTATTCCTCGTCTGAATATAAAAAACTGATACTGCAAGTAAAAGTGTCCCCGGCTATATGCCCTTCATACATCAAGTTGCCTTTTTGTTGGCTGCGCTTACTCACCCGACAAATTTGTCTGGAGTAGATTTGAACGCTATTACAGCAGCCCCGGAGAGGTGAGACCTATGGATGAGCCGAATAATCACTTACTTATGTAAGCTCATCGGGACTCGCTCCCTTGCCGACTCGATGCAGCTCGAATTATTTTGGGTATACTCTGGCAAAGATAAAAAACAACGATAACAGGCAAAACAATAATGAGAACAGTCAAGGTTTACCAGGAAGCATGGCCACTCCATACGCCGTTTGTCATTTCACGCGGTACTCGCAGCGAAGCAGTCGTGGTTGTCGTGGAGTTAGAAGAGGACGGAATTAAAGCTGTGGGTGAATGCACACCGTATCCGCGTTATGGAGAAAGTGATGTTTCTGTTCTGGCACAAATCACTACGATTATCCCGCAGCTTGAAAAGGGGATGACGCGTGCGCAGCTGCAAGACGCCTTGCCGGCTGGGGCCGCGAGAAATGCCGTTGATAGCGCATTGTGGGATTTAGAGGCTAGAAAGAATAAACGCACGCTGGCTTATACAGCAGGTTGTGAGCTTCCGGAATTAATCACAACAGCGCAAACAGTCAGTATTGCCGAGCCAGAGCAAATGGCGAAGGCGGCAAAACTGTTGTGGGATAAGGGGGCGCGTCTTTTGAAAGTCAAAATTGATGACCACCTCATCACTGAACGTATGGTGGCGATTCGGGCTGCGGTTCCGGAAGCCGTTTTAATTGTTGATGCCAATGAAGCATGGCGCAGCGACGGGCTGGCGGCGCGTTGCCAGCTACTGGCCGATCTCAATGTTGCGATGCTTGAGCAGCCTTTACCGGCTGGGCAAGACAGCGCACTGGCGAACTTTATTCATCCGTTACCTATTTGCGCTGATGAAAGTTGCCATACTCGTGAAAGTTTGCCAGCGCTGAAAGGTCGTTACGAAATGGTAAACGTGAAGCTGGACAAAACGGGAGGCTTAACTGAAGCGCTGGCGTTAACTCAGGCCGCACGCGAACAAGGGTTTGATGTGATGTTAGGCTGCATGTTGTGTACCTCGCGGGCAATAGCCGCAGCGTTGCCGCTGGCAGCTAAAGTCCGCTTTGCTGACCTCGATGGGCCAACCTGGCTGGCTGTTGATGTCGAACCAGGTTTGCACTTTGAAACCGGCAAACTTTATCCGTAACGGATTATTATTTTTGCCAGTGCAGTAAGCCCATCATGGCATCCAGATACCGCTCACTCGCATCGTCAGCCGAGATGGGCGGGAACTCGGCGGTAATACAAGGCAAATCTAAATCTGCGCACCAACTACCAAAAGAACCGGGCGTTTCATAACCGACACTGGTAACCAACGGCAGTTCGAACGCCTTCGCAAGCCATCCCCCGAGTGCTGAGTTATCAGGATCTTCAATGCAACCTAAAGGGTCGTGGAAAGAGACAACCCATGCAGGTTGTAAGGTATGAATCAGTTGGCATAAGGCTGCGGTCTCTGGCTCAGAACCCGGTTTTTGGCCTGTAGAGAGCACCACATCACGTTCATCCGCGCTACTGTTCCAACGATAAACCGTTTCACCTGATTTCCAGTTAGCTGCGGGGAAATTACGATTCAGGTCCACACCATTGGCGTTGGCGCGTAAGCCAAGTTGGCAACCGTCTGGATTGACGGCCAGCACCACATGATGGCGACGATATTCGGGCTCAAGAGTGCGCAAAGCGCAAGACAGCGTAACCATCGCGGCATTCTCATCGCCATGTGTGCCGGCAATAATTAACCCACTGCGCTGTTCGCTTTGTGCCGCGGGGAACCAAATAAGCGGTGCGCCAAAAACAGATTTACCATAACGTTCGCTACCCGGAGGCAAATGGCCTCGTTGGGAACGGGGGCGGTGGCCTGACATAAATGTCCTTACTAGAATGAGTTGCAATACGTTATTAATATCAGTGTTTAGCAAAAATCTCATCTGAAACAAATAGCCGCCAGGCCGTAGTGCTTAATCAATGAGCAGGGACGTCTTTTTTCGCCAGAAAGCTGCGGGTAATTCCAATTTCAAATGGAACAAGTTGGTACATATGGCTGGGAAATAAGAAACAAAAGATGATATAAAAAATACTCTTAAGCGTCTGTAACGACAAACTCAGACAATCATTACATTCATTCATCCGTTTATTTAGGACTGTAATTTTTCTTATTGGCAAAACAAGTAATTGCGATACATTACTGTTCAGTTCTGGGCGTGATACGTCCCTCTCTAAAAATTAACAACTACAGGGTCACTCATGAGAATACCTTTTCGTATAACGACTTGTGCATTAACGCTTACGTGCCTGTTTTCTCAAGCCTGGGCTGCGGATGTTCCCGCGGGGACTAAACTTGCCGCTGACCAGAGCCTCGTACGTCATATCAAAGATGAGCCAGCCTCTCTTGATCCGGTCAAAGCAGTAGGGTTACCAGAAATTCAGGTTATCCGCGATCTGTTTGAAGGCTTAGTTAACCAGAATGAAAAAGGGCAACTGGAACCGGGTGTCGCGACCAAATGGCAAAGCAATGACAACCGCACCTGGACCTTTACTCTGCGTGATAACGCCCGCTGGTCAGACGGAACACCTGTAACAGCGCAAGATTTTGTTTATAGCTGGCAGCGTCTGGTTGATCCAAAAAACACCTCCCCATTTGCATGGTTTGCAGCTCTTGCAGGTATTAACAACGCGCAGGCTATCATTGATGGAAAAATGCCTGCTGATAAGTTGGGCGTGACGGCAGTTGATGCCAGAACACTAAGAATTCAGTTGGATAAACCAGTACCTTACTTCCCAAATCTTACAGCCAATTTCTCGTTCTATCCGGTTCCTAAAGCTGTAGTGGAGAAATTCGGTAACGACTGGACTAAGCCTGGTAACCTCGTGGGTAACGGTGCATACGCGCTTAAAGATCGCATCGTTAACGAAAAGCTGGTGGCGGTACAGAACCCTCATTATTGGGATAATAGTAAAACAGTTATTACCCAAGTGACGTTTATTCCAATCAACCAAGAATCTTCGGCAACGAAACGTTATCTGGCGGGAGATATTGATATCACGGAATCTTTCCCAAAAAACCTCTACCAGAAATTGCTAAAAGATATTCCTGGTCAGGTTTATACCCCGCCACAGTTGGGAACTTATTATTACGCTTTCAACACCCAAAAAGGCCCGACTGCTGATCAACGAGTACGTCTTGCTCTGAGTATGACTATTGATCGTCATATCATGGCTGAAAAAGTACTGGGAACCGGCGAAAAACCTGCATGGCGTTTTACACCGGATGTCACCGCAGGATTTAAACCGGAAACGTCGCCATTTGAGCAAATGAGCCAGGAAGAGGCCAATGCACAGGCGAAAACCTTATTGCAGGCAGCAGGCTACGGACCGACCAATCCGCTTAAACTCACGCTTTTGTATAACACCTCTGAAAACCACCAGAAGATTGCAATAGCCGTTGCTTCTATGTGGAAGAAAAACCTGGGTGTGGATGTGAAGCTACAAAACCAGGAGTGGAAGACATATATCGATAGCCGTAACACCGGAAACTTCGATGTTATTCGCGCCTCATGGGTGGGTGACTACAACGAACCGTCCACCTTCCTGTCATTGTTAACTTCATCCCATAGCGGCAATATTTCACGCTTCAACTCGCCGGAATATGACAAAATTCTGCAGCAAGCAAGCCAGGAAACGACGGATGAAGCGCGTAATAAAGACTACAACCAGGCTGAAAAAATCATCCAGGAAAAAGCGCCAATAGCGCCTATCTATCAGTACACCAATGGCCGTTTAATCAAGCCATGGTTAAAAGGTTATCCAATTAATAACCCTGAGGATGTCGCTTATAGCCGCACCATGTATATCGTGGCCCACTAGATTTAGCCTGTCCTCCAGTGATGCCGGCCAGTTACACAACTGACCGGCATCACTGAACACGTCTAACCATGAGTTCTGAACATTCAGGGTTGTCTTTTTTCTTCACCATCTTTCACGAAGCGGATGTTGCGTAGCCACCCACAATAAACCAGGTGATGAATACAATCGCTGCAACAATGATTGCTATTGGAAACAGTACGCCAATTTTCATTTTTCTCTCTTTAATAATGTTGGAAAACTTGCCACCGGTTGCGGCCATTTTCTTTGGCCTTATACAGCGCGGCATCAGCTTGTGCGATAAGGCGTGTCGAGGTGGTTCCTGGCATCACAGTGGCAATACCGAGACTGATGGTTACATAAGGCATTACAGGTGAGGCTGCGTGTGGGATAGACAGGGCCTGTAGGTTCATTCTAAGCCGTTCAGCTACTTCAATTGCCTGCTGCTCCACTGCATCTGGCAGTAAAATGATAAACTCCTCTCCGCCAAAGCGAGCAACTGCGTCATGTGTTGAGCGAATTGCATCCGCCAGACATTGACCTATTTTCACCAGACATTCATCACCAGCCTGATGGCCATAATGGTCGTTGTACTTCTTGAAGTAATCGACATCCAGCATAACCAATGAAAGTGGTGTGCCGCATTGTTGCTGGCGCTGCATCGCCTTTTCGAGAAGAAGATGAAAAGAGCGACGATTGGCAATACCGGTAAGAGGGTCGTTATTCGCCAGGTCTTGTAGTTGTTTAATTAACTCTCTATTTTCTTGTTCACGACGAATCGCCAGCACAAACCACCCTCGCAAAATTCGACGGCCCGACTCAAAAAGACCGGCGAGAAGTAGATAGAGCAGCGCGTTGAGTAGGGTCAGATCAGAGGGATAAATAAAATTACAGACCAGAATCGAGATCCAGATAGGCAGGGTGAAACTCAGTAAAACCCGGCCGTCAAAATAAAGTGAAATTAGCGCAGTGAAAATCAGCAATGCTGCGAAGGGGAAAACAATCCGCGAATCGCCACTTGCCAGGAATACATAAAAACATCCTACCCATAATGCGCTGATACAAAGCAATGTCCCGTACAGAAATTTGCTTAGCCACTCGGCATATTGATCATGTGCCATGCGCAAAATGAAAATGGCGGATGATGAGACGGCGAGAATTAGCCCCATAAGAATTTCAAGTACGGGTACTGATGCCGCCACGCTTGCGATTTGCTGTGAGGGTGAGAAGTAATGCCTGCCTAAAATAAATAAGCAGAACAACAAATTAATCCATAGAAACCACGGGCCACTGACAGTGATTGCCCGTTGGCGCATGCTCTTAAGGCGGAGGTCTAAATTGGGTGAAGCCCTACGTCTTTGTGACAAACATCATCTCCGAATGCCGCGAGGCATGATTGGTTCTAAAAAACTGCAGAAATGTAACATTTTTTATTCAGCAAATTCAGCGTGTTTGGATATTTTTCCGAGTTACATAACAAAAGAAGACGGCTAGACTGACAACAGTATTGTGGTAACGCGTGGAGATAATGCAGTGGAAACCATTAAGGGATACCAGTTAAATGTGCCGGATGCCGTGTTCGCCTGGCAATTGGATGGTAAAGGCGGGGTCGATACCATTGAGGATAATGACACCATTGATGCCGAACATCCTGGTTGGTTGCATTTGAATTATACCAATAGCATTAGCGCAAATTGGCTGGCGACTACACCTCTGCTGCCAAATTATGCTCGTGATGCATTGGCAGGAGAAAGTCTGCGCCCGCGAGTTACGCGAATAGGTGAGGGGACGCTGATTACGTTGCGCTGCATTAATGGCAGTACCGATGAACGCCCCGACCAACTTGTTGCCATGCGCTTATATATTAATGAGCGGCTTATTGTGTCAACGCGCCAGCGCCAGGTTCTGGCTCTCGACGATGTGGTGAACGATCTTAAGGAAGGCGCCGGCCCGCTCGATTGTGGAAGCTGGTTGGTGGATGTTTGTGATGCGCTGACCGATCACGCAAGTGAATTTATTGAACAGCTGCATGACAAAATCATCGACCTTGAAGATAACTTGCTGGACCAGCAAATTCCCCCGCGTGGTTTCCTTGCTCTGTTACGTAAACAGTTAATCGTGATGCGCCGTTATATGGCACCTCAGCGAGATGTGTATGCGCGCCTTTCGAGTGAGCGTTTACCCTGGATGACTGATGATCATCGTCGTCGTATGCAGGATATTTCCGACAGGTTAGGGCGCGGGCTTGATGAAATTGATGCCTGTATCGCGCGCACTGCGGTTATGACTGACGAAATTGCCCAGGTTATGCAGGAAGCCATGGGAAGAAGAACCTACACCATGTCGCTAATGGCGATGGTTTTTTTACCCAGTACGTTTCTGACGGGACTATTTGGTGTGAATTTAGGGGGCATTCCTGGCGGTGGTTGGCATTTTGGTTTCAGCCTGTTTTGCATCATGTTGGTGGTTCTTATAGGCGGTGTTGCCTGGTGGTTACATCGTAGTAAATGGCTGTAAAATTTAACATTTTTAACATGCTATCGAGTAAAAAAGGCGGCGATAATTGAGCAAGGTCAATAAATGGAACGCTGGTTCAAGGCAATATCTCTTTCGCAGGTGAATGCAACGTCAAGCGATGGGCGTTGCGCTCCATATTGTCTTACTTCCTTTTTTAGAATTACTGCATAGCACAATTGATTCGTACGAGCCGACTATAAGTCGGCTTTTTTTTGTCCGCAATATGTGGTCTATGCTTAAAAGGAGTATTTAAAGGAGGCAATAATGACTGTTTATCGAAGATTAGATATGAGTGACCCGTCGTTTCCGAGTGAGCCTACGCCAATACCTGATCCGATCCCAAGACCGCAGCCGATACCAGACCCACCGCTTGACCCCGACCAAAGACCGATTATCGAGCCACCACCGCACAGTTAGCGCAGAGATTTCCCTCTCTCAGGCGAGAGAGGGAAGAGAGGATTATTTGATTTCGAGAATATCTAGGCGTTGAACAGGCGTTTCACTGTCATCTTCTTCGGGCTGCCAGCCAGCAGGTTGCATTGGCAACTCTTCGCGGTCGAAAGCTAAATCTCCGCCATCAACAACTTCAGCGCCGTGTTGCAGGCCTTTAAAATCGAACAGTTCCGTGTCACACATGTGTGAAGGCACAACATTTTGCATGGCACTAAACATGGTTTCGATACGGCCAGGATAACGTCTATCCCAGTCACGCAGCATTTCACCAATGACCTGGCGTTGCAGATTTGGCTGCGAACCGCACAGGTTGCACGGAATGATCGGATACTCACGCGCCGTTGCAAAACGCTCAATGTCTTTCTCACGGCAATATGCCAACGGACGAATGACAATGTGTTTTCCGTCGTCACTCATCAGTTTTGGTGGCATACCTTTCATCTTGCCGCCGTAGAACATATTCAGGAAAAGCGTCTGAAGGATGTCATCACGGTGATGACCAAGAGCTATTTTTGTCGCACCCAGCTCAGTCGCAGTGCGGTAAAGGATGCCACGGCGTAAACGAGAGCACAGAGAACAGGTAGTTTTGCCTTCCGGGATCTTATCTTTAACGATACCGTAAGTGTTCTCTTCGACAATTTTGTATTCAACACCGATGCTTTCCAGATACTCGGGCAGGATATGCTCAGGGAAACCGGGTTGTTTTTGATCGAGATTAACGGCTACCAGGCTGAAATTAATCGGCGCGCTCTGCTGTAAGTTTCGTAGAATTTCCAGCATGGTGTAGCTGTCTTTGCCGCCTGACAGGCAAACCATAATACGGTCGCCTTCTTCAATCATATTGTAATCAGCGATCGCTTCACCCACGTTACGACGCAGGCGCTTCTGTAATTTATTCAGGTTGTATTGATCTTTCTTTGTAATTTCTTGTTTATCTTGCATTTTATTGATTTGCCGGTTGTTTCAGGGGCACCACAGAAGCACAGCCTATAGCGCGAGTTTTTGGTTTAGATGCTGAACTGATCGCCGTTCATATCCTGTATTCAGGTTGAATCAATGTCATAAACCATTTGGGTATTTCGTGGCCCATCTGGCTGGCGATAGATGACGGGTTTCTTCCCGAAGTAAGCATTCAGCATGCGTAAGTGTGGCGTGTATGGTACGGATTGCCACGGCGAATGCCAGCACGTTTTACAGCTGCGTTCCATCCAGCGCCAATTGAGTCAGATTTTTGTTCGTCCAGGCAGATTCCAGGAACAAAATGAAGCGTACATGTTGCGATTCTTTTTTCCCATACTCACTAAGATTAAACATGATGCGCTATCCGCAATAGATAATGTGAAGTTGGGTAACGGGCTTGTTTCCGTGCAATTGTTGTTATAGTAATCAGTAGCGGGAAAATATCACCTCAATAAATACTTATAGATTGCAGGGTTAATTTCACTTATGTATTATGCCGCGCCGGCCGTTAACCCTCTCCAGAGTGTGCGATTATTAAATCTGATGTGTCGGTAGTATTACCAAACCGCCACTAGCTCATCGGGAAGAGCGGCAATCATAGGTTGTAGTACGGGGTTCGAGGCTCCGGTGGCGGACCAAAGCGGTCATCGTATAATGGCTATTACCTCAGCCTTCCAAGCTGATGATGCGGGTTCGATTCCCGCTGACCGCTCCAGACAACCTTTTTATTCGACCAGTTTGGTAGGGTAAAAAGCACTCCCTCATATTCGCTGCTTTAATCATATTCAGGCAACTGTGCGTTATTTATGCATAGGCATGGTAGGATGAACTCCCTTCATTGAAAGGCAAATCAATTTTAGCTCCACGCTATCTCGCAATGCTTATCACTGGCATATGAAAACTCACGCAAGAAAAACGAATAAAATTTAAGCTATGCTTTATAGAAGACTCTTGCAGCTGTTAAATCCCTGATGCCTGACACACCATCCTGAGAGAACGTTTCTGATCTGATTGAACAACTGCTCCTGCGCGTTCACATCGCCTGATGAGCAAATTCATGAAATTAAATCTTAAACAGTGGTTTACCGCGAGTAAGTCACTGGAACTGCATCCAAAAACCCCTGACTGGTTAGGCACTGAGCCTGCGAATGAAAGCCCTATCAAAGCTGAGCTGTTTTCTGCGGCCCAGATGGAGCGCTATGGCCAGAAGCTGGCGCGTTCCCATAAATTATCGAGCAACAAATTACCTTACTACTTACTCAAGCGCCTGGAAGATAATGAAGCCATCATTACCCGTAACTGCTACCTGCTCAATGCGGGTGAAAAGTCAGGGATTACGCCTGCAGGCGAATGGCTGCTGGATAATTACTATCTTATCGAAGAACAAATTCGTGTGGTTCGCCACCACTTACCCAAGAATTTTGGCAAGGGTTTACCGCCGTTAGCCGCGCCACATAATTGCCCGCGTATTTATGATATTGCCTCCGAAGCGATTGCCCATGCCGATGGCCGATGGGATGCCGACAGCCTGACAAGCTATATTGCAGCATATCAACAGGTGACACCGCTAACGCTCGGCGAACTTTGGGCACTGCCGGGAATGTTACGCCTGGCTCTAATCGAGAATTTACGCCGGGTCAGTATCGAAGTCGCTGACGCGCAGGAAGAGCGAAACCTGGCCGATGTCTGGATAACGCGTATTTTTGAATGTGCCGAGAACACGCCAGCAGATTTGATTATGGTAATTGCGGATATGGCACGTTCGCGTCCGCCATTGAGCAGTGCCTTTGTGGCTGAGCTGGTTCGTCGCTTGCAGGGGCGGGGGAATATGCTCTCTTTGCCGCTGACCTGGGTTGAACAGCGCCTTGCTGAAACGGGCGTCACCACCGATTACCTGATTCACCGCTTTAACCAACAACTTGCTGCAAGTCAGCTATCGGTTAGTAACAGCATTGCCGGTTTGCGTCTGCTAAGCGAAACCAACTGGGCAGACTTTGCCGAGGCCATGAGCCTGGTCGAGCAAACATTGCGTAAAGACCCTGGCGGTATTTACCCGGCAATGCACTTTGATACACGCGATCACTATCGGCACATTATTGAGATCCTTGCCCGGCACAGCCACCATAATGAACCAGAAGTCGCGAGTCATATTCTGGAGATGGCGCAGTCAGATGGTAACCATGTTGGCTATTATCTTATTGGTGAAGGGCGCTCGAAACTTGAACACCAGCTTGGGGCTAATACGTCGTGGATCGTCCGACTCCGCCACAGTTTTAACCAAATTCCGCTGCTTTCATGGCTCGGTAGCCTGAGCCTGTTGACCATCGCCTTTACCGCCGACGTTTTATCTCATACACACGAACAAGGCATGAGCTGGCCGCTGGTGCTTCTTGCTCTGCCGCTGGTGGTTCTGGTTAGCCAGTTAGCGATTAATTTACTCAGCGAGGCAACAACGCGTTTCCGTTCGCCGCTCCCGCTGCCTCGTATGGATTTCTCGACTGGCATTCCGGCTGAGTTTTGCACCATGGTAGTGATCCCTTGTTTGCTCACCAGCCGAGTGGGGATAGACAAGCTGCTTAACAGCCTGGAAGTGTGTTACCTCGGTAATAACACTGCCAATCTTTATTTTGCATTGCTGACGGATTTTGCTGATTCACCAGATGAAAACTCGCCGGAAAACGCCGATCTTCTACACTGGGCTGAAGCGCAAATGCAGAATCTGAATCGCCGTTATGCCTCCATATCCCAGCCGCTTTTCTTCTTACTTCACCGTAAAGCGCAGTGGAATGAACAACAAAACGTCTGGATGGGTTATGAGCGTAAACGCGGTAAATTGTCGTTGCTCAATAGTTGGTTACGCCAACCGGCAGAGCAGTTTTCAGAAGTCCACAGTAATGTGATTAGCCCGCCTGCTGGGGTGAAATATGTCATCACGCTGGATAGCGATACCGTCCTGCCGCGCGATACTGCCCATAAGCTGGTCGCGACTATGGCGCACCCGCTTAATCACCCGGTCTACGATCCGGTAAAACAGCGTGTCGTCAAAGGTTACGGTATTTTGCAGCCTGGGCTTGCAGAAGAGATCCCGCGTAACGGGCAGGGACGCTATGCGGCTATGTGTAGTAACGTGCCGGGTAACGATCCCTACTCAATGATGTCATCAGATATTTATCAGGATCTTTTTGGTGAAGGGTCATTCGTCGGTAAAGGTATTTACGACGTAGATACTTTTACGCAAGCCACGCGCAATACCTGCCCAGAAAACCTGGTGCTGAGCCATGATTTACTGGAAGGGTGCTATGCCCGTTCGGGCTTGCTGAGTGAAGTGCTGCTTTACGAGCAGTATCCCAATAATTACCTCACCGATGTGGCAAGGCGTACCCGCTGGATACGCGGCGACTGGCAACTGCTGAACTGGCTTACATTCAACCCCAGAAAAGAAGATGGAACGCGTGGTAAAAACCCGCTAACTACGCTTTCACGCTGGAAACTGCTGGATAACTTACGTCGAAGTCTGGTCGCACCGTCATTTCTGGTGCTTGTGTTTTGTACGCTTTTACTGGTCCCGAATCCATTTTACTGGATATGCGTATTGGCAGCGGTGCTGTTACTTCCCACAATACTGGTTATCGCCCAGGACATTCTCAACAAACCCGCACGGCGGCCATTCGTACAGCATCTGATTCTGGTGTCATCTGGCGGGCTTAAAAGCCTGATGCGTATTGGCCTTGGGTTTATCACCATGCCCCATGAGGCCGGTTATTCGCTTTATTCCATAGTGGTGACGTTATGGCGCCTGGGTATTAGCCATCGCAATCTCAACCAGTGGGCCAGTTTCGATCAGAGTACTGAGAGTGCAAAGGCTTCGCCGATGCGCTTTTATCGCGCAATGTGGCTCAATGTTGTTGCCGGTTTGGCACTGATTCTGCTCGCGGCAACCCTGGCCCCGATGATGCTGTTTGTTGCGCTACCAATCGGCGTGTTGTGGTGTCTCGCTCCATTGTTATTAAGCTGGCTGAGTCGTGAGCCCGCCCGGCCTGCCGTTACGTTTAATGCTGAAAATAAACGCCTGTTGCGCCAAAGTAGCCGCGAGATTTGGGCCTTTTTCGAAACGTTCGCCAATGAGAAAGAAAACTGGCTCCCGCCGGATAATTACCAGGAAATTCCCCAGCCGGTGATTGCACACCGCACCTCGCCAACAAATATTGGTTTGTCGCTAATGGCCAACCTGACGGCGTGGGATTTTGGCTATATTCCGCAGGGTGAAATGCTGCAACGCATCACGTTGACGCTCGACACGCTGGATAAAATGGAGCATTACCGCGGTCATTTATATAACTGGTACGACACGCGCACCCTGGCACCGCTTAACCCTCGTTATATCTCAAGTGTTGATAGCGGCAATATGGCCGGACATTTGCTCACCCTCAGCGCAGGGCTAACGGGGCTGCGTAACCGCCCAATCCTGAACACTAAACAATTGCTAATGGGCCTCGATGACACATTACAAATACTCGAGAAAGCCTGGGGGCAGCATGCACCGACATCGCTGCGCCAGCTCAGTAATCACTGTAAAAACGCCACTACACTTCATCCGGCGTTACTCTTTCCTGAATTGAAAAACATGCGTGCGCAAAGCAATCGTCTGCACGCACTTTGCAATCATGAAGAGGGGCGCATCCGCCGTTGGGTGGATCATCTCCAGCGTCAATTAGTACTTATCTGCCACGAATGGACTCATTTTCTGAGTTGGCTTCCCGCAAACTGGCAGGGTGAGTCGTTGCCAACACTTTCCTGGCTGGCACAGGCAAAACATACCGGCGAAGGCACACCCACTGAATCAGCGATACGCCAGGCTCGCACACGCCTGGATATTATTACTGAGCTGGAACAGCGTCTGAATGAGCACGCACGAATGGACTTTGCCTTTCTGTATAACGAGGTCACCAGCCTGCTCAGCGTCGGTTACAACTGCGATAACAATAAGCTCGATAATAGCCATTACGATCTGTTGCCTTCAGAAATTCGTCTTACCAGTTTCCTGGCGATTGCCACTAACCAGTTACCGCTGAAAAGCTGGTTTGCGTTAGGGCGACTCTTTACCACCATTGATAACGAAACGGCATTAATGTCGTGGAGTGGCTCAATGTTTGAATATTTAATGCCGAACCTGGTGATGCCGACCTATCCGGGAAGTTTACTGGAGGAGATGAGCCAATCAGCGGTAAAACGCCAGATTGACTGGGGCAAAGAGCGGGGCGTGCCGTGGGGGATTTCAGAGTCGGGTTACTACTCCTTTGACGCATTGCAAAATTACCAGTACCACGCTTTTGGTGTGCCGGGCCTTGGTTTGCGACGGGGGCTTGCGGATGACATGGTCATCGCACCGTATGCCACCATGATGGCATTGACGGTCTCGCCGCATAAAGCCTGCGAAAACCTGCTGAATCTCGAGAAAAACGGTGCTCGTGGGGAATATGGTTTCTACGAAGCGCTGGACTATACGCCTTCGCGTCTCGCCAGTGGCCAAATGTACGCGGTGGTTCGTTCGTGGATGGCGCACCACCAGGGCATGGCGTTTCAGGCACTGTCCCACGTCTTGTTGGGAGCGCCCATGGTCGACAGATTTATGTCCAGCCCATCATTCCAGTCAGCTCGTCTGTTATTGCAAGAAAGGGTTCCTGATGCCGTTGAGTTGTATAGCCCGCGCCGCCATTTCGAATCTCACGAAGGGGTTCTGCAACCAGTTCAGTATGAAACTCGCGAGTTTACCGATGTTGATAGCCTGATTCCCGAAGTTCAGTTGCTGTCGAACGCTGATTACCACCTGATGGTCAGCCAGTCTGGTGGCGGATACAGTCGCTGGAAAGATCTGGCGTTAACCCGCTGGCGCAGCGATGCAACCTGCGATAACTGGGGCGCGTTTTGCTATATCAGTGACCCTGTCATGAATGAAGTGTGGAGCAATACCTGGCAGCCGCTTGGTGAGCCGGTCAGCCAGTACGACGTGATATTTACCGACGCTGGGGCTGAGTATAAATTGCTGGCGGGAACAGTTAGCGTTAAAACGCAGATTGTTGTTTCACCCGAAGATGATATTGAACTGCGACGCGTCACGCTGCTGCATCGTGGGCGGCTGCCGCGTACCATTGAACTGACAACTTACGCAGAAGTGGTGCTGGCGCCGAAAGAGAGCGACCTGGCTCACCCGGCATTCAGTAACTTGTTTATTCAGACCGAGCTGCTACACGATCAGCACGCCATTCTCTGTCACCGCAGGCCTCGTGCACCTGATGAAGCTTGTCCGTGGATGTTCCATACCATGGTGGTACACGGCCAGACTCAGAACGATACCTCGTTTGAAACCGACCGCGCTAAATTCCTCGGTCGGGGAAGAACCCCTTCCAATGCGCTTGCAACCATACAAAGCGGTTCACTAAGTAACAGCGTTGGGCCAGTGCTGGACCCGATTCTTGCCATCCGCCAGTCCATTGTTTTACAACCTGGTTTACCGGTGACGGTCGATATCATTTATGGCGTAACGGAAAGCCGCCAGCACAGCCAGGCGCTGATTGAGAAATACCACGACCACCCGATAGCCGATCGCGTATTTGAACTGGCGTGGTCACATAGTCAGATAGTGTTGCGCCAGATAAATGCCAACGAAGACGATGCAACGCTCTTTAACCGCCTTGCAAGCGCAGTGCTGTTCCCTGGCCCCGAACTTCGTGCGGACGCCAAAATACTGTGCCGTAACCGTCGCGGGCAGTCAGGATTATGGGGTTGGTCTATTTCAGGCGACTTGCCGATTGTGATTCTTAATGTCACCAGCGATGAAAGTATTCTGCTTATCACCACGATGATTCAGGCCCACCATTACTGGCGGTTAAAAGGGCTGTCCGTAGATCTGGTTATTCTTAACGATAATCCTGGCGGCTATCAGCAAGAGCTACAAAACCAAATAATAGAATTGATTATGGCCGGGTCTGAAGCCAGCCAGATAGATAAACCTGGCGGTATTTTTGTGCGCAACGGTGAACATATGTCGGCGGAAGACCGACTTTTACTCCTGAGTGTGGCGCAAATTGTGCTCGACGATCGGTTCGGTGGCCTGAAAGAACAACTTGACCAGCGTCTGCAGGCGACAAATCCTACACAACTGGCCTTTATTCCTCGAACGGGAATCCCGACCAATCAACACGATCCATGGCAGCCAGATACCCGCGCGCTGGTATTATTCAATGGCCGCGGCGGATTCTCGCAAGATGGTCGCGAATACCAGATTACGTTAGATGAAAATGACCAGACACCTGCACCATGGGCCAACGTGTTGGCGAACGCCAGTTTTGGCTCCGTCATTTCTGAAGCAGGCCAGGCGTATACCTGGTATGAAAATGCACATGAATACCGCCTTACTCCGTGGGAAAACGACCCCATTAGCGATCGATCTGGTGAAGCGTATTATTTGCGTGATGAAGAAAGCGGTGCGGTCTGGTCACCGACCACCTTACCGGTGCGTGGCAACGGCCACTATCTTTCCCGCCACGGATTTGGCTACAGCGTTTTTGCGCACCGTGAAATGGGTATCGACACGGAGTTGACGATACTGGTGGCAGAACATGCACCAGTAAAAATTGCCATTCTGACACTTAGCAATACGTCTGGGCGTACACGTAAAATCTCCGTGACAGGTTATGTGGAGTGGACACTGGCTGAATCTCGTAGCAAATCGGCCATGCATGTTGTGACTCGCGCGTCGACAACCGGGCGCGGCTGCGGCGTATTGGCAAATAACTTCTACAACAGCAATGGTTCGGAGAGAACGGCATTTTTCGCGGTGTCAGGAGTGCATTGTTCAATAACCGGCGACCGCCGGGAATTCCTTGGACGCAATGGTTCGCAGCGAAATCCAGCGGCCATGAAGTTGCGCACATTGTCTGATAAAACGGGCGCGGGTCTGGACCCGTGTGGTGCGATTCAGTCTGCCACCACGATGATTGATGGCGATCAGCGAACCTTTATTTTTGTGCTGGGTATCGGGCAAAGCCCGCATGACGCGGAGCTAATGATTAATCAGTATCTGAGTGAAGACGCGGCACGTAGCGAACTGGCGAATGTTCACCGTTACTGGCACCGGATGCTCGATCAAATCGTCGTTACCACCCCGGACTCTGCCGTCAACCTGCTTTCCAATGGCTGGCTGCTATACCAGACCATAGCTTGCCGCCTGATGGCTCGCAGCGGTTACTACCAGTCTGGTGGTGCTTTTGGTTTCCGCGACCAGTTGCAAGACACATTGGCTCTGAGTCATGCCGCTCCGGAACGGCTGCGCGAGCAAATCCTGCTGTGTGCATCACGTCAGTTTGTTGAGGGCGATGTGCAGCACTGGTGGCATCCACCATTAGGAAATGGGGTTCGCACCCGTTGTTCTGATGATTACCTTTGGTTGCCGCTGTCTATTTGCCACTACGTTAAAACCACCGGTGACATTGGTTTGCTTGAACATCGCTTGCCGTACCTTGAAGGGCGTGAATTACAGCCTGGCGAAGAGTCAGCCTATGAACAACCCGTTATCAGCGCGCTGGAGGAGACGCTCTGGCAGCACGGGGTAAAAGCCATTCGCCACGGCTTGCGATTTGGTCAACATGGCTTGCCGTTGATGGGCGCGGGTGACTGGAACGATGGTATGAACCTCGTCGGGCTGGAAGGCAAGGGCGAGAGCGTCTGGCTTGGGTTCTTCCTCTATGATGTTTTGCCGCAGTTTGCGCAACTCGCGGAACAAAACCACGATGGGGAAATTGCCGCGCTTTGCCACCAAGAAGCCGCAAAACTGCAAATCAATCTTGAGACGGCTGCCTGGGATGGGGCATGGTATCGCCGGGGCTATTTTGATAGTGGAGAAGCTCTGGGCTCGCAGAGTGCCAAAGAGTGCCAGATAGATGCCATTGCCCAAAGTTGGGCGGTGTTATCCGGGGCGGGAAGCGCGGAGCGGTGTGCGCAAGCGATGCAGGCGCTGGACTCACGTCTGGTGGATAACGAGGCCGGCCTGATAAAACTTCTTACCCCGCCATTTAACGGGAACGGGCCAAACCCTGGCTACATTCAGGGTTACTTGCCAGGCGTGCGCGAAAACGGTGGGCAATATACTCATGGGGCTATCTGGGCGGTGATGGCGTTTGCCCGCAGCGGCAATATCGAACGGGCCTGGCAGCTATGGTCTCTGATTAACCCGATTAATCACGGACTCACTACAGATGCCATTGAACGTTATAAAGTCGAACCGTATGTGATGACGGCAGATATTTATAGCGTTGCGCCGCACACCGGGCGCGGCGGCTGGAGTTGGTATACCGGTTCGGCCGGTTGGGCATATCGGTTAATCATCGAAACCTTGCTGGGTATTCAACGCCAGGGTGACTCAATCACTGTTCATCCATTACTGCCGCGCGACTGGCCTTATGTGAGCCTGGTTTATCGACATGGTTCGAGTGATTATCAGATAAATGTGCAGCGAGGGGAGGGAGAGTATCAGCTCATACTGGATGGCGTATCGCAGCCAGGAAATACCATCCCATTGATAGATGATGGGCAGAGGCACGTTGTAGATATTAACTTAGGGATACCAGGCAATGAATGACTGTAAAAGATGACAAGCCTAAAAGCGTAGTATGAACTAAAGACTACCGAGGATACCGCCTGAACTCTTCACATACCATCGCGCTTTTGACGCGGAATATGTGAAGTAAGGTCATGCAACTCAGGTAGTCGTCCTCATCAGCTACATGGCCGGAGGTTACAAGCCTTGATGACTCTATGTTTGCGAAATAATAGTCAAAGAACCAGAAAGGCATAAATAATATATGGGTATATTCCGTAGGACTAAGAAACTAATTACCTGCTAACTTTTTGTCGTCATATGCAACAGATATGATCATAGAATTAACAATATATTAAAATATAAACACTGCAAACTAGTATCAAATAGAATATTCACTCAGAGTTATAATTGGTGTGAATAAATACCGTTTAATACAAATATAAAAAAACCATTTCAAAATGTGTAATCAATAAGTGGATTCCTATATACTTCGACCCCCTCTCACTTAAAACATCTCTGGGATCATGAAAAAAATACATCTTATTTCTTTGGCTGCAGCATCACTTGCACTTGTGCTTTGCGCAGTTTATTCGCTCAACAGTGCTCCATCCTATGTAAGAGATGCAGAAGCGCGGGTTGCTTCTTATCTCAGCTATTCCTTCGGGCCGACTACCTGTCAGAGTGATGAAAAGGAAGTAAATGCATGGGCTATGAAATGCAAGATAGAATCTGGTCAGAAGGATTTAAATTACACTGTATATCCTGCTGAGAAAGCGCCAGAAGGTGCATCCAGATCATTTTATATTGTTGCTGAAGACACTGCCGCTAAACAGAGCGCAAAAGCTGAGTTGATGGTCTATCTCAATATCAATACTCACACAAGCTAATTTATTGATATCTTAATAATTTTCGAGGTTGTAATGTGCCGGTGGTGGGGCTTTAGAATCAGCGCAAATTTATAAATTGAGGTGATTTAGCGTAAGTCACCTCAAGTAGGTTCCTTCAATTTGATCGATCAAATAATGAAAATGTGCATATTTATCGAAGGTGTTGATAATTAGCATCAGCCAAACCATTACGACAACAACAAGAACTGCTGTTGCTACTTTAAATCCCCATGTCATTGAAAATCATCTTCTTATTCATTTTATACTATTGCCAGACGGTATCATTTCGGCATGTTATTATTTTATGTTAATCAAATCAAAAACGTTTAATGCCGGTGCATAACACCGGCAAGGGTATTTATTTAGAGCAATATACGCGAGCATCGCGAGGGGTATAAATTCCCAGAGTGATAAAGCCCAGGAAACCGTCAGCAAATGTCTGCTGCACTTCAGTGCGAACAACTTTATCAGCACCACCACATACAGCTGCAGCATCAACAGTTTTTGTTTGACCAATTCCGCTAACGAAGAAATGGTGTGTCGTGGTTTGCTGTGGTTTTTCAGCAATATCTTTGTTAATGGTAAATGTCTGCTGGGCGCAGCCAGATAAAATTACAGAAGCAACAACCGCTATCATTAACTTTTTCATAAATACCTTATTTTAATTGTGGTAACCATAAACAGCTTCGCATTGTATATGTGGTTATTAAATCCGACTAGCAATGCGTAAGAATTATCTCGGCTATCGTTTGGTTTTTGTTTATGTTCCGAACAAACAGTAGGGACAGACGTTTATCCATGGCGGCTTTATGATTGAAAACTCCAGCGCTATTTTGCCTGAAACTGCCGCGTTGCCCCCTCAAATCTGCTAAGATGCGCGCCAGACGCTGTCTGACAGCCCATTAATTGAGAGTATAACTGTGACATCTTTTTCTACCCTAAACGTTCTGCCAGCAGAACAACTCGCCAATCTCACCGAACTTGGTTACCACACCATGACGCCTGTTCAGGCGGCTGCATTACCCGCGATACTGGCTGGGAAAGATGTCCGTGCTCAGGCGAAAACCGGCAGCGGTAAAACTGCGGCCTTTGGCCTGGGTTTGTTGCAACATATTGATGCGAGCCAATTTATTACGCAGTCGCTGGTGCTATGCCCAACGCGTGAACTGGCCGATCAGGTGGCTAAAGAATTACGTCGCCTTGCGCGCTATATGCCAAATATCAAGGTGTTGACGCTATGTGGCGGCCAGCCATTTGGTGCCCAGCGTGATTCATTGCAACATGCGCCGCATGTCATTGTCGCAACACCAGGCCGTTTGTTGGATCACCTGAAAAAAGAGACCGTTAATTTAAACGCTCTGCAAACCCTGGTGCTGGACGAAGCTGACCGTATGCTGGATATGGGCTTTGCAGATGCAATTGATGAAGTCATCAGCCATGCACCGCAGGATCGTCAAACGTTATTGTTCTCCGCGACCTGGCCTACCGCGATTGCAACCATCAGCTCCCGAGTTCAACGTTCACCTGAAACAATTGAAATTGATTCAGTAGACGAGCTGCCGTCTGTTGAACAGCAGTTCTACGAAATCTCACGTAGTGGCAAAATCAGCCTGCTGCAAAAACTGCTTAGCAAGCATGAACCAGCTTCTTGCGTGGTTTTCTGTAATACCAAGAAAGATTGCCAGGCTGTTTGTGATGCGCTGAGTGAAAGCAATCAAAGCGTACTGGCGCTTCACGGCGACATGGAACAGCGTGACCGCGATCAAACGCTGGTGCGTTTTGCAAACGGCAGTAGCCGAGTGTTAGTGGCAACCGATGTTGCGGCTCGCGGCCTGGATATCAAAGCGCTGGAAATGGTCATCAACTACGAACTGTCCTGGGACCCGGAAGTTCACGTTCACCGCATTGGCCGTACCGCGCGTGCGGGAGAAAGTGGCCTTGCTATTAGCCTGTGTGCACCGGAAGAAGCACAGCGTGCCAGCGTGTTGGCCGACATGCTGAACTTGTCCCTGAGCTGGCAGCCTGCACCAACCGGTGGCAGCATCAAACCACTTGAAGCGGCAATGGCAACGTTGTGTATTGATGGTGGCAAGAAAGCGAAAATGCGCCCGGGCGATATTCTTGGTGCATTGACGGGTGACATGGGGCTCGATGGCGCGGATATCGGTAAAATCGATGTGCACCCAATGCATGTTTATGTTGCTGTTCGCGAGTCTGTTGCACGCCATGCGTGGAAACAGTTGCAACAGGGCAAGATCAAAGGCAAATCAGTTAAAGTGCGTTTGCTGAAGTAAGTCTTAAAACCTCTCCCTGCGAATCAGCAGGGAGAGGGATCTGTTATTCCTTCGCAACTGCGTCCAATACCCGTACCAACTGCGTAACGAAACCATATTCGTTATCGTACCAGGCGACGGTTTTAACCAATTGCAAATCGCCAACTTCGGTCACTTCCGTCTGTGTCGCATCAAACACCGAACCAAAATTTGTGCCGACTATATCGGAGGAAACAATCTCCTCATCGGTATAGCCAAACGATTCATTGCCCTCAGTTGCTTTTTTCAGCGCTGCGTTAATTTCCTCGACCGTCACCTTTTTCTCAAGAATCGACACCAGTTCTGTTACTGAACCGGTAAGCGTCGGTACGCGTTGCGCGTGACCCTTGAGTTTACCTTGCAGCTCGGGGATCACCAGACCAATAGCTTTCGCCGCACCAGTGGTGTGCGGAATGATATTTTGTGCTGCAGCACGAGAGGCACGTAGATCTTTACCTCGCGGGCCATCCACCAGTGATTGCGTACCGGTATAAGCATGGATGGTGGTCATGGTGCCAACTTTAATACCAAAGTTGTCGTGCAACGCTTTCGCCATTGGCGCGAGACAGTTAGTTGTACAGGAGGCAACAGAGAGGATTTTATCTTCCGGCGTAATAGTGTTGCAGTTAACGTTGAAGACGATTGTTTTCATATCGCCAGCGGGAGCAGAAATCAGCACTTTCTTCGCACCTGCGTCCAGATGTGCGCTGGCTTTGTCTTCCGAAGTATAGAAACCAGTACACTCAATAACGATCTCAACGCCCAGTTTTCCCCACGGGATATTTTTTGCCTCTTTTTCGGCATACACCGCAATTTTCTTACCGTTGACGACTAACGCATCGTCAGTGTAATCCACTGTTCCGTCAAAGTTATGATAGCTGGAGTCATGCTTAAGCAAGTAGGCCAGCACTTTTGGCGAGGTAAGATCGTTGATAGCGACAATCTCAACTTCGCTTTTGGTTTCAAGAACACGGCGTAATACCAGACGACCAATGCGACCAAAGCCATTGATACCGATTTTTTTCATGATATGAACCCCACTTTTAACCATCAGAAGTTGCTCAATCCTTAATCAACTCTAGTGATAGTCCATAAACCGAGGTGCCGCAAACAGGTTTTGTGAGGAGGGATGTTAGATAATTTCACCAGATGTTAATGATTTTCTAAGAATTAGCCGCTATCCTGGAAAAATCATAGTGACCAAGCAGGACACCCTAATGCGCAGCAAATACACCTCGTTACAGATAACACTTCATTGGCTGGTTTTTTTATTGATAGTGGGAGCATATTGCGCGATGGAACTGAAAGGTTTTGCACCGCGATCATATCGGCCTGTCTTCAACGCGACTCATGTGACATGTGGGATCAGCGTGTTCTTTTTGATGATTGCCCGCTTGCTGGTACGCATTAAATATCGCGCACCAGCAATTACGCCGAAACCGCATCCCGCTATTACGGGAATGTCCCATTTGGTGCACACGATAATCTACCTGATGTTTATTGTGTTACCGATTCTCGGCTTTACAACGGTGTACTTTAAAGGCAGTGACTGGTCGGTATTTGGTATTCCGATGCCGCATGCGATTGAACCCGATGAGGATATGGAATTCACCATCAAGAGCTACCACGAGCTTATTGCTAACATCGGCTACTTCGTGATTGGCATTCATGCATTTGCCGCGCTGTTCCACCATTATGTTTGGAAAGACAATACATTGCTGCGCATGATGCCCGGCAAAAAGGATTAAATTAAACCGAGTTGGCCCTGAAAAACCAGAATGGTTGGAATGGCCAACTCGTATAAATTATTTTTTCTTATCCGTACGAGAGTATTCAGATAAACAGGAAGAATAAGTATTTGAATTTTACGAGAGAGCTTAAATTCGCTTATAAAAGACATTAACGCCTTTTGCAGAGTTCTTTGCTCTGACAGCGAGAATTTCGCGTGCTTATTTTTAACTAAATTGTACTTTATAAAATTAAATATTCGCTGTATGGTAGGGAAAATTATTTTTATTGCTTCAGAATTCTCTTTTGAAAGAGAGGATAGTTTGGTTGCAACATAAACCAAATCAGAAATATCTTTTTGCCTGAAGGTTTGTGTAATGCTTTTTTTGTGAAAACGGTACCAGACAAGTGATTTGTTAATTCCAAAAATGCATTTATATTTTAAATACAAAGCAGGGATAGTACTCATATCTTCGTACAATCTGCCATCCGGGAATTCAATATTGTTATCCAGAAATAACGATTTTTTGTAAACTCTCGCCCATGGGTACCATTTGCATCGCTGAAATGCGGGCTTCAATTGTTCGATTGAATAAATAGATTTTTTGCCAGAAAAAACCGCACAATCAATGTGTTCGACTATATTGGACAGCTCGTTTTCAAACTGTTCAGCATTAAACTCGATGATATCAATCGATGAATCATTAAGAAGATGAGGGACTTCAGACCAAAATTTTTGATCAAAAAGATCATCAGAATCCAGAAGTGAAATATACTCTCCGGAAGCAATGCTTAACCCTTTGTTTCTGGCAGCAGATAACCCTGCATTGTCCTGGTTAATAATTATCAGATTTTTATCAGGATAACGGTGCGCGATTTTTATTATTATATCGTTGCTATTATCCGTTGACCCATCATTGACAACAATGACCTCCATATCACTTTGGATATTAGGGAGGACTGATTCAAGACACTCTTCAATAAACTCAGCAGAGTTGTAGCATGGGATGATAATACTTAGTTTCATCAATGTATCGAAGCTCGTTTTTTGGGTTTTTTAAAATAGTGCAGCATTTTAACACTTATTTGTTTGTGCCGCATCTTAACGACGAGTTATTGTTTGCAATTGAAAATCGCCCGTAAGATTTCCATGTTGACCAGTTAGCAACATAAATTGTTATTTCTGACCTTCATTTTTCAAGAGTTTAAAAGTGAACAACGCTAAAAGATGTGTTGCCAACAGATGGTTCAAATGAATCAGGGTGAAAAGAGGTGAATCTTGCAGTTAACCATCCCAGTCTTACCAATGATTTTGCTGGGTTCGATCAACTAAAATGCAAATAAGTGTGCAGTTGGATGCGAAACCACAGGCAGATATGTACGGAATTAATACAGGTATGTATGTTGTTTAAGCGCGAATTCCTAAATGTGGAGCACCAAATGCCGGATTACTGTTTTTTTAAAAAAGATAAACAAACCGTTGTATTAGAAAGGCCTGACACGGACGCAGCCGCTCGATTGACTGAACAGGGTTACGAAAAACAATTCGAAGAAGTCAGTGCCATTGATGAAAACCACGCGCTGGCCCGCTTTGCTGATATCCGCCGCGAAAAGCGAATAGACCAGCATAACTTTTTAGCGGGCGCTATAGCCATGCCTCTGATAGGGATTCTGACGGCAGTCGCTATTAAACTTTTTCGCAAAAAGTAGCAGAACACAAATCCTGTTGGTGTTATGGCACCGGACATCCACAACACCAACGGCTGCTTTTTGCTCGTAAATTATTCCCCAGCAATAAAGCGGATGATGCCAGGGTTAGGATTTTATCCCCACAAAAAGTATAGATAGATATATCGCAAACCGCTTCGCTAGCGATTTTATGAACCTGAAACTATACTTTGTTTGCAGTAAAATGCTGCAACCACTGAGGACTGAGTTATGAAAAACTTAAATACGAACGTTTCCAAAGAGCAGCCTAAAAATCCAGATAAAGCACCTAAGAACGACGAGAAAAAGCCAAAGCAAAATCAAAAATAAGCTTTGTTCCATTTGTAGTTTTTAACTGCCCTTACGTTGGAGGTTCTTATGTCTAACCATCCAATCTTAGTCGATCCAGTTCCTGTCGATGAACCGCTGCCCGGAGATACGGTTCCTGATGTTCCCGATCCCATTGAACCGCTTGATCCTGGCTTACCCCGGGATCCGATAAGATGATGAGTGAGATGAAACCGCCTACGGGCGGTTTTTTTATACCTGAATCTGGTTTTGGTGCAGTTTTAGGGGTAACTAAATAACTGTATATATCCCCACGTGTCTTTTGGGTGAAATTATTATCTTATTGAATAATATAATAAAATCAAATTTATCAATTAAGTGTGAAATGGTGTACCATACCCCCCTATAGTATCAAGAGGTCAAAATGCCACATTCACCTGAAGACAAAAAACGCATTCTGACTCGCGTGCGACGCATACGTGGCCAGACTGAAGCAATAGAACGCGCCCTGGAAAATGGTGATCCTTGCATCGCCATCTTGCAACAAATCGCAGCGGTTCGCGGAGCGGCGAACGGCCTGATGGGCGAAATGATGGAGATCCATCTAAAAGACGAGCTGGTCGCGGGGGACACCTCTGAGGACCAGCGTGCTGTGCGTATGGCAGAAGTCGGTAATTTAATTCGCTCTTATCTAAAATAAAATCACTCCCACCTGACGACGGAAGAAGAATATGAAATCACGTGCAGCTGTTGCATTTGGCCCAGGCAAACCGCTTGAGATCGTAGAAATTGATGTAGCGCCGCCACAAAAAGGCGAAGTGCTGGTAAAGATTACCCATACTGGCGTTTGCCATACCGATGCTTTCACCTTATCTGGTGATGATCCTGAAGGTGTGTTCCCGGCAGTGTTAGGCCACGAGGGCGGCGGTATCGTTGTGGAAGTGGGTGAGGGTGTTACTAGCCTGAAACCAGGCGATCATGTTATTCCTTTATACACCGCAGAATGCCGCGAGTGTAAGTTCTGTAAATCAGGCAAAACTAACCTGTGTCAGGCCGTTCGCGCCACCCAGGGTAAAGGTTTGATGCCAGATGGCACCACGCGTTTTTCTTATAATGGCGAACCGATTTACCACTACATGGGCACCAGTACTTTCAGTGAGTACACCGTGGTGGCGGAGATTTCTTTAGCAAAAGTTAACCCGCAGGCGCCACTGGATAAAGTGTGCTTGTTAGGTTGCGGAGTCACCACAGGCATCGGCGCGGTGCATAATACGGCGAAAGTGAAAGAGGGCGATACTGTTGCTGTCTTTGGCCTGGGTGGGATTGGTCTGGCGGTGATTCAGGGGGCGGTACAGGCGAAAGCCGGGCGTATTCTGGCCATTGACACCAATCCAGAGAAATTCAAACTGGCGACCGAAATGGGTGCGACCGATTGCATCAACCCGAAAGATTACGAAAAGCCGATTCAGGATGTGATTGTCGAACTGACCGACGGCGGCGTGGATTTCAGCTTTGAATGTATCGGCAACGTCAATGTTATGCGTTCCGCGCTGGAATGCTGCCACAAAGGCTGGGGCGAAAGCGTTATCATCGGCGTTGCGGGCGCAGGTCAAGAGATCAAAACCCGTCCGTTCCAGTTGGTAACAGGCCGCGTATGGCGTGGTTCTGCATTTGGCGGAGTGAAAGGGCGCACACAACTGCCAAGTATGGTGGAAGACGCAATGGTTGGCAAAATCAACCTTGACCCGTTTATCACGCACCGCATGCCGCTTGAGCAAATCAACGAAGCATTCGATTTAATGCACGAAGGCAAGTCGATTCGTACCGTTATCCATTTCGGCGATAAGTAACCGATAAAGGCCCCTCACTGGTTGCATTTATTAGCACATCAGTGAGGGTTCTACTCTCTCAACTGCTCACTATTTTCCCGCATCCAGTCCGCTAACGAATCAAGCGTAGGCCGTAGCGACTTCCCTAATTCCGTTATCTGATACTCCACTCTCGGTGGCACTTCCGCGAAGACCTGCCGGGTCACCAGCCGTCTTGTTTCAAATTGCCGTAGCTGGCGCGTCAACTCTTTTTGAGTAATCGGGTAAACCGCACGCTGTAGATCGCTAAAGCGCACCGGTTCATCAATGATTATCAAGCGGTAAAGAATTGGGATCGCCCATTTTCCAGAAATCAAATTCACAAAACTGACCATCGGACAGTTTTGATCCGCTGTTGGCAAGGTCGAAAAATTATTTATCATGCCTCCTCCTGTGAATAGTCAATGCATCCCATCAAGTGCCTTAGTATCCAAATGGTGCCTACTATCCAAAAGATACTATAGCGTAAATAATGCGCTGACTAGTCAATCATGGAGTAACAGCAATGGGCAGACTTCAAGGTAAATACGCATTAATCACCGGTGGAACCAGCGGTATTGGGTTTGAAACCGCGCGGCAGTTTATTGCCGAGGGGGCAACAGTTGCGATCACCGGGCGTAGCGAATCAGGATTATTGGCTGCCAAAGAACAACTGGGAAAAGTACATATTATTCGCAGCGAAGCGGGTGATATCGGTCAACAACGTGATGTGGCTAAACAGATTGCGCAACGCTGGCCGCGCCTGGACGTGTTGTATGTGAATGCCGGTGATGTAACGCATCATCCACTACAAGACTGGGACGAAAGCAGTTATGACCGACTGATGAATACCAATCTTAAAGGGCCGTTCTTTTTGATTCAGGCGCTATTGCCACTGCTGGCTAACCCAGCCTCGCTAATTGTTTGTGGTTCTGTGAGTGCGCATATTGGTTTGCCACAAAGCAATGTTTACGCTGCCAGCAAAGCCGCAATTCTTTCACTGGCACGAACACTTTCTGGCGAGTTGCACTCGCGAGGTATTCGGGTGAATGGATTAAGTCCTGGCCCAACAGAAACGCCGGCTTTGGGTAAACTTGGCAATGGTGCGTCGCAAGAAGCACTACACGAAGAGATTCGTGCGCTCGTGCCAATCGGTCGTTTGGGCACGGCTCTTGAATTGGCAAAAGCCGCCGTCTTTCTCGCATCTGATGAATCTGCTTTTATGGTCGGCAGCGAATTATTAATAGATGGTGGAGTAGGCAATTTGTAATAACGATTGAAGAGCTCAGTTCGATTTACCAGAAGAGATATTCGTTTAAATCGAACTGAGTTATACGGCCTTAGAGTTGATGAATCCCCGGACGGCGCTCTTTTACGTGAAAATGCTGTTCACGAAAATCGGCGGCGGAATCCTCGGCAGCCTGACGAATTTCGTCACTATCAGCCTGATGGCGTAGCAACATGTCAGCACTTTTGACGACCAAATAAAAATGACCATGTGTTTGTGCTGTAGTCTGACCAGAGAACAGCACCGTGCCTATAAGCAACAAAATCATCCCTAATTTTGATCTCAATTGTTTAACCATTACCATCAACCTCATTAACGTGACGGGCACACTGTATAGATAATTCCGCCTGGTTACTATTCAACTTTTAGAAAAAAAGCAAAAGAATTGTCAGCAGTGTAAAAGGTTCAACAGTTAAGTTTTGGTTGATGATTGGTTAATAATTGATATGCCATGCTGCCAAGCTTTCGCTATAGAAAAGCCCGCAAACATGGCGATAAAAAGAGGGATTAATGCGCAACCGACTTTGAAAATAAGTTAATGACTAACACGCCAATAATGATCAACGCCATACCCGCGATCGCCGGCCAATCAAGTTTCTGACCCAAAAAAATCCAGCCCACAGCACCGATTAACACGATTCCAGCACCAGACCAAATGGCATAAATTATACCGGTAGGGATGGTGCGCATGGTTACCGACAAGCAATAAAACGCCACGCCGTAGAACACAATAGTGACCACGCTTGGCCATAAACGGCTAAATCCCTCCGAGAGTTTCAGGGATGTGGTCGCAATCACTTCTGCAATAATTGCCACAATCAGCCAGATATAAGTCATGTTCGTTTCTCCCTCACTATTCAGGCCGTCAATGTAAAGATCAAAGCCATTGCTGGCAAGAAATGCTCCCTCACCATCGTAGAAACTCTCATTTTCCATGCCTTTCTAATGCTCTGTGTTTCATTTGGATACTAGTTGAAAACACTGGTTTTTATGCTGATAATGCGATTTTATTGATTGTAAAAAGCATTAATTGCAGGTTTATAACCTTCCAGGATTCATCTTATTATTTTATGATACGGGTAACATATGAGGCCTTGTTGTCGATGCATCTGACCTCTGTGGATCGCAGCACTAGGCTTCACATGACCTTTGAGGTAAAAAATGGACTGGTTTGTTGATTACTTTTCAACGTATCTCTACGGTTTGAAATTCATCGCTATTACGCTGGCGATATTGATGTTAATTAGCGGAATTGATGACCTATTTATTGATATTGTTTACTGGGTTCGCCGGGGATGGCGCGCAGTGACGGTATATCGCAACAATGATTATCTCGACTATAAAGCCCTGTATGAGCCACAAGAAAAAGCATTGGCTATTATGGTTCCCGCATGGAATGAAACCGGGGTTATCGGGAATATGGCGCGTCTGGCTGCCAGTTCACTGGACTACGAAAACTACCATATATTTGTAGGTACTTACCCTAATGACCCGGATACGCAACGTGATGTAGATGAAGTCTGCGCACGTTTTCCAAACGTTCATAAAGTGGTATGCGCACGGCCAGGCCCCACCAGCAAAGCAGACTGCCTGAACAACATTCTGGATGCGATTTTACAGTTTGAAAACAGCGCGCGTTTTAACTTCTCCGGTTTTATTCTTCACGATGCAGAAGATGTTATTTCTCCCCTCGAATTGCGCCTTTTCAATTATCTGGTTGATAGAAAAGACTTAATTCAGATCCCTGTGTATCCCTTTGAACGCAAATGGACGCACTTCACAAGCCTTAGCTATCTGGATGAGTTTTCAGAGCTGCATGGTAAAGATGTACCGGTACGCGAGGCATTAGCCGGGCAGGTTCCCAGCGCAGGTGTGGGTACATGTTTTAGCCGCCGTGCGGTTCTGGCGTTATTAGCCGATGGTGACGGCATTGCGTTTGATGTGCAGAGCCTGACGGAAGATTACGATATTGGTTTCCGTCTGCGTCAAAAAGGAATGGAAGAGATTTTCTGTCGCTTCCCGGTTGTTGACGCAAAAGATAAATCAGCCAAACCCTTTGGCCAACGCGCTCGAACTGCCAATGTTATCTGTGTGCGCGAATATTTCCCTGACACCTTTGCCACAGCCGTGCGGCAAAAATCACGTTGGATAATCGGCATCGTATTCCAGGGTTTTAAAACTCACCGCTGGAGTTCGAGCCCGGTTCTCAACTATTTCCTGTGGCGTGACCGTAAAGGGGCGATCGCAAACTTCCTGAGTTTTGCGGCGATGCTAGTCATGTTGCAACTGGTTGCCATCATCATTTATCAGCGCAACGTCGATGGAGCATGGCAGTTCTTATCAATATTTGTCGGCGGTTCATGGTTGACGATGTTGCTGTGGATTAACTTTCTGCTGATGTCTAACCGCATCATTCAACGCATGATTTTCGTGACAGGTTATTACGGGCTGGCGCAAGGTTTGTTGGTTATTCCACGGCTGTTCTGGGGCAACCTCATTAACTTTATGGCGAACTGGCGGGCGATTAAGCAGGTTATCCAACATGGCGACCCTCGCCGCGTGGCATGGGATAAAACGACTCACGATTTCCCGAGCGTTAGTGCTCAGCGCTCAGCTCAACCATTAGGTTATATCCTCGTGGATTCTGGTGTGATTACCCAGGCTGAACTTGAAGAAGCGCTGCAAAAGCGCATTCCAGGACTAAAACTGGGCGGAAGCCTCGTACAACTGGGCTATATCACTGCATATCAGCTTGCAGTTGCCCTGGCAAAACAGGCTGAAGTGCCAATGGAGTCGATTGATCCTCTCGCGCTCGATGAATCACTGATTAAGAGCGTTCCTGCAAAAGTAGTGCTGCACCATGCGGTTCTGCCATTGCGCATGGAAGGTGACACCCTGATTCTGGCTTGTGAAAACTCAATTGATCCCGTTTCTTTATCAGCGCT
Organism: Buttiauxella noackiae ATCC 51607; assembly: GCF_001654865.1. Taxonomy (GTDB): domain Bacteria; phylum Pseudomonadota; class Gammaproteobacteria; order Enterobacterales; family Enterobacteriaceae; genus Buttiauxella; species Buttiauxella noackiae. The sequence goes on along the minus strand of NZ_LXEO01000015.1, from coordinate 115,831 downwards.
GGGCCGCAAACTCGAACGCAATGTCAGCTACGTTATTGTGCCGCGAGGCCAGGTGGTGATTGGCCTGCGTCACTGGTATGGCGAAGAACAATCGACAAAAGAAAAGCAATTGCTCGACAGTGCTGTAAAAGAAAACCTTCTCACAAAAGCGCAGGCTGATGAGATTTGGGACAAATATGTCTCCGGACAACTTCTGTTTGCTGAAGTGTTGAGCAATGAGTCTCACCTTAATGAAGCTGTTCTGCGTGCTGTGCTATTACGTTATGAACGCAGCGATTTGATGTTCGGCGAGTTTCTGGTGCAAGAAGGTGTAGTGAGCCAACATGTTGTTGATCACGCGCTGGCACAGCAAAAGAGATTGCAACCTTCGTTGAAAGGTCTGCTGAAAAAAGCAGGTATCAGCGGATTGCAACAGATACAGCTCGCCGGAGAGAGAGTATGAAAATACGACTAACTCCGCTGGCGACTCTGGTTTGTGGTGTTTTACTTGCCGTACCCGCTTTGGCTGCGCAGGAAGGGTCTAAACAAGATCCTGAAATCAGTGATTACCTTTATTTCAAGGTTTACCCGCATATTGAACGGGCACATAAAGCCCTGAAAGCTAATGATGAAACTCGCGCGTTGCGCAGTTTTGAGCATGCACATGCAATGGCACCCGAAAGTGTTCGCCTGTCGTTATGGCTGGCTGAGGCTTATCGACACTTTGGCTACGATAAGAAAGCACGGGAATTACTGGAAACTGAGCTTGCGAAAAGGCCACAAAACCCTGATTTACAGCGCGCTCTGGTGGCGATTCCTGTGCCTGCTCCAGAAGTCAAAACACATGAGCAATTGTTAGCTTTCCAGAAAAACTGTGATGCCGCGCCGGGCATTCAGTGTCGTAGCGAAGTGGGCAACTATGCTCTCAAACTCAATAACCTGGATATAGCCCGAGCGCAGTTATCTGACCCGCAGTTCCGTCACTCAAAAGAGGGGCAACAACTGACGGACAACTACACGCAACGTGCAATTTTCTTGCACCAGTGGGCGGCAGCCGATCAGGGTTTCGCCCTGTTAGATAGCGAGGCGACGTTGAGTGAGGCGCAGTATCAGCAATGGTTTGCCATTTTGTTGCATATGCACCGCGATCAGCGAATCCTGGATTTGCAAAGCCAGGGCGTGATGAACAGTGCCGGAATGCAACTGGCTTATGCGCAGTCATTGGCTGATCGTAATGCACTGACTCAATTGCGCCGTTATCTCGCAAGCCGTAAACCCGTATTTGCTTCAGCCATAGAAGAACGTAATTGGATGCGATTATTGGCAACCTATAGCCAGCAACCAGGGCACACCGTTGCGGGATGGAGCGTTAAATATCCAGAAAACAAAAAGTATGTGTTATCGACTTTAGTGCCCATCCGCATCCAAAAAGGTGACTGGACAGGGGCGCGCGAACTGCTCAGTACCTTCCCGCAAATGCAGGCTCTCGATCAGCGTTTAGCGTTAAGTCTGGCGCAGAAAGACACACAGTCCAGCATGCAGATCATTAATAAAATCTCGCAAACTCGCGGTTTATCCGCGCAAGAACTGGAAACTGCAAGCTATCAACTGGTTTCGATGGGCCAGGGGAAGGTGGCTACCAAACTGCTATTGCGTTACTGGCCATTTAATCAGGCCGGTAAGTTACAGCATTCACTGAGTGCACGCTTATATAGCCAGCTTGCAGCACACCCGGATTGGTTGACTGCCGAGAATAAAGCGCGACTGGCCAAACCTTTGCCAACTGCCACACAACGTATGGCGCAGGCACGACTGTTCCAGGGACAGGAAAACTGCCACATTGTGCGCAACCTGGTAGGTGATTTATCTGCGCAGTATGACGCTGAAACCTGGTCGCATCTGGCGCAATGCTATCCGGGGCAGCCTGGTTTGGCTCTGTATGCAGCTGAACAAGCGGTAGCGCGCGACCCTTCGCCGTTTTATCAACGTCAGGTGGCTTATCTGGCTTATGCCGCAGAAGATTACGCACTAGCCAATACGAGTTGGGCACAGATTCCTGCCACAGAAATGGTGGATATCGATGTACAGGCTGCGGCGCGCAGCGCAAAACTTGCCGGAGATGAGAAGGCCTTTGCTCATTGGCAGAATATTGCCTCACAACGGGGAATGTCGGATCTGAAACTGGAATCGACTCCCATGATGGATGATGCCGTGCGTGGTTTCGCGCTATTAACGCAAGGTAAGCATTACGAAGCCCGTGATGCACTGGAAAAAGCCCTTGAAACCCACACGGATTCCCCCGAGATCTTGCGCCAACTGGTTTATCTCAATGAACGGCTGGACGATAAGCCGAAAACTAAGCAGTACAGCGAGCAAGTTGTGGATGACATTGATAACAGCATCACGCCGCAACAACAGTTGAGTGACAAACAGCAAGAAGACCGTTTTGAGTTCCGCCGAATTCATGAGGATAGCCAACGTCGCTGGACTTTCACCTACGATGGTTCATTCGGTTTAACGTCAAATTCATTGAATAGTGGAGGCAGTAATAACGGGGTTCAGCAGGGGAAAAGTTACCGTAGCTATCAGCAATTTGAGGCCGAGTACCGCATTGGTAAAAACCAGCTTATCGACGGCGATCAGCTTTCTGTTTACAGCCGTGTGTTTGCTGGTAGTGACAGTAACGGCCAGCAGAGCTTTATGCCGGTTTATGAGCCAATGTTGGGAGTTGGTGTGCGCTGGAAACCGCTTCGTGAGCAGGTTATTTATCTGGCGGCTGAACAACAAATTCCGCTGGATCATCATCACGGCCAGGCTGACGTTATGCTGCGTGCCAGTGCCTCGTTCTTTAATGGCGGTAAATATAGTGATGATTGGCATCCGACAGGAAATGGATGGATGGCACAAAATCTCTATCTTGATGCGGCGCATTTTGTGAAAGCGGATTATCAGCTTTATACCGCCGATTACCGCATGAGTTGGCATCAAAAAATCAATAGTAAACAAACTATTGAGCCTTACTGGCATGCCCAGTACAACGCCAGTACAGACACTCCGTATCGCGACAATACCCTGGGTGGGGTTGGTGTGAGGCTGAATACCTGGTTTGGAGAGACGCACTACAGTGCCTTCCCACACAAAGTCAGTGTTGGGCTAGAGTATCAGCGTGCATTCTCCGGGCACAACCGCGATACCGACTCCAAAAATAATCTTTTCCTGACTCTGGGAGCACGCTGGTAATGAAAATCTTATTAACCGCGTTACTGCTGGTTGCCCCTTTTGCCAATGCCATGAATGCGGTGATGTATCAGCCGCAATTGCGCGATATTACAGTGACTGATGCCCAGTGGCAGAGTGTGTTGAGTAAACTCAAAGGGCAGGGAATTGATACGCTGGTATTGCAGTGGAGCCGCTACGATGATGCGTTTCGCGATGGGAAATCTCGCGCCTGGCTTGAACAGAAAGCACAACTCACCGCTGCCAACGATATGAAACTGGTCATCGGCCTTGCTGCCGATGGTCGATTTTTTGAGCGACAAAAACAGCCGCTTCCGGCGCTTGAAAATTATCTCAACCGCCTGCGAGCGAATGATGTTGCGGTCGCAAAACGTTGGGTAGATGTACTGGGAGAGAAGTCGATTGCGGGTTGGTATATCAGTAGCGAACTCGATGACCTGCGCTGGCGCGACCCAAAAATGCAGCAGGCAGCGCTGAGCTGGCTGAGTAAAACCCGTCTGTCATTGGCGGGGGTTGCTGATAAGCCCGTTGCGGTAAGTAGTTTCTTTGCCGGAAATATGACGCCCGACTCTTATCGTAAATGGGTGACAACCATTAGCCATAGTGGCGTAAAAGTTTGGGTGCAGGATGGCGCGGGAACGCAAATGTTGACTGATGCTGAACGGGCGTTGTATCTGAAAGTCCCGTCTGCGGGCAACGTAATCGAACTGTTCCGTCAGGATAAACAGGCCAAAACGTTTAAAGCAACACCTGCACCTGCGGCATATCAGCAAAAATGGCTTGCGACACCTGTCCCGCCGGGGCAGGACAGAGTCTACTTTTCATTGCGCTATATGAGTGCGGCAAGTGGTGTGTTAGCCATTTGATCAGGACTTAAACCCGGCCGCTGTCATCAGCAGCCGGAATCCCATCCCCACAGCGGTTAAAGCTAAAACACTCGCGCCCCATAACGCGACCATCCACAACAAACGGACTCCGGTCTGTTTCATCAGTGATACCCCTCACCATGTTGTACTTTTCCGCGAAAAACGTAATAGCTCCAGAAGGTGTAAACCAAAATAATGGGGATAATAAACAGCGCGCCGACCAGCATAAAGCCCTGACTTTGCGGCGGAGCCGCAGCCTGCCAAAGCGTAATTGATGGCGGGATGAGATAGGGCCAGATACTAATACCCAGGCCGCTAAAACCTAAGAAAATCAGCCCCAACGTCAGCAAAAACGGTGTGCTGTGCCAGCTTTTCCCGGAACCAACCGCTTTCCATAACCAGATGCTGCACAACACCACCAGAAGTGGTACTGGCAACAGGAAGTACAGATTCGGCAGGCTAAACCAGCGGTCAGAAATTTGTGGATGTGCAAGGGGTGTCCAGACACTGATTACCGCGATAATGGCCAACATCATCGCCAGTAATGGCTTCACGGCTTTACGCATGGTTTTCAGCAAAGGATCTTCACTTTTCATTACCAGCCAACTGGCACCCAGCAGTGCATATGCCACTACCAGACCAACGCCACAGAACAGATTAAACGGAGTAATCCAGTCCAGTTGCGAACCGCCGAAAGTACGCCCGGTGACCGGGAAGCCGGAAATCACCGCTCCTACCACAACCCCCTGGCAAAACGTCGCCACTATCGAGCCGCCAATAAATGCTTTATCCCAGAAAGGCCGATGTGCAGGCGTTGCTTTAAAGCGGAACTCAAATGCCACTCCACGAAATATCAAACCAATGAGCATTAGCGTTAACGGAATGGTGAGAGCATCAATAATAACGGCGTATGCAAGAGGGAATGCGCCAAATAACGCCGCGCCCCCGAGAACCAACCAGGTTTCGTTACCGTCCCAAACGGGAGCCACACTGTTCACCATCACATCGCGATCCTCTGCGTCACGAACAAACGGGAACAGAATGCCAATGCCGAGATCAAAGCCATCCATCACGATGTACATCAATGTTGCGAAGACAATAATCACGAACCAAATAACTGACAGATCGACGCCCATTAGCGTAGCTCCTCTAGTGATTCTGTTGCCGCAGAGAGCGGGCGAGAAGGTGTGCCGTGCGAAGGAGGTGTGTCGTCGTTAAACGGTTGCGGCCCTTTCTTAATCTGACGAATCATATAGCTATATCCCACGCCAAATACCGACATATACACCACAAAGAAAGTCAGCAGGCTTATGCTCATCTGCAAGTTGCCATGTGCTGAAACAGCATCTTTAGTGCGCAACAGGCCGTACACAACCCACGGTTGGCGTCCCACTTCTGTCGTCACCCAACCGGCCAGAATTGCGATAAGCCCGGATGGACCCATCCATAACATAAAGCGCAGGAAGGTGCGGTTCTCGTATAAACGATGGCGATAGCGCAGCCACAAACTCATCACGCCCGCCAGAATCATCAACATGCCCAGGCCCGCCATAATACGGAACGACCAGAACACTATCGTTGAGTTCGGTCGGTCTTCTTTTGGGAACTCTTTTAGCGCCGGAACTTGTTTATCCAGGCTATGGGTGAGAATGAGACTGCCAAGTGCCGGGATTTCAAGGCCAAAGCGCGTGCGTTCTTGCTCCATATCAGGCCAGCCAAACAGCAGTAACGGCGTGGGCTCACCTGGCACATTTTCCCAATGGCCTTCGATGGCTGCAATTTTGGCAGGCTGGTGTTTCAGGGTATTGAGTCCGTGCATATCGCCAATCATGGCTTGTAGTGGAGCAACAATTAACGCCATCCAAAGCGCCATTGAAAACATGGTTTTAATGGCTGGGCTTTTGTTGCCACGGAGTAAATGCCAGGCTGCCGATGCTCCCACAAAGAAGGCACTACTCAGGAATGCTGCCACCGACATATGCAACAGGCGGTAAGGGAAGGAGGGGTTAAACACCACCGCGAACCAGTCTACCGGCACAACCTGGCCGTTGTGGATTTCAAACCCTTGTGGCGTTTGCATCCAGCTATTAGAGGCCAGAATCCAGAATGTTGAGATAAGTGTGCCGAGTGCCACCATACAAGTGGCAAAGAAATGCAGCCCAGGCCCGACACGCTTCCAGCCAAACAGCATCACGCCCAGGAATCCAGCTTCGAGGAAAAATGCCGTCAGTACTTCATAGGTCAAAAGCGGTCCGGTTATGCTACCCGCGAATTGCGAAAAGCCGCTCCAGTTAGTGCCGAACTGATAGGCCATCACCAGCCCGGACACCACGCCCATGCCGAAGTTAACAGCGAAGATCTTTGACCAGAAATCGTATAGCGAACGATAAGTCGGATTTTTAGATTTCAGCCATAGCCCTTCAAGCACAGCCAGATAGCTGGCAAGCCCGATGGTGATGGCAGGGAAAATAATGTGGAAAGAAACAGTAAAAGCAAACTGAATCCTCGCCAGATGAAACGCATCTAAACCAAACATGCAGGACTCCGCATAATAATTATTTCGATACGATTGTAAGCCGCGCCACATCTGGCTTGTAGAAACAGACTGCTGACATAAACCTATAACAGTTTAGACCCTCTCCGGACTCTTCCCCAAAACGGCACAAGATTTATACATCAATGAACATCCGGTTTTTGTTTCGTTCAGCCTGGTACAAATGAAGTATCAAGGCAGTCGATGGCTTAATTAAATGCAGACATTATCGATGCTTAAGGTTCTTCGATATTCGGCTGAGTCTTTAACCCTGCTACTTGCTGCTGCCAAATTGGCTGACATCCCAGCCCTCATGGATGTGAGCGTTAACAATAAAAAAATCCCGGCCATGCGACTCCGCAATTACCGGGATGAATTCAAACACAGCAGTAAATATCTTTTTTATGTACACACCATTTATGTGTAATTCAGAAACAGAAAATCCACAATTGAATACTCTTTCATTGTTAAGTTTATTTTAAGTTTTTGCGCGCCGTAGCATTGTGAATGGTACGGTTTGGTTTTGTGCTTAGCGCCAACAATTTGGCAATCACTGATTTCCATAGATAGTCTGTAGTGACATGGCTGGTGCGAAGGAAAAGCCTTATTTGTCTATAACAGTTGATTAAATTGGCGTATTTTTAGTTAACTGATATAGAAACGGTACGGCCACAAAATGAAAAAATACCAGCAACTTGCACAGCAGATTATCGATCAAATTGCCCTCGGTGCCTGGCTGGCAGGGGATAAGTTGCCGTCGTTGCGCGAACAAGTCGCGCTAAGCGGCATGAGTTTTATGACTGTCAGCCATGCCTATCAGATGCTCGAAAGTCAGGGGGTGATTGTCGCCCGGCCTCAATCTGGCTATTACGTGGCTTCTCGCCCGGCAACGCGCAGTGCGATAGCTCCTGTAAAAGTGACGCGTGATGAAGCGGTAGATATTAATACCTATATTTTTGATGTGTTGCAGGCCAGTGCTGACTCAACTGTGGTGCCATTCGGATCCGCTTTCCCCGACCCGCGTTTATTCCCGCTTCAGCAACTCAACCGCTCACTTGCCACCGTCAGTAAAACGGCAACAGCAATGAGCGTGATTGAAAACCTGCCGCCGGGTAACGAAGCGCTACGCCATGCCATTGCTCGACGTTACGCCCAACATGGAATGCAAGTTTCGCCGGATGAAATTGTCATAACCGCCGGTGCGCTGGAAGCGTTAAATCTCAGCCTGCAAGCGGTGACTGAGCCGGGCGATTGGGTGATTGTGGAAAACCCCTGTTTTTACGGTGCGTTACAGGCTCTGGAACGCTTGCGATTAAAGGCGCTGTCAGTGGCGACCGATCCACAAAATGGCATCGATCTGGTGGCACTGAAACAGGCGCTTAACGATTATCCAGTCAAAGCCTGTTGGTTAATGACCAACGCTCAGAATCCACTTGGTGTGACGTTGTCACAACAAAAGAAGCAGCAACTTGTTGAATTGCTACAACAACATAATGTGACGCTCATCGAAGATGACGTGTATAGCGAGTTGTATTACGGCCGCGAACGTCCGCTACCAGCACGGGCATATGATGCGCAGGGTATTACGCTGCATTGCTCGTCATTTTCGAAATGCCTGGTAGCTGGGTTTCGTATTGGCTGGGTGGCGGCAGGGAAACATGCACGTCGTATTCAGCAGCTTCAGTTAATGAGCACACTTTCCGCCAGTTCGCCAATGCAGCTGGCGCTGGTGGATTATCTGGCGACCAAACGTTACGACACTCACTTACGTAAGCTGCGGCGCATTCTTGCTGAGCGCAAACAGCAAACCTTGCAAGCGCTACATCAACTTTTCCCCGCAGAAGTAAAAATCCATCACAGTGAAAGCGGCTATTTCGTCTGGGTTGAACTGCCGGAATATATGGATGCCAGCGTGCTAAGTGAACAGGCTATTGCTCATAAAATCAGTATCGCTCCGGGTAAAATGTTTACCACCGGAGGCGCCTGGCATAACTATTTTCGTCTGAATGCCTCATGGGCTTTAGGCGAGCGAGAGCAGCACGCGGTGGAGACATTAGCGAATCTCATCAAAAATCAAATGAAGGAGTAGCCATGGAATATCACACCGAACGCCTGATCCTACGACAATGGAAACAGAGCGACCTCGAACCGTTTGCTGCGTTAAACGCGAATCCTGAAGTGATGCGCTACTTTCCGAAGATACGTACGCGTGAAGAAAGTGACGAAATGGTCAAGACTATCGAACAACGAATAGCGGAAAACGGCTGGGGTTTTTGGGCCGTGGAGGAGAAAAGCAGCGGAGCATTTATCGGTTTTGTTGGGCTAAATATTCCTGGCTATGAATTGCCTTTTTCACCAGTTATTGAAATTGGCTGGCGGCTTGATAACGCGTTCTGGGGCAAAGGTTATGCGCCAGAAGCAGCGCATAAAGCATTGGAAATTGGTTTTGAGCAGTTTGCAATGAAAGAAATTGTGGCCTTTACCGCGCTGGATAATATCCCTTCACAGCGCGTGATGGAAAAAATCGGTATGCAGCGCGGTGAGGAGTTTGATCATCCTCTCCTGGATGAAGGGCACCCCTTACGGCGACATATTGTTTACCGGATTGCCAACCTAAAGTGACATCGATAACTCTGCGGCAGCACGACGCAACGGCGGTAATATCTGCGCACGAAGATCGGCCACGGTAAGTTCTGCGGCAGGGACACCTACATTCATCGCCGCAACGACTTTCCCACCGCGAGCCAGCATGGGCACTGCCACAGACCGCAGGCCAATTTCAAGTTGCTGATCGTTAATGGCATACCCCTGGCGGCGCACTAGCGCAATCTCTTCGCGCAATTGTGTAACTGTCGTGATGGAGTATTGGGTGTAGCGGATAAGTTTTACCCGTTCCAGCCATGCTTCAAGTTCAGCCTCCGGCAATGCGCTTAATAACACGCGGCCCATGGATGTGGCCCAGGCTGGCAGGCGGCTGCCCCGGCCTATATCGATGCTCACCAGGTTATTGACTGCGGTGCGTGCGATATACAGTACATCATCCCCATCCAGAGTGGCGACTGAGCATGATTGGCTCAGGCTTTTACTCAGGTTATCGAGCGATATTTGCGCAGCTTTCGCCAACGGCGTACCCGCCAGATAAGCATGGCCGACGGTCAGTACTCGTGGCAGCAATTCATAACTGCGCCCATCAGGGCTATGCACCATACCCAGTGTCGCAAGGGTATACAGGCAACGGCGAACAGCCGCCCGTGAAATATGCGTTTTCTGGCTCAGTTGAGAAATAGTCAAACGCTGGCGCTGAGGGGTAAAAGCATTAAGCACTTCCAGGCCACGAGCCAGAGAGAGCATAAAATTAGGATCGCGTTTTGCAACAGATTGAATTTCTTCGTTTTCGCTCGCCATAACTTCAATGTTATCAGGATTGCTGCCTGCCATTTAAATGTCCCACGGTCGCGTCAGAATGTTCTCCAGAATGCGCTAACTACTGCGTAGCGACAATCGTGAATCAATCAATATGAAGAATATTCCACTGGGATCACAAATTAACGGTGAATAACCGAAACGCGTCGATAATCGCACATAAATTCGATTACCGCCGTTGACGCCGGGTCGAGTGAACTCCTATTGTCAGAAAACACCGCTAAGGTTGCAGGGGTAATTTACCCGCAACGAAGGGTGATAACTATCTGATTATAAAAGTGCCCAAGGGAAGAGATATGAGCGCCACTATCGAACAACTCGACACCGTGATTGTTGACCTGCCGACCATCCGGCCACATAAACTCTCCATGACCACTATGGGATGCCAGACTTTGGTTATCCTGCGTCTGACTCGCTCAGACGGTATTGTCGGGATTGGCGAAGCGACAACCATTGGCGGCCTGAGTTACGGCGTGGAAAGTCCGGAAGCTATCAAATCGGCAATTGATACCTATCTTGCGCCACTGCTCATCGGGCAGGCAGCAGGTAATGTGAATGCCCTTGTGGCGCTGATGAACAAGTGCGTGCGTGGCAATACCTTCGCTAAATCCGCCATTGAAACCGCACTGCTCGATGCGCAGGGAAAAGCGTTGGGTCTGCCGATAAGTTCGCTGTTGGGTGGTGCTCTGACCACGAAACTTCCGGTTTTATGGACGCTGGCCAGCGGCGACACCAGTAAAGACATTGCAGAAGGTGAAAAGCTGCTGGCAGAAGGGCGGCATAACGCCTTCAAACTTAAAATTGGAGCGCGGGATTATCACACCGATATGCAACACACCCGTGCCATTGTGGATGCACTTGGCGATCGTGCCAGCATTCGCGTTGATGTGAATCAGGCGTGGGACACCAGCACCGCCGTGCGCGGTTGCGCTGAGCTTGATGCAATGGGTATTGATCTTATTGAACAGCCGGTGGCGGCGCAAAACCGGGAAGCACTGGTGCATCTTAGCCAGCATTGCCGAGCTGCTATCCTTGCCGACGAAGCGGTTGCCAGCAGTGATGACGGTTTTGATATTGCCCGCCGTGGTTTTATTGGCGCATACGCGTTGAAAATTGCTAAATCAGGTGGCCCGGCTAGCGTGTTGAGGCTGGCCCATGTGGCTCAGGCTGCGGGAATCGGTTTGTATGGCGGGACGATGCTGGAAGGCACTGTCGGTACAGTTGCCTCTTTACATGCCTGGTCAACGCTGCCATTGCAGTGGGGGACTGAAATGTTCGGCCCTCTATTATTGAAAGATGACATTGTTGAGAACCCGCTGCATTTTTCCAATAGTTCCGTCGAATTGCCTCAGACTCCAGGGCTTGGCGTAACCATTGATGAAGATAAGCTCAACTATTATCGCCGCAAGGAATGAGGAGAATGAGATGTTATTTAAAGTTGAAATGACGGTAAATATTCCGCCAGATATGCCGGTAACAACGGCGACAGAAATTAAAGCGAAAGAAAAAGCCTATTCACAAGCTTTACAGCAAGAAGGTAAATGGCGGCATATCTGGCGCGTTGCTGGTCTGTATTCAAATGTTAGCATTTTTGATGTTAAAGATGCCGATGAATTGCACGAAATATTAATGGGACTACCACTTTATCCTTATATGGATATTCAAGTGGATGCTTTGTGTCGCCATCCATCATCAATTCGTAACGACGATAAGTAAATAACAATAATAATCTATCTTAGTCGTGCTCTTTTTTTAGGGCATGGCTCCCTACAAATAAGCAATGAGACAATTATTATGACAAAGAACTTCATTAACCAACCAGAAGTGCAAGCATTATTAAGAGAGAGCGCCGGTTTAAATAGTGCGGAGGGCGATGAGCGTTTTAAAAATATTATCCATCGCATGTTAGAAAATATCTGTGCGTTGATTGATGATTTTAATGTTACCGAAGAAGAGTTCTGGCACGCAGTTAATTACCTGCACGAGTTGGGTGGCAGCAAAGAGGCGGCATTATTAGCCGCAGGCCTTGGCATTGAGCACTATCTGGATTTACGTCAGGATGCTCTGGATGCCGCAGCTGAGATTGAAACCGGCACACCACGTACCATTGAAGGGCCGCTGTATGTTGCTAATGCGCCACTTTCTCAGGGCCATGATCGTATGGATGATGGGAAGGACCAGGGTAAAACCATGTGGCTGTTCGGAACTGTGCGTGACACGAAAGGCAACCCGGTGGCAAATGCTGTGGTTGATATCTGGCACGCCAATACGCTGGGTAACTACTCCTTCTTCGACCAAAGCCAGAGCGAATACAATCTGCGTCGCCGCATTAAAACCGGTAGTGATGGGCGTTACAGTGTGCAAAGTATTGTACCGTCAGGCTACGGTTGCCCACCGAATGGTCCGACACAGCACCTATTGAATGGTTTAGGACGTCACGGAAATCGTCCCGCGCATATTCATTTCTTTGTTTCCGCTCCAGGTCATAAACATCTCACCAGCCAGATCAATCTCAGTGGTGATAAATATCTATGGGATGATTTTGCCTTTGCAACCCGTGACGGATTAATTGCCGATCCGGTAGAAGTGAATGATACACAGATTATTAAAACGCGAGGCTTGAATGGCCCGCATACCGAAGTGAATTTTGACTTCACGCTTTGCGTTTCTCATTCACCAGAAGAAGAGTCCCGCATCACTCGCCTGCGCGCCAAAGAATAATAAGAGTGCCAGCATAAGCTGGCACCGCTTTCACCTCAGGCCATACATTACATCGCGAAATAAAAGATCCCCAACGGGAGATTAAGCTATGCAAAACAAACTGGATTTATTAAAGAAAAAAATCGGCAATGCGTTAATTGTTGATCGTGAAAATGATATTTATCGCTACAACAGGAATATTTTTATTGATGAGCAACTGTTTGAGCTCGAAATGAAACATATATTTGAAGGAGGGTGGGTCTATCTGGCACACGAAAGCCAAATTCCTGAGCCTGGTGATTATTTTACGTTAACGCTTGGTAGACAACCTGTCATTATTACGCGTGATAAAAAGAGTGAATTACACGGTTTAATTAATAGCTGTGCACACCGTGGTGCCATGTTATGCCGCCGTAAAGCAGGTAATAAAAGCTCATTTACCTGCCCATTCCACGGTTGGACGTTTAGCAATAACGGTAAATTACTAAAAGCCAAAGATGAAAGCGTGGGTGGCTATCCGGGAAACTTTAAACAACACGGTTCCCACGACCTTAAAAAGCTCCCGCGCTTTGAGTCATATCGCGGGTTCCTGTTTGGCAGCCTTTCAGAAGATGTGATGCCGCTTAATGATTATCTCGGTGAAACGCTAAAAATCATCGATCTGATAGTCGATCAGGCACCTGATGGACTCGAAGTTCTGCAAGGTGCATCGAGTTACATTTATGAGGGTAACTGGAAACTGGGTGCTGAAAATGGCGCCGATGGCTATCACGTCAGTGTCGTCCACTGGAATTACGCCTCGACCATGTCGCGCCGCAATTATGAAGAAGAGGGGACGCAGGCGGTAGACGCCAATGGCTGGTCGAAAAGCATTGGCGGTGGCTACGGTTTTGAACACGGACACATGCTGCTCTGGACGCGGGCACTTAACCCGCAGGTACGTCCGGTATTTGCCGAGCGTGACCGTCTGACTGCCCAGTTTGGTGAGTTACGAGCCGACCAAATGGTGAATGAAACGCGCAATCTATGCCTGTATCCCAATGTTTACCTGATGGATCAGTTCTCCACGCAGATCCGTGTCATCCGCCCTCTGGCGGTGGATAAAACCGAAGTGACCATCTATTGTTTTGCGCCCAAAGGGGAAGCCCCTGAAACTCGTGCCACACGTATTCGCCAATACGAAGATTTCTTTAATGTCAGTGGGATGGGTACGCCGGATGATTTGGAAGAGTTCCGCGCCTGCCAGAACGGTTATCTGGGGCAAAACCTGGAGTGGAGCGATCTGAGTCGTGGGGCGCAACATTGGGTTTATGGACCTGATGAACATGCCCAGAAAGCAGGGTTTGTGCCGCAAATGAGCGGCATACGTTCCGAAGACGAAGCGTTGTATATCGCGCACCACCATCACTGGCAACAAACCATGTTGGCCGCGATTGAAAAAGAGCAACGCAGTTACGACGCCTCCATTACCCAACGCGTGGAGGTGATGCCATGAGCCTGGATATCAATGCCATCAGCCAGTTTCTCTATTATGAAGCGAGTTTGTTAGACGATCGTCAGTGGGATGAATGGATAAGCTGCTACAGCCCGAAAGTGGTGTACTGGATGCCAGCCTGGGGTGATGACGACCAACTCACCACCGACCCCTATAGCCAGATTTCACTGATTTTTTACCCAAACCGCCAGGGGCTGGAAGACCGTGTATATCGCATTAAAACGGAGCGCTCCGGTGCCAGTACACCCGAGCCACGGACTACGCATATGCTGTCAAATATCGCCATTGTAAGCCAAAACGGTAACTGCGTAGATGTGCGCTACAACTGGGTGACTCATAGCCACCGCTATCAGCAGAGTGGTTATTTCTTTGGCACCACATATTGCACCCTGGATTTGAGCGAAAGTCGTCCGCAAATCACACGCAAAACCATTCATCTGAATAACGATTACATTCGTCAGGTGATCGACATCTATCACGTCTGAGAAGAGGTAATGCCATGAGCTTTAACATCGCCCTCAACTTTGAAGATGGGGTCACGCGTTTTATTTCCTGCAATGTGGGTGAAAAGGTGCTGGATGCGGCCTATCGCCAGAAAGTGAATTTACCGATGGATTGCTCTGATGGCGTATGTGGCACCTGTAAATGCCACTGTGCGAGCGGAGAGTACAATCTCGGTGACGATTTTCTTGAAGATGCGCTCTCCGAAGATGAAGCACAACAGCGACTGGTTCTAACCTGTCAGATGGTGCCTGATTCTGATTGTGTGATTGATGTGCCAGTGCCCGCAGCTGCCTGCAAAACAGGTATCGGCAGTTTCGAGGGGACGGTAATACGCAGTGAAGCACTGACGCCCAGCGCGATAGAGCTGGTCATTGCCCTGGATAAGGGAGTCGATTTCCTGCCGGGGCAGTACGTCAATATCCAGATCCCCGGAGGGACGCAGGTGCGCGCCTATTCATTTAGTTCACTACCCGGTGATACGCAGGCCAGTTTTCTCATTCGCAATGTTCCCGGCGGCATGATGAGTACCTGGCTTGGGCAGCATGCGAAAGCCGGAGATGTATTAACGCTCACAGGTCCAATGGGCAGTTTTTATCTGCGCCCGGCGTTACGACCTATTTTGATGCTGGCCGGTGGTACAGGGCTGGCTCCGTTTCTCGCCATGCTCAGGCAATTGGCGAAAACGCCCGCTGAACAGCCGATTACGCTGCTTTATGGTGTGACGAAAGATACCGACCTGGTGATGGTTGAGGCGCTTAACGAACTGGCCGCTCGTTTGCCAAATTTGACCTGGCTACCGGTAGTGACCGATGAGGCTTCCACCTGCCCACAAAAAGGCTATGTCACCGATCACTTCAGTGAGGAGTTGCTTAATCAGGGTGAGGTGGATGTGTATCTGTGCGGCCCACCTCCAATGGTTGATGCGGTTTTACGCAGCTTCCGTGAGCGTCAAATCACTCCGGCGAATTTCCATTACGAAAAATTCACGCCCAGCCAGAATGCAACGGATAACGCGGCAGCCTAAGGAGCCATAATGCGATTTCATAATAAAGTGATGGTTATTACCGGAGCGGCTCAGGGCATTGGCCGCCAGGTTGCTGAACAAGCCGTTAAAGAAGGGGCGCGACTGGTGCTGATTGACCGTGCTCGCTACGTTCACGAACTTGCGCACAACTTGCGTCAACAAGGTGGAGATGTGTTGGCTATTGAGGCCGACCTTGAACAATGGCAAAGCACTGAACAGGCCATGAGTGAGGCTCATTTGCATTTTGGCGTGATTGACGTGCTGGTTAATAACGTCGGCGGGACTATTTGGGCTCGCCCTTTTGCTGAGTATCAGGCGGAGCAAATTGAAGCGGAAATCCGACGCTCGTTATTTCCCACGTTGTGGGGATGCCGCGCCGTTTTGCCTTACATGCTCACCCAACAACGCGGCGCGATTGTGAATGTTTCTTCTGTGGCTACGCGTGGGGTTAACCGTGTGCCATATTCCGCCGCCAAAGGTGGGGTAAATGCGTTAACACAATCGTTGGCGATGGAGTATACGGGAAGTGGCATCCGTATTAATGCCACGGCACCGGGCGGTACCGACGCGCCTGCGCGCCTGACACCTCGTAACCAGGAGCAGCCAGGCCCGCAGGAACAGGAGTGGTATCAGCAGGTGGTCGATCAAACCAAAGAGAGCAGCCTGATGCATCGTTATGGCACGCTCGCTGAACAGGCTAATGCCATTTTATTTCTGGCAAGTGACGAGGCAAGCTATATCACCGGGACTATTCTTCCGGTAGGTGGTGGGGATTTGGGATAAGAGCGTGAAAACCAGGGCCGTTATCGGCCCTGGGAGACTAATGACAAACCTTTTCGTAGGTCGGATAAGCGTAGCGTCATCCGACAAAACGGGCCAAAACGGTGGATGACGCTAATGCTTATCCACCCTACAAAACCCGGTCATCACTCTTTTTCAGCAATCTGGCAGGGCCGTTATCGGCCCTGGTTTATTACTTTTTCACTGCCAGCAGCACGGATGAGGCTTTGACTAAGGCGATCAAACGGCTGCCGTCTTTCAGCGCCATGTCATCGGCGGCTTCGTTGGTCACAATCGCAGTTAATTCAGCGCCGCCATCAGTGGCAATACTTACTGTGGTATTCACCGCACCGCGCGCAAGGGAGCGTACTTTCCCTGGGAATTGATTGCGGGCCGAAAACTGTAAACCGCAATCTTCGGTGGCCAGCATGACCCAAGGGGCTTTAATCAGCGCGATGGCTTCTTTACCCGGTTTTAACCCTAACGCTTCTTTGCTGGAGCGCGTCACAACCGCCACCAGCTTACCGCCACTGTTAAGCGTCAGTTCAACTTCGTCATTCACCGCGCCATCAGCAATATGGCTCACCGTTCCAGTGAGTTGGTTACGTGCGGAAATAGTCATTTTTTCTCCTTTTAATGATTCGCAGATGCACTAAGCATAGAGCATCAAGACGTTATCTCAATCAGATTGCCATCCGGGTCGGCTATCACCGCCTCGTAGAAACCATCACCCGTCCAGCGAGCTTCGTGAACCAAAGCCCCCAGTGGTTTAAGACTTGCCACCAACTTATCGACCGCTTCAACAGACCCCAGGCTAATGGCAATATGTGCCCAGCCGGTGCGGTTATCTTCGCGTGGCGGTTTCGCTACCAGCCCTGGTAATGTCATCAATTCCAGCGCGGGGCCATTTTCCAGCGTCACAAAATGGGAGATAAACCCTTCGCGGCGCTTCGAATGGTATGCCTCACCAATTTTTGCGTTGAAGTGTTGACGCCAGAATGCGCAAGCATCTTCAAGGTTATTGGTCCACACAGCGATATGAGCAACCTGCATTTTCATCTCCATCCATATGAAATTTCGATAATTGAGAAAAACGGTAGCGCGGAGTCACCGTCTCGCTTACATCTATCTACACTTTAAAAATCATCCAGTTATCTTACCTCGGCGAAAATTTCTGCGGTGTACTTTACTGCGCCCTATATCACATCCTGGTGAAATTTCCCCAAGCCAGCATGCTGGCTATATTGGCGCAGACTATTGTTTTTGTACGGGGATTTTTTTGCTCTTTCGGCACTAAACCCAATCAGGTGCCGCCTTTATCTTTCCGACAGGAGAAGCAGCAATGCGTACAAAACAGGCTATATGGACTTTATCCACCCTCTGTTTGACCGTGCTTTCTGCACAGGCGGCAGGGCTTCCAGACAAAATTGGCCCCGGTGAAGGGCAGCTCGATATTATCGCCTGGCCGGGTTATATCGAACGCGGCGATACCGATAAAGCGTACAACTGGGTGACGGATTTCGAAAAAGAGACCGGTTGTAAGGTGAACGTGAAAACGGCCGCCACCTCAGACGAAATGGTCAGTTTAATGGCGAAGGGCGGTTATGACCTGGTTACCGCGTCAGGCGATGCATCTCTACGCCTGATTATGGGCAAACGCGTACAGCCGATTAATACGGCACTCATCCCAAACTGGAAAAACGTCGATCCGCGTCTGGTGAAAGGATCGTGGTTTAACGTGGGCGATAAAGTTTACGGCACGCCATATCAGTGGGGGCCGAACCTGCTGATGTACAACACCAAAACCTTCCCGACACCACCTGACAGCTGGGGCGTGGTGTTCGTCAAACAGGATTTGCCTGACGGCAAAACCAACCAGGGCCGTGTGCAGGCTTATGACGGACCGATTTACATTGCCGATGCCGCGCTGTTTGTCAAAGCCACCCAACCGCAACTGGGTATTACCGACCCATACCAGCTGACCGAAGAACAATATGCCGCAGTGCTAAAAGTACTGCGTGATCAACATGGGTTGATTCACCGCTACTGGCACGACACGACCGTGCAGATGAGTGACTTCAAAAATGAAGGCGTGGTTGCTTCAAGTGCCTGGCCGTATCAGGCAAACGCCCTGAAAGGCGAAGGCCAGCCGATTGCCACAGTATTCCCGAAAGAAGGCGTCACCGGGTGGGCGGATACCACCATGCTGCATGCTGATGCAAAACATATGAACTGTGCCTACAAATGGATGAACCACTCGCTGACCCCGAAAGTGCAGGGTGACGTTGCTGCATGGTTTGGTTCACTGCCAGCGGTGGCTGAAGGTTGTAAAGCCAGTACGCTTCTGGGCGACAAAGGCTGCGAAACCAACGGTTATAACTACTTCGATAAGATTGTGTTCTGGAAAACTCCGATCGCTGAAGGCGGTAAATTCGTGCCGTACAGTCGCTGGACCCAGGATTATATCGCCATTATGGGTGGCCGCTAAGCCTGGAGGAGTTATGTCGTACGCTGTGCAGTTCAGAAACGTCTCGCGCCTTTATGGTGATGTGCGAGCTGTCGATAACGTCTCAATTGATATTGATGACGGGGAGTTTTTCTCTATGCTCGGGCCTTCTGGCTCGGGCAAAACCACCTGTTTAAGGCTGATTGCCGGTTTTGAGCAGGTGACTTCAGGCGAGATCGCGATTTTTGGCAAACCGGCACAAGACGTGCCGCCTTATCAACGCGATGTGAATACCGTCTTCCAGGATTACGCATTATTCCCCCATATGACAGTGCTGGAAAACGTCGCTTATGGACTGATGGTGAAAGGTGTTGATAAAAAAACGCGACTTGGTAAAGCGCAGGAAGCACTGGAACGCGTAGCGCTTGGCTTTGTTCATGCACGTAAACCCTCACAGCTTTCCGGCGGTCAACGTCAGCGTGTGGCACTGGCACGAGCGTTAGTGAATCGTCCGCGAGTGTTGTTACTGGATGAGCCGCTGGGGGCACTGGATCTTAAACTGCGTGAACAGATGCAGGGCGAGCTAAAGAAACTCCAGCGTGAACTGGGCATCACTTTTATTTTTGTCACCCACGATCAAAGTGAAGCGCTGTCGATGTCCGACCGCGTGGCGGTTTTTAACAACGGACGCATTGAACAGGTCGATACGCCACGCCAGTTGTATATGCAGCCGCGCACAGCTTTTGTGGCCAGTTTTGTCGGTACATCAAATGTGTTGCAACCCGCTCTTGCCGGGAAAGTGTGCGGTGAGGAGGGCCTATTTTCCCTGCGCCCTGAGCATATTGTTCTCAACGATCATTCCGGCCAGAGCGGCGGAATCAGCGTTAGCGGCATGATTCAGGAGATCCACTATCAGGGGGCGGCGACGCGCCTCGAACTGCGCCTTGCCGACGGTGAGAAACTGCTGGTCAGTGAAGCGAACCCGCAACGTATCGTCAGCGAAGAGCGCTATCAAATTGGTCAGCAGGTCACCGCTGTCTGGCCTCGCGCGGCGATGGTCCCGCTGCTGGGGGAAGGATGAAATGGATATGAGTCTCCCCACATCGCACCCTGACAACCGCCTGATGCGGCGCATTGCTACTTTTTTGTGGCAGCGCCCAGGATTCTGGTTGGCCTTACTGCTGCTGCCACCGCTGTTATGGTTCGGCGTTGTTTATCTTGGTTCATTACTCACACTGTTATGGCAGGGGTTTTATACCTTTGATGACTTCACCATGTCGGTCACGCCCGATCTGACATTCGCCAACATTACAGCCCTGTTTAACCCCGCTAATTACGACATTATTCTGCGCACATTGACGATGGCCATTGCGGTGACCCTCGCCAGCGCAGTGCTGGCGTTTCCGATGGCCTACTTTATGGCGCGCTATACCAGCGGCAAACTGAAGGCGTTTTTCTATATTGCCGTGATGCTGCCAATGTGGGCCAGTTACATCGTTAAGGCTTATGCCTGGACACTGTTACTTTCCCGTGATGGCGTAGCGCAATGGTTTCTTGAACACATGGGGCTAGAACCACTATTAAACCTGATGCTGACCATTCCGGCGGTAGGCGGAAATACGCTCTCTACATCCGGTTTTGGGCGTTTTCTGGTGTTTCTCTACATCTGGCTGCCATTTATGATCCTGCCGATTCAGGCGGCACTTGAGCGCTTGCCGCCTTCATTGTTACAGGCATCGGCTGATTTGGGCGCACGCCCAACTCAAACCTTCCGCCATGTGATTTTGCCCCTTGCCATTCCTGGTGTAGCGGCCGGTTCGGTATTCACATTTTCACTGACGCTGGGTGACTTTATTGTGCCGCAGTTGGTGGGGCCACCGGGGTATTTCATCGGCAACATGGTCTATTCCCAGCAGGGCGCGATAGGCAATATGCCGATGGCGGCGGCATTTACGCTGGTGCCGATTGTACTGATCGCCATTTATCTTTCACTGGTGAAACGACTGGGGGCCTTCGATGCACTCTGAACGCGCACCGTTACTGCTAAAAATTGCTGCCTGGGGTGGGGTGATTTTTCTGCATTTCCCGCTGTTGATCATCGCGCTTTATGCGTTTAACACCGAAGAGGCGGCATTTAGCTTTCCACCAAAAGGATTGACGTTGCACTGGTTCAGCGTGGCGGCATCGCGCAGTGACATCCTTGACGCCGTGACGTTGTCACTCAAAATTGCCGCACTGGCAACTATACTTGCGTTGATCCTGGGCACACTCGCTGCCGCTGCACTCTGGCGGCGAGAGTTTTTTGGCAAAAATGCCATCTCCTTGTTGCTGTTGTTGCCAATTGCGCTGCCGGGAATCATCACGGGCCTTGCACTGCTAACCGCCTTCAAAATGATGAATTTTGAACCGGGCTTTTTCACCATTGTGGTGGGGCACGCAACGTTTTGCGTCGTTATTGTGTTTAACAACGTCATCGCTCGTTTCCGGCGCACCTCTTATAGCTTGATTGAGGCGTCGATGGATCTGGGTGCCGATGGCTGGCAGACCTTTCGCTATGTCATTTTGCCTAACCTGGGGTCTGCATTGCTCGCCGGAGGCATGCTGGCGTTCGCGCTGTCGTTTGATGAAATTATCGTCACGACCTTTACCGCCGGGCATGAACGCACATTGCCACTGTGGCTGCTCAATCAATTGGGACGCCCGCGCGAAGTGCCGGTCACGAATGTGGTGGCGCTAATGGTGATGTTGATGACAACCATACCGATTTTAGGGGCGTACTGGCTGAGTCGCGGTGGAGATGAAGTCGCGGGCAGCGGTAAATAATGTTGAAAAGGGTATCACTATGCAAAGCCAGCTATTAATAAACGGCCAGTTAGTGCAAGGCATTGGGGAAAAGTTGCCGGTATACAACCCGGCAACGGGAGAGGTTCTGCTGGAGATCGCGGAAGCCACTGCGGATCAGGTAAACGATGCGGTACTGGCTGCAGATATTGCTTTTGCTACCTGGGGGCAAACCACCCCAAAAGAACGTGCGGAACATCTGCTAAAACTGGCGGATGTTATTGAGCAAAATGGCGAAGTGTTTGCCCGTCTGGAATCGCAAAACTGCGGTAAACCTTATCACTGTGTGTTGAACGATGAAATTCCTGCGGTGGTGGATGTGTTCCGCTTCTTTGCTGGTGCAAGCCGCTGTCTGAACGGACTAGCCGCAGGGGAATATCTCAGTGGTCATACGTCGATGGTTCGCCGTGACCCTGTGGGCGTGGTGGCGTCTATCGCGCCGTGGAACTACCCACTAATGATGGCAGCATGGAAACTAGGCCCGGCGCTCGCTGCGGGTAACTGTGTAGTGATCAAACCCTCCGAAATCACTCCGCTTACCGCGTTTAAACTCGCTGAGCTGGCGAAAGATATTTTCCCGGCTGGCGTACTGAATGTGCTGTTCGGGCGCGGGCAAACGGTAGGTGATGTGCTGACCGGTCATCCGAAAGTGCGCATGGTTTCTTTAACCGGATCGATTGCCACTGGTGAGCATATCATCAGCCATACCGCACCTTCGATTAAGCGTACCCATATGGAACTGGGCGGCAAAGCGCCAGTGATTGTTTTTGATGATGCGGATTTAGATGCGGTCGTCGAAGGTGTGCGCACATTCGGATATTACAACGCCGGGCAAGACTGTACCGCGGCGTGCCGAATTTACGCCCAGAAGGGCATTTACGACAAACTGGTGGAAAAACTGGGGGATGCGGTCAGCAGCCTGAAATATGGTGCACCAGACGATGAATCCACAGAACTCGGGCCGCTAAGTTCTGCCGCTCATCTTGAGCGGGTAAGCAATGCGGTGAATGCTGCTAAAGCACTCCCACACGTCAAAGTGGTGACGGGAGGGGCGAAAGTAGAAGGGCCGGGATATTACTTCCAGCCAACGCTACTTGCGGGTGCAAAGCAGGAAGATGACATTGTGCAAAAAGAGGTGTTTGGCCCGGTGGTTAGCATCACGACCTTTGATGATGAAGAGCAGGTGCTTGGCTGGGCGAACGACTCCAGCTACGGGCTGGCGTCTTCAGTCTGGACACAAGATGTCGGCCGCGCACATCGCCTGAGTGCTCGTTTGCAGTACGGCTGTACATGGGTGAATACCCATTTCATGCTGGTCAGTGAAATGCCGCACGGTGGACAAAAACTCTCGGGTTATGGCAAAGACATGTCGTTATTCGGGCTTGAGGATTACACCGTCATTCGTCATGTAATGATTAAGCACTAGCGTTATCTCACCACCTCCCAAAGAGGTGGTGAGTTTTTGCAACTTAATGATCCAGATATAAATAGTGCATCCAACTGGTCATCCGCAATAACACCTTACGCATCACAGATACATGGGTAAAGTGGTCAGAATAGACGGCCACCTGGGCAAAGATCCCATCGGGTAAGGCATCCACTTGCGCATCGGGTGCGAGTTCAATCACTGCTAATACACCGTCACTTCCTGGAGTTAACGTCAGAGATTGCAACGTACCTTGAGCCTGATAAGAACCGCCAGGGACAACAGGCAGAACCGTGGTCAACTTACCCTGGAAAACCTGCCCAGGTAGCGCATTGAATACAACTTCGGCTTCGTCACCCGCTTCCAGACGTAACAAAGAGTTCTGCCTGAACTGGGCAATAATCTGGCGTTTTTGTTGCGGAATAAACACCATCACCGGGCGTAACGGCAGGGCAGCGGCATAGGTTCCGGGGCGAATCAGAACTTGCGTGACATAACCATCGCTGGGCGCACGAATAACGGTTTGGTTGAGATTATATTTGGCTTCGGCAAGCTGGGCGCGCAGGCTGACAATCTGTGATTGTTCGCCATTCACCATGCTGTCTAACTGGCTTTTGATCTGTGACTGTTCGGCAACTGAACCTTTTACCAGCGCATCTTGCGCGAGAAAGTTCTGTCGTGCGTTATCAATATCACTTTCAGAGAAGGGGTTTACTCGCGCTTTGCTGCCCTGAAGGTAACGTTGGTAATCTTTATATAGTCTGTCGCGTTCGGCGGTGACACGAGTTGTGTTGGCCACGGCGGCATCAAGTTGTGACTTGAGTGACTGCGTGCTGTGAATTGCCGTCATTAAATCAGCTTGCAGCCTGTCGACACGAGCCTGGTAGCGCGTAGGGTCTATTTTAAATAGCACTTCACCTTTTTTAATCATCATGTTTTGTTTATCGGTAACTTCACTGACAATTCCCGTTACTTGTGGAGTAAGAGGAATAGAAATAACCGCTTTTTGCGCTAAATAAGTATAAGGATGGTTGTAGTTCATTAATAAAATAAGTGCGCCAATTAAAAATACTCCGCCCAAAGCAGCGGTTGGCACTGTCCATTTATTTACCGGTATTTTAAAAATCTTAAATACGGCCCACGCAAATGCCACATATGTCAGGATAATGAGCAGATCCATGATATTACTCCGATGGAGTTATTTTGTTGTTATCCAGTTTCTGTTCCAGTTCGCTTACGCGTTGCTGTAACGAAGCCAGTGTTGCGTCGGCATTTTGTTGCATACCCCAGCCCCGTTCAGGGCGGTAGAGCGTTGCCCAGATCCATAAGAACGGCCATATAACATGGAGTGTAAACAAGCTGACCCAGCCTGCGACATGAATGGCATCGGCGTGCGGGTGGTTGCGGGCTTTGGCTATCAGGTAGGGGATATCATGGAGAATAATAATCCCGTAGAAAATAATGAGGAAGACAACGATCAGGACGCCGAGAGCGAAGTAGTTGAGGAACATAATGACCTCGATGGGGATAACACTGTTTATTAAAGATAGTCGTTATCGGGTTCGAGAGGTCATTACGTATGCAAAATTCACCCATATTGATTAATGATCAATTTTGAGAGCGCAAGAGGAGCATCTTGCGCCTACCGACCCATAGTGAGCGGTAAAACTTCAAGTTACTACTTTATTGGCTGCGTTCGCTTACCCGAATCACTTACTTATGTAAGCTCATCGGGATGCGCTCTCTTGCCGCTGCGATGCAACTCGAATTTTTTAGGATATAGGCGGGTAAATACAATTTTTCCCTGACTCTTTTGCCTGGTACAACAATTTATCGGCCGTTGCGACCAATTCATCTATCGAGCTGCACTCAACCGAACTGGCAATTCCGCAGCTAAACGAAACCAACATGCCTTGTTCACGCCACTTTCTTTTTGTCACGGTATAGCGCCAGCTATCAATAAGTTCATAGCATTCATTGAATGGTAAATCATAAATTAATGCGACTAATTCTTCACCGCCAAATCGATAAATGTCATGTTTCCCACCAAATCTCTCAACGCCTGCTTTACTCACATTTTGCAGGACACAGTCACCGGTTTGATGGCCCCATGTATCATTTATTTTTTTAAAGTTATCAAGGTCGATCATTGCCAGATGGAACGGAACACGGGAATTAAACAGGTTCAGCACATCTTGTTCGAATTTTCGGCGTGAACCAATTTTCGTCAGCGGATCGGTGGTGGCGGCCTCTACTGCTTCTTTCAGCGTTTCATTTTTTTTGGCTATTCCCTTACAAAGATTTTCCAAATTACGTGGAGTTTCGTTGGATATATTTTCATTAACACTGAGATAAAGTACATCGACCCATTGTTTAAAATACACCCTGATAATTATAGCCACAATGAGATAACAAATTAAACAGCCGAGTATGATGTAGGTTAATGCAAGATAAGCATTATTCAGCAATTTATTATAATTTTCATAGCTGACAGTGGATAATGCAACCCAGTCAGGGTTTTGATATGCCTGATAGAAAACAATCTGCTTATTGTCGTTATCGTTAAATGAGCCTGATGTCTCTTTTATCTCCTTTAACCAAGATTCTGGTATCTTTTGGACGAAAATTTCCTTGGTGTTCGCGTACATAATGATTGAGCCATCCATTGCTGCAACCTTAAATCGGCCATTATAAGGTATGGTAAGGCCCTTCAGAATGTTGCTTAATGCATCCAGATCCAGATCCAGGGCAATATTGCCAACGAAATCCGATTTTCTGTCAAAGAGATTCATGCTTACCGTGACATCGAGCACGTGCTTATTGGTAATGGGGCTCTTACTGATACCCACATAAGGATCAGAGTAGTAAATTGTATTTTTAACGCCATCTGTCGGAAACCAGGGACGTTCGGATGGTTTAAACCCTTGATATTCTTTATGCGGGTAAACCCTGTACCGGTCCTGGCTATCAGATAGCAGTACACTGGAAAACATCTCATTAGAGATAATTAATGAAGGTAGCAATGAATTTAATTCAGAGTGATCAGGAGAGATGTATTGAGAAATATCTTCTTTGCTAATCATGCCAGCCATAGCATTAAGTTTTGCATTAATTTTTCTTACGGGGGTTTCTATGCTGGCATAGGCAGTATTTTTGGTAAATCTAAACATTGTTTCGTTAAAATTATTTTCCATTCCCACTTTAATGTAGAAAAATGAATATGTAGCAATTAGAACAAAAGGAGCAATAAGAACAAAAACAGTCAATATCAATGCTTTTCTAGAGGTTAATTTGAACATTATGAATATTCTTATTTATACAAGATAGCGTAGAAGAAATTTTGTACGGATGTATACACTCATTATCATAATATCCTTAACGAATAGCAAGAAAATTAAATTTTACGACAGTTATAGGAAACACTATTGTTTAGATAATCTAACGCTAAGAAAATTCATCATAATGATAAGAGCACAAATACAATAAATATGTTTTTTATTTAATCTAAATACATTAGAGGCGCTTAACCATTTAGGGGTATATGGAAATTTCATTTCCAATAGTTGTTTTTATGTTGTGAATATTTGGTAGTGTAATTAGGTTAATATTTTTATCAATCCTTCCGATAATAAAATTGAGACCAGGTATTATAAGCAAGCTATGAAATTTGAGAGCAGTTGTCTTTCCAAATGAGACTGGACCGCATAAATGCTAAAGCGATGGTTAAAAATCACATACACCCATTTGCTCAACTAACGTGAAAACTTGATCTGCATCATAAAAAAGAGCATATTTTGCGGGAATTTTTCCAAACACCCCATTATAAAAATGACTCTTTATCAAGATATGCTGATTTTTTACGCTGTAATGTCGTTAATCACTGCTTTGGTCACCTGGTTTTTGGCTCGCGATACCAAACGAATTAAACTATTAAGCTCTGTGCTGGTGGGAGCGACCTGGCCGATGAGCTTTCCAGTCGCATTGATGTTTTCTCTGTTTTAAAACCCTTCATACTTCGAGCAGGAATTCCATGAACGACATAACCTTTTTCCAGCGTTTCGAGAACGATATTGTCGCCGGGCGCAAAACGATTACATTGCGTGATGCCTCTGAATCACACTTTACCCCGGGCCAACAACTGCGCGTCGGGCGTTATGAAGATGATGTTTATTTTTGCACTATTGAAGTGGTCAGTGTGACGCCGGTGGCTCTTGACCAACTGACTGATGAGCATGCACGGCAGGAAAATATGACGCTGCCAGAGCTCAAGGAAGTGATTGCTGAAATATATCCGGGCTTGAATGAACTTTACGCGATTGTTTTTACGCGTGTCACCAAAGCCTGATGTACAAAAACAGGAAGGGGGTTTCCCCTTCCTGACAACGAACCTAATGACTGGCTTTCTTCAACATCTGATACAACTCATCTTTTAGCCGCAGCTTCTCTTTTTTCATCTGCACGACCTTTTCATTGTATCCCGTCCCTTGCGGCCCCCCTCTGCGTAAAATCTCATCGTCGAGTTGATTATGCTTGTCATACAAGCTGAGGAAGCGCGGGTTCGCGGATTTTAGTTCGTTGATCAATTCACGGTACTCAGGAAACATTACAAACCTCCTGGACTTTGGTGGGTGAATGGAGTTTTACCTGGCAGTAGCTGCCAACCTCAGTGTAGGCACCACTTAAAGCAAATTGAAAGCCCCGCTTGGTAAGGGTTTGTCAATTTGCGACCCGTGAGACGAGTTAATTAAATTGATTAAATTTTCAGCGAGGCGAGGCTTGTATAATCGCAAAAATTGATAACGACAATCTCACATTCATGTGCTAAAACATATCTATGATATATCTTACACGATGAATAATGAGAACCCGATGACCATACAAACCAAACCTAAACTTCCTGAACGCGTAAAAAATGAGCTTAAATTCCGTGAGTTAACTGTTAAAAGCAAACAAACGGTCGCAGGCTGTTTCCACCGTATTGTTTTTACCAGCCCCGAACTGGTTGGTTTTTCTTCACAAGGGTTTGATGACCATGTAAAAGTCTTCTTCCCACCTGAAAACGGTGATTTTGTGCGACCATCCGTTACCGATGATGGCATTGTCTGGGGCGAAGGGCTGCGCCCTGTTTCTCGCGATTACACCCCTTTGTCTTTTGATGCCGCACGTAACGAATTGACGCTGGATTTCTATATTCACGATGGCGGTGTGGCAAGCATGTGGGCTGATAAAGCCGCAGTGGGTGATACGCTCCTTATCGGTGGGCCAAGAGGATCGCTCGTCATCCCAACCGATTACACGTTCCAACTCTATATTTGCGATGAAAGCGGTTTACCTGCAGTCCGTCGCCGCTTGCTCTCACTACCCGAACATATTTCACCTGTCGTGCTGGTCAATTGCCACCATGCACAAACTCATGAGTATCTCAGCGAGTTTGAACATGCGCGCGTTGAGTGGCTTGATATCGAATCTATCGCACGTAACGTCAGTACCATTGAATTCCCGGAGAATGACTATTTCGTCTGGATTACCGGCGAAGGGCACGATGTTAAACAACTCAGTGATGAACTGCTGGAAAACCGTGGTCTGGACGCCGATTACGTACGCGCTGTCGCTTACTGGCATAACAAATAAGGAAACGAACATGAGAATCAAACATATTCATCATCGTTTTTGCGCAAAACATGAGCGTCATGAACAGCATGGTTTACACGGTGGCCATCATGGTCATCACGAACACGGGGGAATGGAAGGCAAAGCGCGGATGCGTCGAGAGCGCCTGTTTGATGCCAATGATATTCGTCTGCTGATCTTGCACTTCCTCTCAGCCAATACCGCGCATGGCTATGAACTGATCAAATCTATTGAGGCGACGGCGAAGGGCGAGTATGTCCCAAGCCCTGGAATTATCTATCCGAACCTCTCTTTGCTTGAGGAGATGGGGTTTATCGCCGCAGTGCAAAGCGACAGCAGCAAAAAGGCGTGGATGCTCACCGAAGAAGGGCATGCGGAACTTGCTCAGCAGCAAGAGCATCTCGGTCATATCATCGCTAAGCTCGAGTCGCTGGGCGTGTTAGGCGATAATCGCCGTTTACCTGAAATACAGCGAGCGATCCATAACTTTAAAATGGCGCTCAATACCAAACTTGGGCAAAGCAATTTACCCAAAGAGACGCTCTACAAAATCATCGACACCTTAGATCAGGCCGCTAAAGATATTGAGCGCAGCTGATCTCAGCTTTTCTCAGACAATAAGCATAAAGTTTTAGCGCCAACTGCCGAAACTTTATGCTTCTGTTGCCATGAGAACAAAAAAGCATGTTAAATCGCATAAAAGTTGTAACCAGCCTTCTACTTGTGCTGGGTTTATTTGGTATTTTGCAAATTACTTCCGGTGGATTGTTCTTCAATGCACTGAAAAACGACAAAGAAAACTTCACTGTACTGCAAACGATTCGTCAGCAGCAGTCCACGCTCAACGGTAGCTGGGTTGCCTTGCTTCAAACCCGCAACACTCTAAACCGTGCTGGTATCCGTCATATGATGGATACCAACAATATCGGCAGCGGTTCGACAGTAAATGAGTTAATGCTTATTGCCAGCCAGTCGTTAAAGCAGGCCGAAAAAGAGTGGGCCGCGTATGAAGCCTTGCCACGCGACCCGCGTCAGAGCGAAGCATCAATCAACGAAATCAAACGTAACTATGATATTTACCACGGTGCGCTTGCCGAGCTGATTCAATTGCTGGGGGCGGGTAAAATTAATGAGTTCTTCGACCAGCCAACACAGAAATATCAGGATGGTTTCGAGAAAGAGTACGTCAACTATCTACAACAAAACGATAGCCTGTATCAACAAGCAGTAGACGACAATAACCAGTCATACTCTCAGGCCATCTGGATCCTGGTTGTGATTCTGGCGCTGGTTGTCGCGGCGATTATTGTCGTTTGGCTGGGTATCAAGAAAACCCTTATCGAGCCGCTTCACCGCTTGATTGATAACATTCGCCATATCGCGGACGGTGACCTGGTGCACTCCATCGATGTGGATGGGACCAATGAAATGGGCCAACTGGCGGCAAGCCTGCGACATATGCAGTCGGAGCTGGTGAGCACAGTGAACGAAGTTCGTAACGGCGCGCATGCGATTTATAGCGGTGCCAGCGAAATATCTATCGGTAACAACGACCTTTCTTCCCGTACCGAACAACAAGCCGCTTCGCTTGAAGAGACTGCTGCCAGCATGGAACAGTTAACTGCAACCGTGAAACAGAATGCGGAAAACGCCCGTCAGGCAAGCCAGCTGGCATTGAGCGCGTCAGAAACCGCGCAGAAGGGCGGCAAAGTGGTGGATAACGTGGTGCGCACCATGAACGACATCGCCGGTAGCTCGAAAAAAATTGCCGACATCACCAGTGTGATTGACGGTATCGCTTTCCAGACCAATATTCTGGCGCTGAACGCCGCAGTTGAAGCGGCACGTGCCGGTGAGCAAGGGCGAGGATTTGCGGTTGTAGCCGGTGAAGTGCGTAACCTGGCACAGCGTAGTGCACAGGCGGCGAAAGAGATTAAAGGGCTAATTGAAGATTCCGTTAATAAAGTGGATACCGGTTCAACTTTGGTTGAAAGTGCCGGTGAAACCATGGGCGAAATCGTCAATGCGGTAACGCGTGTGACGGATATTATGGGTGAAATTGCCTCGGCGTCTGATGAGCAAAGCCGTGGTATCGACCAGGTTGGGCTGGCGGTTTCTGAAATGGACCGTGTGACCCAGCAAAACGCCGCCCTGGTGGAGGAATCTGCCGCTGCTGCTTCAGCACTTGAAGATCAGGCAAGCCGTCTGACTCAGGCTGTTGCCGTGTTCCGTATTGGCCAGGAAGCCAAAAAGGAGCCTCGTCAGGTTGAGCCAAAACTGACTATCACCCCGGTAATGAATCGTAAAGCCGCCGTCAGCGACTCAAACGAAAACTGGGAAACCTTCTGATTTTCTTGATGTAAATGTAATTGGTGGATGACGCTTGCGCTTATCCACCCTACGAATTTGAAATCGTAGGTCGGGTAAGCGTAGCGTTAGCCGACTCTTTTTCACACTTCAGTTTCACAACTCCGCTTCATCCAGGCGCATCAACCTGTCCAGCCGCTGATGGTAACAACGCAACGTGGCGGCAATCGCCTCGGGTGGCATAAACGAATCACGATATACCGCTTCCACAATGCGGCTCTCTTTTTGCAAATCATTCAATAACTTCACGATAAGTTTGTCGGTCAATCCTATCGCCAGGCCGAGTTCCCGAAAATCCATACCCAGATATTCACCATAGGCGGTTTTAAAACCTGGCGCTAACTCCCGGTCGCCTTCCTCGCAACTCAGTAATGGCAGCGCCATAAATCCTGAGCTAAAAATGGTGGGATAGGGGGCAACGGAGACAAAGTCATAAATCGGGGATAGCGTTGGTTCGCCAACTCTTGGATGCATCAAGCCGAAATTGCGTAGATGCATATCGTTATTACCCAGCAAATACGCATAGGTGATACGGCGGAACAAGTCGATTTTAAAGGCGAGGTTGCTGTTCACATGTTGGGTCAGAAACTCTGCCAATTGCTGATAGCTAACATACTGCTTACCGTCGCTGCCGGTTTTGCCGTACTTCTCGCCAATATTCATCGCCGCATCAAGCTGTTCCTGGTGAATGGCCGCGCCAGTTATCATATCCCGGTCAAAACGGCGGATAACAAAGGCCAACTCACGTTCAGTATCATTTCCTTCAGGCGCAAAACTGACTAATCCATGTGGCGGTACGTCAAATCCGAGTCGCGCCATTAGCGTCATTGTCGCGTGTTCATTTTCTGCCAGATGTGGAAATTCGGCCGGAGAGGGTTTGAGTATGTATTCACCCTGATGCTCTACCACCGCAAACTCGCCATCGCGCACCACCATTTGCAGTTTTGGTTGATACCCGGAAATACTCATCCCTCGCTGGGCTTTTGGCAATTCGTGAATAAATTCACTGCGCGTAAAACTCAGCTGCGGGTTGACCTTACCTGAGCTGGTCAGGTGCTTGAGGCCTTTGTTTGAATAACCAGACTCCCGCTCTTTGGCCTGCACCAGCGGAGTCAAAAGAATGTGGCAGCGCATTGTTAATCCTCCAGAATGTTGACCAGCTGAACTGCGCCAATCAGGTTCTTGCCGTTATCAATCAGCATACCGAGTAGATCATGCTCATCGCGTTGTTGCAGTTGGCTGTAACGCCTTTTCAACCAACCTTCAGGTGCTAATGATGCAAAAAAGGGCGGTAGAGTTCGGCTGTGAAAGTGGCCAACACGCACCGGTAAACTTAAGGAGAGCGGCGGGCCGATATAGTCGGCATGGTAGCTAAACGCAAAACCATCATCATCCTGGCGCAATTCACCCACCGCTTCACCGTATAACCACACTTCTACACGGCGGCGCACAGTTTCACTCCTAATGCGTCAGCGACACTCAATACGGTACCAAATTTGACCTGATCGGGATCTTTAAACAGCCGTTTCAACGTTGATGCTGAAACACCCGTTTGCAGCTCAAGGGTTGCCAGGTCGATCTCCAGTTCTTTGCGACGTTGGTTTAATTGTTGCCCCAACTGTACAGATTCCGTAATGACCTGTTCGGTTAGCGCCAGATCTGACTCTTGCGCTCTCAGTGCCACCGCTTTTTTAACGTCACTCAATAATTCACTCATGGTATGCAGCTTGGCGACGAGGTCTGCGTTGTCATAGTTCATATATGACCCTTAGATTCATTTTTTGACAATACATTGGTTTTTTATGAGCCACTTTTAATCAAAGGGGTCATAAATGGTCTTTTTATTAAATTAATAATAAAAATGGGTCATTTATGGACTAATGTCAATCAAAAGGGTCATAAAAGATCTATTTATAATTAATAAATACTACAATAGGCCATATATGAAACTTTAGATCCCAATGGATGGGCTTATCCAGTTTTTGGCTAACTAAATGTAAATTAATTGTTTCACTCACGTTGACGGAAACCTTATTAATTAAGACATGTTAAACAATACGAGTTGGTCGCATGTCTTATCGAATTAGCCTGCTGGATAAAAGTCCGGTCGCAAAGGATGGCACTCCTGGCGACGCTCTCAAGCACACGTTACATCTGGCTCAACAGGCCGAAGCCTGGGGTTATCACCGTTTCTGGATTGCCGAGCACCATAACACTTCCCACCTGGCAAGCCCGTCTCCTGAGTTGCTTATTGCCTGGATTGTTGGGCAAACCCACCGCATTCGTGTCGGCTCCGGCGGGGTGATGTTGCAACATTACAGCCCTTATAAAGTGGCGGAGAACTTCAATTTATTAGCAAGTCTTGCTCCAGGGCGTGTGGATCTCGGTGTGGGTAAAGCGCCAGGTGGGTTACCGCTTTCCACACAAGCATTGCAACGTGCCGGGCAAGATAAAGAGTCGTTCGCGGAAAAACTCACTCAACTTGATAACTGGCTCTCATTACCAGCAGCACAGGATGACGAGGAAACCTTACGCGCAACGCCGGTTCCTGCACAAAGTGCCGAGCGTTTCTTGCTGGGCGCAAGCCTTGAGAGTGCACAGCTTGCCGCAAATCTTAACTGGAATTTCGTCTACGCCGCCCATCTGAATGGCGATAAAACCCTGATGCGCGATGTTCTTAACGCGTGGCGTAGTAAAAGCCAACGCGACACGCAGGTGGCGGTGCAGGTGATTGTGGCGGCTGATACAGATACCGCCGATGAACTGGCAAGCCTGGTGGAAATCTGGAGCGTTGAGCTTGAAAACAGCCAACGCGTTAGTGTCGCCAGTGAAGCGCAGGCTCACGCATTTGCTCGCCAGGCAGGCAGCGCTATCAAAAAAATCGAACGACGCGAACCCTCGCTGCTTAAAGGTACCGCAGAGCAAGTACATGCCGGACTTGAGGCATTGAGCCAACAGTTTGGTATCGACGAATTTATCATTGATACCCCGATTGCCGACCCGGCAGCACGTTTGCAGTCGCTGCGTTTGTTGGCTGGCGCTCAGCCTGCAATATCGCACCTCGATTTTGCTGCACAGCATGAAGCCTGGTAAGGGGTTGCCAATGACATTCGCCCCACAGACATTCAAACAACAGCTTATCGACTGGCGACGTGAACTCCACCAGAACCCTGAACTGTCCGGCAAGGAAGTGGCAACTACCGCTCGCATACGTCACTGGCTGGAGTCCGCAGGGCTGCGTCTGTTGCCGTACTCACTTGCCACTGGTGTGGTGGCTGAAGTAGGGCACGGCGATAAGGTGATTGCGCTGCGTGCGGATATTGACGCACTGCCGATTCAGGAAACCAGCGGTGTCTCTTTTAGTTCACAACACGATGGCGTGATGCATGCCTGCGGGCATGATGTTCACAGCAGCGTGATCCTCGGCGCAGCTCTGTTACTTAAGGAGCGTGAAGACCAATTGCCAGGTCGCGTGCGCTTGCTGTTTCAACCGGCGGAAGAAAATTTTACCGGCGCAAAGGCACTGATTAAGGCCGGGGCTCTGGAAAATGTCTCAGCTATTTTTGGGATGCATAACGAACCCGGTTTACCGGTCGGCACCTTTGCCACCAGAGGCGGCGCATTCTATGCCAATGTTGATCGCTTTGTTTTGCGGGTGAAAGGAAAAGGCGCTCATGCCGCCCGCCCACATGAGGGCCACGACCCCATTGTATTGGCAAGCCAGCTGGTTATCGCGCTGCAAACTATTGCCAGTCGCGATATTGATACGCTCGATTCGGTGGTCGTGAGTGTGACACGCATACAAGGGGGGAATACCTGGAATGTGCTGCCTGAAAACGTTGAGCTTGAAGGAACCGTGCGCACTCATCGTGGTGATATTCAAAAACAGGTCGAGAAACGCATCCGCGAAATTGCTTCCGGCTTAGCCAGTGCCTTTGGCGCACAGATTGATGTGGAGTGGTTTAACGGGCCGGTGACGTTAATCAACGATGAGAAATGGGCGGCGTTTTCTATGCAGGTTGCAGAAAGTGTGGGTTATAAGACACAAACCTCCGAACTGCATATGGGTGGCGAAGACTTTGCTGTTTATCTGCAAACCATTCCCGGCGCATTTGTCAGTATTGGTAGCGCCAGCCCTTATGGTTTACATCATTCGGCGTTTAATCCGGATGAGACATTAATTGAAAATGCGGCACGATATTTCGCAACGCTTGCTGAAAAAGCACTACTGCAAAACTAACAATAGCTAATACGCAGGGGTCAACTCCCCAGGATGCGTGCGGCCAAAATAAAGAGGTAAATATGTCAAATAATCGACAACTGCGTCTTGGAACAATCTTACATGGCGCATCAGGAAATATGTCGGCATGGCGGCACCCGGCAGCAATTGCGGATGCCAGCATTAGTTTTGAATTTGTGAAAGAGACGGCGTTAAAAGCAGAAGCGGGCAAACTGGATTTTTTATTTGTCG
The DNA here is from genome assembly GCF_001654865.1 of Buttiauxella noackiae ATCC 51607. Taxonomy (GTDB): domain Bacteria; phylum Pseudomonadota; class Gammaproteobacteria; order Enterobacterales; family Enterobacteriaceae; genus Buttiauxella; species Buttiauxella noackiae. The sequence continues at coordinate 80,108 of NZ_LXEO01000015.1, read as the reverse complement.
CAGACGGTTTATATATTAACGAAAAGTCGATTCCTCACTTCCTGAATAGATTTGAGCCATTAACGGTGTTGTCAGCATTAGCCAGCGTCACTACGAATTTGGGGTTGGTTGGCACACTGTCTACCTCATATAGCGAACCCTTTACCGTCGCTCGCCAGTTTGCAAGCCTTGACCATTTGAGTAAAGGACGTGCGGGCTGGAACGTGGTGACATCGCCGCTGGAGGGTTCAGCGAAGAACTTTTCCCGTGAAAAACACCCTGAGCATGCGCTGCGTTATCGCATTGCCGATGAATATCTGGATGTAGTGAAAGGACTGTGGGACTCCTGGGAAGAAGATGCATTTATTCGTGATAAAGCCAGTGGGCAATTCTTTGACCCTAATAAATTACATACGCTGGATCATCGCGGAGATTTCTTCCAGGTAGCAGGCCCGCTGAATATTTCCCGCACGCCGCAAGGTCGTCCGATTGTATTCCAGGCAGGTGCATCAGACGACGGCAAGAAATTAGCCGCCCACCATGCCGACGCTATTTTCACCCATCATGAAACTCTTGAAGAGGCGCAACATTTCTATCGTGACGTTAAAGGTCAACTGAAAAATCATGGCCGTAAGGACGATGACTTAAAAATATTCCAGGGTGTCAGCGTGATCGTTGGGAAAGATGCTGATGATGTGGAGAACCAATATCAAACGACCGCCGCACTGGTCTCAATTAACGATGCCCTGAATTACCTCGGCCGCTATTTTGAGCATCACGATTTTAGCCAGTACCCGCTTGATGAACCCTTCCCGGATATCGGTGACCTGGGGCAGAACAGCTTCCGCAGTACCACAGATGAAATCAAACGTAATGCTCAGACACGCAATCTGACGCTGCGCCAGGTCGCGCTTGAAGCAGCATCACCGCGCCCGCGTTTTTCCGGGACCGCACAGCAAGTGGCAGATGGGCTGCAGCAGTGGTTTGAAAGCTATGGCGCCGACGGTTTTATTATTCAGGGCGGTACGCCTGATACCTTCCCACGCTTTGTCGATGAAGTTGTCCCGGTACTGCAAGCCCGTGGGTTGTTCCGCAAGGAGTATCCCGGTACTACGCTGCGCGAAAGCCTGGGGCTCGCCAATCCGGTAAATCAATTTTCGTAGGCGCAAAATGGTGGATGGCGCTAACGCTTATCCCCCCTACAACGGCGCTTTCGTAGGTCGGATAAGCAAAGCGCCATCCGACAAAACACCAAAATAAAAAAGAGAACCTGCTATGCAAAAAATATCGCTAATCCTTGCTATCGCTCTGGCACTTTCGTCGGCACAAACTCTGGCACAAGAAGTCACCATTAACGGTACTGGCGTCAGTCTCGAGGCCAATAAAACGCCGATTAATACGGCCGTAAATCCATCGGCTGTGGCACAGCTGCCAAAAGATCATCATTTTGCGGTGCCCGGTAAATTCACCGTAGCCGTTGCGGCACTTAACTCGCCACCCTTGACGGTGTTTGCTGAAGACAACAAAACGTTGCTCGGCAGCGAAGTCGATATTGCACGTCTGGTGGCTGACAGCTTAGGGCTTGAACTCAACGTCGTACCCACATCCTGGGAAGACTGGCCATTGGGTGTGGCATCGGGGAAATACGATGCGGCAATCAGCAATATTACCGTCACCAAAGATCGCAAACAGAAATTCGACTTCGCCACCTACCGTAAAGATTCACTGGGTTTCTATGTGAAATCTAACAGCCCAATCAAGAAGATTGAGAAAGCACAGGACATTGCAGGGCTGCGCATTATTGTCGGCTCCGGGACCAACCAGGAGTCTATTTTGCTCGCATGGAATGAAGAGAACCTGAAGAAAGGGCTTAAACCCTTCACCCCGGTATATACCAAAGACGATGCGGCACAAACGCTGGCATTGCAGTCCGGTCGCGCTGATGCGTTCTTTGGCCCCAATGTAACGGGTGCCTGGAAAGCCGCACTCACGCAGAAAACCCAGTTAGTTGGCGTGGTGGATGGCGGCTGGCCTAAAGCTGCACATATCGCCGTCACGTTGAAGAAAGGCAGTGGGCTCGTGGAGCCAGTACAAACTGCGCTCAATGGTGTCATCAAAAATGGGGATTACCACAAAGTCCTGAATCGCTGGGGAGAAGGCGTAGAGCAAATCCCGGCATCTGAAGTTAACCCAGCCGGACTCGGCGATTAAGGAGCAGAACATGCGTGAACAATTTCGTGATGTTTCACCTGAGGCGCCAGAACTACAGCCGATTATTGCTGGGCTGTTTCAAGAATATGAAGCGCGCTACGGCGACTATTTTTCCCGTGATGCTGAAGTCGAACTAACCGAATGGTATCTGACACCACAGGGGCTGTTTATTGTTCTGGAGCGTGACGGTGAAATTATTGCCACTGGCGCTTATAAGCCATTCGACGAGCAGACAGCCGAAGTGAAACGGATCTGGACGCATCCTGCACTACGCCAACAAGGGCTTGCTCAGCGTGTGATGCGTGAGCTGGAAAGTCGCGCGCAGATTGCCGGTTATCGCCATATCTATCTGACTACCGGTTTTCGCCAGCCAGAAGCGGTGAAGCTTTATCTGAGCCTTGGCTATCAACCGCAGTTTGATATTCACCGTAACCGGGAAGAATACAGTGTGGCTCCGTTCGACGGCCGCCTGCGTTTTACCAAAGAGTTAGCTCGTCTGAGCAAAACGGCCTGAGGAGTACTTATGCATACCCCATCAACGATTAAAGTGGTGCCTGCGCGCTATCCGCTCAGAACACTCGGTGCGATTATCGCTCTGTTTGTACTGGCTGTGGTTATCCAGTCGGTTGCATTTAACCCCCGCTGGGAGTGGAGCGTATTTGCCCGCTGGTTCTTCGATCCGGTAATTCTTGAAGGACTGGCGCAAACTTTACTGCTGACGCTAATAGGGACTGTGCTGAGTGTAGTGATTGGCGGAATGCTGGCGCTGGCACGGCTTTCGTCTTCGTGGCTGCTAAATAGCCTTGCGTGGAGTTATATCTGGCTGTTTCGTTCACTGCCGCTGATTGTCGTGCTGATTATTCTCTATAACTTCTCCTATCTGTACGACACGCTCTCGATTGGTATTCCGTTTACCCAGATTCAGTGGGGAAGTTACCAAACGATAAACGTGTTGGGGCAGTTTTCTACCGCCGTGGTTGGCCTGACGTTAGTGCAAAGCGCCTATACAGCCGAGATCATTCGCGGTGGTTTCCTGGGCGTGGATCACGGGCAATATGAAGCGGCGGCAGCGTTAGGGCTACCCGCATGGCGTCGTACGCTGCGTATTATTCTGCCGCAGGCGCTGCGCACTATTTTGCCTTCAGGTTTTAATGAAATTATCAGTCTCGCTAAAGGCACGGCGATGGTTTACGTGTTGGCGATGCCTGAGCTGTTCTACACCATTCAGATGATCTACAACCGCACCCAGGAAGTGATCCCACTGCTAATGGTGGGGGCGGTCTGGTATCTGGTTATCACAAGCGTATTGTCGCTGATTCAACATCTGGTTGAACGCTGGCTGGCACGTAGTGAACGCCGCTCCGCGATTAATCAACAAACTCCAGCTCGTCATCCGTCACATCAGCCTGTGCTGCATACCCAGGAGGCCGCCCATGTACCACTCCCATAACCAGACTGGCCAAATTTCGATTACCGGCGTGAGTAAATATTTTGGCCGTCATAAAGCGCTGGATAACGTCTCACTGGAACTGGAGCCCGGTTCTGTGACGGTGATCCTTGGGCCGTCAGGCTCCGGTAAATCCACCTTGTTGCGCGCGATTAATCATCTTGAACGTGTAGATGAGGGTTTCATCCAGATTGATGGTGATTACATTGGCTATCGTCAGGCCGGCGACAAGCTGTATGAACTGAAAGAAAAAGAGATCCTGCGTCAGCGCATCAACGTTGGCTATGTATTTCAAAACTTCAATTTGTTCCCGCATCTCACGGTACTGGAAAACCTGATCGAAGCACCGATTGCCCATAAACAGCTGAGCCGAAAAGCGGCTATTGAACAAGCCTATCAATTACTTGATGTGGTGGGGCTGCGTAATAAAGCGGATGCCTGGTCGCGCCATCTTTCCGGCGGTCAGCAGCAACGTATCGCCATAGCCCGTGCGCTGGCATTGCGCCCACGCGTGATGCTGTTTGATGAACCTACGTCCGCACTCGATCCGGAGCTGGTGGGCGAAGTGCTGGATGTGATTAAAAAACTGGCCCGATCTGGCACAACGCTTGTGGTCGTCACCCATGAGATAGGATTTGCCCGTGAAGTGGCGGATAACGTGGTGTTTATGGTCGACGGGAAAATCGTTGAGCAAGGCTGCAGCGACGAAGTGCTTAACCATCCACAACATTCGCGAACGCGTCAGTTTTTATCAAAAGTTCTCTAAGGAGCAGTTATGAAATTTGTCCCACTGGCGCTGCTGATAGTTAGCTCGGCGAGCTTTGCACAGGGAAGTCTTGATCTTAAAGCTAATGAAGTGCCGATACATACGGCTAAAGACCCTGTGGCTATCAGTAAAATTCCACAAGGCTATAAATTTGTTGAGCCGGGCACCCTGACTGTGGCGATTTCAGCGCTAAATTCGCCACCGCTTGCAATGCTTGCAAGTGATAACCGCACAAGGATCGGTAGCGATCCTGATATTGCACGTTTACTGGCCGATAGCTTAGGGCTAAAACTCAAACTTGTGCCTACCGCCTGGGAAGACTGGCCTCTTGGCATTACATCCGGTCGCTATGATGTGGCATTAGTGAATATTGCGGTAACCGAGCAGCGTAAAACTAAGTTTGATTTTGCGACCTATCGCGTAGATTCTCTGGCATTTTCGGTGAAATCAGACAGCCCGATTCAAAAAATTGAAGGGCCAGCAGATGTTAGCGGGTTACGAATTATTTTAGGTTCCGGTACGAATCAGGAAAAAATTCTGTTGGGCTGGAATGACCAAAATGAACAAGCAGGGCGCAAACCGGCTCAGCCGATTTACCTGACGGATGACGCTTCCGGCAACCTCTATATTCAGGCCGGAAGAGCTGATGCGACCTTCGGCCCGCAGAGTGTGGCGGCCTATAAAGCGGCTCTGACTGGGAAAACGCGTGTTGTAGGGCTTGGGCCTAAGAAAGCCTATGTTGCGACCACTACCAAAAAAGGGAACGGGCTGGTTTATGCATTACAGGCAGCCCTCGATGGTGCAGCGAAACGTGGCGAATACCAGCAAGTTCTCGACAGATGGGGTGAAAAGGGTGAAGAAGTCGCTTCGTCTGAAGTGAATCCCCCGGGGATCACTTATCCGTAATTAAAATCTGACTGATAAATGCCTGGATATCTTCTAAAGCCTGATCGCGGGCAAGTGGCGCGCTATCGATAATCAGTTGATCCGAATACCCGTTAAGCAATGCACCAAGCTGACGGGTTGTTCGCCAGACATCGGTCTGGCGGAAAACGCCGCTTTCAATGCCCGACTCAATAATACTCGCCAGCAAAGCATCCCACTTTTCGGTCAACGTTAACGCCAGATCGGCGTAAACCTTGTTATGCACGGCCAGGCGCCACAACGATCCATACAGCTCCCACACCGCGTCAGCACGGTCCGGTAAATAGTCTTCAACAAAAATATTCAAACCTTGCTCCGGCGGCAAGGCACGCGTTTTTTGGCTAAAAGCGTCCAGTTCTGCGTACATAAAGCGCGAAAATGCTGCAATGCATAACGTCTGCCAGTCCGGGAAATAGTGGTAAATGTGGCTACGGGCTATCCCAACCTGTTCTGTTAATTCGCGAGTGGTGACCTTTTCCACTCCTTTTTCAGTAAACAGGGCGATCGCTGCATCAAGAATATTCTCTTTCAGAACAGACGCTTTCTCTTTCATAACGGCACCTTCGTTGACTTTGAGCAAGTGCTCAAATAGACTTCCTTCACTCTTGAGCAACCGCTCAAGAATAACAATTTAAGAATACAAAGTCATGCATACGACCCAAACCGCGGAGCTTAAACCATCACGCGGCGCAATGAATACATTAAAAAAACTCGCAAAACTCCACAGTAAAAAATTAGTGATTACGCTGATGCTGGTGGTCGCTGAAAACATCATCTATTTGCTTTATCCATTAATGGCCGGATTTGCCATCAACGCCATCATTAAAGGGCAACCGCTACATGCATTGCTGTATGCGCTGGTGGTCTTTGTGATGTGGGCGATAGGTGCTGCACGCCGCAGCATGGATACCCGGACATTTGCCAGAATCTATGCCGGACTTGCCGTGCCGGTGATCCTTGCACAGCGCGAGGATGATCATAGCCATTCGACCATTGCCGCTCGCGTGACGTTGTCACGTGAATTTGTCAATTTCTTTGAAACACACCTGCCGCTACTGATTACCTCCGTGGCATCAATTATCGGCGCAGTCATTATGTTGTTGACGATTGAGTTCTGGGCAGGTGTCGCTTGTCTGGGTGTGTTGATTTTCTTCGTGATGTTCCTGCCGAGCTATACACGCAAGAATGAAATGTTATATGAGAAGCTCAACGACAGGCTGGAAAAAGAGGTGGGTTTTGTCGGCACTGCCAGTGAAAACACGCTGAACAAGCATTACAACTTTTTGGCGCGTGTCCGTATTCGCTTGTCCGACCGGGAGGCATACGGCTATTTATCTATTGGTATTGCCGCAGCGTTCCTTTTCGCGATGACCATTTGGCTTATGACCGTGAAAGGTGTCGGGAACGCCGGGCATATTTACTCTGTCATGACCTACATGTGGATGTTTGCCATGAGCCTGGATGACGGCCCATCTCTGCTTGAGAAGTACTCGCAGCTTAAAGAGATAGGCAAGCGCGTCAACACAGGGCTGGTGTAATTAACCCACTTCCGGCAATGCGCCAGACGCAATCAACGCCTGAATCACAATCACGGCGATACCGCAGGCAAACACCAGAATCAGCAGCGGTTTGCCGCCAGCAACACGGTAGCCAGGCTCTTTTTGAGTCTGGCGACTTTTCCAGACCAAAAGCGACGGGATAATTAACGCCAGTATTGCCAGCGCAACACCGGCATAACCCAGCGCCATCACAAACCCTTGTGGGTAAAACAGAGCGAAAACTAACGGCGGCGCAAATGTCATCAACCCTGTTTGCACACGGCCAGATGCATTACGGGGACGCGAAAAGAGGTCGCTCAGGTAATCAAACAACCCTAACGATACACCCAGGAATGAAGTCGCCAGTGCCAGATCCGCAAACAGATGCACCGCTAATTCAACGTGCGGCGAGGCCACTACTTCACGAACCGCCTGCAACAAACCATTCAGCCCTGAATGGTTGGCTAACAGCCCACTGAACACACCAGAATCAATCGCACCCAGCGTGGCAACTTGCCAGAAGATATAGGCAACTAACGGAATTGCGCTGCCGATGATAAACACCCAACGCAGTTTGCGCAGATTGCCGTCAAGGTAACTGACAATACTCGGCACGCTGCCGTGGAAACCAAACGAGGTGAAGATCACCGGAATCGCTGAAAGAGCCAGGCCTTTCTCCAGAGGCAACGTCAGTAAATTAGTGTGATGGATGTGCGGCATCATCAGCCCCAGCATCACCACCAACATAATCACCTTGGCGCTGAACAGTACGCGGTTAAACATATCCACCATATGAGTGCCGATGCAGACAATGCCACCGGCAACAATCGTGAACAGTAAAACCCCGGTTGTAACGGAGATTGAGGATGCAAACCATTGATTCAGACTTGCGGCCAGCAGTTCACCTGCACCGCTGATGTACGCCGCCGTTAACGCATACATCAGGAACAACATGCTAAAACCGGTAAGCCATTGTCCTGGACGCCCAAGGTAGCGGCGGGCAAGGGTGCCAAGCCCTGTGTCGGCGGAAACATGCTGATAAACTTCGACCAGAAGCAGTGCTGTGTAACACATCAACCCCCACAGGCCGATGAGCAACAGGAAAGTCACCCCAAACCCAACGCCTGCTGAAGCCAATGGCATTGCCAACATTCCTGCGCCAATTGTGGTGCCAGCCACGATAAAGATACTGCCAAGAGTGCGATTCTTCACGCTTCCCTCTGAATTTACGCTTGTAATAACGAGATTATGCCGCGCAGGGTAAGGGATTGTTGTGACTGCGTCAAATGAGGGTTACATGAAGTGTAATTTTATGTTTACGATAAGCTGTGCTGTCTCAGCACTGACTGAGACAGCCGAAGGTTAATGCTTGCCGAGATACTCTTTTTCCAGCCTGGCCACAGTGCCGTCCTGCGTCATTTTTGTGAGTGCATCATTGATAAGTTTCAGCGTCTGCTCATCACCTTTGCGCACACCGATGGCGCTATTGGCGGATAACATCGGGTCTTTCACCGGCTCACCCGAGAAGGCGTACTCTTTGCCAATCGGTTGGTCAAGAAAGGCTGATTGCCCGGAGGTGGCAACGACAAAAGTGGCATCCAGTCGGCCATTGGCTAAGTCGCCGTAAATCGACTGTTGATCGGGATATTCCGTGACGTTGGCACCTTGCGAGCGCCATTTCGCATCCGCATATTTTGCCTGTACTGAGCCTTGTAATACGCCGACATTTTTTCCGCTCAGCGATGCGGCATCCGGTTTCAACGGTGCATTTTTGGCAGAGATTAGGCGGCTGTTGTCTTCATACAATGTCTGGCTGAAGTCGATGACTTTCAGGCGCTGCGCATTCGGGGCCATTGAGGAGATAACCGCATCGAATTTTTTGGCATTCAGGCCCGGAATGAGACCATCAAAACCGGATTCAACCCACTGGCAGGTGACGCCTGCGGTTTTGCAAATTTCATTGCCAATCGCAATGTCCAGTCCCACCAAACTTCCGTCAGGCTTTTTCGATTCATAAGGTGGATAAGTGGGGTCGGTACCAAAACGTAATGTTTGCGCCTGAACGGCCTGGCAGACCGTCAATGCCAGCAATCCACAAACCCCTGCAACGTATTTGTTCATCTTACACTCCGGTGATAGTCAGTTAGCGCTGTTATGCACAAAGGCGGTCGAGGGCGAGGGTAATGAAATAGCGCACGCCCAGCGGCAGTACATCGTCGTTAAAATCGTATTGTGGGTGATGGCAAAAAACGCCTCCCTGGCCGAGCAGCACATAAGCACCGGGCCTGCGTAATAAAAACTCTGAGAAATCTTCTGAACCGTTCATCGGTGGGAAACTGCGTAACACGTTGTCTTTGCCAAACACTTTTTCGGCACTTTTTGCTGCGGCCTCGGCCTGAGCCGGGTGGTTGACGGTTGCCGGGGAACCATTGGCAAAACGAACGCTAATCGCGCATTCGCAGGTTTTTGCCACCCCTTCGCAAATTGCCTCAACACGGCGCTTTGCCTGGGCGCGTACCGCTTCGTTAAATGTGCGCAATGTGCCTGCAAGTGTGGCGTGAGCAGGGATAACGTTCGGCGTACTGCCAGCATGCATGCTACCGATGCTCAGCACCGACATTTCTGAGGGGGAGATGGTACGGCTGACTACCGTTTGTAATGCGCAGACCAGTTGTGCTGCGGCAATCACCGGGTCGCGAGTTAATTCTGGTGCGGAACCATGCCCACCCACGCCATCGATACTTATCAACACATCGTCACATGAGGCCAGCATTGCGCCATCCAGCACGCCAAATGTCCCAGGCGCAAAATGTGGAGCGTTGTGCAGTCCGTAAATTTCATCCCAGTCAAACTGTGTTTCAGCACCGGCCTCCAGCATCGCCAGTGCGCCACCGCCGTTTTCTTCGGCAGGCTGGAACAAGAACACCACTTTCCCGGCAAAATCGCGGTTTTGGCTAAACCAATGCGCCGCACCTAACAACATAGCGGTGTGCCCGTCATGCCCGCAGCCGTGAAAAGCGCCCGCATGAGTGGAGCGATATTCCGGAGTACCTTCTTCTTCCATCGGCAGCGCATCCATATCCGCACGCAGAGCGATAGTGCGCCCAAGGCCGCGTTCGCCTTCCACCACACCAACAACACCTGTTCCGCCGATATTGCGCCAATGGGTGACTCCCCATTGTTGCAGGCAATTAGCGACACGATCACTGGTGCGTGTTTCTTCAAAAGCAATTTCGGGATGAGCATGTAAATCACGGCGTAGTGCCACTAACTCAGCAATATTTACCGTCAAATCAAGGTTATTGTTCACCACTTATAAAGCCCTCTATTATACTGATTTCGCAAAACGTCCGGTTTTATGATGCTAGAAGAGACTGAAATCATTGGTCAATTTCCAGTTTCTTATGCCTATAACAAACAGTTATAGCGGAGGGTTTATCAAAACATCTCAATTGCGGATCTTAGTGGCAGTAGCCCGACATGGAACGCTGATCGGTGCGGCTGGCGAGTTAGGGTTATCTCAACCGGGCGTCACGCGCAGTATCAAAGAACTCGAATCTCGACTAGGTGTGCAGTTACTGGTGCGCAGTGGCGCTGGCGTGCGTTTCACCACTTATGGCAACACGCTGTTGCGTTATGCCCGCACCGTGATAACCGAAATTAACCGCGCAGAGCATGAAATTGCTGCCATGAAAGCACAATCCCATGCCAGTTTGAATATTGGTGTCTCTTTGCTTTCAGCAACTGTTCCGGTTTATGAGGCTCTACGTCGCTTTCGCTTACGCTTCCCACAGGCCCGCGTTAACGTTCATGAAGGCATGCCGGGACAAATCATTGATGGGTTACGCAATGGTGACTTTGACCTGTGCCTGGCATTTGTGGCACAAACCGACCCGATTGCTGAGTTTCGCCTGATTGCTTTGCAGCACTGGCCGCAAACTCTGGCGGTGGCAAAAGGCGATCCGCTGGCCAAGGCCGTCAATCTGAACCAACTCTCTGAGGCACAGTGGCTATGCAGCCACACCAGGGAAAGCTGGCAACCGTTCTGGCAACAGTTGGCAGGGGAGCAACAGGTTCTGGAGCCCGCGCAGGTGAATATCTGCACTTCATGGGGGCTCTATTCAGCACTGGCACAGGATGCTAACACCGTCAGCATCTGGCCGGATTTCTTGCTGCGTGCCCGCCCTGGGCAAGAGGAATTAGTACCGCTAAACATTCAGACGCAATTACCCGATATCACCTTTGGCTTTATGTTGCGAAAAGACCAGGTACTGACGCCAGTTTGCGAATATTTTATCGACTGCATGGGTCAGGAGCTAAAAGCTTCTGCTTTGGAGCCATCGAGCAAAGTGCAATTCCCAGTGCGATAAGCAACGCGCTGACGAGGTGAAAACCATGTAGCGGCACGTTGAGAAACAGCACGCTAAACACGCCGCCGCTGAGCGGAATCAGGTGCGAATAGACTTCACCGCGCGTTGCACCAATGGCCTGAATGCCTTTATTCCACAGCAAATATGACAACCATGACGGTAAGATAACCAGGTAAGCCAACCCTAATAAAAAACCTGAATTAAAGTAGGCTTTCATCTCAGATGCATAATGGGCCGCCGAATAGAGTGATAACACCGGCAGCAGCACTATCGCGCCAATCGCGGCACTGACCGCAACAAACGCATTTCCGCCAACCTGTTTAGGTTTGAGGCGCAAGAACGCGCAGTACAGCGCCCAACTAATAGCCGAACCCATGGTCCATACGTCGCCACGGTTAAGGTTTTTAAGCGTGTCCAAATGCAAAAGGTCGCCTTGCATCACCAGGTAGATCACGCCCAAAGAACTGAGCACTACGCCATAAATATTGCGCCGTGAAATAGCCTCTTTGAAAATAAACTTATTAATCAGCAACACTAATGCGGGCGTGGTGGATAAATATATTGCCGCATTTAATGAGGAGGTGTATTGCAGGCCGATATATAGCGTCACCGGGAATAATACTTGCCCGCACAAAGCGAGGAAAAATACCGTGTATTTCGCCTCAACCATCGCCTGCCATTGCGCTCCTATTTGCCGGAAATAGAGGCTGATAAGCACCAGGGCGGTGAGCATCCAGCGCGCCTCCGACAGCACAATGGGGTCAACCTGCGCCACCAGTTCGTGACCCACAACATAGTTTCCACCCCAGAAACAGGCGGCAAGACTTAACAGTAAATACGGCATAATTTGAATTCCAGAAAACGGTTTAATACAATCAGGTATAGATTTAATGCATACATGCGATATCACGCAGCTGATGAAGAGTACGTGAGCCCAGCGGCCAGATACCTGCGAATGCTTGAATCAGTGATTTGCTGAAGACCATGGTAGGGTTGCGGGGCAACCAAATCTAATTCATCTTTTTCATGGCAAGGTATAGTTTAAAACTATGAGGTTCACGCTACGGCAGTTAGAGTTTTTCATCGCGCTTGCGCAAACACAGCAGATTTCCAAAGCGGCTTCACGCTGTAATATCTCGCAGTCGTCGATGACGGTCGCGATGCGCAATCTCGAAACCTCGTTAAACAACCAGCTGTTTTTGCGCCAGCCAAAAGGTATTGAACTCACCGCCGCAGGTGAGCGCTTCCTGCATTACGCCCGTAAAATTATTAATGACAGCCAGCTTGCCATTGACGATTTGCTGCACCAACCGCAACTGGAACAAGGCACGGTGAATATTGGCATCGCCAAAACGCTTTCTGCTTATTTACTGCCAGCGATTATTCTTGAAGTTGAACAGCATTTTCCATTAATGACGATTAATTTTATTGAGTCAGACCCGCAGGAATTAACCGAATCATTAAAGACTCAGGATATTGATTTCTCGCTGCTGTTAACCTCAAATATTGCTCACGACAATGCCCTGAAAAAAGAGATATTTATTCGTTCACCGCGCCGACTTTGGGCCGCGCAGGGCCATCCGCTATTGAACCAGTCAGTGATTCATTTGGCTGATCTTGAAAACCATCCATTTTTGCTGCTGGATACCGACGAATACCCCAACGTGATTAAAGAGCACTGGCGTGCCCGAGGCGGTAGCCCAAATATCAGTTTCATCACCACCTCGTTCGAAACGGTGCGCAGTCTGGTGGCAAAAGGAAAGGGGGTGACGATATTGTCGGATCTGGTTTACCGCCCGTGGTCGCTCGAAGGATTGCGCGTGATGCGCCGCAGCATTACTGACAGCACCACCTACATGGATGTTGGCGCGGTCACGCTTGCTGAATCCTCCCTGAGCGAAACGGCAACAGCAGTGCTGACTTATTTGCGCACAGTGATAACGCGGCTGGGTGAGGAGGCATGATAGTGACCTGGAACCACTGCGATTATTCGAATGAAGCGGATATAAAGCAGCATAAAAAACAGGGGGAAATATAATAACAATAAATATGTGGATATATATATCGTATGACAGTGAATTGATCTGTCATTATCTGCGTGGCATCATATCGGCACAAAAAATATATAGGGCTTACGATGAAAGACGTTATTGACGGTTTTTTGAGGTTTCAGAAAGAAGCCTTTCCGCAACGCTCCAAACTATTCAAAAAACTCGCATCAAATCAAAATCCTAAAACACTTTTTATTTCCTGTTCCGACAGCCGACTAGTTCCTGAATTAGTTACACAGCGTGAACCGGGTGAACTGTTTGTCATTCGAAACGCAGGTAATATTGTGCCACCGTTCGGGCCAGAGCCTGGTGGTGTTTCAGCATCGGTTGAATATGCGGTGATGGCACTTGGCGTTCGTGACATCGTGGTTTGTGGGCATTCAGATTGTGGGGCGATGACCGCGGTCGCCAACTGCCAGTGTCTTGACCATATGCCAGCCGTTGCTCACTGGTTACGTTATGCAGATGCTGCAAAAGCCATTAACGAAGCGGAAGAGCATAGCTCAACCCAATCTCGCGTTGACGGCATGGTTCACCAAAATGTGATCGCACAACTGGGGAATTTACGTACCCACCCTTGTGTTGCATTAGCGCTTGCGAAGGGCAACATTACGCTTCACGGCTGGGTTTATGATATTGAATCGGGATGTATTGAAGCATTTGATAGCAAAGGCGGGAAATTCATCTCGTTATCAGACAATCCGGGTGTAACGGCGTCTTAATCAGCCATTTATGAAAACCTCCGCCACGGCTAATAACCTGGCGGAAGTTTTCAATAGGGAAGTGTGGTCACTTCCCTGGCGGTTAAATAAATAGCCTCGGATTATTCCGGGGTTTATTTTTAATTAGCGATAATGGTGATGATGCCAGCCGTGGTGATGTCCACCATCCCTGTAAATACAGCCAGATAGGCTCATAACAATTACTATGCTACTGATAATTAATGCAAATTTTTTCATGGTTGATACCGTTTCTCACTATTAACATTACCAGTGATTATCGGTTGATATAAAATTGGAACAACCAGATAAAACTCAATTTTATCCCCTCCACATTTTCCTCAATATTGTTCAATTAATATTCATCGCATAATTAAAAATAACAAATAATTAAAGTAGCTGAATTGATGCACCAATCGAGGAACAGAAAACGACCGTTTCGATTGGTTTTTGGAACCAACGTGGGAAAACAAAAAGAGATGAGCAATTATGATTTATGTCGGGAAGTGATTTTGAAAATGAAACCCAAATTCCCAGATGCTTTTACGTGAATTCTGCTGCACCGATGTACTGCCAGAACAGTAAAATTCACGTAGCGACGCCATTTTGAAGAAAAATCATTTTATTCAATTGTTTATGTGGCAGGTGTTAACTGCCCCAGCGGTTTTTAAGATAGCTAACGGCTTCTCTGGTTTGCGGCTGGTTGAGATTGTTCTCTCTGAACAAGATCGTACCGCTGATTTGCGGCAATGATTCGTTAAGATCGAGCTGTTTTTTCAACTCGGGCACACCACCGTTTACCGTCCAATCCGGCTCTTTCCGGGACGGTTCACCGACTTTGTAGAGTGCAACCCCAATATACAGACGTGTATTTGTTGGTTTCACCACATCGGCCCACCATTTTGCGAGTACATCATAACGGGCGGCATCACGCGCAAAAGGCCAGTACAACTGCGGAGCGATGTAATCCAATAAGCCCTGTTGTACCCACTTTCGTGTATCAGCAAAAGATTCATCATATGCCGCTGCACCTCGGGTATCGGAACCGGCAGGATCAAATGAACGGTTGCGCCATACACCAGCAGGACTCACACCAAATTCAACACCCGGCTTTAACTGCTTGATAGTTCGGGAAACTTGCTCAATAAGTTGCTGCGTGTTGTGCCGACGCCAGTCTGCTTTTGAATCAAATCCCTGACCATATTTTTGGAATGTCGGGTTGTCGTTGATGCGGGATCCTGGAGACTCTGTATAGAAGTAGTCATCAAACTGTACGCCATCGACGTCATAACGCGATACGACTTCAGCAACGACGCTGGTAATCCAGTCTCGAACTTCTGGAATTCCAGGATCTAAGACATAACGATCGCCTGAGATACGAATCCAGTCACGATGGAGCACAAACACGCTCGGTGGTTGGTCCGATAAAGTGTTGTTGAGTTCTGCAACGGTCGACGGTTTGGTATTGGTGGAAACACGGTAAGGGTTAAGCCAGGCGTGAACTTTTATACCGCGCTTGTGTGCTTCGTCGAGCATAAATTGCAGCGGGTCGTAACCTGGGTCTTCACCAATTTTACCCGTCATTACATCAGACCATGGCAAAATTTTTGATTGCCAAAGCGCGGTGCCATCAGGTTTGATCTGGAAAAATACGGTATTAATTCCAAGGCTTTTCAGGTTATCTAATTTGTTTTTTAACGCTTGCTGTTGCTGACTAACGCGAGTGGAAGCATTGTTCGGATTTACTGATGCAACAGGGGGCCAGTCAAGACGAGATACCGTTGCGAGCCACACGCCTCGCACGGGTTCTTGATTTTGCGAAGGCGATGCCGGATGCGCCGGTTTAGTCACCGGGGTCACGAGCGAGACCGGAGGTTTTGAAGAACAACTGGCAAGTAAAATAGCGGCGATAATAAAGGCGCCTGACGTTTTCACTTTTCTTGTCATAAGCGGAAAGCTACGAGAACGGCTAATGGTAGACTCCAGTTTTGCGGCACATAGTCAGGAACGAATATTCTCTGCTGATTCGCATTTAAGTCAATGATGTAGATTATGTTAATTGGCATCGGGTGACTGAGAGCTGCCAACGCACCTGCCGCTTTAAGTATGACGGGTAGCGAGTGGCACTATGGCCACTCGCCTTAGACAGGATGGCATCAGTACTCCTTAAACGCCAGTTCCAGGCGAGCGATTAATGGCTTGAACAGATAGCTCAAGAATGTTCGCTCTCCGGTTTTAATTGTCACACTCGCCGGCATGCCTGCCTTAATTTTGTAATCCCCCAACAAACGCACACCTTCTGTAGAGACCTGAACTTCTGCCAGGTAATAGGGCTGCTGCGTGGCTTCATCGATTAAGCGGTCAGCCGAAATAGTTAACACATGCGCAGGAACTGACGGTAATAAAGCATGGTTAAGGGCAGGGAACAGCACATCAACCATCAACCCCGGAACCAGTTTATCAATGGCATGCACCGGTATTTTTGCATCTATTTGCAGAGGTTGCCCGGCGGCAACAATATCCATTAAATGTTCTCCTGGCTGAATAATACCGCCCACAGTGCTGACTTTTACATCCAGAACGATGCCATCAATAGGTGAACGAATTTCCGTATTATCCAGTTCATGTCGAGTCGAAACTAATTCATCTTCAAGCATTGCGACTTCTTTTTGCTTTTCCGTAAGCTCTGATTCTACTTCCCGCAGATACTGATGGCGCACCTGATACGCTTTGATCTTCAGTTCGTTTTGTTGTGACTTTAATTTGGCGATATTCAGAATATCTTCTGAAACGTTGCTGGATATTTCAGCGGCTTCGCGTTCAAGTACCAACAATTGTGCTTTTGGATAGTAGTTTTTTTCGCTGAGCGCTCGAATAGCACCCAGTTCTCGATTGATCAGAGTCGATTGGTGATCCCGATAGCTTTTAATTTTATTCAGGTTTTCGATTTGCCCAACAAGGCCATCCAGTGTTTCCTGAATCATGGACAACTCATCCTGGATGTTTTTTCTACGCGTATCAAATAATTTTCCCTGCAAATTTCTGACTGCTGCCAGGCGTTTATTGTCCGGAAATTGCTGTGTCAGTGTATTGTCGAAGGCAATAACTTCCAGCCCATCTCTTTCTGCCAGTAAACGGTCTTCAATACTTTTTGCTGATATATATTGTGCATTTAACGTGCTGTAACGCATGCCAAGTTGCATTTTATCCAGCCGCACTAACACCTGGTTTTTTTTAACTAAATCGCCTTCTTTAATAAAAATATCGGTGACTCGCCCGCCGCTTAAATGCTGAATAGTTTTACGGTGGCTTGAAACCGTCACCGTCCCGTCAGCCACTACACCGGCATCTAAAGGTGCCTGCACCGCCCATAATAAGAAACCACCAACGCCAATTGTTATAACGATGATTCCACGCAGTATTGGTGGCCAGATATTGGTATCAACGCTGCCAGAACCGGAGGTTTCAGTGTCTTTATTATTCTTTTTCATCATCAGGCTTCTCGTTGCTGTTCAGTACTCGATGGAGAGGAGGTCGCTACCGGTTTTAATATATTGGCCTGCCGTAGATTGGCAAAAACCTGGTCGCGGGTTCCGAACTCTTGCATGGCTCCGTCATTAAGTAATAAGACTTTATTGACCACGCCGAGCAGCGTCGGGCGATGGGAGATAATGACGGTGGTTTGGCCTTGTGTGCGCAACGTATTAATCGCTTTGACGAGAGCAAACTCACCGGCATCATCCAGATTGGCATTTGGCTCATCCAGAACGACGAATGCCGGATTGTTGTAGACCGCGCGCGCAAGCCCAATACGTTGCCGTTGCCCGCCGGATAACTGGTGTCCACCTGCACCCAGAGGCGTGTCGTAGCCCTGGGGGAGACGTAGAATCATGTCATGCACACCGGCCAAAGTTGCGGCAGCGACGATAAGTTCGCTGTCGTTTTCGGCAAAACGGGCAATGTTTTGTGCGATGCTGCCGTCGAATAATTCAACATCTTGTGGAAGATAACCGATGGAGGGGCCAAGCAACTCTTTATCCCACTGGCAAATATCCGCGCCGTCGAGGCGAACCTTGCCGGATAAAGGTTTCCAGACGCCGACCAGTAACTTAGCAAGTGAGGTTTTCCCTGATGCCGAAGGGCCGATAATACCCAGCACTTCACCTTTCTCGAGTTGAAATGAGATATTACGTAGCAGTGGTGCATGTTGGCCTGGTGCTGCGGCAAAAATACTTTCAACACTGATATTTCCGTTCGGACGCGGCAGGGTCAGAACTTCTTTTGGTACCGGGTATTCCTTCAGCAAAGTTGATATCTGATGCCATGCGCTACGAAATTGCACAAATTGCTTCCAGCTACCGATAATTTGTTCCACCGGATTCAGTACACGCCCGAGAATGATGGAGGCGGCAATCATCAGCCCTGGGGTAATTTGGCCTCCGATCACCAGTAAGGCCCCGGCACCCAGCGCAATAGATTGCAGCAGTACACGTACAAAGCGGCTTAAACTGTTTAATCCAGCCGTTTTATCGGCAATCTGCGTTTGCAAAACCAGCACTTTGTCATGCTGTTCACCCCAGTGATGTTTTAGGGTAGAAAGCATTCCCATCGCTTCTATGGTGTCGGAGTTTTGTAATTGTTTATTGAGTTTGCTGGCATTATTGATGGTTAGCGCATGTGCTTGCTGAATAGGGCGTTTGGTCGAAAATTCAGAAACCAGGGTCAGGATAAATAATATTGTTATCCCTCCTAAAGAGAGGTATCCCAACAGCGGGTGGACAAGAAAGGCAATGAATAGATATACCGGTGTCCACGGAATATCCAGCAGCGCAAATAAACTACTGCCGGAAAGAAACTGACGAATCTGATCGAGCTCCGCTAAAGCCTGGGCAGGGTTGCTGTCGCCAGTAGCAACTTTTCGTTTAAATGCAGCATTAAAGACTAACTTATTCATTTTGACATCGAGCCGATTGCCAAGCCTAATCATGACGCTTGAACGGGCCGATTCAATCATCGCAATAACGATGTATATACCGACAATAAGTAACGTCAACATCAATAAAGTGGTCGTATTTTTACTGACCAGAACACGGTCATAGACCTGCAACATATATATTGCCGGCGCCAGCATAAGCATGTTAATTACACAACTAAAAAACAACAGCATTATAAAGGTCGGTTTAGTCCCTTTTAATGCACTCTTCAGTTCTGTTGGCGTATGCTGGCGCGACATAGTCTTCTCCTTACGCAATCAGTGAGTTATTGCCATTATTAGCGGCAAAGGTTGACGGTATTTCGAGAATAAAATCACCGATATTAACGGTGGTTGAGTTCACGCCGACTAAAGTAATAACATCCGCACCAACGGTAACGACGGTATTACCGTTGCTTCCCGTAATCGCGACGTTGCCGTTAAAACTACCCGCAGTAATACCTAACAAACTTAAATCGAGGTAATCCTGCCCACCAACGGCATTACTATCGAAACTCGTGATGCGGTCTTGCCCAAAGCTTGCGCTGAAGGCGAAGATGTCATTACCGGTGCCGCCGTCCATGGTGTCATTACCCGCCTGGCCATTGAGGATGTCGTTACCTGTACCGCCAGAAAGAATATCGGCACCCGTTCCACCAATCATCACATCGTTGCCAATCCCACCCTGGAGGTTATCGGCACCATCACCACCATCTAGGAAGTCATTACCGTTCCCACCGATCAACTGGTCATTGCCTCCCATCCCAAACAGAGAGTCATTCCCATTACCGCCAGTGATGGTGTTAGCAATCGCGTTCCCGGTACCGATGAAACTTCCCTGGCCGGTAAACACCAGTTCTTCGATGTTATCGGTCAAGTCGTAGCTTGCGAGGCCGGTTTGGACAATATCTGTCCCGGCATTGAGACCTTCGATAACGATGTCACCTGCGTTATCAACAATATAGGTATCATTTCCGGCACCGCCGGCCATGCTGTCTGCCCCCAGACCACCATCAAGATCATCGTTGCCAGCATCCCCTTGCAGGGTATCTTGTCCCGCTTCACCTGACAGGCTGTCGTTGCCTGCACCACCTACCAACAAATCGTCACCCGCACGTCCAAGCAGGGTATCGTTACCGCCTTCACCGCGCAGGATGTCACTCCATGCTGTACCGATGAGAGTGTTACCGGCGTTAGAGCCAACAATAAGATCGCCAACAGGCTGGGTAGTGGCAGATGTGAGGACAACAGGTGCGTTTCCTTCATCATCTGTGACTGTCACCACCACTTGCAGAGTTCTGCCAACCATCGCCTGAGCCGGAGTGAAGGTAGCCGCAGTGGCGCCAACAATATTCACAAACCCGGTCGCGGTGCTCATTCTCCATTGATAACTAAAGTTACCGCCGGTCAAACCATCCGCATCAGCAATACCGGAGACAACAGCCGTCAGTGTGACGCTTTCGGTCGGTGTGAGGTCATTAATCACCGGGGCACCGGTAGTCGGCTGGTCGCGCACCATAACGGCCTGGGTTTGAGCCGAAACCAGGGTTTCAGCATCTCCCATACGGTCATTGAAACTGGCAACCACACGCAGTGGAGCACCCAAAATAGCGCCAGGTACTCTGAACTCCTCACCGACGGCCTGATCACGCCATTGGCCATTGGTAAATGCCTGCCATGTCAGCGTGATAGCTGCGTTAGCCGCAATACCGTTCCCATCCTGCAAATTCGCCAGGTTGACTCGCAGGAGGTCGCCAACTTCGGGTGTTGGGTTATCAATGGTGAGATTGCCTGTCGCCTGTTGCGCTGTTACCCACAACTGTTCACCGTTGCCAAACTCCAGTTTTTCGATGTTCAGCAGGCGATCAATACCGTCATCAAAATTCAATGCGGCATCGGGGGTAGCATGGTCAACCCGGAGGCTGCCATCGGGCATACGGGTAAAGGCATAGTTGCTACTGATATCGCGGTACACCGCAACGTCGGTTTCAGAGCCATTACCCTCACTCAAGATCTCACGCACTATAGAGAGTTGGTGCGGTTTTAAGGTGCCAGCCAGCATGTAAGATTTCAGTTCGTTCATACTGTCCGCACTGGTGATGCCCGGCATCCCACTGACCGCAATTCGCACGTTCAGCCACGAGTCGCCATCAATAATGTCGTTGCCCGCTTTACCGGTTATGCGGTCACTTCCTCCACCACCGAGCAAAATATCGCTGCCATCATCGGGGTTAAGCAACACTGCATTCGGGTCCGCTGAGTGCGCGACACCGAGTACGGCCTGAAGACCGCTAATCCTGTCAGCTCCTTCCTGGGTAAGATTATTGGAGAGCGGGGTGCCAAGAACCGGTGCCGTCCCGAGAGGCTGTTCGGTGCCCACTAACACATCGTTGTGTTTCCAGCCCGAAAGCCCCTCAACCAGATCGAAGCGATCCCGCAGGATAAACTCTTGCTGGTTAACGAAAATCGGAATGCCGAGGTCGGAATTAGCACCATGTGGGTCGCCTTTATGGATTGCCCAGTCGAAACCGGCCATGCCATTGTTGCGCTGAATGCCGGGGCCCTGAACCATAATGTCGTCACCTGCTTCGCCATCGTAGTCCGTGTCGTTACCCTGGCCGTTAAGCACATCGTGGCCAACAATCGTACTGTTGAAGAACAGCTCGGAGTTTTCGCCCGTCAACGAGTCAAACCCGTCACCGCCTTCCAGCCAGTCATCGCCTTCGTTACCAAGCAGGGCATCAGCGCCGGAGCCCCCCAGAACAAAGTCATTGTCCCGACCAGCAAAGACTTCCTGGGCATCTTCGCCAACAACCACAAAATCACTGCCGCTGCCGCCGAATACCAGATCGTTACCGTTACCGGAGAAGATGACATCGTGACCTGCGTCTCCGTGCAGGAAGTCTGCATCACCAACGGGTGTGCCGGTGTCGGTAATAATGTCATTACCATCGCCACCGTGGACCACATCTGCCTCATCGCCACCATCCAGGCGGTCATCGCCACCATCGCCCCATAGGCTGTCGATGCCTTTACCGCCGATTAACGTATCGTTACCCGCAGAACCGCCGAGCACCACATGCCCATCACCGGTGTACTTAAGGTAAGCGCCGTCAGCTGCGCCATCGCCGTTAACGTCCTGTGTGGCCGCGCGTCGGGTTAGCAAAGGCGTTAACAGATCTTTTAGTGGGTTACCCCACGTTGGGTCAGCTTCCGTTTGCAGTGCCCGATTCACTTCGAAAATATGGTCAGGAGTCTGGAACAGGTTAGCGGGCAGGTGAGATGAGCCATTTTCCCCAAGGTCGCTGTTACGCATAACCAGCGCGGAGAATGAGTTGGCTTCCAGCTCATTAAGCATGTTCAGCCCCTGAGCTCGACTCAGATAGTAGAAACGGTCGCCGTCTTGCAGCATTTCCATTTGCGTTTCAAAGACAAAGTTGAAGGTAGATCCCAGCATCCCTCCAAACTCGTTTTTCCGCTCGGCAAGCCCGCCAATCCAGAAGTCGACCATGTTCAGACCGGACTCTTTAGTCGCCCATGCGCCAGTACTGTTGAAGAAATCCATCGCATCGGCAGGCGGTTGAGAAGTGCCATCGCCAAACAGCAAGAAGTTCACCGCATCGCGTTTGCCTTGAATGGTGGTAGCACCAAGAATCAGCTCATGTTGGCCGTATGCGGCCATAAAGTTGATGATGGAGGCAGGGTTTTTCAGGTAAGTCGTGAAGTCGGCCCAACTGGTATAAGGGCGCAGTTCACTGTTGCCGCTAAGTTCAAAGAACTGCTCACGGGCCTGGTTCAGTGTTGGCATTGCCGTATCACGGCCACGAGCAATGTTAAGAGCGCCTAAATCAAGCGGTAAACCGATCAGGTTGTTTCGCAGTGCATCGGTAATAAACTCATCAATTTCGTTACCCACTTGCCGCGTCATGCCACGAACAATCGCGCCAATTGCTTGTTCGTCGGAAACCGCACCACCGTTAATTTCATTAAAGGCAACCGGATTCAGGAACGCTTCAATCAGGCCAATGTCACCGTTTTGCATATCAATATCAGTACGCGCCACGGTTTCTGTCAGCATCGAGTGGCCAAAACGGTAAACCACATGTGCGAACTCAGCAAAGATCAGCGGGTTAATGTCTGCCGTGTTGGAGAAGACAAACGGGTCGACTGCAGGTTGTACGGTGCGGGCGAACTCTTCGAAGACCAGGTGCTGATACTGCATCTCCGTGGTGAAACGGCCTGCCTGGAATAAATACTCACCGTTCCAGACCAGGGTGCTGGTATCAGCTGGCAGTTCCGTTATCTGGTGCGCTGGCATCAGCCATTGGTTGATAAGTTCGATATCACCAGTTGCCAGCAGGGTGGTTTTATACTCTTCCACCAGGCGGTTATGCTCGCTGTGAAATACGGCATGCACCGCGGTTAAACCGATGTTTTCATTACCGCGCCCGTCACCGGTGATGAAGTGCCGATCGAGCAGCTCGTCATCATAAGTTCCGGCTGGCTGAGCGCCGCCAATGACATCATCGTTGTCAGCTACCAGCCCGGCTTTTGGCGCAGCGGTGTGGGCAATGTCGTCCAGGAATGCATGCCCGGTGCGCAGCGTTCCGGCAGGTAAGAAATCACCATTCGCTTCAACTAACCCGGCGGTGGTAACGATCTGCACTTTGCCATTTTCACTTAAGATCAAGTTGCCGTAACGGTCAGTGGCCAGCAGCGGAACATTAAACACGTCCTGATCGGTGAGTTTGATACCGAGCAGGGTTTCAGCCTGGTTTTTGACATCAGCCCAGGTTGCCAGCCCACCGTTTGCGCCGCCTAATAAGTTGCCGGTTGGTTCAGGCTTGCCATCAATCATGACGTATTCGCGGATGAATATCTGATGTGACGGGTGGGAGGTGTAGGTCTGGTTTTGATCGATGAATGGAGTGGTGAGGTTTACAGTTTCATGGTTGGCATCAACTTTTGCCCTGGTTAATACCATAAAGTTAGTGGGCGACCCTTCCACATATAAGGGGTCATCGGGTTGCAGCGGAATGAATACAATGCCGTTTCCCTCCTTTGGAATTAAATCCAGACCGTGGTCAAAGAATTGCCCGAATAGTGTCATCCAGCCATTGAAAGCAGGGGACAAGCCCACATCAGGAGACAGGTTTGGAATCGACAGGCTACCATTTGCCGATGTGGTTCCACCTCCAGGGGCATCTTGTAAGTTGTTATGCGCTTCGACTGCTGCCGGGTTTGACGCGGTTTGGTCAGATATCAAGTTACTGATAATACGCGGGTCTGCGTCAGTGACCGTCCCACCGAGTTGAGTATAACTGGTCATGGCATCCGCATCTTGCCAGTTCAACGCGGTGAGTCTTGGCATGTTTTGATCGGCTGAACCATATAGCTCCTGACCCGGTAGAAGGTTATTCCAGGAGCCATCTACGGTGCGAATACCGTAGGGTAACAACGGGCTGGAAACTAAGTCCCGGAGTGCATCGCCATTAATACTACCGTCTGGGTTTGTCGCTGCTTCAGATATTTTTATCTGCTTGAGAATAAAAGCAAGATCGTGCAGCGTGACAGTAAAGTCATATTGTGAGGCCATAAATAATTACCCCTATCTTTACTTTGAACTAGCTATCATCACTCTTTCCTGTCGTTTTCAAAAAAGGGCAGGCGAATGAACCGTGTGTATTGAAATGAATTATCGAGTTGCAATGACGCAACCAATGTCCATGTTATGTAATTTAAAATATTGGCTACCTTATAAGAGTTATTCTCCCTGTAAAAATACTTAGCTGAATAAGTTTATTCCTTCTCTCGCAAAGATAATTTTATGTAAGTTACAGGCAGCCTTGACCTTTTGAATTTGCAGATGCATTCAAGGCGGAGGGTTTTAAATATTGATCACTCGTATATTGGCTGAGATTTTAACCCTGCATGACACTTTTGTTATATTCATAACTATGGTTTTTCTTTGGGTTACTTCTCTCATACTTTCTTATGAGAAAAAATAAAATTTGAAACAATTCAGTAGAGCAGTAATCACAATGCGTTACTTTTTTAATGTAAGAGTGGAGGGGGCAAGATTTTTTTCAGCTGAACAAGATGCGAAAATCGACCCAATTTATTGATAAATATAATTTTTAAATTTAACATCTATGCCTTGGGTGTTTAGCATTTTACCAAAAAAAGTCAAATGATAAAAAATCTCATCAGTCATAACGGCAAGTGATATTTTCATTTCTTTACGTTCCGATTTTTAGTCGGCAAAGTATTTATGCTACTACTTTCATAACTCGTTAATATTAATGTTTCGATGGCAGGTTATTTTCATAAGGTAATAATGCTGTGTAAATAGCACGCTAATTAAACATGTTCATTATTCGAATGAAAACCAACAACACCCATACCATTAACGTTGTGTAGGGAAAATAAAAGTAGCAAGAGGGCTGGTACCAACTCATTGCATTTGTCGTGGCTCATCAAATTGGATTTATTACTGATTGATTAAAAGATGGGTTATTTTTAGCGTCAGAGTGGCGCTGAAACAGTGGTGTTGACTGGTGAATCTGCGGTTAGTCGATTCTCCAGACGAAATTTTTATCTCACTACCACAAGATTTGCTGTCATCCCGGAGCGGGGATGACAGCGTACTTTTCTATTTGTCTTAAGCCAATCGTGCAAAAGTTGAAAATTGATACTATCGCTGCACGATTAAATGTCATCAAAAGTATGGTCAACGACAATCTCGAGGGTTTTACGCACGATGTCGATGGTGACGACATCATCAGTGGATTCAATTGCCTCAATCAAGCGCTGAATTATGGCTTTATTAGTTAAATGTCCATCAGTAGCAAGAATGCTGCGTATTACCGCTCCAAGTAATACGGCCTCATCAGCCAGCATGTCGCCAGCGTTACGAAAATATGCAGTTAAAGCCGTGTTTGGCAGGGTGGCATAAATTTCTGATTTATGAAGCGTCATCTGAGTCATTTACTTTCACCATGAGTAAGTTGAGTGTGTAGGACAGTCAGTGTTTTTTACTGCTGCCAGGATCAGGGCTATCGTCGAATAACGGATATGCCTTGTTTTTTTGTTTAACCGGGCTCTCCATGTCCCACTGCTTTTGAGTCGGAACTGGGTTACGTCGCGAGATACCCAGGCGTTGGTGACTGATATCGGCAATCACATCCGCTATCACATTTCGCCGTTGTGCATCTCTTTCTGACGCTTCCATTGTTTGCAGTCTTTCAATCAGGGACCGAGTGCTGATGGGTCCGTTATCGTAAAGGATTGATAGAACTGCCTCTCCAATCAGTTGATCGATTAGTTGCTCTCTTTTACTTCTGCTCATAACTGCGTCTCTTCTTGCCACCGAGTTTCGTTGCCGAAATGTGGCTTGAAATCAGCCCTCGCTCAGGAGGTCAGCTGAAGGTTGCCAGGCTTTTCTATATTGCCTGAAATAATGCTCCCGCAAGTGTTGATCTATTAAGCCATGTAATTTGCGCTATCAGGACCGTTTAAAGTTAACGGTCAAAAAGCAGGCCAATTAAAGTGTGGTAGTGACTCTCTTCTTCAGGACCCGATGCTTCTTCAACCCGACGTAACAATTTTGTGCAGATTGCTTTGCGGTTCAAACTGCGTCCGTCGCTCAGGATCTCCACCACTATTTCCCCGAGTGTTTCCTGCTGGGAAGGCAGGGCTGCTTTAGAGAAATATCGGGTGATAGCATTAGCTGTATCGGGTACGTAGTTGTTCTGTTGCATCAGTCACTCCTGTAAATATGCAGTATTTAATAAAATGTACAAACAAAGTTATACAATGATTAAAAAGTTGTACATAGAAAAGCGTAAGGATTTTTCTTAAAAGCTTAAGCATTTAATGCTATACATTAATTTTCAACTAGTTAGCTTGATAAGTAATTTGCATTCATAACATTTGGTGTATAGGTTCAGCATTTCTGTGTATCAGGCGTGATCAAAAACCGAGTAAACGAGGTGTACAAACGTTCATTTATTGTTAATAAGTTATTAATTTTAATGTATTTTAAATGAGGGGTTTGGCAGGTCATCTGCTACTGTAAATGCCTAAACAGCTTTCAATTGGACACAGCATGCTTACTACCATCATTTATCGCAGCCATATCTGTAAAAACGTACCGTTCCACTCGGTTACGGATATGGTTGCAGCTGCAAATGTTAAAAATGATCAGGCCGACGTGACGGGCATTCTGCTGTTCAACGGCACGCATTTCTTTCAGATGATTGAAGGCCCGGAAGAGAGCGTTTTGAATATTTATCAGCATATTTGTCGGGATAATCGCCACTACAACATTGTTGAGTTGCTTTGTGATTACGCTCCTGCGCGGCGATTTGGAAAAACCGGCATGGAACTCTTTGATTTGAGGGAGTACGACAGGGATGAGGTGCTGCAAGCTGTGCTGGATAAAGGGACCTCAAAGTACCAGCTGTTTTATAACGACCGCGCGCTTAAATTTTTACGCACATTCGTTGAAGCGACTGAAAAAGAAAACTATTTTGAAATTCCGCCAGCGGATTCCTGGCTGTTTATCTCCGACAAAAAAGACGTTCATACGCAAGCCGTTATTGCTGATAATTCGGCAGATTGTAGCTTTGCATTCCAGCCTATGGTGGACCCGTTCGCGCAGAAAATTTTGTCAACTGAAGCTTTGCTGCGCACAGCTGGCGGGGAGTCAACGGCTACTTATTTTGCAGGGTTTACTGGAAAGGCACTTTACGAAGCGGACCTTAATAGCAAGAAAGTCGCCTTTGCGATGGCCAGTTCGCTCAAACTTGGCGAGCAGTCTGTTTCCGTTAATTTGTTGCCTATGACCCTGGTGGTGATTCCTGGTGCTGTTGATTTCTTGTTAAGAGAGATTCAGATAAACGGCCTTGTTCCAGAGCAAGTAACCGTAGAATTTACTGAGAGCGAGGTGATATCGCGCATTGATGAGTTCACCGATGGCATCAGACAACTTAAGGCCGCAGGGATTAGTGTAGCGATAGATCATTTCGGTGCCGGATTTGGCGGGCTATTGTTGCTGTCACAGTTTCAGCCAGACAGAATTAAAATTAATCGTGAACTGATTAAAGATGTCCATAAAAGTGGCCCACGGCAGGCAATTATCCAGGCCATTATCAAATGCTGCGCTTCGCTTGAAATATCCATTTCGGCGGTTGGAGTGGAAAAGGCCGAAGAGTGGATGTGGCTGGAATCAGCTGGTATCTCGCATTTTCAGGGCAACTTGTTTGCCCGTGCCCAGTTAAGTGGCATTGCCGCCGTAGCCTGGCCAGAAAGGAAAGCAGATCTCTAATTCAGGTTGTACAATGTAAAAAAGGTTGTACAACCAGCACGGAGTCGTTAGTTTCGACATGGACGTTTTAAGCTCACAACGAGGGATTAATGACCTTATACAGTATCGGTGAAGTTGCCGAACGATGCGCAATCAACCCTGTCACGCTGCGCGCGTGGCAACGCCGTTATGGATTATTCAAGCCGCAGCGCAGTGAGGGCGGACATCGGCAGTTTGATGACGAAGATATCCTGCGTATCGAAGAGATTAAACGTCTGATAAAAAGTGGCGTGTCCGTAGGGAAGGTTAAAGCATTGTTGGAAGCGAGTCAGACAACGACTCATGACCATGAAGCGTGGCGACCGCAGCAGGAAGAAGTGATGACTGTGTTGCGTCTTGTACAACCTGCAAAACTCCGCACAAAAATTGCAGCTTTAGGTCAGGTATTTAGTGTTGATATCCTCATTGACCATATTTTTATCCCGGTACGTCAATGTCTTAGCCTGGATAAAAATACTTCAAGAGCAATGATTAGCCTTCTTGATGGGTTGCTGATTGAGTACGTTATCCAGTGCCTCGCTGACTCTCGAAGCAAAGAAGGTAAAGACACATTACTGATCGGCTGGGAAAGCGAGGAGAGAACCCGTCTTTGGCTCGAAGCCTGGCGCCTTTCACAACATGGCTGGCGTCCTGATGTGCTGGCAGACCCTCTGGATTCACCTCGACCGGAATTGTTTCCAGGTCAGCATATTTTTGTCTGGACAGGGAAGGTACTAACTTTGCGCCAACAGGAACAACTGGAACACTGGCAGAAGCAAGGGTTTGCCATTAAGTTTCATTCAGGTCAGTAACGCGCGTTATAACCAAATCGTGAGCTATAACCCTGTATAAAAATGCGGAACGTGGTTAATAGATAACTTCGGCCAGGTTCAGGCATAGCTAACAGGATGCAATATGGAAAATTACGCGAACATTAGTGGTGATTCACAAGTTGTTAGTTTCCAGATTGATACCAATTCGATCAAAGTCCGTTTTAAAAATAATCACGTGTATCTCTACGATCTCCGCCATCCAGGACCTGAACATCTGGAAAAGATGAAAGAGTTGGCTCGGGCAGGATGGGGCCTGAATACTTACATCGAGAGTGAAGTGAAGTCCGATTATTCTTCCAAGGTATTTTAACGCGTAAAACGAAACTGAAGGACTGTACGTCGGTTACTTCAGTTCTGTTTCAATTGTGTTCATCAAGACTTATGGCATGCGGATTTGCAAAGAGGAGATGAGTTAGCATGATGAGTTACCGGATGGCGTTGTATCACCATATGCAATTTAACATAATATACATTATGCGCACCATGATAAGCTAAGGCGAAATCCAGAGGGCTCATGGCTAAGTCTATCTGGCATAACATGTTCTTTCATCTGTCGCTTAGTTCGCATAACGGTTGAAATGGCTTGCGGCCTTTTATCGGGTTACCGCATTGGTAAAGTGATTCGACAGTCAGTAACCACTCTCCTTCTTCGGCACTACAACCGCATGACCATTCCAGTATTAATAGCGTGACGGAATGTTATTTATCGCTTTCAGCAGGCCTTTTTCGGTCACAATATAATTCCCCGTTTTAAGCTGGGCCAGTATCTTCATAATCGTGCTGCGGGAAAGAAATGTACGGCTCAAAATGTAAGAAACGATGCTGACGCTATTTCTTACCTCTTCGGTTTCATTCATCAACTCATATAGTTGATAGCAGATAACTTCATAAGAGGATAACGATGAAATTTTCGTACAGTGATCATAAATTCTTGTGGCTGTATAAATTAACAGCGTAGAAAGGTTTTTCCACAAGTTGTCCCTGTCGATAATCCGGTTAGCCTCTTCAATGGTGAGGATGCTGATTTCAGATGCGGCCTGCGCCCGGATATAAAGATAGTCATTTTCCACCAATTGCGTACTTAAACCAAAAACGTAAGGTGCCGCTTCTGAATTTAATATCATACCGTCAGCATAACGATAGAGGGTAACATTGCCGCCATGCAATAAAAAACAATTGTGCTGCCCTCCTGTTTTATAATTCAATGACTGCTTATCAGCAGTCACTATTTTATTTGCATTCGGCGCAAGGCTGTTGATAAGCAAATTAATGTCAGCCAGTGGTTTTTTATGCATCATATTGCAACCAATTAAAATAGAGGTTTTTTTCATAAATCGTCATGCGGTTTACGAACAACCGCAATCCTGTCATTTTTCCAGATGAGTGGATTATGATAATTATTAATAAAATTTAAAAGTTTTCTGACGGTGTAAAATTACACCCCAAAAAAGACTTGTGCGCGTTGTATCAATGATCTGTGCCCTTCCACTGTTCTCTTCAGCATCCTCAGAGACATTTCCATCAATAAGTAAATGTATATAAATTAACAGCTCGCATTAGATGTTACTGATGGAATATTTACATTAAAAGCATCGCGCTGATACCCAGCCAAACTATTGATTAAGAAAGAAATTGGTAAACTACGTAGCAGTGCTATCTTATGCTATATTTTAAACAGCCATTTATTATGGGGCGAGGCATTTATGATCAACATACATCACGATCATAGCAAGGATATTTCCGCGACCGTTGAGCTTGTAGAAAAGCTCACGCCCTTTGTGACCTTCATAACGGCGCCTCCCGATACCCGCTTTTACCTTTATATCAATGGCCATTCGTACTGTTATCTGGTGCGCAGTGGCATCTGTAAAGTTTATCACCGGAATGACGAACTGCTGCTCGGCACGCTCCTTGTCCCTGGGATCATTGGTATTAGCGCAATACTTCCTGTTGAGGCGGGGCTATTTATTCAGACACATAGTACATCCGAGATAGCAACTATCAGCACCGTACAGGTTCGGCAACTTATTGCTGATAACAATCTCTGGAAGTTACTGGCCAGTCATGTTTCCCGGGTCACCAGCCGACTCTATACCATAAATACCTATTTCAACGTTTCCAGCGCATACGAAATCACCCGCATTCAGTTACTTGAACTAATGAGCGAACCTCCTGAATACAAAAATAATGTTTCTGCTGCCCATTATGTTCAGCAAAAAACATCGCTTTCCCGCAGTAGTATTATGAAGATACTGGCGCAGCTGAAAAAAGGAGGGTATATCAGAATCGAAAACGGCATTCTGATGGAGATTTACCACCTCCCGTTAAAGTACTGACTTATCCTATGGCATAAACTTTATGTTTTTCATTTGTTAATAAATGGATTGGTTTTTATTAAAACCCCGAGCATCCGACAAAGCCACGTTAATAACCTAGCCGCTTAAAATTCCGGTGTAAAATTACACTCAAAAAAATCTTGATGTATTTTTGCTCATCACTGAGAATACCCATAGAAATAAAAAGAAAGATAAAAACACTCAATAGTCATAAAGTGCGCTGATTATCACCTTATTATTTATATTGACCGGCATTTCCTCTATTACTATTAATGCGAAGAGAGGTGAATGTTTATGGATATAGAAGATATTGCCGCGCAACATGCAATATCTTAGTTAAAAACACCAATTAATATACTCAAGGAGATGAATCATGAATAATAAACTATTGCCTATAGCAATGATGTTTTCGTCCGTATTTAGTATTTCTGCGATGGCCGCCGATGGGCAGGTGAATTTTTCGGGTGAAATTATTGACTCTGCCTGTCAGGTCATTAATACCCCCAGCAATCCTCTGCAAGTGACATTGGGCCAGGTCAACAGGAGCGCATTTTCTGGCGCAGGTTCAACGGCTGCAGCAACCAAATTCACGCTCCAGCTTGCCGACTGCCCGGTTAGCGCCACCGCTGCCGCCGTTAAGTTTGATGGCAGTTCCATCTCCGGGAATAACAGCGTTCTGGCGCTGACCCAAGAGCCCGGTGTGGCCTCAGGGGTCGGTATTCAGTTATCCGACGATAGCAATACCGTTGTGCCGTTATATACAGCATCAAAACGCTACAACCTGAATACGGGCACCGGGGTGATGAACAATCTGGATTTTGTCGCACGTTATATTGCGACGGCGGCTTCGGTGACGGCAGGTCTGGCAAATTCAATGGCAAGCTTTACCGTTATCTATAACTGATTTTGGTCAGAATACCGGAATGGTTATTCGAGCCGTTGATAAATAGCCGGCTCTCCCCTTCTCTTTTGTGAATATTGAATATGAAATTGATTCCTTCCACACTGTTGGCAGCGTTATTAATAAGCGCTGGGTTAGCCCAGGCGGGCATGATTGTTGGCGGTACCCGCCTTATTTACAACGGCAGCAAGAAAGAATCTTCGCTGAAGGTCAGTAATCCAGACCGACAACCGTATCTTATTCAGAGTTGGGTAGAGCCTGCTACGGATGGCGCAGAAAAAGCCCCCTTTGTAATAACGCCGCCGCTGTTTCGCCTCGATGGTGGACAAGAAAATGTGCTGCGCGTCGTCCGGGTAGGCGGCAACCTGCCGCAGGACAGGGAAACGCTGTATTGGATGAGTATTAAGTCCATCCCGTCTGCTGAGAAAGATCAGAGCAAGAACACGCTACAGATCGCGGTGAAAACGCGCATCAAACTAATATATCGCCCCCAGAGCTTAAAAGGCGTGCCGGAAGAACTCACCGAAAAACTAACCTGGCAGCGCATCGGGAACCGTCTACAAGTCAGTAATCCCACGCTATTTTATATGAACTTTCAGAGCGTCACCGTCGGTAACAACACACTGTCGGAGGCTACTTACGTGGCACCGATGAGTAATGCCAGCTTTGCGTTACCTGCAGGCGGTGGCAGCGGCGTGGCCTGGAAAATCATTAACGATTACGGCGGTGTGGGCAATCTCCATCACGCCACATTGCAGTAATAACCTGGTAGCCAGGCAACAAGGCATTATTAATTTCCCCTTTACATAAGGGAAGTAACTAAATGAATAACCAGACAGAGCACGATGAATATACACCGCTAAGCATCTGCGGACTATTCTCGCTTGTTTCCGCATCAATATTCTTTTTCAACTGTATTTCCTTCTCGGTACATGCGCGGGAATATTTTAATCCGTTGATGCTCGAGATTGATAATCCGCAGCAGGGAAATACAGATTTAACGATATTTGAAGAGGGAAATGGTCAGGCGCCTGGCGTTTATCGGGTAGATATTTATATCAATAACCAGCAGCAGGAAACGCAGGATATTGAATTCAAAACGCAGACCACGCCGCAGGGGAAAGCTCACCTTCAGCCCTGCCTGAGCGTTAGTCAATTAAACTCGATGGGAATAAAAACCACGCTCTTTCCTGAATTAGAACAACACGGGGCGCCTTGCGCTAACCTTTCGGCAATCCCGCATGCCAGCGCCGAATTCCACTTCAGCGCCCAGCAACTCCTGCTGAGTATCCCGCAGTCGGCCATTGCGCAAAACCCGCGTGGCTATGTACCTGAAACACAATGGGATGACGGGATCCCCGCTCTGTTACTTAACTATAATCTGAGCGGCGCCAGCACGGTTTCCCGTCATGGTGGCGGCAACGACAGTAGTAGTCAGTACGCCAACTTACGGCCAGGCATCAACGTCGGGCCCTGGCGGTTGCGCAATTACACTACATTCCTGCGGGACTCTCACGGCCAGCCTCAGTGGGATATGGTATACACCTATCTGAACCGCGACATTCGCCCTCTGCGCAGTCAGTTAATGCTCGGAGACAGCACTTCGCCGGCAGATGTGTTTGACAGCGTCCCTTTTCGGGGCGTGCAGCTGGCATCGGACGACGACATGATTCCCGATAGCCTGAAAGGCTATGCGCCCGTGGTCAGGGGAATTGCCCGTACTCATGCGCAGGTGATTATCCGTCAGAACGGTTACGTGATTTACCAGAGCTATGTGGCGCCCGGATCCTTTGAAATCAACGATATGTATGCTACCGGTGGCAGTGGCGATCTCTACGTGACGATTAAAGAGGCTGACGGTAGCGAACAGCTTCTCGTGGTCCCCTTTGCTTCTCTGCCGGTATTACAGCGTGAAAGCCGCCTCAAATATTCGCTGACCAGCGGCCAGTATCGCGCTTATGACAGCAGCGTCGACCACACGCCGTTTGGCCAGGGGACGTTGATATACGGTTTACCGCACGGTTTTACCGCCTACGGTGGTGGCCAGTTCGCCAGCAAATATCATTCGCTGGCGCTTGGAATAGGCAAAAATCTTGGCGACATTGGAGCACTCTCCCTGGACGTGACTCAGGCGTGGTCGCGCATGCAGGAGCAACCACAAGAAACAGGCCAGTCATGGCGCGTTCGTTACAGCAAAAACATTGTACTGACCGGCACGAACTTCGCCATTGCCGGTTATCGCTATTCAACGGACGGTTACTACAGCATGCAGGAAGTTCTGGAAACCTGGCGTGACAGGCAGATCCAACCGTATAACGAGCGTAAGCGTAACCGCACGGAACTCACGATGAGTCAGAACCTGTGGGAAGGCGCAGGCTCGCTGTCGCTAAGCCTGATCAGCGAAGATTACTGGAAAAGCAATCGCACCATGCGTTCGACGGGCATCGGATACAACAACAGTTGGAATGGCATCAGTTATGGCCTGAACTATAACCTCAACGAAAACACCACGGCCACTGACGGGCACGGCGACAAGGTATACGGCCGCGACCGAATCCTTTCGCTCAACGTCAGTATCCCGCTGAGCCGTTGGACGGTGAACAGCTGGGCTTCCTGGAACTTGAATCACAGCCAGAAAAGTGGAACCAGCAATACCCTGTCACTTAACGGTACTGCACTTGCCGATAACCGCTTGAGCTGGGGTCTGCAACAGGGCTATGGCAGCCAGGGAACCGGTAATAGCGGTGCTCTGTTGGCCGATTATCGGGCGACAGACGGGGAAGTGAACGCAGGCTACGCCTATGATGCGCGCAGCAGGCGTCTGAACTATGGCGTTCAGGGGGGAATGGTCATGCATGCCGGAGGGGCTACATTCGGGCAGCCAATGGGGGAGACCGTTACGTTGGTGCAGGCACCGGGGGCATCGGGCATCGGGGTCAGCAATCAGACCGGGGTGAAAACCGACTGGCGTGGATATGCGCTTATCCCGTTCGTTAATCCCTACCGTAAAAATCAGATTCAACTGGATACAGAAACCTTCGATGACAACACCGAAGTGGCATTAACCAGCCAAACGGTAATTCCCACCCGTGGCGCGGTGGTAAAAGCTGACTTTCAGACAAGCGTGGGAAATCGACTGTTGATGACGCTGCTACAGGCCAACCAACAGCCGGTGCCGTTTGGCGCCATCGTCACGCAAGCCGGTCAGGTGAATAAACAGAGCTTTATTGTTGGGGAGAATGGCCAGGTGTACCTGACCGGGCTCGGGCAGAACGGGCAATTACACGCGAAATGGGGTAAAGATGCACACGAGCAATGCATCGCCCGTTTCAGCCTGCCGGAAAAACACGAAGAGATACTGGTTATTAACGGGAGGTGCCAATGAGCACATTACGCTTATTAGGGATGATTTTCCCGGGGCTATTTTTAATGCTCAGCGCATTTTCCGCCTGCGCCACCTGTAGTTTTTACCGCGGGACAGCCCCTATGATCTGGGACAATATCAACATCGGAACCGTATATGCACAGCGCGACACCCCGGTCGGCTCAATAATTTACAGCACGGTTTTGCCTGCGACTTTCTCAGGCGAGTGGCTAACCTGTGGCAGCGGTGAACTCATCTCTGCAACCATGTTCCGGGATGCTGTCAGCGGCTTTTCGCATATTTATGACACCGGTATTCCGGGAGTGGGAATCAAGGCCTATTATCAGACCAGCGGTACTTTCGATAATCCTCCTCGCACCGGGATAAATAGCTCTTCCGGTGGAACAGTTTCCGCATTAGGACTCGGCAGTGGCGTCAAGATTGAATTGTATAAGACGGGCCCAATTAGCTCCGGAAATATTGAACCAGGCTTATATTTTCAGAAAACCTATGGCGAACTGGAAGTTGTCAGGGGGAGTATTGTCGGCGGGCAGGTTATTCAGGTGGCCTGCTCCCTACGCAATCAGAATATTAACGTCGCACTACCCGATGTCTTAGGTATTGATTTTACTGGCCCAGGTGCAACCCCTGGCGAAACCTCATTTACGGTTGATCTTGACTGTGATGCCGGGGCGCGAATTAACGTTTCATTAAGCGGCAGCAAAAGTGCCGAAACATCTGACACCAGTATTCTGGCTTTATCTGGCGCAGGAACAGCAGGCGTCGCCAGGGGCGTAGGAATTCAACTGCTTTATGGTAATACACCGCTGAAAATTAATAATAATATTGTGCTGAAAACGTCAACAGGTGGCCAGGAGTTTCCTGCTGATGCCTTTACGGCACGCTATTTCCAGACCAGAGACAAAGTAACCGCCGGTAGCGCCAACTCCACGGCAACGTTAAATATCACTTATCAATAACCGCTGAGTATCACACCAGTAATAAAAGAACAGGAGATATCAATGAACAGAACCAGATGGATCATCATGACATTATTTTCTGCGAATTGTTTGATGACGCTGACGAATATTTCACAGGCCGACCCGGTGAATATCAATATTACCGGTAAAATTATTGCATCAGCTTGTACCATTGATGCGGCAAATTCCAACCTTAACGTCGACTTGGGAAGTATTCCGATCAGTACGATGAACCAGGCCGGTAATACAAGCCCCTACAAGATTTTCGATTTGATACTGAAAGATTGCCCGCTTTCAACCACCTCGGTCACGGCGGCTTTTTCCGGCGAACTGGCGCCGGGCGGTAGCACCGATTACAACAATACGGGGACGGCGCAGAATATAAACGTGCAGCTAAAAGAGAGCCAGTCTGGCGGAAACGGCAGGTTTTTAGGGCCAGGAACAACGTTAACCAAAAGCGTAGCAGTCGACCATACCGCAACTTTCCATATGGGCGCCCGTGCGATTGCTTCGTCGTCAGACGTGATGCCTGGTACGGTAGTGAGTTTGTCGCAAGTGACGTTTACTTTTCAATAATCCTAAGTGTCAATATATCTGCTGTGGCTCAGGGATAAATGAATATATTAATAACAGACCCGTACGAATTCTATCGTCATGGATTACAGCATTTCTTTATCGATACCTTCTACGGGTATATTTCTGAGAATATCTTCTTTTTAACTGATTACGATCCTCTCTCTTTTTACCAGGCGGATGTGACAGTGCTTACATTATCACCAGGGGAGCATTTTATGTGTATTCCTGAACTACGAGCCAGGCAAAAAGGTATTGTGATTGGACTGGTGGATGAGTCTCTGGAGATCAATTCCATCTTGCCGCTCTGTTTTTCCGATATGATTATTATCCACCGCCGTGAATCACTTGATGAGATTAAAAATAAAATACTCTCCGCATGGCAAAAAGCCCCACAGCAAAAAATACCGTGGTGTAAGGATTTTTGCATGAGTTGCCACAGAAAAGATTTCACCCTACGTCAGGGAATGATCATGTCATTTATTTATCAGGGGATGCTCCAGTCTGAAATTGCCAAAAAATTAACGATCGCTGAGAAAACGGTATCAACACATAAATGTCTTATCATGAAGAAATTTAAGCTGCGTACCGACCGTGATTTAATACATTTCCTCAGAAAACTGGCCGACAAAAATGTATTACCTGTTTTTCCTGCGAATATTTAAGTATCAGAATAGGTTTATTGGCGTGATGAATTGGGCTGAGGGGCAGAAAATAATTGACCTGAACATGTGTTTGCTCAGGCCATATTACCTTTTGCATCGGTTATTGCAGGGCGCGATCAAACCGTGATACCCCATATAAATCCCAACCAGCGCAATTAGCATACTGGAGAAATATAGCGCCGACGCGTCAGTGTATCGAATCTGCTCCAGCGCATGGTTGCCTGGCGTACGCTATATGCTGCAGCCGCACCGACCGTCACCAATCGTGAAGCCAATGGGTTGATGCGGGCATCTGATCGATCACATTGTTCGCGAAGATAGTGAGGCAAAACGTGAGAACGACTTAGACGTAGTGCTGAAAGTTTTAGACTCTTACATCAAGTAAAGCCGCCGCCCAGCACTCTGGCTGTTGTCAATTTCGGGGCAGCTTCCCTGCCCTTAGATATCATTCACATTGACTATTGTCTGCTTCACCCGGGAGATAGTTGACCTTCCACAATTTAGCGTTTTTTGGATCTCGCTGTAACTCGCGCCAGCAAGTAACATCAGGGAAATGCGGTGATGAAGCCCTTCATTGACCGGCCTCCCGGCGGCACTTCCCGTGATGGTTCTTCTTTTCGCAAATGCGGGGTCTTTCTGAAGATAGGAAATAACATTATCCGCTAATTCCATCAGTGTATCTGTTGATGCTTTGCTCGCCAGTCGTTCCGCCGGGCTTGCAATATGCAGCCCACGAAGCGTTGCCTTTACATTCAGGGCGACGACATTCAAACCGGCATCGGTACTGTTTCTCAGCGTAACCCACTGTTGCTTTGGAAGGCGGGCTAAAAAAACGAATTTAGTGATCAGAAGAACATCGCCGGGGTTGGCCTGCGTCAGCAACTGGCGGAGACGGGTATATTCTTTGTCGTTTTCTTCGAATATATGGTCAATCCGGAAATCGAGCGTCTCGCTGGCAGCGATCAACGCACTTTTTGCCTGTTCATATTCTTCATTTATGGGTAAATAGGCGAAGATTTTCATCGGTTGTCACTGTAGCGTAGTCACAGATAGTCCCCATATTATACATATGGGACCAGACTCGGACAATCAAGGCAACACAAATAGGCCATGGTATAAGTCCTTAAAATAGCAGCTATTAACACCGTTCAACCTTTCCTCTGGGCCATGATTATACTTTTAAAGCACAAATACACAAAAATTAAAGGACCAGTCTCATTATGATTAACGCCATCAGCACTTGATATTAGCGTAATCATTTCCTCTTATAACAAGCGAATATTCAGCCATCTGATAACAATTTTATTACTTCCGGGGTTTATTTAACCAGAACTATTTTGCTGTGTTTAGCTATCAATCATTTTTGGCTGTTCTCAGGAATAATCCGTAGATTATGGATCAATCTTAACTCACCAATTAATGGTATGTTTTACATGGCTTTTTATATTGAGGAAATTATTATATTTACTTCTCAACCCGTAAATTCAGAATGTTCTGGTATTGCGCAGAATTTCTTGGTTGCTAGTTAACTCATATCGAGTAACTATTAAGTCAAGGGAGTACTATTAAGGTTCTCTGTTATGATTATAGTCGTGTCGTCGAATAGGTTCTTTTATGACGGAATAAGTGTTCTTTCTGAGCAAGCCTTGAAAAGGGCTGATAATTTTTCAAGAGTTGTCTATTCGTCGAACATCAGCCATATTGAAGAGTGTGTTTTAAGTGCGGCGAAAGCAATCATTGTTGATTATAGCCTTCCTGATTTTCAATCGCTGGTGAAGTTGATAGAGGTTAAGTATAAGAATACTGATTGCGATGTTATATTAATCGCCAGACAAGAACGCTTCTTAAACACTGCTGAAAATATTCTTATTAACACCGTATCTGATCTTGTTATTGATGTGGTAGCTGATGTAAAAAAACTAAAGTTATATCTTGAATATATCAACGCGGAAAAACACTCAAAAATCATCATTAAAAACATGGTATGGTCTGAAATTGAGAAGAAAATAAATCTTACAAAAAAAGAAGACATGATATTGCCATATATCATTTCCGGGAAAAATAACAAAGAGATATCACGGTTTATTGATATTAGTGACAAGGTCGTTAGTCAACACCGGCGTAGTATATACAGAAAATTCAATGCGCACAATTTAACAGAATTTTACAACGCATTTCAGAAAGCGACACAGATTACGCAAACCAGCGAGGAAAACACCGTTGGGTTTTGTTAAGTGAGGAGGTTATTAATCGTCAAGGAACTGACATTACATCATTTTATGGCCAGCATATTTATGCTGAAGCGCGTTATGTATTCATAATGCTTTATGCTAAACCCGCAAACTCTTATTTATTGCTCATAAACTATTTTGGGCAAAATCAAAACAGATGGAGCTGTCTATGAAAATTAAAACACTTTGTATGGCCATGGCCGTATTCACTGCAACAGCGCACTATGCCAATGCCGCGGATGGAAAACTAACTTTCCAGGGGAATATCACCAATTCATCCTGTACTATTTCTTCTGGTGAAAGCTCGACAATAACCGTACCTATGGGGTCAATTCCAAAATCTGTCTTCGAAGGGGGGAATAAGTCTGGGCCACAGGTTGGTTTCAGAATCTCACTGACGAATTGTGATGCAGGAACTTATTACTTAATCATTGATGGTGCAACCGTTGATGGAGAAGACAACATTCTGGCTCTGGACGATGCCGGCAGCGATACCACTGGTGTAGGTATTAAAATAACCGACACCAACAATAAGGCAGTAACCATTTCCAAGAAATTTGAGAGCACCGATGCTTCAATTACCATTGCTAACCAGGGTGGAGCTGGCGCGTTTCTTTTAAAAGCGAACTATCAAGCAATTGCTGATACAGTTGAACCCGGTGTTGCGAACGCCACCGCCCATTTCACCATCGTCCAGCATTAATATTTACAAGCCATGGATGGCGTAAATTAAAAATGGAATCACTATGAAAAGATATTTATTTATGTCGCTTCTTCTGTGTATGGCGCAGGCCCAAAGTGCTATACAAATTGAAAGTTCGCGTATTATTTATTCCGGCAACTCAAATTCGGCATCGGTTAAAATAAATAACATTTCAACCGAGAACTATATTGTGCAGTCCTGGTTAGATAAAGGCACTGACAAAGGCGGCGAAAAGCCACCGCTTGTAGTTACCCCTCCGCTGGTTAAACTTAAACCCGAGCAGTCAGCAATATTACGTTTTATATACTCGGGTAACGGACTGCCAGTCGACCGAGAAAGTATATTTTGGCTGAATGTACAGGAAGTGCCGCCAAAGTCGAAGCAGGAAAATGTTCTCCAGCTGGCAATTAGAACCAGGCTGAAACTTTTCTATCGCCCACCACAAGTAAAAAATACACTTGTTGATGTGGTGAAAAAAATGTCCTGGCAAATAAAAGACAATCAACTGCTCATCAAAAATGATGGTCCGTTACATATTACGCTCATCTCTGTCGCAGTAGCTGATAAAAATGGGAAAGTATCTCCGGTTAACATTCCGATGGTTTCACCATTTAGTACGCTAGTCGTTCCTGTTGCCGGGAAAACACGCGTGGTCAAAATGAATTACATCAATGATTACGGTGCCGTTGTGGCTATCCAGCCAGCAACTAAATAATTAACTGTGATTTCCAGGGAGAGGAATGATGAAAGCTGCCCATGCTGGTTATTATTTTTGCGCGCTGTTCATTTCTGCATCCTGCGACACCATGGCCGCGGAAAAATACAACACACTTTTTCTTCATGGCATCGACGCCAAATCCCTGGCTGATTTTATCAGCCATGATGATGAAGTGTTGCCCGGTGTTTACCCGGTCGCGATTTATGTCAATGATGTGCAGGTTGATAGCCAGAATGTAGAATTTTCTCGTTCACCGGATGATGATAAATTACAGCCATGCTTAACGGCAAAGCAATATCAACAATATGGCATAAAACTACCGGAGAGTAGCCTTCCCTGCTATTCACTCAGAAAAAACGTCTCTGGTGCACAGGAAGCTCTGGATATATTTCGCCATCGTCTTGATATTACTATTCCGCAGATATACACCCATCCCGTTCCCCAGGGTTATATCTCCCCTGCCCGTTACGATGACGGTATTAATGCGGCGTTTGTTAATTACAACTTCACCGCTGACAATAACAGAAGCGATATTAGCGATCAGACATATCAGTACCTTTCACTTAATAGCGGGATCAATGTTGGCGCCTGGCGTTTTCGCAATAATTCCTACTGGAACAAATCGAGCAACGGTACTGCGCGCTGGAAAAACGTCTCAAGTTGGGTAGAAACTAATATTGTACCGTGGCAGAGCCATTTGCTTATCGGGCAGGCTAGCACCCCTGGGGAGATATTCAATAGCGTGCCATTTCGCGGTGTGCAATTAAACAGTGATAACAGTATGTTACCCGATAGCCAGAACGGCTATGCCCCTACTATTCGCGGCATTGCCAACAGTAATGCGCGTGTTGAAGTACGGCAAAATACCTATCTTATTTATTCGACTAATGTCTCTCCCGGCCCTTTTGAGATAAATGATATTTATTCGGTTAACCGAAGCGGTGATTTTTATGTCACGATTATTGAAGCCGACGGCACTAAAAGCACCTTCACCGTGGCTTACACGGCCTTACCAAACCTGGTTCGTCGCGGTTTATGGAACTATCAATTAGCTGCCGGGAAATACTATAACGCTAACAACGCTTATGCTCCGGCTTTTATTCAGAGCACGGTATCCCATGGTCTGAACGACACCTTTACCTTGTATGGCGGTGTGCTGAATGCGGAAAACTACACGGCGAGCGCCCTGGGGGTTGGGACAAATCTTGGTGCCATAGGTGCATTTTCGGCGGATTTAACCTGGGCTGATACCGCGCTTGCCAGCGGTGAGCGGAAGCAAGGTAGTAGCGTGCGCTTTTTATATGCGAAATCATTTCGCGGTTCAGGGACCGATTTTCAAATCGCTGGTTATCGCTATTCAACCTCAGGTTATTACGACTTTTCAGAAGCAATTGCTGAGCATCAACGCTGGGACAATGGGTCATACAAAAATTATTACTGGGA
Organism: Buttiauxella noackiae ATCC 51607; assembly: GCF_001654865.1. Lineage (GTDB taxonomy): Bacteria > Pseudomonadota > Gammaproteobacteria > Enterobacterales > Enterobacteriaceae > Buttiauxella > Buttiauxella noackiae. The sequence continues at coordinate 37,038 of NZ_LXEO01000015.1, read as the reverse complement.
GGAACAAGATCCCAATGATCCTGAATGGGTGGTCAGGAAACCCGAAACGTTTTACACCCCGAGTTTTAACACTAAAAAAGAACGTTTTGATTTCTCAGCAAGTCAGCATCTTGGTGAACAAACGTCCTTTTATCTAAATTTTAGTCAGCAAAATTACTGGCAAAACACCGACCATGATATGTCTGTTCAGGGTGGAATTAGCTCCAACATTGGTCGGGCCAGTTATAGTATTTATTATCAAAACAGCCGTAATCATTATTCCACTCACGATGATAGCGTCAATTTTCGCATATCCATTCCGTTCTACTTTAAAAACCAAAACAATATGACGGCATACTTTAGCGTTAATAACAGCCAATCCTCTGGCGCATCCGCGACTGCCGGGGTCAACGGCACGTTGCTTGACGATGGACGCATGAGCTATGCAGTAGAGACGACCTACGATCGGAGTTCCAAATCAACTAACAGTGCCAGTGTCGGTTATCAAGGGCAATTCGCTAATGCTTACGCTGGATACAGTTACAATAATTCCAGTCAGCAGACCAGCCTTAACCTCTCTGGCGGCCTGATCGCTCACCAGGGAGGTGTGACGTTGTCACAGCCACTCGGGGAAACATTCTCGCTGATAGAGGCCAAAAATGCCGCTGGTGTCAGTATTGAAAATCAGCCAGGTGTTGCTATCGACCGCTTTGGCTACGCCGTTTTGCCCCACACCATTCCCTGGCGGGTTAATACCGTGGCATTAAACACCGAAGATTTCGGTTCTCGCATTGATGTACCGGCCGCGGTAGCCGATACCGTTCCAACCCGTGGCGCAATTACCCGCATAACATTCGAGACCTACAAAGGTGAAAGCGTGCTTATTCACAGCAAACTTGCGGATAACAGCGTGCCTCCGCTCGGTGCTACCGTTTTCGCGGCTGATGGCCGAAACAGCGGCTTGACCGGACCCGATGGCGACATCTTTATTTCTGGCGTTTCGGGTGGAGACAAATTGCAGGTTAAATGGGGTGATGCCCCTGAAGAACAATGTCAGTTAACCCTTCCTGAACTGAACGAAGACGCAAGCCTGGCGGTTAGCGGCTATCGCGAACTCACCCTACCTTGTCGCCAGTAATCGAGGAAATGATGAAAGGATACCTACACCTGGGTCGCTGTCTGACGGCCCTGCTAATCATGATGATCATGCCGCAAACGGTTTATGCTTTGACCTGTGAAGCGTCAAATTCAGCGGTCAGCGAAACGGTGAATATTGGCCAGGTGATTAAGGCATCCAGTTCTGAGATTAAGGCGAACCAAAAAATTTGGGTGTCTTCGGTCATCAATGCCACCTTTACCTGTAGGGATACGGATAGCCACCCGCAAGGTGAAATGGCCTATTTCTGGCTTGATCCGAAAAAACAGGCTGGCACTATTCCTTCATTTATTTCAATCGGCGTGACCTACAACGGGATTGATTATCCGCTGGAGAATGGCAAGAAAGTCGAACTTGGGCCGGCGACGATTTGTAACAGGGTTGCTGGCAAATGTGTTTCCCCTGCAACACCCCAGACCTTCAACCTTGATTATCAGGTATATATAAAAGCGACCGGCAAAGCAGTGCCAGCGGGTGGGGTAATTAAAGATAACCTGAATCTATCTTTGTTCCAGGTTGATGGTGAAGGAGGACTACGCGGCGGTGATACCAATTTCAATTTATTTATTACCGGGCTAAGTAAGATAAACCTGATGGCGTGTGTTCCCACCATCGCCATAACACCTGACAAAATCGATTTTGGTTCCATGACCTCTTTTAACGCATCCCCCGGACGAGTTGAGAAAAAGTTAGGCTTTAATATTGCCTATGGACTGCAAATCAAGGGAACGGGAGTAACCTGTACAACTGAAAACTTACTCGCGACTTTCAGCACGACAAATCAGCTACAGGACAAAACTATTATTTTGCCCGCGTCGGACAGCGGGTTTGGCATTATCCTCTCAAACAATGTCACCCTGGAGCCAAGAATTGAGATGAATGCACCACAGGTGGTTACTGTTACCGCGGGCAATACGATCAATAAGGCTTACACTGCGGGGGTACTGTGGCTAAGTGCAAAACCGAAGACGGGGAATTTTTCCGCTACCGCGACGGTTACGGTGACTTTTCAATGAAGCGTGGATGATTGGCCTGATGATATTTCAGCATCCAGGCCACCATTTCGCATCTGTAAAATCACCTCAAATCCTGTTGTTAACAGATTGTAGTGATTAAAAAAGCAAACACCCGGGTTCTCATGCTGCGTGTCATAAACACGTTCAGTTAATAATTCTAAAAAAACTCCTGAAAGGATTGATTTTTAATCAGACAACAGAATAAGACAAAAAATAACGGTTAATTTAAAAATTTAATTTTACCAAATGAACAATAGAATTTATTTAATACTCAAAATAATGATTTAAGCATAATTTAATATTGGTATTAACAACATGACACAAAAAATAACACTATCACTCCCGAAAACGCTGGCGCTTGGGGGGATGACTCTCGCTCTATTTCTTGGGGCTGGGAATATTATTTTCCCGCCACTGGTTGGTATGCAAGCCGGGAGCAACACCTTTACGGCAGGATTTGGTTTTATCATCACGGCAGTATTATTCCCTGCTCTCGCCATCATATCGCTGGCCATCAATAGCGGTGATATTAATGAATTAACTCAACCATTAGGTAAACGCGTAAGTTTCATTTTTATTAGTGTCTGCTTTCTGACTCTTGGCGTTCTATTTGGTACTCCAAGGACGGCAACAATCAGCTATGAACTTATTGCTCACGGCGCAAAAGAGTCATGGGGTCAGAAAATTCTATTTTCAGTGGCATTTTTTGGCCTTGCCGGCGCAGCACTGGCTAAACCCGGAAAACTATTGGAGATAGTCGGATTTGTTCTTTCGCCTGTGAAGATAAGTGCATTAATTTTCATTGGGATTTGCGCATGGATTCATCCAATTGGCGCCATTACTTTTGCAGAAAATGCTTATCAGGAGCATGCCTTTAACACAGGTTTTATAAATGGCTATCAGACCTTAGACGTTATTAGTGCCCTGTGCTTTGGCGCGATTATTACACACACCTTGCAACAACGCGGCATTGCCTATAAAGCAGGAATTTTTAAATACTCCGCAATCGCCGCCATTATCGCCGCTGTGGGGTTGATACTGATTTATGTCTGTTACCTTTCAATGGGGGCCCACAGCCCTGCATTACATGCCACAAACGGGCTGCAGATCATCAGTACTTTTGTGGAAACCTTATTTGGTGTTTATGGTCGCATACTGCTGTCGGCGATAATTACCCTCGCCTGTCTGGTGACGGCAATCGGCCTGGTAACCGGTACTGCCCAATATTTCAGCCAAAATACTGGTGTGTCTTATGGTTTGCTGGTCGTCATTTCGCTGATTGCTTCCGCCGGTATTTCCGTGCTTGGCCTAAATTCGCTGACTGCTTTTGCTGTGCCAGTACTTTGCGCCATTTATCCAGCGGCATTAACCGTTGTGGCCCTTGGGATTATTCGCAAATGGATTGATATTCCGAGTAATTTATATGGAATCATTTTTTACAGCTCACTGCTGATAGGTATTATGAGTCTGTTTGTCCATAGCTAAGTCATATCCGACTATACGTATTTTGGATAAGCCGTAAATATAAATGGCTGGCCGATATACAGGGCCTTTATCTTCAGATTAGTGGATCTGCAGTCTCAAGGAGACTACGGATCCTTTTCACGATATTTATTCCGGTAATCATCAATTTTCCTTTAAGGTTTTAATTGCTTGCAGAGAGGTTTCGGTATTTGAAGGTGCTCATATTTTTTCCTGATTAACCCGAGCGGACAGCGACTGATGGCTTTCCTTCCTTTCGCTATAGCGGTCGGCCAGATACTCAGTATGGCCTTTCAGGATTAACGTTATTTTGAATAGTTCTTCTGCTACATCCACAATCCGGTCATACCAGGCTGAGGGTTTCATACGTCCTTCATCATCAAATTCTTGCCACGCCTTCGGTACCGATGACTGATTTGGAATGGTGAACATTCGCATCCAACGGCCAAGTATTCGCATCTGATTTACCGTATTGAATGACTGCGAACCGCCGCTAACCTGCATTACGGCCAGCGTTTTCCCTTGTGATGGACGAACAGCACCTTCGCTCAGTGGTATCCAGTCAATTTGGGCCTTCATCACTGAACTCATAGCTCCGTGTCTTTCCGGAGAACTCCACACCATTCCATCACACCACCTGACCAGTTCCCGCAATTCGCGCACTTTCTGATGGGTTTCCGGCGCATCATCAGGTAAAGGCAGGCCGGAAGGATTAAAGATTTTCACCTCAGCCCCCATTTCGCTAAGTAAACGCCCTGCTTCTTCGGCTGCAAACCGGCTGTACGACCGCTGCCGAACTGAACCGTAGAGGATTAAAATGCGCGGCATCGTTTGGGTATCGTCTTGCAGTTTGCTGGCAATCTCATCATCAAAATATTCCTGTTCGATTGCTGATAAATGCGTCATGAAATTTCCCCATCTTAAAAACTAAGCTTTAAAAGAAAACATATATGATTTAACATATGTATCATAAATTCATAGCGAGGTTCAACATGCTACAGCCTGTTCAACTTTTTAAACTGCTTGCCGATGAAACCCGTTCGACCATTGTGATGCTACTCCGAGAGTCCGGTGAGCTGTGTGTCTGCGATATCTGTGCAGTAACAGCAGAATCCCAACCCAAAATATCCCGCCACATGGCTCTGTTACGCGAAGCGGAGCTGGTCACCGATCGCCGGGAAGGAAAATGGGTACATTATCGTCTGTCACCACACATGCCAGCCTGGGCTGCGACCATTATTGAATCCGCATGGAATAGTGAGCGAGATAACATCCAGAAAAAACTCAGTGCGGCTTCATTATCCTCATGTTGATAACGAAGAAACATATTCACTTAATCAAATATGAATGGGGTTTGTAATGTTAGTGGCTAGTGCGATTTTTTTGCTCACTCTCGTTTTGGTCATCTGGCAGCCCAGAGGTCTTGGGATTGGCTGGAGCGCCATACTAGGTGCTGGCCTGGCATTACTAACAGGCGTCGTTCACCCTGGGGATATCCCGATAGTGTGGCAAATAGTCTGGAATGCGACTGCCACCTTTATCGCGGTGATAATTATCAGCCTACTGCTGGATGAATCAGGTTTCTTTGAATGGGCCGCATTGCATGTTGCACGCAGGGGCAATGGCCGGGGCCAACTACTTTTTACCTGGATTGTTTTGCTGGGTGCAATGGTGGCGGCACTGTTTGCCAATGATGGTGCCGCACTTATCCTGACTCCGATTGTCATTGCGATGCTGCTGGCGCTGGGTTTCAGCCGGGGGGCAACGTTAGCCTTTGTCATGGCCGCAGGATTTATCGCTGATGCCGCCAGTCTGCCTCTAATTGTCTCGAACCTGGTAAATATCGTTTCGGCCGATTTCTTTAATCTTGGGTTCACGCAATACGCAGCCGTGATGGTGCCGGTTAACCTTGTCGCCATTGCAGCAACGCTGGTTATATTGCACCTGTTTTTCCGTAAGGACATCCCTGCCGTTTATGATGTTTCTCTACTAAAAGAGCCGAAAGAAGCAATCCGGGATGCCCGTACTTTTAAAGCCGGTTGGCTGGTCCTACTCTTGCTATTAGTGGGATTTTTTGGTCTGGAACCACTCGGCGTACCAGTGAGTCTGGTCGCTGCCGTTGGCGCACTGATTCTGTTTGCTGTCGCAAAGATTGGTCATTCAATTAATACCGGCAAAGTACTGCGTGGTGCGCCCTGGCAGATTGTAATTTTCTCATTGGGTATGTACCTGGTGGTCTACGGTTTGCGAAATGCGGGACTGACCCACTACCTTTCCGCCCTACTCAATCAACTTGCACAGCAAGGATTGTGGGTGTCGACATTAGGAACAGGGTTCCTGGCAGCCTTCCTTTCGTCAGTTATGAACAATATGCCGACCGTTCTGATCGGGGCCCTGTCGATTGATGGCAGTGTAGCCTCGGGGGTTATCAAAGAAGCAATGGTTTACGCCAACGTTATAGGTAGCGATCTGGGGCCAAAAATCACCCCTATTGGCAGCCTGGCGACATTGTTATGGCTGCATGTTTTGTCGCAGAAAAATATCACAATTACCTGGGGGTATTACTTCCGGGTAGGCATAGCCATGACTATTCCAGTGTTGTTCATCACACTGGCGGCCTTAGCCCTGCGATTGTCAGTGGCCTTATAACTGTTGTTTAAAGTACGGCCCATTTTATGGGCCTCAGCGAGAGATCATCACGATGAGCAATGTAACTATTTATCATAATCCCGCTTGCGGAACGTCCCGCAACACATTGGAATTAATTCGCAACAGTGGCACCGAACCTACGGTTATTCTGTATCTGGAAACACCGCCAGCCCGGGATGAACTGCAAAAGTTAATTGCCGATATGGGGATCACGGTCCGTGCGTTATTACGTAAGAATGTCGAACCCTACGAACAATTAGGGTTGGCAAGTGACACCTTCAGTGACGGCCAGTTGATTGATTTCATGTTGCAGCACCCAATCCTGATTAACCGACCAATTGTCGTCACACCATTGGGTACCCTGCTATGTCGGCCTTCAGAGATGGTTCTGGAAATATTAACTGATGGGCAACGCGGCGCATTCACCAAAGAAGATGGTGAGCAGGTTGTTGATGAACAAGGTAAGAAGATCGATAAATAGCGGACAATCAACAAACTATTAGCCGCTGCAGGTTTTAATTCCTACAGCGGCCTTTTGCAGATAATACGAACATACTCATCCCTGGCTTCTTGCTGTATTTGGGCAGAAATATAACTCCCCTGTTCACCATGCTTCTGGTTCGCGAAGCATATGTACAATATTACAAGGGCTCATAACCCAACCCCCTTTAAACCCCTCAGGCAAGGGCTCTACAGCATCACAACGCACAACTCCACACTCCTTAATATGCGCTTCAGCTGATTTAAAATCAGGTGTAAACAGCTCAAGCCAGACCTCCGCCTGACTCAAACCAGGCGCTTCATCAATCCATAAACGGTTTGGGCCAAATACAAACCCGGTAGCCGGTGCTTTGTCTGTGATTTCCTTGAGCCCGATAGCATTGCGATAAAAATCAAGCGTCTGCTGGTATTGATGTGAGGGCACTTTAATCGCGATATCAATACCCCCCTTAATTTCTGCATTCATAAAACTTTCTCCTGGCTCGAAGTGGTAAATCAGAATAGTTAAAGACAGATTCTGAGGAAAAACGAGTCATTCGCTCATCTGTCAGGATAGTCGAGAGGGAGAAAATTGGGTGGGCTATAGCTCGATGGACATGTCCATGCAGCGCAAATCTGCCTGGGCAAGAGATGATGGATACAGGTTTTCTCGTAATAGAATAAAGCCATGTTTTTGATAGAAAGACTGCGCATTAGGCGTCGATGACAATGTTAATTGTTTAAACCCACGTTTACGCGCCTCGTCTTTGATCATTTCAAGAATAAGACCGGCAAATCCTTTACCAATATAATCGGGGGAGGTAAAAATAGCCTCAACACTTCCCGTAGAAAGATCGAGATAGCCTGTTGCAACAGGCCGACTGTTCTGTCCATCAATGACGAAAAATGGGTTGTTAGTGATAACCACTCTGTAATTTTCAGGCATTGCTTCAGGTGTCCATGCCGCAATTACCGCTGCGCTATAGCTACTCTGACATCCATGGCGAATAGACTGGTTTCTAATACTCCAACACTCTTCTGCCTCTTTTGGCGTTGCCAATCTCACTTTCATCGCTTCACTCCCCATTTGCGCGAATTGACCTTAATCACGCTTATTATCCGATCCTTTACTTTTTTCATACCCTATTTAAAATGTCTATCATCATTTCTTCTTTATAGGTATTCGTCCAATGCGCCATTGATGCTGCCGTCTGTCTGACGGCCAATTTACTTGTCCCGGTTTATCGGGTCAGTTGCTGGCATCTATGGAGTAGTTATATGACGAATTTTTTCATCACGCTTGAAAGCGTGTCTTTTGTATTACCTGACGGTTCACCGCTGTTCTCACAACTCAATGAATCTTTCGACTCACGCCATACCGGTATTGTGGGGCGAAACGGTGTGGGTAAAAGCGTTCTCTCGCAGATTCTGGCGGGGAAAATCCTTCCTTCATCCGGTAGATGTAACTGTTCTGGCGATGCGTATTATTTGGCACAGCAAACCCACTATCAGGCTGAAATGACCGTTGCAGAGCTTGCGAGGGTTCAATCCATTATCAGCGCACTTGAGCGCATCGAAATGGGTAGTATCTCGACGGTAGATTTTGAATTGGTTGGCCAACAATGGGATATACGCCAGCGTTTGCAAATTGAGTTAGAGCGATGCGAACTGGGGCATCTTGCAGCATCAACGCCTGTAAGTCAGTTGAGTGGTGGCGAAGCCATGCGCGTCTCACTCATAGGAGCATTGCTTTCACAGGCCGATTTTTTGATTCTTGATGAGCCCAGTAACCATCTTGATAGAGCAAACCGTCTGGCTTTGATTGCTCAGTTACAACGCTGGCCCGCCGGGCTATTGACGGTAAGTCATGATCGGGAATTACTGGAGTCAATGCAGCGGATTGTTGAACTTTCCTCCATCGGCTTGAACAGTTATGGCGGTAATTACTCGTTTTACGCTCAGCAAAAAGCACAAGAAACACAAAGCGCCCTTCACCTACTGGAACAGCGAAAACGTGAGCGCCAGCGCGAACAGAAAAACCTTCAGGATCAGAAGGAACGTTTTCAGAAACGGCAATCACGCGGTCATCGCCAGGGCCGAGAAGCCAATCAGGCTAAAATTTTGCTGGGAGGACAAAAGCAACGCAGCGAGACGTCGGCCGGGAAATTAAACCAGCTTCACATTGCCGCTCAGGAATTACTTGATAAGCGTGTGCGTGAAGCTGCAGCTCGCGTAGAAGAGAATGCTGAAATCATTGTGCATTCGCTGGCCGTGAACTCTCCATCAAGACGACTGGTTGCAGAGCTCAACCAGCTACAACTGCCCTTCGTGACAGCCTTTTCTTCTCCATTGAACCTGTCGATATACACCGAGCAACGCATCGGTATCGTTGGGCGTAACGGCTGCGGAAAATCGACACTATTAAACGTACTGTCAGGCAAACTTCAGCCATTAAGCGGTGTTATCCGTATCCCACTTGGGCATACCTTGCTTAATCAACATTTCGACAATCTGGATCCGCAACGCTCAGTTCTCGACCAAATACGTGAAGCCAACCGCAGTGCCGCTGAGGCTGATTTACGTATGCGGCTTGCGCAGTTGGGCCTGGATGCTGGCAAAATCCAGATTGCCAGCGGATGTCTAAGTGGTGGTGAGCGCCTTAAAGCAGCGTTAGCCTGTGTGTTGTACGCTGACCCCGTACCACAACTATTGCTGCTCGATGAACCCAGCAACCACCTCGATTTACCTTCTATTCAGGCACTGGAAACAATGCTGCGGACTTATCAGGGTGCTCTGGTGGTTGTTTCGCACGATGAGACGTTCCTAAAGAACCTGAATTTAACGGAACGCTTATCTATCACCGAGGGGCATTTGCAACTTCAGGCATGCTAAAAGTGAAAGAGTTTTTCGGGTAAAGTGAAAGGCTATCAGCATGGTATCTCACTTCTAACGCTTGATTCGGCTTCATGATTTAATACGCTCTTTACTGTTACAACAATGGCTATCGCGCACATTTGCAAAATAGAAGGTGAATGATCGTTGAATACAAATAAATATGGTCAGCCCGTTGGTTTTCCGCTTTCCGACTGGCAACCTGCGCCCTTTCCAACCCGCACCCCAATCAGTGGCCATCACTGTAACCTTTTACCTCTTGAAATCAGCCATTGTGATGATCTTCTCGAGGAATTTTCACGGGCTCCTGATGATAGAGACTGGACATGGCTTGGCGCTGAGCGGCCTGGCTGTTTACAGGAAATGCAGCTTTGGGTTGAGAATAAAATTAATGATCCCGGGCTGGTTGCATGGGCCGTGGCGGAAATTAACAGTGGTCTTGCGGTTGGTGTCGTCTGCTTTAGCAATATTGATGTTGTTAACGGTGCGCTAGAAATAGGACATGTCACCTGGTCTCCCAAAATGCAACGAACCGCCATGGGCACAGAAGCCATATTTTTGTTGCTGAAAAAAGCATTTTCTCTGGGCTATCGCCGCGTGGCATGGCGCTGTGACTCACTGAATCTGGCCTCCAGAAATGCCGCAGAAAGATTGGGATTCACATTTGAAGGACGTTTTCGCCAGGCTATGACACGCAAACAACGTAACCGCGATACGGACTGGTTATCTATTATCGATATTGAATGGCCAATAGTGGAAAGCTCACTATCAGGCTGGCTTTCGCCGGGCAATTTCACAACCAGCGGAGAGCAAAAGCGCAAGCTGAAAAGTTTTCGAAGTAACCAGTGACGTTTTCAATGCTGATGAGCAAAGGAGTGCTTCGTTGGTAAGCGAAATATGAATGTTCAGGAGAGATTACAGCCGTTTTTATCGCCATTACGTGCGCTGATTTATAGGCTCAGCGCACGTTCTTGCCACAGAGAATATGAAGATGAGTGGCGTCAGTGGTGATTCTCTGTGGGCAACAGTATTAGCGAGGAACAACAAACAGTGATTTGCATTTTGGGCAGAGCAATGTTTGCCCCTGGCGAATTTTGCTGGCGGGAAAAGAGGCTTTATTTCCGCAGATTGGACATGTCACAGTGCCATTTGTGGCGTTACTAAAGCGCTTCATTGCATAATCGAATATTGACATGATGATTAGCCTTTCAATGAATGAGGTTCATCGTATCACGCCCTGAGCAAATAGCGCACAAGTTATCCGGCAGACAATTGAATCTTAAATTAATAAAAATAACTGCAACCGGATAAATGCAAATTTACGATTAAAAACTGCACCTTAGTACGTTGAATATCCAACAGTTGGGGTGCAATTCAGGCTGTTTAATTATGGCCATTCAAAATGTCTGCCAGTGACCTTCTGGTGGCTGTTTTTTCTGCTTCGTTGGGACGATGAGCGCAGAGACAGGCATCGTCATTTTGTCTTCATCATTCAAGCGTAAATTATTTGTTCTTTTTTGAAGCTCTACGACCTGGTTTTTTAGAACATCGGAAGATTCTGCAAGCTCCACAACGACTGCAGCATTACTCAGAGTGACCTTTTCCAGCTCGGATAACGCAATGGTAATTTGTTGAATACCTTTTTCCTGTTCATTGGTCGATAAAAAAATATGCTCCATCAGCATATTAAGATCGTCTGATCCTGAAACAATGTCGTGCATATTTTTTTCTGCTTCAGAGACAAGTTTTGCACCTTGCATGACATTGGTATTTGTTTTTTCAATCAGTGCTTTTATGTTTTTTGCAGACTCAGAACTTTTTTGAGCTAACACCCGGACTTCACCCGCAACCACGGCAAATCCTTTGCCATGTTCACCCGCTCTCGCAGCTTCAACCGCTGCATTCAGTGCCAGGATATTCGTCTGAAACGCTATCCCATCGATTATGCTAATAATTTCGGTCATTTTCTTTGAACAGTCAGTAATTGATACCATGTTCTCAGTGAGTTTATGCATCAACTGGCTCCCATGACCTGCGGATTTATGGGCTTCATTGGTGATGTCATTTAACTGCCGGGTGTTTTCTGCATTGCTCTTTGTTCCCGCCGAAATCTCTTCCATACTTGATGCTGTTTGCATCAGCATGGCCGATTGCTGTTCAGTTTTGACTGAGAGTTCCGCACTTTGGTTAGCCAGAGTCCCGGATAGAATGCTTGCTGAATTGGATGATTTTCTTATATCCATGACCAGACTGGATATTTCTTTTGCGAGGCTATTTATCCCTGGAATCAATTTACCCGCACAGTTATTGCCAAACTCGCGAATAGAAATTGATAAATTCCCTGCGTTGATTTCATCTATATTTCTTTTAACCTCGTTAATAGGCCTCACAAGATATTTAGTCATGTAGAACCATAAGGTTGAGATCAATACGACTCCAACGACGTTCAACATCAGGATGACATTCACGTTTGCTACCAAAAGGAAGGCCATCAGATCAATGAAGACAAAAGAGGCAGATATAAAAACAAGGATAACGGTTCTTACGCTGTAGTTGTTAAGCATACCTAACCCTATAACATGTTTTGCTGGTTCTTTATTTATTGTCGGTATTGATGAAAAAGCCAGTGCATAATAGAAATTGAAGCTATGTATTGCCATAAGCAAATGAAAGAGTTTTTTACACTTCTTTACCCTTCTGCTTTTCACCCTGGAAAATTACCCGATAAAAAAAACGGCACCATCGTGCCGTTAGTTTCTCTGCATTATTTACTGTTCAGAGCATCATCTGGCCAGTATTTGTAACCATTAACCATGGCTTGTGCGGCAAGGCCTTTTTCGGTCAGTTCGTATACACCCACGGGTTTAGGCACTGCAACATTGGTCGGAGCAACCGCACTTGCCGAAGCCCCCAATGCAGGCAAACCTTTGTCATCATATTTAGCCGCGGCATTTGCATCAGCACCAACAATATAGCCATTCTTAATAAAATCGCTCAGCGCTTTGCGGTCCTTAAACACCAGTACGGTTCGCTGTTGCTTCACCCCCATCCCCAATCCTGCCCCGGCCTGTGCCATCTTCATATAGGTGTCTTTCCCTGACTTAAGGTCTTTCACGACACCATAGCCACTGCCAAATCCAAATAACAAAATTTTGCTGCTGTTATTGGAGAACACCGCATACCCTTTTGACTTCAGAATCTCACTGCGGGCTTCAGGATGGACCTTATAGAGTTTTATCAGCGTATCAATTCGCATCTGCTGAATGGCACTCCGTTGCTGGCTAGCCGTATCGCCCTTTGCGCTACAGCCTGCGATGGCTAAAGCGGCAATGAGAATGATTCTTTTATACTTCATATATATCCTGACTCAAAAAAATAGCCGGCAAACTGAACAAAATCTGTTGCCAAATACTAAAAATATGAATGAGGATTTTATGTTTCAGCCGTGTTGCATGTTATTTAATTTGTGCTGATTTTTATTTTCTTTGTTTAATTTTATACAAGATTTAACTGGAAATAATTTTGATATTAAGATCAAGGCGATGTGCACAATAATCAGCCACATAGTGTGGCATTCAATTTTAATCTAATAAATCCCACACAATATGGGTATTCGTTTCAGCGGAATATAAAAACCAGTATAAATATAGCAAGAGGGAATAATGCCAGGAAAAGATAACTCCCAGAAAATTGACTTAACGAATCAAGACTTTCCCGCGAGTTTTCGTTAAGCTTTTTGATAGCCTCTTGCTTACTATTTGCATCAAATTCCAGTTGGTACTTCTTATACCCTTCTTGTTTTAGCTGCTGGACACTACTCTTAGAAAGCTCACTTTTAACAAACACTTTGGTTGCGCTACCCTTGACATAAAAAACGTATTTTTCCATTTCAGACTCCCCTGAGAAGTTGAATACGAACTCATCATTATTATTAACTAAATAGCAAGTCATACTATGCTAGTTTTAGTTTGAAAAAGGTTAACCATGTCAAAGTAGTGGTTAAATTCTAGCATGGGACTTAATAACATTATGGTGCCCACGATCTACCCATTTGATTGGCTACAACCTTCAGTTAGGAATTAATAAACAGTATTATTAGCCGGTGTATTCTCCATGACTCTTAAGGTTCAAAATCAACCAATGAGATCTCCTTTACCTTTGCTTGCTGCGGGCAGTTTACGACTGGCTTTAACCCCGCTACTTAACCATTTTACCCAACTCACAGGAATTGAGGTTGCAGCACAATATGGCCCGGCAGGATTGTTGAGAGAGCGTATTGAGGCGGGTGAGCCCTGCGCCCTTTTCGCTTCCGCCAACCGGGAGCATCCTCAGCATTTACTGACGGCAGGGAAAGCGACTGAAACCCATACTTTTACCTGGAATCAACTGGTGTTAACTACGCTAAAAAGTGGTGAATGGCTGGATTTGCTCGCTGATCCCACGCTACGGATTGGCACTTCCACACCGGGATGCGACCCGTCTGGCGATTACACCTGGGCACTGTTTGATAAACTCGAGCTACTTCAGCCGGGTCTTGGGCAACAACTGCGTCAGCGCGCAATTCCGCTGGTTGGTGGACGTGATACGCTCAGCATCCCGCCGGGAGAACTGGCTAGCGCCTGGATTTTGCACCAGGGCTTCGCCGATGTGTTTATCGGCTACGCGCATTACGGCAAAGCACTGGCCAGGCACACGGATATCCGTTGCGTAGCGATTGCGCCTGAACACAATATTCAGTGCGAATATCAGTTGGCTGTGCTTGAGAATTCCGCAGAAGTAATGGCGCTGGTTGAATTTATTCTTAGCCCTGACGGACAAAGGTTTCTGACTAGCGCGGGTTTTTTACCGCTTACTTCTCAATCGTAAAGAGTGGCGCAACAAACGGGGTGGCATAGTTGTCCATCCTGATTTTCCGCAACGTTAAACCGTAGGCTTGATACATATTCTCTTCAGTAACGATGGTGTCTGTTGTGCCAGCCAACCATTTTCCACCAGGCAAAAGTAACAACGTATGCGTTGCAACCTGTAATGCATGAACCGGATCATGGGTGGTAAAAACGATGCCGCGATGCTGCCGGTGAGCCAGATCGCTAATCAGTTGCAACACCACCTGTTGGTTGGCTAAATCCAGTGCTGAACAAGGTTCATCCAACAATAATATTTGGCTGGCAGTCACTAGCGCACGAGCAATCATCACTAATTGCTGTTGCCCGCCAGAAAGTGAAGTAAAAGGCGTTGAAACTAACTGAGCTATATTTAACTGCTCCAGCGCCTCGATAACTTTCTGCTTGTCCTCACTGCCCGGTTGTGAAAATAGTTTCACATGCTGCGCCCTTCCCATCAGCACCACATCGCTTACTGAGTACGGAAAGGGCAAGTGCGAATGTTGCGCCACAATGCCAATTCCCCCCTCATTCTCTATATTCCCTGCGAGGGGTTTTAATGTACCGGTCAAAGTGTCAAGCAACGTGCTTTTCCCCAAACCGTTGCGTCCGAGAACAGCCCAGACTTCCCCTTGCTGGCAATGGAAACTGAGTGGTTCAAACAATGGCGTTTTGTGTCCATACAATAGTTGCTGAACACGTAATTCACCCGTTTTCATCGACGGCCTCTGCGGCTTGAGTGTATTAGCAAAAAGGTAAACAGCGGTGCACCCAATAAAGCGGTGATGATTCCCAGTGGAATTTCGGCTTGCATTAACGTGCGGGCAATATCATCGACGACAATCATAAAACCGCCCCCCATCCAGAATGCGGTAGGGAGCAAGCGGCGATGGTCAACTCCCACGAGAAGACGCGCCAGATGAGGAATGACTAATCCTACCCACGCGATACTGCCACTGACAGCAACCTGTGCTGCGACTAAAAATGCACAGCAAACCAATACGCTGCGTCGCAGAGGCACCACGGAAACACCCAATGCCTGCGCCTCTTTATCGTTAAGTGACAATAAGTTAATGCGCCAACGCAGTTGGAACAAAATCGCACCAGAAATTATGACCGGAACAGCCAGCATCAAAACTTTATGCCAGTTGGCGGTTGCGAAACTCCCCAATAACCAGAAGACAATGTTAGGTAACACTTCTTCTGTATCAGCCTGGTATTGAATAAGGCTTACCAGGGCGGCAAAAAAACCGCTCAGGATGATGCCGGAGAGAATCAGCACCAACGCGTTTTCTCGCCCCTGCAAAGCGGCAATCGCATAAACCAGAATCAATGCGCTCAGGCCGAAGAAAAATGTCGACCCCATCATCAATAATGGGTCAAGCCCCAGCAGTATCGCCAGTGTGCCGCCAAAAGCAGAGCCGGAAGTCACGCCGATAATATGTGGATCAACCAGCGGATTATGGAAAACCCCTTGCAGGGTTGCGCCGCATAATCCCAGTGCACCACCGGCAAGCAAGGCCATCAGAATACGCGGTAGCCTTACCGTCCAGATGACCTGGTTGGCAATGCCTTGCGTGTCGGAGAAATGAGTTAGCTGATGGAGAACTTCACTTAGCGTAAGTGAATATTGACCTAAGCAAAGTGAAGCAACTCCCAGCAACAGCACTGAGAGAATCAGTACCAGTTGCTGGGGAATAAATGACTCACTACTTAGCATCGGGCTGCCAGTTCACACGATAAAATTTCTGGTAATAATCTTGTACCTGGGCATCAACATCGATGTTTTTATAAACATCCGGGTAGAGTTTTTTCGCCATCCACAACTCACCAATCGCCAGGGCTTCCGGCATTGGGTAACCCCAGGCTTTAGCATATTCAGGCATTAACCAGACACGGTGGTTTTTCACAGCATCGATCCCCTGCCAGTTCGGGTCGTTCAGGATTTCAGACACCACCTGCGGATAGCGGTCCTGCACGAAGATAACTTGTGGGTTCCACTGTAACACCTGCTCCAAAGAAACCTGGCGCGCACCTTTGACACTGGCCGCAGCGACGTTCAGCGCACCTGCGTGCTTCATCATAAGCCCGGTGTATTTGCCTGAGCCATAAGTCATCAAATCAGGGTTCGCCATGTAGACACGCACTTTCTGTGCATCCGGAATATTCGCAACCGGTGCGTTAAATTTCTCACGTGCCGCAAAGGTATACTTGATGAGTGCTTCACCCTGAGGTTTGCGCCCTACCACATCAGCAATTAAGCGGATGCCTTGTTTTAGCCCTTCGTTGTAGGCCAGCTCTTCATCCGCCATCGTCGGATTCATTTTATCCTGCTGCCCCTCAGTATCCTTTCTCAAAGAGACTGCCACGACAGGGATTCCAGCATTCTGAATCTGCTCAATCATCTCAGCGGGTGCATAGTTGGCGACGAATACCACCTGCGGGTGAATGGCCAGCAAGCTTTCGATATTTACCGCGGTGAGATCACCTGGAGTAGGCAGTGAGTTAATCTCAGGCATAAAGCGTGAAAACTCAGGGCCAAGCTGTTTTTTCCAGCTGGTCATCACACCGGCTATTTCATTTTGAGCATTAAGCTGAACCAATAGATTTAAGGTCTGATGCTGTAACACCACCACTTTTTCAACATGGTCAGGAATAGTAACCTGGCGACCAAGTTGGTCAGTGATGATTCTGTCTGCCTGAGCGTTTAATGCGAAAAATGCACTGGCGAGAACCAGCGCGATATTACGAAGGATTAACATAATTGCCATCTGGGAAGGAGTAAATTCGATGTATATTTAATTATATAACGTAGTCGATGGCAACTGATTATCGATCCTTACTGCTTGCCCGGCAAAACATGGCTGCTATCCTAAGCGCCATTTTCAGCTAATGACATTGCCGATGAACGCGCCTGAAAGCCTGCTATCTGTTCGTGACCTCACCCACTTCTTTGCCGGTAAAACACCACAGGTGAATGCGGTGTCATTTGATATTTATCCCGGTGAGTTTGTTTCGATAATAGGTCCAAATGGTAGCGGGAAATCGACTGTTTTACGGCTTATCATCAGTGAACTGATACCCGCCAGCGGTGAGGTTGTGATTCAGGGTAAAGCGTTACGCACCATGAAACCCATTGAACGCGCGCGCTCCGTCGCGCTACTGACCCAACATGACAATGCCGATTTACGTCTGACAGTGAGCGAATATGTGGCATTGGGACGCATCCCCTGGCAGGCCGAATACCCAAACGTTGAACATGAAAAAGCCATCACTGAGGCGATTAACGATGTTGGCATCACACACCTGCAACAGGTCTCTTTGGGAAAATTATCCGGCGGTGAGCGCCAGCGTGCAGGCTTAGCCCGTGTTCTGGCACAACAACCGGCTTTGCTGTTGTTGGATGAACCAACAAATCATCTCGATCCACTCGCCCGCCATCAGCTGCTCAGTCTCGTCAGGCACAAGAACATCACTACCATTGCTGTGTTGCATGATCTTGAATTGATTCAACCTTTCTCAGACCAGGTTCTGATGATGAACCAGGGGCAACTGGTTTGCCGTGGCACGCCGGCGCAGGTTCTGGACTCGCCCTGGCTTGCCAGGATATTCGGTATGCAAAGCCTGCACGTCACACATCCAAACAGTGGCAAAACACTGCGCATCTTCGAAGCCCTGCCATCACAATTTGATTGAAATACAAATAACTAAGTATTGTTTGATCTGACCAGACCTATTCACCCCATCAATTCCTGTATGGTGCGGCGGTTTATCAGGAAGCGAGATTTTCGCTTTCGGTTCTGCCGTTTTAGCGCACGTCGCTATCCGGGAAGTGAGGTGAAATTCCTCCGCAGCCCCCGCTGCTGTAATGCTGACGACACCACACAAGCCACTGTCTGTTGACGGGAAGGCGTGGTGAAGAATGATGCTAAGCCAGAAGACCGACGGCACAACCTCAAGAACGACCCTTCGGTGGGAAGGCGTTGTGTCACAGGTCGCGGTTTACTACCGTCATTTGCCACACCTGTACACAACTCAGTGTCGGGAAGTGTGCACAGGTGAGGTTCCATTCTGGACACCCTGTCCCGCTATTCATGTCCACAAGGTCAATCATGTGTGGCAATAGTGAATCAGGAGTATGTGTGAAAAAATCAATTCTGGCGGCGTTACTGGCTGTGGTTTCCAACGGTGCGGCTGCCTCTGGTTTCCCGGTAACCGTCGATAACTGTGGGCAACCTTTAACGTTCACGCAAGCCCCTAAACGCATGGTCGTTCATGATATCAATATGTCCGAAATGGCGTTTTCCCTACATTTACAACCGGAAATTGTTGGCGTTAGCGGCATTTCCGGCTGGTACAAAAATATCCCGGCATTTACTCGTTTGCAGGGTTCTATTCCGGAGATTGCGCCCAAATACCCTTCGATGGAAACGTTACTGGCGGCAAAGCCCGACCTGTTCTTCGCAGGCTGGAACTACGGTTTACGCGGCGATGTCACACCGCAGGCGCTGGCAAAATTTGATATCAAGACGCTGATCCTGAGCGAAAGCTGTATTCACGTTAATAGCCATCGTCCACGCGCCAGTATGGATTTGCTGTATGGCGACATGCTGCGCCTGGGCAAAGTCTTTGGCAAAGAAGAAGATGCCGTGAAGTTGGTCGATAGCTGGAAAAAGCAGGTGGCGAACTTAACCCAAAAGACGGCCGGGCATAAACCCGTTCGCGTTTTCCTCTACGATTCTGGCGAAGATAAGCCGTTCACCAGCGGTGCGTATGCCATGCCAACGGCAATTATCGAAGCTGCTGGCGGTAAAAATGTCATGGATACGATGGATAAAAGCTGGGCCGCAACCAACTGGGAAAGTGTTGCCGCCGCGGAGCCTGAGTTTATTATTCTGATGGACTATCAGTCTGACTATAACGGTGGCGCTGATGGATTACGGCGTTTCCTGGAACAACATCCGCTGATGAAAAACACGCCAGCGGTGCTTCACCATCGCTATGTGAAACTTAAGTATCAGGAACTGACACCAGGGCCTGCCAATATCACCGCGATAACTAAACTTGCCCGTGCATTTTATCCGGCAGCGTTTAACTAATGTTCGCTAACAAGCGTTTTTTGCTGATATGGATAGCGGCCCCGCTGTTGCTTGCGGGGCTTGCTCTGGCAAGTGTTGCGAATGGCAGCGTACCCCTCTCTTTTTCACAAGTGTTGACCGCCCTCGGCCTGATGCATGGGGAAGTCGCACCGATGATAAAGAGCATCGTGCTCGAATTACGGCTACCGCGCACGATACTTGGCATGATTGCCGGTGCCGGGTTGGCCCTGGTTGGTTCATTGCTGCAAACCACCACACGCAACGATTTAGCCGATCCCTTTTTATTCGGCCTGTCTTCTGGTGCTTCTGCAGGCGTGGTGCTGGTGATAACCCGTCTTGGCGACAGCCTGGGTTCTTGGACATTACCCATCGCCGCATTTGTCGGTGGGATGCTATCTGCCGCTGCCGTGATGATTATTTTTATGTCGCAGTCACATAAAGGAACTGAAAAGCTGATTATATGCGGGCTGGCAGTGTCATTTTTATTTGGGGCGTTGACCAACTTCCTGATTTTTTCCGGCGATCAGCGCGCAGCCAGCAATGCACTGTTCTGGGCTCTCGGCGGTTTAGGTTTTGCGCGCTGGGAAAATCTCGGATTTGCCGCTATCGCGCTGGTGATTCTCGTTGTGCTTATATCCCGGCGCTGGCAAGCCCTTGATGCGCTGTTGACTGGGGAACAAACCGCATGGTCGCTGGGAATTAACGTCAATCGCTTACGAACCGAGGTTTTTCTCTGCTGTTCTATGGCCACCGCAATCCTGGTTTCGCTAACCGGGGTGATTGGTTTTGTGGGGTTAATGGTGCCTCATCTGGCGCGCCCCTTTGCCGGAGTGCGCCACCGGAGATTACTGCCACTGGTGGGCATTATGGGGGCAATTCTTCTCTCTGCGGGTGACATTCTTAGTCGAACACTCGTCGCCCCGCAGGAACTGCCAATTGGGATTATTACCGCCGGTGTGGGCGGAGTGTTTGTTCTGGTGATTTTGCTACGCCGCGTCAGCTAAGTACTAAGCGTCACTACGGCGACGACCTATCCACTCTTCAATCTGGATAGGCAACGCTTCCGGCGCTTTTCTAAACATTCTGCGCGCCAAATCCAGCACGGTGTGCTGAGCAAGAGCTTCTTCCATACGTTGCTGCGCAACCTGCATCACATGGCGCACACCACACACGCCTTCGCATGCCCATGCGGGAGCTGGCTCATCAAAGATAGCCATGCGCTGGCGAATCTCTTTACAGTCAAAAATCGATTTTTCACCATCGATAGCCGCGACTATATCCAGCACAGTTATCTGATCGGCAGGTTTCGCAAGGCGAAATCCCCCTCCTTTTCCTTCGGTGCTTTCAACCAACTGAGCTTTGGAGAGCTTGGTAAAAATCTTCGCCAGATAGTCGTACGGAACGTTTTGTAGCTCAGCAATTTCTCGCACGCTCATCTCGCGTCCATCACCTTTGCTATCAACCAGACACATCAGGCTATGGATGCCGTACTCCACGCCAGAACTGTAAAATGCCATAAATTCTCCGCTCCATTTATTCTGAGTTAAATGATAAATCCTTCCTTGTTTTGAAGCAATTTCTGTCAGTTTTAATTATTGGTTTTTTTAAATATCAATTAATTTCAAATAATTAAGAGCAAATCCATTTCTGAGAACCCTAAAACTCTTGAAAATCTTAACTACGACAAATATTATCGCAGTTAAGATTTTCAATGACCGTCGAAAAACCAGGGATAAAACATGAAACAACAAATTCTTATTTTAGGCGCAGGGTTTGCAGGAATGTGGGCAGCATTGAGCGCTGCACGTTTAACCGATCTTCACGATCGTAACGATATTGAGATTACAGTCCTCGCACCGCAGCCAGAGCTCCGTGTTCGCCCACGCTTTTATGAAGCAGGAGTTGAAAATTTTGCAGCGCCCCTATTACCGCTGTTTGCAGCCACAGGAGTGAAGTTTATTGCCGGGTCCGCCAAAGAGATTGATGTTGCGAACAAACAAGTGTGGTATCACACCGCGCAAAAGCAACTGGCAGCGCTTCACTATGACCGCCTGGTATTGGCTACCGGCAGTCAAATCAACCCAATTGTCCCTGGCGCACATGAGCATGCTTTTGATGTCGATACGCTAGAAAGCGCGGCTCATCTTGAAGAACACCTTCACCAGTTAGTGGAGCAACCCGATAGCTATGCACGTAATACCGTGGTGGTTTGTGGCGGCGGTTTCACCGGCATTGAACTGGCAACCGAACTCCCTGCCCGTTTACGCGCTATTTTGGGAAATGAAACTCCGGTGCGTGTGATTATTGCAGACCGAAGCCCAGTGGTTGGTGGCCGGTACAGCGAAGATTTGTGTACGGTTATCAAACAGGCAAGCGACGAGCTTGGTGTTGAATGGCAGCTTGAAGCAGATATTGCTTCTATCAATGAACATGGTGTTAAGTTTAAGAACGGCGATTTTATTGCTTCAAACACGGTGATTATGACCATGGGCGTACAGGCCAGTCCCCTTACCGCGCAAATTCCAGCCACGCGCGATTCACAAGGCCGCCTGCATGTTGATCAAAATCTGAAAGTAGTTGGCCATGAAGACATTTATGCGACCGGTGATGTGGCCCATGCCCGTACAGATGACAAAGGCAATACTGCCCTGATGACCTGCCAGCACGCAATCATGCTCGGACGTTTCGTGGGCAACAACGTTGCTGCTGACATAATTGGTGCCAACCCATTGCCATACAGCCAGGTAAACTATGTGACCTGCCTGGATTTAGGTGCATGGGGTGCGGTTTACACAGAGGGATGGGATCAGGTCGTGAAATCTACCCGCGCGGAGGGTAAGAAAATTAAAATCGCTATTACTAACGAACTGATTTATCCGCCTAAACCGGAGAAGGACATTGCCTTTGCGGCAGCCGATCCGTTAGCACCGTTTGTTTAAGGTAAAAATTGCCGTAGCTGTATTAACCAGTCTGGCAAATATTTGCGATACCAATCGATATACTTGCTGAGCTCGGCCTTATGGTTGCGAGAAAGAATATCGAGGACTTCGGTGACTATCCATAATTTGCAGATAGCAATCTCCTGAGCCAGTGCTGCGGCATCAGCGGAAGGTGAAACTTCCTGATATCGTTTTGCGATATGAATGTAATCACAGATGTTTCCCATCCCTTTAATTAAGGGAGCGAGGTCAATTGCCGGGCTGCCGGTACTGAATCGCTCCCAATCATATAACACCACGTCTCCCTTTTCTCTTATTCCCCAATTCCCTGCATTAGTATCGCCAGAGATAAGCGTTTGGGCGCTAAACAGGCATGAGCCATATTTTTCAAGATCGAGAAAAATCGCAACAGACTCATTTGGTAACTTCAGCAGCTCAAGCGCCTTTATAGTTTTGTCCCGTAGCCAATGGTGGTGTTTAAAAGTCCAATGCTTATCGACTGGATATTGGTGAATACGCGTAATTGTCGTTAATACATCGCGGTGTTCTGCTAACGCGTGTTGACTCAGAGCGTGGGGAATATATTCCAAGGTTAATGTCTGGGTTTGCGCATCGCAAGCTAACAGCTCGGGGATGGCGATACCTGCGGAGCGAAATGCGGGAGCAACATCCTGGTAAAACTGAAACTCAACTGCGCTGGTCGAGCTTTTTTCAATGCATTCGATACCATGGAATGACGTTCGACGAACACGGGCAGCCCCCATTTTTGCCAGACAGTCACTCATCAATTCGCCCCGCTATTGGTTACTATTCCCGATCTTTCTTACTTTGCCAGTTGGCCCAAGGGCTATCAGCAGGAAGGTCTGGTGAAGCCTCGTGTGTGGTCTCTACCATATCGATATACAGATCTTCGACTTCTTTGCGTGCCCATGGAGTGCGGCGCAAAAATTTGAGACTGGATTTCACGCTTGGGTCACTTTTGAAACAGTTGATATTGATAAGTTTTCCCAGTTTTTCCCAGCCAAAATGAGCAACTAACGCATTCACAATAGCTTCAAGCGTCATTCCGTGCAGTGGGTCTTTTGATGAGTTGGTCATAAAGCGTCCGGTAGTTCTAAATAATTGCGCATAAGATAACAAAATAACGCGACCTCATCTTTCTAAACGAGAACTTTCATTACAAGCGTACGACATGTAGCCTAACCCGGCATACATTCATCAAGAGAATGAGAAGGATTACGTAATGAAACATGCAGTATGGACTCTGTCGCTTGCCCTGCTAACCAGCACTTCTACGCTGGCTACTGAGGCTAAACTCCCTGCCCCAATTACCGCCTTACAGCAGCAAGGTTTTGAACTGAAAGGTGAATTTAAAGGTCCAGGTAACCTGCCAGGTTACGTGATGCAATTCCAGGGGCAAGGCACAACAGTGTTCCTGACCCCGGATAAACAGCATGCAATTATGGGGAATTTGGTTGATGCCACCGGGAAAAACCTCAGCGATGCGCAAGTCGAAAAATGGGTTTATGCGCCTATGGCCAAAGAGATGTGGCAGAAACTTGAAAAAAATCACTGGATAGCCGCAGGGAAAGCGGATGCTCCGCAAATTGTCTACGCCTTTGCCGATCCTTACTGCCCGTACTGCACTCAATTTTGGCAGAATGCGCAGCCGTGGCTGAGTTCAGGAAAGGTACAACTGCGTGTCTTAATGGTTGGGATGTTACGCCCGGACAGTGGACAAAAAGCCGCCGCGATCATGATGGCTGAAGATCCCGCTAAAACACTGGCGGAATATGAGAATAGCAAAGGGAAATTGGCACTGAAAATACCGGCAGCCATCAAGCCAGAAATCACGAAAGCGCTGGAAGATAACCTGGCGTTAATGGATGAGCTCGGCGGGACGGCCACTCCTTCTATTTATTACCTCAATAAAGATGGGCGTCTGCAACAACATCAGGGCCTGCCGGATGAAGAAACCATGAAAACGATCATGGGCGGCGATAAGTAATCATTTATGGGTGACGTTGTCACGTTACATCGCCAAAACTGGCTTATAACGTCGCCCTGAAACAGCAAATTCCCGTAGTGCGTCTCGCCACTCTTCCAGTGCAAATAACTGTACTTCCGGTAACTGGCTGCTCGCAAGCAGCGGCCAAAGCTCGACGAACCATTGCTGCCACTCATTTGAGTCAGTGACTGCCAGCGTATCGCGCAGATGAAAGCGCTGCGGCCTTGAGGCATAACTTTTGGCTTGATAAGGCTCCCCACTCAGTAGGCCATACGAAACATAGTCCGCATCAGCCTGAAGATGAGATAGCAGCAAAGTCGCAAGACTCCCGCCTACCGCATCGAACACTACATCGGCTTGCTGAGCGATAATTCGCAGCCCTTCATGGTCATCAGTGATAAGCGGCCTAATGCCGCTCTGAAGCAACATAGGTTTTTGATCTTCACTACGACACACACCAACAACTTCTGTCGCCCCCTGAATCGTGGCCCACTGAGCAAGCAATGCCGCACATGATGAGTTTGCCGCGGTCAATAACACGCGCTTACCTCGCACCGACCATTGTTTAAGCATCACGAAGGCCGCAAGCGGGTTAATATAGCCTCGGGCGGCCAATAGATCTGGAATGTTATCAGGGACAGGTACAGCCCATTGTTGCGGGCAATCAACCCAGTGCTGCCAGGTACCATCGCCGCGTAGCGGCAAAACGCGTTTGCCAATCCACTCTGGGTTATCCGCATCGCTAACGACACCAACACCTTCGTAGCCCACTATTCGTGGCGGCATGACCCGGTGGCGATAAGCGCCAGTTATCGGAATGAGATCTGAAGGATTGACAGGGGCATAGCGCATTTGTACGCGCAACATTGCGCAAGTGCGTCGTGCAAGTTCTGAGTGTTCGTGGGTGATGACCTGTTCAGGCTCGCCAAATCGCCGGAACCAGAGTGCGGAATTGCGCATAAAAAAAGTGCCTCTAAGCTAAGCCTGGAGGCACTATATCAAGGTTTTCTACCGGTTTGGCACTTAGCAGTAACGAGCTACCGCAGCACGCATACCCTGAGTCAGAATAACCTGCAAATCTTCGCTAACTTTAGCAACCAGACCTGGAACCTGAGTCAAATCCTGGCCCCAATGATCGCTGTCGCACAGTACCGCTTCAACCAACTGCTGCTCGGTGATCTGTTTGTCGCCAAGTGAAGTCCACAGTTGCTGATAACGCACCAACCAATGCTCGTCATCCTGTAACGGATAGCTTTCGTTGTTACGCTCGCCTTTATAGAAGGCAATCAGTGCCGCCAGTGCGAAAGTCAGACGCGCAGGTAAAGTACCGTTCGCCTGCTGACCTGCCAGCAATTGCGGCAGAATACGGGTACGGAACTTGGTCATACCGTTCAGCGCGATAGACAGCAGTTGGTGCT
Source organism: Buttiauxella noackiae ATCC 51607 (assembly GCF_001654865.1). GTDB lineage: Bacteria > Pseudomonadota > Gammaproteobacteria > Enterobacterales > Enterobacteriaceae > Buttiauxella > Buttiauxella noackiae. The sequence continues at coordinate 11,037 of NZ_LXEO01000015.1, read as the reverse complement.
GAATATACGGGTTCTGGAAACGGCTGGTTACGGCTTGTGCGAATGACAGTAATTCGTCACGCGGCAGATCCAGTACTGGGATGATTTCTTCAGCGATAGTTTTTTCCACGAAGCCACAAACTTCAGCATCGTTCATAGACTCGCCAACAGTGTTCAAGCCAGCCAGATAAGCAACCGGAACTAACGCCGTGTGAGCACCGTTCAGGATTGCAACCTTACGTTCTTTATAAGGTTTGATGTCATCAACGATCAGCACGTTCAGCGGATATTTATCCAGACGCAGCTCTTGTGCCAATGACGCTGGCCCCTGAATAACAAACAGGTAGAAGTGTTCAGCAGCAGCCAGGAAGCTATCTTTGTAACCCAAAGATTTTTCTATATCGGCAGCTTCGTCACGTGGATAACCCGTCACGATACGGTCCACCAGCGTAGAACAGAATGTGTTAGCGTCGTTCAGCCACTGGGTGAATGCTGCAGGCAGCTCCCACTCTTGTGCATAACGCAGAACCAACTCTTGCAATGCGTCACCGTTGTAGTCGATCAATTCGCAAGGAATGATAACCCAACCTTTATCCGCAGCACCGTTGAAGTGGTTGAAGCGTTCGAACAGCAAACGAGTCAGTTTAGCCGGGTAGCTTACTGCTGGCGCATCTTCAAACTTATCGCCTGCATGGTAGCTGATGCCAGCTTCAGTGGTGTTGGAGAACACGAAACGCATGTCTGGGTTATGAGCCAGTTTCAGGTATGTTTCATATTCTTGATAGACGTTGATTTCACGGGTAACGGAGCGAATCAGGCGCGAGTCACTGACCGCTTCGCCCTGCTCGTTCAGACCACGGATAACCGTAGTGTAAAGCCCATCCTGGGTAGATAACGACGGCGGGAATGCGCTGTCGATCGGACGTACGATAACAACGCCCGCATTTAAGTCCGTGTGTTCATTAAGAAGATCGACTTGCCAGTCGATGAAAGCACGCAGGAAGTTGCCTTCACCAAACTGAATAATACGTTCAGGATATTGGGCGCCAGGGAAGTCTTGACGATTAAGTGTTTTCACTATGTTGTTCCTTGGTGTGTACAGGATGAGCGACCATAAAAATCCTGTCCAAATTACCAGAACTCAACAAAGTGAAACCCCGTTTTGATCAAACTAAAGTTATTATACCAATTATCTTGCTTGCCATGTGCGAGGGGTGCGACATCCGTCACGTTTGTTTTGCTGTCGCACCCTCAATTGAAAAACCACACGCTCATTTGGTATAACATCTCTAGGCTAAGGCGGTTAACTCAGTTCAGCGAACTGGGTTTGTAGCTCATTAAGCAATGAATAGCGCTTGCGGTATTCCGAGCGTTTTTTACTGGCAATTTCACTCAGATCTTTTTGCGGTAATGACAATGGTAGGCGGTAAAGATGCTTATCATATTTTTCACCGCTAATTGATTCCCAGAATTCATTATAACTGGCGTGAAAATGCTTACCCTTACTGAGCCGATAACGCAGTCCACGGAATACATGCCCGTCGTTACTCACCCCATAAATGGCTTTTATTCCCTTTTGTGCAGCTAATAACCACAAAACTTCCATGAGCAGACGTTTAGGAAATAAACCGTGACATGCTTTGGTTGCCGTTTTGATTGTGTCATGAGGTACACTGCGATGAGCACCCTGCAGTCCGCCAATAAAAATCGCATCTCCTGTAATACAGAATGTTAACGCGGCAAGTCTTATCCCGTTCATGTTAAACCAAAGAGTACTCTCACCTTCACGTTCTGCACCCAGTGCGGTACTGGCATTAATCTCTATTTTTTCACCGTCTTTGCCGCTCAGCTCCAGAAGGCGTGTTTGTTCGGGTGACATCAAGCCACGGGCCAGTGTTTTGCAGCCCAGTTTTTCAATAAATTGGTAATGGTTGAGAATGGCATCTACACGGTCAGCAGCACGCATGCCCAAATATAAATAATGGCGATGGATTTTACTTGGTAGCGTTTTCTGTGCTTTTAGCAGCGTTGAAAAATAACTCTGCCGCGCCATTGAATTAAAGAAACGCAATGTCTGTCGCGGAGCCAGCAGCGTGCGCAAAAGGAATTTCGCCCGGTATGACTTTTCATGCCAGATATCGCAAGGCGTAAGATCCCCGCTAACCAGAGCCATGATAGTGGAAACCCCTGCATTATTTTTTTGCAGTGACGGATGCTGATCCAGAATAGTCATTTTGCCTCCAGGCGATATACTTTGCTTCACTCAAGGTGAATTCCTCTTGCAAAGTTTATTCGCTGGAACCTATACGCTTTTACAACGGCCTAATAAAAACTCTGGCTTGGGCATTTCTCAGAATATGTATATAAATCTGAATAACAAGGCGCTATCTAAACAGACGCTGCTATATCTTCCTGATTTATGAGCGAAGTACTGACCTGGTTACGACCGCTGCGCTTTGACAGATAGAGATACTTATCGGCTTCGGCCAGCAGCGCGTTAAACGCATCAAGCAATGACTGTTTTTCTGGTGTGGTGGCAGCAAGGCCAATGCTGACGGTGATAAACAATGTTTGTTGCTGATAACGAAACGCCGTGAGTTCTATACTCTGGCGAATCTTCTCCGCAATCTTATATCCTTCATCTTCGGAATTGGTGCTACAAGCCACCACAAACTCCTCCCCGCCCAGACGTGCCACCAGCCCCTCTTCACCCACCGCTTTTCTGAGTTGCGCAGCAAAAGCACGTAGCACGACATCTCCGCATTCATGGCCATAGTTGTCGTTAATGCGTTTGAAATAATCGATATCCAGCAGCATCACACACAACTTTTGTCCTGGTTTATGCATTAACGGAGCGGTAATTTTCAGCGCTTCATAAAGACCTGAACGAGAATGCACACCGGTAAGATAGTCATAATCGGCACGCAGTGAGGTCTGTTTAATCAGGCGGTTAATGGCATCTACACTCACCGACACAATCAGCGGGCAAATCGCCATAGTGGCAATACCCAGGCGTGCAGAGAACATCTCATTCACCACCAGCGGCTGGCTATGATGAATCACCACTATTGAATTGGCGACCAGAACAATCTCCATACCGCCAGTTAAAAGTGTAATCAACGCGGTAATCGGCAATGGGTAGCGAATTGCGCACCAGATAAGGGCTGGCAGCGGGAACGCCAGGCTCCCTGCACCACCAATTACCACCGAGGCAATCACCGAAATGATAACCCCCAGCAACGGGTACAGTTTTGAAAAATGAAAAGCAGGCATCTTGCCCCACTGTGGCCATTTAGCCATCAGCAGAAATGGCATCATCAGGACCCCGGTAGAAAATTGCTCACTAAACCAATCGGCAAACAAAGGAAGAAACTGACGATAGTCTGATGAAGGGCCAAGGGAACCTAACGATCCTAATAAAGAACTGAGCACCGCACCGATAAGACAAAAATAGAAAATTTTAAAGGCATTAATTGCCCAATTATTTTCATTTTCATCCCGGGAATAACGGAGTAATAGCAGGGCTACAATGATAATAAACACCATATTGGAGAGATTTATTATTGCTGACTGCCAACCCCAATGCGTGGTAAAGGCGTCATAAATCACCATAGCGCTATAACAGAGGAAATAATATACAGGACGATTCAGGAACGGGTTGCGTACAAACACCGCAGCCAGCACGGCATTCAGCGGCCAGAACAGAGACAGCTCATCAATCAGGCGAAGTGAGGCCCCAAAAAAGTAAAACAATGTAGTGATGACAAATATATTTATCGCGTTAGCCAGCCGTTTTTCAGGCGAAAAACACACAAACTCAATTTGGTTAGACATGCTATTTTAACTCATATTTATGCATGCACTGCTTAATAAAATCATACTGCGAGATGAGTGCAAAAAATAAATTTTAGCTTAGCAGATTTTATCTGGTACAACCTGCGGGCAACGAGATAAAGCTCATATGCCTGAACTATCAGGCTCTAATATGCCTTGCTTACGAAAATCTTAGAAGATTGAGCGGCCTATTCGCTGCGCCAGAATCTCAAGTGCTGCCGTTCCCGCGAGCGAGTTCCCCGAAGCATCCAATTCCGGGCACCAGACAGCAATCGACATCTCGTGGGGCACAACGGCAATGATTCCACCGCCAACGCCCGATTTACCCGGCATTCCGACACGATAGGCAAATTCACCGGCGCCATCATACATTCCGCTGGTGACCATCAATGCATTAATCTGCCGGGCTTGTTGAGCTGTAATAACGGGATCAGCAAGATGCAATGCGCGCCCCTGGTTTGCCAAAAACAGGAACGTTTTCGCCAACTCAGTACAACTCATCTTCAACGCGCAGTAGTGGAAGTAATTTTGCAGGACGGTAATAACGTCATTGTCGAAATTGCCGAATGATTTCATAAGCCAGGCAATAGCCGCATTACGTGCCGAATGTTCAAACTCAGATTTCGCCACGCGGGCGTCATAAGCAAGGTCCGGTTGTTCCGCAAGCACACGCACCACTTCCAGCATACGTTGCCTCGGTGCGCTAAGGCGAGTTTGCAGCATATCGCACACCACTAACGCGCCAGCATTAATAAACGGGTTACGGGGTTTACCTTGTTCAAGCTCCAACTGGAGTAAAGAATTGAACGGCTGCCCTGATGGTTCTTTACCCACGCGTTGCCAGATTTCATGCTCGTCATAACGCGCCATTGCCAACGCCAGACTCAGTACTTTAGAGATCGACTGAATGGAGAAACGCTCGGTCGCATCGCCTGCACTAAATACCTCACCTTCAACGGTGCAAACAGCAATCCCCAGCTTGTCACCTGGAATTTCCGCCAGAGCAGGAATGTAATCCGCTACTTTACCGCGACCAATTAATGGCCGTACCTGAGTAAGAATATCTTCCAGTAATTGATTATCTAACGGACCTGGCACTGCAAACTCCTGATTGGCGGGTATTTTACGCCCGCCATTATATCAGACCACCGCCACAGCCGTTACCTTCCGCCAGATGATTAATGTTCATCACTATCGTCGCTGAGGCATCCCGCACATACTTAACTAACAGCTCTAACCCTCATATATCGCTTTATGGGGAAACAACTCAGCTACGCAGGAATACCTTACCAATCAAATAGGTTGCGGCTTTTCCCGCAATCAGCACTCTATTGCCGACAAGTTGGCAACGCAAATCACCACCACGACTGGAAACCTGGCGAGCAAGCATTTGCGTTTTACCTAAGCGGTCCGCCCAGTAAGGAATCAGCATGCTATGTGTTGACCCGGTAACAGGATCTTCGGGTACAGATTCTCCCGGGCAGAAAAAACGACTGACAAAATCATACTCGCCGTCGCCCGGTGCGGTAATACAGACCATTTTTCCAAGCGGTATCATCGCATTGATATTTGGGCAAACAGCTTCTACCTGTTGCTGAGTTTCCAGCACAACCATGTAATCCCGCGCAACACGCACTTCTTTGCATTGCGTAATACCTAACGTTTCCAGAAGCAATGGAAGCGGCATAACGGGTTCTGATTCCCAGGCAGGGAAATCAAGCGTCAACCAATCCCCGTTACGTGTCACCGACAATGGACCAACAAAGCGCGTATCGAAGTGAATCGTGGTTTCCGGGTAATTGAGATATTCGAAAATCACATGTGCTGCTGCAAGGGTTGCATGGCCACAGAGATTAATTTCCCCCTGCGTAGTGAACCAACGTAATTCGTAACCGCTATCGGTGGTAATAAAAAATGCCGTTTCGGATTGATTATGTTGGCGAGCCATAGCCAGCAGAGTTTCGTCAGGCATCCATTCCGTAAGCGGGCATACTGCTGCCGCATTGCCGCCAAAAGTGGTATCGCTAAACGCATCTACCATATAAAAATCAATTTGTTGCATAGCCTCTTCTCCCGGGTAACTCAATGGCACTTACCATTTCATAAAAACAATGACGACCAGTACAGTTAAAAGCGCGTTAAATCACACGTTGGGCTGTGCGGCCGGGCGACGCAATAATACTTTACCAACCAGGTAAGTTACCGCCTGGCCCGACATCAGCACCCTATCACCGACCAGTTGGCAGCGAATATCGCCTCCACGGCTGGAAACCTGGCGAGCCAACATCTGTGTTTTGCCTAGCCGTTGCGCCCAGTAAGGAATCAACATGGTGTGGGTTGAACCGGTAACCGGATCTTCGGTAATTGCCGCAGCAGGTGAGAAGAAACGGCTGACAAAATCGTAACCTTCAATTTCGGCAGGAGCCGTGATGCAGACCTTTTGGTTGAGCTTGAGCATCAGTTGAATATCCGGCCTTACCGCTTCAACCTGCTGCTGATTCTCGAGCACCACGGTATATGTGCGCCCAAGTCTGACTTCCTGATAGTCGCTAATCCCCAGACAATCGAGAAGTAATTGTGGCGGCTCAACAGGCTCGCTGCTGGTTGCCGGGAAATCCAGCGTCAACCAGTCGCCATTCCGCGTGACTGTCAGTGGACCAACAAAGCGTGTAGCAAAGTGGATGGTGGCCTCCGGGTAACTCAGAGACTCAAAAATCACATGCGCTGTTGCAAGCGTTGCGTGGCCACACAGATTAATTTCCCCCTGCGTGGTGAACCAGCGCAATTCAAAACCATCATCAGTGTGAATAAAAAATGCTGTTTCTGACTGGTTATGCTGACGAGCCATAGCCAGCAGCGTTTCGTCAGGCAGCCACTCCGTAAGCGGACACACCGCTGCCGCATTGCCGCCAAAAGTGGTTTCAGTAAAGGCATCTACCATATAAAAATCAATTTGCTGCATCGCTTTTCTCCACCACATATTCCACTTACATACCATGCCATGAGAGCCAGAATTATCAGCACAATTAAATGAGACTTAAATCACAAAATGGGTTGTATGGCTGGATCGATGGTTTTATGATCACCTCCTCACCTAACAGTTCATTTATCAGCGCGAAACCAATCTATGACAATAAGTAATGTCTCACGCAAAACGGCATGGTTACGCGTCGTAACACTCGCGGTTGCAGCCTTCATTTTTAATACCACCGAATTTGTTCCCGTTGGTTTGCTTTCCGATATCGCCAGTAGTTTTGGTATGCAAACTGCGGAAGTCGGAATCATGCTGACTATCTACGCATGGGTCGTTGCCCTGATGTCTCTGCCATTTATGTTATTGACCAGTCAGGTTGAGCGTAAACGGCTGTTGATTGGCATCTTTACCTTGTTTATCGCAAGCCATGTGCTGTCATTCCTGTCCTGGAACTTTACTGTGCTGGTAATAAGCCGCATTGGTATCGCGTTCGCTCACGCAATTTTCTGGTCGATAACGGCATCATTGGCCATACGTATGGCACCTGCGGGCAAAAAAGCCCAGGCATTGAGTTTGATTGCAACAGGCACTGCGCTGGCAATGGTTTTAGGTTTGCCGCTTGGGCGTGTCGTCGGCCAGTATTTCGGCTGGCGAACAACCTTCTTCGCCATCGGCGTAATAGCCGCCCTGACACTCTTTTGCGTCATCAAGCTGCTGCCGAAATTACCAAGTGAGCATTCCGGGTCACTGAAAAGTTTGCCGCTGCTATTCAAACGCCCGGCGTTAGTGAGTCTGTATGTGCTGGTAGCCGTAGTCGTAACCGCGCATTACACCGCTTATAGCTACATTGAGCCGTTTGTACAAACCGTGGCAGGACTGAGCGCCAACGTGGCCACCTTCCTGTTGCTGGTTCTTGGTGGCGCAGGGATTATTGGTAGCGTGTTGTTTGGCAAGTTGGGCAACCGCCATTCATCAACGCTGGTTAGCGGCTCTATCGGTTTGTTAGTTCTCTGCCTCGCATTGCTCTTGCCTGCAGCACAAAGCACAGTAAACCTGACGATATTAAGCCTGTTCTGGGGCATCGCAATTATGATTCTTACGTTGGGTATGCAGGTAAAAGTACTGGCGCTGGCTCCGGATGCAACCGACGTCTCGATGGCGCTCTTCTCAGGAATTTTTAACCTTGGGATTGGTGCGGGCGCTTTGGTCGGAAATCAGGTCAGCCTGCATTTTGATATGTCGAGTATCGGGTTGGTAGGTGCAGTTCCGGCACTGGCGGCGCTTATCTGGTCGGTGTTGATATTCCGTCGCTGGCCCGTGTCGCTTGAAGAGCAGCAAAGCCAATAAGCAAGCTAAGGGCTACGGTCTGAAACCGTGGCCCTTATTAAACTTACTGCGCCGGGAAGTGGGTAATAATTTCCAGTACGCCGTTAATAATAAATTGCACGCCCATACAAACCAGCAAGAAGCCCATCAGACGGGAAATTGCCTCAATACCGCTCTTGCCAACCAGACGCATAATCGCACCAGAACTGCGCAAACTACCCCATAAAATTACGCCTACCAGCGCAAAAATAAGCGGCGGAGCCACCAGAACAACCCAGTTGGAGAAATTGACACCGTGTTCGATTGTTGATGATGAACTGATAATCATCGCAATCGTACCAGGACCTGCAGTGCTGGGCATCGCAAGCGGCACAAACGCGATATTAGTATCCGGCTCTTGTTCCAGTTCCTCAGCTTTCGTGTGCGCCTCAGGGGACTCATGTGCCTTTTGTTGGGGGAATAGCATCCTGAAGCCAATAAACGCAACAATCAAACCACCCGCAATACGTAGACCGGGTATCGAAATACCGAACGTATTCATCACAACTTGCCCAGCGTAATACGCAACCATCATGATGATGAAGACGTTGACAGACGCCATCAACGCGGTTTTATCACGCGCTTTTTTGTTCATATCTCCGGCAAGGCCGAGGAACAATGCCACAGTAGTCAATGGGTTAGCCAGCGGCAGTAGCACCACTAACCCAAACCCTATGGCCTTAACCAATTCCATCATCTTTTACCCTTCATTCGGTGGCTTTATGCGCGGCTGAGTATAGCAGCCAACCGTCAGCGTTTACGTTATCGGATTTGTATCAATGTTAAAATCTGAACCGTTTTAGCTATTCGTGTCATCACAGAACCATCACATTGACTTATGATTGCCTAAGCAATAATATCCACCGTGATTAAATATACTTGCCTGGGCAATCATAGTGAAAAGCACTAACGATCTGTTTAACGAAGTCATTCCTTTGGGGCGCCTTATCCATATGGTTAACCAGCATAAGGATCGCCTGCTAAACGATCACCTTTCCCCTCTCGATATCACCGCTACGCAATTTAAGGTGCTTTGCAGCATTTATTGCGAAGGGTGTTTGCAGCCAGTGGAACTGAAAAAAGCGTTGTCGGTAGATCTCGGTGCGCTCACGCGCATGTTAGATCGCCTGCTATCAAAAGGATGGATTGAACGCCTGCCCAACCCAAACGACAAACGCGGTGTGCTGGTACGGCTGACGCCTGAAGGGAAAACATTGTGCGAAAAATGCCACCAGCTTGTGGGGCAAAACCTGCATCAAGAGTTAACAAAAAACCTGACAGATGAAGAAGTGGACACACTTTATCAACTGCTGACAAAAGTATTACCGTAAAACCTGAAAAGAGGTGAAACGATGTCCAGACGGAACAATGATGCCATAACCATTCAAAGCATTTTGGACTGGATAGAAGAGAATCTGGAGAACCCTTTGTCACTTGAGAAGGTTTCACAGCGTTCTGGCTACTCGAAGTGGCACCTGCAAAGGATGTTTAAAAAAGAGACCGGCCACTCATTAGGCCAATACATCCGCAATCGCAAATTGACCGAGATCGCCCTCAAGCTTAAAGAAAGCAACGAGCCGATTCTCTATTTAGCAGAGCGTTATGGGTTTGAGTCACAACAGACACTCACCCGCACGTTCAAGAATTACTTCTCTGTGCCTCCTCACAGATACCGCGTTGCGTGTTCAGGTGGCGAAGGAAAGTTTATTCACGCGCTAAATCATTAAAAACTAAATGCTATGCAACCGTCTAGTTAAAACAGACACCGAGGATTTATGAAACGTTTTATCGGCGCTGTAAGCCTGGTACTGATTCTGGCTTCCGCTAACGCTCTGGCGGAACAGCCCGGCAGTTTTAACGCCACCCAAAGCAATCACGGCGGGATGATTCTCCCTCCTTCTGACAACAATACCAATTGCAGGTCCCGCGATACAATTGGTGATAAGTCAGAGTTGTTGGGCACGCCTTACTACCACGAAAGTACGCGCTAATTTCCGCATCTGGCGGGCGCACTTATGTTAGCCCGCCAGAAGAAATTAACTGACTATCGCCCGCCTAATCCGCAAACCAAAGACGTTAATATACAAGCCGCCCATGATCAGTAGCGCCCCGGCCAATTGCGTTAACGACAGTGTTTCATCCAGTAACCACGCGGCACTCGCCATCCCCACAACGGGCACCAGCAACGACAATGGCGCAACTCGCCAGGTTTCATAGCGCCCCAGCAAACTTCCCCAAATACCGTAACCAACAATCGTCGCCACAAAGGCCAAATAAATCAGCGACAAAATTGTCGTCATATCAATGGCAATCAGGCTTTGCCACATCACGTCTGGGCCATCAAGCAGGTAACTGGTGGCAAAGAACGGCAGTACCGGGATTAATGCGCTCCACACCACCAAAGACATAATGGGTGGACGAGACTCAAGCTGCATGATTTTCTTATTAAAGATATTCCCACATGCCCAGCTAAGCGCCGCCGCCAGCGTCAACATAAAACCAAGCAATGCAACATGCTGCCCACCGAGACTGCCCTCAATCAACACCAGCACCCCGATCACCGCAAGCGTTATTCCCGCCAGTTGTTTGCCTTGCAGGCGTTCCTGGAACACAAACGCGCCGAGGATAATGGTGAAAAATGCCTGCGCCTGAAGTACGAGTGAAGCAAGCCCTGCGGGCATACCAAACTTAATCGCGCTAAACAGAAACGCAAACTGCCCGAAACTGATAGTCAGCCCGTAAGCCGCAAGCAGGCGAAAGGGAATTTTAGGACGCGCGACAAACAGCAACGCGGGAAAAGCAACCAACAGGAAGCGCAGACCCGCCAGCAACAGCGGCGGCATATTGTGTAGCCCCATTTTAATGACTGACTAGTCCTGATATAC
>NZ_LXEO01000014.1 GCF_001654865.1 Buttiauxella noackiae ATCC 51607 | reverse complement strand
AGACCACAAAATTAAGCCCCCACACCACAACCACCAGCATCGCCAGTAGCCCATCTTTACGCGTCATACCCTGCCCTCGGCTTGTTTCGATTTTGTTAAAATCTAAGGCTATATCCAATCTGAAAACAGATACAGATCGCACTTTTAACCATAAGCACAGAAAGCATTCCATGATAAACGCCTCCTATACTTTGGCGATTCTTCATGCTAAATCTGAAATACATCTTCGTGAACATACTAAAAACACACAACAAAATGGTTTCTTTAGCAGCTCGTTTTTCTGGTAAGCAACTTTCCATCAGCGTTTTACTGCTCTCTTCGCTACTACTCACCGTTGGGCGCGGTCTGACACTGCCATTTATGACCATTTATCTTTCCCGGCAGTACGGTATGCCGTTAAGCGAAATTGGTATGGCGCTGACCATCGCGCTAACGGCGGGTGTGATGTTTAGCCTGTGGTTTGGCATCCTCGCGGATAAATTCGACAAGAAAATATACATGCTATTGTCGATAGTGATTTTCCTCGGCGGATTTGTCGCAATTCCGTTGGTGGATAGCGCCGTTCTGGTGGTGGTATTTTATTCGCTCATAAACTGCGCATATTCAGTATTTGCCACGGTGCTGAAAGGGTATTTTTCTGACACGCTGGAAATTCATCAAAAACCTAAAATCTTCTCGCTTAACTACACCTTCGCCAATATCGGCTGGACGGTCGGCCCACCTATTGGCACGCTGGCTGTTCTCTACAGCACCAACCTGCCATTCTGGCTTTCGGGCCTGACCGCAATCATCCCGTTTATCATGATTAGCCGCTATGTGCATAGTGTGCCGGTTACCCCTTCGCGCTCTAACGATGGGGTCGTACTTTCCCCGCGCCAGATGCTTAAAGACAAGGCATTGATGTATTTCACCTTGTCAGCATTTCTTGGTTCGCTGGTGTTTGGCTCTTTTGCTGCCTGTTTATCGCAATACGCGATTGCGATCTCCGATTCAGAATTGGCACAAAAAGTGGTGGGTGTCGTGCTGCCGGTGAACGCATTTGTGGTGGTGGTTTTCCAGTATATGGTCGGCAAACGCATTCGCCCGGACAACATCAAAAAACTGATGGGCTACGGTACGCTGTTTTTCATGGCGGGTCTGGGAGGGTTTATGATCTCGGGCGATAACCTGCTGTTATGGGGAGTATCTGCGGCAGTGTTTACGCTTGGCGAACTTATATTTGCACCCGGGGAATATATGTTGGTTGATAGCATTGCCCCTGAAGGGCTTAAAGCAAGCTACTTTTCGGCACAACAGTTGGGTTGGTTAGGCGGTGCATGTACCCCGCTATTCACCGGCTTGATGCTAACCTGGTTGCCGCCATCGATGTTATTCGTAGCGCTGATGGTGGCGATTGCACTGGCCTATCTGATGATTGTGAAAGGAATGGCGGTGAAACCGCAACGAGCTTTGAACTAAGTGGTGGATGACGCTTCGTTTATTCATACTACAAACCTAATCGTAGGTCGGATAAGCAAAGCGTCATCCGACGAAACTACTTAAGATCTTTACGGTACTGAATAAAACCAGGCTTATCCGCCAACTTGTCGTATAACGCCTGGCCTGCCGCATTGGTTTCATGGGTATGCCAGTACACTCGCCCGCAACCTTTCGATTGCGCATGCTGATAAACACCTTCAATCAGCGCCCGGCCAACCCCTTTGCCACGCGAAGCAGGTGCGGTAAACAGATCTTCAAGATAGCAATGATCCTCAGCCGACCAGGTGCCACGGTGATAAACCATATGCACAATACCGACCATTTTATCCTGCTCATCAAACGCGCCCAGCGCATACATCGGCTCTGCTGCATCCAGCATACGCTGCCACGTCAATTGCGTGACAACGTCACTAATTTGCGAGTTATAAAACGTCAGATACCCCTGCCACAACGCAGCCCACAGCGCATAGTCACTTTCAACAAGAGCTCTTACCTGCACCACATTGCTGTTCAGGTTTGGACGATGACTCCTCAAACTCGCACGAATCTGGGCCAGTCCCTGCTTTTGTACGCCATCAGCCATATTTTCAATGCTGAGCCAAGCTTCAAATGCCTGCTGAATTTGCGGCCATTCGCTATCGAGAATAGAAAACCACGCAGTATCCCGAGTGCGTTGTTTATACACCACCGCCTGGCGGAACAAACCTTCGTAACGGAACCCCAGACGAATTGCCGCATGCCGCGATGGGCCATTCAGACTGTCGCATTTCCACTCATAACGGCGATAACCCAGCCCAAAGGCATACTTCATTAACAGGTAATGGGCCTCTGTTGCCTGAACGGTACGTTGTAACAGCGGGGTGTACATAACGAAACCGACTTCCACCACGCCATTTGCCGGGTCGATGCGCATTAGAGACAGTGTGCCCAGCGCGTCGCCGCTTTGGGTATCGACAACCGCGTAATGCAATGGATCGTGGCTTTGCGCCGCACTCTCTATGAAATCGGCAAATTGCTGAAGGCTCGCAAACGGCCCAACACTCAGATACGTCCAGCCGCTGTTGTCTTTTGCCGTGTTCCAGGCAGCCCAAAGTGAGGTGGCATGAGAAGGTGCCAGCGGTTCAAGGCGACAATATTGCCCTTTCAGCACTACACGCTGTGGGCGCGGGCAAGGCTGCCAATCCGGAAGTGCATGGCCAACCGGTTGTTGATGTTCATTTATGGTCAATTCAGGCCTCGGCAAACTTAGAGGGATAAGTGTTATGAATATAAGCAACAAATGGCATAACAAAAAGAACCATAATGTGGCAGGTTTTGTAGACCATATGCAGGGCTAAATCGCCACCAGCCCCCTGACCCCATCGGTTTCCATATCCGGGCCCTTTCCACGCTGGATAATCGAGCCACGCGACATCACCAAATAGTTATCGGCAAGCTGCGCGGCAAAATCATAAAACTGCTCCACCAGCAAAATTGCCATATCTCCTTTGGCAGCAAGGCTACCAATAACCTGACCGATCTCCTTAATAACTGATGGCTGAATCCCTTCTGTTGGTTCGTCCAGAATCAGTAACTGTGGTTTGCAGGCCAGCGCACGACCTATTGCCAACTGTTGCTGTTGGCCCCCAGAGAGATCGCCTCCGCGCCGTTGCTTCATCTCTTTAAGCACCGGGAAAAGCTGATAAATTTCTTCCGGCACCTGCTTTGCATCTCGCCCTGCAAAGCGTGAAAGCCCCATCAGTAGGTTTTCCTCCACCGTTAAGCGCGGGAATATTTCGCGCCCTTGCGGCACATAGGCAATACCTGCCTGTACACGCTGATGGGGTTTACGGCTGGTGATATTGTTCTGCTGCCAGTTAACGCTGCCGGATTTTGCCGGGATCAGCCCCATCAGGCATTTAAGCAAGGTACTTTTACCAACGCCATTGCGGCCAAGCAGACAGGTGACTTCACCAATTTTTGCTTCAAACGAGACTCCGCGCAGAATATGGCTACCGCCGTAGTATTGGTTAAGATCGTTGACTATGAGCATAGTTAACCCTTTGATGTCGGATGGCGTGCCGCTTATCCGATCTACGAATTGCCGTTGTAGGGTGGAAAAAGCGTGTCGTCTTCCACCGTGAATTTATCGCCCCAAATACACTTCAATCACCTGCTCGTTAGCCTGCACTTCGCGCAGTGAACCTTCCGCCAGCACCTGGCCTTGATGAAGTACCGTAACGTGGTCGGCAATGGTTTCCACAAAGCCCATATCATGTTCCACCACCATCAAGGAGTGCTTACCCGCCAACCCGCGAAACAGCTCGGCGGTATACTCGGTTTCGGCATCCGTCATGCCTGCTGCGGGTTCATCAAGCAACAATAAATGTGGCTCCTGCACCAACAGCATTCCGATTTCCAGAAACTGCTTTTGCCCATGAGAAAGTAGCCCGGCTTTACGATGGCGCTCAGCACCCAGGCGTAAGATAGTGAGCATTTCGTCAATGTGATCGCGCTGTTCAGAGTTGAGTTTCGCCCGCAGGCTCGCCCATACCGACTTATCGGTTTTCTGCGCAATTTCGAGGTTTTCAAATACTGTCAAAGCCTCGAAAACCGTTGGCTTCTGGAATTTACGCCCGATACCGCGTTGAGCGATATCAGCCGGTTCTAAACGCAGCAAATCGGTCGATTGATCGTAAAACGCCCTGCCGCTTTGCGGTTTGGTTTTACCGGTGATCACATCCATTAACGTGGTTTTGCCGGCACCATTTGGGCCAATCACACAACGTAATTCGCCGACGCCGATATTGAGTGACAGATCGGTCAGAGCCTTAAACCCATCAAAACTGACATTGATGTTTTCCAGCATCAGAACCGGATCGGTTTGATCACGAAATCTGTCTGCTTCGTACTGCCGAGTAAAAAGCGGTTCACCTGGTTGCATTATTTTTCTCCCTTACGCAGCAAGCCAATCACACCACGCGGTAAAAACAGGGTAACGACGATAAAAATCAGCCCAAGGAACAGTTGCCAGTATTCCGGCACCGCCATGGTGAAGTAGCTTTTTGCACCGTTCACCAGCCCTGCGCCAAGGATTGGACCGATCAAGGTACCTCGCCCGCCAAGCGCCACCCAAATAGCCGCTTCGATAGAGTTGGTCGGTGACATTTCACCTGGATTAATAATGCCGACCTGTGGCACATACAACGCCCCCGCCAGCCCGCAAAGCACAGCGGATAATGTCCACACCAGCAGTTTGAAACCACGCGGATCGTACCCGCAGAACACCAGGCGGTTTTCGGCATCGCGCACCGCGGTTAATACCCGGCCAAACTTGCTGCGCGCTAAGGCAAAACCTATTCCCAGACTTGCCAGCAGTAATAAAACCGTGGCAATAAACAGACCAATTCGCGTACTGGTCGCCGTAATTGGCATCCCCAGCAACGTGGTAAATCCGGTAAAGCCGTTATTGCCGCCAAAGCCGGTTTCATTACGAAAGAACAGTAGCATTCCGGCATAAGTCAGTGCCTGAGTCATAATCGAAAAATAGACACCTTTGATTTTTGAGCGAAACGCAAAGAAACCAAACACTAAGGCAAGCAACCCTGGCACCAGCACAATCAGCGCCAGCGCCCAGGCAAAATGTTGCGTGCCCCACCAGAACCACGGCAGTTGATCCCAGGACAGGAAAGACATAAACGCGGGTAGCCCGTCACCTGCGGCCTGGCGCATCAGGTACATCCCCATTGCGTAGCCGCCGAGGGCAAAGAAAATACCGTGCCCAAGCGAAAGCAGCCCGGCGTAGCCCCATACTAAATCCAGCGCGATGGCAACCACCGCATAGCAAAGGATTTTGCCGACTAGCGTCAGCGTGTAGGTGGAGAGACTCAGTGGATGGCTTGCTGGCAGAAGCGTTAAAAACGGCAGTGTCAGCATCAGCACCACAATCAGTAACCCCAATGCGACAGACAAACGTGGCGCTTTGCGGGTCATGGTTAACGTAAGCGGCTGGCTCATTAATCAATAACCCTCCCTTTCAGGGCGAACAGGCCTTGCGGGCGTTTCTGGATAAACAAAATGATCAGCACAAGGATGAGGATTTTGCCAAGCACCGCGCCAATTTGCGGTTCGAGGATTTTATTGAAGATACCCAGCCCGAATGCGGCAACAACCGTTCCTGCCAGTTGGCCCACACCGCCGAGCACCACCACCAGGAAGGAGTCGATAATGTAGCCTTGTCCCAGTTCCGGGCCGACGTTGCCAAGCTGCGAAAGCGCTACGCCGCCAAGACCTGCAATGCCTGAACCGAGGCCAAACGCCAGCATATCCACACGTCCGGTTGGCACACCGCAGCAGGCTGCCATGGCGCGGTTTTGCGTAACGGCTCGCACATTCATGCCAAGACGGGTTTTGTTCAGCAGCAGCCAGGTAAACAGCAACACCAGCATCACAAAACCAATCACCACCAGGCGGTTCCACGGCAAAATCAGGTTCGGCAACACCTGCACGCCACCAGACAACCAGGAAGGGTTAGCGACCTCCATGTTTTGCGCACCAAACACCATGCGTACTATCTGGATAAGCATCAGGCTAATACCCCATGTTGCCAGCAGGGTTTCCAGTGGCCGTCCGTATAAATGGCGAATCACCGTGCGCTCCAGCGCCATACCGATTCCGGCGGTAACCGCAAACGCTACCGGTAACGCCACGATCGGGTAAAATGTCAGCCATGTTGGCGCGTAGTGCTGAAAAACGCTTTGCACCAGCCATGCGGAGTAAGCTCCCAACATCAGCATTTCGCCGTGCGCCATATTAATCACGCCCAGCAAACCGTAGGTAATCGCAAGCCCGAGTGCTGCCAATAGCAAAATAGAACCTAACGAAATCCCCATAAATGCCTGGCCGAGAATGTCGCCCAACATTAAACGGTGTTGAATTTTTTGCAGCCCTTCGCTGGCCGCTTTGCGTACCTGCGCATCGGGTTCGGTTTGCGCGTCAGTCAGCGGTTTAAGCAAGGCTTGCGTATCGGGATCGGCAGAATGACTTAGTAATTCAACTGCATTGAGGCGCACTTTTACGTCTGGGCTAACAAGCTGGAGTTGGGCAACGACGCCTTCGAGCGCACTGCGAACATCTTCATTTGTTTCGGCTCTAAGTCTTTGCTGTAAAAGTGGCAGCAAATCAGGCTGTACATCGCGTTGCAGCGCTATTGCCGCTTGCAAACGCTCGGTGACGTTGTCACTCACTAATTGATGGCTGGAGAGAGCACTTCCAGCCAGAATGCGTAAACGGTTAGTCAGTCGGACTTTTTTATTGTTAATCACCAGATTTTCTTGCGTCAGAGCGTTGAGCAACGGTAAACGTTTTGCATCCGGTGCCGCCGCCCACGTTTGCAGCAATTTTGCCTGCTGAGTGCGGTTTGCTGCGGCAAAATCTTCAGCGTCTCCGGCATGAGCGAAACACGGCAGCAGCCAGGCTGCGATTAACAGGCAGCGAAATAGTTTCATGAAGGCTCCTGGATTTATGGTGGATGACGCAGCGCTTATCCACCCGACAAAGGCATTTGGTCGGGTAAATGTTAGCGTTACCCGACACTGTTTTTTGCTTTAATTACTCGCCATTTTCACCGGCTCGTCAGACTTCTTATCATTGCCTGCAATGAACGGGCTCCAGGGCTGTGCGCGTACTGGCTGGTCGGTTTGCCACACCACGTTGAACTGGCCGTTACCTTCGATTTCACCAATCATCACCGGCTTATGCAGGTGGTGGTTGGTGGCATCCATGGTGAGCGTAAAGCCAGATGGCGCTTTGTAGGTTTGCCCCGCCATCGCCGCACGTACTTTGTCGACGTCCGTGGTTCCGGCTTTTTCCACCGCTTGCGCCCACATATGAATACCCACATATGTCGCTTCCATTGGATCATTGGTCACAACCGTGTCGGCATTCGGCAGCTTGTGGGCTTTGGCGTAGGCTTTCCATTCGGCGACAAACGCTTTGTTAGTTGGGTTATCCACTGATTCAAAGTAGTTCCACGCAGCCAGGTTGCCGACCAACGGTTTGGTATCGATACCGCGCAGTTCTTCTTCACCCACCGAGAACGCCACTACCGGCACATCGGTCGCTTTCAGGCCCTGGTTGGCGAGTTCTTTATAGAACGGGACGTTGGAATCGCCGTTAATGGTGGAGATCACCGCCGTTTTGCCGCCGGCGGAGAATTTCTTAATATTGGCAACAATGGTCTGGTAATCGCTGTAACCAAACGGGGTATACACTTCTTCAATATCTTTATCCTGCACGCCTTTGGAATGCAGGAAAGCACGCAGAATCTTGTTGGTGGTACGCGGATAAACATAATCCGTGCCCAGCAGGAAGTAGCGTTTCGCCGCCCCACCGTCCTCGCTCATCAGGTATTCCACCGCTGGAATAGCCTGCTGATTCGGTGCCGCACCGGTATAGAACACGTTTGGCGACATCTCTTCACCTTCGTATTGCACCGGGTAGAACAGCAGCCCGTTAAGCTCTTCAAATACCGGCAAAACCGATTTACGCGATACCGATGTCCAACAGCCAAACACCACCGCTGCTTTATCCTGGCTCAGTAACTGCCGTGCTTTTTCAGCAAACAGCGGCCAGTTAGATGCCGGGTCAACCACCACCGGTTCGAGCTGTTTCCCCAGCACACCGCCTTTGGCGTTGATGTCCGCGATGGTCATCAGCGCCACATCTTTGAGCGGCGTTTCAGAAATTGCCATGGTGCCGGAAAGCGAGTGCATGATGCCCACTTTAATGGTGTCAGCAGCGTATGCGCTGAAGGCCAGCCCCATGCTGACAACGGAGGCCGAGAGTGCAAAAGCTTTGATAAAAGTACGACGTTGCATAAGTCTCACTCCAAAAATTAGCTGTGTGTACTAGCGAATAGCTCCACGCTTCGCCTGATGAAGCATGTGGAGGGTAATCTGACGAACCTCTTTCTGACTTGCGGCTATGTGGTCGTGTAAACGGCTTTGCGCCTCCTGAAGCTGTCGGTTCAAAATGGCGAGCAAAATCAGCCCATGCTCGTGGTAAGTGGCACTCACGCGCGGCCGCTGGGTGAAGTCCAGCCGCCGCACAATACGAATTTTTTCTGTAATATCCCGGTGCACCCGCGCCATTTCCGGGTTTCCTGTCGCCTCCACCAGCGTCATATGGAACACCTCATCGTGGCTGGCGACTTCCGCACCATCGGCCAGTTGCGGTGCATCAATCCAGAATTGCTTGAGAGACTGAAGTGGTAGCGGCAGCACTTCTGCGGGCAGCGCACATAGCCGTTTTACGGCTTCCAGCTCCAGCACAATGCGCAGATCGTAGAGCGATTCCAGATGGTCGAAATCCACCGCATTGATCTGCCAGCCACTGCGAGGCTGCACCTCGACATAGCCTTCCTGCTCCAGCGCGTACAGCGCCTGGCGCACCGGCGTACGACTCGCCGCCATACGCACCGCGATGTCGTTTTCACTGAATCTGTCACCGGGCAGTAACTGAAAATCAAAGATTTCCTGCTTGAGCTGGCGATAGATGCGTTCGGCGATACCCGCTGGTTTTTTCGTGTTATGCATGTTTACCTCGCGGCGGATGGCTCCGTTCGTAGGGTGGATAAGCAACGCGCCATCCGCCATAAAATCACACCGCATCCAGCCAAAGCAGCGCATCCCCTGGCCCCACGGGGCGGCCCTGCTGGCAGCTGACGCGCAGCACAGTGCCATCGCAAGGTGCTGCGACCATCAACTCCATTTTCATCGCTTCCACCACAATCAGCGGCTCGCCCTGCTTCACAACCTGCCCTGGCTCCACGAGGATCTTCCAGATATTGCCGTTAAGATCCGCACTCACCAGTTGGCCTGGCTGATCTTCAACAACCTCGAGTTGCGCTGACATCGCGCTCTCGACGGCGGCACTTTCTTGCTCTTTCCAGTTCGCTACCTCAAGCGCAAACGCCTGCTGCTGGCGAGTGCGGAAATCAGCTATGTCATCGGCGTTATCGGCGAGGAATAGTGTGTAAGCGGCAAAATCGAACTCAACCTCTTCAACACGCACCTGGGCACGCCCTTCACGGAACGCAGCGCGAAAGTCAGTCAGTTCGTCTTCGCTAACCGGATAGAAACGTACCTGGTCAAAGAACTTCAGCAACCATGGCTCATCACCAAACTGTTCGTTCTTAAGGAATTTGTTCCAGATAGGTAGCGTACGCCCGACAAGCTGATATCCACCGGGTGAATCCATGCCGTAGATGCACATATACATGCCGCCGATTCCAACGGTGCCTTCGGCAGTCCATGTACGGGCGGGATTGTATTTCGAGCTAAGCAGGCGGTGACGTGGGTCGAGCGGCACAGCGCATGGTGCACCGAGGTACACATCCCCAAGGCCGAGAATCAGGTAGCTTGCGTCGAAGATGATCTGTTTCACTTCGTCGCGGTGTGCGAGGCCATTTGTGCGCTGAATAAAATCAACGTTGTTCGGCAGCCATGGCGCATCAGCGCGTACGGTTTCTTTGTAACGTTCAACCGCAGCAAGTGTCGCACTGTCTTCAAAAGCCATTGGCAGATGCACAATGCGTGACGGAATTTTGAGTTTGCTGACATCACCGAGCTGTTTTTCCAGGCCAAGCAGCAAAGTGAGTAATTGCGACTGGGAAATATGCTGGCTGTCGTAACGCACCTGTAGCGAACGTACGCCCGGTGAAAGCTCCTCTATTCCCGACATCCCACTTTGCTTGATGGCTTTCATCAGCAGATAAATACGCAGGCGTAAAGCCAGATCCAATACGTTGTCGCCGTATTCAATCAGCACATAGTTGTCGCCCGCCTGGCGGTAAACCACGGCGGGTAAATCCCCTTGCGCCGCCAGTTCTGCGAGGATCGCCGCACTTGAGGTGGTCGTCGGCGTAATCGACGGATGTAAGTCCGGCAGCGTTAATACATGCAGCAGATTAGTTACCGCCACATCCTGGGCAATTTCCAGCGACTGAGCGTGTTCAAAGGTAATCGCATGGAATCGAATGCGGTCGCCTGGTTTCACCTGCCCGACTTTCCACAGTTCCGCTTTAGCAATGGTCACCGGGCAGACAAACCCGCCCAGGCTTGGGCCATCACGTGTCAGGATGACCGGGAAGTCACCGGTAAAGTTCACCGCGCCAATGGCATATTCGCAATCGTGCACGTTGGAAGGGTGCAAACCCGCTTCACCGCCGTCAGCCCTCGTCCACTCGGGCTTAGGGCCGACCAAACGCACCCCGAGGCGGTTCGAGTTGTAGTGAACCTGCCACTCGCTTTCAAAGAATGTCTGCATGGACTCAGGCGTGAAGAAATCAGGTGCGCCATGTGGCCCGTACAACACACCGATTTCCCACACATCGCTGTATTGTGGAATCACTGCCGGTTCCGGGGTTTGTGGCAACGAAATCGGTGCAGGTGTGGTACAGGCCGGTAAACACGGTTGGGAAATCGCCAGCACATCCGCTACGCGTAAGGTGCGCCCGGCATGGCCGCCAAACTGCCCAAGGGCAAAGGTCGAACGGCTACCGAGATAGACCGGCACGTCAAAACCATTACGTACTGCCAGATAAGTGCGGCAACCGGAAGTGGCGCGGCCCAGTTTTAGCGTCTGCCCGGCTTTAACAATCACCGGCTGCCAGTATGGGATCTCTTGATCATCAAGCGTTGCCGGGCAATCAGCACCCGTTAACGCGATGGTCGCCGCACTGTGGAAGCGCAGCGTCGGCCCCTGCAGGGTAAATTCAAGACCTGCGGCAGACGGATGGTTACCGACAATGCGGTTGGCTAGTCGAAAAGCAAAATCATCCATCGGGCCGGACGGTGGCACACCAATGTCCCAGTAACCGAGGCGGCCAGGGCTGTCTTGCACGCTGCTCCAGGTGCCTGGTTCCAGCACTTCAATGGCATGAGCCTGGTAAACCACGTCATCCAGCAGGCGCGTCCACATCACCCCAGCTTTAAATTCCGCCAGTTGTACAATTTGACGCAGGTAATCGAGATTGGTCGCAATACCATGTAAACGGGTAGCTGCCAGCGCCGTGTTCAGTTTACTTAACGCCTGCTGACGATCGTCACCGTGGACGATCACTTTGGCGATCATCGGATCGTAGAACGCGCTGACTTCACTGCCGGTACTGACCCAACCATCGACACGCACACCATCCGGGAAGAAAACATCGGTCAACACGCCAGGGCTTGGCTGGAAGTTTTTCAGCGCATCTTCGGCATAAATGCGTACTTCAATGGATGCACCTTTTGGCGGCTGCGCCATACGTTGCCAGTCAAGCGTGACGTCTGCGGCGACATTAATCATGCATTCAATCAGATCAAGCCCGGTGACCATCTCCGTTACCGGGTGCTCTACCTGCAAACGGGTATTCACTTCGAGAAAATAGAACGCATCGCGCGCCGCATCGTAAATAAATTCCACGGTGCCAGCGCTGCGGTAATTCACTGATTCACCGAGTGCGACCGCTGCCGCATGAATAGCTTCACGGGTTGCTTGCGGCAAGTTTGGTGCCGGAGTTTCTTCCACCACTTTCTGATTACGGCGTTGCAGTGAGCAATCACGCTCGCCGAGAGCCACGACTTTGCCTTTGCCATCGCCAAAAATCTGCACTTCAAGGTGACGTGCACGGTCAACAAAACGCTCAATAAACACACCATCATCGCTGAAAAACTGCTGACCCAAACGTTTTACGCTCGACCAGGCTTCAACCAGGCTTGCGTCATCTTCACATCGCGTCAGCCCAATCCCTCCGCCACCGGCGGTGGTTTTCAGCATTACCGGATAGCCAATTTCAGCCGCCGCCAGTTGTGCCTCTTTCAGTGTCAGCAGCAGGCCCGTTCCCGGCGTCATCGGCACATCAGCTTTAAACGCCAGTTCACGCGCGCGGTGTTTTAGGCCAAAGTCACGAATTTGCTCAGGTGTGGGGCCAATAAATATCAACCCGTTATCAGCACAGGCTTGAGCAAATTCCGCGCGTTCCGACAAAAAACCGTAGCCAGGGAATATCGCCTGAGCCCCGCTCGCTTTAGCAGCGGCAACGATCTTCTCAATATCGAGGTAACTGTCCGTTGCTTTTTCGCCACCCAACGCAATCGCCACCTCGGCATCAATCACATGCTGCGCGTTAGCATCAGGATCGGAATAAACCGCAACACTGCCGATGCCCATTTTTTTAAGCGTTTTAATTGCGCGAACGGCAATTTCACCGCGGTTGGCTATCAATACAGAGCTAAACATTGTCGTCTCCTTAGGCGCTGTGGTGACGGGTAAGCCAGGCCTTCCAGCCGCCCCACTCGGTAATATCCGTGGCATCAGAAAGTGCTGCGGGTTCGCAGATAAACCCTTTCACGCTCCGGCCATCTTCCAGCGTCAATGTGCCGATCCCCAGCGGGGCCGGGATTTCCGCCACAAACTCACCAAAGCGCGCCAGCGGGATGTCCCACAGTTCAACAACAACCGGCTGCCCTTTGGAACTGCGTGCAAGCCCCGGTTTCGGCGGCTGAGTATTTGCAAGCGCGTAGAGGCGGTAATTGGCGGCAGTAAAAGATTCTTCGATAAATACCGCATTGCGGGTGGTGAGCTGGTGGTTAAGCGGCATACCGCGCAGATGTGCGCCAACGACCGCAACACGAACGTGGTTTGTAGACGTTTTTGCGGCGTTGCTCGCAGGAAGAAATTTATCGGTAGCCCCCAGTGGTAAGTTCAGCGCCTGCTGCCAGCTTTCCCCAAAATGACTCAGTGCCTGGTCATGCCATGCAGGGGCGATAAGTGTTAACCCGGCGGGGATTCCGTCTGCACGGAAATCACCCGGCAGAGCTAAAGCACAAAGGTCGGCAAGGTTAGTGAAGTTGGTATAAGTGCCAAACTGCGAGTTGTATCGCACCGGCTCTTGCGCCATTTCAGCAAGGGTATGAATGGTCGGTGAGGTTGGCACCACCAGCGCGTCAAACTCGCTCAACTGCGCATTGATTTGCTGTGCCAGTTCGGCGCGGGTGTATTCCGCCTGCCAGGCATCACAAGCCGTGTAATTGAGGCCATTTGCCACGATACCGCGCACGGTCGGGTCCATCGCTTCAGGCTGGTTTTTGAAGATTTCACCTACGGCAACGGTGCGTTCTGCCACCCACGCGCCGTAATACAGCTGTTCGGCAAGTTGGTTAAATGCGCTGAAATCAATCGGCACCAGTTCTGCGCCCTGCTGTTGCAGGCGGGTCAATGTTTTCATGAAGGCCACTTCACTCACACTGTCGCCAAAAAATTCCAACGAATCAGGAATGGCAAATCGCATTTTTTCGCTAAAACGTGCAGGAGCCGTTTGTGGGTTCTTTCGGGAGTACGGATCTTGTGGATCGTAGCCACCCGCAACAGCGGCAACGGTTTGTGCATCTTCAACGGTTAACGCAAACACCGAAACACAGTCATTCAGCCGACATGCAGGGACAACGCCTGCGGTGGAAATCCAGCCTTTGGTCGGTTTCAGGCCAACAATGTTGTTAAACCCGGCCGGGACGCGCCCGGAACCTGCGGTGTCGGTACCCAGCGAGAAACACACCAGGCCGCGAGCCACCACGGAGGCGGAACCAGAACTTGAGCCACCGCTGACATATTCTGGGTTAAAGGTATTTTTCACCGCGCCAAACGGTGAGCGTGTGCCGACAAGCCCGGTCGCAAACTGGTCGAGGTTTGTTTTGCCTACCACAATTGCCCCCGCCGCTTTCAGGCGAGCAATCACCGTCGCATCTTTTTCTGGTGTGTAGGTAAAAGCTGGACATGCGGCGCTGGTGGGCATTCCGGCGACATCGATATTATCTTTCGCCGCAAAAGGAACGCCTAATAGAGGAAAGTCGAGTGCTTGTTTTTCACCAGAATTAATCGCATGAAAAATTGTGGTTAATTGCCCATAGATTTCATCATGTGTCGCAATATATATCCAGGCGTTATCATCACGGGATAAATCTGCATCTAATTGCTGATATGCCGCTACAAGTTGTTGCGGATGCTGGCGGTAACTGGCTACCCATTCAGACAAAGTCGCTACTGACATAAACTGGAATCCCATCTGGTATACAAGATGGGATAAATAAAGCATTTAGCGTGCCAAAGTTTTAATTATCATTATATTCAGATAATTAGATTCTTTCAGGGGTGATGTAAGATATTTCCCCGCACTCTTTTAGAGCGTGTAATAAAATTATTTGTTCAGGACGGTGCAAATATTATCCGTCATAATATTTACTTATATTCTGATATACCCAAAATAATTCGAGCTGGGGAAAGACGATAAGGCGGGAAATTCCCGCCCAGAACTAAATAATTGTGCCGCCTTTCGTTAAATCTTCACGGCGTTGTTCTGCTTCTGCTTTGTGGTGATGCCCTTTCTGCGCAATGGCGACGCGCAAGCGCTGTTGTTGCGCATAACGTTCCTCACGGCTTAATTCTGCATCGTCGCTCAACGCGATCAGCAGTTCGTTCATATGTTCGATCACATTTTCAGCAATCGCTGCGTCTACTCGGGCAATAACCTCTTCTAAATGCGCCATCTTTTTCTCCTTACAATTCGTACCGACACCCTAGCGTTTTTAGGTCAGGAATCAATGATTTTATGGCTAGTATTAACCGGGGAGTACTGCCGCTGTTCACCATTCACTCATAGCATTGGCAAAATGCATCTAAAGCTTTGGCTAACGCTGAAGGATTTTCCCATGACATCGAATGCCCACAAGCGGGCAATACTACAGTCGAAATATTCATGGTTTGGATTTGCTCGAAATCGCTGTCAGGTAACGACCTTTCACCAAATATGAGCGCCTTCGGTTTGTTTAGCTCAGCAAATGCGCCAATCCAGTCATTTCCGTTTATCAGGCTTTCAGCGCCTCGCCAGACGGCCCAGGGCGCCGCAACAGATAAACTTCCCGCCCAGGGCCCACTTTCATCGCTAACCATTGAATGGTGAATAGTTGAGACATAATCCGCTTCACTGTTGCTACAAATCTGTTGGCTAAAGAACCCGCCACCAGGGTGAAAATTGGGTTCCGATACCACCAGCCCGCACAAACTCTCGCCGAGCAATTGCGCCGCCTCGATACTGATGCTTCCCCCCATACTGTGGCCATAGAGAAAAAACTTCTCTAATTTCAAATGAGAGATAAGCTCGGCAACCACCTGCGCCTGTTCGGTTATCGAATAGCGATAATCCTTTGGTTTTTCACTGTATCCGTAACCAGGAAGATCGATAAGAATCGCCCTTCTTCCGGAAAAATTTTTATCGGTAACCACGCGTGGGTATTCATAAGAAGCCGCACATCCAAGGCCATGAACAAACACCAGTGGTGTTCCCGTTCCGGGCAGATCCATCCAGCGAACGCGGCAATGTGCTATAGAGGAGAAAAACGATTCCATAGCATTAATCCTCAGGAAGAGTATCGGGTGTTGAACCCAATATTTTATTCATATTGATACCGGTGACACCAAAACCATTAGATTCATAGACCTGTCTGGCTTTGCGGTTATCAGCAGCCACCCGAAGTTTGATCTGCTTATAGCCTTCCTGAATTAGCCGCCCTTCCAGGCATTTCATCGCCTCACTCCCCAGCCCCAAGCCACGAAACTTTGGAAAGAGATAAAAGTCATTGATGTAAATAGATTTTAGTTGCGCGTCCGGCTTATACCATAGATAGCCAATATGCTGCTCTTCACCCTGGCGGGTTTGTGTTATGCATAACACAACCTGACCGGCACTTTTTTCACCGTCAGGGAAACTTGACTCTGTCTCACGGCGGGCCTGTAACAAAGCATCCGCTTGCGAAAGTCGATAATTACTGGCTATCTCATTTGCATAATCCGCAACGAAATATTCAACAAAAGCCAAAAACTCATGGCTTAACATAGGCCTGAACATTACCATTTTTCATCCTTGTTTATGTAGCTGCCGAGTCCAGAATATGACGCTCCCCAGCTCGGGAAGCGTCAGTCGAGATTAATTCAATTTTGCTTTCGAGAAATCGCTGCCGTTTGTGCTTACGGTATAACCGGTCACATTGCTGCGTGTCGCATAGAAAGTTTTACCGTTTGCCAGTGGGATCCATGGGGCTTGTTGGTAGAACACTTCTTGCGCCTGCTCGTAGAGTTTGGCACGTGCAGCTGGATCGCTTATCAGTTTCGCTTTCTGCGTAAATGCATCGTACTGTTTGTCACACCAGCGCGCGGCGTTAGAGCCACTTTTAATACTGCCGCAACCAAGCAGAGTGTCTGCAAAGTTATCCGGGTCGCCGTTATCGCTCATCCAACCAAACAACGCAGATGAGTGCTCGCCTTTACGCATGCCAGAAAGGTATTCGCCCCATTCAAAGGTGACGATTTTCGCGTTCACACCGACTTTAGCCCAGTCATGCTGAATCATCTCAGCAATACGGCGTGAGTTAGGGTTGTATGGGCGTTGCACTGGCATCGACCACAAATCGGTATCAAAACCTTTCTCTAACCCCGCCTGCTTCAACAGTGCTTTTGCTTTTTCAGGGTCGTACGAGCGATCTTTGAGATCTTTATCAAAACCCAGCATGCCCGGTGGGATCGGTGATTTTGCAACCGTGCCTGACCCCATAAACACCGCATTGATGATGGCTTGTTTATCCACGGCGTAATTCAACGCCTGGCGTACCAGCACATTATCAAAAGGTTTTTTGGTGGTGTTAAACGCCAGATAACCGACGTTCAGGCCATCTACCGTATGCAAAGTCAGGTCTTTGTCGGCTTTAATGGCGTCAAACTGCACCGGAGCCGGGGCTGGAATTATCTGGCATTCGTTCTTCTGCAATTTCGCCATACGCGTCTGGACGTTTGGCGTAATGGAGAAGATCAAATGTTTGGTCGGCACTTCACCGTTCCAGTAGTTTGGGTTCGCCACATAGCGAATCAGCGAATCTACTTTATATTCCTGTAGCGCATACGGCCCTGTGCCGATTGGCGCAGTATCCACCTTTTCAGGAGTGCCCGCTTTTAGCATCGCATCGGCATATTCTGCTGAAAGAATGGAAGCGAAATCCATACCCCAGTCTGCGAGGAATGCCGCATTGGGTTCACTCAGGGTGAACTGAACGTGGGTATCATCGATCTTTTTAACTTCGGTTATCAGCTTATCAAGCCCAACATCATTGAAGTATTCGTAAGTCGCCTGCGACACGTTGTGGTACGGGTTTTTCGGGTCTTTCTGGCGCATGACTGAGAAAACAACATCATCAGCATTGAAATCGCGGGTCGGCTTAAACTCTTTATTGCTATTGAATTTCACGCCTTTACGTAGGGTAAAGGTATACGTTTTACCATCCGGGCTGATTTCCCACGCGGTAGCCAGTGACGGAACCGGTAAGTTGTCGCTTGGGCGAAATTCAACCAGGCGGTTATAGAGCGTCTGTGAACTGGCAACAAACGTAGGGCCGGAGCTGGCAATTTGTGGGTTAAAGGATTCTGGTGAGGCCTCGGAGCAATAAACTAACGTGTTATTTGCTGCAGCAAATGCAGCCGTGGCGGGTAAGAAACTGCTGAGCAACAGCGCGAGAAGTGTTTTCCCTGTCGACATAGTTTTGCCTTTTGTATGCTTGCCAAATGAAAAGTGAACTTATAATTTTGAGCGTCAATAACACCATAGCTCTTATATTCTGACAAATAACAAAAGGCTCTCAGGTTATTCAATAATAGTGATATTCGTGCATTTTTACGCCAGGAGCAGCACAATATCCCATCATTTTCATTTAGGGGGGGCTACGCCTGAACCGCCGAAATTCCGGTCCATTTCTTTTAGTGATCTTTCGGCATCTCAATGACTCCATTAGCAATGCCCTGAGCCACCCTTTCCATCCATTTTGCAAAGCGAAAATATCCAGGGCATGCAGGCAAATGCAGTCCATCTGGATTTTTGAAGCGCTGTCCATCATCCGTTTAAAGACCTCCTTAGTTGTCAGGCACAGCAGCGATCGTTCCATGAATCACGATAAATAATATTACCTTCCGTATACTTCCAGGTGATCGCCTCATAACGCAATTCGAGCGTTTCAAGGTGAGTGCTACTCATACCGTTAGGAGCCAGATATGGCGCAACTGTTGTGAACTTGACGTTTTCCAGAATAATATTGAAATATTCGGCCTCGATGCCGGATTCCAGAATACGGTACATCTTGATTGTCGCCTTTTTCATAGTTCGGCCTTCGCAGACAGCGCGGTACAGGAGTGGTGTTGTCTGATCAAATTCTTTCACTATCGTGATCGGGCTATGAACGCGCGTTCCTGTAAGCTTGCCCCAACTGGGATCTACTGGAATGGTTACACCGTGCGAAAATGATTTTAATTCGATGGAACCCAAACGCTGTGGCATTAAACAACTGCCAACAACCGGCTCTCCATTTTCATCTTCAAGCCATAAATGAGCGGGAGTAGACATGTAATTTCCTTATCAGTGATGATTTAAATAACTGTGATATTAATGCTGTCACCATTTACAGTAACGCGTGAAAATAACAATCATAACTATGGCGAATACGCCTATAGGCCAGACTGGGCTATCAGGGAAAAAATATCCCTGGAGCAATGCGAAAATAATCGTAAAAATTACAGCTCCATACAGCGATGATAAAAACCTGAGCTGCCACAGTAAAAATTTCTTTAGTGATCGAATCATGGTTATCTGATCATCCGGGTTATGATATTTGCTATACATGAATCAGACGACGATTGCGCTTCAAGTGCGCCCGCGCGCTCGAATACTGGTTCTATCAGGAAATACATCATTTCCAGTTGATGCATGTAAAGTGCAGAGTAATAAGCTGGATATTGGACATGTAGACGACGAGCACTCTCCGCTGCTTTCTGAACCAGGCCATACGTGGCCACAACCCCGGCAGCCGTACCCGCTGCACGTCCCGTAAGGGCACTGAGTTGCATACTAAGATTTAATCCGATACGGACGCTGGTAGCGACCGCTAAAGCGTACCCCGCACCGCTAAGGGTGCTTGCCGCGATATGAACATTTACGGCCATAAGCGCTTTTTTAATATGCTCTAATTGGGCATTCGTTTTGTATTTGAATATTTCTTCAAAGTAAACCCGAAGCATTTCATAGACAACGTCGCCATGCTGAATAATTCGAATAACAGCATTCCTGAAGCGTAGATCCTCCGTCTTTTGCTGCTGGCAAACATCATTATATTCATCGGTAAAACAGGACGTGTAATACAGCAGACGGGTAGCACCCTTTCCTAAGGTTTCAACTTGATTTGCAACCTGCTGACCGACGGCAGAAACTGCATGATCGAGTTTTAATGCGAAATCCTGTTAGCTTGTAGGTAACTGATGACTTCATTGTTGGTATACATAGCCACTCCATGCTAATTTTCATTAAATCCATTTTTTTATTATTTCCCCTCGGGAAAGCGTCCGGTAAACAGTTGGACGAGAAACGGAAAACAATTTAGCCAAATCGCTATCCATCACTCCCCGAACCGCGTTGAATATTATCACCAGTTGCGTGCCGTAGTC
Organism: Buttiauxella noackiae ATCC 51607; assembly: GCF_001654865.1. Taxonomy (GTDB): domain Bacteria; phylum Pseudomonadota; class Gammaproteobacteria; order Enterobacterales; family Enterobacteriaceae; genus Buttiauxella; species Buttiauxella noackiae. The sequence goes on along the minus strand of NZ_LXEO01000014.1, from coordinate 214,034 downwards.
GCCAATATCAGCGGTAAGAAAGAGTTAACCGGGAAAAATGATATTGAAACGGACATCAGCAATCAGTGCTGGAGGTTAATCTCCAACACGATAATTTATTACATCACGTTTACTGAAACGACCGGAAGCCGAAGATAACGACAGGGGCATTAAGGCTCTGACCCGAATATCGTCGGTAGCATGGCAGCACATTTTGCTGAACGGACAATATACATTCCAGGGCAGCGATGAAATTATTGACCAGGATACGCTGGTTACTGCACTGAAACTGGGATAACGAAATTCGGCGGTTCAGCGTAGAACCCCATTTACAATGACGCAACAAACCGTTGTAGGATGGCACGCGAAAATGGCGTATCACTCACTGCGGCTAATAACGCATCACGGTCTTTGCCTTTCATCGCCACTCTTTCACTGCGGCTGGTAATGATTTTATTCATCACCGACGCACTAAATTCCGGGTGGAATTGCACCGAAAGCGCGGTAGATGAATAGCGGATAATCTGGTGTGGATCGTGACTGGATGCAGCAAGCACCACGGCACCAGACGGTAACGTGAGTACGCTTTGCTCGTGGCTTAAAAACGTATCAAAGGCGTTTGGCAAACCTTCGAGTAACGGGTCATAAAGAGCGGCATCATTCAAGGTAACGGTAATTTGCCCCACCTCGCTGCCTTGCGGATGGTAATCCACCGCACCGCCTAGCGCGTAGGCCATTAGTTGATGCCCATAACAGACACCTAATACCGGAACCCCCGCGCTGATAATCTCGCGCAACCAGTTAGCCGTACGCTCACTCCACTCTTCACGGTCGGTGACCATCGCCCATGAACCAGAAATCACCGCGCCGCTAAACGTACCTGCTGGTGGCAGTGGCTCACCTTCAAACGGGCATACAACTTTAATTGGGCCAACATCACCTAACGCGGTTTTAAACCAGTCGGGTTGTTCGCCAACGGCTGCACGAATATCAATAGGAGGATGGCCCATTTGAACCAGCAATAAAGGTAGTGTTTCTGACATTGATCGAACGCCTTTTTGGTTTTGGGATGACTTTAATCAGTAGCACAAAACCTGCGAACGCCCCAAAGACTTAAGTGCAATCCGCCGATAATTAGAAAAAAGACCCGTCTCTTCCGCCGTTTAGTTGCGCAAAGTTTCAGTAAAGTGGAAAGCGTGAAGATGGCTCATGCGGAGCCGAAAACAGCAGGATTGATGACGTGGCAAAAACATTATTGCGCAGCGGATGCTTAGATGATTTCCTTTCGCTTGGGGAAAACGGGCAGACGGTATTCGACTCAGCGCTACAAATTCGCGAAACACTCCGTTTACGCAAACAGCAAGCGGTGGTCGATAGCCTGGCGATACCTCAACCAAACGATGAAGGCGATCGTGTTGACTGGTACGCCCCCTTTGAAGGCAGCGTTGTTAGTTGGGCTGCGGCCAGTGATGAACAACGCAAAAAAGCGCTGCGCTACCTCGATAACTGCCAGGCCAACGTCGCCTCGCTGATTCAGCGTTGCCAACAGGCGGAAAAAACCTCCATCCAGCTTTTTGGCTCGTTACTCGCCAATACAATGCAGTTTCCGGGCAGCCAACATGTTTATCTGGTTGACGGTAAACCGGTCATCACTTTTTGGGGCTTTGTCAGCCTTAACAATAGCGCCCGTCCTGATCCACTGGATTGCTTGCGCATGACTGAAGAACACGAGCCGGTTATTGAATTCCTGCCAGAACCGCCAACTGCTGCTGTAGTGGTGTTAAGCGAACCCGATGAACCGCTCTACTCCGTGGCAGCACTCACGCCTGCGGTACCTCGAATTGACGAAACATTGGTATCAGTACCGGAGCCTGAGGTTACGCGCGAAACACCCGTCGCGAAAAAACCGAAACGCTGGTTGCTCCCTGTTGCAGCCGCCATCATCGCCTGCATCGCCGCCCCGCTCTCTTATTATCTGGTATCGGCGCCACATGCCGAACCTTTAGCCCAGAAACCAGCGGAAGTTAAACCTCAGACCATCGCTCCAGCAGTCATTCAGGCAGAACCCGTGGCCCATGTTTCTACTTTGCCTGTCGCTCAAGCTGCAGTCGTTGAACCACCAGCACCGGAACCAGAAGCTGCTGCCGTTGCAACAACACCAGCAGCTGAGATACCTAAAGGCGCACTGGTTTTACCGGCTGATTCGCTAAAAATTGGTTCGACTAAATTCCTCAACGGCAACTGGCGTGTGGCCATCAACGTTAAAGATTCCATCACTGGCAAACCGCCTACGCTGCGTTATCAAATTGCCAACAACAAAGGCAATGTCCGGCTGGTGCATGGCGACAATATCGTCTGCAAAGCAGAAGTATTCTCAGGGCTGATGCAGTCCGGTACGTTGATGATCAAAACCCGTGGCAACGCACGTTGTAGCGATGGCTCACGCTACCCGCTGCCGGAAATATCCTGCAAACCAGGCGAGAACGATGTCGCTCAGTGCAGTGGGCGCTACGAGGAGGACACTGTGGTTCCTGTGACATTTAAAAAAGTGGGTGATTAATCAATGTTTGCCACTCTGTACCCTTACAAGTCGAGCGTGACGCTCATTAAAGACAGCGGCATTCAGTTCCTGGATTTCGGCCTTGCTCCACAGCCTAATGCTCCGCATACCGGGCGCTTTGTGCGTAAAACGGCGAACGGCCCGCTGTTACGCCTGGATTACGATGTCGTGCCAGGAAAGTTTACTCTGCCAGGCACACAGGGTTCGGCTCCTGAGGTCGTGAAACCAGAAAGCACTATTACACTTGGCCATTCCCTAAAACTGCTGGATAAAACCTGGCTGCCGCTGCCGTTTTTGCGTTTTAACCCGCCACGTACTTTTGTGGGCGGCCCGGATAACTGGGCACGCGTGCAGATTCGTTGCCTTGAAACACCTGATTCAGCTGGTAACACCGTACGCATTACTATCGCACTGGATACAAAAATCCTGGCCGATGATAACCCTGCGGCCCATTTGGCTCCCACACAAAATGATGTCCGTAACGGAGCCCGTTTTGCCCTTGCGTGGCACAACGAAGAAATTAACGATTTTATCGATCAAACATGGGTCGATGGCTGGCTGCGTGAAGTGTTCACGCAATTTGCCACACGCCACGAATCCAGAACAGAGCGTGAAATTAGCAACGCGCTGAAAACCTTCGAGTACCAGGCGCACTATCTCAATATTATCGAAATGCTTGGCTCGCAGCTTTGCGTGCCAGAAGTGAAAATTGTCACCGCCACGCTGCAAGCCCCGGCGATCCCTGTCGATCTGGTGCTGGATGTTGGCAATACCCACACCTGCGGCGTGTTGATTGAAGACCACGGCGAAGCTAACGACGGCCTGCGCCAGACCGCCGAGTTGCAGATTCGCTCGCTCAGCGAACCGCAAACCATCAATGATGCGATGTTTACCAGCCGTCTCGAATTCTCAGAAGCCAAATTCGGCAAACAGCATTTCTCAGTAGAAAGTGGCCGTGATGATGCGTTTTTCTGGCCGTCGATTGCCCGCGTTGGCGATGAAGCTCGCAGCATGGCTTCTGCCCGTTTGGGGACCGATGGCGCAAGTGGTATCTCCAGCCCGCGCCGTTATCTATGGGATGAAACTCCGGCCAACCAGGATTGGCGTTTTAGCCAAATGGGTGTGAAAACTCAGCGTGAACCGCTGGCAACCGCTTATCCCTTAATGAACCTGATGAATGACGACGGGCAACCGCTCTACTCATTACCTTTAGAAGACCGCCTGCCGGTGTTTTCGCCACAGTACAGTCGCAGTTCGTTAATGACGCTGATGCTCTGCGAACTGCTGGCTCAGGCGCTGATGCAGATTAACAGCGTCGGTTCGCGTCAGAGCATGGGGCATCTCAATGCACCACGTCAGCTACGCCATCTGATTCTGACACTGCCTTCGGCAATGCCAAAGCAGGAGCGTGAGATCTTCCGCCAGCGGATGCAAGAAGCAGTAGGTCTGGTGTGGAAAGCGATGGAATGGCACCCGACAGACGATGGTTTCACCAGCGATCGTGATTTCCAGAAAAGTATCGTCCCGGTGCCTGATGTGCAGATGGAATGGGACGAAGCCACCTGCGGGCAACTGGTGTGGCTCTATAATGAAGCGCTGGTCAACTATGCCGGGCAAACAGGTAACTTCTTTAAAAGCCTCGCACGCCCTGACCGCGAATTAGCCGCCGATGAACTGCCGGGCAAAACGCTGCGCGTCGCATCCATTGATATCGGTGGGGGCACTACCGATATGGCTATCACCCAGTATCATCTTGATGATGGTGTTGGCAGCAATGTGAAAATTGCTCCGCGTCTCCTGTTCCGCGAAGGTTTTAAAGTCGCCGGTGATGACATTTTGCTGGATGTTATCCAGCGCTGTGTGCTCCCCGCATTACAGGCGCAAATTTACCAGGCCGGAGTGGTGGATACCACCGGTCTGATGACCACGTTGTTTGGCGAGTCCGGGCGCATGGATACACGAGGCACGCTGCGCCAGCAAACCGCGCTGCAACTGTTTATCCCTCTTGGGCACGCAGTGCTCTCTTATTGGGAAAACAGCGATCCCGACGATCGCCACGCAACACTCGAAGCGACATTTGGCGAACTGTTAGCCCAACGCCCAACAGACAACGTGATTAATTATGTTCAGCAGGCCGTGCAGCACGCGCTGCCTGCCGATGCCCCGGCATTTGATCTGTTCAGTGTGCCATTACATGTTGAACTGGCATCGTTACAAGAGGCGTTACTTGCAGGGCAATTCACTCTGACCGCCCCGCTTCAGGCGCTGTGTGAAGTGATAAGCCACTATTGTTGCGATGTGCTGCTGGTCACCGGGCGTCCGGCCTGCTTACCAGGCGTGCAGGCATTATTGCGTTACCAACAACCGGTACCCGTGAACCGCATCGTCTGGTTAGATAACTATCAGACTCATGAATGGTATCCATTTAGCCAACAAGGCCGTATTGGCAACCCGAAATCAACCGCCGCTGTGGGTGCCATGCTGTGCAGCCTGGCGATGGACTTGCGCCTGCCTGGCTTTAATTTCAAAGCCTCTGACATTCAGGCGTATTCCACAGTGCGTTATCTGGGCATGCTCGATGGCAATAACACCCTGGTGGATAAAAACGTCTGGTATCGCGATATCGATCTTGACGATCCGAAATCCACGCTCGATACGCGTCTGCATTTCCCGCTACGTGGAAATGCCTGTCTCGGTTTCCGCCAGCTTGACGATGCTCGCTGGCCTGCCACACCGCTGTATACACTGGCGATTAACTCACCTCAGTTGGCAAAAGAGATAGCCGGTGAAGGGGTGCTAAATGTGCGCCTGCAACAAACGCGCGAAGCCGATGCTTTTGTGCTGGCAGAAGCCTGGTTGCAGGATGGCAGTAAAGTGCCACTTAACCAGCTCAGTTTTAAATTGAATACTCTGGCAGGAAGCTATAGCGGAGCCAGCCATTACTGGATTGACAGCGGGAGCGTGTATCAAAAATGAATCCAAAAACCTCAACGCTGCACCCTTTAGTGAACTGGGTACAACAGACTCGCCAGAGTGCGCCACTGGTGGAAAATGAAGCCGATGGACTGCTGCATAAACTGGCAATATTCGAACAGCGCCAGCACCAGCTAGATCTCCAGGCGGAGCAACCACTAACTATTGGCTTATATGGCCACTCGGTCGCAGGCAAGCATCATCTATTGACCACGCTACTGGGCGATAATCATCAACGTATCGAGATTATGCTCGGCGGAAAAGTGCTGGATTATCTGACGCACATTAACCCAGGACATGCGCCGGGTATTGCCGTGCGTTTTACTCGCCGCGAACTGCCGGTTGTAGAACATTATCCATTGCTCATCACGCTGTGCAGCACCAGTACGCTTGCGCAACGTATGATTCGCCAGTACCACGCTACCAGTGCTACCCGTTTTGCGCAGCCTGAGGTGATCGCATTAAAGCTCAAAGAGTTACAGTCTCGCCGCCAGGCACAACCGATGCCGGGGCTGACGCAACTGCAATTTTCTGATATTGCACAAACTTATCAGCAACTGGTACGCCGCCAACATCATTTGGATAACACACTGTGGCAGCAAATGGCCGAGCTTCTGCCGTGGTTAAGCTGCGCCGATCAAGCCACGTTGCTGGCACCACTCTGGGGTGATAACGCCACCATTACCGCTCACTGGCAACATCTCGCACAGACGTTGAATCATTTAGGTTATGCCCACCAGGTTTTAGCTCCCGCCAGTTTGCTGGTGGATACATTCTTGCTTCCGGTAGAAGGCTTCTTGATCCCCACCACGCCTGATGAACCAGAAATGAGCGCAGACGTATTGGTTTGCCCTTTGCTCAACCAACAAACCGGGACACAGACCAGCCTTGCGCAGCAGGATTTACAGCAGTTGAGCGCTGAAATCACGCTTTCCCTTAACTACCAGCCGCGCCTGGCGCAGGTTGACGTGGTCGATATTCCTCTCGCACAACTTGATGATTACGCACAATATCTACAGCCCGATAAATTAGTGGTCTGCAATGCAGCAGCTGAGCGTCGGGAAGTGAATGCAGCGGGTAAAATGCTGGCGCGTTGGGTCGATAAAACCCAGGCCAGTAATGCCACAACACCGGGTCTGATTTGGGCGATCACCCCGCGCGATGCCCGTTTTAGCGGCGTTAACCTGGATGAAGGTGTGCAACGTGTTATAGGTCTGCCGGGTAAACGTTGGGGAACGCTACAAGCTCTTGATAGCCGTAATATGCACCGATTGCTGGAGTGGCTGGCCGACGCGCTGGTTCCTGCACAACGTAGACTGCGTATTGAGATGTTGCAGGCCGCGCTGAATACAGAAATCAACGCCCTGTTCACGCATATTATTGAAGACGAAAACCTCACACCTGAACGCGCGCGTTCTCAGGCTGAAGGTTTAGTGCGCGCACTGCAATCCCACGCGGCTCTTCATGGCGAACTACTGGCAAGCCTGCTGCCAGAACGCCATGTGTTCCAACAACGTTGGGTAAGCCACCAGCAATTACGTCGTCAACAGCCAGCTGGTTTCCATCTGGATATCGATCTGTTCGCAGAAGTAGACAGCAGCGAAGCACTAACGCGCAGCCCCGACAGCTTTGCCGACGTCGTACATCTGTTATGGATTAATCATCTGCGTCAGTTGGCAACGCGCCGCGAAGCCGCCCATCTCTCCGGGCTGGATAACACCCAACTACAGGCACTTTGCCAGTTGTTGATTGCCGCCAGTTATCGCCTGAAATTACCTGAACAGCTGGAGTCGGCATTACGTCACGGTGATGGCAGCATGGCGCAGGAAATCACCTGTGTAACCGCCGTATTGGGCGATTTTGTTAGCTGGTTGGGTTATGCCCATGTTGACCCAGCTTTGCGCCCGGCAAGTCGGGTGAACAAAGGCTCACCCGTGTTTGCACCACAAAAACAGGCGACCGCCTGCACCCGCCTGGTGCGTTTAGGTGAGCAACCTACACGTGGTAACACGCTCTATGTCTATGACTGGCTGGTGGCGCTCTATACCCGCGCGGTGGAAAACATCGGTTATCGCCATCCGTTGGGTGTGAGTGAGCAACAGCGCCAGCAGCTACGGACATTATTGGTTTAGGGTGGTGAAAGCGGTTGATATTGCTGCCGCTAATCCGACATATTCACTCAAAGCCCGAAAGTCTGACCATCACCCTGCCAGCCGGTAGTTTTTAGAAATTGCTCCCACGTCAACGCGTGCGGGTTAATCTGCCGGCTCCATAGCAGATCGCGATCCGGGCGGTAATAACCCTGTTCAACGGCATATTCGGCCATCCCGATCACTTCTTCCACTAACCCACCCATTTGCGCAAATGCCGGGAAATGGTTCAGCAATTCCTCACGTGTTACCGCTGAGCTATACACCGCCTTTTTGCCCGTTACACGGTTAAAGGTTTCGATCATCTCAGCAGGGGTGAGCATTTCGCCAATCACCGGTAAAGTGCAGCCAGCGTATTTGTCCTGGTTATTAAAAATCTCCAGCACCGCCGGGCCTGTTGCCGTCAGCGGGTCGACAAAAGGAGCGCGAAAATTCTCAGGCAAATAGATCGGGAAAATTAGCGTGTCATCGGCCTTACGCGGTTGGTAGTACTCAAGCAAGTTGGTATAGAAAAACGCCATCATAATGAATGAACTGGTGATAGGCAGCGTGCGGATGTACTCCTCTATCCGGCCTTTATCGGTAAAGTGCGGCACCCATTTTTTACCTTCGGTAATTTTCCCGACGTTTTCCAGGCTGCTGAAAACAAGATGCTTCACACCCGCTTCAACTGCGGCATCGGCAATTTCTTTGCCTAGTGCTGTTTCATGCGTCTGGGCGTTTACCGCGTCGGGAGTGATCCCAGGCGTCATCATAAATACGCCATACGCTCCTCGAAAAGCCTGAATAAACTCATCTTTGTGCCCCAAATCCAGCGGCACGTTGATTAACTCGGCCCCCAAACGGGCAAGCTCCTGCGCTTGCGGTGATTTTACCTGGCGGGTTAATGCCCGCACCTGATAGCGCTGGCTTTCCAGCAGAGAGCGGGCCACGCTGCGCCCTTGTTTACTGAGTGCACCCACTACTGTGATGATGGGTTTGTTGTTCGATACCATGATTTTCTCCTGACTATTCTGGACTGGCTTGAATTATCAGGACAACTAAGGGATAACTGAAATCGATTGTTTTATATTGAGGAATCCACCAGATGGATACCATGCGCTTGGATTTAAACTTGCTATTGACGCTGGAAGCCTTGCTTGCCGAGCAAAATGTCACTAAAGCCGCAGCAAGGCTGCACCTCAGCCAACCTGCCGTCAGCGCACAGTTAAACCGCCTGCGGGACATGTTTGACGATCCATTACTAATACCTGCGCGGCGAGGAATGACACCGACGGCAAAGGCGCTGGAGTTGATTGTCCCGGTGCGCGAGTCTCTTGATAAACTGCGGCATACGCTGCAATCCCACAAAGATTTTTACCCTGAACGAGCGAACCTCACCGTCACGATTAGCTGTACCGACTACACCCAGGCTGCCATTGTTATGCCGTTGGTGCTCGCTCTGCGGCAACGAGCTCCGGGCGTACGTATTGCCGCACGCCCCTACAATCCTCTTCAATTTGAGCAGCAACTGGCGAGTGGTGAAGTTGATATCGCCATTGCGTCACCCGATGCGACGAAAGCACATCTGCGCTCCTGCCACTTGTTTGATGAAACTTATGTGTTGATCGGACGACAAGGTCATCCGGCGCTTAAAGAAAACCTGACCATAGAGGAATTTGTTGAACTGGAGCATGTGATTGTTTCACCCTCCGGAGGCAGCTTTACCACGCCAATAGACGATGCACTCGCAACTTTCGGGCATAAACGAAATGTGGTGATGTCGGCGGCAACCTTTATGTTTGTACCGCAAATCGTCTCGGTGAGTGATTTAGTGGCATTGGTTCCGCGTCGCTTATTGCTGGCACAACCGCAACAGCTGGCGGTGACTGAATTACCGTGGCTTGCCGAGCAATTTAACGTAAGCCTGGTCTGGCACGAACGCAGCCATGGGCACGCCGGGCATCGATGGGTTAGAGAGTTGATTACGCAGATTATGTCGCATTCGTAAGCATATTAAATTGCTGGGAAAACGATTTAATCCTCACTACACTCGATGACACCTTAACATTTAAATAACAAAAGAGGTGTCATATGCAGAACACGTCCCCTGTCTCTATTTCTATGCTTATCAATGGAATGCCCGTCGCGGCACACAATCAGGCCACCTTTGAACGTCGTAATCCGCTAGATGAACAGGTTGCCACAATAGCGCCTGCTGCCAGTGTCAATGACGCTCGTGCAGCCGTCGAAGCCGCAGGAAAGGCATTTACCACCTGGTCACAAACCGGGCCAAACCAGCGGCGAGCATTGCTTTTAAAAGCCGCTGACGCGCTGGAAGCTAAACAAGCTGCCTTTGTTGCCGCGATGGCCGCCGAAACCGGTGCAACGGCACAATGGGCTGAATTTAACGTGCATCTGGGGGCCGGAATTTTGCGTGAAGCAGCGGCTCTTACCACACAAATTAATGGTGAAGTTATTCCATCAGATGTGCCAGGAAACCTGGCAATGGCAATCCGCCAACCTGCGGGTGTAGTACTGGGAATGGCCCCCTGGAATGCGCCGGTGATTCTCGGCGTGCGGGCTATCGCCACCCCTCTGGCCTGCGGTAATTGTGTGGTGCTGAAAGGATCGGAAATCTCCCCAGCAACGCACGGTTTGATCATCGATGCGCTCAATGAGGCTGGTTTCCCGGCGGGCGTGGTCAATTTCATCACCAACGCGCCGCAAGATGCTGCAAGCGTAGTGGAAGCCATGATCGCCCACCCGGCCGTGCGTCGCGTCAATTTCACCGGTTCGACACACGTCGGACGAATTATCGCGCAAACTTGTGCTCGCTATCTCAAACCAGTGGTTTTGGAGCTGGGTGGCAAAGCACCGTTACTGGTTTTACATGATGCTGATATTGATTTAGCGGTGAATTGCGCGGCGTTCGGGGCTTTCGCCAACTCCGGGCAAATCTGCATGTCTACCGAGCGTATTATCGTTGATGAACAGATCGCCGATGAGTTTGTAGCAAAATTTGCCGCCAAAGCGATGAGTTTGCCGTGCAGTGACCCACGCCTCGGCCCTACCGTGTTGGGTTCAGTGGTGGATGTGCAGACGGTTTCCCGTTGCAATGATTTGATTGATGATGCATTGGCGAAAGGGGCAAAACTGGTTGCCGGTGGCAAAGCGGACTCCACATTAATGCCCGCTACAGTGCTGGACTTTGTCACTAATGAAATGCGCATTTACCACGAAGAATCCTTCGGCCCGGTAAAAGGGATTATCCGTGCGAAAAGCGATGATGAAGCGCTGGCGATCGCCAACGACAACGATCTGGGGCTTTCTGCAGCAGTGTTCTCTCGTGATAACGCACGCGCATGGAATATTGCCAGCCGTATTCAGAGCGGGATCTGCCATATCAACAGCCCAACGGTACATGACGAAGCACAGATGCCATTCGGTGGCCTTAAGGATTCCGGCTACGGGCGTTTTGGCGGACTTGCTGGGGTGCACGAGTTTACCGAATTACGCTGGATAACCATGCAAACACAGCCACGTCCATTGCCATTCTGAGTGGGTAAAACGTCCGCTAGCCTGTGGTTGCTAACGGACGTTTTTCGGCAGGCAACCATAGTGCTGCCGGAAACGGGCGGTAAAGCGCGAACTGGATAGATAACCGCTTCGGGAGGCAATTTCCCCGATCGGCAGCGCCGTCGTCTGGAGTTGCCCTAATGCATACGACATGCGCACCTCTTCAATAATTTGCCGGTAACTCAAGGACTCCTGTTGCAGCCTTCTGCGTAACGTTGAGGTTCCCAAAGAGAGATGGCGAGCAATATCTTGCGCCGTCCAGGGTTTTGCTGGTGACAGCATAATAATTTGCCGCACTTGCTCCGCGAGATTGAAACGGCGCTCAATCAACAGCGGCCCCGCCAGGCCGTCATGATGGAGCGCCAGCAACAGCCCCATCGCCTGGTGTTCCTGGAGTTGCGCGGGTAAATCATGGCGTACGGCACTCAACAAATTCTGCCACATAAAAGAGAGCCCGCTGCTCATCGGCGCGCATAAAGAGGTGTGCCTGGCCTGTGGGAAATCCTGAATATACTGGGCTTTAAACGCGGTGAGTAATTCCGCACAGAGCAGCAATAAGTCGGAGCGAAATACCCCTTGCGCGGGCTGGTTAACAATCTCCAGCTCCGTATTTGCCGGAATAATAATCAGCTCATCAGGCGTGGCAACCAGCCGGTTACCATCCTGAATGATGATTTTGCTTCCCTGGGTAATGCGACAAATAGCCGGCGAGAAAAGCTTAACACGATGCAAGTGGTGCAACCGGCTGGAATAAACTTCCGCCGTCGTCAGATTCTTATGTTGAAAATGTAATTCCTGCACCGTGTTATCCCGCCTGTTATCTTCCGTATGATGCTGTTAATTCAGCTTTCGCAATGACGTTACTGTTTAGCATAAAACCAACCAACGCACCGCTCGCATTGCTATCGATTGGCAATTTATCGGTACTCAGTGCCCAGACGGTAAACTGATAACGATGAGGCTTTGCGCCTGCCGGTGGGCACGCGCCGCCAAAGCCGGAATAACCAAAATCATTACGCCCTTGAACAGCACCGGCGGGCAGCTCTGTTTTTGCACTATCTCCGGCACCGGTCGGGATGGCGTGGATATCTGCAGGAATATTTACTACGGTCCAGTGCCACCACCCGCTACCGGTTGGCGCATCGGGATCATAAACCGTAATCGCATAGCTTTTTGTACCTACTGGCGGATTCTTCCAGGCCAGTTGTGGGGAAATATTGCCGCCACTACAGCCAAAACCCTGGAAAACCTGGTTTTCGGTTAAGCGGTGATCCTTTGGAATGTCGGTGCTGCTGAGGCTGAATGCAGGCGCGGCTGAAACACTAAAACTGATTGCGACCAAAACACCTGCGGCCAGAGTTGCGATTCTTTTCATTGTTTGTCCTCCTTTGAGTGAGAAGCCTCAATGTAAAGCGAACCGCAAATCTGCATTGTGCCCTTACGACTTTATTTTGTGCCGAAACGCTCAATCAGCTTTTTCGCTGAAAACCCTTCTTCTTTGCCATTCTGCAACGGAATGCCAAAGTGGTGAAACTCGTGCTTAACGGTATCTTTCATCGCGAACATTCACTCATTTAAATTTTGATCTCTGCGCTAATAATACGATAACGGTTGCAGGTCAAAAATCGGTAGCTGGAAATTATTCATGCTTTCTGCCAGGATTTGCTTATTCATCAACCAACTGAATATATAAGGAGGAACCCATGCTGCTGTTTCGTGAAATTTTGTTTATTTCACATACCTTTGGTGATCGTCATAGCTCAAGCGTTATCGATATCGCACTGCGATAATCCGGCTTGAGCGAAGCAACCAACTGCAACCCCTTCCCTCGGGCTTACCGGGTTATCGTCAGCCATATTTGACGAGGCGTTTTCGCGCCTGTAACTCTTGAGTAAGCAACAATGAGCACATTATTAACCGCACAATCCCTGAGTCTTGATACCGCTTTTGGCCCTCTGCTGGCTGACATCACCTTTACGCTTAAAAAAGGCGATCGCCTGGGCTTAATTGGTCACAACGGCTGTGGTAAAAGCACCCTACTTAAATTGCTTGATGGCACCATCGCCCCCAACAGTGGCAGTGTGACGCGCGCGCATCACTGCTTGTTGGCGCGTGTCGAACAGCATTTGCCTGAAGATTTACATTCACTCACCTTACTTGAAGCCGTCATAGCGCGACTGAGTGATGCACAACAACATACCGATGGCTGGCGAGCACAGGCTCTATTAGCCAACATGGGTTTTGATGAAAGTGCATGGCAACTCACCGCCGGAACGCTAAGCGGCGGGCAACACACACGCTTATTATTGGCGCGCGCGTTGATATCCGAGCCGGACCTCTTGCTGCTTGATGAACCAAGCAACCACCTCGATTTGCCCACACTACTGTGGCTGGAGCAGTTCTTACGTCACTGGAACGGCAGCTTTGTATTGGTTTCTCACGACCAACATCTGTTGGATAACGTCACCAACGGCACATGGATCCTGCGCGACCACGGGCTCAGTTTCTTCCAGCTACCCTGCTCTGCGGCCCGCGCTGCTCTTGAAGAGCGGGACCGTACCGATGCACACCGCCATCAGTCCGAGCAAAAGGAAATTGATCGCATTGCGGCCAGTGCGAAACGTCTGGCCATTTGGGGAAAAGTCTACGACAACGAAGACCTCGCTCGTAAAGCAAAGCAAATGGAAAAACGCATCGACAAACTAAAGGATAGCCAAACCGAGCTAAATGCCACGAACCTGTGGCAGTTGATACTCAAAGGCGAAGCGTTACCGGCAGACAGATTGCTGGAAATGGAAAACCTGGCGGTCAGCCCTGCACCCGATTCCCCACAACTGTTCAAGCTGCCAATGCAACGCCTGAAAAGTGGTGATCGGGTGGCAATAATCGGCAAGAACGGATGCGGAAAATCATCTTTATTGCGCCTGCTGTGGCAGCATTATCAGCAGTCGCAAGATGAGTCCTCAATCCGTCTGCATCCACGTGTAGAAATGGGTTATTACGACCAGACACTCCATCAGTTACGTGACGGTGACACCTTGCTCGAAGCGCTGGAGCCTTTCGCAGCGTTAACCGAGCGCGATCGCAAAATGGCGTTAATCAGCGCCGGTTTTGCCTGGTTACGCCATGGGCAAACGGTCAGCACTTTGAGCGGTGGCGAACGTTCCCGATTGCTCTTTGTTGGACTGACTCTTGCGCGCTATTCGCTGTTACTTCTTGATGAGCCAACCAACCACCTGGATATGGAAGGCAAAGAGGCGCTGGCCCAAACGCTGCAGAGTTTTGACGGTGGCGTGTTGCTGGTCACACACGATCGGACATTAATCGCTAAAAGCTGTAACCGCTTCTGGTTGATTGATAATGGCGAATTAAGTGAATGGCACTCGCTGGAGGGACTGTATGCGCAGCTGACGAATGAAAATGCCGAAATTGTGACAACGTCACATAAAGACGAGTCATCAACGGCGGTTCAGGTTCATTCGGAAACAGAAACCTGGCTTGAACGCCTGGTTGAGCTGGAGGAGAAACTTGCGCAGGATTTAGCGCGTAAGCAAAGCCACCAGAAACCAGCGCTTCAGCAGCAATGGCGGAAAGAAATAGCCGCACTTAATCTGCGGCTGGAACTCGAGTAAGCATTAGTAACGGATGTCGCGGCGCTAATCCGACGCGTTATACGGTGGATTAGCGCAAGCGACATCCACCGATTCGCATTAACTAAAATGTTGCCCAGTTATCGTCTTCATCTATAACGGTTTTAGTCGTCTTAGAGAGGTTTTTTGGCTTTTCAGGCTCTGTTTTTACCCTATCGGATTGATGGCTTAAACGAAATGTTCCTACAGCGGCGGTCAGGCGCGCAGCCTGTTCCTCAAGAGAATTTGCCGCAGCCGTTGCTTCTTCAACCAATGCTGCATTCTGCTGTGTCACATTATCCATCTCGTTTATCGCGATCCCGACTTGCTCGATACCACGGCTTTGTTCATCCGACGCCGCCGCAATTTCCTGCATGATATCGGTGACACGTCGCACCGCACCGACAATATCCGTCATGGTTTCGCCGGCCTGGGCGACCTGGTTTGAGCCACTATCAATGAGCGATACCGATTCGCTGATAAGCCCCTCAATTTCTTTAGCGGCTTGGGCGCTGCGCTGTGCCAGGGTGCGTACTTCAGTTGCCACCACAGCAAAGCCGCGCCCTTGTTCACCGGCTCGCGCCGCTTCAACCGCCGCATTGAGTGCCAGAATATTGGTCTGGAACGCAATACTGTTGATGACTGCGGTTATCTCGGAAATTTTCTTCGAACTGGTCGAGATATTGTTCATAGTTTTCACTACACCTGAAACAATGCGCCCACCGTCACCGGCTTTATGGGAGGCTTCTTCGGCAAGTCTGGTCGCGTGGTGAGCGTTATCTGCATTCTGTTTCACCGTGGCCGTTAACTGCTCCATACTGGCTGCCGTTTCTTCAAGTGCCGCCACTTGCTGTTCAGTACGCGCCGACAAGTCGGTGTTACCGGCAGAGATTTCACTGGTGCCCTGATAAATCGCCTCGGCCCCCATACGCACTTCACCCACCGTATTCACCAATGAAACCTGCATATCTTGCAAATTCTGATTAAGTTTGCCGATTTCACTGTTGCCGAACGATTGCAATGCCTGGGTTAAATCGCCCTGAGAGATATGTTCGATACGCGTTGCTGCCTGTTGCAGAGGTTGAATGACCACGCGGCGTAATACGACAAAGGTAAATATCGTCAGAAGCAATGCGATTGCGAATGCGCAAGCCATCACCATTACACTCAGATGTGACCGGGCTTGGGCTTGCTCATGAAGCGCAACTGCACGCTCGGTACGGATCTTCGCCGCTTGCTCTAACACCATGTTGTAGTCGGCATCCAGCTTACGGGCTTCTTCGTTTTCATGATTGATGATGGCCTCAAACATGCCGTTTTTGGCATATTTCATCATCGGTGCCATACCTTTATTAAGGTAGTCATCAAAGCGTGTGCGCAGTTGGCTATCCAGCGCCTCACCGGCCTCAACTTTATCTGTACGCGCCATATAAATATCAAAACTGGCCTGCGCTTGTTTAATCAGCTTTTCCGCCTCAGCGATATTAAATTTCATATCATCCATGTCGGCCACACGCCCGGCAGCCCCCGCATGAATGATATTTAGTCGTGCGCTACGCAAATTAGTCGAGCTTTCCGAAAGCCCAATACGCACCTGAATTTCGTTGGTCACGTCTTGCAGCGCTCTGTCGCTTTGAATCAAAAAATAGCTCGCAAGCCCAACGCATAAGGCGAACAGAACTAAAATCCCACCCAGAATCGAGGTAAACAGCGGCACTAATCGGATGTTGTGCCAGAAACGAACAGCCCCTTGTGGGGTGATTTTTGTAGTTGCCATGTCCTTGGTTTCTCTTTTTGTAAAAAGGTGTTTCTGTAAAAGAGTCATCGGCCATGAGAAACAAAAAATTGAATAAAAAGTTGTCGTTTTGTGGTGGGGTTAACAAATCATCGGCGAATAGATATACAGATCACAGTTTAACCATGTAACCAGTAAGGCTTACATTTAAGTTAAACCGGAGTAAACTGATTGTAACAGTTAATGGCGTAAACGCGTGCGGTCGCTCAAAGGACAACAATTAAGCGTTATGAAATTTAAATCTGCAATCAAGCCCTATCGCGCAGCAGCCGGTGGCTGGGGCTCTCTTGAAGCAACTACCCGCTTTGTTATCGACAGCAAACACGCCATAAAAAACCTGCGCAATTTGATGCGCATGAATAAAGCCAAAGGGTTTGACTGCCCAGGTTGTGCATGGGGCGATGACAATAAAAGTACCTTTAGCTTCTGTGAAAACGGCGCGAAAGCGGTGACATGGGAAGCCACTCGCCGCTTTATCGATAATGCGTTTTTTGCTAAACACAGTGTCAGTAATCTGTATCAACAAAGCGACTATTTCCTTGAATATCAAGGGCGACTTACTGAACCGTTGCGTTATAACCCCCAGACTGACCACTACGAAGCGATAAGTTGGGATGATGCACTGGCGCTTATCGGTCGGCATATTAAGGCACTCGATAACCCCAATCAGATGGAACTGTACACCTCGGGGCGCACCAGCAACGAAGCGTCTTATCTGTACCAGCTATTCGGCCGCATGGTGGGAACCAACAACTTCCCGGACTGCTCAAACATGTGCCACGAAGCCAGCGGTAGCGGACTTAAACGCAGCATTGGCGTCGGTAAAGGCACCATTCATTTAGATGATTTCGATAAGGCCAACGCCATTTTTGTGTTTGGCCAAAACCCGGGTACTAACCACCCGCGCATGTTGCATAGTTTGCGTCACGCAGCTGAAAATGGCGCACAAATTGTGACCTTCAATACCCTGCGTGAACGCGGTCTTGAGCGTTTTGCCGATCCGCAGAAACCGTTAGAAGTGGTGACACCACTGGCCGGTAAAATCAGTAGCGACTATTACCAACCAAATCTGGGCGGTGATATGGCCGCGA
This sequence comes from Buttiauxella noackiae ATCC 51607, assembly GCF_001654865.1. GTDB lineage: Bacteria > Pseudomonadota > Gammaproteobacteria > Enterobacterales > Enterobacteriaceae > Buttiauxella > Buttiauxella noackiae. Next base: position 196,299 of record NZ_LXEO01000014.1, on the reverse strand, counting down.
TTCGCGGTATGGCAAAAGCGCTGCTGGAAACCCATCGTCAGAAACTTGAGAACGGCGATACGGGTATTTTCGATGAAACCTTTATTGCTGAGCACACTCATGGCGTTGACGCGTGGTTCGCTGAAATAGACAACACCTCATGGGAGCAGATTACCCATCAATCTGGATTGAGCGAGCAGCAATTACGCGATGCCGCGACTGTCTGGCAGCAGGCCGAACGTGTGATTTGCACCTGGGCGATGGGCGTTACCCAGCATAAACACTCCCTGAACACCGTACGTGAAATCGTTAACCTGCAACTTCTGGGCGGTCATCTCGGAAAGCCTGGCGCGGGCCTTTGCCCGGTACGTGGTCACAGTAACGTACAGGGCAACCGGACGATGGGCATTGATGAGAAACCTTCAGCAGCATTACTCGATAGCCTTGCAACACATTTTGGATTTGAACCGCCACGCACACATGGCCATAACACTGTTGAAGCTATCGCGGCAATGCTACGCGATGAAGTCAAAGTCCTGATTACACTTGGTGGCAACCTTGCGGCAGCAGCACCAGACAGCCCTCGCACTGAGGAAGCGCTGCAACGTTGCGGCTTGACGGTGCATATCAGCACCAAACTTAACCGTAGCCATGTTGTGCCCGGCAAAGAGTCACTGATTTTGCCAACGCTTGGTCGTACTGAAGAAGATATGCAAGACAGCGGGCGGCAGTTCATTACCGTTGAAGACTCATTCAGCATGGTGCACGCATCTGAAGGTATCGGGAAACCAATCGCGAATACGCAACGTTCAGAAACCGCAATTGTTTGTGGGATTGCTAACACGGTTCTGGGGAAAGAAAAGCTCGATTGGCTGGCATTGTCAGGGGATTACAATCTGATTCGCGATCATATTGCGGCCACCCTCCCAGGCTTTAAAGATTTTAACCAGCAGTGCGAAAAACCTGGGGGTTTCTACCTTGGTAACGCGGCTGCGGAATTGCGTTTTAATACCCCAACGGGGAAAGCAGAATTCAGTGCGGCCCCTCTTCCAGAATCACTATTTGGTGATTTGAAAGCCCCGTTTGCTCTGCAAACTTTACGCTCGCACGATCAGTACAACACCACAATTTACGGGTTAGACGACCGTTACCGTGGTGTTTATGGGCAACGTGAAGTGTTATTTATTAACCCAGAAGATCTTGCAGCACTTAAGTTGCACGAGGGTGACCTGGTCGATATCGAAACCATATGGAACGATGGCATCACGCGCAAAGTCAGTGGTTTTAAAATCGTGCCTTACAACATTCCGCGCGGCAATCTTGCCGCCTATTATCCTGAAACGAACCCATTGGTTCCTCTGACCAGTGTCGGCGACGGCACCGGAACACCAACGTCGAAATCAGTACCGGTAAAAATCAGCCGTGCTGCTCCCGTTGAAAGCCTGCGCATAGCTTAAGCCCCTCTTTCCTCTCAATATTTGTCGGGTAGCCTACGCTACCCGACCAGCCAACCCATTACGCTACCAATTCGCAATAAATGCGAGATTTCTCATTAACAACTTTGCAATACCATAACGGAAGATTATGATACCCCAACATTAACCATTTGGTTCGTTATGCGTAATTCCCTCTTGAGATAACGCTAAATACGGCCACCACGTGCGTTTATGTTTATACCAAAAGGTACAAATCAGACGATCTCCTGCAACAAGGAGACGTTGTTGCATATGAAGCTGAAGGAACAGGCTTCTACAGGAGAATGTTATGGCAAATTATACTCCCCCGCGCGGCCTGGCACTTGGGCTGCTGTGGGTTCTTGGCGCGCTAATGGCACTTATTGGCCTGGCGATCGGTATTGGCGGGGCTTATTTAGTTGCCCTGGGCGGCAGCTGGTATTTCTTGCTGATGGGCATTGTGATGTTCATTTCTGCCATTTTGATTATGAAAAAGAAAACTGCCGGGCTGGTGCTTTATGGTCAGGCATTCATCTGCTCAATATTTTGGGCGATTAGCGATGCAGGTTGGGACTTCTGGCCGCTGTTCTCGCGCCTGTTTACCTTTGCAGTGCTCGCCTTCCTTGCTGCCATTGCGTGGCCCATTTTACGTGCAACCAAAAGTACGGTTCCGGTAAAAAAAGGGCCGGCATATGGCATCGCCGCCCTGCTCGCCATTTGCATGTTGGTAAGCGCAGGCTGGATGTTTGTTCCGCAGGTTCAGGTTGCCGCCAATGAAGATGTACCGGTAAAACCCGTTACTCCTGATGAAGTACAAAAAGACTGGAAGCACTGGGGCAATACCACCCACGGTGACCGTTTTGCCGCCCTTGATCAAATCAACAAGGGTAATGTCTCCGATTTACAAGTAGCCTGGACGGCGCATACGGGTGATATCCCGCAAAGCAACGGCTCGGGTGCTGAAGACCAGAACACACCATTGCAGGTTGGCGACACACTTTTTGTCTGCACACCGTACAGCAAAGTACTGGCGTTGGATGTCGACTCCGGTAAAGAAAAATGGCGCTATGACAGCAAAGCCACAGCACCAAACTGGCAGCGCTGCCGTGGTTTAGGCTATTTCGAAGAAACAACTCAACAGGCTGCCGCTACTCTTGCCGAACCGGCGCAACCCGCTGCATGCCCTCGTCGCCTGTTCCTGCCCACTACCGATGCGCGCTTAATTGCCATCAATGCAGATAACGGCAAGCTGTGCGATGACTTTGGTGACCACGGTACGGTCGACCTGAAAGCGGGCATGGGTGAAGTTAAACCGGGCTATTACCAACAAACCTCTACGCCTCTTGTCGCAGGTAACGTGGTGGTCGTGGGTGGCCGCGTAGCAGATAACTTCTCCACCGGTGAGCCTCCGGGTGTGGTACGCGCTTATGATGTTCACACCGGTAAACTGGCATGGGCATGGGATCCGGGTAATCCGGCTATCACAGGATTACCGCCGGAAGGCCAGACTTATACGCGCGGCACACCAAACGTCTGGTCGGCCATGTCTTATGATGCAAAACTGGGTCTGATTTACCTGCCAACCGGTAACGCCACCCCTGATTTCTTTGGCGGCACGCGTACTGCACAGGACGATAAATACAGCTCATCTATTGTTGCAGTTGAAGCTACAACGGGCAAAGTACGCTGGCATTTCCAGACCACCCACCACGATTTGTGGGACTTCGACTTACCCTCACAGCCGCTGCTTTATGATTTACCCGATGGTAAAGGCAGCACTACGCCTGTGATTGTTCAGACCTCTAAACAGGGCATGATTTTCATGCTCAACCGCGAGACTGGCGAGCCGGTAGCTAAGGTAGAAGAGCGTCCTGTGCCGCAGGGTAATGTTGAAGGTGAACGTTATTCGAAAACCCAGCCGTATTCTGTCGGGATGCCCATGATTGGCAACGAAACCCTTAAAGAATCGGACATGTGGGGCGCAACCCCAATCGACCTGTTGATTTGCCGCATCGAGTTTAAAGGGATGCGCCACGAAGGGGTTTACACACCACCGGGCCTTGATCGCTCTTTGCAATATCCAGGCTCGCTAGGCGGGATGAACTGGGGCAGCGTTTCTGTTGACCCGAATAACAGCCTGATGTTCGTCAACGATATGCGTCTGGGGCTTGCAAACTACATGGTGCCTCGCGCCAATGTGGCGAAGAACGCCAGCGGTATCGAGATGGGGATTGTCCCAATGGACGGTACGCCATATGGCGCGATGCGCGAGCGTTTCCTTTCACCGCTGGGCATTCCGTGCCAGAAACCACCGTTTGGTACCATGTCGGCCATTGACCTGAAATCCGGGAAAGTCGTCTGGCAGGTTCCGGTAGGCACCGTTCAGGACACCGGGCCGCTCGGGATTCGTATGCATTTACCGATTCCAATTGGTATGCCTACGCTGGGTGCATCACTGTCGACTCAGTCTGGCCTGTTGTTCTTCGCGGGTACACAGGATTTCTATCTGCGCGCGTTTGATACAGCAAACGGCAAGGAAATCTGGAAATCACGTCTGCCGGTTGGTAGCCAATCAGGGCCGATGACCTATGTGTCACCAAAAACCGGTAAACAGTACATCGTGATTAACGCAGGCGGCGCACGTCAGTCTCCTGACCGTGGTGATTACATCATTGCTTACGCGTTGCCGGACGAAAAATAAGCAAAAAAGATATTATAACAAAGACCTACGTAGGTCGGATAAGCGTACCGCCATCCGACAACACTGGTGAAAATGGTGGATGACGCTTTCGCTTATCCACCCTACAACACCTGTCAGCAATCTGAAGCGGGGGCTTATCGCCCCCGTTTTCAGTTACTTCACATCCACCTGATAGAAAATGTGTTTACCAAACGGATCGACTTCATAGCCGGTCACTTCTTTGCGCACCGGTTCGAAAATCGTTGAGTGAGCAATCATCACCGCAGGCATTTGGTCATGCATCATCTGCTGCGCTTCTTTATACAGTGCCACGCGCTTTTCATGATCGCTTGAAGTACGCGCTTCAAGAATCAACTTATCAAACGGCTGATAACACCATTTTGCCGAGTTAGAGCCGCCATCCGCTGAGCGACAGGTAAACAGTGGGCCAAAGAAATTGTCCGGGTCCCCTGTGGCCGTGGTCCACCCCATCAACGCCGCCTGGTGCTCACCACTTTTCACACGTTTTAAATACTCGCCCCACTCAAAGGTCACCACTTTTGCCGTTACGCCAATTTTCGCCCAGTCGGCCTGAATCATCTCTGCCATACGTTTAGCGTTAGGGTTATAAGGACGCTGTACCGGCATTGCCCACAGATCGATAGTCAGGCCATTAGCAAAACCCGCCTCTTTGAGTAACGCTTTGGCTTTTTCCGGGTCGTATTCGTAATCTTTGAGCGAATCATCAGCACTCCATACGCCTGGGGGCAGAAGATTTTTCGCAGCCGTACCGGTGCCACGGAATACCGCGTCAATAATCGCAGGCTTGTTGATCGCCATTGCCAGCGCCTGGCGCACTTTCACATTATCCGTTGGTGCTTTTTGGGTATTGAATGCGAGGAAGCCGGTATTCAGACCCGCTTTTTGCATCAGGTTAATGTCGGCATTTTCCTTCATGCGCGGCAAATCGGCCGGATTTGGGAATGGCATCACCTGGCACTCATTTTTCTCAAGCTTAGCTAAACGCACTGAGGCGTCCGGAGTTATGGAAAATACCAGCTTGTCGATTTTTGCCTTGCCCTGCCAGTACTCAGGGAATGCGGTGAACAGAATGCGTGAATCTTTTTGGTACTGCGCAAGACGGAAAGGCCCGGTGCCGATAGGGTCCATATCCACACGTTCTGGCGTACCTGCTTTTAGCATCGAATCAGCATATTCAGCGGAAAGTATCGAGGCAAAATACCAGCCAAGGTCGGCAATAAATGGTGCTTCCGGGTGAGTCAGCGTAAAGCGAACGGTATTATCGTCAACTTTATCAATCGAGGTAATTAATTTGCCAAACTCGAGACTTTCAAAATTGGAATAGTTTCCGTTAGAAACATTGTGATAAGGATGCTTTGGATCTTTCTGACGCATAAACGAGAAAATGACATCGTCAGCGTTAAAATCACGGCTCGGTTTGAAGTATTTGTTGCTCTGGAACTTCACCCCTTTGCGCAAATGGAAGGTATAAACTTTACCATCATCACTGATATCCCAACTTTCAGCGAGGCTTGGCGAAAGCTCGGTGGTGCCTACTTTAAAATCTACCAGTCGGTTATAAACCGGTACAGCGCTCGCATCAACACTGGTTCCCGATGTATATAACTGCGGGTTAAAGTTTTCCGGCGAGCCCTCGGAGCAATAAACTAATGTTTTAGCTGCAACAGTAGAACTGACTGTCAGCGCGGCTATTATCAATGCAAGTTTTGTGGTTTTTGTTGTGATGGAAGTTTTCATGCCTGCCCTATTATTTATAATTTTCACCCAGGATAGTGCTTGTACAAAGCGACTTAATAAATAACATTAAAAGTCGATTTCAAACAAATGAATATATCCAGTAAAGAGGAAGTCATGGCATCACAACTCTCAGAACAATTAACGCAACGTTTCTTCCGTTATCTGGCGATCACCAGCCAAAGTCAGGCGGGTACCAACACCCTACCAAGCACGCCAGGCCAACATGAAATGGCACAATTGCTGGCAACTGAGCTACGGGAATTAGGCCTGGATAATGTAGTCATCGATGAGCATGCCACCGTCACGGCGGTTAAAAAGGGAAATGTTGCAGGTGCGCCACGCGTTGGGTTTATTACACACATTGATACGGTAGATGTCGGGTTGTCACCGGATATTCATCCGCAATTGCTCCGTTTTACCGGTGAGGATTTATGCCTTAACCAAGAAAAAGATATCTGGTTACGCACCACTGAACACCCGGAAATTCTCGCTTACCCGAATGAAGAGATTATTTTTAGCGATGGCACCAGCGTACTCGGCGCGGATAATAAAGCCGCAGTAACTGTGGTGATGGCGCTGCTTGAAAACCTGACACCTGAGATGAAGCACGGCGATATTGTCGTGGCTTTTGTACCTGACGAAGAAATTGGCCTGTGTGGCGCAAAAGCGTTGGATCTCGCCCGTTTTGACGTTGATTTTGCCTGGACTATCGACTGTTGCGAATTAGGTGAAGTGGTATATGAAAACTTTAATGCCGCGCACGCCGAAATTCGTTTTACTGGCGTGACCGCGCACCCGATGTCTGCAAAAGGTGTCTTAGTGAACCCGCTGTTAATGGCACATGATTTCATCAGCCATTTCGACAGAAATCAGACACCAGAAAATACCGAAGGCCGTGAAGGTTATATTTGGTTTAACGGCATGCACACCACGCAAAATGAAGCGATATTGAAAGCCAATATTCGCGATTTTGATACGCAAATGTTTGAACAACGTAAACAACAACTTCGTGATATTGCAGCGAAAATAGCCGCACAGCATCCGACAGCAAAAGTGGAAATTTCAATCAGCGATACCTACAGCAATATCAGTAATGCCATCAAAGACGATCGTCGGGCCATTGATTTAATTTTTGACGCGATGAAAGAGTTAAATATTGAACCGAAGATCATTCCAATGCGTGGCGGTACAGACGGCGCAGCACTTTCGGCAAAAGGCTTATTAACGCCGAACTTCTTTACTGGTGCGCATAATTTCCATTCTAAATTCGAGTTTTTACCGCTACGCGCATTTGAAGCCTCTTATAACGTGGCATTAAAACTGTGCTTATTAGCCGCTAAATAATAAATATCACCTCAAAAACGGGCTAACCCGTTCGTTTATCGAGTTGACAGGTAGCAACCCACGCCTGACTGCCACGGCCTTACAAACCGTGGGCAGCAAAGGCTGGGATGGTTTTTCGATTGCGCGTGTAAAAGACTAAACCCCGTTGATTGACGCACCGCCATCCACCAGTGAAGCGGTGCCCGTCACAAATGATGATTCATCTGAAGCAAGCCAAAGCACCGCTCGGGCGATTTCTTCCGGTTGAGCAACGCGTTTTAGCGCATGAAGCCCGGTAATAAATGCCTGTGATTCGGCAGTGTTATTCATATCGCGATACATATCGGTGTCCACCGCACCCGGCAATACGGAATTGACGCGAATATTTTGCGGGCCAAACTCCGATGCTAACGCCTGCGTCAGTCCAATCAGCCCTGCTTTACTGGCTGCGTAAGAGGCAACCTGTGGAAACGCGAAACTGTATCCTACGAAAGTTGAAGTGAAGATAACCGAACCACCGCCATGTTTGAGCATTTCGGCAATCTGGTGTTTAGCTCCGAGGAAAGATCCGGTCAAATTGATGGCCACCGCATTAGCAAACCCTTCTGCTGAGACTTCGGTACTTGGGCCGTTTTCACCTAACGTTCCGGCATTGTTAAAGGCGATATCAAGCCGCCCCCACGTTTCCACCGCTTTAGCTACCAACGCTTTGGCGTACTCTTCTTCGCGTACATCACCCGTTACAGCGACAGCGTCGCCTCCGGCAGCTTTGATTTCATCAACCAGTTGAGCAAGTTCGGTTTCACGCCTGGCACCAACCACCACTTTTGCGCCTTCGGCGGCGAACAGTTTGGCGGTGACATACCCGATGCCTGAGCTGGCTCCGGTAACAATGGCAACTTTATCGGCTAATCGTTTCATATGAGAACCCCGGTGAAGCGGTCATAATTTGACCGCTCAAGAAGTATGGTATCGGAAGGGAATTATTGCATTGTTGATGATATAGACGCATTCGCCTCAGTAATTTGAACTAACGTATCTTTGCTTTGCTGACAGTACAACGAAGAGTGAGTTTAATGAGCTGGATATGATAGCGAGTGGTTTTAGTCCGGCTTAAATCGCTGACATTTTGGCGCCTGGTGGATGGGTCCAGCCGCAGGGAAGCGGCTGGAGGTTGTGAGCGTCGGGAACGCGTCACAACCGACCCTGACACGGAGACAAAATGGAGGTTTACCGCTTGCGGCGATTTGTGTGCCGGGAGTCGGGGTTCGCAGGGGGGCGACGGCGGCCCCCCTGCGACGTTCACCAGTTCAGTCACAACATAAATCGCTTATCGTTTAGTGAACGGAACCTTCTCCGAACTGGCATAAACAATCCATTGCTCAGGCCAAAAGTGCGAAGTAAAGACTGCTCTGAATAAACTAAAACTACCCCGTAATTGCTTCCATCGCCTGCAAAATACGCTTATCAGAAATCGGATATGGCGTGCCTAATTGCTGAGCGAAGAAACTCACACGCAACTCCTCAATCATCCAGCGGATCTCCTGCACATCGTCGTCAACGCGGCGTGCAGGAGGCAATTTGTTCAGCCACTGCTGCCAGGTTTGTTGCACATGCTCAACTTTCAGCATTTGCACACGATCACGATGCGGGTCGACCGCCATTTTTTCGAGGCGTTTCTCAATAGCATTCAGGTAACGCAGCGTATCGCCCAGGCGTTTGTAGCCGTTTCCAGTGACAAAACCGCGATAAACCAGCCCGCTCATCTGTGCTTTCACATCCGACAAACCGAGCGCCATCGTCATATCCACGCGCCCTTTCAGGCGTTTGTTGATGTTGAACACCGCCGTGAGGATTTGTTCGACCTGCTTCGCAATTTCCACCACGGTTTCATTGAGTTCTGCACGAACTTTTTCATGCAGCGCGGCAAAGCCCTCTTCGCTCCAGACTGGCCCACCGGCCTGCGCAATGAGCTTATCAACGCCGCAAGAAATGCAGTCATCAATCAAATCCATGACTTTGCCGTACGGGTTAAAGTACAGGCCAAGTTTGGCTTTGTTCGGCAGCTTTTCATGCAGGTATTTAATCGGCGATGGAATGTTCAGCAGCAATAAGCGGCGCAAACCACGCCACATTGCCTGTTGCTGTTCAAGCGGGTTATCAAACAGCTTGATCGCCACGCTCTCTTTTTCATCCACCAGCGCCGGGAAGGCCTTCATACGATAGTTACCGCGTTTCTGCTCGTAGCTTTCCGGAAGCGAGCCAAAGCTCCAGATATGCAAACCACTTTGTTCAATACCGTCATCGGCTACAGCCGAGAGCGTTTGCTGGACTTTCTCTTTCAAGCCACCTTTCAACTCAGTGAGGTTTTTCCCCTCTTTGAGTTTTTTGTTGTGCTCATCCACCACGCGGAAAGTCATTTTCAGGTGATCGGGCACCTGATCCCAATGCCAGTCTTCGCGGTCGATGGTGATGCCCGACATGCGGCGGAATTCACGCTCTAAACTTTCCAGCAGCGGCAGTTCCAGCGGCGTGGCGCGGCCCAAGAATGCTTCTGCGTAGTTTGGCGCAGGCACAAAGTTACGACGCACCGGTTTTGGCAGTGACTTAATCAGTGCAATCACCAGCTCACGGCGCACGCCCGGAATCTGCCATTCAAAACCGGCCTCTTCCACCTGGTTTAACAGCGGTAGCGGGATGTGCACCGTTACGCCATCGGCGTCTGCGCCCGGTTCAAATTGATACGTCAGGCGAAGCTTGAGATTGCCCTGATGCCAGAAGTTCGGGTAGTCGAGCTTGCTGACTTGCTCCGCGCCCTCTTTGATCAGCATGCTCTTTTCGAAATTGAGCAGATCCGGTGTCTCTTTGCAGGTCTGTTTCCACCAGTTATCAAAGTGGCGCGCAGAAATTACATCGTGGGCAATACGCTGGTCGTAAAACTCAAACAGCGTGTCGTCGTCCACCAGAATGTCGCGGCGGCGAGATTTGTGCTCAAGTTCTTCAATTTCATTGCGCAGTTTGAGGTTGTCGCGGAAGAACGCATGGCGCGTCTGCCAGTCACCTTCCACCAGCGCGTGACGGATAAACAGCTCACGGCATAGAGCCGGGTCAATCTGGCTGTAGTTGACGCTACGGGCGGCAACAATCGGCAAACCGTAGAGCGTAACTTTTTCTGTCGCCATGACCGCGCCCTGCGATTTCTCCCAGTGCGGTTCGCTGTACGAGCGTTTCAGCAAATGTTGCGCCAACGGCTCTACCCATTCAGGGTCGATACGGGCAGCAATGCGCCCCCACAGGCGGCTGGTTTCTACCAGTTCGGCAACCATCGTCCACTTTGGCGGCTTTTTAAATAAACCAGAGCCTGGGAAGATAGAGAAACGTGCGTTGCGCGCGCCGGTGTATTCCTGTTTATCGGCATCTTTCTGGCCGATATGGGAAAGCAGGCCAGTCAGTAATGCGCAGTGAACGGAGCGGAAATCAGCCGGTTCGCTGTTAATCGGCAAGCCGAGTTCTTTCACCACCTGGCGCAATTGGGTGTAGATGTCTTGCCATTCGCGTACACGCAGGTAGTTGAGATAATCGAGTTTGCACTGACGGCGGAACTGGTTCGAGGACAGCTCTTTTTGCTGCTCGCCGAGGTAGTTCCACAGATTCACGTAGGCCAGGAAATCAGATTCTTTGTCGTGGAAACGACGATGTTTCTCATCAGATGCCTGCTGTTTGTCCATCGGTCGCTCGCGCGGGTCCTGAATCGACAAACCGGCGGTGATGATCATCACCTCGCGCACACAGCCAAATTTCTGCGCTTCGAGCACCATACGCGCAAGCCGCGGGTCGACCGGCAGTTGTGATAGCTGGCGGCCCAGCGGTGTGAGTTTATAAACGCTTAGATCGGCTTCGCTGGTAATCGCACCGAGCTCTTCAAGCAGGCGCACGCCATCCTGAATATTGCGTTTATCCGGTGCTTCCACAAACGGAAACGCGGCGATATCGCCAAGCCCAAGCGAAGTCATCTGCAAGATAACGGACGCCAGGTTGGTGCGCAGAATTTCCGGGTCGGTAAATTCCGGGCGTGACAGGAAATCATCCTCAGAGTAGAGGCGAATACAGATCCCGTCGGAAACACGGCCACAACGACCTTTACGCTGGTTTGCTGAAGCCTGAGAAACCGGCTCAATCGGCAAACGCTGGACTTTGGTGCGGTAGCTATAGCGGCTGATACGCGCCGTACCAGGATCAATGACGTATTTAATGCCCGGCACGGTGAGCGATGTCTCAGCCACGTTTGTTGCCAGCACAATGCGCCGCCCAACATGCGACTGGAAGACGCGGTTTTGCTCGCTATTGGATAAGCGCGCATACAGCGGCAGCACTTCGGTGTGCGGCAGATTCAACTTATTTAGCGCATCAGCGGTGTCGCGAATTTCACGCTCGCCGCTCATGAAAATCAGAATGTCCCCGGCACTTTCATGGCCGAGTTCATCTACCGCATCGAAAATCGCCTGTAGCTGGTCGCGATCGGTATCATCTGCGTCTTCAACTATCGGGCGATAGCGCACTTCCACCGGGTAAGTACGGCCAGAAACTTCGATAATCGGTGCATTGTTGAAGTGGCGCGAGAAGCGTTGCGGGTCGATGGTTGCAGACGTGATGATGATTTTCAGATCCGGGCGACGCGGCAATAACTCACGCAAATAGCCCAGCAGGAAATCGATGTTCAGACTACGTTCGTGCGCTTCATCGATGATGATGGTGTCGTACTGCATCAGCAGGCGGTCTTGCTGAATTTCCGCCAGCAAAATGCCGTCGGTCATCAGTTTAACCATTGTGTTTTCACTGACATGGTCAGTAAAACGCACCTTATAACCAACACAGCCGCCCGGCTCTGTTTGCAGCTCTTCGGCAATACGGTTGGCAACGGTTCGCGCCGCCAGTCGACGAGGTTGCGTATGGCCTATCAAGCCTTTAACACCACGCCCAAGTTCCATGCAGATTTTTGGTAGCTGCGTGGTCTTACCTGAGCCAGTTTCCCCCGCCACGATAACCACCTGATGGTCACGAATGGCATCGAAAATGTCCTGTTTTTTCTGGCTGACAGGCAGATTTTCTGGGTAGGTGATTTTTGGACGTGAAGCTTCACGCAGCAGGACCTTACCGGCGGCAGAGTCAATCTCTTGCGCCAGTGAATCAAGTACCGCCTTTTGCGATTCAGGATTTTTCACCTTCTTCGCACCATGTAAACGGCGCGAGAAGCGTTGCCTGTCGCGTAGCATTAAGCCATCAAGGCGAGAGAATAATGAAGACAGTGAGGGTTTTATGTTTTCCATTGCGTAGTCGTCATGGCAGCGCACTGCCTGGTAAGTCTGTTTCATGAATTGGCGCTAGATTAGCACATCACACCTTTCGACGCCTTGTTCAATAAAATCGAACATTGAGTTCGATATATTGCGCTATCACTGTAATCGGATTGTGAATAAAGTACTTCACAGCGAACGGGCAATCTGTCCCGAATGAACACAACAAAGGAATCACCCATGAGCAAAGTATTAGTTCTGAAGTCCAGCATCCTGGCAGGTTACTCTCAGTCAAATCAGCTGTCCGACTATTTTGTTGAACAATGGCGTGAAGAGCATAGCGCAGATGAGATTACCGTGCGTGATCTGGCTGCTAACCCAATTCCAGTTCTGGATGGCGAGTTGGTCGGTGCGCTGCGCCCAAGTGATGCGCCACTGTCACCACGTCAGCAAGAAGCTTTGGCGCTGTCTGACGAGCTTATCGCCGAGCTGAAAGCTCACGATGTAATTGTTATCAACGCACCAATGTACAACTTCAACATTCCAACACAGTTGAAGAACTATTTCGACCTGGTTGCCCGTGCTGGCGTGACTTTCCGTTACACCGAGAAAGGCCCGGAAGGCCTGGTAACCGGCAAACGTGCTGTGGTTCTGACCAGCCGTGGCGGTATCCATAAAGACACCCCTACCGATCTGCTGGTTCCGTATCTGAATATTTTCCTGGGCTTTATCGGGATTACCGATGTGAACTATGTGTTCGCTGAAGGTATTGCATACGGACCGGAAGTAGCGACTAAAGCTCAAACTGATGCGAAAGCGGCAATTGATAGCATCGTTACCGCGTAATATCTGATTTATCGTGTTTCTGAAACGGCAAACCCTGGTTTGCCGTTTTTTTCAGGTGTAACAAAGCTATCTCGCAAACTTACGCGAACCCACGACACAAGCAATCACACCAAGTGTCACGATCACCATCAGCACACTCACCGTTTCATGAAGTAACGTAGCAGCCAGTGCCAGACCAAAAAATGGTTGCAGTAGTTGTAATTGCCCCACTGCGGCAATACCGCCCACCGCTAGCCCTTTGTACCAGAATATAAAACCTATCAGCATGCTAAACACGGAGACATAGCCGAGCGCAAACCAGCACTCAGGACTAATGCTGCCAGGAGTTACGGGCAAAGTGGTAAACGAGGCCAGTAACATAAAGGGAAGTGAAATCAGCAGCGCCCAACAGATAACCTGCCAACCACCCAGTTCCCTTGAGAGTTTCGCCCCTTCGGCATAGCCAAGTCCGCACACCACAATTGCCGCCAACATCAGTAAATCACCGGTTTGCGAAATCGAAACGTTTTGGGAAAAGGCGAAACCCACCACCAGCAAACTACCGATAATAGAGAATATCCAGAACGCAAACTGTGGGCGTTCGCCGCCGCGAATAACACCAAAGATGGCAGTAGCCAGCGGTAAAAGCCCCAGAAAAACAATTGAATGCGCGGAGGTGACAGATTGTAAGGCCATCGCTGTCAATAATGGGAAACCAATCACCACGCCCAATGCGACAATCACTAATGAGCCAATTTGAGACCTCTTCGGACATTGTTCCCTGAAACTCAGCACCAATATCAGCGCTAACATGCCGGCAATTGATGCACGGATAAAGGTGAGGAACAAAGGATCGATCTCCTGCACTGCCACCCGTGTTGCCGGGAGGGAGCCACTAAAGATAACCACGCCAATCAATCCGTTTAACCATCCAGATAATGAACCTGCATTTTTTTTATCAACCACATTCACCTCAATCTCAGCAGTACGCGAAGGGAACGCCATGGCAACTCTTTCATGGACAGATCGCATGATAACCGCCACAATCCATGACAATCAAAATATTGTCATGGATACAATCAGTGAAAGCGCGATATAAAACGATTGTTGATGAACTTGCCGCGTCCATTCGTTGCGGCGATCTACCCGCTGGAACCCGGCTACCAACACACCGGGCACTATCTGGCGAAAAGCATGTGTCCCTGGCTACGGCGACACGTGTTTATGCTGAACTTGAATCCATGGGATTGGTGAGCGGGGAAACCGGACGCGGTACTTTTGTCCGGGAAATCTCTCTTCCCACAGGTCTGGGCATCGATCAGCACATTGTGGCGTCCGATGTATTGGATTTAAACTTTAACTACCCCGCACTACCCGAACAGACGGACCTGTTGCGCGATGCACTCCGCCAACTCACTACTTCCGGTGATCTGACCGCATTACTGCGCTACCAGCCTCATGCCGGCCGCCTGAACGATCGAGAAACCATAGCATCGCATCTTGCCCATACCGGGATAACAGCGAGTGCCGATGATGTGCTTATTGTTAACGGCGCCCAGCATGGTCTGGCCATCACCGTGATGGGGCTTTTTAAGCCAGGGGATGTTATCGCCGTAGATGCACTAACCTATTCCGGTTTTAAGACACTAGCGGCGGCATTTAATCTTGAGCTGGAGGCAATTCCCGTATCTGAGATGGGGCCAGATCTTAACGCGTTGCGGGCATTGTGCCAGCGCAGACGAGTACGCGCCGTCTACACGATGCCCACGCTGCATAATCCACTGGGATGGGTACTCAACTCCGATCAGCGTAAAGAAATTGCCGCTATCGCCAGAGAACATGATCTGCTGTTAATTGAAGATGCGGCCTACGCTTTTCTGGCCAGCAATCCGCCCCCACCGTTAGCCTTTTTTGCACCAGAACGGACTATTTATGTCACAGGTTTTTCGAAGAATATTGCGACCGGTTTGCGTGTAGGAGCGGTTGTCTGCCCTGCTCCATACAGAACGCTACTGGAGCGCGCGATTAGGGTAACCACCTGGAATACGCCTTCCCTTATGACATCATTAGTTTGTGGCTGGATACGTGATGGAACGGTCAACAGACTTGAATCACTTAAGCGAGAAGATGCTCAAAGGCGCCAAAATATTGCGCGCGAAGTGTTGAAGCCACTGCCCTATATCAGTCATCCAGCCTCTTATTTTTTATGGTTGCCGCTGGCTGAAGAAGTGCGAGCAGAAAGTGTGGTACGTAGCTTGCTGGAAAAAAATATTTCGACCTCAACTGCGGAGCCTTTCACTACTTCGCAAAATGTTCCCCACGCTATTCGTATCGCACTCGGATCAGTCAGTGAAGACCTTCTTTATCAGGCGTTGAACACGGTGCGTGAAACCATTGAATATGAGCAATATCGTAGCTAATAAAAAGAAGTCGGAGACAGGAGAAAGATGTAATGCGGGGGAAAGATAAATGGGCGGTATTCACCGCCCATTGACTTTATTTAGCCAACCAGCAACGGTTGTGCTGTTTTCTCAACCAACGCCAGCAGGACTTTAATATCCTCAAGCGTAACGGTCGGATTTAACAGCGTCAGCTTCAGGCAAGTTACGCCGTTATGCTCAGTCACACCGACGTTTGCACGACCAGAGTCCAGCAATGCATCACCAATTTTTTGGTTCAGCAGTGCAATGTCCGCGTCGCTAGCAGAAGCCATTTGCTCAGGACGGAAACGGAACAGAACGCTCGCCAGTTGCGGTTTCATCACCAGTTCCAGAGACGGCTCTTCAGTAACGTACTGTGCAACTTCTTGTGCAAGCGTCACACCATGATCGATGATCGCGGCATATTGCTTCTGACCTAACGCTTCCAGACCCATCCACAGTTTCAGTGCGTCGAAACGGCGAGTTGTCTGCAAAGATTTAGACACCAGGTTTGGCACGCCAGCAGCTTCATCGAACTCAGAGTTCAGATAAGCCGCCTGATAGCGCATCAACTCATAGTGGCGCGCTTCTTTCAGCAAGAAAGCACCGCAACTGATGGTCTGGAAGTATTGTTTGTGGAAGTCCAGGGTGATGGAGTCCACTAATTCAATGCCATCCAGATAGTCGCGATATTTCTCAGACATTAACAACGCACCGCCCCACGCTGCATCAACATGCACCCAAATCTGGTGCTCTGCTGCAAGCGTTGCGATTTCACGCAGCGGATCAATTGCGCCAGCATCGGTAGTACCCGCTGTTGCAACAATCGCCAGGATCTGCTCGTCGTTTGCCTGAGACTGTGCCAGTTTCTCGCGCAGGTCGTTAATATCCATACGTGCGAATTTATCGGTTTTCACCAACGTCACTGACTGGTAACCGAGGCCCATTAAAGCCATGTTCTTCTGCACTGAGAAGTGCGCGTTTTCAGAACACAGAACTTTAATCTTCTTCAGGTTGCCGACCAGACCATCTTGCTGGATGGAGTGGCCCTGGCGCGCGAAGAACGCATCACGAGCCAGCATCAGGCCCATCAGGTTGCTCTGAGTACCACCGCTGGTGAACACGCCCGCATCGCCTGCCTGATAACCCACTTGAGCACGCAGCCATTCAATCAGCTTCATCTCGATGATGGTCGCTGACGGGCTTTGGTCCCATGAGTCCATGCTCTGGTTAGTGGCGTTGATCAACACTTCTGCAGCTTGGCTGATAACCAGACTTGGGCAATGCAAATGCGCGACACACTGTGGGTGATGCACCGACAAGCTGTCTTTTAAGAAGTATTCGATCGCACGTTCAATAGCGACCTGGTTGCCCAGGCCCTGAGGATTAAAATCCAGTTGAATACGTTCACGCAGTTCAGCAACAGATTTACCCTGATACATCTCAGGTTGCTGCAACCACTGCACAACAGCGGCGCTGGTCTGTGCAATGGCCTGCTGGTAGGCTTCAGTGCTTTGCGCTGAGCCTGCCAGGATAGGATTTAATTCAGACATCGAGGTCATTAACTCCACTCAGACAGGCTTGATGCCAGCCGCTAACAGCGCCTGCTCAAACTTATCGAGGAAAATAGCCAGCTCATCATTAGTGATAAGCAAAGATGGTAGCAGACGCAGCACGACGCCATTACGGCCACCACGCTCCAGAATCAGCCCTGCTTTGAAGCAGTTTTTCTGCAGCAATGCGGACAACTCAGCATCAGCCGGGTAGCAACCCATATGATCTTTGGCTTCGTTTGGTTTAACGATCTCAATACCGATCATTAAGCCCAGACCACGAACCTGGCCAATAACCGGGTAACGTTTTTGCAGTTCAGCCAGTTTGCCTTTCAGCCACTCGCCCTGCGCTGCAACTTTGTCAGCAATCTTGTTTTCAGTCAGATGCTTAAGCGTAGTCAGACCGGTTGCCATCGCCAGCTGGTTACCACGGAAAGTACCGGTGTGGTGGCCAGGTGACCATGCATCAAACTCTTTCTTAATGCCCAGAACAGCCAGTGGCAAGCCACCGCCAACCGCTTTAGACATAACAATGATGTCAGGCTCAATACCCGCATGTTCGAAGGCGAACAATTTACCGGTACGGCAGAAGCCAGCCTGAACTTCATCAATGATCAGCAGAATGCCGTGTTCTTTGGTGACTTTACGAATGCGCTGCAGCCACTCTTTTGGTGCCGGGTTCACACCACCTTCACCCTGAACCGCTTCCAGAATGACCGCTGCAGGTTTGCGCACGCCACTCTCAACGTCGTTGATCAGGTTTTCGAAGTAGTAAGTTAATGCTTTAACGCCAGCTTCGCCGCCAATACCCAGCGGGCAGCGGTACAGGTGCGGATAAGGCATAAACTGAACTTCCGGCATCATGCCATCAACCGCTTCTTTCGGTGACAGGTTACCTGTTACGGAAAGTGCGCCATGAGTCATGCCGTGATAGCCGCCGGAGAAGCTGATGATGCCTGAACGACCGGTTACTTTCTTAGCCAGTTTCAGCGCAGCTTCAACTGCATCCGCACCAGATGGGCCGGTGAATTGCAGGCAATACTCTTTACCCTGACCTGGCAATAAAGAGAGAAGATATTCAGAGAACTGATCTTTCAACGGAGTTGTAAGATCCAGTGTATGTAACGGCAAGCCGCTGGTAATGACATTTTGGATGCTTTGCAGCACGTCAGGATGGTTATGCCCAAGAGCAAGCGTACCCGCACCGGCCAGGCAATCAAGATATTGATTATTCTCAACATCAGTGATCCAAACACCGTTGGCCTGCGCAATTGCTAAAGGCAATTTACGTGGATAACTTCTGACATTCGATTCAAATTCAGCTTGACGCGCCAAATAGGTTTCATTGTTACCATTGAATGAATTAGCACCTAAACTATCAATACGGACTTTATCCGTCATCATATCTCTCCCACAGCTGCCGGTTCGTTAATAAGGCAGTTGAATTAATGAATGTCGAAAAACTGACCAGTGTGTAAAAAACGCCGTCAATATAGGTTCTTTTTACTTTCTACTCAATATTTTATTTTGTGAAAATCTGTATGTTGTCCTAATGTTTTTATCTTGTATTTATTTTATGAAAATCAGTGCGTTATTCACAATGCAGCAATTTATGCTGAATATTTGCATTTGCGTGGTTTTTGACTTCACTTATTTGCATTTTTTAGCCGAATAATTCAAAAACCCTACTCCTGCTCTAAGATGCAAACAGGCACTGTTACGTAAATCATACCTGATGGATATGACACTTTATGAGGGGGCTGTTTTCTTAATCGAGAATGTACTTAAAAAATATAAGGTGAATATTTTAAATAGAATAAAAACCAATCACTGGTTTTAAATTAACCTGCTGAGAAAATAAGCTTTTATTCCAGATGTTATATAAATATACGTAAATTGCGCCAAAACGAGAGCAGCATTGAAATGCATGACGGTTACAACCTTACGTTTATATCCAGCATTCACATTTTCTCGTAAGACCCTGGTCGGTAACCGTTTGATGCTATGCAGCAGCTGCTCTACTTATTGCTTAATGGCGGATTGAACCAGGTTGCCTGAGATTGCCCGTATGCCCAAAAGCCGGCATTGGCGAGGATGAAGATGTTGGGTTGATAGTCTGCGAATCGGTCCCACTAAGACCAGCCACGGTATCGCTAGCCCCAAGACCGGCAACCGTATCACTGCCGATCAAGTCAACGGTGCCTGTTTGCTGGCTGCTGCTTGATGAACTGCCTGAGCTCGTGTTACTTGATCCAGAATTCATCGTTAATTGCGCGAACGCCGCTGTGGTAACCAGAGATAGCACCACGGTCAAAATGATCTTTTTCATCAGTTGTTCCTCATCCAGTACCTATAGTTGTATCCATAGTACGGAATAAAAAGTGGCTTTTTGTCCTTATACTATTTCACGCACAGGTAAATGAGCGGGCTTCAGAACAACGGTATGGCTAATACATGCGTGTACAATCCATGTCATCAAAGCAACTTCAGTGTAGCCCAGCGCCTTGCGCACCGGGTTATTTTTTCATCCATTGGCCGTTAATACCGCGCACGTACTCACCCGGTTGTGCTCGAGCCACCAGCTTCTGTCCAGCCAATTCTGCGACCTGGTTTGCTGAGATGTTGTTGCTATCTGCCAGTTTCTGATAATTTTCCGCACGTGCTTCGTTAATGCTTTTCACCAACGCCAGTGTCTCTTTATCTTGTTTGATTGGCGCAACATAACCGCTTAGTGTCTCTCCCACTCGCCCTTGCTGGCGTGCTTCAGACAGGGTTAATGCCAATGCCTGGTGGCTAAATAAGATGGATGCCAGTAAAACACTCTTAACGATTTTGTTCATGAGCTTCACTCCTGGCCAAACAAGTCGCTGCGGTTTTTAAGCAACGTTTCAACGTCTTTATCTACTTTAATATGAATTTCATGCTCGATTTTCACGTTCATATTAATGGTGATAGGTTCTTTTGGCGCCGCGACTTCAATACGCGGCGTGCATCCCGTTAACCCTGCAATCCCTGTCACCAGGAGCATAGCGATGACGATTTTCATTGTGTTTCCTCACAAGCTTTATCGCGAGCCTGGCAACGCACATCCGGTAATTCGGTATGTTGCTCAAGCCAGGTTTGCAAATTGTCCCCAAAACGCAGGCTGCGCCAAAGCGTAAAGAGGTTTTCCTGATGGCTGTAATTCAGCCGCACCGCATTCCTTTTCCCTTCAACCTGGCTTGTGCCTTGTACATTCGCCCGCAAAGTTAGCACGCCAAGGTTATCTAAATTGATATCTGTCCAGGAATGAGAAATCTCCATATAACGCAGCCAGTTAACCGCAACACCTGCAGCAATATTGTTCTCAACAATGGCATCAGCCATATCTTTATCCAACCGCAATGTCAGTGGCCCAGGGTTTGTCAGCCAGCCATCTTTAATGATCCATTGTGGATGGTTAAGCCACAGCGGTAACGCTCCGTTCACTCGCCCGGACATAGTGAACTGTTTGGGATTGACCGCAGAAATCAATTCGCTCGACGAGATATTCTCTAAGCGTAGCAAGGCCGCATCGCGTTGTGGCATGCGCAATTGCTGCATACGTAATTTTCCACCCAGAAGATCCACATTAACGTTACTGAGCATCAGCGGCTGCTTTTCACTCCATGGATACCAGCCTTCAAGATCGGCCGTCACATTTGTCGCCGCGAACTGATTTTTCACGTCGGCAATCCGCAATGTGACCGGGCCATCTGTCCCTAATCGCCAGGTACTGTGGCTAAAGCGGAAGGGCAATACAAAATCAACACCATTAATTTGGTTATCCGGCAACCAGACGCTGCCATTTTTCACCACGCCATGGCCACCGGCCTCAAATCCCTGCCCTGCAGCTGCGGAAAAGGCCACCTGTGAATAGAGCGAGCCATCTTTTAACGTCATTTTCCAGTCAGCGGGGATAAGCGACTGGAATACCGTCAAACCTTGCTGTGGCCACCACGCATTACCACGCAGGCGCACACCGTCCCAGCGACCATTCACGCGTACAGGGCCAATACTCCCCGCATGCAGGTCACCTTTATACTGGAAGGAAGAAGGGTCTTCGCCCGTCACACTAAACGTTAATGTTGACGGCGGTAATGTACTGCCACCGCTGAAAGTCGTTTCCCCCGCATTGAGGATAAACGCGCCATCAAAAACAGGAGCTGTTTGCGCACGCTGCCAGTGAAGAGGTCTCTCAAGTTTCAAACGCGGTTCAGTGACCAGCATTGAGCCGTACTCAAGCTTGTCAAATCCGGTAGAAAGCGAGCTAAGTTCAATCACGCTGTCGCGCCACTCTCCGTGCCCACGTACATCCCACTTCGCCTGCATCGGGGTAAATTCACCCTTGCCCCAATACTTCCACCGCCACAAACCCGCATCGGGCAAAAAGTCATCCGCTTTACCATCAAGATGCAGCACGAAATTACCCATCTGGTTTTCATGTGCGCGAACTATTGCCTGCAACCGTCCATCAACACCGCGTTGCGTGACGCTGACTCCAGCCAGAGGCCAGCGAATTTCATCGACATCGATAGAGTCGATGGCACGCCCTCGAGAACGCAGCAGTGCACCTGGTCGGAACATTAATTGTGGGTCGGCAATCGCGCCGCTAATTTCACCCGGCAGTACGGCGTATAACACCATGCCATCTTGTTTTGCTTCACCGGTTAATTGCACCGGTAAGGCGCTGTTGATCATGCTGAGCTTACCGGGGCCAATATTTAACACCGCGTTGGCTTTCCCGGCACTCCCCTGCGTGATGACGTTCATACGCCCGCTGATTAAGGCTTTTTCCAACCCCTGCTTCCAGTCATCAACCCGTAAAGCGATGCCGCCACGCAGCGGGAACCCCGCATAGGGCCAGAACCACTGCCCACCATTGACTTCAAAAATGTTCTCACTAATGGTCCATGGAAGCGTCATCAATGGTTCAGGCGCAGCTGGGTTCTTCAGTGAAAATGAACCCTGATCATCGTGCCAGTTCAGAACGACATCGATAAGATTAGGCTCTTGTGGAATGCGTAATTTTGTCGCCAGATGGCCCTGTTCAGGCAGTTTATCGGTAAGCGGAGGTAAGGTAATGGTGCCGACAAGTTCCAGCGGGTCCATACCAGCAAAAGCCTGAATTTTTAACTTTTGCAGATTGAGTATTTGACCGTTTAACTGCGCATCAACGCTGAGCGATGGGCCTTTGTAGTGAACCGTTTGCTGTTGCGGCGTTAGCATCAAACGTAAACCACCGGAGAACTGTTGAAAGGGTGTTACATTGACCTTATCTATAGTAAGCAGGCTTTCAGGCAACAGTGATTGCCATTCGGCCAAAGTACGCGGTGCAGCTGGGCCTGATTCGTCGAGAGGGATTTTGCTCAGGCAATCAACGTTAAGATTGAGCGTATCAAGATGAATGCGCCAGCGTTTGGGGTGGCTAAGAGTGGCATCTTTTATCGTCGCCAGTTCGCAATCCCCGGCAAGATAATGCAAATCAGGAACGATTATCGCACCGCGCGTAAAACGTGGGCTGGCTTCCATGGCGATGCGTGTCCCTTGCGGCAGCCAGATACCGGCAAGCGTTGGCAGCCAATGGGCTATAGTCATCAGAAGCGTTAACGGTAGCAGAATGAGTATCAGCACCAACGCAATAATGGCTTTATATTTACCCTTCATGGGTGGTTAATATCCTGATTCTGCGACAATTATGTGCCCATCTACACAACATATGCGATTATTCTTGCATTATTTGGACCGGGCGTGAAGGTCGTACCTGGTATAAGCGTAGCCAACCTTGAGTTAGCGGCAGAATTTCATGCTTAAAAATAAATTTTAATATTTGTAAGAATATTTTAAGCGTGATAATTTTACACCAATATCATTCTGGAGATAAGTCTCATGAAACTGGCAGTGTACAGCACAAAACAGTACGACAAAAAGTATCTGGAGCAGGTTAACAATGAATACGGCTTTGATCTTGAATTTTTCGACTTCCTACTAACCGAAAAAACAGCCAAAACGGCTCATGGTTGCGATGGTGTTTGTATCTTCGTTAATGACGACGGTAGCCGCCCTGTTCTCGAAGAGCTCAAAAAGCACGGTGTGAAATTCATCGCATTGCGCTGCGCGGGCTTTAACAACGTCGATCTTGACGCTGCTAAAGAGTTAGGCCTGCCAGTAGTACGAGTTCCAGCTTATTCACCAGAAGCCGTAGCAGAACATGCCCTCGGCATGATGATGTGCCTGAACCGTCGTATTCACCGCGCTTATCAGCGTACCCGTGATGCGAACTTCTCTCTTGAAGGGCTGACGGGCTTCACCATGTATGGCAAAACCGCCGGTGTGATTGGTACTGGTAAGATAGGTATCGCCGCACTGAGAATTTTGAAAGGCTTCGGCATGCGCTTACTGGCGTTCGATCCGTACCCAAGTGCTGCAGCACTTGAACTGGGTGTGGAATATGTCGATTTGCCAACGCTGTTTGCACAATCAGACGTTATTTCACTGCACTGCCCGCTGACGCCTGAGAACTATCATTTACTTAACCGGGCCGCATTTGAACAGATGAAAGATGGTGTGATGATTATCAACACCAGCCGTGGCGCTTTGATTGATTCACAAGCCGCGATTGATGCACTGAAAAATCAAAAAATCGGTGCGTTAGGTATGGATGTGTATGAGAACGAACGTGATCTGTTCTTTGAAGATAAATCTAACGATGTCATTCAGGATGATGTATTCCGTCGCCTGTCAGCCTGCCATAACGTACTGTTTACCGGCCACCAGGCATTCCTGACTGCGGAAGCGTTAACCAGCATTTCCGAAACGACGCTGGAAAACTTACGTCAATTAGAGAACGGCGAGCCTTGTGTTAATCAGGTGAGTTAATCTTTGTGGCGGATGTCGCTGCGCTAATACGCCCTACACCTGGAGTTATGTCGATTGGGTTAGCGTTAGCGACATCTATAACGAAATGGATTCAACACTCGTTTTAAGATTATCCTTAAAGAATCACGCCCCGCTTTTTGCCAAAGTTGGCACCAACTCATTGATGAAACGAATAACTTAAGGACAAGAAATGAAAAAATTAGCTTCTTTAGCTCTGGCTGCAATGGTACTGGCCGGTTGCGCGCAATCAGGCGATAAATCGACAGTGACCACACAAGACCTGCAACACCACCGCTATGTTCTGCAAAGTGTTGATGGCAAGCCGTTAACCGGGATTGATCGCATGCCGGAACTGAGTTTCGGTGAGAACATGCACATTGCGGGCAGCATGTGTAACCGCTTTATGGGTCAGGCAACACTTGAAGGCGATACCCTGAAAGCCAAAGGTCTGGGAATGACCATGATGATGTGTGCGGAACCGCAGCTTAATGGGCTGGATCACATGATTAACGACATGCTGACCACGGGTGCAAAAGTTGACTTAGCTGCGCAACAGCTGACGCTCAAAACCAGCCAGCATACTTTAGTTTATAAACTGGCCGATCTGGTCAACTGATTAAGCTAGTACGCTCCACACGTTCCGGCGGCAAGCGCATTTTCACTACAGCGTTTGCCGTTTGGCATCGCGCACATACCGATTGCCGAACCATCAAGCTGACGAGCAACACTTAACGTCCCACCAATCATTGCACAACTCGCCTGCCCTTGATTTGACATTGCTGCACGCATACCAGGCGGTACGTGAGCTGCAGTGGCTTGTTGAGGTGGTTCACTACTACATGCCGACAATAACAGTGCGGCAAATCCCGCTAAAAACGCAGCGCGCATTACTCTTCTCCCCCTGAACGTTGCAAAACCTAGGAATCATAAGCGCAGGCGTTGCGTTACGTCGAGGCCGTAAAGCCATAAAATGTGTGTGATTTTGCAATGCAGATCACTTTATTGCGCAAAACATAACCACCCAACCCTTTTCACGACCTCAATCAAGGTTCAACGCAGGACACAAAAGCGAAAATCACCTTCTGTGGGCTTTGCTAGAATTAAAAGATTATTCTTCGGCTCGCCGTTGTCATGTGGGCTTTTTCGTATTCATATTATTGCGCAATGTAAGGGTGTCTCCATGATCACAATCGACGGCAATGGTGCGGTCGCGTCAGTGGCGTTTCGCGCCAGTGAAGTCATCGCCATCTACCCGATAACCCCTAGCTCAACCATGGCTGAACTGGCTGATGCATGGTCCGGGGATGGCCGTAAAAATATTTGGGGCGATACGCCACGCGTAGTAGAAATGCAGTCAGAAGCGGGTGCGATTGCTGCGGTTCACGGCGCGCTGCAAACCGGTGCCCTTTCCACTTCGTTTACTTCATCGCAGGGTTTGCTGCTGATGATCCCAACGCTCTACAAACTGGCCGGGCAATTAACGCCGTTTGTGCTGCATGTTGCGGCACGCACTGTCGCCACCCATGCGCTCTCAATTTTTGGCGACCATTCGGATGTGATGGCAATTCGCCAGACCGGTTGTGCCATGCTGTGTGCCAGCAGCGTTCAGGAAGCACAAGACTTCGCGCTGATTTCGCATATCGCAACCCTAAAGAGTCGCGTGCCGTTTATTCATTTCTTTGATGGTTTCCGCACATCACATGAAATCAATAAAATCGCCCCACTGGCAGACAGCACCATTCTGGAACTGTTGCCGCAAAAAGAGATAGATGAGCACCGCGCCCGCGCGCTGAATCCAGAGCACCCGGTAATTCGCGGCACTTCCGCTAACCCGGACACCTATTTCCAGTCCCGCGAGGCCAGCAACCTGTGGTACGACGCGGTGTACGAGCACGTCGAACAGGCGATGGACAACTTTGCCGCCGCCACGGGCCGCCAGTATCGCCCGTTTGAGTACTACGGCCACCCGCAAGCCGAACGCGTGATTATCCTGATGGGCTCAGCTATCGGAACGTGTGAAGAAGTTGTCGACGAATTACTGACACGCGGCGAGAAAGTCGGCGTGCTGAAAGTTCGCCTGTTCCGTCCTTTCTCCGCCGACCATTTATTAGAAGTGTTGCCAGAAAGTGCCCGCCAGATTGCCGTGCTTGACCGCACCAAAGAACCCGGTTCGCTGGCAGAA
Source organism: Buttiauxella noackiae ATCC 51607 (assembly GCF_001654865.1). Lineage (GTDB taxonomy): Bacteria > Pseudomonadota > Gammaproteobacteria > Enterobacterales > Enterobacteriaceae > Buttiauxella > Buttiauxella noackiae. Next base: position 169,913 of record NZ_LXEO01000014.1, on the reverse strand, counting down.
CCGCTCTATCTCGATGTCATGACCTCCCTTGCCGAAGCGTTTAACCGTGGCGAACGTGAAACGTTGCCACGCGTAATTGGCGGGCGTTATGGCCTTTCGTCCAAAGAGTTTGGCCCGGATTGTGTGCTGGCGGTATTTAACGAACTCTCGCAGGCCAAACCGCGCCCCCGCTTTACCGTTGGCATCTACGATGACGTAACCAACCTGTCTCTGCCATTGCCGGAAAATACCCTGCCGAACCGCGCCAAACTTGAAGCGCTATTCTATGGTCTTGGCAGTGACGGCAGCGTGTCCGCCACCAAAAACAACATCAAAATCATCGGTAACTCGACACCGTTCTTCACTCAGGGTTATTTCGTTTATGACTCCAAAAAAGCAGGCGGTCTGACGGTTTCCCACCTGCGTGTCAGTGAACAGCCGATTAACTCAACCTACCTTATTGACCGCGCTGATTTTGTCGGCTGCCACCAGTTGCAGTTTATCGACAAATATCAAATGGCCGAACGCCTCAAACCAGGCGGTATTTTCCTGCTCAACACGCCTTACGGCGCGGACGAAGTATGGCATCGCCTGCCACAAGAAGTTCAGGCGGTACTGAACCAGAAAAAAGCGCGCTTCTTTGTGGTTAATGCAGCGAAAATCGCCCGTGAATGCCAGCTTGGTGCGCGTATCAACACCGTGATGCAGATGGCATTTTTCCATCTCACCAATATTCTGCCGGGCGATAGCGCACTGGCAGAACTGCAAGGTGCGATTGCAAAAAGCTACAGTAGCAAAGGTCAGGAGCTAGTGGAGCGTAACTGGCAGGCGCTGGCATTATCCCGAGAACTGCTGGCGGAAGTAGCACTGCAAGAAGTCAACGAAACCAGCCCAATGCGCCCACCGGTGGTGTCCGACGCCGCACCTGATTTCGTTAAAACCGTTACCGCCGCGATGCTCGCAGGCCTTGGTGATGCGCTCCCCGTTTCTGCGCTCCCGCCGGACGGTACCTGGCCGATGGGCACCACGCAGTGGGAAAAACGCAACATCGCCGAAGAAATTCCTATCTGGAAACCGGACATCTGTACCCAGTGTAACCACTGCGTTGCTGCCTGCCCGCACTCGGCAATCCGCGCTAAAGTTGTGCAGCCAGAAGCGATGGAAAACGCCCCTGCTGCATTGCAGTCGCTGGATGTGAAATCCCGCGATATGCGTGGACAAAAATACGTCTTGCAAGTCGCGCCAGAAGATTGCACCGGCTGCAATCTGTGCGTGGAAGTTTGCCCGGCGAAAGATCGCCAGAACCCGGAAATCAAGGCAATCAATATGATGTCGCGCCTTGAGCACGTTGAAGAAGAAAAAGAGAATTACGATTTCTTCCTCAAACTGCCGGAAATGGACCGCACCAGCCTTGAGCGCATTGATATTCGTACTTCGCAGTTGCTGACGCCGCTGTTCGAATACTCCGGCGCCTGTTCCGGCTGCGGCGAAACACCGTATATCAAACTGCTGACCCAACTTTATGGCGACCGCATGCTGATTGCTAACGCCACCGGTTGTTCGTCAATTTATGGCGGTAACTTGCCTTCCACGCCGTACACCACCGATGCAAATGGTCGCGGGCCAGCCTGGGCAAACTCATTGTTCGAAGATAACGCCGAATTTGGGCTCGGCTTCCGTCTAACGGTCGACCAGCACCGCGCCCGCGTGATGCGCCTGGTCGGCAAATTTGCCGATAAACTACCTGCGGAGCTGAACGAACAACTCCATGCCGAAGCCACGCCTGAAGTGCGTCGCGAGCAAGTTATCGAACTGCGCAAACATCTGGCGGATATCGACGACCCGGACGCGCGCCAGCTCATCACCGACGCTGACGCGATGGTCGAAAAATCTATCTGGCTGATTGGCGGCGACGGCTGGGCGTATGACATTGGTTTTGGCGGGCTGGATCATGTGTTAAGCCTGACTGAAAACGTCAATATTCTGGTTCTCGACACGCAGTGTTACTCCAACACCGGCGGCCAGGCGTCAAAAGCGACACCACTGGGTGCAGTGACTAAGTTTGGCGAACACGGCAAGCGTAAAGCACGTAAGGATCTCGGCGTCAGCATGATGATGTACGGGCATGTTTATGTGGCGCAAATTTCACTTGGCGCACAGCTCAACCAGACGGTGAAAGCGATTCAGGAAGCGGAAGCTTATCCGGGCCCATCGCTGATTATCGCCTACAGCCCATGTGAAGAGCATGGTTATGATCTGGCGCTTAGCCACGATCAGATGCGCCAGCTCACTGCGACTGGCTTCTGGCCGCTTTATCGCTTCGATCCGCGTCGTGCTGATGAAGGTAAACTTCCGCTGGCGCTGGACTCCCGCCCACCTTCGGATGCTCTGGCCGATACGTTAATGAAGGAGCAACGTTTCCGCCGCCTGAACGCGCAACAGCCAGAAGTTGCCGAACAGTTGTGGAAAGATGCCGCCGTAGATTTGCAAAAACGCTACGACTTCCTGGCCCAGATGGCAGGTAAAGCGGAAAAAGCAGATAGCGAGTAACCCCACAGATTAGCCTCAAGGACTACGCTCATCTTCGCTATAACTGGCAAGATGGGCGCAGCTCTATTTTCAAAACATTATTTCAATAAAATTACCAATCTGATTCATAAATGAGCACCGCCTCGCCTTTTTGACATTAACAACATGTTATATCTGCGTTAATTATTCAAAAAAGGAAAGGCTATGTTAGGTCGCTCTCTGCTTGCTACTTCAATCCTGCTGTCTATGAGTAGTGCCGCTCTGGCACTACCTGAATTTTCTGTCTGGCCACAGGGCGAAGCGCCAGGTGCTAAAACGAGCCCTGTGCAGCAAGAAACTGTCGACAGGCGTAAGGACAGCGGGCTTGCGGACCGCGCGGTAACAGGTATTCGCACACCAACCATCACCGCATATTTACCGGAAAAACCCAATGGGGTTGCGATATTAGTCACCCCTGGCGGCTCTTATCAGCGCGTAGTGCTGGATAAAGAAGGTAGCGACCTTGCTCCCATTTTCAACGCTAAAGGATATACCCTGTTTGTGATGACCTACCGTATGCCAGCAAATGGGCATGTGGAAGGTTCAGATGCACCATTGGCTGATGCTCAGCGGGCCATTCGAACCCTAAGAACCGATGCCAACAAGTGGAAAATCGATCCGCATCGTATTGGTATTCTGGGTTTCTCGGCAGGAGGCCATGTCGCTGCAAGCCTTGCTACGCGCAATGAAGAATCTGTTTATCCGGCAAGCGATGAGGTAGATAAAACCAGTGCGCGCCCCGACTTTTTGGCGCTTATGTATCCGGTGATTAGCATGCAGGAAAGTATCGCGCATCCGGGCTCGCGCAAAGCCTTGATTGGCGAGAAACCCACTCCTGAGCAGATAAAGAAATACTCACCGGAGCAGAATGTGACGGACCAGACGCCGCCTACGTTTATCGTTCATGCGGTGGATGACCCTTCCGTCCCGGTAGATAACAGTCTTGCCATGTTCTCGGCCTTGCGCGCCCAGCACGTGCCGGTGGAAATACATCTTTTCCAGGAGGGTAAACATGGTTTTGGGATTCGTGGCGCAGTCGGTTTGCCCGCTGCCAGCTGGCCAGAGTTGCTGATAAACTGGATTGAAGCTTTGCCCGCTTCTCCTAAATAAAGCGTTCTGGTGTTTTGCTAAACAAACGACAAAACACCACGCGTAATGACTCTAAATACTTCGAGTTGCAGCCAGGCGGCAACTCGAAGTATGACGATTACTTAAAGCTGATACGCACAACATCGTCCGGGCTGGTCGGCTCTTTTTCACGAGTTCCCGGTTGTTTCACGCTGACAAACAGCTGTTGCCCGTCTGGTGAAAGCGCCAGGCTATTTGGCAGTGCTGGCGTATCGATAGTCTCCAGCACTTTGTAGCTTTTCGCATCAACTACGCTAACTTTCCCGGCTTTGCGATGAGTCACATAGACTTCGTTGCGCGTCGGGTTAAACAACACATCCAGACCCAGCGGCACATCCACTTTGTTCAGCACTTTGCTGGTATTGGTATCAACAACCAACAGTTGCGGTGACTTCGAATCGCTGACAAATGCACGGTTGTTTGCGCTATCCAGCGCGATATTCAGATAGAAATGCTCGCCTTCTGTCTCCAGTTTCGTGCGCGAGATAACCTTGTTGGTTTTGCTGTCGATAACAATAAATTCGTTGTCAGCATTGGTCATATAAATACGCGAGGATTTCTCATCAATCGCCAGGCCCGTCGCCATTTTACCGAGATCTTTAATGGTATCCCGAAGCGTCAATGTTGCTCCATCAATCACCCACAGCACGCTGGACTCACCCAATCCGCCCATATACAGAGTGTTGGTGGCTTCGTTAACCACTAACTGGCGCGGCATTAACGGACGAGTAGTTTCAGTGCGCTTTGTCTCATCCACCACCAGTGACTTAATCACATCACCCGTCTTGCTGTTGATGGCCGTCACCGCGCTGCTGGTGGTATTGCCCAGGAACAATGTGCCCGTGGTTTTGTTAAAGGCTACACCGAAAGGCTTCAGGTTGTTATGAATCGCCTGAGTCACTTCGAGGGTTGCCGGGTCAAGGCGGTAAACTACCCCGCCTTTATCCGTTTTTCGGCTTTGGGAAGTGGCAACATAGAGTGCGGATTGGTCCGCGCTATAGGCCATTTCATACACTCCTTTGCCAACCGGTTTTCTTTCAACCGTAAACGAGGTGTCGGCAAACAGTGAACTGGAAAACAGCAAGCTGGTAAGCACTAAAGCAGGCAAAGCACGCAGGCGGGTTTGTGGTAAAGCAGACATAAATATCCTTATCAACAGCAGGTGAATACCTTTAGCTAACAGGACGTTAGCTAAAGGTTTAAATAACTGTTGATAATTATTATCATTTATAAATGAGAAAGTAAATCATTACACTTGCAAATAGACCACCTGGGTTTGCAGATATTCATTCAAACCATGGCGACCATCGGCACCGCCAATACCCGATTTACGCCAGCCGGCATGGAAGCCCTGCATCGCTTCAAAGTTTTCACGGTTGATGTAGGTTTCGCCAAACTTTAGGCCCTTAATTGCCTTCATCGCGACATTTAAATCACGTGTGTAAACTGAAGATGTCAGGCCGTAATCGCTGTCGTTGGCCATCTCAAGCGCTTGCTCAAGTGTGTCAAACGTGGTGACTGGTAGCACCGGGCCGAAGGTTTCATCATGCATAATCGCCATATCCTGGCGCACATCCACCAGCAGCGTTGGCGGGTAGAAGTACCCTTTTCCTTCAGGCGCTTTGCCACCCAGCACAACACGCGCACCGTCACTCACTGCACGCGCCACTTTCTGTTCGACGCGTTCAAGCGCTGCCGCATTAATTAGTGGCCCCATCGACACATCATTGCGTTCGCCAGTATTACCAAAACTCACCTGCTTAAACGCTTCGCTCAGACGGGTGATAAATTCGTCGTAAATACCTTTTTGCACATACACGCGCTCCGCGCAGTTGCACACCTGCCCGGTGTTGATCATGCGTGAATCAACGATCGCTTTCACCGCGATATCAAGGTCTGCATCGTCCATCACAATGGCAGGCGCTTTACCGCCCAGTTCGAGGCACACTTTGGTGATGTTTTTAGACGCCGCTGCCATGATTTTCTCACCCGCGCCCACGCTTCCGGTCATGCTGACCATCGCCACTTTCGGGTTGCTCACCAACTCCTGCCCAACAGTCTCGCCACGACCCAGCACCAGGTTGAACACTCCTTTTGGTAGCCCGATATCATGGACAATTTGTGCAAAAGCGATGGCATTGTTTGGCGTAAATTCGCTGGGTTTGATAACAATGGTATTACCGGTAATCAGCGCTGGCGCGAGTTTGCGGGCAATCAGGAAGAACGGGAAATTCCACGGTAAAATCCCGGTGGTGACGCCAAGCGCACGTTTGAACACCAGAATGTTTTCGCCAGGTCGGTCACTTTGCAGAATTTCACCTTCATAACGACGCGCCCACTCCGACATGTAATCGAGATAATCCGCAGTGAAAGCCACTTCCACTTCAGCCAATTGCTGAGTTTTCCCACCTTCGGCAACAATCAATGCGCTGATGGCTTTTGCTCGTTCACGAATCCCGGCAGAAATTTTGCGCAACCAGCCAGCACGCTCAATCGCGGGCAAGGCTTCCCAACCGGCCTGCGCATTTGCCGCAGCATTAATCGCATCACAGGCGTGCTTTGCATCCCCGTCAGGAATGCGCGAAATCAACTCTTCAGTAGCCGGATTGATCACATCAATCCACTGTTCGCCCTGCCATTGAACAAATTGACCATCAATATACATCGGGTGTTGTACAGGTGCTGTCATGATCGGCTCCTCTGCGCTTGCTGTTTTTATGTTTCGCTTATGTAAAATTCATGTAAACACTTTAGATATCAAAAACAGTCATTCGGGCAAAATGGTTATGAACTGTGATGGCTCTCAATAAAAACAATGGGAAAGAAGCCGTTAGGTTGTCACGGAGGAAGGGAAAAATGACCGTTTTAGACATCTTCATCAGAAAACGGTCATTATGGGAGAATTACAGCAGTTGGCAGGCCGTAGGGTAGTCGGTGATCAGCACATCAATGTAGCCACCATGAAGCGCACCGCGAATCGCATTAGCTTTGTCACTTCCACCTGCAAGCGCCACCACATGCGGGCAGTCGCGGACCTGGCTTAGTTCCATGCCAATAACCGGGTCTTCTTCTTTGCTTAATACTGGCTCGCCCTGGGCATTGAAATAATGCAGGCAGATATCCCCCACAGCTCCACGCTCGGCGAGGGTTTTGAGCATCGCTTCGCCATAATAGTTGCCCGAATTTTTCAGTAGTTGGGACGGTTCAAGCTCTCCAATACCGAGAATCGCCACGTCAACTTCGGCGAACTTTTTCACCACTTCAGCCACATCGTCACTGGCGACCAGTTTGGCGCGCTCTTCAACGGAGTGCTCAATACTTTGCGACGGCAGCAGCCAGGCTGGGCAGTCGAGTTGCGCCGCCAGGTTTTGCGTCAGAATTGTCGCCTGCACGTTGCCGTTCGGACCCACGCCACCGAGCAGTTGAATCACCCCGCGCGCTTTAATGCTTTGCGGGTGCAGTTCGTCGACCATTGCGCGAATGGTCGAACTCCAGGAAGAGATCCCCACCAGGTCGTTTGGCCGCAAACGCGTTTCAACATAGTGTGCTGCCGCACTGCCAATCGCATGTTTGATTTGCGCGGCGGGTGCAGACTCATCGACATCCACCACAATTGCCTGGCGAATACCGTATTTTTTCTCCAGCGCTTGCTCGAGTGACAGGAAAATATTGGCGGGCTGGATAACACTGATTTTTACCACGCCCTCTTTCTGGCAGCGTGTAATAGCGCGTGAGACAAATGATTGCGACAGGTGCAATAACCCGGCGATTTCTGACTGCTTCATCCCTTCGACAAAGTAGAGCGTCGCAATCTTGACCAACAAACGTTGTTCATCCTGCTTTGACATTAGCGCCTCCTGATTCTCTCCTTTGTATTTTTATTCAAGCTTGCATAAATAACAAGACAGCATTCCTTTTGATGCTTAATCGTACAATTTGTGATCGCTTTCGCCTTTTTATCATTTTACTCAATTCCGCATGGACAGATTCTAATCACAGGCCTATCGTTACATTGAATAATAAATCATGCTTGAATATATATTCAATGTGGAGATAAAAATGAAAGTTACCTTACTTAAGACCTCACTCGTTGCCGCTCTTCTTGCTTCCTCTGTCAACCTGTATGCCGCCGATAATGGGCTGATTGCCATCATTACCCCATCTCATGACAACCCATTCTTTAAAGCCGAAGCTGATGGCGCGATGGCCAAGGCCAAAGAGTTGGGTTACACCACGCTGGTCGCGTCGCATGATGATGATGTAAATAAACAAAACCAACTGATTGAAACCGCTATTGCCCGCAAAGCAAAAGCCATCATCCTGGATAACGCAGGAGCAGATGCCACCGTCGGCCCATTAGAAAAAGCCAAAGCAGCTGGAGTCCCTACATTCCTTATTGACCGTGAAATCAACAAAACGGGTGTCGCCGTGGCGCAGATTGTTTCCAATAACTATCAAGGTGCGCAGTTGGGTGCCGAGAAATTTGCCAAATTGCTTAACGGTAAAGGTAAGTATGTTGAATTGCTGGGCCGCCAGTCAGACACCAACGCCCACGTGCGCTCGCAGGGCTATCACGACATTCTCGACGACTACCCGGATATGAAAATGGTGGCACAGCAAACCGCAAACTGGAGCCAAACCGAAGCCTTCACCCGCATGGAATCCATCTTACAAACCCAGCCTGACATCGTCGGTGTGATTTCTGGTAACGACACCATGGCGCTGGGTGCAGAAGCTGCGTTAAAAGCCGCAGGCAAGACCAATGTCATCGTGGTCGGGTTTGACGGCAGTGACTACGTACGCGACTCGATTATCGCCAGGAGCAATATCAAAGCCACCGTGCTGCAACCAGGTTGGGAGCAAGCGCAAATGGCGGTGGTACAAGCGGATTATTTCCTGAAAAACGGCAAACCACAGCTACAGGAAAAACAGTTGATGGACTGCGTATTAATTGACGATAGCAATGCCAATCAGCTGAAAACCTTCAAGCTGGCTAAGTAGTCCGGGAGGCTGTATGTCGCTTAAACAATGGGGTATTTGCTGGTTATGTTGCAGTGCCCTGTTGCTCACTGCCTGCCGGGTGGTGGATCTGGATGAAAACGGGCAACCGATTATTCCGCCCGATCCGAATGCGAAAGCGAGTTTCGCAAACCAGACACCCGCGCAGATAGCGCAACAAACCTGGAACAGCAAAGTACTGACTCCAGCGCAGAGCCATGCACTGGATAGTACTGCTCTGAAAACCCGCGCCGCCAATGCCAACAACGAAAGCATATTCGTCAAAGTACAAGGCAAAGTCGACAGCGTTTCCCTGGATAACGAACGCGAGCGTACGTTGACCGTGACCGTCAATGACCAACCGCTGCAGGTGCAAGTTGGGCCGATGATTCGCGGCAACGCAATCCGCGATGCGACAGGTTACAAATTCGAAGATTTCACCAATCAGGTGCAGTTCGCACAGCTTTCAAAAGCTTATAACCGTGAAGCGGCAAAGCACCTGCCAAAAGTCGATGAAAGCTGGCAGCAGCAACCTGTCACCCTGGTGATGGCAGTTACGATGCGTAATGGTGCATTAAGTGATGCGGCGGCAATTTCACTGGAACGGGGGAAACCATAATGTCGCAAGATCCAATCATTCTGCGCACCCGTGGCATTTCAATGCTGTTCCCCGGCACCGTGGCGCTGGACAACATTGATTACAACGTCTGGCGCGGAAAAGTGAATGTGATCATCGGAGAAAACGGTGCCGGTAAATCGACGCTGATGAAAATTCTGGCTGGCGTTCAGCAGCCAGGTAGCGGCGAAATCAGCCTCAATGGTGAAGTCGTACAATTTAATAGCACGCGCCAGGCCGCCGCGCACGGCATTGGCATGGTTCACCAGGAACTGAACCTGTTTGAAAACCTGACAGTCGCCGAGAACATTTTTCTTGGGCGTGAATTGCAACACGGTCTATCGCCCATTGATGAAGCGACGCAGCAGGCTCGCAGCGCGGAATTGCTCAAACGCCTGGATCAGCCTATTTCCCCGAAGGAGATAGTGGCAAACCTGAAAGTTGGCCAACAGCAACTGATAGAAATCGCCAAAGCTTTAGCTGAGAACGCCGACATATTAATTCTTGATGAACCCACTTCAGCGCTGAGTAAAACCGAAGTGGAGATCCTGTTCCGGGTGATTCGCGAACTTACCCGCCAGGGCGTCACCATTATTTATATCTCCCACCGCCTCGAAGAGCTGATGGCGATTGGCGACGTGATAACCATTTTGCGCGATGGCAAATTCCAGGCCGAAGCGCAGGTGTGTGATATCGACGTGCCGTGGATTGTACGTGAAATGCTGGGCAGCGAACCAGTATCGAGCTTCCTGAAACCGGGGCGTGAATTTGGTGCCGCGATTCTTGAAGCCGAACACATCACCTGCGTCAATTCTGCAGGGAATACAGTGGTAAATGATGTCAGTTTTCAGGTACGCGCAGGTGAAATCGTTGGCATTTATGGCTTGATGGGCGCTGGCCGCACAGAGTTGTTTGAATGCCTGCTGGGTACACAACGCAACTATTTGGGCAAATTATGGCTCGACAGTAAACCGGTGCCGCCGCGCCTTGCCACAGCCGAACGCATTCGTATGGGCATGAGTCTGGTGCCTGAGGATCGCAAGCGCACCGGGATTTTTCCTGGTTCATCGGTGGCGAGCAACTTAACGATCGCCAGTTTATGGCGGCGCTTACAACGCGGTTTTGCCATCTCTCAAGTGGATGAAACAGCGGTAGTCGCCAGCACGATTGGCAATCTCTCAATCAAGGTCTCCTCTCCTGACGTAGAAATTCAGGCGTTAAGCGGTGGGAACCAGCAAAAAGTGGTGATTGGCCGCTCGTTGCTAACCAACCCTAAACTCTTGCTGCTCGATGAACCGACGCGCGGTATCGATGTAGGCGCGAAAGCCGATGTGTTCCGCATGATGGTTCAGCTTTCCGAACAAGGAATTGCAGTGGTGTTTTCTACCTCCGATCTGAAAGAGATTATGGCGGTTTCTGACCGCATTCTGGTGATGTCAGGTGGCAAAATCACCGCCGATATTCTCCGCGAACACGCCGAAGAATCGGCATTGGTTTCCGCTAGTGCACAAGGGTTCTGATATGAAAACGAATGATACTGTCGCGCTCAACGCCAGACCAGATTCGCCGTTTAGCTCGCGGGAAAATCTGCTGCTCTTACTGCTTAAACTTCGCACCTTTATTGCGCTGTTTTTGATAGTGGGCTTCTTCGCCATCATGGTGCCGGATTTCCTTGCCATGGGCAGCATGGTGATCATGATTAAACACATTGCTATCAATGCATTCCTGGCACTCGGCATCACCTTTGTCATCATCACGGCGGGTATTGATTTATCGATTGGTGCAACACTCGGGCTGTGCGGCATGATTGCCGGTTGGCTGATTACCAAAGGCATTGTGCTGCCGATGTTTGGCATCGCGATTTTCCCAAGCGTGTGGGTAATTGTGCCTTTGGTACTGCTGGTTGGTGGGTTAATTGGTGCAGCAAACGGCTGGATTATCACCCGCTATAACGTCGCACCATTTATCTGCACGCTCGGCACCATGTATGTGCTGCGCGGAGCAGCCATGTTGACCTCGGGTGGGGAAACCTTCCCCGGACTCTCCGGCAACCCACAACTTGGCAATACCGGTTTTGACTTGATTGGCTCTGGGACGCTGTTCGGCATTCCGTGGGCTATCTGGATGATGATTGTGCTCGCCATCGCGATTGCTTATGTGGCTCGCCGCCTGCCCTTTGGCCGCCATGTTTACGCGATTGGTGATAACGAACGCGCAGCTGAACTGTCAGGCGTTAAAGTTCGACAGGTAAAAATTTGGGTCTACACGCTGTCAGGTTTTTGCGCCGCCATCGCCGGAATTGTGGTCTCCGCGCAACTGGTTGCCAGTCACCCGGCAAACGGCACAGCATTTGAGATGAACGCCATCGCCGCAGTTGTACTCGGCGGAACGTCGCTTGCAGGCGGACGCGGCACCATCCTTGGCACACTTATCGGCGCATTTGTCATTGGTTTTCTGGCTGACGGCCTGGTGATGATGGGTGTGAGCGAATTCTGGCAAATGGTCATCAAAGGCATCGTGATTATTGTGGCGGTCATCATCGACCAGATGCAAAACCGCATGCAGCAGAAAGCCGCTGTCGTGGCGCAGAAAACCATCATGGAAAGTAGCGGGAAGGTATAGCGCACCACAGATCCTGAACGGCGGGTATTTTTTTACCTACATGGAATAATTATTCACATATGATTTTAAATGCAAGAGGTAACACTATGAATCCGTTCGCACTGTCAGTTACGGATCTGGAAAAAAGAGCACGCGCCGTCCGTCGCCGCATCGTCCTGCTCAATGCTAACAGCCCGGCTGGTGGCCATACCGGGGCCGACTTATCACAGGTGGAAATCTTAACCGCCCTGTACTTCCGGATACTGAATTGTTCGCCACAGCTGATTAACAGCGACGAACGTGACATCTACATTCAGTCCAAAGGGCACGCGGTTGGCGGCTATTACTGTGTGCTGGCAGAGGCCGGTTTTATTCCCGTGGAGTGGCTGCCGACCTATCAGCATGCCGACTCTCATCTGCCCGGTCACCCGGTGAAGCACAAAACACCAGGGGTGGAGCTTAACACTGGCGCTCTCGGCCACGGCCTGCCCGTCGCCGTTGGTATCGCACTTGCAGCTAAACGCAACAACAGCCAGCGCCGTGTTTTTGTCGTGACAGGCGATGGTGAACTGGCCGAAGGCAGCAACTGGGAGGCAGCTCTCGTCGCGGCGCATTACCAGCTCGATAACCTGATCATTATTAACGACAAAAACAATCTGCAACTCGCGGGCTCGACCAAAGACATTCTCAATACTGACCCACTGGATGAGAAATGGCGCGCGTTCGGCATGGAAGTGACCGAGTGCCGTGGCAACGACATGGCTGATGTGGTCGCAACACTTGAAGGGTTGCAGCCGCATGGCAAACCGCACGTCGTGATTGCCAACACAACCAAAGGCGCGGGCATCTCCTTTATTCAGGGGCGCGCGGAGTGGCACCACCGGATACCGAAAGGTGACGAAATCGAACTGGCGCTGGAGGAACTGAAAGATGAGTAATAGCGAACACCTGGCAACCGTAATGGTGAATGCCTTTATTGACGCCGTCGAACGCGGCGTAGACCTGGTGCCGGTGGTAGCCGACTCAACCTCGACGGCAAAAATATCCCCGTTTATGAAACAGTTTCCGGACCGGCTGGTGAACGTCGGGATTGCAGAACAGACACTGGTGGGCACGGCGGTCGGCTTATCGATGGGCGGCAAAATTGCTGTGACCTGCAACGCGGCACCATTTTTAATCTCGCGCGCTAACGAACAGATCAAAGTCGACGTTTGCTACAACAACAGCAACGTAAAATTATTTGGCCTCAATGCCGGAGCCAGTTACGGCCCCCTCGCCAGCACCCACCACAGTATTGACGACATCGCCGTGCTGCGCGGTTTTGGCAACATCGAAATCTATGCGCCGTCTTGCCCGATTGAATGCCGCCAGATTATTGACTACGCGCTGGAACACGTTGGTCCGGTCTATATTCGCCTTGATGGTAAAGCGCTGCCGGAGCTGCACGATGCTAATTATCAGTTCAAACCAGGGGCGGTTGAGCAACTGCGCGAAGGCGACGATGTGGCATTAGTCGCCATGGGCTCAACGGTGCATGAAATCGTCACTGCTGCGGCACAACTCGCAGATTTGGGTATTAATGCGGCGGTGATCAACGTTCCGTCTATTCGACCTTGCGATACCGCGCACCTTCTCACCATGCTTAAAAATTCTCGACACGTAATAACCGTTGAAGAGCACAACGTGAATGGCGGTGTCGGCAGCCTGGTCGCGGAAGTGTTAGCGGAAGCGGGATGCGGCATACCATTGTTGCGGCTCGGAATTGCAGACGGTAGCTATGCTATTGCGGCGGATCGCAAGGAGATGCGTGCCCATCATGGAATTGATGCCGCAGGAGTCACTCGTTCCGCCACGGCGCTTTGCAAAGGAGCATAGCCATGTCCAGCCCGGTAATTCTGGCTATTGATGAGGGCACCACCAACGCCAAAGTGTTGGCGGTGAATGGCAGCGGGGAAATTTGCGCCCGTTGCAGTGTCGGCGTGGCAATGACGCACCCGGCACCAGGGCTTGCAGAACAAGACCCTGTTGCGTTGTGGCATGCCGTCTGCGAAGCACTGAGCGGCTGCCTGCAACAACTCGGCTCCGTCAACATCGCAGGGATAGCGATTAGCAACCAGCGTGAGTCGGTGTTGGTGTGGCAGCGCCATGACGGCCAACCATTGACGCCAGTAGTAAGCTGGCAGGACCGCCGTTCAGAACAAATCTGTGAGCAACTTTTGCTACAGGGCCATGGCGAACTGATCACTCGCCTGACTGGCCTGCCCGTCGATCCGTTATTCCCGGCGGCGAAAATCCGCGCCCTGCTTGATGCCATTCCGGATGGTATGAAACGTGCCGAAGCGGGCGAACTGTGTATCGGGACAATAGATTCTTGGCTGAACTGGCAACTGACCGCCGGGCATTCATTCACTACCGACTACTCGAATGCCGCCCGCACGCAGCTGTTTAATATTTACCGGGGCGAATGGGACAACGAATTACTCAAATTATTCGGCATTCCCCGTGCAGCACTTGCTGAGGTGCGCCCTTCTGCTGGCCACCACGGCGAAGTGCAAATCAACTCAATTGCAGGCTTGCCCATCGGCACGCCATTACTGGCGCTTATCGGTGATTCACACGCGGCGCTCTACGCACAGCGCAGCGTCTGCGGCCACGTAGTGAAAGCCACTTATGGTACCGGTTCATCATTAATGCTTTCGCTCCCGGAACCGGTTAACCGTAGCAATCGCCTGAGCACGACGCTTGCCTGGCACGACGGTGAATTGAATTATGCACTGGAAGGCAACATTACCCATACCGGCTCGGGTGCCGCCTGGCTGGGGAAAATGTTGGGTATCAATGACCCGGCAAAACTCACCGAGCTTGCCCAATCTACCGACAGCAACCAGGGCGTCTATTACGTGCCAGCGCTTTCAGGGCTGGGCGCGCCGTGGTGGGATCTCCACGCCCGCGGCATGATTTGTGGCCTGACGGATGCCGCTACCCCTGCAGTGCTGGCGCGAGCCGCGCTGGAATCGCTGGTCTATCAAATTGCCGATGTCTTTTTCGCCATGGAACAGGCCACTGGCGAGCGCCTTGAATCGCTGTGTGTGGATGGCACCGCCACCCAAAACCGCTGGTTGATGCAGTTACAGGCAGATGTGCTGAAACGCCCGTTAATCATTCAACCCGCGGCTGAAATCTCCGCACTCGGCGCAACGCTGTTAGCCGGAAAAACTCTCGGCTGGTGGCAAGACGGAACACCGCTTGCCGCATTAGCCCACTGTGGCGAGCGTTTGCAGCCGCAGGCAGAACAACAACAAAAAATGCAAGAAAACTATAAACAATGGCTTGAAGCCGTGGCCCGTTGCCGCTTTGTGCCAAATTAACTTTTTACTGGAGTGAAGCCATGTCTCGTATCCCAACACAATTAACTTTCGGCGTTATCATCGGAAACCGCGGGTTCTTCCCAAGCTATTTAGTGGCGCAGGCACATGAACAAGCCGAAACACTGTTTGGCAAACTGGGTATCAAAACCGTGATGCTAAAAGATGGGCAAACGCATCTTGGCGGTGTCGAAACCCGTCAGGATGCCAAAGTCTGCGCCGAACTGTTCCGCCAGCATCGCGATGATATTCATGGTGTGGTGGTGCTACTGCCTAACTTTGGCGATGAAAAAGCGGTGGCAGAAGCGATTCGTCTTTCCGGTTTGAAAGTGCCGGTGTTAATCCAGGCCGAAGAGGACAATCTCGACAAAATGGGCCTGGCGACACGTCGCGATAGCTTCTGCGGGAAAATTTCTCTGTGCAACAACCTGCGTCAGTACAACATCCCCTTCACGCTCACCACGCAGCATGTTTGCGCATTAAGCGGTGAAGTGTTCGAACAAGATTTACAGCGCTTTGCACAAATCTGCCGGGTAGTGAAATCAATGCAGGGCGTGCGCATCGGCGCGATTGGTGCGCGTCCGGCCAGTTTTAACACCGTGCGTTACAGCGAAAAGCTGCTCGAAAAAATGGGTGTGGCGGTGGAAACCCTCGACCTTTCTGAAATTTTCACCCGCATCAAACACATCAGCGACGACGATCTGCGGGTGCATGAGAAACGTGGCATCTTGATTGAAAACGCCGATGCCAGCGGCATACCCGCAGATAAGTTAACCCAGATGGCAAAATTGTTTGTGGTGATCAGCGAATGGGTCGTGGCAAACGACATCGACACCACGGCAATCCAGTGCTGGACCTCGCTTCAGGAAAATCTCGGTATTAACGTCTGCTCTATTATGAGCGTGATGTCCGGGCAGCTTATGCCAAGCGCCTGTGAAGTCGACGTGATGGGCGCATTATCGATGTACGCACTCGCCAGCGCGTCGCTTAATCCAGCCTCAATTGCCGACTGGAACAACAATTTTGGCGACGATCGCAACAAATGCGTGTTGTTCCACTGCGGGAACTTTGCCAGCAGTAGCCTGGAATCGCCGTCGATGGGCACCGCCGATATTATTGGCACCACGGTTGGCAAAGAGAATACCTGCGGCGCGGTACATGGTCGTCTGAAAAGTGGCCCACTGACTTACTTCCGCCTCTCTTCTGATGATTTTACCGGTGAAGTGAAAGCCTATGTCGGCGAAGGGCAATCGGTTGACGATGCGTTAGATACCGTCGGCTGCCGCGCGGTGATTGAAGTGCCACACCTGGAGAATTTACTGGCATGGATTTGTAACAATGGCTTTGAGCACCACGTCGCCATGAACCACTCAGCGACGGGTGCGGTATTGCAGGAGGCGTTCAGTAAGTATTTAGGCGTTAACTGTTACCTGCATCGTTAATCATTTACAACCCGCGCTCGTGCATTAATTGCGCCAGCGCGGCGTCATTCGCCAGAATTTCCCAGGCATGTGTTACGTCAGCAGGAATATCTACATGAGTAATGAAATCGCGGCCATGCGGCCCGTAGCCCTGCGCATCATCCCGGATACGCGGGATCTCCCCCAACACCAGAGAAATATAACGCTCAACCGGCCATAAGCCCTTTTCATTCAGGCTAAATGCGGTATGGGTTTCGTCACTGACTACATGTGGAACAAAACCCGGCCAACTGCGCCATTGCGGGAAACGTTCTTGCCCCTGCCAAACGCGTTCGAAGGTCGCGACGGTTCGGCGCTGCATGGTGGGGTCCTGAATGATAATCGCGCGTGCGGGCTCGATTTGCCGCGTTTGCATTAAGTCATAAGTGAAGCGCGCGTTCTCACCACAGTTGGTAGACTTCTCTTCGGTCAGCACTTTTTCTGCCGGGACTTTCCAGAACTCGGTCGCAATGTCTTTAATAATGGCGGCTTCTGCACGCCCAGTAGTGGGAATGGTGTTGTAGCGCGGGTGCTTCGCAATCGCCGCATACAAAAAAGTCGTGGAATGGCCAATCCCGCCGGTAATCAGCAGCGGCAATTCAGTATTGGCGGCAAGCGCACAGGCTGCATCAATGGTGGGGATAACGGCATTACCCGCGAGGATAATCAGTTCGCCATCGCAAACCGCAGGCGGGGCGGCAAACTCATTGTGAGAAAGCCACTCGCCAAGCGTATTAATGGCATCAATGGTCGTCGGCTGCAAAGCTGGAAATGTTGTCGTCAACATAACCCCTCCTTGTTAAAAACCAGCGCCCATCATACCGCAGGCCATGCCGTTACTACATAAGGTTGCTCTTAGACTTCGATTAGCCTTGTGCAAAAGGTGGATGACGCTTGCGCTTATCCACCCTACAAAATCGTTTTTCGAAGGTCGGACAAGCGCAGCGTCATCCGACAAAATGATTTACGCGAGCTTGTAAACCCGTGCCTCCCACGGATGCAGCCGATAGAGCTCATCCACCTGCGGGTAGTTCCCCAGCACGCATTGCGCCCATTCAAGCGGCAACTCATCGCTTGTCCAGCGGGCGGATTTCGACGACATATTGCACAGCACCACGAACTCCGCGCCGTCGAGCACGCGCCGGTAAGCGTAAATTTGTGGGTTGTCTGCCAGTTCCAGCTCGTAGCGCCCATAAATCAGCGTGCGCTCTTGTTTGCGTAGTTTGATTAATGCACGGTAGAAATTCAGCACTGAATCCGGGTCTTGTTGCTGGCTGGCGACGTTTATCATTTCAAAGTTGGCATTGACGTGATACCACGGTTTCACTTCGCTGAAACCGGCGTTGGGCCAGGTGTTCCACTGCATCGGCGTGCGGGAGTTATCACGCCCGGTGTTGGTGAGAAACGCGATAATTTCCTCTTCACTTTTGCCCTGAGCTTCCATTTCACGCCACATGTTTTTCGCAGACACGTCATCAAAATCATCAAGGCTGTTGAATCGGGTATTGGTCATGCCGATTTCCTGGCCCTGGTAGATAAACGGCGTGCCCTGCATCAGGAAATAGAGTGCAGCGATGCAGGTCGCACTTTCTCGCCAGTGGTGTTCGGTGTCGCCCCAGCGCGAGGTAATGCGCGTCAGGTCGTGGTTTTCCACATACAGCGCATTCCAGCCTTTACCTTCCAGCGCTTCCTGCCAGGCGGTGAAAATTTTCTTTAACACCGCAGGTTCCGGGCGCAAACCGGCTTCCGGTTCCCACAACCGCACATGCTCAAACTGGAACACCATACTCAGCCGGTTACGATGTTCCCCTACCCATTCTTCGGCGTGGTCGGCAAACAGACCGTTCATCTCACCAACGGTGACAATGTCGTAGTGCTGCAAGACGTTACGACTCATGTCATCGACATAATCGAGCAGTCCGTCATAGTTCAGATGGCTTTTCATCGACGGCGCATAACGCAGTTTGTCAGGGTTAGGCACATCAGCCAGCAGCGGCTCTTTTTTCAGGTGGGCGATGGCGTCGATACGGAAACCGTCGATGCCTTTATCGAGCCACCAGCGCATCATGTCGTATACGGCGCGGCGAACATCGTGGTTTTCCCAGTTCAGATCCGGCTGGCGACGGGTAAACAGATGCAGAAAATATTGTTCGGTTACCGGGTCAAACTCCCAGGTCGAACCTTTAAAGATCCCTTCCCAGTTGTTAGGCTCTGCACCATTTTTACCGTCGCGCCAGGTATACCAGTCGCGTTTTGGGTTATCACGCGAGGATCGAGATTCCAAAAACCACGGGTGTTCATCGGATGTGTGGTTTACCACTAAGTCGATAATCAACCGCATTCCGCGAGCGTGAACTTCGCTGAGAAGGCGGTCAAAATCAGCCATCGTGCCAAATTCTGCCATGATCTGCTGATAATCACTGATATCGTAACCATTATCATCATTCGGCGATTTGTACATCGGGCAGATCCAAATCAGATCGATGCCGAGGTCTTTGAGGTAATCGAGTTTTTCGGTGATGCCGTTCAGGTCACCAATACCGTCACCGTTGCTGTCCTTAAAACTGCGCGGATAAATCTGGTAGGCCACCGCCTCTTTCCACCAGTTCGCCATCGTTTACCTCCCGATTAATAACGCAAAAGATTCATAAGGTTGTAGTTCCAGACTCACCGCCAACTGGTCGCGCGGTGCGTAGTTGCTGATCAAACATTCACCGTGCCAGTTCTGCATCTCATGCGGAATGTCGAGCGTCAGGTGCTCAGCGGTGAAGTTGTTGACGACCAACAACCGCTCATCATCAAGTGCTCTCAGCCAGGCAAACACCTGCGGATGCTCGCGCAACACAGGCTGGAAATCGCCGTACACTAAAATCGGATACTGCTTACGTAGCGCCACCAGTTTCTGGTAATGCCAGAGAATCGAATCCGGCTCAGCAAGGGCTGCGGCGACATTGATTTCACGGTAGTTGGGGTTAACCGCAATCCACGGCGTACCAGTGGTGAAACCTGCATTTGGACTATCGTCCCACTGCATCGGCGTGCGGGCGTTATCGCGCCCGTTAGCGTGAATGCCGAGCATCATCTCTTCGTGGCTGACGCCTTGCGCCAGTCGCTCGTGATAAAGATTCAGGCTTTCAATATCGCGGTACTCATCGATATTCCCGAACCGCACATTAGTCATGCCGATCTCTTCGCCCTGATAGATATACGGCGTGCCCTTCAGGCAGTGCAGCGCGGTGGCGAGCATTTTTGCCGACGGCTCACGAAACGCCCCTTCGTCACCAAATTTCGACACCGCACGCGGTAAATCGTGGTTGCTCCAGAACAACGAATTCCAGCCCTGATGCGCCAGTGCCGTTTGCCACTTCTCAATCACCGCTTTGAAACTCGCCAGTTCAAACGGTTTGCTGCGCCATTTCCCGGCGTGCTCATCCCAGAATTGTTTGATGTGGTCGAACTGGAAAACCATCGAAAGCTCTTCGCGCTCGGCCCCGCTATACAGCAGCGCGTCATCTGGCGTAGCGCTCCAGGCTTCACCGACCGTCACATAATCGCCTTTGCCGAAGGTGGCGCGGTTCATCTGGCGAATAAGCGCATGCAGGTTTTTACCGTTCGCCATAATCTGCGCATCGACCTCTTTGCCGATGAGATCGATAACGTCCATGCGAAAGCCGCCGATGCCCTTAGCAAGCCAGCGGTTCATCATGGCGTGGACTTCATCGTGAACACGCGGATTGTCCCAATTCAGATCAGGCTGGCGCTTAGAAAATTGGTGCAGATAATACTCACCGCTGGCCTCGTCAAACGCCCAGCCGCTGCCGCCAAAGTACGAGCGGAAATCATTTGGTGGGCCGCCATCCGCCGCAGGTTTACGCCAGATATAAAAGTCACGATACGGATTGTCTTTCGATTTCAACGCGTCGATAAACCACGGGTGTTCATCGGAGGTGTGATTAACCACCAGATCCATCAGAATGTGGATATCACGCTGTTTCGCTTGTGCAATAAGGGTTTCCATTTCCGCCATGGTGCCAAATTCCGCGGCAATATCTTCGTAGTCAGAAATGTCGTAGCCGTTATCGTCCATTGGCGAGCGGTAAACGGGAGAGAGCCAAATCAGGTTGATGCCGAGTTGTTGCAGGTAGTCGAGTTTGCTGATGATGCCGTTGATGTCGCCGATACCATCACCGAAGCTGTCCATAAAACTGCGCGGATAGATTTGGTACACCACCGCATTGTGCCACCATTTTTTTTCCACTTATTTCTCCTTGTTTTGTCGGATGACGCAGTACTTATCCGACCTACGCACGACAAATCCAGCTTTCTAAATTCGCACAAACGCCCGCCCGTCACTGTTAAACAAGTAGCAATTCTCCGGCGGCAACCGCAGGCCGATGCGTCGGTCAGCTTTGATCTCAAGCCTGAAAGTATGGCGCATAACTAACGGTTCGCTACCGTAACCGCTATTTACGTAGAGCAAAGTCTCGTTGCCCATCTGCTCGACAAATAAAATTTCCCCTTCGATATCCGCCTGCGCCAGTTCGGTTATCTGGATATGTTCCGGGCGAATCCCAAGCTGCACCTTCTGCCCTTCAGGCACGCCAGAGCCGTTAACCGGCAGCGAAATCAGCTGGCGATTTTCCAGCATCACATCGGTACGCTGCGCGTTGCCAGAAACCAAAATACCGGGGATCAGATTCATTTTTGGCGAGCCGATAAACTGCGCGACAAACACGTTTGCCGGGCTGTCGTACAACTCAAGCGGTGTGCCCACCTGCTCGATTTGCCCTTGATTAAGCACCACGATGCGGTCGGCAAGCGTCATCGCTTCAACCTGGTCGTGGGTGACGTACAAAATGGTGGCGTTGATGCGTTTATGCAGTGCGGCAATTTCCATGCGCATCTGCACGCGCAATGAAGCATCAAGGTTAGAAAGCGGTTCATCGAACAAAAACAGGCTCGGCTCGCGTACAATGGCCCGCCCGATGGCCACACGCTGACGCTGCCCGCCAGAAAGATCTTTAGGTCGCCTGTCGAGCAAATGCTCCAGTTGCAAAATCCGCGCGCTTTCGCGCACTTTTTCGTCGATCTCTTTAACCGGCAGTTTCGCCATTTCCAGCGCAAACGCCATATTCTGGTACACCGTCATATGCGGATAGAGCGCGTAAGACTGGAACACCATACCGATGCCACGCTCTGACGGGGAATCATCGTTAACGCAAACCCCGTCAATGCGCATCTCGCCGCCGCTAATTTCCTCAAGCCCCGCCACCATACGCAGCAAGGTGGATTTCCCACAGCCGGACGGCCCGACTACCACCACAAATTCCCCGCTGTTCACTTCCAGGTCGAGCGGTTTAATCACCTCAGATGCCGCGCCGTAGCGTTTTTGAATTTTATCGAGTACGAGTTGCGCCATGGTTATCCCTTAATCGCTCCACTGGTAAGCCCGCTGACAATGCGTTTCTGGAAGATAAGCACCAGCACGATAATCGGCAGTGTCACCACCACCGACGCCGCCATAATGCTGCCCCATGGCAGCTCAAACGTAGACGCGCCGCTAAACATACTGATGGCAACAGGTACCGTGCGTTTGTCGCCAGAAATAATAAATGTCAGCGCAAACATGAACTCATTCCACGCGCCGATAAACGCCAGCAGCCCGGTGGTAACTAAAGCGGGGGCGAGAATCGGGGCAAACACCCGGCGGATAATGGTCCAGGTTTTGGCGCCATCAACAATCGCCGCCTCTTCCAATTCAACGGGTATCGACTTCATAAAAGTGGTGAGCACCCAAACGGTAAACGGCAGCGAGAAGGTGGTGTATGAAAGCACCAGCGCACCGAGCGAGTCATAAAGCCCGAGGAAACGTACCAGCTCGAACATGCCGGTCAGCACCGCCACCTGCGGGAACATCGAGACACACAGAATGGTAAACAGTAGAAATTTACGTCCACGAAACGGCACGCGTGCCAACGCAAAGGAAGCAGTAATGGACACCAGCAGACAGATACCGACGGTTATCGTCGCCACCAGTACAGAATTAAGCAGGCTGCGGGCGATGCCATTATCCACCAGTGCAGTGACGTAGTTGCTCCAGTGGTAGCCGCTCGGTAAATAGGCGGGTAAAAACAGCTCCTGCCCGGTGCGCAGTGACGTGATAATCGCGTAATAAAATGGGAAAACGCAAAACAGCACAGCACAAGTCGCACCAATGAAGATAACCACGCTATGGCCGAATTTGCGCTGCCGACGCGTCATTTTCATCACCGCTTCTCCTTCTCGTTTAAACGTGAGACGCGGATAAAACAGGCAGCAATACCCGCCACCATCATAAACACCAGCACCGATGCTGCCGAGCCCATGCCCATATCCTGATAGGAAATAATCTGCTCACGGGCATAACCGGAAACGGACATCGTGGCCTCACTGTTTGAGGTCAGCACGAAGATCAGATCGAAAATGCGCATCGCGTCCATCACGCGGAAAATCAGCGCCACAATCATCGCCGGCATAATCAGCGGCAGCGTAATGCGCTTAAAGCGCTGCCATGGGCTGGCTCCATCAACACGCGCCGCCTCGTAAAGATCGCTGGGAATCAGTTGCAGTGCTGCCAGCAACATCAGCGCCATAAACGGCGTGGTTTTCCAGACATCGGCAATCACCACCGCCCACATCGACAGCGACGGCTCGGCAATCCACGCCAGATGTGCCTGATAACCAAATATTTTCGCCAGCAAATCGTTTACCACGCCGTACTGGTCGTGGAACATCCAGCCCCACATTTTGGCGCTCACAATCGTCGGAATCGCCCACGGCACCAGAATCGCGGTACGCACTAAGCCCTGGCCGCGAAATTTCTGGTTCATTAGCAGCGCGAGCAACATCCCCAGAAATAGCTCGATGCCAACCGATACCACGGTAAACCACAAGGTGTTGCCGACAGCCTGCCACCACAGCGGATCAACCAACACACCGCTGGTGTCGCCGTCATGCGTGGCGTAGTAGTTTGCCAGCCCCACCATTTGGTACTCGGACGGGTTGTCGAGCATCGCGTTGGTGAAACTGAAAAAGAAGGTACGCACCAGCGGCCATCCCGCCGCCAGTGCCAGAAGTAAAAGCGCTGGCGCCACCAGTATCCATGCGATACGGCGACGCCGTTGTTGATAGCCTGAATGCGCCAATTAATGCCAGTCCTTACCTTTCACGCGCTCAAGGCGTTTTTGCAGATCGGCAACCGCCGTTTTGCCGTCGCTGCTGCCGTTGAGCACTTTAAAGGTCACGTTAAAGATGGCGTTTGAAACGCGCGGATACTGACTTTTGGTCGCCGTTGCCGGGCGTGGTACTGCATTGGCGAAGATGTCCTTAAACATCGTCAGATGCGGTGCGGTTTCCAGTACCGCTTTGTCTTCATACAGGGCCGAACGCGTCGGTGCGAATCCGAGATATTTCAGCTGCATTTTCTGCGAATCGGCATCAGTGAGGATTTTCAGCAGCGCAATCGCTGCATCTTTGTTTTTGGTATTGGCGTTAACCGACCATTGCCAGCCACCCAGGGCGTTGGCTGATTTCCCGTCTGGCCCGGCAGGAAGCGGTGCTACGCCGACTTTGCCTTTCAGCGGGCTATCAGCGCCTTGCGAGAGCAGATAGGCATAAGGCCAGTTGCGCATAAACAGAGCGTCGCCATTCTGGAACACCGCTCGCGACTCTTCTTCTTTGTAACCTAACGCCCCTTTCGGCGTGATTTTACCAATCCAGCCTGCGACCATATCCAGCGCTGCCGCAGCCTTAGGATTATTAACGGTCACGTTCCCTTTTTCGTCGATAAAGGTGCCGCCACCATAGGAGTCAATCCACTCCAGCGCGTTACAGGTCAGCCCTTCATACGATTTGCCCTGGAAGATCATTCCCCAGAAGTTTTTGTGCCCCGCTTTGCGCTCTTCTTCCTGAATTTTGGTAGCGATACGCGTCAGGTCTTCCCAGGTTTTTGGCGGTTGTTCGTTGTATTTTTCCAGCAGGTCTTTACGGTAATAGAGCACGCCGGTGTCGAGATAAGCCGGAACCGCTTTCACTTTGCCGTTCACCGTGTCGTTCGCCCACGGACCGGGGAAGAAATCGCCTTTCATATCCCCAACTGCGTCGGTTAAATCGAGCGTTTGTTTATCAAGCAGCCCCACCCAGATGGTGTCTGACTGGAACAAATCCACGGCTTTTTCATCTTTGGCAGCAAACAGTTGCTGGAGCAGCGCCAGCTTTTCATCCGACGCCGCAGGGAACTCGATAAACTCAAGCTTGTTACTGGTCTGCTTTTCAAAACGGTCTTTGACGTATTTGCAGTATTCCTTACCGCCGGGGGAGATCGGGCATTCCATACGCAGGGTATCGGCAAGCGCGGCGTTTGAAACACCCGCGAGCGCTAAGGTAATAAGACTTAACGTCAGCTTTTTCATTGTTTCCTCTTTTATTCAGATAGCTTCGGAGGGGGTGAAAAAACAGCACACCATTTGAAAAGCTAGTTAACAACCGTCTACATCAGCAACTTAGCGCCCTAACCTTTGTGCAAATTCTCGACGCGGTGCACGTATCGCTATTTTTTATTTCACTTTTGAGTAGGACGCGCTACGGGGGTGTGAGCCAGAAGCAACCGAAAACTCACTTTGTGAAACAACGATGAAATACAACCTGGATTACCTCCTGGACTGGCAATTATCCCTGATGCCCAATACACTATTGTAAGATTTAAACTTACATCGGAGCAGCATAATGGCCAGAACAATGACAGTCGATCTTGGTGATGAACTGCGGGAATTTATAGAATCCCTTATTGAATCAGGTGATTACCGGACACAAAGTGAAGTTATCCGCGAATCCCTTCGGCTTCTACGGGAAAAACAGGCTGAGTCGCGCCTTCAGGCATTGCGAGACTTGCTGGCAGAAGGATTAAGCAGCGGGGAGCCGCAGGCATGGGAAAAGGACGCTTTCCTGCTGAACGTGAAATCAGGGACGAGGAAAACGGGTGAGAATAGTTAAACTTACGCCAAAAGCGAATGATGATCTGACTGCCATCTGGGATTATGGACTGTTGCATTTCGGGAAGGCGCAGGCAGAAATTATCATCATCCGTATTCTTGGTCAGAGCCAGGATGTGAACCGGCATCTACACTGGCAGTGAGCCGAAGATGCCGATCAGCATTTACTGAGTCGCTTTTTTGAAGCAATGCTCCGCCTGGGAATCAAGACACTCACCATTCCAGCCATTCACCGCCACGGTTGCTACTCTCTCGCACTGTCTCGATAAACTTCATACCAGCAAGTCCTTCGGCAATGCCCGGTAGCCAGGGCGCGTCGCCACCGCGAATTTTAACCGCTGCTTCCCGGTAAATTTGCGCGAACCCTTCCAGATAACCTTCCGGATGCCCGGCAGGTGTGCGGCACTGGTGACGCACGGAATCGTGATTATTCACACCGTTTCGCGTGACAACGTAACTGTTTCCATGATGCGGATGGATTTCCAGTATCTCAGGCTGTTGCTGGCGAAAACTGATCGTCGCCCTGCTTCCCACGATGCGCAGCCGCAGATCGTTTTCAAAACCGGGTGCCACCTGACTTGCCCATAAACGCCCGCGCGCACCGTTGGCGTAACGCATTTCGGCATACACTTCATCGTCCAGCACGCGGCCTGGAATACGTGTT
Organism: Buttiauxella noackiae ATCC 51607; assembly: GCF_001654865.1. Taxonomy (GTDB): domain Bacteria; phylum Pseudomonadota; class Gammaproteobacteria; order Enterobacterales; family Enterobacteriaceae; genus Buttiauxella; species Buttiauxella noackiae. The sequence continues at coordinate 143,505 of NZ_LXEO01000014.1, read as the reverse complement.
AGCAGTTCGCCGCGTAAAGCTTCTGGCTCCATACCGCTGACAAACGCCGCCAATTGCCAGGCATGAGTGCCGATATCACCAATCGCACCTGCACCCGCCATGGCCGGGTTTCCACGCCAGCTCGCCTGTTTGTTGTCCGTCAACTCCAGTCGATCGTTCAGCCAGTCCTGCAAATACTCTACTTCAATGGCACGAATATCACCGATCTCGCTATTGGCGATACGTGCACGGGCTTCGCGCACCATCGGCAGCGCGCTGTAATTATGGGTCAGAATAAATTGCAGGCCGCTTGCGTCGATAATCTGCGCCAGTTCCTGCGCCTCGCCGAGCGTTACCCCGAGCGGTTTATCGCAGATCACATGAATACCGTGTTGCAAAAATACTTTTGCTACCGGAACGTGAAGATGGTTTGGGGTGACTATCGACACCACTTCAATGCCGTCCGGGCGTGATGCCTCTCTTTCAGCCATCTCCTGCCAACTGGCATAGCAGCGTTCGGCTTCGATAAACAGCGCTTCACCGCTGCATTTTGCCACTTCCGGCGAGGATGAAAACGCCCCGGCAACCAGTTCAAACTGGTCATCAAGACGTGCTGCAATACGGTGTACGCCGCCGATAAACGAACCTTCACCGCCACCAACCATTCCTAAACGAAGTCGTTTCATGGGTTATTCCTCCAGCCCGAGCATGCGACGTACAGCCGTTCTTTCGCTGTCGCGCAGCGCAAAGTCGTCAAAGGCATAATCGGCAACCGGAATAATATGGTCGGAGATGAATTTGGCTCCTTCACGCGCACCCGCTTCGCCTGATTTCAGGCAACACTCCCATTCAAGCGTAGCCCATCCATCGTAATCGTATTGCGCCAGCTTGCTAAAGATCCCATTGAAATTAACCTGTCCGTCGCCGAGCGAACGAAAACGCCCTGGGCGATCAATCCACGACTGATAACCGGCGTAGACTCCGCTTTTTGCCGACGGCAAATATTCGGCGTCTTTAACGTGGAAGGCTTTAATACGCTGGTGGTAATGGTCGATAAAACCCAGGTAATCCATGTGTTGCAGCAACATGTGGCTTGGATCGTAGAGAATATTGCAGCGCGGGTGGTTATCAACCAGCGCCAGAAAACGCTCGAAAGTAACACCATCATGCAAATCTTCACCAGGATGAAGCTCGAAACATACGTCGACGCCCGCCTCATCAAAACAGTCCAGAATCGGTTTCCAGCGGGAGGCGAGTTCTTGAAACGCTTCATCAAGCAGTTGTTCATTACGCGGCGGCCAGGGGTAAAAATACGGCCAGGCCAGCGCACCTGAAAACGTCGCGTGAGCGTTCAGGCCTAAATTTTGCGAAGCACGCGCCGCCTGTTTCAGGCTGTTCACCGCCCATTGCTGGCGGCCTGCGGCATCTTGCGCCAGCTCCGGCGGTGCGAATCCGGTAAACGCCGCATCATACGCTGGATGCACGGCAACTAATTGCCCCTGCAGATGGGTTGAGAGCTCGCTGATTTCCAGCCCGACATTCGCCAGCACGCCGCGAATTTCTGCACAGTACTCCTGGCTTTGCGCCGCTTTGGCGAGGTCAAAAATATGCGGCAAATGCGTAGGGATTTGTACCGCTTTGTAGCCCAGCCCCGCAGCCCAGGCCACTAACGTGTCGAGAGCGTTAAACGGCGGCTGGTCGGAAATAAACTGTGAGAGAAATATGGACGGCCCTTTCAGGGTTTTCATTACAACATCTCCTTGATCAATACCGTGCGCTGTTCACGCACAGCCAGGTCTGCGGCCAGCACCACAGCCAGGCTATCAATGGCCTGCTGTTGATGCTGCGCTAAGTCGCTATCCTCAAAAATGGCGCGGGCAAAAAACTGTTGTTCGAGTTGGCACAAAGCAAAGTGGTCGGGTTCATTGCTTGCCGTCACCCATTCATCCTGGTGAACAAACTCGCCCTGTGCGTTTAGTTGAGAGTGATGAACGCGCAGTGATTCAGTACGGGTGTGTGCTTCCACATTGGCTGACTGCCCTTCGCCAGCGGCTTCACGAGGGATAATCGACACCGAGCCTTGCGGGCCAATCACATCTTTAATAAAGAATGCAGTCTGGCTCATCATCGGCCCCCATCCCGCCTCGTACCAGCCCACAGAACCGTCTTCAAAACGCACCTGAAGCTGCCCGTAGTTGAACTGCTCTGGCGCGATTTCTTCAGTTAAACGCACGCCAATGGCGCTCACCGACTGCGGGGTGGATTGCGTCATCTGGCACATCACATCCAGATAATGCACACCGCAATCGACAATAGGTGAAAGCGACTGCATCAGCATTTTGTGGGTGTGCCAGGCGCTGCCGCTGCTTTGCTGATTGAGGTTCATGCGCATCACCAGCGGTTTACCCAGTCCGTGTGATAACTCGATAAACTGCTGCCACGCCGGGTGGTGTCGCAGAATATAGCCAACCACCAGTTTTTTACCTGCCAGCCGCGCGGTGGCTACAACGCGTTTCGCCCCGCTCACCGTGGTGGCGAGCGGCTTTTCGAGGAATACATGGCAACCTGCGGCAAGCGCCGTAAGTGCCAGCACTTCGTGGGTGTCGGGCCAGGTGGCCATGCATACTGCATCAGCCTGGGTTTCGGTAATCGCCAGTTTTAAATCATCGAATAGTGGGATTTCCACTGCGAGTTGAGTTTTCAATCGGGCTTTAGAATCCCCACGGGCCACCAGCCCGCAGAGAGTAAATTCGTCCAGATGCTGATACGCAAGGCTGTGGGCAGCCCCCATATTCCCGCAGCCCACAACCAACACGCGCAGCGGCTTATTTGCCATGCTGCTCGCCCTCTTTATAGTTGAAGCTAAAGAAGAAGATCGCCGCAATCACCACGGCTGCAATAGCTGGCATCCACCAGAACTGTTGCCATTGCAACAAGCCCTCAGCGCCTTGTGCAGTAACCGAACGGTTAAATACCGCGCCGCTAATTTGCGAGCCAATCAGCATCCCTAAACCGTAAGTGAACAGCACCAGCAGGCTTTGCGCTTGCCCCTTCACTTTGTTGCCTGCCACTTTGTCTGTGTAGATAAAACCGATGACAAAGAAGAAGTCGTAGCAAACCCCATGCAGAATGATGCCGATGTAGATCATCCAGCGTGTCTCTTCGGTGATGCCAAGGGCAAACATCGCGTAACGAGCAAACCATGCCAGCATACCGATAAGCAGCATCATTTTGATGCCCAGACGGCGGAAGAAGAACGGAATCAATAGCATAAACAGCAGCTCAGACATCTGACCTAATGCCATCACGCCGCTGACGTTCTCAAACCCAACTGCGGAAATAAACGGTGCGGCGTAGGCGTAATAAGCCGCCAGAGGAATGGAGATAAGAGTGGCGCAAATGATAAACACCATAAAATGGCGCTGTTTAAGCAGAGCGAACGCATCGGCACAAACCAGATCACGCATCGAAAGCGGTTTGCCACGATCTGGTGCGGGCGTATTAGGCAGTGTAAAGCTATAAATCCCCAACACCACAGAGGCTACCGCCGCCAGGGTGAAGATACCCGTGCTGTCAGAAAGCCCGCTGGTGCCAACAATTAACCCCGCGACAATCCAGCCGATGGTGCCGAACGCACGCACAATCGGGAACCCTTTTTCACTGTTCGCAAGACTGTGGAACGCTACGTTGTTGCTCAGCGCAATTGTTGGCATGTAGCAAAGCATGTAGGCAAATACTATCCACAACAGGCCGCTCTGCCCGCTTTCAAACATGCCCGGCAGCCACCACAGTAATGCCGCGCCAATCAGGTGCAACACGCCGAGGACTTTTTGCGAGGCAAAGAAACGGTCCACTAGCATGCCGAGAACAAACGGCGACAAAATGGAAGCAATCGGCCCAGTGGAATACGCATCACCAATCAACGCACTCAGACCATATTTACCCATCACCACCCCGAGGGTGACATACCAGGCCCCCCAGACGAAAAACTCGAGAAACATCATTAACGACAGGCGTGGAATCACCCATTTATGAGTAGCCACTTGTGCCCCAACGGCCGACTGAGAAGACATAAATCCTCCGGTACAGAGTATTGATTTAAGGGTAAGAGTTTTTGTTATGAAATCGATTACATTCGCACTTCATTAAAAATGTAATCGATTTCATCAGGGTTACCATCATGCTGATGAATTATTTGTTACTATCAATTCAAATCTGGAATGTGGTTCACAAATCAACCGTTCGTCCAAAGGATCAACATGTCGATAGATAAAGTGGCGAGAATTGCTGGTGTTTCTACCGCGACCGTTTCCAGGGTTTTAAACGGCAATCCCGCCGTTAAACCGGACACGCGCGATAAAGTGCTGGCGGCGATCGAGGCGTGCGAATACCAACCTAACCTGCTGGCGCGCCAGTTACGCACTTCACGCAGTCGCATGCTATTAGTGTTGGTTTCAAACATCACCAACCCCTTCTGCGCCCGCGTAGTGCGCGGTATCGAAGAGGAAGCGGAAAAGCATGGCTACCACATTCTGCTATGCAATTCTGAATCACGCCTGACGCGAGAATCGGCCTATTTGCGTCTGTTAAGCGGCAAAGTAGTCGATGGCGTTATCACCATGGATGCCATCAGTTGCTTGCCGGGGTTAACCACGCTGATTGGGGATTCACCCTGGGTACAATGTGGTGAAGGCGATCCGGGTTATAACGCATCATCGGTAACCATTGATAATTTCAAAGCGGCTTCTGCCGCAGTCGATCACCTGATGACATCAGGATATAAACGCATCGCATTAATCAACGGCGATCTGCGTTATCTCTATTCTCAACAGCGTGAAGCGGGATATCGCGCTGCTTCTGGTAAAAACTGGCAAGCGGTGGTGTATGCCGACAGCCTGGAATATCAGGCGGGCATACAAGCGATGGCTGAACTGTTTACCCTGCCCGAACCGCCGGATGCGGTATTCGCCATTTCCGATGCACTGGCCGGTGGCGCGATGCATTACGCTCATGAGCAAGGTTTGCGTGTTCCGGAAGATGTCGCGGTAATGGGCTTTGATGGCGTGCCGTTTGGTTCCGTCACCTATCCACCGCTCACCACTATCGAACAGCCAATGCACCAGCTCGGCGTTCGCAGCGTGCAGTTGCTGCTTGAGCGCATTAATAACCCGGAAGTTGAAACTGTGAATGAGATTCTGGACTGGAAATTACTGGTGCGGGGATCGGTATAGTTAATTTCGTGAAATTAAATTTATGGGGCGGGAAAGTACGCTATTTCCCGCAATAATTCGGGTGCTATATGGATAACGTTACCGTTTATTTAAGCCTGATTTATTTATAATCAATAATCCCTACCTGCTTTGCCATAAATAACTCATTTCTTTCGACAATCTCTTCAACGACTTTTCCTTCGGAATTAAATCGGAAATAAGTCAACGCGGTCCATGTAACATCTTTGCCATGAACATCAAAACCATGCCAGGTGTTAGAACCTCGCGCAACATGTTTTAAATGAACCACCACTACATCTTCAGTGACCACTTCTTTGCTGAATGTCGTGACAATGGATTCATAGCGGTCTAATACGTGTTCGGTTAACGCTTGCTTGAAATTCTCAATACCATGTATTGGTGCATCGCAATCAGGGCGATGAATAATGACATCTTTGGCAAAATACTCATCAACACGCTGTGCATCTTTTCCATCGACACAATATTTGAAGTATTTTTTTACTGTTGCAAGGTTATTTTCTTTCATGGGAAAACTCCGGCTGGATAATATAAAAACGAGTATATGAAGGTTTGTGATATTCGTAAATACCGGATATATTGCATGTGATATTCAAAAAGTGGATAGCACATGAGAACAGACAGATTAGAACGTTGGGCGACGGTAAGACATTTTCGTCTGGCGATAGCGCTCTTTGAGTACGGAAGTGTTCTTCACGCCGCACGTTCACTAAAGGTTTCACAACCAACCGCCAGTAAACTGCTTCAGGATCTTGAAGATGCAGTCGAGGCAAAGCTGTTTTTGCGCAATCGTCGTGGTGTGACGCCCACGGAACTGGGTCGGGACTTTGTCGAGAGAAGCAAAATGGTGCTGGCGCAGCTTGACCAAGTATCTCAGGCGATCGATGCCATGGGACGCGGGCAAACAGGCAGGGTTGCGATTGGCAGTATTTTGACCGGATCGAGTTACCTGATCCCTGCGGCAATTGCCAGGCTAAGTGTTTCCCGGCCCGATATTCGTATAAAAATTGTTGAAGGCGTTAGTGGAGAGCTCCTACCCCGACTGATTTCTGGAGAGCTGGATTTCCTGGTGGGCCGTCTATCCGATATTCGTTCCAGTGCAGTCATCGCACAGGAAGCACTATTTAGCGAAAATGCCATCATTGTTGCGCGGCGCGGGCACCCACTGGAACAAAATCCTAATGCAACACTTGAGACACTAAAGCGCGAGGCATGGATTTTGCCTCCGGTTGAGACCACGTTGCGTAAGCAATTTGATAATATTTTTTATCATGAAAATATGGATCCTCCCCATGCCACTATTGAAGCGGTTTCGTTTTTTAATATCTTGTGGTTATTAAAAAAGACAGACCTATTGGGGATCTTGCCGCAGTCTATTGTGACTGATTTGACTTACCGTAACGATCTTGTGAGGCTCCCGTCATTCGAGCCGCTGATTCTGGAGCAAATTGGTATTTCCCGACTTGCCGACTCCGAATTATCACCCGCAGCAGTTGCACTCGTAGACTCAATTCGCAGCGTAATGGAAAGTAATACTGAAAAATAAAATAAGGGCAACCATCTGGCTGCCCGGTATTATTTCAAATCGTCTTACTTCAACGCCTCAGGCAATTTAATAACCCAAAGCTCATTTTGTGATTCAGGTTTTTCCAACGGTTTTAAAGCGATTTTAGTCGCGACTTCTTTACCGTCGCGCAGCAGATGCCCTTTGCCATCCACCTCATAGTCATCTGCTTTCTTATCGTCAGCATCCGGGTTTTCCAGTACCGGCTGCAGACCAAAATCGTTGTCGTTAATCACGGCGATGGTCTGGTTATCAATCAGCGTCATGCCTTCCGCTTTCTCTTGCTGCCAGCCCAGTTTACGCAGATCAACAATCTCTTTTTTCTCCGCCAGTTTGATACCACGTGCTTTCAGTTGTTCGGCGTCGTCAAACTCGGGTGCTTTTTCTTTATCGAATGAACTCAGATCGCTGGCATGGCTGAGGTCAACGACATAAATCAGATTACGCATGGCTTTGTTTTTGTCACCGCCCTGCTCAATCAGCAGCAGGCGGTTGTTATCCAGTGCAACGATATCGCCAATTTTAGCGTCTTTGGCTTTCTTGTAGACATCCACATCAATGGGGTAGCCGTACATCTCGGTTTTGCCGGTTTCCGGGTTAAAGCTCACCAGGCGGGTAAACTGCGCGCTGTTTTTGGTTTTGCCGTCGATATCCAATGTGCTTTGCACGGCGGCGATAATACGTCCGTCTGGCATGCGTGTAATCCCTTCAAAACCACGGTTGGCCTGGCGCCATTTGATAATGTTCGGCAAGCCCCCCGCCACGCCCTGCTCGCCTTGTTCTGCCTGCGGGCCATATTTTTTAAGGATTTTGCCGTTAGCGTCGATATTGATGATGAATGGGCCATATTCGTCACACAACCAGTAACCGCCTTTGCCATCCGGGGTGACCCCCTCAGTATCCAGGCCACGTTTATCACTCGATAACTGCTGCAAGGTGTCACTCAAGGCGATTTCATTGGTGGCACCGATTAACCCTTCCGGTAACGGTAGGCCGCTAATTGGGCCGTTCTCGTCATGCAGCGCATGGGCATCAGTAGCCTGCGCTTTGCCATCGGCAACGCGGATAGTCATCAGCAATGGGGTAAATTTGGGGTTAGCAAAAATCTTTGAATCTTTTTTACCGGCTTTTGGTGAGTCAGCATTTGGGCCGCGATCGGTTACCGTGGCAAATACCAGTGCATTACCCTCTTTACGAATAAATTGCAGCCCCGACCCCACGCCAACCGGTAAACCATCCGGGAAATGACTGGCATATGCCCCTTTATATTCGACATGGTCACCTTGTGGAAATGTGACAACATAACGATCAACCTGCGGTTCTGCTGCCTGGCTTGCCAGAGGGAGTAAAGAGGTCAATAACAGCGCAAAAGGTTTTAATTTCATGGTGTTTGCTACCCTTGGTTTTGGTCACCCGTTTTGGTCAACAAGATATAAAGCAGTCATATGACACAAATATGACTATTTTCTTACGTGATGACTTTGTGCAACTAAATATCCTGCAATTCTTGCCGATATACCCAGGTGTGCTGGCTGAAACGAGTCAGGTTATTTTATAAACAAAAGGGTATCGCATGTCCGTCAGGCGTTTTTCGATTCTAGTTTTCAGTACGTTACTGATTATTTTTCTGGTTAGCACTGCATCCAACATCTGGTCATTAACGCGAAGCAACCAATCTCTGGATAATGTAAATCGCGAAATCCGTGTGGTGTTATCGGTTATCGACCCAATCAATCACAGCCGCACCATGCGCGTTCGTGCCATGGAAGCGTTAGAAGAACGTGAGCAAGGATTAAACGATCAGGGGCTACAGGCACTCAACGGCGCACAATCGGTACTAGAGAAGGCAAACATCGCATTTCAGGCTTATCTTGAGGCACCCAAACAGCCTGGTGAACAGGTCTTGACTGATTCCTATCAGAACGCATTTGTGAATTATCGTGAGCAAGGCTTACAACCCTTACTGGATGCTGTCCGCGCCAACGACATTCCACGTGCTCGTGCGCTGGTGACATCCACCCTGCCGCAGCTGGATAAGCAATTTGAAGTCGCACTGGATAAATTACTGGCATTCCGCCAGCAGTATGCGCAGCAGCTCAACAAAGATGCTCAATCTGGTTTCAAACAGAGTCTCGTGAGTATCGCGATTTTTGCACTGATCTTCGCCGTTATCCTCGGTGCCGTATTCTGGCTTCTAAAAAAACGGGTACTCAACGAACTGGATAAAGCCAAAGAGCATTGCACTGAAATCGCCAGCGGTGTGTTGCATACGCCGATTGTTGCCAGCGCCAATGACGAGATTGGTGCAATGATGCGCGAGCTTGAGCAAATGCGTGTATCACTGGCAAGTATTATCGGCCAGGTGCGCGAGTCGAGCCAGACCGTGGCTTACGCCTCTGAAGAGATTGCCGCCGGTAACACCGACCTTTCTGCCAGAACCGAAGAGCAGGCGTCATCGCTGGGTCAAACGGCTGCCAGCATGGAGCAGTTGACCGTAACGGTAAAATCGACTTCTGACAACTCTCGCCAGGCCAACAAACTGGCAAATGGCATGCTAACTGCTGCCAATGATGGCAATGAGATTGTCAGTGAAGTAATTGATTCAATGCGTAATATTGAGTCCAGTTCCAGCAAAATCGACAATATTATTAGCATTATCGAAGATATCGCTTTCCAGACCAATATTCTGGCGCTGAATGCCGCGGTTGAAGCCGCACGCGCAGGTGAGCAAGGCCGCGGATTTGCAGTTGTAGCAACAGAGGTACGCAACTTGGCCCAACGTTCATCGGTGGCAGCGAAAGAGATCAAAGAGCTAATTGAGCTTTCTGGCGAGCAAGTCAATATCGGCAGCAATCTGGTGAACCGTGCGGGCGAAAGTATGCAACGCATTTCCAACGCCATCAAAGAAGTCACCGGGCTGATGGAAGAGATTGCAGTGTCCACAGGTGAGCAAAGCCGCGGTATCGAGCAGATTAACCAGGCTGTAGTGCAAATGGATGTGGTGACGCAGCAAAATGCCGCGTTGGTAGAGCAGGCTTCAGCGGCGGCAATGTCGCTTAAAGAGCAGTCGCAAGCGTTAAATGAAACGGTAGCGGTATTCAAATTGGCGTAAGCGGGATCGGGTGACGTCAGTCACCCGACAAACCGATAACCAAACTTTTCGGCAAGCGTCGTCACCAGGCGGACGTTATCCCACTGCTGCTCGGGCGTAAGGCTATTACCCTCCTTTGATGCCAGATAAATGGGAGCGTCCATTTCATTAGCGCCAGACTTATTTATAAATCTCCGCAGAACCGCACAAACGGTTGTTGCCGTAAGCCCCGACGATACGGTAAGAACTGGCACCCATTCTGGTGGCTTTGACATTCATTTCATGTTGCAGACTTGAAATGCTATTACTGCTTGTGCATGCGGTAATGACACCGACTTTCTCCTGAGTCACTGGCGCTGAGTCAACCAGGTTTGCAGCTATAGAAGAGAAAGAAAGCGTAGCCAGAGTAAGAGCGGCGAGGGTCATTGTTACGTTTTTCATCATCTGTTTTCCTTTTCTGTATTCGTATATGAGCTCCGTTTAATCAGCGGAGCTCATTATTTAGAATGTTTCCTCAGTACTGAGTGACGCGGTTAACCTCTTGAGGTAGGTTGGCGCTATGGGTCGGGATATCAGGTATTTCGCACCGGGAAGCCCACCTTGCTAAGTGCTGCGATGAAATCGCTCTCCTCCATGGTGCTATCAACCCAAACTTCACCTAAAGCCGTGTTAGTCTCGATGGGTGCATGCGGATCGACACTCAGTAGCGCTTGGGTGACGGACTTAGCGCAGCCGCCGCAGGTCATTTTTGGAATGTAGAAATGAAGCATTTTGATCTCCTGTTTGTTTACTGTTTCAAACTCACTATCGAGCTTGACAGCGTGGTAAGGTCAAATGCTTTTCAACAAAATTTTCCAGTAAAGTGGCGGCTTTATAAATCATCAATCAGCGTGACGATGAGCGGGAAGAAGCGCGAGTATCCACACCAAACCGCGGCGTCCGGCGTGAAGTGAGTGGCGGTTGTTCCGCTGCGGCGATGGACTCAGCCAGGTCTGCAAGGATCGGGCAATTTGGACGGTCATTACCGCGGCAGTGATCGGCAAGATGCTCGAGCGTTTGCGCCATCGCTTGCAGCTCGTCAATTTTCGCCTTTAGTCTGGCAACATGGGAGAGCGCCATCATCTTGACATCGGCGCTCGCACGGTCACGGTCGTGCCACAAAGCCAACAATACCCCGCTCTGTTCGACCGAAAAGCCCAGGTCGCGGGCGCGACGAATGAAGCAAAGACTATGCACGTCCGGCTGGCTGTAATGTCGATAACCGGCATCAGAACGAAGGGCTTTGGGGATCAAACCAATCTGTTCGTAATAGCGAATCATCTTTGCTGACACACCGGAAAACTTGGCTGCTTGACCGATATTCATCATTCACTCCTTCTGGGGGGAATCCCCTCAAGCAAGCGAGGGGATTATCTGTTTAACCGACTCAGCGTCGGTCGTTGTGGGTTTCAACCATCATGGGTGCCTGGAAGCGTTTGAGTCGTAGAGCGTTGCCAAGCACAAAGACGCTGGAAAGCGCCATCGCGGCGGCGGCGAAAATTGGCGAAAGCAATGTGCCATTCACCGGGTAGAGAGCCCCTGCTGCAACAGGAATAAGTACTGCGTTGTAGGCAAAAGCCCAGAACAGGTTCTGTTTGATGTTGCGGATCGTCGCCTTGCTAAGCGCGATGGCATTCGGCACGCCACGCAAGTCGCCCGACATCAGCACGACATCAGCCGCCTCGATCGCCACATCCGTTCCCGTGCCGATGGCGAGTCCAACGTCCGCTTCAGCCAGCGCTGGCGCGTCGTTGATTCCGTCACCCACAAAGGCAACCCGCGCGCCATTGATCCGGAACGTCTTCAGCGCTGCGACTTTACCGTCGGGTAAGACCTCGGCTGCGACTTCATCTATGCCGAGCTGTTTAGCAATCGCCGCAGCCGTCGCGGCATTGTCGCCAGTGATCATCGCCACCTTGAGTCCAAGTGCGTGTAGCGCCTTGATAGCCTCAGGTGTTGTCTCTCTGATCGGATCGGCGACGGCAATTACCGCCGCCAGGTGACCGTCTATTGCCGCATAAAGTGGACTTTTTCCTTGCTCGCCCAGACGCTGAGCGGTCGCCAGGAAGCTTGTCACATCAAGGCCGAGCTGTGTCATGAACCGGTCAGCGCCAACGGCGACGGTCCGGCCTGCGACCCTGGCCGATACACCGAAGCCCGGTGTTGCATCAAAGTGTTCAATGGCTGCAAGCGGGATACCCCGCTGCTTCGCGGCTAAGACAATCGCTTCTGCTATTGGGTGCTCGGAGCGGGTTTCAACTGACGCCACCAACGCGAGAACGTCGTCATATTCGAAACCTTCGGCGGGAACGAGGTCGGTCAGTTCAGGGCGTCCTTTGGTCAGCGTGCCGGTCTTGTCGAGGGCGACGACGCTAACATCGCGCAGTGCCTGTAAAGCTTCACCTTTGCGAAAGAGAACGCCGACCTCAGCCGCTCGCCCCGTACCGACCATAATTGATGTCGGCGTGGCGAGCCCCATAGCACACGGGCAGGCGATAATGAGCACTGCAACCGCATTGACGAGTGCGAAGGTCAGCGCCGGAGCCGGGCCTAAGACCAGCCAGACCAGGAAGGTCAGCGTGGCAGCAGCCATCACCGCGGGGACAAACCACATTGTCACCTTATCGACAAGCGCCTGGATAGGTAGCTTGGAACCCTGTGCCTCCTCGACCAGACGGATGATTTGCGCAAGCACCGTATTCACACCAACTTTGGTGACACGGAAGCTGAAAGCCCCTGTCTTGTTTATTGTGCCCCCGACGACTTCAGCGCCTACCCCTTTGGACACGGGCACCGGCTCGCCGGAGATCATGCTTTCGTCAACATAAGAAGACCCCTCGACGACCTCACCATCGACCGGAATCTTCTCGCCCGGACGAACGAGTACGATGTCTCCCATCTTCACCTGATCGAGCGGGATCTCGACAGACTCGCCGTTGCGCTCAACGCGCGCGGTCTTGGCCTGCAGCCCTACGAGCCGTTTGATTGCCTGCGAGGTTCGCCCTTTGGCACGCGCCTCCAACGTGCGCCCAAGCAGGATCAAGGTCACGATAACGGCGGCGGCTTCGAAGTAAATATTGGCGGTACCCTCAGGTAGCACTTCAGGGGCGAAGGTCGCGACGACCGAATAGCCGTAAGCTGCCGCGGTGCCGACCGATACCAACGAGTTCATGTCGGGAGCACCGCGTAGCAACGCCGGTATGCCCTTACGAAAGAAGCGCAGGCCTGGACCAAACAAGACAAGACTTGCAAGAACAAACTGCATGTACCAGCTCGTCTGCTGACCAATAACCGCCATTACCCAATGATGCATGGAGGGAATAAGGTGCGAACCCATCTCCAGGATGAAAACTGGCAAGGTAAGGATGCCTGCAATAAAGAAAGATCGCCGCAGCGCAAGTGCCTCACTTTCGCGACGTTCAGCATCTTGATCGCCGGTATTCACCGCCTCGGCGGATAAACGACGGGATTTGTAGCCTGCCTGTTCAACCGCGGCTTCAAGATCATTCGTTGTGACCACCCCGGCAAGGTGACGCACTCTTGCGCGCTCGGTCGCCAGATTGACCGTGGCTTCTAATACACCGGGGATCTTCGCGAGCGCTTTCTCAACGCGACCCACACATGACGCACAGGTCATATCTTCGATCGCAAGCTCAGTGGTCTCTTCGCGGACAGTGTAACCAGCTTTCTCGATAGCGCTGACTGCCCCCTGGGGATTTGCCCTATCGGTGAAGGTGATATCGGCACGTTCAGTAGCAAGGTTGACCGCTGCCGATTGCACTCCAGGGACCTCTTTCAGCGCACGCTCGACCCGACCAACGCACGATGCGCAGGTCATACCTTCGACCGGTAAGCTCAGACGAGTGACTGAGGACGTTGATGGATTGGAAACTTGTTGGAAAGCCATTGCTTTACCCCTTTAATGTTACTGTTTAAAAAAACTTAAACCTTCCCCTCAGGGGAAGGTCAAGCTTCGTGGGTAATTTGTTTCGCGAAGCGTTAATCCGCTCGACCACCCGCTCCGTTACAATCGTTATCCGACTGGGTACATATCTCCCAGCCACCGCCTAACGCCTTATAAATGCTGACAACTGCAAGGCGCTGGTTGGTGCGAGCAACGACCAGCGCACGGCGGCTTGCAAAGTCGGTACGTTCAGCGTCGAGCACATCCAGGTATTGACCTTCGCCTTCTGAAAATTGCAGCTGAACAAGCCGTGCCGCTTCGCGATTTGCCTCTGACTCAAGCAGACGTAACCCAAGCGTGTTGCCCGCGGCTCCGTAGGCTCTAAAGGCGTCATCGGTTTCTTGCAGTGCGCGCAAAATAGTCTGGTCGTAGACGTTCAACGCCTCTTTGGTTCGTGCCTCGCTGGCGGCTATCCGGGCCCGCACACGCCCAATATCGAGAAGTGACCAGCGAATAATCGGGCCAATGAAGCTGGACTGCGCCCCGGCACCACTCATCGCATCAAGGCTCCCTGCAACCAGCCCTATCGAACCTTGCACCTGGATATCAGGGTAAAGGCCGGCTGTCTCTACCCCAATTCGGGCGGTTGCCGCAGCGAGAGTCCTTTCGGCGGCCGCAATATCGGCGCGGCGTGCGAGGAGTGCCGTAGGATCACCCACGGAAATCGTCCGAATCGCTAATGTTTCACGCCCAGCTGTGGGCGCGGGTGGTTTGAATGTCTGGGGTACTTCACCAAGGAGAATGGCCAGTGCGTTGACGGAAGCTGCACTGCGACGTTCCAGTTCGGGTGCGGCCGCTTCAACATTGCGCAACAACGCCTCAGCACGGAATCGGTCAAACTCACTGGCCGAACCCGCACTCACGAGACGTTCGACCTGCTCCAGGCTTTCGCGCTGGCTTTGGCTGATGTCGGTAAGAACAGCCAGTTCGGCTTCGATTCCTTGTAATTCAAACCAGGTAGCGGCCACCTCGGCAACGACACTCGCCTGCGTGCTTCGCAGTAGCGCTTCGCGGGAACCCGCCTGAGCCCTGGCCTCCTCCACCGATCGCCGCACGCGGCCAAAGAGATCAATTTCCCAGGACGCATCCACTGCGCTGCGATAGGATTCGGTATGACGCGGCTGGTCAGGTGGCGTATCGACTTCATTGCGTTGGCGCTTCTCATAACTCAGCACCGGACCACCCACCGGCAGGAATCCCTGACGGTTCTCACGCACCATGGCCCTTGCCTCTTCGAGTCGCGCGGCAGCGATTCCAATATCGTGGTTCGCCGCAAGCGCCCGTTGGATCAAGATGTCTAAAGCAGGATCGTCGAAGGTGCGCCACCATTGCACCTCGACGGCCCCCGAGGTAAGACCTGCGGCTGGCGTGCCGAAGGTCGCGGGTAACGGGGAGGAAGGTATTGAGTAATCGGGACCAACTGTCACGCATCCGGTCAGCAGGCTGAGCGTACTCAGAGAAAGCAGAACGGCTTTAGAAAGACTTCTCATGACTTAGCCTCCTTGTGCGCGACTTCGACTTTGATCTGTACTGCTCGAAACGGGTTTCCAGAGCACGCATAACCACATAGAAAACCGGTGTCAGGAACAATCCAAACAGGGTCACGCCGAGCATGCCCGCGAATACCGCGATGCCCATAGCCTGGCGCATCTCAGCCCCAGCACCATTAGCCAATACCAGCGGAACGACACCGGCGATGAAGGCGAGTGACGTCATCAGGATCGGCCGCAGTCGTAGTCGACAAGCCTCAATGACCGCATCGAGCGTCGTTGCCCCTTCGCCTTCAAGGCTGCGCGCAAATTCAACAATAAGAATGGCGTTTTTGGCCGCCAAACCGACGAGCACGATGAGCCCAATCTGGACGAATACGTTGTTGTCACCGCCTGCCAACCAGACGCCAACAATCGCGCTCAACAGACACATCGGTACGATCAGCAGAACCGACAAAGGCAACAGCCAACTGTTGTATTGCGCAGCGAGGATCAGATAAGCCAGCAGTACACAGAGCAGGAAAATATACAGCGCCGAACCTCCGGCCAGCTTTTGCTGATAAGTAAGGTCAGTCCATTCAAAGGTCATGCCCTCAGGGAGAACGTCCTTCGCTATACGTTCCATAGCCGCAACTGCCTGTCCTGAACTGACGCCCATCATCGCGCCGCCCGAAATGTCGGCCGAAGGATAGCCGTTATAGTGAATCACACGGTCTGGACCGGAACCCGGCGTGACGGTGACAAACGAGGACAAAGGCAACATGTTTCCGGCCGCGTTACGTACTTGCAAACGGCCGATGGCTTCGGCCTGCATGCGGTAGTCTGCATCGGCTTGAGCCGTGACTTTATAGGTGCGACCGAATCGGTTGAAATCGTTGACATAAAGGGATCCGAGATAGACCTGGAGCGACTCGAAAATATCCGACAGACTCACTCCCTGACTCATGGCCTGGGTACGATCAATAACCACGTCGAGTTGTGGTGCATTGACATCAAAGCTGGTAAGCAATCCAGCAACCTGCCCTGATTCGGTGGCTTTCGTCATCAGAAGCTGAGTTTGCTGGACCAGGGCATCAAACCCGGCGCCGCTGCGGTCCTCAACTTGCATTTTGAAGCCCCCGGTAGCACCAAGGCCAGGCACTGGTGGCGGTGGGAATACCCCGAGGAAACCATCAGGGATGCTGGCGAATTTCGCTTGTAGTCGCCCGGCTATCGCGGTGGCGGTAAGATTGGGTGTCGTGCGCGCTTCGAATGGGTCGAGCATTACGAACATGACCGCAGCGTTTGGGACGTTGACGAAACCGTTAATCGACAGCCCAGGGAATGCCACGACGCTCTCCACACCCGGTTCATCAAGCGCAAGCTTCGACATCTGCTTTACCACTGCGTCGGTGCGATCCAACGATGCAGAGTTAGGGAGCTGTGCGATGCCAACCAGATAATATTTATCCTGCATCGGCACAAAGCCTGGTGGGACAGCCTTGAACCCGAAGAAGGTCAGCACGAGCAGCCCACCGTAGACCAAAAGCGCGAGACCACTGACTCGTACAACTTTGCGAACCGTGTTGCCATAGGCATTCGGTGCATGCTGGAACGGCCGACCAAGCAACTTAAACAACCGATCAATGCGGCCCCTCAGGCTACCAGGGTCATGTGTGACCCCTTCCTTGCGGTGCCGTAACAAAAGTGCGGCAAGCGCCGGGCTAAGGGTGAGTGAATTGATCGCCGACAAAATGGTCGAGATGGCAATAGTAAGCGCGAACTGGCGATAGAACTCTCCCTGCAGACCGCTGAGAAACGCCGTCGGGATGAAAACGGCGGCGAGCACCGATGTGATCGCGATGATAGGACCGGTGACCTCATCCATGGCGCGCTTTGCGGCCTGGGGAGGAGGCTCGCCATTTTCGATATGACGTTCGACGTTCTCGACCACGACAATTGCATCGTCTACGACGATCCCGATTGAAAGCACCAGGCCAAATAACGATAAGGTGTTGAGCGAGAAGCCCATCAGATGCATGACGGCGAAAGTGCCGATAAGCGATACCGGCACGGCCAAAAGGGGGATGAGAGAAGCCCGCCAGTTGCGCAGGAACACGACTACCACGATGACGACGAGTAGGATTGCCTCCAACAGGGTGATGACTACTGACTCAAGTGAGGCACTGACAAAGACCGTGGGGTCATAGGCGATGCGCGAACTGAGCCCTTCCGGGAAGTTAGCTTCCAACCGCTGCATGGTTGTCCGCACCGCTTGCGAAACATCCAGCGCGTTGGCACCCGGGCTCTGAATGATTTGCAAAGCCACTGCGGGTTCACCGTCAAGCAGGCTGCGCAGCGCATAGGCATCGGCACCCATCTCGATGCGAGCGACATCGCGCAAACGCGTTACCTGCCCGTTGTCCCCTGTGCGAATAATGATGTCACCGAACTGCTCCTCGTCGGTCAAGCGCCCGAGCGTGTTCACCGTCACCTGAAATGCGGCATTGGAATTGGGAGTCTGCCCGACTGAACCGGCCGCCACCTGTACGTTCTGCTCGCGTACTGCGGCGATAACATCACCCGCCGTCAATCCTCTGGCGGCGATCAGGTCTGGATCGAGCCAAAGCCGCATACTGTATTCACCCGCCCCCCAAACCAGGACGTCACTGATCCCCGGAATGCGGGACAGCTCATCGCGCACCTGGAGGTAAGCGTAATTCGAAATATAGAGAGGATCGTAACGTTTATCAGGCGACAGCAGGTGAACCACCATCAAGATGTCCGGGGAGGTTTTTTGTGTGACGACGCCCTGGCGCTGTACCTCCTCAGGCAGGCGCGGCAGCGCGCGCGAGACTCGGTTTTGTACCTGGATCTGTGCCATATCGGCATCAGTCCCCTGCTTAAACGTGACCGTCAGGATCATTCGACCATCGGTTGCCGATTGTGACGACATATACAGCATGCCCTCGACCCCGGTGATTGCCTGCTCAAGTGGTGCTGCCACTGTTTCAGCGATCACCTTAGGATTGGCACCAGGATAAGAAGCCGTCACTTGCACGGTCGGCGGCGTCACCGCTGGATATTCGCTAAGTGGCAATTGGAAGAAGGCAACGGTTCCGGCGATCACCATTAGAATCGACAGGACGATGGCAAAGATCGGGCGATCGATGAAAAAACGAGGGAAAGTCATTGTGCGCCTCCTGATGCTGGTGGGACCACAACAGGCGTGCCATCAATTGCTGCTGTCTGTGGCGTGACTTGCATACCCGGACGTACCAGCCCTTTAACGACGATGCGCTCGCCTGGCTGCAAACCTTGCTCTATCACTCGTAAACCCTCGACCATCGGCCCAGTCTCGACGGGGCGGTATTCCGTCTTGTCATCTTTGCCAACAACAAGTACGTAGCGGCGGCCCTGGTCGGTGCCAATCGATTGATCTGAGATCAGCACCCTGGATTGCGATACGCCGGTCTCCAGTTTGACCCTGGCAAAAAGACCGGGCATCAAATGCCCATCAGGGTTGTCGACAACCGCACGGATACGCACCGTTCCCGTGCCACGATCGGCGGCGTTGGAGAGAAAATCGACACGGCCTTGCCGCGAATAGGTCTTATCGGTGGGCAGAGCTACCATGACTTTTGCCGCCTGCGATCCGTCCGAGCTAGCGTTGACTCGCCCTGCGGCGAGCGATTGCAAATACGTACGCTCGTCGACATCGAAATAGACATGAAGTGGGTTAATCGAGACGATCGTTGTGAGTGGCGTTACGCCACTGGCGACATAGTTACCCTCGGTAACGAGAACCTGGCCAACACGCCCGCCAATTGGCGCAGTGACGCGCGTGAAACTCATGTCCAGTAGCGCTGCATCCAATGCTGCTTTTGCGGCATCAACCTGGGCTTTACCCATATTCAGCGAAGCAGTTGCATTGTCGAGACGCTCGCGAGCAACCACTTTTTGGGTGAACAGTCGTTGGGTTCGGGTATATTCTGTCTGCGCAAGCATTGATGCCGCTTCAGCCTCTCGTAAGCGCGCCCTCTCAGCATTCACTCGGGCCTGAAATACTCGAGGGTCAATACGAAACAGTTCACTGCCCGCTTCAACAACACTTCCTTCGGGTACGCTCACGGCCTGAAGATAGCCTGCAACTCGTGGGCGAAGTTCTACTCGCTTAACGGCGGTCAGCGAGCCGGTGAGTTCGACAAAGGGCGTCACTGGGCGAACTATCACCTCAGCCACCGGAACACCAGGCGGCTTTACGGCAGCGGCAACGGTTGCCGTCTCATTACACCCAGCGATAGCGAGCACGACGCTTATCGTCGCAGTCATTAAGATTACGGAATTGGCTTTCATCATTTTGCCCTTTAAGACGGGAATCGACGGTTAATTTTGCTGAGCCGAAACAGCTCTTCAGCCATTTAGCCGACTTACCACTGTTGGAAGGTCAAGGGTTTTTTTGAGGATTGGAGCGATCTTTTGCAAAGTACGGTTGGCGGCAAAGTACGATCCAGGGGGATGGTCAGGAAAGTGGATATCAGTGGGAAACTCAGTATTAGGGACGTGTAGCTAAAGGCGTTTATCCGCGAGCATATCGGCAGAAGGAAGCTGGATGGGGACAATATGAAGTGCGTTAGTACAGCACAAGAGCGGGCATGATCGACCTGAAAAACAGGCCGATCATGATGGGTAAAGGATGTTAAAAATTGCTCACCATGTGTCCGAACACTTCTCTACCATGGCCTGGACTATCCACCCTGGATGTCTCTGGGTCCGTGAACAATCGGCTTGCTCGTTACCAAACCTTTTCAGCAAGCTCCGTCACCAGGCGGACTTTATCCCACTGCTGCTCGGGCGTAAGGCTATTACCCTCCTCTGTTGAGGCAAAGCCACACTGCGGGCTGAGGCAGATTTGGTTGATATCAACATATTGCGCGGCTTCGTTAATTCGTTGTTCAATCAACTCAGGGTTTTCCAGCTCACCATTTTTTGTGGTGATAAGCCCTAAAACTACCTGCTGATGACCCGGGCGCACAAAGCGCAGCGGCGCAAAATCACCGGAACGGTCGTTATCGTATTCAAGGAAGAAGGCATCCACATTGACACTGCCGAACAACACTTCAGCAACTGGCTCGTAACCCCCCTCAGAAATCCAGGTTGAACGGAAGTTACCGCGGCAAACATGCAGGCCGATAACCAAATCGTCCGGCTTGCCTTCCAGCGCTTTATTCAGCACCTGAGCATAGATTTTCGCCAGTTGGTCTGGATCATCACCACGCTCGCGGATCTCTTTACGTTGTGCATCGGAGCACAGATAAGCCCAAACGGTGTCATCAAGTTGCAGATAACGGCAACCTGCTGCATAAAACGCCTGAATGGCATCGCGCCAGGTCGTTGCAAGATCGTCAAAATACTCTTTTAAATCAGGGTACACATTACTGTCGATAGCATTGCGGCCACCACGGAAATGCAACACGCTTGGGCTTGGAATGGTCATTTTTGGCACCGCGTTGCCGCTGATGCTTTTCAGATAGCGAAAATCTTCCAGCATTGGGTGCGAACCAAACCCAAGTTTACCCACCACACGCACGCTGTGTGCTTTGGTCTGTACCCCATTAAACTGAATGCCCTGTTCTGATTCGTAGCGTTCCACACCTTGCAGGCCGTCGAAGAAATCAAAATGCCACCACGCCCGACGGAACTCACCATCAGTCACCACGTGCAGGCCGCAAGCGCACTGCTGCTCGACCGAAGCACGAATCGCATCATCTTCAACTTTGCGCAACTGGCTGGCGTCGATTTCACCTTCAGCAAACGCCTGACGGGCATTTTTGATAGTGGCTGGACGTAAGAAACTACCGACAATGTCGGCACGGAATGGAGCGCGATGTGGTGTGGTCTGTGGCATGTGTTTTCTCCGCTAACCCGGCTAATTAATTTAGCAAGGTGATAATTCATTATTTGAATATTTAGCCATCTGGACGGCTATTTGTGTAATTGAGAATGGCAGATGACGAACATGAGGACAAACGAAGATCTTTCATGGTTATTGAAAATAATTCATGTTGTTAAAACCCTGTAAATTGCAAGTTGATCTACATCACAGTTTGCCGTTAAATATGACGTCCTGTTTTTGAGCCTCCCAATATGATTGTTCGCCCGCAGCAACACTGGTTTATCCGCCTATTCGTCTGGCACGGTTCGGTTCTACAAAAAATCTACTCACGTCTGTTGTTGAATGTTGCGCTCTCGATAAGCGTTATCTTCTTCCTGCCATGGTATGAAACGCTGGGTATAAAACTCACCATCGCACCCTTTAGTATTCTTGGTGTGGCGATAGCTATTTTTCTCGGATTCAGAAACAGCGTCTGTTACGCCCGCTTTAACGAAGCTCGCACGCTGTGGGGGCAACTGGCGATTACTCAGCGTTCGTTTTTGCGCGAGACTAAGAGTCTGCTGGGTGAAAACTGCAGTCAGATTAGGTCTTTTGTGAATTTGCAGATTGCTTTTTGCCACGCGCTCAGGCTCACATTGCGTAAGCGCCCGGTAGAAGAGACGCTGAAAAAATTCTTAACTGCCGATGAATTACAGTGGGTGATGAAAAGCCACGCGCCCTGTAACCGCATACTATTGCTGATGGGCGAATGGCTCGCCGATAAACGCAAACAGGGTCTGATTTCTGATGTGGTGTGGAGCAGTCTGAATCATCATCTGAACGATCTTTCAGCGGTTTCTGGGGGCTGTGAGCGCATTGCCAACACACCGTTGCCATTCGCCTATACGCTGATTTTGCATCGTACCGTGTACCTGTTTTGCATTATGCTGCCGTTCGCGTTGGTCACCGACCTACACTACATGACACCGTTCTTGTCGGTATTTGTTTCCTATACCTTTATTTCGCTTGATACGCTGGCTGAAGAGCTGGAAGAGCCGTTTGGCACAGAAGACAACGACCTGCCGCTGGATGCCATTTGCAACACTATTGAGCGGGATTTACAGGATATGGATGAGCGTGAGGAACTGCCTGAGAAGTTGCGCCCGAACCGCCATTATCAGCTAAGTTAGCAGGCGCACAATTATTTAGAAGATCGGGCCGACGAAATCACGTTTGCCCAATGGCACACCCGCCTGGCGCAAGATGTCGTAAGCGGTGGTGAAATGGAAGTAGAAGTTCGGGGTGGCGAATTTATACACATAGCCGCGAGCGGTGAAACGCAGTTCGTGTTCACGTGCCATCACGACAATTGGGCGCTCGTCGTCACCAGCAAGTTGCTCATCGCTAATGCCTTTCATGAAAGCAACGGTCGCTTTAATACGCGCTTGAAGCTGTTCAATAGTGGTTTCGTTATCTTCCATCACCGGAGCATCAACACCTGCCAGACGCGCAACAGCACGTTTGGCCATATCGGTTGTAATCTGCACCTGGCGCACCAGCGGATACATATCTTCTGCAAGCGACGCCGTAAGCAGGCTCTCTTCCGTTTTACCGTTCTCTTTCGCCCAGCCAGCCGCTTTCTCAAGGATTGCAGACAGGTTACTTAAACCCAGGATGAACTGTGCATTGGTTTCACTGTAAATCGACATTGTGACTTCCTTTAGATATGACAAATTTGAGCCAAAGATTACACCCTGTTAGCGCCCTGCGGGTAGCAAATTCACAGCTCAGGCAAAGCTAAATCCTTCATCCGCCCAACCGGTTAATCCTCCAATCATAATTTTCACCGGACGGCCAAGACGTGCCAGTTTTAACGCGGCACGGTCAGCGCCGTTACAATGCGGTCCCGCGCAATAAACCACAAATAGCGTGTCCGTAGGCCATTCTGCCATGCGCTCGGCCGTCATATCCCGATGGCGCAAATGCAATGCTCCTGGAATATGGCGACGCGCAAAGGCTTCTGGCGAGCCCACAACATGCAGCAGAACAAAATCTACGTCCCCTTCTTTTATGGCACTGTGAACATCATCGCAGTCTGTTTCAAGGTTCAAACGCTGTAGAAAATGAGCGGCGGCGATTTCTGGGGCAGCGGCTGGATAATCAGTAACGTAACTCATAAACACTCCTCATGGTGGTGAGATCTCACTATAGAGCGCAGCGTATGGCTTGACGTATGGCAGAAATGACAGATAACGTGAAGATCATGACAATCGTCTGGAATACTCATGCAAAATCCTCTTGTTGTCGCTTTGGCGTATGACGGCCTGTGCACCTTTGAATTCGGTGTCGTGGTTGAAGTGTTTGGTCTGCCGCGCCCGGAAATGGGCGATAATTGGTATCGATTTGCGGTCGCAGGAATCGAACCTGGCGAGCTTAGAGCGACCGGCGGTATCCGGCTGGCGGTTGATGGCGGTCTTTCTTTGTTGGAGGACGCAGGGACGATTATTGTGCCCGGCTGGCGAGGTGCTGACGAACCGGTTCCGCCACAGTTGTGTGAAGCTTTACGTACTGCACATGCACGCGGAGCGCGGATCATGTCGATATGCTCCGGTGTATTCGTGCTGGCAGCCAGCGGCCTGCTCGATGGGTTACAAGCTTCAACCCACTGGCGTTACACTGAAAAGTTGCAGCAACGGTATCCTGCCATTCAGGTGATGCCAGATGTGTTGTATATCGATAACGGATCGGTGCTGACCTCAGCCGGAAGTGCCGCCGGTATCGATTTGAGTTTGCACCTGGTGCGGCGTGATTACGGCCAGGCTGCCGCAAACAGTGTGGCGCGCCGCCTGGTTGTTCCCCCTCATCGCGTTGGCGGTCAGGCACAGTTTATCGAACAACCTATTCCGGTTGCTTATGAAAGCAAGCGTCTAAGCCCACTGTTCGATTATTTGCAAATTCATCTGGCTGATGAACACTCGGTAGAATCGCTGGCGGCGTTCACCGGCATGAGTCCGAGAACATTTTTACGCCGTTTTGCCGCAACAACCGGCACCACGCCCGCACGCTGGCTGCTGAATATGCGCCTGACGCACTGTCGGGATTTACTGGAAAGCAGCACACTCTCCATTGATGAAATTGCCGAGCGAGTCGGGTTTGGCAGTGCGGCGACTCTGCGCCACCATTTCCGCGCTAAGTTTTCCACCACACCCGCCACATACCGCAAGTCATTTACTTCAAGTAACGAAAAATTGATTATCACCAGTGAAACAACGTGATAGAGATAACGGCATTATTTGAAAGTTAGCAGATGAAGGTATCTGGAGAAGATATGCGTAAATTGAATGTATTTGTTTTTTCTGCGGCTCTGATGGCCGGTTCTTTGCCATTGGCGATGACTGCTCAGGCAGCTGATGCACCGGTTGCCGCACCGGCACCCGCCGCGCCACAGCCAACGTCCTCGTTTGAAATTCAGGAATTTCATGCCGATTACAAGCCATTTAAAATTGGCGACATCGTGCCTGATTTATACCGTACTAAGCCTTATCAGATTGATGCCTGGCAAATCAGGCACCTGCCAGCACCAGTAGCAGGAAGCCACTGGACGTACATGGGCGGGAATTACGTGCTGATTACCGACGCTGAAGGGAAGATTTTACGCGCTATGAAAGGCGAGATTTTTTACGGTCATTAATAGAACAAACCCCGGTCATCGTACCGGGGTTTAGTTTTCAAACAGGCGTTAATTAAGCGCGGAGCATGGCTTTAATCTTCGAGTAACCGTACTCAAAAATCATATCCGTCGTACACATAAAGACAATCACATCACCTGACTGGCTCTCTTCAAGTGCGATATTTAATTCGCCATCGAACTCTTTAGACAGTTGCGGCATCAACATCTGCATATCACCTGGGTAATCCTCATCTTCATCGGGTGGCATATCGTCAATTTTTGAGCCACGCACCACGTAAATCAGCAGATTTTTATCGTTGGATGTAATTGGGGCGCGCAAATATTTACCCGTTGGATGCTTAGCCATATCGTTACCTTTTGTTGATAGCTGTAAATTCCGCGCTATCCTCGCAAAAGATGACGCGAAAAGACAGCCTAAGCGTAATGACAAGCCTCAGTTAACCACTAAACTCAGGAGGATTAAAAATCTGGATTGAGGTGGCTATGCAACAAAAAGTTTCTGCCCAATGTCATTGTGGTGCTGTCGCTTTTACCGTCGAACTGAGTGATGGTTTTAACACTATCCGCCGCTGTAACTGTTCATTTTGCCGAATGCGCGGCGCGGTTGCTGTTTCTGCTCCGTTGTCGGGGATTAAGATGACTAAAGGCCAGGATAAACTCACCGAATATCGTTTTAACACCGGAGCGGCGGTGCATTTCTTCTGTTCCGTGTGCGGGATTTATACTTTTCACCAGCGCCGCTCAAACCCTGAGCAATATGGCGTGAATGTCGCCTGCATTGAAGGCGTGTCACCTTTCGACTTCCCGAAAGTCACGGTAATGGACGGCGTCCATCATCCCAAAGATGGCGGCGGTGGCGTGGCCGGGTATCTGACTTTTACATCTGAGTAATCTTTGCCATTCGCTGGCGGGTTTTCAGCATTGACCCGCCCGGCGAATGTCATTTCTCCCCGAGCCGCCAAATTTTCTCGGCGTAGCGCCCGACAAGAGCCAGCGAAATGGCAAGCAGCAGGAAGAAAATCACTTTATTGGTGTCGTCCCAGAACATCTCGAAATAGCGGGTGTAGAGGTTAATACCGAGGAACGTCAGGCCGAATCCGCGCAGCATGCCATCATCAGTTTTCAGGCTAATCCAGATACATACGCCTGCCGCCAGGGCAAAGAGCAATGACCAGTGCAGCAGCTCAATCTGGCGCACACTTTGCCAGATATCCAAATCGTAATTCCCAAAGATCGACAAAATCCACAAAGCGATAAACAGATACAGCAGCCCCATCGCTTTGCTGACCGCAAACAGGTTACGTTGCAGCAAAGGTTTTTTAAGCAGATAACATGCCGCAAGTAACAATCCACCGAATAATACAAAGCGAATGGGATAGTTCATACCGAGCCAATAAGCGCCCCAGCCGGAATAATAGCCTGTCGAAGTGCCGAAATAACTCCCCAACGCCAGCAGGCAAAACAGCCAGATAAGCCCCGAACGGCCCAGGTAGCCAATAGCGCCATATATCGCGCAACCGAGCAAAAATAGCGGGGCCACATTCCCACTGCCGTTATCCAGCGCCATGCCGAGCTGCCACAAAAATAACGAGGTAAATAATGCACCTAAGAAAAGAATGGCTTCATTGCTGTAGCGTTTATCCGGCGTCCTCTTCTGCCGATAAAATCCCCAGACATAAAACGCTATAGCGATAAGCAGCAGAATCACAGCACGCGTGAGGTAGCCAAAATTAAACAGCAACGCCATCAAATATTCATCAGCAACCAGGCTGCCAATCGCAATAATGAAACAGGCCAGCGCTACCCAGAATGCATAGCGGCTCATTCGTTGCCAGTCGAACAGTTGAACCGAGAGGTTTTGTTGCAGACGCTGTTGCTCTGCGGCATCAATCACCCCTTCCTGACGCCATCCCTCCAGTGTGCGCTTGACGACCTTTTCCTGTTTGCGAGTCACTTTCATTGCGGTTTTCCTTACCTGAGTTTAGCCACTACGTTACAGTAATTAATCAGATTCTAAACCATGCACAACTTCTTAATTCATCACTACGCTTAATGCAATTAAGCCACCGGAGAAACCTATGCAGGACTGGAACCCCGCGCTTTACTTGCAGTTTGCAGCAGAACGTACGCGCCCGGCAGCAGAACTCGCCGCACGTATTCAACACCCCGGTGCAAAACATATTGCAGATTTAGGATGCGGCCCGGGAAACAGTACTGCTTTACTGCACCAGGCCTTCCCGAATGCCGCAGTGACCGGTATCGATAGCTCTCCGGCGATGCTGGAAAAAGCGCGCGCTGCTCTGCCGAATTGCCAGTTTGAACAGGCTGATGTGACATCCTGGACGCCTGCGGTAAAACAAGATGTTATCTATGCAAATGCGTCATTGCAGTGGGTAAGTAACCACCCGGAGCTGTTTCCCCACCTGGCTGCGCAACTTGCCGAAAATGGAGTGTTAGCGGTGCAAATGCCGGATAACTGGCAAGAGCCCACGCATACATTAATGCGCCAGGTCGCCGCCCAATTGGGGAGCCCTGACTCCGGGCGCGAAGCGTTGCTCCCAGCACAACAGTATTACGATTTGCTGGCGCAATCGGGTTGCACGGTGGATATCTGGCGTACCACCTATTTCCATGTGATGCCGTCAGCACAGGCGATTATTGAATGGCTAAGTTCTACCGGTTTAAGGCCTTATCTCGCAAGCCTGGACAACATTCAACAACAGGCGTTTCTGGAGCGTTATCACACGCTTTTGCAACAGGCGTACCCGCCGCGACACGATGGTAATGTGTTAATGCTGTTCCCTCGCCTGTTTATTGTGGCAAGAAAAACTAAAGCGTAACGCCCATCTGACGTAGCGTTTCGACATCCTGCAACGGCGCTGCGCCAAACGAACGACGGTACTCACGGTTAAACTGCGATGGGGATTCATAGCCTACTTGCCAGGCGATGTTCGCTACATCCTGGCCTCCACTGAGTAATAACCGCCGTGCTTCGAGCAGACGGATCTGCTTTTGATATTGCAACGGGCTCATCACAGTCAGGGCTTTAAAGCGATGATGCAGGCTTGAAGTGCTCATACCGACACGCTTTGCCAGCTCATCAATTTTTAGCGGCTCGGCGAAATGGCGCTTAATCCACGCCAGAGCCTCACCCACGCCTTTCCCCTGATTCCAGGAGAGCGTCTGTTTCCAGAACGTCGCACCTGATGGCGACGTCACCAGACGATAAAGAATTTCCTGTTTAATAAGTTTGGACATCACCAGTAAATCATCAGGGGTATCCAGCACTTTCACCAGCCGTAAAAAAGCATCCTGCAACGCGTCATCAGCACTGGATATCCAGGCACCAGGTTTGACACTTTCACCTTGTTTTTCGGGCAGCTTAATTTGCAATGAGACGATTAAATCGGCAATTTCCCGGCTATTGAGGTCAATGCGCACGCCATAATAAGGCTCAGACACAGTGGCCTGGGTCACCTGGCCGGAAACGGGCATGTCTACCGCCGCCATTGAGTAATTCCCGGGGCCATATTCCGTGACGTTGTCACCAATAAGCATTTTTTTACGCCCCTGAAGGAGCATACACATCGACGGTTCCAGCATGCCTCGATTAAACAGCGTCGGTTCAGATACGCGGATAAATCGAAGCCAGGGCACTGCGGTTTGCAGCTCCATCTCAGACGTTTCCGCACATTGGTAATGCCGCTCCACGTTTTGACAAAGCTCAGCTAAAATGCGGCCATCAGGCCGCAAAATGTTTTCTCTTTCCGGCATTTCACTGCCCCATTATGGCTTTTGGTTCAAGATACCCTTCCAGCCCGAAAGTACCAAATTCTCGTCCAATCCCCGACTGTTTAAAACCACCAAATGGTACTTGTGGCTCATTATAAACTCCGTTGACGAACACTCGTCCGGCGATAAGTTGGCTTGCGATCGCCTGTGTACGTTGCACATCTTTACCACTCACATATGCCTGTAATCCGTACAAAGTATCGTTGGCGATCGCGATAGCTTCTGCGTCATCTTTATAGGTAATCACCGACAGCACCGGGCCAAAAATTTCTTGTTGGGCAATAGTCATATCGTTACGAACATTCACAAAAACAGTCGGCTTCACATAGTAACCACGCTCAAAACCTTGCGGGCGGCCTTCACCCCCACAGAGTAATTCAGCACCCTCTTCAATTCCTTTACGGATGTATGCTTGCACGCGCTCATATTGCTGTGCCGTCACCGCTGTTCCAACATTCTTACCAGGTTCCAGTAAAGATATGTCCTGGCGTAACTGTGCTTTCACTTCCTCGAGGCGGTTTTCATGGACTAACAAACGTGTACCAGCAATACACGCCTGGCCGCTGTTCCAGGACATCACCTGCAACGCCAGTGGAATGGCTTCTTCAAGAGAGACATCATCAAGCAGCACGTTGGCAGACTTCCCGCCCAGTTCGAGCGTCACGCGCTTGAGCGTATCCACCGCACCACGGGCAATGGTTTTTCCCACGGCGGTAGAACCCGTAAACGAGATTTTTGCGATATCAGGATGGCGGGTAATTTCAGCACCAACAACATCCCCACGCCCGGTAACAATATTAATCACCCCATTCGGCAGACCTGCAGCATGTAGACATTCAGTAATTAATGCCGTCTGGCGGGCACTTAGCTCGCTGGGTTTAATCACCGCCGTTGAGCCAGAAGCAATTACCGTCGCAAGCTTAGAGGCAATAAAACCATAATTACCATTCCACGGTGTAATCAGCCCCACCACACCCAAAGGCTCCATGATCACACGAGCATTACCAACGCGTGTTTCGAAGGGGAATCTAGCCAGCACATCGCGCATTTGCATAAAGCTATCGATGGCATGATTCACGGTACCCTGAGCAAACACAGGCATACAGCCGTACTCTTCCACCATGGTATCAATCAGCTCAACTTCGCGGGATTTTACGGCGTCATGCAGTTGTTGCAGCCAGTCCATACGCTGTTCGCGGGAAGAGCTGCGCATCATTGGGAATGCCGCTTTTGCAGCAGCAATCGCCAGGCGAGTATCTTCAACATCTGCCAGTTGCACTTGCGCAACGGTTTCTTCGGTAGTTGGGTTAACAAGATCGAACAGCTCATTGCCATGGGGGATAACAAACTGGCCATTGATATAGATGTGATTGATAGTTTTCATGATGCGCTCCAGGTATGTTTGACCGGTTCAGTGTCATCTGAGACGGTGTATTTCCTGTAGCGCAATGCTGTTAGATGATTGCACAATCCTGCAAAAACCCCCTGAACCATTTAAGCCGCCGGGAGGCAACTCAAATGACTCAGGGGATGTGTTCTAAATGTAAGCGGAAAATATGCAAGGGTGCGTAAGCGCAAACGCCCCCACCATTTGGACTATTTTGTAGAAGAAGCCGGGCACTGAATCCAGCGAGCACGCAGCGTGTCGTACATCCAGTTATAAATCACGGTATACGGCAGGAAGAACAGGAAGAACCCGATCTCGACCATAAACGCCTGCAATAGAGAAATATCCAGCATCCAGGCCGCCAATGGCAAGCCAATCAGGATAAAGCCCCCTTCAAAGCCCAGCGCATGAGCGACACGCAGTGGCAAGCGGCGTTTTTGGCCCATCGGGAAAATTTTATCGAACCCAGCGTTATAAATAATGTTCCATACCATCGCAACGGTCGACAGCATGATAGCCAGCGCGCCCATCTGAAACAGTGGCTTATCCATAATCCACGCGGCTAAAGGCGCACAAATCGCAATCGCGATAACTTCAAAACCCACCGCATGCAGGATGCGTTCGGCAAATGTTCTATTTTGAGACTGCATAACTCACTCCAGACGATATAAAAGCAATATGGCTCTGCGGCGTATTATTATCGCTATTACTGATAGAATTAAGTTAATAGCCATCGATAAAAGCGATAGAAGATGAAGTATTCTCCCGAATCTCTTGAGGCCTTTCTGCAAGCGGTTGAAACCGGCTCGTTTTCTGCGGCTGCGAGGAAACTAAAGAAAAGCCAGTCAACCATAAGCAGCGCGATTGCAAATTTAGAAGCCGACCTGGGCGTGACCTTGTTTGACCGCCAGAGCCGCCAACCCGTATTGACTGACCAGGGAAAACACGTTTTGCCCTATATTCAGTCGATACTTGCGGCAAGCGAAAGGCTGGATGAAGTTTCGGTACGCCTTGCCGGCAATGTTGAGCCACGCCTGAGTTTTGTGCTCTCTGATGTCTGGCAAACTTCACATCACGAATCGATTCTCCAGCGTTTTTCACAACGCTTTCCCGATATCGAATTCGAATGTCTGATTGCTGAGGATGAAGATGTCATCGACCTGATACAAATTGGCCGTGCGCATGTCGGTGTGTTGCGTGTGCAGCCTCGCTACCCGGTGGATGTTACGGTGGCGCGTCTGCAGGTCGGTGCGGAGATGGCGATTTTTATTCACCGCAAGCATGAGTTGGCTCGTCTGCCTGCGATTGAAATGGATATGCTACAGACTGAACGCCAGCTTTGTTTGAGCACCTTTACCGATCCGACCCGCAATAAAAGCGGTGGACCGATGTGGTCATCGCCATCGTTATTAATGCTATTGGAAATGGCAGAGCAAGGGTTTGGCTGGGGGATTTTGCCACGCTGGTTGGTGGAGCAATTTGGTCACGGTGTCTTGCAGGAGTTACCCATTGCTGGGTGGCCCCAGCGCATTGATGTGGATGTTTTGTGGTCAAATAAAACGCCGCCAGGCCCTGCGGGAAGATGGATGATTGATCAGTTGCGGGCGCAGAATCCTTAAACGATGTCAGGCGGCGCTTACCAGACCTACAAAACCATTTTTCAAATCAGTCTTGTAGGTCGAATAAGCGCAGCGTCATCTAACAACCGAAGATTATTTCCGCTTCGGCATCGTCTTCAACAATTCGTCCGGGCTGATGGACGCTACAACATCGCTACCCGGTAATGGCATCTTGAGGATGTGGTTCTTCATCTTGCCGATAACGTGCATCTCGCACGGTTTGCAGTCAAATTTCAGCGTCAGCACTTCATCCTGATGCACCAGCTGCATTGGCGAAGCTTTCCAGCTTTTTACTGAACCCTTCGCCTGTTTCGGGCACAGGTTAAAGGCAAAACGCAGACAGTGTTTGGTGATCATCACCGGAACTTCACCCTTCTCTTCATGGGCTTCATAAGCGGCATCAATCAGTTTCACGCCATAACGCTGATAAAACTCACGCGCTTTATGGTTGTAAACGTTGGCGAGAAACGTCAGATGCTCTTCCGGATAAACCGGAGGCGGGACGCTAACAGGTTTGCGGGTGCCACGTTGATATTGCTGCAAACGCGCTTCGGTTAGCTCGTCGATAGCTTCACGGCGCAGTTGATTCAACTGGCTGTTTGGCACGAATAAAGGTGCTGGAAGCTTCAAATCCACTTTTCGCGCCTGATACAGGGTTTGACCCAGTTTCGTCAGGCCATCACGCAGGTTTGAGTAAGCTTTTTCCGGGTTGTTCGCCACTTCGAACTGCCCTTCCAGTGTTTTAGTTACACTGACCCCCTCTTCGCTGGTGAGGGTCAAAATCAGCTGTTCTTCCCAACCACCCAGTTCCAAATCCACTGCTATACGGCGTTCGCTGGACGTTTTCGTCAAAGCCTGCTGCCAGTTATGATCAAGATTACGGTTTAGTGGGTGGTTCGGACGCACATTTTTCAGCGTTTCCGGCATCTCATTTGGCCAGACGCGATACTGATTTTTACCCGTTTTTTCTACCGTATTAGCGCGGAAGCCAACGATATCACGCTTGATCAACACATTCAGACCGTCACCATTGGTCAGCGTATCGGTAACACTGACATCCAGGAAGTCTTTGCCCACCTTCAGGACTTCACCTACCGGTAAGCCGATATATTTTGGTGAATCAAACGCGCCGATATCGATTTTGCGCTCATTAACGAAGTAGTCTGTGCTACCACGGTGGAAGGTTTTATCCGGTGAAGGGATAAAGAAATGCGAAGTTTTGCCAGAGGAAGCACGAACCAAATCAGTGCGCTGCTCCATTAATTCATCCAGCAACTGGCGATAATAAGCGGTGATATTTTTCACATAGCTCATATCTTTGTAGCGCCCTTCAATTTTGAAGGAACGCACACCCGCATCTACCAGTGCTGCAAGGTTGGCGCTTTGATCGTTATCTTTCATCGATAACAGATGTTTTTCATAAGCCACTACACGGCCCTGATCATCTTTCAGGGTGTACGGCAAACGGCAAGCCTGGGAGCAATCACCGCGGTTTGCACTACGCCCGGTCTGGGCGTGGGAAATATTACATTGCCCCGAATAGGCCACACATAACGCACCGTGAATAAAGAACTCAATTGTGGCATCAACATTTTCATGAATTGCACGAATTTGATTGAGGTTCAGTTCACGAGCCAGAACGATTTGCGAGAAGCCTGCATCGGAGAGGAATTTCGCTTTTTCTACGCTGCGAATATCACACTGAGTACTGGCATGAATCTCAATCGGCGGCAGATCCATTTCCAGCACGCCCATATCCTGCACAATTAGCGCATCCACGCCTACCTGATACAGGTCGTGGATCATTCGACGTGCAGGTTCCAGTTCGTTGTCATGCAAAATGGTGTTCAGCGTAACAAAAATCTTCGCCCCATAACGGTGAGCAAACGGCACCAGTTCAGCAAGGTCTTGCAGGCTGTTGCCGGCATTATGGCGAGCGCCAAAGCCAGGCCCACCAATGTAGACCGCATCCGCGCCATGCAGAATGGCTTCGCGGGCGATGGAGGTGTCACGAGCTGGGCTGAGTAATTCAAGATGATTGGCGTGCAGGCGCATAGTGGGTCTGTTTCTATGTTATGGGCGAAAGGCGGGTATTGTAGTCAGATTGGTCGCGTAAGCATAGATCTGCAAAGGTAAGAGCAAACTAAACCTCCAGCAACCTTCAATTTATTAATTTCCAACACATATGAAACGGCGTAACAACATAGGCCGGTAGTAATGCTGGCGGTAGCTAAAGACGGTGTATTACGAAATGTTTTAATTTATACTTCCGCTGGAATAATTACAAAGAGTGATCATATTAGACCTATTAAAGTGGGAGCTAGTTAAATGACTCAGTTAAGATGATGGGAAATGACCATAAACATAGAACATTCAAGACTTTATAAGTCAGAAGGCGTTAAGCTGTTATACAACAACTCATTACCCGGCATTCTGATTACTTTTATTGCGTCTACCACTCTTGCCTTCACTTTTATCGACAATAATAATTTCTACGCCAAAATGACCTGGTGGCTGTTCATGACTCTGGTTCTGGCCATTCGACTCATTGATACCCATATGTGGATAAAAAGTGACGCCAAATCTAAAGACCGAAAGGACTGGGTGGTGCGCTTTTCAATCGGCTGTTTAATAACTGCCATGTTGTGGAGCGTCTATGCGGTCACTTTCTACCCGCAATTTACCGTTGAAGAACTTAGCTCTACAAATGTGATACTTGCCGCCATGGCGGGGGGAGCGACAAGTATTCTCTCTGCAAGTTTTCTGCTATCCGCGCTCTATAACATTATTATTTTAATGCCGATGTCTGTATTGCTAATGCTGCAGCCAGAACAATATAAAATTAATCTCGGCGGGCTGGGCATCTGTTTTACTTTAATCATGATTATCTCTTCTGCACGCTCAGCCAATTATATTAAAGAAGCAATCTTGTTACGTTACCGAAACAAAAAACTTGTTTCCAGCATGGAAGAGACCATCCGAGAAAGAACACAGGAAGTTTATGTTATCTCAAATATAGACTCCCTCACGGGTCTCTATAACCGCACTGCTTTTTTATCGGCAGTAGAAGGGATTGAGCGCGAATTTGAGCAGAACCATATAGCGGGCTTCTCCATCTTCTTTATCGACCTCGATGGTTTTAAAAATATTAATGATACGCTCGGTCACAATGTCGGCGACAAAGTACTGATTGCATTAAGTACCAGACTTAAGAGCTTTATCGGTGACGTTAACTTTATGTGCCGTTGGGGTGGTGATGAATTTATTCTGTTGGTTAAGGAAAGTTCGCATGCTATTACCAGTGAACTTGCTGAAAATATCATCGCCAGCCTCTCCCTACCGATCCGTCTTGATGACCAAACCATTGCCCTGAATGCAACCATCGGTATTTCAGTTTGTCCTGAGCATGACTTTTCAATTACGCGACTGATTCAACTTGCGGATATCGCCATGTATTCGCAAAAAGGCAAATATCCTGAACGTTTTGCTTTCTATAACCTCGAACTCGAACACAATCTGCGCCGCAAGATGACGCTCAATGAAGCACTAAAAGGTGCTCTGGAGCGCGATGAGTTCCGTCTTGTATATCAACCGATTGTCGACGCCACCGGCCAGATAGTTAGTTTTGAAGCCTTGATGCGCTGGCGTTATCAGGAGCAGGAGATCTCGCCAGTTGAATTTATCCCATTAATGGAACAAAGCGGCCGTATTGTTCAAGTGGGAAGTTGGGTGCTGGAAGAGGCCTGTAAAACACTGGCGAAAATGCATAAAACAAATGCGGAAATCTGCATGTGCGTGAATATCTCGTTGATTCAGTTTTACGACAAAGGGTTCGTCAATAACGTCAATCGGGTTATTGAGCGCTATGCAATACCGGGGCATTTACTGCATCTGGAAGTCACTGAATCACTCTTCCAGTCTGAACAGATGATGATTAATGAGAAGGTCAGTCAGTTACAACAATGTGGCGTGAAATTCTCAGTAGATGATTTTGGGACGGGCTACTCTAGTTTGTCAGTTATCCAGAATATGAATATTGATTACATCAAAATTGACCGTTCGTTTATTCAGCATATCGAACAAAAAGGCCTGTCTATTGTTCAGGCGATGATGAATATGTCTAACAGCCTCAACTTCAGTGTGATCGCAGAAGGCGTGGAAACGGAAAAACAACGCCAGTTACTTGAGAAATGTGGCATCCCTTATATGCAGGGTTACTACTTCTCGCGCCCTCTGGAGCGCGCAAACGCGTTTGCTTATCTCAGCACCGCCATTGCAGAAGAATCCAGTAGCGAATTCGCATAAGGTTTTTATTGCTCTTCGCACGGAGAGCAATCCCCTGTTCTGGCCCTCACAAAACATTTCATGAAAGTGAACTTGCAGAGTTTTCAACATCATCACGCCTGTTGTTAATGATTTGTGATGTTATAGTTCGACGACGCTATAACCATAAAGGGAAAAAATGCGCACAATATCCATTCCATTGCCCACGATTCTGGCCGGGTTCGTTGCTGTTTTAGTTGGTTATGCCAGTTCGGCGGCTATTATCTGGCAAGCTGCGGAAGCGGCCGGTGCTAACACGCTGCAAATCGCGGGTTGGCTGACAATGCTTGGGATAGGCATGGGGATCAGTACTCTCGTGCTAACCGTTTGGTATCGCACACCGATTCTCACCGCCTGGTCCACTTCCGGTGCGGCGCTGCTCGCGACCAGTTTGCCAGGCCATTCGCTCAATGAAGCTATCGGCGTGTTTATTTTCGCCTCATTTTTAATTCTGCTGTGCGGTGTGACCGGCCTCTTCGCCCGTTTGATGCGCCTTATCCCTTCAACACTTTCCGCTGCAATGCTGGCAGGTATTCTGCTGCGCTTTGGCCTGGATGCATTTACTTCTTTGCAGGGGAATTTCTTACTCTGTGCCAGTATGTTGCTCGGCTGGTTACTGGCAAAAACCTGGGCTCCACGTTATGCCGTTGTGGTAGCAATGATTGTCGGCCTGTTGGTGTGTGTCATGAGTGGAAACCTGCAAAACGGCAGCGTACCGGTCGCAATGGTTATGCCAGAATTTACCACGCCACACTTTTCACTATCGAGCCTGCTAGGCATCGGTATCCCTTTCTTCCTGGTGACCATGGCGTCACAAAACGCACCTGGCGTTGCCACACTAAAAGCCTCGGGCTATGAGATCCCAGTATCACCATTAATTGTTGTCACCGCGGCGATTGCTCTGCTATTGGCACCTTTTGGTGTGTTTTCTATTTGTTTTGCGGCGATCACTGCCGCTATTTGCCAGAGTTCTGAAGCGCATCCGGATCCATCGAAGCGCTGGCTTGCTGCCGCTGCGGCTGGCGCGTTTTATTTGCTTGCCGGTATTTTTGGCGGCTCAATTACCACGTTACTCACCGCTCTGCCTGTTGCCTATATCCATACGCTGGCAGGTCTGGCGTTGCTGAGTACCATTGCAGGAAGTTTGTATCAGGCATTAAACCACGAGCGTGAGCGTGATGCGGCTATCGTCACGTTTCTGGTCACCGCATCTGGCGTCAGTTTGCTGGGGATTGGTTCTGCTTTTTGGGGGCTGGTGGCTGGCGGGATATGTTACGCGTTGTTCTCATTTACCCGCCGCGCGAAGCTGTGACGGTGTCACGCCTGTTGTCGCTTTAAAACGATTACTGAAATGGCTTGCGGAGCTAAACCCGCAGGCCATCGCAATATCCGTCAGCGATAACGGGCTGTTTTTCACTAATGCCTCGGCGCGTAACATGCGCCTTTGCATCACATATTGATGTGGTGCGAGCTGAGTTGATTGCTTAAACATACGCGCAAAATGAAACTCGCTGAGCCCTGCTTCCTGTGCCAGTTCAGTCAGTGTTAATGGCTCACTAAGGTGCTGTTCAATATATGCCTGAATATTTCGCAACACCGCGGGTGCAAGGCCTCCACGCACATTGGGTAAACGCCACTGTACGTTGCTGTAGGTCTGCACCAGGTGGGTCAACAGCAATGTAGATGCTGTGCTCAACATCAAATGGTTCGCCTGCTGTTGCCAGTCACTGCTGAGTAGAAAGTGGCGATACAACTGAGTAATACGCGGATCCTCGCTGAAGATTTTCTCATCAAGCTGAAGTGCTGCCGGGCTGCGATCCCAGATCTGCTCCGCAATATGACGCAAATGTTCATCTGTGCAATACAGATGCACAAATGAAAAATGGTTGCGAATATCCCAGGTGGTTTCTCCATCTTTCGGCATCAGACAGAATCGGTCTGGTCCACCGCCATTTTTCCAACCTGAATGGGTTTTTTGGTAGGTTTCATAACCTTCATTCACATACATGCTTAACGTATGGTGATCGCTACATTGCGTCACACGGTCGAGACTATTTGACCAGGCCGACAATTGAATCCCGGAACCCAGCTGCACGTTATCTTCCAGCACGGCATTATGCTGGCGAAGATTTTCGAATGCGTGATACGGCAGGTTCATAACTTATTACCATCAAAGTTCGGGACTGACAGTGTATGTAGTGCCAGCACTCGTTACCAGCCATTAACAATCTACTCTGCAAATAAAACCGCAAGAATATGCAAGCCACGCAAGCTGGTGAAAGCAACGAGCGGTAAATTTCCGGATACTCCCGTTAACCAGTTGGGGAGATAACAAAATGAATGCATTGCTTTATATTTCGGTGGTGGTGATTTGGGGGACAACCTGGCTTGCAATTTACATGCAGCAAGGTGTGGTGTCGGTGCCAGTATCTATTTTCTGGCGTTTTGCCGTAGCAGCTATCGTGATGTTGGTGGTGCTGTTGGCGTTGGGACGTTTACGCCGTATCAGCTTACGTGACCATCTGTTCTGCATGCTACAAGGCGGATGTGTTTTTGGTTTTAACTTCTTCTGTTTTTATCATGCCGCGACATATATCAGCTCGGGGTTGGAGTCGGTGATATTCTCTATGGCCGTGTTGTTTAATGCGGTTAACAGCATGGTTTTCTTCCGTCAGCGCCCACACAAAAATTTGCTACCGGCCGCAGTACTTGGCATTGCCGGGGTTGTTGCGCTGTTCTGGCATGATTTGGTCGCGACACAACTTGCCCCTTCTCTACTGTTGGGAATCGGCTTGAGCGCACTGGGCACTTACGGGTTCTCACTCGGCAATATGATCAGTACCCGCCACCAGCGTCGTGGACTAGAGACGCTTTCCACCAACACTTATGCCATGTTTTACGGCACCATCATTATGGGTGTACTGGCATTGGTGCGTGGTGATTCGTTTATGCCAGAATTTACGCTGCGCTATCTCGGATCGCTGTTCTATCTGGCAATCTTCGGTTCGGTTATCGCCTTTGGTGCATATTTCACCCTGGTTGGGCGTATCGGTGCAAGCCAGGCAGCTTATAGCACGTTGCTTTTCCCTCTGGTGGCGCTCAGTCTCTCAACGATTTATGAGGGGTATGTCTGGCATAGCAATGCCATTATCGGGCTTATCATGATCTTGCTGGGCAATCTGGTGATGTTTTCAAAACCGGGGATGTTTACTGCACTCCCCTGGCGCAAGCGGGCAGCATAAGAGGTAAAAAAGGGAGCATAGCTCCCTTTTTCTGTGTAATAGCGTGTTATTTGACTTCAAACATGGATGCGTCTGTCGCCATGTCATCAATCACTGATTTCAACGAATCTACGGTAATCGGTGTATTTTCATTACTTACCGTTTTACCTTCACCTTTACGAACGACTTTCATCACGACTTTGTTAGTTGAGGAGTCAACAAGTTCCCCTTCAAAATAAAGATTTGTTTCCATCGTACGGTGGCCGGTTGCCGCTTCAGTACCCGCAACAATCATTGCCACTGGAATCACTTCATAGAACTGCAAACCTTGTTTGCTGCTGTCTACGCCCGTAATTGCACCATGGAAAATCAAAGTACGCGGACCAGGCTTGCTGACCAGTTGGATACGCTTCTCGGCACTCGCTTTCAACTGTTGATTAGCGTACACAAGAATTTTATCCAGTGTCTGAGCACCCAGTTGGGTAGTCGGTTTCGGCACCGGATAGTACGTCAACGGATTGTAGATAAGCTTGTCGTAGTTGCTGCTTTTAAATCCTGGATCAACCCAACGTAAAATGGTTTTTCCAGATGGTGATTTTGTTTCCTGAAGACCGGAATAATTTTTTAAAAAACCGGAATATTTCTCTGGAGCGGTTACAGACGAGGAACAGCCGGCCAAGGCTAATAAGCCTGTTAGACAGGCGGCTTTAACACATAAAGAAGTGCGCATATTTTATCCCTGTAAATTGCATGTAAGCCTTTCAGTTATAGCAAAAAAATTGGAATACGCATGAAGTTATAAATGCTATTTTTCAAAACTCAGATAACATGCGCGAAATTTCTTCTTAACATGCTTATTATTTAGCTCAAATCATATAGTTTTTCGTATATAAGATAACCTTGCATACATAAAAAATATGGAGTGATTATGATTCCGCATCTGCGTATTGCTCGTCCGGTGACCGATCTTGCTCAAAGCAAAGAGATGTATTGCCAGGGATTAGATTTGCAGGAACTCGGGAATTTTAGCGAACACGATGGTTTTAGCGGAGTGATGCTGGGGCGTGATGATTTAAGCTGGCATCTGGAGTTTACTATTTGCCACCGCCACCCGGTAGAACCTGCCGCAACGGTTGATGACCTGTTAGTGTTGTACTATCCAGATAACATTCAATGGCAAAAAACCTGCCAGCAAATGCTGAATGCAGGCTTTTTAACCATTAACAGTTTTAATCCGTACTGGGATATCGCCGGGCGCACGTTTGTCGATAACGATGGTTACCGCGTGGTGTTGCAAAACCGCGCCTGGCCTGCTGCTTAAATTTTACGTGCCAGTATAGTCGCGAAGCGCAATTTAATACGGTTACCTTCAGCGTCGGTTTTATGTAACTGGCCGACGTCTTCATTGTATTTAATCAATTCCCAACCGGCGTAATAATTACGCAACTCACCTTCTGTAAAGGCAAATGGGAAACCGACGGTGCAAGGGAAATCTTCGGTATCCATCGCTGCAACAATCAGGTTATAGCCGCCCAAGTTGGTGCAGCGCTGCATATTAGCGATAAGACCGGGGATCGTGTTGCGTTCTAAAAACATCATCACCACTGTCGAAAGAATAAAATCGTATTCGCCATCAAAAGTTAATGTGTTGAGGTCAACAACATCGGTGGTGATATTTTTTAGCCCTTCCGCCTCAATAATTCTGTTCACATTACTGATGCTCATCTGGTTTTTATCCCAGGCGGTAACATCAAAACCTTTTTGATTCAGATACAGGCTGTTGCGCCCACTACCGCAGCCAAGATCCAACGTTTTACCCGGCGGTACTATCGTCGCCGCATTCACCACATCAGAATGGGTTGCCGTTAAGCCATATTTCTCGGTGTAATGATTTTCAGAAAGCATTTAGTTTTTCCTTGTTGCAGGCCGTTCGGCACGCAGCAGTAATTTACCCTGATAAAGCAGGATTACTGTGCGCACCAGCAGCAGGCCAATAATGAAATTAGTGAAGATAAAAAGCGGTACCGCAAGCGCAGTAAAAAGCCCGTCGTTACTTCCCATGCCCAGATGAAGCGCCGTGGCTGCAAGTGCTGAGATACCGAACGAGAAGCTCCAGAACGAGGCATTGAAGGGCTGCATCAAATACCAGGGCATCAGGCGCAACATAAACAGTAATTGCAGCAGCCCGTAGCCAAACAGCATTTTGGCAAAGAAATCAGGTTGCCCACCGTTAACACTTAAATAAGCATTGCAGGCAACCAGAGCAGGTGCGAGTTGGATACCAAGTGAACTTCTTGTGGATTCCGGGAGCTCACCAGCGCTGCGTAACCGATGCAAAATCGCCGGTTCCAGGCTTAACCAGGAAAATACGCCCGCACCGAAAAACAAAATACCGAGGTCGTGGAAGCCAAGTGCGCCGCAGGCCATCGCGCTAATAAAATTATTGGCAACAGTCGGCAAATATAGCCCTGGTGTGGTATCGGTATGCGGGTGGCTGCCACGCCATAACCCGGCACTCTGCCAGGCGGCGTACGCTAACTGCACTGTCGCACCAAAAACAAACATGCCCACGGCAAGCGGTCGAATAAACGGTACTATGGCGATGGAAACTAACATCGTTGTCGCAGGGAAAAGGCTCACAAAACTGCCCTTTAACGGATGTCGAACCTCGTCGATAACCGTTTGCGGGAATTTCACCAGGCGCACGATAAAAGCCAGCGCCAGAGCGAGCCAGATAACAATCGCCAGGATCTCAAATGCTTCACCAATCACCGGTGATACTGGCCAAATCGTGGCAGCATAGCGCCAGGCAAAACCCATTCCGATGGTCCCGAGTACCATACCGAAGTACCCAGCTGGCAGATTAAGCATGGTTCGCGTTACTGATTTATTCATTTCGTTTAAAACTTAAAATGTATTTGAGATGCATTTTATGTGATTGCACCGAAGAACGCCATCTGAGGATTTACCTGCTAAGTTTTAAACAGAAAGAACACTAAGGCGAAAATGATGAACAAGTATCAGTTAACGGGCGATTGGCAGCTTCATGATTATCTGGTCGATGGAAAAAAACAGGAGGTAAAACTCTGGCAAGTCATAGCCCTATGCGATTTCAGTAACATCAAAACCGGGCAACTGGGCGGTTGGATTGAAAACGAAGATAACCTTAGCCAACATGGGAACTGCTGGATTTATGGCAGCGAGTGCAAGGTATACGGTGGTTCAAGTGTTAATGATGATGCACAAATTCATGGTAATTCTACCCTCTGCCACAAGGCACATATCAGCGGAAGAAGCATCGTTAAAGAATCACTGGTTAGCGGTGAATGCCGTATTTACGATGCCGCGCGCATTGTTAACGGCAGCCAGGTGATTGCGGTTCGTGGACTGACCGCCGACAACGATAAAGTGCTGCAAATTTATGGCAACGCTACGGTAAACGCATCCCGCGTGGTTCATCAGGCACAGATCTTTGGGAACGCGGTGGTGAATAACGCCTTTATTGAACACCGCGCTGAAGTATTCGGGCAGGCAATTCTTGAAGGCAATGACGAGAACAATATCTGGGTCTGCGACTGCGCTCGAGTTTTTGATAATGCGCGGATTATAGCAGGGCGCGGTGAGGACCAGATCCCAACTATCCGCTACTCTTCGCAGGTCTATGGCAATGCGCTTATTGAGGGCGATTGTTTGCTAAAACACAATGTGCATATCTTCGATGATGCAACACTCATTGGCGGCCCTATCCAATTAGATAACCAGGTGCAGATTTACGGCCAGGCGCGCGTCACCGGCAATGTTCTGATAGAGAATAATGTGCAGATCTACGATAAAGCGGCGATTGATGGCCTGGACGGAGAGCTCATTCATATTCGTGGCATTAAGGATATTAACGGCGAGCAGCGTGTGACTCGCTCACCGTTTTATGGCGTGTTTTAAGAAGTGTTGGGTTAACCAATTATCCGCGCATAAATGTTCTGATCGTGAAACTCGCCATTTAAAAACTCAGCTTGTTTCAGGCGCCCTTCAAGCACGAAACCATTACGCAAGGCCACCTGATTACTGGCGACATTACTGACAATACACTTGATCACAAAGCGGCGGACCAACCCTTCACGAGCGTACTTATGAATGACCGTGTCTAACGCTCGCGAAATAATCCCCGCCCCCAGAGCATCCTTATCCAACCAGTAACCGATATAGGCGGTTTTATTGGTCGGCTCTATCTGGTTAAAAGAGAACACCCCCACCATTTTTTTATCCTGGAAAATCAGGAACATTTTCGCGTAACCACGATGATGGAGGATATAGTTGCCCTGCGCCATTTTGCGCGAGTCCTCAACTGACAACACGAACCGCGGCCAGTCCATCGCTGTTTGTAACCAGGCTTTGTTCTTTTGCACCAAAGCAAAAATCTCATCCACATAACGTTCATTGATTGAATGAAGCGTTATGTGGTCATCAATATTAATCACGTCGTCTTGCCAGTTATCAGAATCGCGCACGCACCCTCTCCTTCTTTTTATCTGTGGAAAATAATGGTGCAGAAAAATAGATTGCACCACAGACAATCCCCACCAATGCACAAATCAGTTTCACGCTCGCCTCGAACCGCTGCCGGGCTGCTTCACATGCTGGTATAGATATTGCT
This sequence comes from Buttiauxella noackiae ATCC 51607, assembly GCF_001654865.1. Taxonomy (GTDB): domain Bacteria; phylum Pseudomonadota; class Gammaproteobacteria; order Enterobacterales; family Enterobacteriaceae; genus Buttiauxella; species Buttiauxella noackiae. The sequence goes on along the minus strand of NZ_LXEO01000014.1, from coordinate 99,591 downwards.
TAACATCTTTGTAACCCAAAGGAGACTCAGATGAAAGCGATCATAATTGGCGGCGGCATTGGTGGACTCTCGGCGGCAATTGCCCTGAAAAGATGTGGCATTACAACGGAAGTCTATGAAGCGGTCAAAGAAATCAAACCGGTTGGTGCGGCGATTTCGATTTGGCCAAATGGCGTGAAGTGCCTCAACTGGCTCGGCATGAAAGAACAGCTTCAGCAATTGGGTGGGCCGATGGAATTTATGGCCTATAAAGAATTTGTCCACGGCCAAACCATGACGCGCTTTAGTCTCGATCCTTTAATTCAAAGTGTTGGCGAGCGCCCCTATCCGGTCGCGCGCGCTGAACTGCAAGACATGCTGATTGATAATTATGGGCGTGCCGATATTCAGTTTGGCAAGCGCGTGGCGCGTATCGAAGAGTTTGACGGTGGCGTGCGGGCATATTTTGACGATGGCCACGTCGCCGTTGGCGATGTGTTAATCGCCGCTGATGGCACCCATTCGGTGATTCGCCCCTATGTGCTCGGCCACCAGACAGAGCGCCGTTATGCCGGTTACGTTAACTGGAATGGTCTGGTCGAAATTGATGAAACTATTGCACCAGGCAACCAGTGGACGACTTTCGTCGGAGAAGGCAAACGAGTTTCGCTGATGCCTGTCGCGGGAAATCGTTTTTACTTCTTCTTTGATGTGCCATTAGAAAAAGGACTGCCGGAGGATCGCAGCACAGTAAAAGCCGATTTAACCCGTTACTTTGCTGGCTGGGCAGAACCGGTGCAAAAACTGATTTCCACCATTAACCCTGACACCACAAATCGCATAGAAATTCATGATATAGAGCCATTTATGCAATTAGTTCGTGGTCGTGTTGCACTGCTTGGTGACGCCGGCCACAGCACAACGCCGGACATCGGCCAGGGCGGGTGCGCTGCCATGGAAGACGCCGTTGTATTAGCTGTCGCGCTGCAAACTAACTCTCTTGGCGTGGAGGATGCATTGCTGCGCTATCAGGGGAAACGCGCGTACCGCGTAAAAGATCTGGTGCTCAAGGCGCGCAAACGCTGCGATGTGACCCATGGTAAAGATATGGCCATCACGCATAGCTGGTATGAAGAACTGAAAGTTGAAACTGGTGAACGGGTGCTTTCCGGAATGCGCGAAACCATTCTCGGTGGGCCGCTCGAGTAACGTTGCACAATCTTTCATTCAAATCCTGAAGGATGTTCCAGAAATGACGTCAGAAATTGACGTCATTTTTTTATATGCTAGCATGACTTCATAATTTGATATCACGGAAGGATTCATGGGATATGGCAAGGACACTCTGCGAAATAAACACCAGGGCACGTTAAAGCAAGTTTTTAGTAAACCCACGGCGAGCAATATCAAATGGCAGGATGTGGAAATGCTGATAGTAGCGTTAGGTGGCGAGGTCAGTAGTGGCAACGGATCGCGAGTACGCTTTTTATTGAACGGTAGTATTGCGCGCTTTCACCGTCCCCACCCGTCCCCTGATACAGACAAAGGTGCCATCGTCAATTTACTAGAATGGTTTGAAAGTATTGGAGTAACACCATGACGGATTCACACTCAATTCCAAACACTATGGTAATTTGCGGCCAACCAGCGCTGATCACCTGGATTCCTGAAATTAACCTGTTTCGCGGTAAATTTTTAGGCCTTTCAGGTTACTGTGATTTTGTTGCAGACAGTGCCAAAGGGCTAATGCAGGAAGGTGAGATTTCGCTAAATGAGTATCTTGCTGATTGCAGATCACGCGGGATTGAACCCTATGAGCGCGAAGAGAAGATAAAAACTTTTACTCTGCGCTACCCGGAGTCTTTCGGTGAGCGTTTAGCGATTGCCGCCGCCGAAAAACGCATGTCGGTAAATAGCTATATTGTTGAAATGCTCAGCAAGCAGATGAAGTTGAAGTAGCCGACAGAACGGCTTTTGTCGGATGGGGTAGAACTAACCCACCGTTTATAGCGCAAAAAAAACCCCGCATTTGCGGGGCCTTCAGGTCTATTTCATTACGCGGTCATCAACGTATTTGCGTTTATCCGGTGCTGGCGGGAAGTAATGATACAGCCAGGTTTCACTGATGGCATCACCCTGGCAGCGCAGGAACATTCGCATATCTACCGGATCGGTAGAGTCGTCTGTTGGATACCAGTCAAACAGGATACGGTAGCCATCAAATGGCTCGACATACAAAATCTCAATCTGCCTGGCTTCACCGTTAGAGAGCGTGATAACCGGTTCGATACCTTTCGGTGCCGCAGCCTTCAAATCTCCACCGATAAAATCAATGGCGAAACGGCGTGACCATTTTTCAGGGAAATGCTCGCCAGGAGCCCAACCTTCCGGGAAGCTGCCCATACCGGTACGGGTTGCGTAAACACGCGCCAGTGGCGACTGAATCGGCGGCAATCCACTCCAGTACAAACGGTATTTAAACTCCAGCTCATCACCAGCTTTCACCGGTTTTTCCGGCTGCCAGAAGCAGACGATGTTATCGAGCGTTTCACCCGTAGTCGGGATCTCCATCAGCCCAATAGTGCCTTTGCCCCATTTGTTCAGTGGCTCAACCCACAGGCTTGGGCGCTTGTTATACCAACCCATGATGTCCTGATAGTTAGCAAACTCGTGGTCGAGTTGCAGCAGACCAAAACCTTTTGGGTTGTTATCGGTATAGGCGTTGAACTGTAATTTCTGTGGATTATTAAGCGGACGCGTTACCCACTCACCGTTTCCACGCCACATCGCCAGACGGTCGGAGTCATGAATTTGTGGGTGAATAGTGTCGCACATACGGCGTTCGTTGGTGCCGCAGGCAAACATACTGGTCATCGGTGCGATGCCCAATTGCTTAATATCTTCACGAGCATACAGGTGGTTATCGACATCCATCACCACACGCTCAGCTTCACAACTGATTGTAAATTTGTATGCCCCGGTGACGCTTGCGCTATCAAGCAGCGCGTAGACCACAAACTTCGTGTCACCCGCTTTCGCGGTTTCAAACCAGAAAGAGGTAAAGTCCGGGAACTCTTCCAACTGATCGGTATAGGTGTTAACCGCCAGGCCACGGGCAGAAAGCCCGTATTGGTAGGTGTTATCTACCGCACGGAAATAGCTGGCACCCAGGAACGAAACCACGTCGCGGCGTGCCAGTTCGGGGGCTTTAAAGGCTTTAAACCCGGCAAAGCCAAGATCAATCTGACCTTCGAGTTGTTTGGTATCAACACCTGCATCGTTGTAGTTAAACAGCTCAGGGCGGAAGTGGATTTCACGTGCCTGATGGCTGGCTGAATCAACGGAGAACATGCGTACACGACGGCGGAAACCCATACCAACGTGGAAGAACTGCACGTCAAGTTGGCGGTTTTCAATGTTATTCCACAGCGAGTGTTCAGCATCATACTGAATCGCGTTGTAAGCCTGTGGAGTTAAGTTTGCCAGTGTGTCCGGCAACGGACGCGGTTTGCCAACCCATGGTTTCTTCGACAAGTCATGGGCCATTGACTGGAGCACAGAAAAATCGAATGCGGTGGTGCGACCATCGGCAATTTCAGACTCTGCAGCGTAAGCCGCACGTGAGAAGAGCGTGGCAATTGAAGTTGTGCCGCTGACTGCGGCGAGAGCCATTGAGGCTTTGATAAAACGTCTGCGGTTCATGCCTGAAAAATTGTCCTTCATTGTCGATGTGTTTCGTCCCACGAGAGGCAGAACAACGGCAAAATCTAGACCGCACACTCTAGACAAAAATCACTGAAAAACCAATCAGAGACACAGACCTTTACGCAAAATTTGTAGGATGGAGTTTGTAGGGTGGATAAGCGAATGCGCCATCCACCATTTACACAGGCAGGGTCGGATGTCGCTACGCTAATCCGACCTGGAGAACAGTTATTTGACGGCTACATCGATACCAGGGAAATACTTTCTGGCAAGTGCGGTAATCGTGCCATCAGCACGCACTTTATCAATAGCGGCATCAAGCTGTTTTTTGGTTGCTTCATCGCCTTTACGCAGCCCGTAGCCAATACCGCTACCCAGAATTGTATCGTCGCTCACCGGCTTGCCGATAAAGCCAAAACCTTTACCCTGCGGCTTGCTCAGGAAGCCTGCCTGGCCTGCTGCTGACATCACCAAAGACGCATCGATACGGCCATTGAGCAAATCGCCCCACGCCATATTTTGGTCTTTATAAGAAACCACTGTTACGCCCTCTTTTTCCCAGTGCTCTTTCGCATAAGTTTCCTGAATGGAACCTTGCAACACCCCGATAGTTTTGCCTTTCAACCCGGCAGGTGTTGCTTCCATACCGCTGTCGGCTTTGCCGACCAGTTGTGATGGAATACGGTAAATTGGCTGGGTAAAATCGATGCTTTTGCGGCGCTGCTCGGTGATATTCATTGCGGAGTTAATCGCATCGAATTTCTTCGCCATCAGCCCTGGAATCAGCGCATCAAACGACGTTTCTACCCATGAACATTTCAGGCTTGCCGCTTTACAAATCGCGTTGCCTAAATCGATATCAAACCCTTCCAGTTCGCCCGCAGAGTTACGGCTTTCAAACGGCGGATACTCAGCTTCCACGCCGTAGCGCAGTTCGGTTGCTGCGAATGCCGAGAATGACGCACACATCCCAACCAACAAACTTAACGCATAAACTTTTTTCATTATGACCTCGTATCAGCGTGGCTTAACCTGGCAAAGTGCCTGAGCACCCGCACGTAACGTAGCTTCATCTTTAGCAAATGACAAACGAATCAATTTGTTGTCTGTCCCGTCGGTATAAAACGCGGAGAGCGGAATGGTCGCCACGCCGTATTGAGTAATTAAACGTTTTACTAATTCGCTATCTGATTCATCGGTGAAATGATCGAACTTCGCCAGCAGGAAGAAAGACCCGGCACTTGGCAGCAATTTAAACGGAGACTCAGCCAACAAGGTCTGCATTAAATCGCGTTTGCGTTGGTAAAACGCCGCCAGTGAAAGATAAGTATCTGGGTTCGCCATATATTCAGCAAAGGCATATTGCATAGGGGTATCGGCTGAGAACATTAAAAACTGATGCACTTTGCAGATTTCAGTCATCAATTCTGCCGGAGCCAGGCAGTAGCCTACCCGCCAACCGGTAACGTGGAAGGTTTTACCGAATGACGAAACGATAACGCTGCGTTCAGCCAGCGCCGGATGTGTTGCCATACCGTGATGACGCTCGCCATCAAACACGATGTGTTCGTAGACTTCATCGGACAAAATAATGATGTCGGTATTACGCGTCAGCTCGGCCAGCAGTTCCAGATCATGCGCGCTAAACACTTGCCCACTTGGGTTGTGAGGTGTGTTAACGATGATCATACGGGTACGAGGGGTAATTGCCGCGCGCACTTCATCCCAATTGACGGTGAAATCTGGCAACGCCAGTTTCAACGCTACTGGTGTTGCACCTTGCAGGCGAACAATAGGCGCGTAGCTATCAAAAGAAGGTTCGAAGTAAATCACTTCATCGCCAGGATGCACTAACCCACTGATGGCAGAGTAAAGCCCTTCGCTGGCACTGGCCGTTATTAAGATTTCGTCATCAACGTCATACGTTGAGCCGTACAGCGCGGCAACTTTTTCTGCAATCAGGGTTTTTAACGGCCCGAAACCCGTCATCGATGCGTATTGGTTATGGTTATCCTGCATCGCTTTAGTGACACCGGCAATCAGCTTCGGGTCAGGTGAAAAGTTTGGTGCGCCCTGAGAAAGGTTAATGGCGTTATGTTGCGCCGAGAGTTGACCAATAACGGTAAAAATAGTGGTTCCAACATCCGGTAATTTTGAACGAAATTGCACCGGGGTTCGCATAGTCATGGCCTCTCCTGTTAAAACGCGATTTGCATAACTATTCAATATGCAACAGGTTGCTACTACAACCGAATTGTTGTCATAATAGCCATGCAAAAAACTCATAGCTCAGCGGAGAGCAATCGAATGCGGCGCAACTTCCCCCTTAATACTGTTGATGCTTTCCTGGTAACGGCCAAACATCTGAATCTGACTCGCGCGGCAAAAGAACTCTGTCTGACACAAGGTGCTGTCAGTCGTAAAATCTCGACGCTCGAAGAGTGGCTTGGCTATGCGTTGTTTGACCGCCATGCCCGTGGCTTGCATCTCACCCCGCAAGGTTCTGCCCTGCTCCCGGAGTTACAACACGCTTTTGAACACTTACTCAATGTGGCAAGCAATGCCTGCCACAAGTCCAGCGTTATCCGCCTGAAAGCCCCGACCTGCGCCATGCGCTGGCTGGTGCCGAAACTTGTACAACTGGAAAGTGTATCGCCCGAGATTCAGGTTGCATTAACCACGACCGTGGAACACGGCGTGAATTTCAAAAACGAACCTTTTGATGCAGCGATTATTTTTGGTCAACAAGGTAGTAGTGGCGTGTTGCTGTTTGAGGAGCGACTTACGCCGGTCTTGAGCCAGCACCTGTTGCCGGAAGGTGTATTAACCACACAAGATCTAAGTCGTTTCACCTTTTTGCACCCAACGCCCGATCGCACCGACTGGACACTCTGGCTCGCGCAAAATACCGCCATCGCGCCTGCCATGAATAAAAATCAACACTTCGATACCATGGATTTAGCGATCAGTGCCGCGATTCAGGGGTTTGGCATTGCGATTGCCGATGCCACGCTGGTGGCCGAAGATTTACGCCGCGGGCGCCTGGTTCAGCCGTTTACCAACGAGGTAAAAACGGGAGCCAGTTACCGATTGGCTTTGCGATCTGGCAGCGAGGAAAGTCCTGCACTTGAGGCTTTTAAGGAGAGTTTGCTGACTTTAAGCGAGTAAGATCACATTCTTCCCCACCCCCAAATGTAACCGTCAAATAAGAGATACAGATCACGAAATATTTTATAACGGGTAAAAAAAATCCTGGATAAATCCAGGCTAAAGGCATTTCTAATGATAAAAAAAGACAGATTAAATTAAATGATTAACAGTATTGGCATATAACGGACGCTATTGGCATATAACGAACCTCTTCACGCTATCAATTAATTAAGGTGAGTTAAAATGCAAATTAAGAATGATTGAAGCGAATATATTCATGAAACGAATGCTCATTTCTATTGTATCCTTTTGAATTATAACATCCATTTTGGTTACATTTATCCTGTGAGCATAACTGAACTTAATGAGTAGGATTGACTCACTTGTCGTCTCGTACGATTAGTGAACAATTAATGGATAATAATATACTCATCAGAGGGTGTTCTCATGTTTAGAAAAACATTGGCAATTCTAATCCCGGCATTATTGGCTGCGGGTTCTCTTCATGCGGCAGAAGTTTATAACAAGGATGGCAACAAGCTTGACCTGTACGGTAAAGTTGATGGCCTGCACTATTTCTCTGACGATGCCAATAAAGATGGCGATCAAACTTATGTGCGTCTGGGTTTCAAAGGTGAAACTCAGATCAACGATATGCTGACCGGTTATGGACAGTGGGAATATAACGTTCAGGCAAATAACACGGAAAGCAGCGGTGACCAGTCATGGACTCGTCTTGCTTTCGCTGGTCTGAAATTCGGTGACTACGGTTCATTTGATTACGGCCGCAACTACGGTGTGCTGTATGACGTTGAAGGCTGGACAGATATGCTGCCAGAATTCGGCGGTGACTCCTACAGCCAGGCTGATAACTTCATGACCAACCGTGCCAACGGCGTGGCAACTTACCGTAATACCGATTTCTTCGGCCTGGTTGACGGCCTGAATATCGCCGCTCAGTACCAGGGGGCGAATGAAAACTCCACCAATACCCAGGAAGGAACCGCAAATCGTAACGATGATAACGACGTTCGCAACGAAAATGGCGACGGCTGGGGTTTATCAACCACTTACGATCTGGGCATGGGCTTCAGCGCAGGCGCAGCTTACGCCTCATCTGACCGTAGTAATGATCAACAAACCCAGACTAATGCGCAGGGAGACAAAGCGGACGCCTGGACTGCGGGCCTGAAATACGATGCTAATAACATCTATCTGGCGACCATGTATTCTGAAACCCGTAATATGACGTCATATGGCGATAGCAACGGTGTGGCAAATAAAACTCAGAACTTTGAAGTCACTGCACAATATCAGTTCGACTTCGGTCTTCGTCCTGCTGTTTCTTTCCTGATGTCTAAAGGCAAAGACCTTACCGCAACAAATAATAGCTCCGTGACCGGTGATAAAGACCTGGTCAAATATGCAGATATTGGCGCGACCTATTACTTCAATAAAAATATGTCCACCTATGTTGATTATAAAATCAACCTGCTGGACGAAAATGACAGCTTCTATAAAGACAACGGCATCTCTACCGATGATATCGTTGCTTTAGGTCTGGTTTACCAGTTCTGATTAGAGTCTGAATTAACAGGCCCGCATTTAATTTGCGGGCATATTATTAGCTATCCAAATTATTTAAATAGTTTTACAACAATCCGCAACGCCGTTTACTGCGGTCAGATGCCTGTTGGTACAACTCAAACTCATTTGCTACCGGCGCACCGAGTGCTTGTTCAAATGCCTGGCGGCTTGAGTGACCATGGCTTCGTGCCCCACTTTCACTCCCCAGATTCGACTGGAAAATTCCCGCAGCACTTACTGGAAGAAAATCTTCATAAATAATCGGCTGCGCCACCAGCCAACCTCGTTCGATCAATGACTGCGGGTCATCACCGGGTTTAATCGCCTGACGGTGCATTTCACCCACTGGTGTTAAACGATAGCGGAAATAAGCCAGATCCTGGCAACGCATAAGCGTTTCACTGTCAGGCAAGCGGCTGAAAACTTCCTGCAAATGCTGCTGATGGCTGAAATTATCCTGCCCATTACCGGCTTCATTTAGCAACTCATCGTATAACGCACGCCCTTTTGGCGTTAACGCCACACCGCGCTGCTCGATTTCCCCGAAGCGGGCAGTATGCGTGCCGTGATGGACGCCGGCAAAAATAATCGGTTCTTCCAACGCTTTAAAGCTGGTCTGACGCAAAAGAATAGGGAAATTACGCCGTGGCGGGCCTTCGATTATCGCTTTTGGCGCGATGCCATATTCAGGCATCAACGCCTGAACGCGGTCGATATCCAGCGTCCGTGGTGTCAGGTGGTTGATATGGCAACCACGGAAACAGACCACATCGGCAATCAGACGATGCTGCTGGTGAAACGCCTGGTAAGTTTGCGCATCGACCGTGGCATGACTATGCCAACGGAACGTTTCCAGCGCCTGACTCACAAACTCGTCGGCCTGCTCTTCGTTAAAAGCTCCCTGCTGATCGTAAATATCCAGCAACGCTCGACAACGAGGGGTGAAAATATCGCGTTCTGCGAGAATAGCTGCCGCAGTTTTACGCAGTTGCGCATCGTCGATTAGCTCAAGGCGCAGCAACGAGGTAAAAATACGGAACGGATTACGCGCCAGCGCCGCATCATCAATCGGACGAAACGCGGTGGAATGCACCGGGACGCCCGCTTGCGAAAGGTCGTAATAGCCGACTGGATACATCCCCATTACCGCAAAAACGCGCCGTAAGGTCGCCAACTCTTCCGCTTTACCCACTCGTATTGCGCCATGGCGCTCTACATTCAGGCGCGCCAGTTCATCGGCATTTTCTAATTGCTGTTGCAGATCGGGGTTATTTTCCAACACCGCCAGATTTACATCGGCGACTAACTCTAACAAGGTTCCGTACTGAGGCACCTCTTGCTGGTACATCGCCGACATTGCGTGCGAAAATTTTTCCCGAATATCATCAGCCGTGATGTTGTTCGCCATGATGTCGTATCTCCAGTGAATATTGCTGAAAGCGTAGAATGTTGCGCGGGAGTTTTGGGCGAAGAATTTTCGTTTTGTGATCGACTATACAGCCATACATCATAAGTAATGTTTACTGATTATTTCATAGCTTAAGGTTATATAAACCAGCCTTTAAATTCACTTTAATTTAACATGCCGTTAACCGAGACTGTGACTGGCGATAGTTAAAATTAAAATACATCGCCTCCTGTATCCCACAACTGGAGCTGGCTATGTCACAAATTTGGCAACCTCGTGAGCTTGTACATCGCGACTACGATTCCCATCCTCCGGCTTTCGCGCCGGGGTATAAAACCAGCGTGTTACGCTCACCACGCAATGCGCTGATCTCTTTGCAGAACTCACTGTCTGAGATTACCGGGCCAATCTTTGGTGCAAAAGATCTCGACCCCCTTGATAACGATCTGATCATGAATTACGCCAAAGACGGCTTGCCTATTGGTGAACGCATTATTGTGCATGGTTATGTTCGCGACGGATTCGGCCGTCCAATGAAAAATACGCTGGTTGAAGTGTGGCAGGCCAATGCGGGCGGGCGTTACCGCCACAAAAAAGACAAATACCTGGCCCCTATCGACCCAAATTTTGGTGGCTGCGGGCGCGTCCTGACCGATGAAAATGGCTATTACTTTTTCCGCACCATCAAGCCAGGCCCCTATCCATGGCGTAACCAGGCCAGTGACTGGCGCCCTTCCCACATCCACTTTTCGCTTTCCGGTGACTCATTCGCGCAACGCTTGATCACGCAGATGTATTTCGAGGGCGATCCACTGATTAAACAGTGCCCGATTGTGAAAACCATTAATAACGACGACGCCATTCGTACACTGATTGCCGAACTGGACACGCACGCAGCTGTGCCGCTCGATTGCCTGGCCTACCGCTTTGATTTGGTGTTACGCGGCCAACGCGCCACGCTGTTTGAAAACCGCACTCAAGGAGCCGTGTAATGAAAGATTATTTAGCGGAAACCGCATCGCAAACAGCTGGCCCGTATGTGCACATCGGCCTGGCTCCGCAAGCTGCCGGTTTTAACATTTTCGAGAAAAACTTTAGTCATGTGCTGACTAACTCCCATACTCATGGCGAGCGCATTATCGTTGAAGGACGCGTGTTTGACGGCTCTGGTACTCTGGTGCGCGATGTGTTGCTTGAAGTATGGCAAGCCAACGCCGCCGGGCGTTATAACCATCCTGCGGATCAGCAAGCAGAGAAACAACTGGATGAGGATTTCCGGGGCTGGGGACGTACTTGTTCAGATTTTGACAGCGGCGTATGGCGTTTTGAGACCATCAAACCCGGTGCTGTCACTGGACGAGATGGGCGCGTGATGGCCCCGCATCTGAATCTGTGGATTGTGGCGCGCGGAATTAATATCGGCCTGAACACACGGATGTATTTTTCCGACGAGCAGGCAGCAAATGAAGCCGACCCGGTACTCAATCTCATCGAGTGGGAAGTTCGGCGTAATACGCTAATCGGCAAGCGCGAGAAGCGTGGCAGTGATGTGGTGTATACGTTTGATATTTATCTTCAGGGTGAGAAGGAGACGGTGTTTTTTGATGTTTAGTTGTTCGCCTGGGGCGGGCCCGGCATTTTCTGTTCACTGAACGTTCAGTGATCTCTGTAATCACCGAAACGGTGAACGTGTAGGGGGGCTACCTTAATCCCCCCTACACGTTCACCGTTAGCAAGTATACCCACGAACGCAGAAATTAGGTGTGAACGGAAAACCTACAATTGCTCTATATTTATTGGAACCCCACCCATTTCCAATAAACCCTCGCCTAACCCGAATCATCAATTTAAATTAACCTTCCCTCACCAATTGTTATCAATTATCGATTTATGTTAATGAAATTTTGCTAGCAAGTTATCAAAATCAAACAACTTATCTTGTCAGCGCTACGGGTCTGTTTTTAACATCAGGTTATGGAAAAAAACGGTTTGTTTAGTCAGCGCATTCGCTTGCGCCATCTTCATACTTTCGTGGCTGTCGCTCAACAGGGAACTCTGGGGCGCGCGGCTGAAACACTTAATCTTAGCCAGCCTGCATTATCGAAAACACTTAATGAATTAGAGCAGCTAACCGGCACGCGTTTATTTGAGCGTGGGCGTCTTGGCGCACAAATGACGCTGATGGGTGAGCAGTTTCTGACGCACGCGGTAAAGGTGCTCGATGCGCTCAATCACGCAGGGCAATCGCTTAATCAAAAAGATGGGCAAAACACGACGGTTATCCGTGTTGGTGCGTTACCGACGGCAGCTCTTGGCATATTACCAAAGGTTATCGGCCAGTTTCACAAGCAGCAAAGTGACGTTACGTTGCAAGTCGCCACCATGAATAACACCATGCTGCTATCAGGTTTAAAATCTGGTGAGCTGGATTTAGGCATTGGCCGAATGTCCGATCCTGAATTGATGACCGGGCTTAACTATGAACTGTTATTTCTGGAATCGTTAAAACTGGTGGTTCGTCCAGGGCACCCACTACTGCATGAAAACATCACGCTAAGCCGCGTGATGGAGTGGCCGGTGGTGGTGTCGCCAAAAGGGACGATTCCACGTCAGAATGCTGAATCGCTGCTTTCAAGCCAGGGCTGTAAAATGCCTGCAGGCTGCGTCGAAACGCTTTCCGCCTCTCTTTCTCGCCAGTTGACCGTGGATTATAACTACGTGTGGTTTGTGCCATCTGGCGCGGTGAAAGAAGATTTACGCCAGGGAACGTTGACCTCGCTGCCGGTGGCAACACAAGGTGCTGGTGAGCCGATTGGTATTTTGACTCGCGTAGATACACCGCTTTCAGCGAGTGCACAAATTCTGCTGGCTTCGATTCGCAAGTCGATTCCGGGTTGAATAATGGTGGATAACGCCCGCGGCTTATCCACCCTACCACGCCCTTTTCGTAGGTTGGATACGCGTCAGCGTCATCCAACATTAATTAACCAGCTGCATCCATCTCATCAAACACCTGTTGTGCAAGATGCATAGTGGCGTTGGCGGCGGGTAAACCGCAGTACAGCGCCGAATGCATGATCAACTCTTTTAATTCATCACGCGTCACGCCGTTGTTAAACGCCGCTCGCAGGTGCATTTTCAGCTCAGCCTCACGGTTAAGCGCAATCAACATGGCGATGGTTATCATGCTACGCGTGTGGTGTTCAAGTCCTGGGCGTGTCCAGATGTCCCCCCAGGCATAGCGCGTAATGAAGTTCTGGAACTCCTCATTAAGCGGCGTAAGTTGCGACAATGTACGATCGACATGCTTATCACCCAGCACTGCTCGGCGCACGTCCATCCCTTGCTGGTAATGTTCTTCGTCCTTCATCTCAGTCGCCCTGTTGAATAAAGTTAAGCAGCGCGACGTTGAAACCGTGCGCATCTTCAATGCTGGAGAGGTGTGAAGCCTTGAGCGTAACGAGATGCGAACTGCGCACCTGCTGATGCATAAACTCACTGTCAGCTAAGGTACAAACCGGGTCGTTGGCTCCGGCGATAAACTGCATCGGTAATGTGATGCTGCCAATTTCTGCACGTAAATCTGCCGCTGCCAGTGCTTCACAACAGGCGGCATAACCTTCGGTATTGGTCTGCGCCAGGGTTGCACATAACGCATCGACTTGCTCGTGATGGTGCTTAACAAAATCATCAGTAAACCAGCGCGACGGCGCACTTTTGGCAATCGCCGACATCCCTTCTTGGCGAACAGTGCGAGCGCGATCCAGCCAACCGCTTTGTTCGCCAATTTTCGCGGCACTGTTGGCGACGGTGACCGAAAGAAAACGCTCTGGTGCAAAACGCGCCAGCCAAAGGCCTGTTAACCCCCCCATTGAAATCCCGCAGAAATGCGCCTGCTTAACGCCCGCATCGTCCATCACGCTGATAACATCTTCCGCCAGTTGTGGCAGTGTTGTTTTCTCGTTTTTCGTTGTACGCCCGTGACCATGCGTGTCGTAACGCAACACGCGAAAGTTTTCGCGCAATGCCGCCATTTGCGGCTGCCACATTTCAAACGTGGTACCCAATGAATTAGATAGCACTACCACTGGCGCGCCAGCTGGCCCTTCCAGTTGATAATAAAGGCTCATTTTACCCTCCTGGTTTGTTGTGTCGCCCGCGCCAGAACCTGGTTGATGAAATGATCATTACTGCCAATGGCGTGTTGCGGGTCGAGCAAATGTTCGATTTGTGTCGTTGAAAGATGTGCACTGACATCAGGATGTTGTGCAAGTAGCGTCGCAAGCGGTTGGTTTTCATCAAGCGCGCGATGACAAAGTTGCTCCACCAGATGGTGAGCAGCCTGTTTTCCGATGAACTTCGCCAGCGCCAGCGTGACCGACTCCGCCATAATCAAGCCGTGAGTGATATCCAGGTTCGTACGCATTTTCGCGGTGTTAACCTGCATTCCGGTCAGCAATTCGAGCGTGGTTTGCATCACGCCCCCCGTCAGCATCACAAGCTGTGGCAGGGTTTCCCATTCCGCCTGCCAGCCGCCGAGCGCCCTTTCATGTTGCTGATTCTGGCTGGCGTACAGCGTTGCCATCATCCCCGGAATACGCATGGTGGCAGTCAGAATAGCGGCACAACTCACCGGATTTCGTTTATGGGGCATGGTGGATGAGCCACCACGCCCTTCAGCAACCGGTTCACCCACTTCTGCAACTTCGGTTTGCATCAGTAATGAAAAATCGTTGGCGAATTTGCCGAGTGTGCTGCTGACGCCGGAAAACCATGTGGCAGCCTCAATTAATCTGTCGCGCTGGCTATGCCACGGAGTATCGGACGGATTTAGCGCCAGGATGTTTGCCAACACTTGCGCCACAGGAATGCCCTGATCTTTAAGCGATGCCAACGTGCCCGCAGCTCCGCCGAATTGCAGCACCAAAACACGCGGTTTTAATTCATACAAACGCTGCTGCCAGCGCAACAGTGCATCAAGCGTTCCTGCCAGTTTAAGACCAAAAGTAATCGGCAATGCGTGCTGCATCCAGGTGCGGCCAGGCATCACGCTATGCCGGTTTTGTTGGACTTGCGCGGCTAAAACATCGATCAACTGGCCGAGCAGCAATTCAGAGGCATCGAATGCAGTACGCAGTTGCAGCACCAGACCGGTATCAATCACATCCTGACTGGTTGCTCCCCAGTGAACGTAACGCGCGGCCTGTTCATCTTGCTGTTTTACGTTGGCGGTGAGCTGTTTCACCAGTGGGATCGCCAGATTTCCAGCGCCTGCCGCCGCTTGTGCTAAGGCTTCACTATTGAGTTTTGTGGCCTGACACTGCCCGGAAATAGCATTTACCGCCGACGCCGGGATCACGCCGCATTGCGCACAGGCCTGTGCCAGTGCGGCTTCAAAATCCAACATCCCTTGTAACGTGTTTTCATCGCTGAAAATTTCAGTTAGCGGTGATGCACGCAACATTGGGGTAAACAGTGTCATGCCAGCTCCTTAAACGCGTTCAATAATCAGTGCAATCCCCTGACCAACACCAATACACATGGTACAAAGCGCGTAACGCCCGCCGCTGCGCTTGAGTTGATACGCGGCAGTCATAGCCAGACGCCCACCGGATGCTCCAAGCGGATGCCCAAGCGCAATGGCGCCGCCGTTAGGATTCACATGCTCTGCGTCATCCGGCAGGCCAAGGTCGCGCATCACCGCCAGTGCCTGTGCGGCAAAGGCTTCATTTAATTCAATCACATCCATCTGTGCGAGCGTTAACCCAGTTTGCGCCAGCACTTTGCGCACTGCCGGAGCCGGGCCAAAGCCCATAATCCGTGGCGCAACGCCTGCGGTTGCCACGCCGACGACACGCGCCAGCGGCTGCAAACCGTGAGTGTTGAGCGCCTGTTCGCTGGCGAGCAGCAAAGCGCATGCACCGTCATTAACACCCGATGCGTTCCCGGCTGTAACGGTGCCCTCTGCACGCACCACGCCTTTAAGCTTTGCCAACGACTCAATGGACGTAGAACGCGGATGTTCGTCGCGGGTAAACAGGAGCGCTTCGCCTTTGCGCTGGGCGATGGAAACGGGAATGAGCTCATCATTAAAAATACCCATTTCCTGGGCTCGAGCGGTGCGTAACTGACTACGTAAGGCAAAGGAGTCCTGATCCTCACGGTTAATATTAAAGTCAGTCGCCACGTTTTCTGCCGTTTCTGGCATTGCATCAACACCATACTGCGCTTTCATTAGCGGGTTGATAAAACGCCAGCCAATGGTGGTGTCTTCCATTTTCATATTGCGGCTAAAGGCACTTTCCGCTTTGCCCATCACAAACGGTGCACGCGACATGCTTTCTACGCCACCGGCAATCATTAGCTGCGTTTCACCGCTTTTGATAGCCCTTGCCGCAACCCCCAGCGCATCAAGGCTTGAACCACACAAACGGTTGATGGTGCTGCCCGGAACAGTTTCCGGCATTCCAGCCAGCAACAGCGCCATACGCGCTACGTTGCGGTTATCTTCCCCCGCCTGGTTTGCACAGCCGAAAATCACATCATCAATCGCCGACCAGTCGAGATTTGGGTGGCGTGCGATGAGGGCTTTCAGCGGCAGTGCGGCTAAATCATCGCTACGAACAGTGGACAGTGTGCCACCAAAACGGCCGAACGGAGTACGCACTCCATCACAGATAAATGCTTGATTCATCATAGTTCCTTACGCGCTTTCTGCCAGTTGTTCGAAGCCAAGTGTGACCGGGGTAATACGTTGTAGTTCTTCAAAAGAGAGGCCATTAAAGATTTCGCGCACTACCGGGCCTTTTTCAGTGATATCAATCACCGCGAGGTCGGTGTAGATGCGGCTGACGCAGCCGATTCCAGTTAGCGGATAGGTACAGGTTTCCACCAGCTTGCATTCGCCGTCGCGCGTCAGGTGGTCCATCATCACAAAGACCTGGCGAGCGCCGATGGCTAAGTCCATTGCTCCCCCCACCGCCGGGATGGAGTCCGGTGCGCCAGTGCTCCAGTTAGCGAGATCACCCGTTGCGGAAACCTGATAAGCACCCAAAACACAGATATCAAGATGGCCGCCACGCATCATGGCAAAAGAGTCGCCGTGGTGGAAAAAGCAGCCACCGGTCAACAAGGTGACAAACTCTTTTCCGGCATTTATTAGCTCAGGGTCTTCTTCGCCTTCTACGGGTTTTGGCCCCATGCCCAACAAGCCGTTTTCGCTATGCAGGAAGATCTCTTTATCCGCCGGAAGGTAGTTAGCGATGCGCGTTGGCAAACCGATGCCAAGATTAACGTAAGCACCTTCGGGGATATCACGAGCGACACGTTGTGCCATTTCATCACGGGTTAATTTTTTCACTTTGGGCTCCTTATGCACTTTGCGCCAGTGAGTTTTCGACTGCGACCAGACGCTGAACAAAAATGCCCGGCGTGACGATATTTTCTGGGTCGAGCTCACCTAATGGCACCACGCGGCTGACTTCGGCGATGGTTACGGTCGCGGCGGTCGCCATGATTGGCCCAAAGTTACGTGCCGCTTTGCGGTACACCAGGTTTCCCCAGCGGTCACCTTCATACGCTTTGATTAATGCAAAATCAGCTTTTAGCGGATATTCCAGCACGTACTGGCGGCCATCGATTTCGCGTGTTTCTTTGCCGTCTGCCAGTGGCGTACCGAAACCGGTGGGCGTGAATACCGCCCCTAAACCTGAACCCGCAGCCTGAATGCGGGCTGCAAGGTTGCCTTGTGGCACCAGTTCCAGCTCGACTTTACCGCGGCGATACAGGTCATCAAAAATTTGCGAATCCACCTGGCGTGGGAATGAGCAGACCATTTTTCGCACGCGTCCGGCTTTCAAAAGTGCCGCTAGCCCCACTTCCCCGTTTCCTGCGTTGTTATTGATAATCGTCAGGTCACAAGCGCCCTGCTCAATCAAGGCATCAATAAGATGGGTGGGTTGCCCTGCGGTTCCGAAGCCACCAATCATGATGGTGGCTCCGTCGAAAATTCCGTCAACCGCTTCTTCAAGCGAAGCCACACTTTTGTTGATCATCACTCTGCTCCTTGGTGTGCGTCATTCGCACAAGTTTGCGTTGTTCGAACAAAATGTGACCCCGTTAACGAAGCTGGTCAAGGGCGATAATCGAAATATGGTGCGATTATCGAACATCATGTATCTTTGTTTTCAGAGTGTGATCAGCGGCGAAATTTGAGGAGAACAGAATGGAAATTGAACGTGATGAAGTAACGACTGGGGAAGTCGATCCCTTTAAAGGCGACCCGAATTTTATGGCATCTCTGGCTCGCGGATTAGAAGTGATTCAGGCATTCACCCCACAGCGGCGACAAATGTCTATTTCACAAATTAGCCAGAAGACCGGGATTCCCCGCGCGGCGGTGCGACGCTGTTTGTACACTCTGGGCAAGCTTGGTTTTGTCTACGCCGAAGACGGTAAATACTACCAATTGCGCCCCAGAATTTTATCGCTGGGCCATGCTTATCTGGCCTCTACGCCACTGGCGAAATCCACGCAACCGGTGCTCAAGCATCTGAGTGAGATGCTCAACGAGTCCTGTTCAATCGCCACGTTAGATGGCGACGATATTCTGTATATCGCCCGCGCTTCCAGCTCGCGCATCATGACCATTGATTTGGATATCGGCAGCCGCCTGCCCGCGTGGTCAACATCCATGGGCCGCGTATTACTGAGTTATTTGCCAGAAGAACAGCTCAACGATTTCTTAGGTCGCATCACTATGATTCGTTACACACCGCAGACTGTGGATTCGGTGAGCAAACTTCGCGAAGAGTTAAAACGCGTGCGCCAGCAAGGTTACGCGCTTAACGATCAGGAACTGGAGATGGGGTTGCGTTCGATAGCCGTTCCCCTGGTCAACCCAGAAGGAACGGTGGTTGCAGCACTTAACGTTGGTGTTCATGCCGGGCAGGTTTCCGCACAAGAATTGCTTAACCGTGTACTGCCTAAGTTGCAGGAAGCGGCGCAGGAGTTGTCGCTGTTGTTGAAATAGGCAGGTCGGAAACGTCGGATGGCGCTACGCTTATCCGACCTACACGGCTGACGTGTGGGTTAGCGGCTGTGTTTTGCGTGGCGCTCCCAGTTTTCCACTTTCGCCTGGTCGGATTTTTTGAGCGCCACGTAGCAAGCCCCACTGCCGCCGTGGTGCGGCATCGCGCTGCAAAACGCCTGTACCTCGTCAAATTCCGCCAGCCAACGAGCGACATAACTGCGCACAACATTGGCATGTGATTTATCTTCGCGCCCTTTGCCATGAACGATCAGCAAATTACGCAGGCCATCTTTTTTGGCTTCCTGGATGTAGGCGAAAAGCATCTGGCGGCATTGTTCAACGGGTTGGCGGATGAGGTTAAGACTTGCTTCCTGTTTGTATTTCCCTTGTCGCAGCTTATCGAGCACCCCGGTTTGCAGCCCCTCACGCTTAAATTCAAGCAACGTGTCGAGCGGAATAATTTCCAGAAAACCGGTGGTCAGAAAGTTATCTAACTGAACAGTATCGAGCTTTTGCACCACCTTCTCCTTCACCGGTTTCAACCACTGGCTGCTGTTACAGTTTTTCAGCGGCTTGACGTCATCCATGGCGTCCAGAAACAGCGATTTTTCGTCAAGGTTCATGTGCAAATCCTCCAGTCTTAATTCTGAAGTCACTATAGCCGCCGATGAACCGAGGCTCAATGCCCTATTAACGGCATTCGCGACGAAATTGGTTGATAAGCGCAGTAGTGAGTGGCGCCTGGGTCACATCTCGCCGTTGAATCAGATAATAGGTGGCATTGGGCAGTGTTTCGATGATGTTAATTTGCTTCAACCTATGGGCTAACAGCGGGTCGTGTCCTAATTCAGCAGGTAAAATACTCAGAAAATCACTCTGCGCTACCAGGCTAATACAGGCTGAAAAGGTTTCGCAGAACACACTGATATTAGGAATTTCTGAACGCTTTTGAAATAGCTCTTCCAGTTGTTTGTAGTAGCTGCCGCGTGGCGTTGGCAACGTCCAGTTGTAGTGCAGTAACTCTTTTAAGGTTGTGGCATTGGTTGCTGGATGGTCCTCTCGGGCAAACACCGCAAACGGTTTTTCAAACAACCGTTCAAAGGTAAATTCCTGATCATAAGGCCCCTGATAATAAGTATTGATAGTGAAATCCAGCTCCCCTTGCCGCAGCGAGTTAATCATCGACACCAGCTGTCCTTCCATAATACGGACTTTAACTTGTGGGTGTTTTTGATGAAACGCGGTGATAACGGGCGGCATTAAGGTGCGCGAAACACTGGCCCCAAGACCAATATTAATTTGCCCAGCCAGTTGCCCCTGGCGTTGCAAGATATCTTCCTGGGCAGCTCTTAACTCTTCCAGAATCAAACGCGCGTGCTGGTAAAAACTTTCACCGCATTCGGTTAACGCCACGCCCTGGCTACGTCGGATAAACAAACGTGCGGACATTCCCTCTTCTAATTCTTTAATCGATTTTGTGAGCGCGGGCTGCGAAAGATTTAACGCCCGACTGGCTCCGCGAATACTGCCATTTTGCGTGACAGCCACGAATGCGCGGATCTGATGGAGCTTAACCTGAAAAGTCACATGGCCTCCTGATAACCAATAGCTATCAGCTGAAAGATTTTGTCATCTACTGTAATTCAATCTCTTATGCCAGGGTAATCCAGGTACGGCGAAAACTTCCAAAAATCGCTGGGTGATAAGTAAAAACTATCACAGCGTGAACTTGATCACAGAAGATGCTTATGACGGGATGGGATATGAAGCAACCAGAACTGGCAGTACATGAACTGGCTCCACGCATGCAGCAATGGCGGCGCGATTTTCACCACTTTGCCGAGTCCGGCTGGCTGGAATTTCGTACTGCCACTCACGTTGCCGAAACACTTCATCAATTAGGTTATCAGCTGGCTTTAGGCCGCGATGTGGTTGATGACGCCGCCCGTATGGGGTTGCCATCGGCTGAAGTACTGGCACGAGAAGAACAACGAGCGCTGGAACAAGGGGCACTGCCGCAGTGGATAGAGCATTTTTCCGGCGGATTTACAGGGATTGTCGCCACGCTTGAAACTGGCCGTCCCGGTCCAACTATCGCTTTTCGCGTAGATATGGATGCCCTGGACTTGGGCGAGATGCAACAGCCTTCGCATCGCCCGTTTGCGGAAGGTTTTGCATCCTGTAATGCTGGAATGATGCATGCCTGCGGTCACGATGGGCATACGGCTATTGGACTTGGACTCGCCACCGTTTTGCAACAGTTTTCAGACCAGCTAAACGGCACCATTAAACTGATTTTCCAGCCTGCTGAAGAAGGGACACGCGGTGCGCGTGCCATGGTCGCAGCCGGTGCGCTCGACAATATCGATTACTTTACGGCGATTCACATCGGTACCGGCATCCCTTCCGGCACCGTGGTGTGTGGCAGCGATAATTTTATGGCGACCACTAAGTTTGATGTGCAATTTACCGGGGTTGCAGCGCATGCGGGCGGCAAACCAGAAGAAGGCCGTAATGCCCTGCTGGCCGCGGCTCAAACTGCACTAGCCCTGCACAGCATTGCCCCTCATAGCGCTGGAGCATCTCGCGTCAATGTAGGTGTTCTTCAAGCCGGTAGCGGTCGCAATGTGGTGCCAGCTCAGGCGTTATTGAAAGTAGAAACCCGTGGTGAAACCAACGTTATCAACGACTACGTGTTTGAACGTGCTCAAGAGATTATTCGTGGCATTGCCACGATGTATGGCATTGAAGCAGAAGTGAAATTGATGGGCGCTGCGACCAACAGTGAACCATCACCAGAATGGGTGGCGTTTATTCGCCAACAGGCCGATGAAGTCAGCGGTGTTACGCAAGTTGTCGATACCGTGAAAGGTGCCACCGGCTCTGAGGATGCTACCTTGATGATGGCTCGGGTTCAGGAACAAGGTGGCAAAGCCTCTTATATGGTTTTCGGTACGCACTTAAGTGCCGGCCACCATAACGAGAAATTTGATTTCGATGAGAAGGTGATGGAAGTTGCCGTGAATACCATGGCCCGCCTCGCCCTTAATTTCCCCTGGCAGCGAGGTGTGTGATGAGTTCGATTTTTCAGTTTGTTGATGATGCAATTGAAGCCAAACGTGGCGAGTTTACCGCCATTGCCGATGATATCTGGGATCACCCGGAAACTCGTTTTGAAGAACACTGGTCTGCTGAACGCCTGGCTTGCGCTTTAGAGGCGGAGGGTTTCAGCGTTACGCGTAATGCCGGGAATATCGAAACGGCTTTTGTAGCAAGTTTTGGCTCGGGCCATCCTGTTATCGCTCTACTGGGTGAATATGATGCGCTGGCGGGACTAAGCCAATGTTCAGCGGAGGTTTCACCCAATCCATTGGTTGAGGGTGCGAACGGCCACGGATGTGGTCACAATTTACTCGGCACGGCAGCATTTGCCGGTGCGGTGGCGGTAAAAAACTGGCTTGAGCAATACGGTGGCCGAGGAACTGTGCGCTTTTACGGTTGCCCCGGTGAAGAAGGCGGTTCTGGCAAAACCTTTATGGTGCGCGAAGGCTTATTTGACGACGTTGATGCTGCGGTGACATGGCATCCGGAAGCGTATGCCGGCATCTTCAGCACCAGTTCGTTGGCAAATATCCAGGTGGCATATCGCTTCAATGGTATTGCGGCGCACGCGGCAAACTCGCCACATCTTGGGCGCAGTGCACTCGATGCCGTTACGCTGATGACGACTGGCACGAACTTCCTTAACGAACACATTATCGAAAAAGCGCGCGTACATTACGCCATCACCAATGCCGGAGGTATTTCTCCAAACGTCGTACAAGCGCAGGCCGAAGTACTCTATTTGATTCGCGCTCCTGAAATGGCTCAGGCACAGCATATTTATGAGCGCATCAATAAAGTTGCCGAAGGGGCTGCGCTTATGACTGAAACCACTGTGAATGTGCGTTTTGATAAAGCCTGTTCTAATTACCTGCCTAACCGCGAGCTTGAAGGTGTGATGTATCAGGCTTTGCAGGCAATTGGTCTGCCGCAATGGAGCGATGAGGAACTGGCTTTTGCCAAACAGATTCGGGCAACATTGACCGACAATGATCTGCAAAACAGCTTAAATAACATCGCTAATACCTCTAATGATGAGGGCAAAGCGTTTGCTCGTCGCCATCGTGAGACCTTGTTAATTAACGAAATTGCGCCGTATGCCGTAAATGACAAAATTCTTCCTGGCTCAACGGATGTCGGTGATGTCAGCTGGAAAGTGCCGGTTGCCCAATGTTTTAGCCCGTGCTTTACCGTCGGCACTCCGTTACACACCTGGCAACTGGTGAGCCAGGGACGTACCTCCATCGCCCATAAAGGTATGCTGCATGCGGGTAAAATTATGGCGGCAACCGCGCTGGAACTCTTCACCAACCCAAAAACACTGGAAGCTTGCCAAAGTGAGTTGCACGCACAACTCGCCGAGCGCCCTTATCAGTGTCCGATCCCAAAAAATGTTACACCGTCACCTTTAAAATAATCACAAACCATAGATTGATCGTTTTTTAGGGCGGATATGTGCAGCGCCACCCGTCTTAATCGGTGTAAATGGTGGATGGCGTTTTGCTTATCCACCTGACACACAACAAAACCATAAATAAAAACATCGCAATCGATAGAGGCCCATCTATGAGTCTTTCCTCCATACCCACGCACTCCGGCTCTGGCAAGCTGTACGGCCTGGTAGAAAAAATTGGCAACAAAGTGCCCCATCCTTTTTTGTTGTTCGTTTATTTGATTGTCATTTTGTCAGTGAGTACAGCCGTACTTTCAGTGTTGAACGTGAGTGTTCGTAACCCTGCTGACGGGAGTCTTGTTCATGTGAATAACCTGCTGAGTGCCGAAGGCGTTCACTGGTTTTTGCCGAACGTGATTAAGAATTTCAGTGGATTTGGGCCGCTTGGGTCAATTCTGGCGCTGGTACTGGGTGCCGGTCTGGCTGAACGCGTTGGGCTGTTACCGAGTCTGATGGTGAAAATGGCATCACACGTCAGCGCGCGTTATGCCAGCTACATGGTTTTGTTTATCGCCTTCTTTAGCCATGTTGCTTCTGATGCAGCAGTTGTCATTATGCCGCCGATGGGCGCGTTGATTTTTCTTGCCGTAGGTCGCCATCCGGTAGCGGGGCTATTGGCTGCGATTGCTGGCGTCGGTTGTGGGTTCACAGCGAATTTGTTGATTGTCACCACCGATGTGTTGCTATCGGGTATCAGTACAGAAGCGGCTCATATTATTGACCCGTTGATGCACGTCAGCGTGATTGATAACTGGTATTTTATGGCAACGTCAGTGCTTGTGTTGTCGATTACCGGCGGGCTGATTACCGATAAAATCGTGGAGCCACGTTTAGGTGCCTGGCAAGGCAAACATACCGAGAAACTTCAACAACTCGATGATGTCCAGCGCTTTGGTTTACGTGTCACGGGTATTGTTGCGCTGTTATTTATCGCGATTGTCGCCCTGCTGCTGGTGCCAGAGCATAGTTTGTTGCGCGACCCGGTGAAAGGCACCATCATCCCTTCGCCTTTTATTAGTGGCATTGTGCCATTGATTATCATGTTCTTTTTCGTCGTTTCACTGGCGTATGGCATCGCGACTAAAAAAATAAGTAAGCAAGCAGATTTACCACAGCTAATGATTGAACCCATGAAGGAGATGGCCGGTTTTATCGTGATGGTGTTCCCGTTGGCGCAATTTGTTGCCATGTTCAACTGGAGCAACATGGGTAAATTTATGGCGATCGGCTTGACTGATGTGCTGGAAGGTTCAGGGCTCAATGGTATTCCTGCATTTCTTGGCCTTGCTGTGCTCTCTTCATTCCTGTGTCTGTTTATTGCCAGCGGTTCGGCTATCTGGTCTATTCTGGCACCTATCTTCGTCCCAATGTTTATGTTGCTGGGCTTCCATCCCGCTTTTGCGCAAATTCTGTTCCGCGTGGCAGATTCATCAGTTATCCCATTAGCTCCCGTTTCGCCGTTTATTCCATTATTCCTGGGGTTCCTGCAACGTTATAAGCCAGAGGCTAAATTGGGGACTTATTACTCTTTAGTATTACCTTACCCCATCATCTTTTTGGGTGTCTGGTTGCTACTACTGGTGGCGTGGTATCTTGTCGGCTTGCCTATTGGGCCTGGGATTTACCCGCATCTCAAGTAACCGGAGAATGAAATGCTGACACTGTTAGAAGACAAGATTGATACACCGCTAGGACCTTTATGGGTCATTTGCGACGAGCAATACCACCTGCGTGCAGTGGAATGGGAAGAACATAGCGACAGAATGGTGCAATTGCTCGGTCTTCATTATGGTGTCAGCGGCTATCAGCGCGTGGCGTGCAAAAATCCAGACGGGTTGAGCGATAAACTTCGCGACTATTTCGAAGGTGATTTGGCGATAATTGAAACACTCCCTACCGCTACTGCGGGAACCGCCTTTCAACGTGAGGTCTGGCAAACATTACGCGCCATTCCTTGCGGGCAAATCATGCATTACGGGCAGCTAGCAGACCAATTAGGCAGACCCGGTGCTGCACGAGCGGTGGGCGCTGCAAATGGTTCAAACCCAGTAAGCGTAGTGGTGCCATGTCATCGTGTGATTGGCCGTAATGGCACAATGACGGGCTATGCCGGAGGTGTGAGTCGAAAAGAGTGGTTGTTGCGACATGAAGGATATTTGTTGCTCTAGCGCATTATGTACAGAGGGATGTTCTTTATTCACATAATAATAATGCGGATAAATGTACAGTTCCATTAATTTCAATAGGATAGCTCTATAACCACAGGGTTATTGGCTGATATATTCTGAATGCGCTTTCATCATACTTACGTGCTCAAGAAAAAGATGTTAAAATTGACCAATATCAATAACGGCCCGAGCATATCTATGATCCCTGAAAAGCGAATTATTCGACGCATTCAGTCTGGCGGTTGTGCTATCCATTGCCAGGATTGCAGCATCAGCCAATTATGCATCCCCTTCACGCTCAATGAACATGAGCTTGATCAGCTTGATAATATCATCGAGCGTAAGAAGCCTATTCAGAAGGGACAAACCCTGTTTAAGGCCGGTGATGAGCTGAAGTCGCTGTACGCAATTCGTTCAGGGACCATCAAGAGCTACACCATCACTGAACAAGGTGACGAGCAAATTACCGGCTTCCATTTAGCAGGCGATCTTGTGGGCTTTGACGCTATTGGCACGGGTATGCATCCAAGCTTTGCACAAGCACTGGAAACCTCCATGGTTTGCGAAATCCCATTCGAAACCCTTGATGATTTGTCGGGTAAAATGCCTAATCTGCGCCAGCAGATGATGCGTTTGATGAGCGGCGAAATTAAGGGTGACCAGGATATGATTCTGCTGCTTTCCAAAAAGAATGCAGAAGAGCGTCTGGCCGCATTTATCTACAATCTTTCACGTCGCTTTGCCCAGCGCGGTTTCTCCCCTCGGGAATTCCGTTTGACCATGACGCGTGGCGATATCGGTAACTACCTTGGATTGACGGTGGAAACCATCAGTCGCCTGTTAGGCCGTTTCCAGAAAAGTGGCATGCTGGCCGTGAAAGGAAAGTACATTACCATCGAAAATACCGATCTTCTTGCGCAACTCGCTGGTCAATCGCGTAACGTCGCGTAGTATCTCCTTTCCTATGTGGGATAAGTAAATTTTCCTGATTTATTGATCCCACATAGACTTATCACCTGTTTCATTCATCGCATATGGGTTAATCTTAATTTACAGACTGTGGTTAAGCAGTTGTAAGGAGACCTGTATGGCAAAGTATCAAAACATGCTAGTCGCTATAGATCCTAATCAGGACGATCAACCCGCCCTGCGACGTGCGGTTTATTTGCATCAACGGATTGGTGGCAGGATCAAAGCATTTCTGCCTATCTATGATTTTTCCTACGAAATGACCACCCTTCTGTCACCGGATGAACGCACAGCTATGCGCAAAGGCGTCATTAGCCAACGTGCGGCCTGGATAAAAGAACAAGCCCAGTACTACATCGATTCGGGTGTACCAATTGAGATTAAAGTGGTTTGGCATAATCGTCCCTTCGAGGCAATTATTCAGGAAGTGATCAGCGGTGGTCATGATCTGGTGCTCAAAATGACGCATCAGCACGATAAACTGGAAGCGGTAATTTTCACACCAACCGACTGGCATTTGTTGCGTAAGTGCCCAAGCCCGGTATGGATGGTTAATGAAAAACCGTGGCCTGAAGGTGGCCGAGCTGTCGTTGCGGTAAACCTCGCCAGTGAAGAGCAGTACCACAATGCGCTCAATGAAAAGCTGGTTAAAGAAACCATTCGTTTAGCCGAGGATGTTAACCACACTGAAGTTCACCTTGTCGGTGCCTACCCAATAACCCCAATTAATATTGCCATCGAACTCCCTGATTTTGACCCCAGCGTTTATAACGATGCCATTCGCGGCCAGCATTTAGTTGCGATGAAAGCGTTACGCCAAAAATTCGGGATCGATGAAAAGATGACTCACGTTGAGAAAGGATTGCCGGAAGAAGTGATTCCTGATCTCGCGGAACATTTGCAAGCTGGTATCGTAGTGCTCGGTACGGTAGGCCGCACCGGGCTTTCTGCAGCATTCCTTGGCAATACTGCGGAACAGGTTATCGACCATTTGCGTTGCGATTTACTGGTCATCAAACCTGATGATTACCAAACGCCGGTAGAAATGGATGACGAAGAAGATGATTAGCCGCCAGAGTTTAACTGTACAGTAAAAACAAAATGCCGCTCAACAGCGGCATTTTTAATATCCTGATCTATTTAAAATAATTAGAACAAGAAAGATAATAAATTTAACAAAGGATATTTATTAATATAACAACCTTCATTAGATTAATTCTGAACGTCTATTTGCGACCACCCTTTCTGATACATGCAATCCTTTTCAAGAATTCCACGTTTAATTTCATTGGCATCTATAGACGAGTAGTTTGTACTGCTTGAATTGTGTTTTTTATCTTTTGTTGTGGTTTTGCTGTTAACCACATAGTCGGGAGGCAGGCCCCTTAACGCTTCCGCTTTACAGGCCGTTTCTGCCATATTCTTGTCCTGTTCGGTTGCACCCTCTTTTACCCAACGGTGGGTAACGCAGCCTGAGAGAATTAATGCGGCACTAAAAATGATAACTCTTTTCATAAACAACAACCGTGATAACTGTATTTTTATTAATTGTATCGTGCGGCTTGCATCATCACAATATTACTACTCCCATCTGAATTGATCTTCCTTCGTATTGATAGTGTTGTTTTTAAATAATACAAAAAAACCGCCCCGAAAGGCGGTTTAAGAAATAACTGATGTTCTAATAAAATTAAAGTGCTTTAAGAATCGCTTCAACGCTGGCTTTAGCATCGCCAAATAGCATTTGAGTGTTTTCTTTAAAGAACAGCGGGTTCTGCACACCTGCATAACCGGTGTTCATCGAACGCTTAAACACGATAACATTCTGCGCTTTCCACACTTCCAGCACAGGCATACCTGCAATTGGACTGCGTGGATCTTCAAGTGCCGCAGGGTTAACGGTGTCATTTGCACCGATAACCAGAACGGTGTCGGTATCAGCGAAATCATCGTTGATTTCATCCATTTCCAGAACCACATCATACGGAACGCGGGCTTCCGCCAGGAGAACGTTCATGTGGCCGGGCAAACGCCCAGCAACCGGGTGGATACCGAAGCGAACTTTGATGCCACGCGCGCGCAGTTTCTCAGTAATCTCCGCGACCGGATATTGCGCCTGCGCAACAGCCATGCCGTACCCTGGAGTGATGATCACAGACGTAGAGTTTTTCAGCATATCTGCTGTCTCTTCCGCCGTGATTTCACGGTGCTCACCGACTTCATCATCTTCACCAGTAGAAGAACCGTCAGTACCAAAACCACCGGCGATAACGCTGATAAAGGAACGGTTCATTGCCTTACACATAATGTAAGACAGAATCGCACCGGAAGAACCAACCAAGGCGCCGGTAACAATCAGCAAGTCATTGCTGAGCATGAAGCCCGCTGCCGCTGCCGCCCAACCAGAGTAGGAGTTCAGCATTGAGACGACAACTGGCATATCCGCGCCACCAATTGACGCAACCAGGTGCCAGCCAACAATCAATGCAATGATTGTCATCACCAGCAATGCTAATACTTGCAAGCCAACACTTTCAGTACGCACAAAGATGATGAGCATGGCAAAGGAAACAACCAGCGCCGCGAGGTTCAGTTTGTGACGATGTGGCAACATTAGCGGTTTAGACGAAATTTTACCGCGCAGTTTACCAAACGCCACGATAGAACCCGTGAAGGTCACCGCACCAATGAAGATACCGAGGAAAACTTCCGTCAAATGGATGTTTTCCATAATCGGCTCAAGACCTGGCGCGTGATCCAGATAGCTGTTGAAGCCCACCAGAACCGCTGCCAGACCCACGAAGCTGTGCAAAATTGCCACCAACTCCGGCATCTCAGTCATTTCTACTTTCTTAGCAAGATGGATACCGATGGCACCACCAATAACCATTGCTACGATAATCCACACTACGTTGCCGGTTTCAGGCCCAAAGATAGTCGCCACCAGGGCGATACCCATACCGGCCATACCGAACAAGTTACCTTGCTTGGATGTTTCGTGTTTTGACAGCCCCGCCAGGCTGAAAATAAACAGAATAGCGGCAACAATGTATGCTGCTGTAACTAATCCACCAGACATGTGTTACCCCTTAGTTCTTCCGGAACATTTTCAGCATGCGCTGAGTGACGGTGAAACCACCAAAAATATTGATACTGGCAATCAGTACGGCAACAAAGCTCAGGAAGCTAACCCACCCGCCATGACCAATTTGCAGCAATGCACCAACTACGATAATCCCTGAAATGGCGTTAGTGACCGACATCAATGGGGTATGAAGTGCATGAGAAACATTCCAGACGACGTAGTACCCGACGACACAAGCCAGGGCGAACACAGTGAAGTGGCCGAGGAACTCTTTTGGAGCCACATCAGCAAGCCAGCCGAACAGAATGATCGCCAACGCCATAAACGCATATTTGCGCCACGGTGAAGCCGGCTTTTTATCTTCGACAGGAACAGCAGCTTTCTTCGCCGCAGCCTGGGGCTGTGCAGAAACCTGAATTGGCGGTGCCGGCCAGGTGACTTCACCATCACGAATAACCGTCACACCACGAATAACCACATCTTCAAAATCAATCACGGTATTGCCATCTTTCTCTTTGCAGAGCAGTTTCAGCAAATTAACGAGGTTAGTACCGTAAAGTTGAGAGGATTGTGTTGGAAGGCGACCAGGCAAATCGGTGTAACCAATAACTTTCACACCGTTTGGCGTTACAGTGACTTGGTCTGCAACAGTATATTCACAGTTGCCACCGTTTTGTGCTGCAAGATCGACAATCACACTGCCCGCTTGCATGGAATCAACCATTTCACGGGTGATAAGTTTTGGAGCTGGTTTGCCTGGAATCAACGCCGTAGTCACGATGATGTCGACTTCTTTGGCCTGGGCTGCAAACAGTTCCATTTCAGCTTTGATGAAGGCTTCGGACATCACTTTGGCGTAA
Organism: Buttiauxella noackiae ATCC 51607; assembly: GCF_001654865.1. GTDB lineage: Bacteria > Pseudomonadota > Gammaproteobacteria > Enterobacterales > Enterobacteriaceae > Buttiauxella > Buttiauxella noackiae. Next base: position 69,094 of record NZ_LXEO01000014.1, on the reverse strand, counting down.
CCATCACCACTGCCAGCTTCTTCTTTAAAGTCCAGCTCAAGGAACTCAGCGCCCATACTTTGCACTTGTTCTTTCACTTCAGGACGGGTATCGAAGGCTCGCACAATAGCGCCAAGGCTATTTGCCGCACCAATCGCTGCAAGGCCTGCAACACCAGCACCGATGACCATCACTTTCGCCGGAGGCACTTTACCCGCAGCGGTAATTTGCCCGGTAAAGAAGCGACCAAATTCATGAGCGGCTTCAACAATTGCGCGATAACCCGCAATGTTAGCCATTGAACTTAGGGCATCGAGCGATTGCGCACGTGAAATACGTGGCACGGAATCCATCGCCATTACGGTGACATTTTTAGCGGCGAGCTTTTCGAGCAACTCAGGATTCTGAGCAGGCCAGATGAAGCTCACTAACGTGGAACCTTCACGCAAAAGCTCAATTTCGCTATCCTGCGGTGCATTCACTTTCAGAACGATGTCAGATTGCCAGACTTCAGCGGTATCTGAAATGGTCGCGCCAGCCTGTACAAATGCTTCGTCATCAAAGCTCGCCAGTTTGCCCGCGCCGCTTTCGACTGTGACGGTGAAGCCCAGTTTCAGCAATTGCTCCACTGTTTTTGGCGTGGCTGCCACGCGGGATTCGCCCGCCCACCGCTCTTTTGGTACCCCAATACGCATAGTATTCCCTTCCATCTGATTTTTTGTTGATGGTTTGTCAGACATTGCCATGGCAATCGTCAGTTCCGTTACCAGTTCAATTAAAAATACATCTGTAACAAACTATTTATAACCTACTGAAAATAACGCCTGTGATCTAGATCAGGATCTCAGTATTTGTATCATTATCGTAAAAATTTAGCTCAAGGGCTTTAAGACAGCTCTTTTCGACTAATTTTCATCTACAACACCTGATAATACGCTTCATCATCGCGGCAATTCACGATTCTGCGCCGCTGCAAATTGCATATTTAACATTACATTAACCAATTAAGTTGTAAGCTTTACCACTTTTACTGGTCAAAGTGCCCTTTTACGAAAGTATAGATTTTAGTTATGCAAAATATCTGCAACCAACAACTACTGAGTGAAAAATGCCGCAGACAGTTTCAGGTTTCAATGTAATAATCGGCGGCTAACAGGTAACCCTCAGAGAATGCGGTATTTGTATTCATTTTGCGCAAGGCGAAGGATTATTTTTATGAAGCTCAAGAACACCCTTCTGGCGTCAGCACTTATTTCCTTAACGACGCTGTCTGCTCAGGCAGCAACGGAACTGACACCGGATCAAGCTGCGGCTCTTAAACCATTTGATCGCATTACTATCACCGGTCGTTTTAATGCTATTAGTGACGCTGTCGATGCTGTTTCCCGTCGTGCGGATAAGATCGGCGCTGCATCTTTCTATGTTCAGAGCACTAACGATGCCAGTAATAGCGGTAACTGGCGCGTAGTTGCTGATGTGTATCATGCTGATGCCCCTAAAGCCGATAATACGTCAAATCGCGTCATCAATGGCGTGACAGAGTTACCGAAAGACCAGGCATATGCGCTTGAGCCATTCGATACTGTGACAGTCCAGGGCTTTTACCGCAGCCAACCTGAAGTTAACGATGTGATCACCCGTGCAGCTAAAGAAAAAGGAGCCGACTCCTTCTTTATTGTGCGCCAGGTTGATGCAAACTCCGGTGGTAACCAGCGTATTACGGCCTTCATCTATAAAAAAGATGCGAAAAAACGTGTTCTGCAAAGCGCTGACGCGATTCCTGCTGACTCAGAAGCGGGTAAAGCAGCGCTGGCTGCCGGTGGTGCTGCAGCGGCCAAAGTTGAGATTCCAGGTGTAGCAAGTTCAAGCATGCCAAGCTCTGATGTTGGTCGCTTCTTTGAAACACAAACAAGTAAAGGTGGGCGTTACACTGTAACGCTGCCAGATGGCACTAAAATTCAGGAACTCAATAAAGTGACTGCCGCTCAAATGGTTCCGTTTGATAGCGTGAAATTCACTGGCCACTATGGCAGCGGTACTGAAATTTCTTACCAGGTTGCCAAACGTGCGGCCAAGAAAGGTGCTAAGTACTACCACATCACCCGTCAATGGGACGAACGTGGCGGCAACATGACAATTAGCGCTGATTTGTATAAATAAGCGCAGCTTTTGTAGCAAAAGGGTGGATCTGCCACCCTTTTTTTATTTCCCGAGCATTTTATGGCTCATGTCATTGCAAGCAGCGTCTACACTCCGTAAAATTCCGCGCCTTAGTGTTACCCACCATTTTTATGCACAAAAGCATGATAATTATTCTGGGTCTTATTTGAATATCACGGGACTGCTATGGAAAAGAAGCTTGGCCTCGCCGCATTAACTGCATTGGTATTGAGTTCGATGCTCGGTGCTGGTGTATTTAGCCTGCCGCAAAACATGGCGAGTGTGGCCAGTCCCTCAGCATTACTGATTGGCTGGGCTATTACAGGTGCAGGGATTTTATTGCTGGCGCTGGCAATGTTGGTGCTAACCCGCCTACGGCCCGATCTGGACGGTGGAATATTCACCTATGCACGAGAAGGTTTTGGCGAACTGATCGGATTTTTCTCCGCATGGGGCTATTGGCTTTGCGCCGTGATCGCTAATGTCTCCTACCTGGTCATTGTTTTCTCCGCACTGAGTTTCTTCACTGATACACCAGAACTACGCCTGTTTGGTGATGGGAATACCTGGCAGTCAATTATTGGGGCTTCGGTGCTACTGTGGATGGTCCACTTCCTGGTACTTCGCGGAGTGCAAACAGCGGCCAGTATCAATCTCGTTGCCACTCTTGCGAAGTTATTACCGTTAGGTCTGTTTATCGTTCTCGCCGCTTTGGCCTTTAAACTTCATACCTTCACCCTTGATTTTAGCGGTATTGCGCTGGGTGTTCCCGTTTGGGAGCAGGTGAAGAACACCATGCTGATTACCCTGTGGGTATTTATTGGTGTTGAGGGTGCGGTGGTGGTTTCTGCTCGTGCGCGTAATAAAAATGATGTCGGGCGAGCAACACTTCTTGCTGTTATTGCGGCATTAGGCGTGTACCTGCTCGTAACATTGCTTTCGCTGGGGGTGATTGCCCGCCCGGAACTCGCCGGAATGCGCAATCCTTCAATGGCCGGATTGATGGTCGAAATGATAGGCCCTTGGGGTGAAGTCATTATTGCTGCTGGACTCATTGTTTCAGTGTGTGGTGCCTATCTGAGCTGGACTATCATGGCTGCGGAAGTACCCTATCTTGCAGCCACACATAAGGCCTTCCCGAAAATTTTTGCTCGTCAAAACAAGAATAACGCGCCGTCTGCTTCTTTATGGCTTACCAATATTAGTGTGCAGATTTGCCTTGTGTTGATTTGGTTGACGGGTTCAGATTATAACACGCTGCTGACAATCGCTTCAGAGATGATTCTGGTTCCCTACTTCCTGGTTGGTGCCTTTTTACTAAAAGTCTCGACGCGGCCTTTACATAAAGCAATTGGCCTTGGTGCATGCATTTATGGCTTATGGTTGCTATATGCATCAGGTCCCATGCATTTATTGCTTTCGGTGGTACTGTATGCGCCAGGATTATTAGTCTTTATGTATACGCGCAGTACGCATACGCATGACATCAAACTTAACTTCAAGGAAAGATCGGTCATTTTCCTGATGCTGGTGGCTGCGTTTCCTGCAACATGGGTACTGGTAAAGTAAATCTCCAGAGAACAATAGCAAGGAGTCGTTGATGGATCGTCCCATTTTGATTACTGGTGCAGGTAAACGAATTGGCCTGGCACTGGCACGGCACTTTCTGGCCCAGGAGCAATCCGTCATCATCAGTTACCGTACCCGTTATCCAGCGGTTGATGAACTGGAACAGGCTGGGGCAACTTGCCTGTTCGCAGATTTTTCAACTAATCAGGGCATTGAGCAATTTGCCTTGAACGTAACACAGCATTGCAAAGGCCTGCGTGCCATTTTGCACAATGCCAGTGCCTGGCTTGCGGAATCTCCTCACTCATCACCGGCGCAAACGCTGGCTGAAATGCTACAAATCCACGTTAATACCCCCTACCTTCTCAATCATCTTCTTGAGCCGTTATTGCGTGGAGGTGGGCATTCCGGTGCCGATATTATTCATTTCACAGATTACGTTGTAGAACGTGGAAGCGATAAGCATATTGCCTATGCCGCCAGTAAAGCTGCACTTGATAATATGACTCGTTCGTTTGCCCGCAAACTGGCACCTGAAATCAAAGTGAATGCTATTGCTCCGGCAATGATCATGTTCAATGAGCACGATGATATCGAGTATCGGAAAGAAGCATTGAATAAATCATTGATGAAAATAGTGCCGGGCGAACAAGAAATAGTTGGGTTAGTCACTTACCTGTTAAACAGCAGTTACGTCACAGGGCGCACCCATTGCGTCGATGGCGGCAGGCCGCTTAGATAATTTTGTTTACCCTCGATTTATGGCATTAAAACCTTTTGCAGTGTATGTTTTCTTTTTGATCCAAAGTATCGGGCTATGAACAAAATCGTATACGTAGAAGACGATCCTGAAGTAGGAGCGTTAATTGCAGCTTACCTCGGTAAACATGACATTGACGTTATTGTTGAAAGCCGTGGTGATTGTGCTGAAGCAACCATTCATCAGCAGCGCCCTGACCTTGTCTTGCTCGATGTCATGCTCCCTGGTAAAGATGGTATGACATTGTGCCGTGACTTACGCCCTCAGTGGGATGGCCCGATTGTGCTACTTACCTCCCTGGATAGCGATATGAACCACATATTGTCACTGGAGATGGGCGCTAACGACTATATCCTCAAAACTACGCCTCCAGCTGTTCTTCTGGCACGCTTACGCTTGCATTTACGCCAACGCGTTTCTGCACAACATACTGTTGAAAGCAGCCCTACAGCGCTTAAACCACACAAAGCTATGCGCTTTGGTGCGCTGTGCATTGACCCTGTCAACCGTCAGGTCACGCTAGGTTCAGAGAACATCACACTTTCCACTGCTGATTTCGATCTGCTTTGGGAACTGGCAACTCACGCAGGGCAAATTATGGATCGCGATGCGTTGCTTAAAAACTTGCGTGGGGTGACTTACGACGGCCTGGATCGTAGCGTCGACGTCGCTATTTCACGCCTGAGAAAGAAACTCTACGACAGTGCTACTGAACCGTTTCGTATCAAAACAGTGCGTAATAAAGGCTATTTGTTCGCCCCACATGCCTGGGAAAGCGAAGTTTAGATGCCGAGTATTTAACTTACTTAACGCTATAAATAACCGTTCATCGCATGAACGGTTATGCTGATTAAAGTACTTCCCTGCAAAATCCCTCCGAATATATTTCATTGCCTCACTGCGTTCGTTTTAACTCTGTACACTTATGTATAGAAATGTACATAACTAATATGGTAGATTTCTTTCTATACTTCTCTTTCAGTAATAAATCAGATTAATATTTCGCAAAAGCACTATTTTTATTATCACCATGTATTCGTTTTGTTACTTATGTGAATTCACAAAAATAATATTTCAACATGACTTGTGGGGAACAACCCCATAAATGTAGAAAAATAGCTATTTCACCTTACCCTTAACACCGGATAACTCAATTTGAAATTTAGTTATCTGTTTAAAAACACCATTATGAGCGTAATTGCTTCAGGTAATTTTGTGATAAAAGCGTGGCTACAAAACAATATTTTGCACCGTTTAAATAACAGTCAAATCAAGTTATTAAACAATCGCTATGCCCATGCCGTTATTGCCAGCACCATGGCTATAGTTCCCTTATCGATTGTTCGTGGCCTGGTTATCACCGCATCGGTACTTTGTGAAACCGCAGGTTTTAACCATGCAGCACTGTGGTTTATGCAGTTACAGATTGGTTTTTTAGCGCTCGCACCGCTGGTGATGAATATCTATGTTGCGGTTCACTGGGCCGTCAGAAACCGTCTGTCGCAAATATACTGTATTGCGTTAAGCATCAGTACATTAATGATTTTCCGGCGAATACTGGACGACAACGCACAATTTTTCCTGGATATCAGTATTCCTATGGCTTTGGCCTCTGGAATAATTGGTAATGTGTTGCAGGAAATCGTCAGTAAGAACATGTTAAAAGTTCGCCAATGGAAAGATAGCAATAACGTTACGATTGTATCATTTTTTGTTACGTTAATGATAATCGCCATATTCAGTAGCATTATAAAATTAGTGGCTGAAGCTAGCTTACATCATGCAATGAGTTTCTTTGAGCAACTGTCTCTTTATTTTTACCCCACTAATTTCCTGAATGGCATTTCATACGTCCTATTGCGCAGTGTTCCATGGTTCTTTGGTCTACACGGCTATTATCTATTTATGGACATTGATGTTGCCTTTACTGCTGCAGCAAAATTAAATATTAACGATTGGTATTCAGGACGCGGCGCACTCAACATTCTCAGCCCTGTCTTCTATGACATGTGGTGCAATTCTGGTGGAACAGGAAATACACTGAGTTTGGTCATCTGTATTTTAATGCAGAAAAATAGCCCACACCGCCGCCTGCTGACCATTGCCGGGCCAATGGCATTGTTTAACATCAACGAACCGCTAATTTTTGGTTTTCCGATTGTTCTCAACCCGGTAATGATTATTCCGTTCGTTCTGACGCCATTAGTCTCTTATGTCGTGGCGTACGGCGCGACTTACTATAGTTTTATTCCGCGAATTACCGCAATCGTCAGTTGGTCTACACCAGGGCCTATCAAGGTGTGGTTAGCCAGCGGGGAATCCAGCGCCGCCGTAATGTTATACATTGCTCTTGTTGCTTTGGGCGTGGCCATTTATTACCCGTTTGTCAAAAGTACATTAAAACAAAAAAACACTGTAAATAATGACATGGACTTACTCACTGGTGAGGTGAAAATCAGCCAACCGACTAACATTGAGATGGTGCCTAACTACAATCATGTTGTAGAAGAATACAGCCACCTTGAAGCGCAGAGACAAATAGAGAAACTGCAAACCAGCGGCCAATTCATCCTATTTTTCCAGCCGCAGGTACGGTTATCTGACAATAAAATCTTCGCCGTCGAGGTTTTAATTCGCCATCAGGACGACAACGGAAAGATCACGCCGCCAACATTCCTGAAATATTATGAGCGAGCCGGTCTGATGCCGGAGGTAGATTTTTGGGTAATGGAAAACGCACTGGACTACGTCAGAGAAAATATGTCTGAAACAGAGGGGATGACTCTTTCGGTCAATATTTCTCCACAGACATTAGTCGACTATCGACTCCTGCATATTGTGAACAAGGTGCTGGCCAAACCATTACCTGCTGGCTGGAGTCTTGAGTTTGAGATAACAGAATCACAGAAGGTTCAGGAACCCGTACGTGTCGCAGAAGTGATGGAAAAGTTGCGCAACCTCGGTATCAAAATCGCCCTTGATGATTTTGGTTCGGGATATTCGACACTGCATTATTTGACACGCTATCCACTGGATAAGATAAAGCTCGATAGATCGATGGTTCTCGGCCTGGCCAAGCCGGATGGGTTTAGCTTCCTGCAACAGGTAGTTAAATTATGCATGGTTGTTCAGTGTGAAATACTCATCGAAGGTGTTGAAACCGAGCAGGAACTAGAATTAGTGAAGATGGCTGGCATTGAGTTGTGCCAGGGGTACTTGTTCCACCGCCCTTTACCGGGAAAAGTTGTGTGTCAACTTCTGGCGGAGCAAGACAAGATGCAAATGCAACCAGGTCATTGTCTGCCTGAGATTGAAGCGATAGTTTAAGCCACCATTATCATTAAATACCGCACTTATACACGCCAGATATTGTCAGCAGGGGCAAACCCTGCTTTCATACCCTGCCAGATGGGGTATGAAAATTCTGAAATGACATCACTCATATCCCCATAGCGCTCCTGTACAGCAGGAGCCAGTATCCAGATACGCAATAATCCGGTGATCTTCATTGAAAAAGTTATTTATTCAATTCTATCTTTTGCTGTTCGTCTGCTTTTTGGTGATGACCATGCTGGTTGGCCTGGTGTACAAATTCACCGCCGAACGAGCAGGCCGCCAGTCGCTGGATGATTTGATGAAAAGCTCGCTGTATTTGATGCGTAGCGAGTTGCGAGAAATTCCTCCCCGCGACTGGAACCGCACCATTAAAGATCTCGACCTGAATTTATCTTTTAAGTTGCACATTGAGCCAATGGATAAATTCAAGCTTGATGAGATGAACATGCATCACCTACGCGCAGGTGAAATTGTCGCCCTCGATGATGAATACACGTTTATCCAACGCATTCCTCGCAGCCACTATGTTCTGGCAGTCGGGCCAATACCCTATCTCTTTTTCTTACACCAAATGCGCTTACTGGACGTCGCACTGATGGCGTTTATTGCGATTTCCCTCGCCTTCCCGGTATTTATCTGGATGCGACCGCACTGGAAGGACATGCTCAAACTGGAAACGGCGGCGCAAAGATTAGGGCAAGGTCATCTTGATGAGCGTATTCATTTCGACAGTGCCTCAAGTTTTGAGCGTCTGGGCGTCGCGTTTAACCAGATGGCCGATAGCATTAATGCGCAAATTGCGAGTAAGAAGCTCCTGATTGACGGGATTGCTCATGAACTGCGTACACCATTAGTCCGCTTACGTTATCGTCTTGAGATGAGTGAAAATCTTACGGAAGCGGAATCACTGGCGCTAAACCGCGACATTGGGCAACTGGAAGCATTAATTGAGGAGTTGTTAACCTACGCGCGTCTGGATCGCCCGCAAACTGAGTTACAACTGGCGAGTGTGAACGTTCCTCGCTGGCTTGATGAGCACATTGCTGACGTCCGAATTATTCATTCGCATCTCGATATCTTGTTGGATACCCCACCTGGCGGCAATTTTGGATTGATTGACCTGCGCCTGATGGAACGTGTGACAGATAACCTGGTCAACAACGCACTGCGTTACAGCAAAGAGAAATTACGTATTAGCCTGTGGCTTGATGGACAAACCGCGATTTTGCAGGTGGAAGACGACGGCCCCGGTATACCAGCAGAAGAACGTGAGCGGGTATTTGAACCATTTGTTCGCCTGGACCCGAGTCGCGACCGCGCTACCGGCGGCTGTGGTCTTGGGCTGGCGATTGTGCATTCTGTCGCAACCGCCATGGAAGGTTCTGTGGTCGTTGATAGCGGTGCCCTGGGCGGCGCTCGTTTTCGCTTTAGCTGGCCAATTAAAACTGAATCCACAATGTCGCTAGCCTCTATCAAGCCAAGCCGCTAAAAATCACATTGTCTCCTGCCTGACTATGACAGCACTGGTGGTCAGGCTCATCTCCTTGTGTTATAAACAAATAATAGTATGTTGTAACTAAAGTGATGGCGAAATGACAAAATATGATTTGATTGAGCGCCTTAACAGTACATTTCGTGAGCTCGAGCGAGATCTGCATCTGTTCAGCGAACAACTCGACAGCTACAGATTATTAGTCGGCCGTGTCTTTCAATTGCCTACGGTTGATAAAGGTAATGAACATGATGCGATAAGCAAAATCGAGGTGACACAGCGACTTGGTAGAGAAGCACATCAGTCCACCCTCTCCCACTTCACTCATTTGTTTATCCAGCAGCAGTCCGAGAAAACCAGTAGCAAAGCCGCTGTGCGCCTGCCTGGTGCCGTTTGCTATCAGGTTGACGAAACCGCCCGTCACCAGACTCAAATCCTGGTTGAACGCATTAACCAACGTAAGCAGGAGCTTGAAAACATTATCAGCGTGGAGTCGGGACTGCCCAGCGTGCAGCGCTTTGAGTGGGTTCACCGCCAGCTTCCTGGGCTTATCACCCTTAATGCTTACCGCTCTATTACACTGTTGGAAAACCCTACAACGTTGAATTTTGGTTGGGCAAATAAACAAATCATCAAGAATTACTCACGTAGGGAAGTTATTGAAATACTTGAAAAGAGCCTCAAAGCGAACCGTGCTGTACCGCCCTATACCCGTGAACAATGGGCAGAGCAAATTACCCGCGAGCTCAATTCCATTTCAAGCCTTTCAGATAACGTACGCCTGAAGATTAAACGCCCGGTAAAAGTACAACCAGTCGCCCGCGCCTGGTATCAGGAGCATAAAAAACAGGTACAACATGCCTGCCCGTCCCCTCTGGTGGTGCTGTGTAATCGTGACAATGGCGAAATACCACCGGAGATGGGTGAGTTATTAAATTATGATGCGGAGAATATTCGCCATCGCTATAAGCCGGATGCGCAACCGCTACGGCTGATCATTCCGCGCCTGCATTTGTATTGCGAGGAGTAAATGCAGGCGCGTCAAACTTACTGTTTCATACTGCCAACCATCTCTTCTGGTCGCACCCAGGCATCAAACTCGTCCTCACTCAGATAGCCGAGTTTCAGCGCTGAAGCCTTCAAAGTCAGCCCTTCTTTATGGGCTTTCTTGGCAATTTCTGCTGCTTTGTCATAACCAATATGCGTATTGAGTGCCGTAACCAGCATCAGTGATTCATTCAGTAATTGCGTAATGCGGTCGCGATTCGGCTCAATACCCACGGCGCAATGTTCGTTGAAACTTTCCATGCCATCGGCAAGTAAACGCACCGATTGCAGGAAGTTATGAATAACCATCGGACGATATACGTTCAGCTCAAAGTTGCCGGATGCGCCCCCCATATTCACCGCCACATCGTTGCCCATCACCTGGCAGCACAGCATCGTCATGGCTTCGCACTGGGTCGGATTGACCTTTCCAGGCATTATTGAGCTACCGGGTTCATTCTCAGGAATGGCTATTTCGCCAATCCCGCAGCGCGGGCCGGAAGATAACCAGCGCACATCATTGGCGATTTTCATTAACGACGCCGCAAGCCCTTTTAGGGCACCATGCGAATGAACCAGCGCATCACAGGTCGCCAGCGCTTCGAATTTATTCGGCGCAGTGACAAACGGTTGACCGGTAATTTCAGCCAGTTCTTTAGCGACGCGCACTGCGTATTCCGGGTGGGTATTCAGCCCGGTTCCAACAGCCGTACCGCCTAATGCCAGTTCCGCAATATGTGGCAGACTGTTTTCAACATGCCTGAGATTATGCTCAAGCATTGCCACCCAACCGGAAATCTCCTGGCCCAGGGTAAGTGGGGTTGCGTCTTGTAAGTGGGTACGTCCAATTTTAACGATGTCACGGAAGGCTTCCGCTTTACCCTGCAATGTCTCTCTTAATACGTTTAGCTGCGGGATAAGTTGTTCGCGAACCGCAATGACAGCAGCAACATGCATCGCCGTTGGGAAAACGTCATTCGAACTTTGGCTCTTATTTACATCGTCGTTGGGGTGAACTTTTCGTTCCATGCCGCGCACGCCGCCAAGGATTTCACTCGCCCGGTTTGCCAACACTTCGTTCATATTCATATTGCTCTGTGTACCTGAGCCGGTTTGCCAGATAGCCAGCGGGAATTCATCCGGGTGTTTGCCTGCCAGAACTTCATCGGCCGCCTTAATAATGGCGTTACCGCGGTCCTCCACCAGCAATCCAAGATCCATATTCACCTTTGCGGCAGCTCGCTTAGTTAATGCCAGCGCGTGGATCAGCGCCGCGGGCATTTTTTCGGTGGAAATACGGAAATGCTCAAGTGAGCGCTGAGTTTGCGCACCCCACAGTTTATCTGCCGGGACGTCGATCGGGCCCATTGAGTCTTTTTCACTACGACTGGATGCCATTTCATTCTCCTTTGAGCTAAAAAAACCGCCCTGGTGGGCGGCTTGAGTGTCTTACTTCACGCAACGTGTACATTGTGAGGCGTGTATTTTCTGGAAGAAGTCGTTGCCCTTATCATCGACCAGAATAAAGGCCGGGAAATCTTCCACTTCTATTTTCCAGATGGCTTCCATCCCCAACTCAGCGTATTCGACACAGTCCAGGCTCTTGATGCTCTGCTGCGCCAGAACCGCCGCCGGACCGCCGATACTACCAAGATAGAAACCGCCATGTTTATGGCAGGCATCCGTCACTTGCTGGCTACGGTTGCCTTTTGCCAACATCACCATGCTGCCCCCGTTGGCTTGTAATAAGTCAACATAGGAGTCCATACGCCCGGCAGTCGTTGGCCCAAGCGAACCTGATGCATAACCGTCTGGCGTTTTAGCTGGCCCCGCGTAATACACCGGGTGATCTTTGATGTATTGCGGCAAACCTTCACCGTTGTCGATACGTTCTTTGAGTTTAGCGTGGGCGATGTCACGCGCCACAATTATCGTGCCGCTTAAAGAAAGGCGAGTTGAAACAGGGTACTGCGACAGTTGTTTCAGGATCTCACTCATCGGACGATTCAGATCAACTTTAACTGCCTCACCTTCACCCGCCTGACGCAACTCTTGCGGGATAAATTTCCCAGGGTTGTGTTCAAGCTTTTCGATCCAGATGCCATCACGGTTGATCTTCGCTTTGATATTGCGATCCGCAGAACATGAAACACCCATGCCAATCGGGCATGAAGCACCGTGACGCGGCAAGCGCACAACGCGAATATCGTGAGCGAAGTACTTACCGCCAAACTGTGCGCCAAGGCCAAGATTCTGAGCCTCTTTCAACAACTCTTCTTCAAGTTGTACATCGCGGAATGCCTGGCCATGTTCGTTACCTTCGGTTGGCAGCCCGTCGTAATATTTGGTTGAGGCGAGTTTTACGGTTTTAAGCGTCGCTTCAGCCGATGTACCGCCAATCACAAACGCCACATGATACGGTGGGCACGCGGCAGTACCGAGGCTGCGCATTTTATCGACGAGGTAATCTTTAAGACGTCCAGGACTCAGCAGCGCCTTTGTTTCCTGATACAGATAGGTTTTGTTCGCTGAACCGCCACCTTTGGCGATACAGAGGAATTTGTATTCAGCGCCATCAACACTGTAAAGGTCGATTTGCGCAGGCAGGTTAGTGCCGGTATTGACCTCTTTGTACATATCCAGCGCTGCGTTTTGCGAGTAGCGCAGGTTATCTTCAATAAAGGTGTTATAGACGCCTCGTGACAGTGCTTCTTCGTCGCCACCGCCGGTCCAGACACGCTGGCCTTTTTTACCCATGATAATTGCCGTGCCGGTATCCTGGCAGGTTGGCAAAATACCTTTTGCAGCGATTTCAGAGTTACGCAGGAATTGCAGCGCGACATACTTATCATTTTCGCTGGCTTCAGGATCATTGAGGATATCGGCGACTTGTTGCTGGTGCGCCGGGCGTAACATAAACGAGGCATCGTGGAAGGCGTGTTTGGCAAGTAACGTGAGGGCTTTAGGATCTACTTTCAGGACTTCCTGCCCTTCGAACTCGGATACTGAAACATAATCGCTGCTTAGCAGGTAATACTCAGTTTCATCTTTTTTTAACGGGAACGGCTCTTGATAATGAAAGGCTTTATTCGACATTGTTCTCTCACTTACGACATCAGCTACGTTAGTTTTATCTTTTAGCGCAAGACCAGTTGCTGCGTTAACAATACAGACCACAATATGCTACACAATTTTTTAACAAAAACTGAGACTAGTACGACTTTTTACTCCCCTGGTTACTTCATCTCAGATAATTGGTTTAATAGTCTCAACTTTGTCTAGATTACAACAGGGTCTAATAATGCAAAAACTCATTAACTCAGTACAAAACTATGCTTGGGGAAGTAAGACTGCGTTAACAGAACTTTACGGCGTGAAAAATCCAGATAACTTGCCAATGGCAGAGTTATGGATGGGTGCTCACCCTAAAAGCAGTTCGAAAATTCTTGATAATGGACAGCAGCATTCATTGCGTGACGTGATTGATGCAAACAAGCCTGCGTTGTTGGGTAAGGCCGTTGCAGAGCGTTTTGGTGAGCTACCTTTTCTCTTCAAAGTGCTGTGCGCCGATCAACCTCTTTCCATTCAGGTCCATCCAAATAAAAAAGCTTCTGAATTGGGGTTCGCTAAAGAGAACGCAGCAGGCATTCCATTAGATGCCGCCGAACGTAACTACAAAGATCCAAACCATAAACCAGAGCTGGTGTTCGCACTTACCCCCTTCCTAGCAATGAACGCGTTCCGTGAATTTAGCGATATCGTCTCTTTGCTCCAGCCAGTTTCTGGCGCACACCCTGCCATTGCTCATTTCTTACAAGAGCCAAATGCCGAACGTTTATCACAGCTTTTCGCAAGCCTGCTGAATATGAAAGGCGATGAGAAATCTCTGGCCCTCGGCGTGTTGAAAGCGGCTTTGAATAATCAGCAAGGCGAGCCGTGGGAAACCATTCGCGTGATTTCTGAGTTTTACCCCGACGACAGTGGCTTATTCTCGCCACTGCTGTTGAACGTGGTGAAATTACAACCGGGTGAAGCAATGTTCCTGTTTGCTGAAACCCCTCACGCTTACCTTAAAGGTGTGGCTCTTGAGGTGATGGCGAACTCGGATAACGTTCTGCGCGCAGGGCTCACGCCAAAATACATCGACATTCCTGAGCTGGTCGCAAACGTTAAGTTTGAGCCAAAACCTGCCGCTCAATTGCTGACTCAGCCTGAGAAGAATGGCAATGAACTGGACTTCCCTATTCCGGTTGATGACTTCGCCTTCTCGTTGCACGATCTCAGCACTCAGCAGGTTGAGCTTGCCCAGCCAAGTGCGGCCATTGTGTTCTGCACTGAAGGTGAAGCGATTTTAAGCAAAGACCAGCAGCAACTGACTCTTAAACCCGGTGAATCTGCATTTATTTCTGCGGCTGAGTCGCCGGTATTAATCAGCGGCGTAGGTCGTGTTGCACGCGTGTTCTCTAAAATCTGAGTTTAAAGCAACTTACTGATCTTTTTGGGTAGGATTGCTAAGCTGTGTAGAATCAGTTTCTTCAATGCCCATGGGCATTTCAATCATCTGCCGGAGGACTACCGGCAGATGCACTTAATATGGACTACGACAGAATGAAAAAATCACTGGTTGCAGTAGGTGTTATTGTTGCTTTGGGTGTGGTGTGGACGGGTACAGCCTGGTACACCGGTAAACAGCTCGAAGGCCGTATGGCGGAGATGATCAGCAATGCTAATACCGAGTTGAATAAAGCCTCGCCCGAAGCTGGCTTGACGCTGGGCTACCAGGATTATCATCGTGGTCTGTTCAGCAGCACCATGCACTTAGTCATCAAACCAACCGCAGGAATGACAAGCGCGATCCTTAAGCCTGATCAAACTATCGTATTTAACGAAACCATTGATCATGGCCCATTCCCGTTCGCACAACTGAAAAAATTCAATCTGTTGCCTTCCATGGCGTCAGTTCATACCACTTTGATGAATAACCCAACCACTAAGCCATTGTTTGATATTGCTAAAGGTCAGTCCTTTATTGATGCCCAAACGCGTATTGGCTATAGCGGTGACACCTCTTCTGATATCAACTTGCTGCCGCTGAATTATGAAAATGGCGAGCAAAAAGTTGCCTTTAGCGGTGGTGAGTTCAAGGCTGATGTCGATGGTCAGGGTGATAAAATTGCCGTGAGTGGTGAAGCACAAAGCGGCCTGGTCAATACCGTCAATGAATACGGTCAGCACGTACAAATCACTTTCAACGGTATCAAAACCGAAGGTAACAGTACTCGTAGTGAATTTATCGAGCGTATTGGTAGCCAGAAAGCCTCTATCGACAAGTTAGCTATTTCTATCGAAGGCAAAGAAATGGCCGTTGTGGAAGGTTTTAACATCAACGCCAAATCTGAACTTCAGGAAGATAAAAAACATCTTTCTGGTCAAATCGATTACGCACTTAATTCTCTGAAAGTACAGAACAAAGATATGGGTAGCGGCAAGCTAACGCTCAAAGTCGGTAATCTTGACGGGGCAGCAGTACGCGAGTTTAGCCAGAAATATAATGCCGAGTCGCAGAAACTGCTGGCAGATCCTGCATTTTCACAGAATCCAGAAGCTTATCAGCAGCAAATTGTTGAGCTCTTTGCCGCCAACCTGCCGTTGCTGTTAAAAGGTGATCCAGTGATTACCGTTGCACCGTTAAGCTGGAAAAATGCCAAAGGCGAAAGCAGCTTTAATCTCTCTTTGTTCCTGAAAGATCCGGCGCAATCAACGGGTGAACCAAAAACTCCGGAAGAACAACTCAACCGTGTGGTGAAATCTCTCGATAGCAAACTGGTTATCCCGGTAGATATGGCGACCGAATTGATGACGCAAGTTGCACAGCTTGAAGGCTACCAGCCTGCCGAAGCAGCTAAACTTGCCGAGCAGCAAATCAAAGGCCTGGCCGCAATGGGCCAAATGTTCCGCGTGACCACTATGGAAGACAATAATGTGGTTTCCAGCCTGCAGTACTCCAACGGTCAGGTCACGCTGAACGGCCAGAAAATGGCACTGGGCGATCTGTTAGGAATGTTTGGTATGCCGACTATGGGTGAGCCAGAAGCAGCCCCGGTACCAGAACCAGAAACACCTGCTGTTCCAGAAGCGCCTGCGGTTCCTCAACAGTAATTGTGAGCGATGCTTGGCTAAAAGCCTCCCTTTAGGGAGGCTTGAACTTGCTGACAAAGAAGGAAAAAGCGTGGTTTTTCCTTCTTTGTGGTTATCAGCCGAAAACCAATGAATTGATTTTCCTTGTTATTTTTTCGGTCACATATGCCTATATTATGGGCGCATGAAGTTTGTCATCCGTCTGAAGCCTCCCTAAAGGGAGGCTTTTTAACTTTTTCTCACCACTAATCGTGCCGGCATAATCTGACTGAGTGCACTGGTATCACCTTGTTGCGTACGTTGCAGGATCCGCTGCCCGGCCATACGGCCTATCTCACGAGCAGGTGTTGAGACCCATGTTAATGGCAAGTCATCGAGTTCATCGTCCATCACTTCAGCGAAAGCTGCCAGCGCCACATGGCGGTCATAGTAGCTGTCGATACTCCCCTCACCGCTTTGTCGCCCTGCGCGCAGTAAACCAAACCATGCCCCCATCGCTACAGTGCTGTTATGGCAGAGCACAGCAGTAATTGTTGGGTTGTGCTGTAGAAGTGTGGTGATAGCATCCGCCGCTTTTTTCTGACTCGGCTCGCATTCGATTATCCACTCACTGTGGAATGGCAAGCCGTATTGCAGAAGCGTGGAACAATAACCACCGACGCGCTCGGCGCGAGTCAAAGAGGCACCATCGCCACCGAGCCAGGCAATGCGTTGGTGCCCCCGCTTGATCAAATGTTCGGTGACAAGCTGAGCGGCCTGCATATTATCAGGCCTGATAATATCGGCCTCATCGAGATAGCTCGCGCGAGAGGCAAATACCAGGGGTAAATTTTTCTGTTGCGCAATGGTACGCATATCCGCCCCCTGTCCCGCCGCACCGGCGACAATAATGCCATCCACTCCTTGTGCAACTAACATGTCAAAGCAACGCTGCATATGCTGCCCCTGCGCGCCACTTTGGGTCAGGAAGAGTAGCTTGCTCTGTTTTTCAAGTTCATCCGTTAAACCTGCGGTGAGCTCGGCATAAAAAGGATTGCATAGATCACGCACGATCAACCCAATAACCCCGCTCTGGCCACCACGTAATGAAACGGCCTGGCGATTACGCACGAATCCTAATTTTTCTATGGCTTCATTCACGCGCAATCCGGTCGCTGGTGAAATGCGCCCTTTGCCACTGAGAACCAGAGAAACTGTCGTAACAGAAACCCCAGCTGCTTCAGCGACTTCATTAATTGTTATTTTCTTTTCCTGAGTCGTCATTAGGCCGACGGACCCTCCATGAAACAAAATTTAGGGATAAAACGTTTAACCTGATATGAAGTATTAAGCACTCTGGTGAGCTTTAGATCTGTGAACTACAGCGCAATAAAGGTTGGTAAAACGTTTTATCATCCGCTTCGTTCTGTACCACCACTCATCTATCAACCAGGGTTTAAGGAGTCGTTATGGCGGCTAATACACCACAAAAAATTACGCTTTGGGAGTTTTTTCAAAACCTTGGCAAAACCTTTATGTTGCCCGTGGCGCTTTTGTCGTTCTGCGGCATCATGCTCGGCATCGGGAGTTCGCTCAGTAGCCACGATGTCGTAACTCTGCTTCCAGCATTAGGTAATCCTGTTTTACAGCTAATTTTCACCTGGATGGGGAAAGTTGGCTCATTTGCTTTTAGCTTCCTGCCAATTATGTTCTGTATCGCAATCCCGCTTGGGCTTGCGCGTGAAAACAAAGGTGTAGCGGCGTTTTCCGGTTTTGTCGGTTACGCGGTAATGAACCTTGCAGTGAACTTCTGGCTGACGGCCAAAGGCATTTTACCGACAACAGATGCCGCCATCCTGAAAGCAAACAACATCCAAAATATTCTTGGTATTCAATCTATTGATACCGGTATTTTGGGTGCCGTGATTGTCGGTGTGATTGTATTCCTGCTGCATGAGCGTTTCCATAATGTGCGCTTGCCTGATGCGCTGGCATTCTTCGGAGGTACGCGCTTTGTACCGATTATAACGACGCTGGTCATGGGAATTGTTGGCCTAGTGATCCCGCTGATTTGGCCTGTATTTGCCGCAGGGATCAACGCGCTGGGCAATATGATCAACAGCGCGGGTATATTTGGGCCAATGATCTTCGGTACCGGCGAACGTCTGTTACTGCCATTTGGGTTGCACCACATTCTGGTTGCTCTGATCCGCTTTACTGAAGCTGGCGGCACTATGGATGTTTGCGGCCACAGTGTCAGCGGTGCATTAACCATCTTCCAGGCTCAGCTAAGCTGCCCGAGCGTTCATGGTTTCTCCGAAAGTGCTACTCGCTTCTTGTCACAAGGTAAGATGCCTGCCTTCCTGGGCGGTTTACCGGGTGCCGCTTTAGCCATGTACCACTGTGCTCGTCCTGAAAACCGCCACAAAATTAAAGGTCTGTTGATTTCCGGCGTTATTGCCTGTGTCATCGGTGGCACGACTGAACCACTGGAATTCCTGTTCCTGTTTGTGGCTCCTGTTCTGTATCTCATTCATGCCCTGTTAACCGGCCTTGGTTTTACCATCATGGCGGTATTAGGTGTCACTATCGGGAATACTGATGGCAACATAATTGATTTCGTTGTGTTCGGCATTCTGCACGGCCTTGCAACGAAATGGTATTTAGTACCTGTTGTGGCCGCTATCTGGTTCTGTGCTTACTACGTTATTTTCCGTTTCGCGATTACCCGTTTCAACATCAAAACCCCGGGGCGCGATATTGAAAGCGGAATCGAAAAAGCGATTGTTGGACAAGTGGGCAAGTCTGGTTATAACTTCCCCGCAATTCTTGCCGCATTGGGTGGTAAGGATAATATTGTCTCCCTGGATAACTGCATTACACGTCTGCGTTTATCGGTGAAAGATATGTCTCTGGTCGACAGTGCTGCGCTTAAAAACCTCCGTGCCATCGGTGTGGTGCAACTCAACCAGCACAATCTGCAAGTGGTGATTGGTCCGCAGGTCCAGTCGGTGAAAGATGAAATGGCGCATCTGATGCAAATAGCTCAGGCGTAAACCATAACGGGCGCCGAGGCGCCCGTTTGTTGCGAGGTAATATGTTCGATTTTTCCACAGTCGTTGACCGCCACGGAACCTGGTGTACTCAGTGGGATTATGTCGCTGACCGTTTCGGTGCCGCCGACCTGCTGCCCTTTACCATCTCCGATATGGATTTCCCTACCGCCCCAGTCATTCTTGAAGCTCTGCAACAGCGTTTATCTCACGGTGTATTAGGTTATAGCCGCTGGAAAAATGATGAGTTTCTTGGCTCGATCGCACATTGGTATCACACACGTTTTAACAGTGTGATTGATAAAGAGTCAGTCGTGTACGGCCCGTCTGTTATCTACATGGTGTCGCAACTCATTCGCCAGTGGTCTGAACCTGGCGATGCAGTGCTTATCCATACCCCTGCGTATGACGCATTTTATAAAGCCATTGAGGGCAACCAACGCCAGGTGTTTAGTGCTCCGTTGCATAAAACCGAAAGCAGTTGGATGTGCGATATGGTTGCTCTCGAAGCGCAACTGGCGAAGCCTGAATGCAAAATCATGCTGCTTTGCAGCCCGCAAAATCCTACCGGCAAAGTCTGGACACGCACTGAACTTGAAACCATGGCAATACTTTGCGAACGTCATGGCGTGAGAGTTATCAGTGATGAAATCCATATGGATATGGTATGGGAAGGCCACCAGCACACGCCGTGGAATGAAGTGGGCAAAGGTCAGTGGGCTCTGTTCACATCAGGTTCCAAAAGCTTCAACATTCCTGCATTAACAGGTGCTTATGGCTTGATCAATGAGAGAGATGAGCGCCAGAAATACTTACATGTGCTGAAAGGTCAGGATGGATTATCATCCCCCGCTATTCTTGCCGTTGTCGCACATATTGCGGCGTATCAAGAAGGTTCCGCCTGGCTTGATGAGCTCCGGGTATACCTGCAAAGTAATCTCCGCTTTGTCGCCGATGCGCTGAACGGAGAGTTTGCGCAACTGAACTGGCATCCACCGGAATCCACTTATCTTGCATGGATAGATTTGCGCCCATTGGCTATAGACGACAATGCGCTGCAAAAAGTGCTTATCGAGCAGCAAAAAGTCGCCATCATGCCGGGATATACCTACGGTGAAGAAGGGAAAGGATTTGTGCGACTTAACACCGGCTGCCCACGCGTTAAGCTTGAAGAAGGTGTGAAGCGCCTAATCGCAGCGATAAAATCTCTCCAGTGAAGTTAAGGGGAGAAAACTCCCCTTTTTGTTTGCGCAACGTAGCTATTTAGGTGCGTTTGTTCTTATACTGTTGCGCACTTAAATCAAAAAAAGAGTGCGACCATGATTGATACCACCCTGCCGTTAACCGATTTGCACCGCCACCTTGATGGCAATATTCGTGCGCAAACTATTCTCGATCTCGGCCGCCAGTTTAATTTGCCAATCCCGGCTGACTCCCTTGAAGCACTTCGTCCTCATGTCCAAGTCGTGGAAACAGCACCTGACCTGGTGAGTTTCCTGCAAAAACTGGACTGGGGCGTAAAAGTCCTGGCAGATCTCGATGCCTGCCGCCGCGTAGCATGGGAAAACATTGAAGATGCAGCCCTCAATGGCCTGCATTATGTCGAACTACGTTTCTCTCCGGGCTATATGGCCATGAACCATAACCTGCCTGTTGCGGGTGTGGTAGAAGCGGTAATTGAAGGCGTACGCCAGGGCTGCCGTGATTTTGGTGTTGAAGCCCGCTTGATTGGGATTATGAGCCGTACTTTTGGCGAGGCCGCATGTCAGGCTGAACTGGAGGCCCTGCTGGCCCATCGCGACAGCATTACTGCCCTTGACCTGGCCGGTGATGAGCTCGGCTTCCCGGGGAGTCTGTTCCTTAATCACTTTAACCGTGCGCGCGATGCAGGCTGGCATATCACTGTTCATGCCGGTGAAGCCGCTGGCCCGGAAAGTATCTGGCAGGCAATTCGTGAGCTGGGTGCCGAACGCATCGGACATGGCGTTAAGGCAGTTGAAGATCCGGCGCTTATGGATTTCCTTGCGGAACACAGAATTGGCATTGAGTCTTGCCTGACGTCCAATATCCAAACCAGCACTATAGCCTCAATGGATAAGCACCCGTTGATGACCTTCCTGGATAAAGGTGTGCTGGCCACGATCAATACTGATGACCCAGCCGTCCAGGGTATCGATATTATTCATGAATATAATGTGGCGGCACCACAGGCAGGTTTGAGTGCGGCACATATTCGTACCGCACAAGAGAATGGTTTAAGAATTGCCTTCTTAACTGATGCAGAAAAACAGGCGCTGATTGCTAAGGTTCGCGCCGCGTAGCTCTGATAAAAGCTTGGGTCAGGAAGCTGACTCAAGCTCTAAATATCAATAATAATTGATGCTATTTTTAATCGTAAAGCTTTCAACTTTCGGCGGTTTGACGCTTTTATCGGTGATGTTCAGCACACATTCCAGTGGGTTGAAATAGCCGTCGTAGTCGCAAGTTTGTTTAACCAAAGCGATAGACTTGCCGTTGAGCGTGCTTTCAGAGGTGTAATCGAGTTTTTTCTTGTTGTCGCTACCCGATTTCGCCTTGATAGCCAGGGTGTCATTTTTTGCTTTAGTTACCTTACCTAACGGATATCCATCAGCGTCATAGTTATAAACAATAGATGTCGCTTCACCGTGCGCGGCCACCACAAAACCTTTATCGTCCGTCTCATAGGTAATTGCGACACTCGGCAATTCTGCCAACTGGCATTTCCCCTGAAGCTTTACCCGTTTTTCGCGGGTGATGGCGTCAAGATAGTAATTAGCATCCAACACCAGGGTTGCACCGGTATTGTTTTCCAGATCGTGAAATTCGAGCTCGTTGAAGCACCCTTGTTCCGATATCAGGCCAACAACGCGTTTAACGACTTCACCTTTTTCATTGATTAATGTCTGGCTGAAGTCTTTTACCGGCCCACGCAGTGGATCAAAATCAAATTCATTCGAGAAACTCGCCATTTCCGGTGTGT
Source organism: Buttiauxella noackiae ATCC 51607 (assembly GCF_001654865.1). GTDB lineage: Bacteria > Pseudomonadota > Gammaproteobacteria > Enterobacterales > Enterobacteriaceae > Buttiauxella > Buttiauxella noackiae. Next base: position 46,580 of record NZ_LXEO01000014.1, on the reverse strand, counting down.
AAGAAAGCGTATTTTTCGGATTGTCACACCCGGCAACAGACGCTACCAGCGCACAGAGGATAATAATTTTATTCACGTAACTCCTGTCCCCGACTTGAAATGTAAAAACAATAATATACCCAAAATAATTCGACCTGGAGTATGAAGGGTATAAGCAAATACAACAATTTACACTGCAGATACTATTCTTAATACAGCCCCTCAACAGAAGGAAGATACGATGAAACGTTCAATTTGGCTTGGTGTATGCCTGTTTGCTGCCGCAACTCCTGTACTGGCCGCACAAACTTCCTGCGATACAGTCAAGGCCGACATTCAGCAAAAGATAATCAATAACGGTGTCCCTGAATCTGGCTTTAGCTTAACCATTGTTCCTAACGATCAAGCTGATAAGCCTGATGCTCAAGTTGTTGGGCATTGTGGTAATGATACGCAAAAAATTCTTTATACGCGTACCAGCAGCGGAAACTATCCGGTAAGCGGTGGTAGTACGCAGGATGGGTCACAAAGTGAGCCACAGTAGTTATTAAAACGGATGTAGATCTCTAATGCATAGCAATTGGCAGGCAATCCGTAGAGAATGCGCGGCATAACTCGTGCAACAAGGAAGAGAATGATGTCTGAAACAACGCAACGATTGGCGACTATCGCCCTGACGGGAAGAGTGCTCGGTGCGCTTTTTTATCAAGAACCCCAAAGCCGGGATGTTGCATCACTGTATGCCTCACTTCAGGACCCATCGTGGACTGAGCAATGGCCAGTGCAGCATGAAGAGCTGGCGAGTATCGCGCAGCGTATGGCGGAAGGTTTTAACTACGAGCCAGAATCTTTGAGTGGAGCCTGGCAGCGGCTGTTCATCGGCCCGGATGCTCTACCCGCCTCGCCCTGGGGTTCGGTCTATCTCGATAAAGAACAAGTGCTTTTTGGTGATTCGATGCTTGAGTTGCGTCGTTGGATGCGTAAAAACGACATCTCCAACGAGCAAGAAAGCAACGAACCCGAAGATCACTTCGGTTTGCTGCTGATGCTGGCCGCCTGGCTTGCTGAAGAAAGGCTACAGCCGAAAGTTGACGAACTTCTTGCCTGGCACATCCTGCCGTGGAGCGGGCGTTTCCTGGAGTTATTTATCGCCAATGCTGATCATCCGTTCTATCAGGCGTTAGGCGAATTAACTCGCCTGACACTTGCTGACTGGAGTAAGGGTTTGCAGATCCCTGTCGCACAAAAAGAGCTCTATTCCTAAGAATCTGAGTAACGGTGGATAGCGTTTGCGCTTATCCACCAACTATTTTTCCAATATCGAACCCCCGTATTTACCCCACATTATCCGACATTTACTCCCGATAATTTTTTCATAAAAGTTACAACGTAACTTTATTCAAACACTTTTAAGACAATTCTTTACAACCATGTTTCAAGCGAGGCGGCACAAGGCTAACTCGTTAATTTACCCGCTAATCTTTGGCCTGGTAATTTCCCTATTTACTGGAATCATTCCCGCAGCGTTGCTATAGGTCAAAACACCCTGCCGACACAAGGCATAACAACAAGCGACCTCGAGGTTGCTATAACGTGCACCCAGGGAGACACACCGCAATGCATAATACATCCATCGTAAAACGCACTTTTTTTGGTGCGCTGGCAATAATTGTCGTCCTCGGATTATTGATTTGGGGAATTGGCCCCGAAACCCTAATCGCTCGTAAAGTGGATTTGCTTTATCTCGGGCAACAACACTTAATTTTGGTGTTTAGCTCAATGGCTCTGGCTTTACTGGTGGGGATCCCCAGCGGAATTCTACTTAGTCGCCCTGCTGCTCGCCGTTTCGCTGAATATGCGATGCAAATATTTAACGTCGGAAATACCTTGCCTCCGTTGGCCGTCTTAGCGTTAGCGATGGTGTTTATCGGGATTGGTGACAAACCTGCAATAATCGCGCTATTCCTCGCCTCGCTGCTGCCAATTGTCCGCAATACCTACTCGGGTTTATCCGGCGTCCCTGCTTCGCTTATCGAAGCTGCCAACGGTATTGGTATGACTAAATGGCAACGCCTGCGCCAGGTCGAGTTACCCAATGCATGGCCAGTCATGCTTTCAGGCATCCGTATCGCGACAGCAATTAACGTTGGTACTGCGCCGCTGGCGTTTTTGATAGGTGCCAGCAGTTACGGTGAGTTGATATTCCCGGGCATCTACCTCAATGATTTCCCGACGCTGATTTTGGGTGCAACTGCCACAGCGCTCTTTGCCCTGATCCTTGATGTTGCACTCGCAGGTTTAGGGCGCGTGTTAAGCCCCCACACCGTGAAATAACAACAATAAAAAGGAGCCCGTCATGAAATCGTTTAAACCGTTATTTGCCGCAATCACCGCAACGTTTCTATTCGCAGGATCAGTAAAAGCCGAGCCTATCGTGCTGGCGACAAAAAGCTTTACCGAGCAACATATTTTGTCTGCCATGACCACACAGTACCTGCGTAAGAAAGGCTTCCAGGTAAAGCCACAGACCAACATTGCCACCGTAATTTCACGTAATGCGATGATCAACAAACAGGTGGATATGACCTGGGAATATACCGGCACATCTCTGATTATTTTTAACCATATCAACAAGCGAATGACACCACAGGAATCCTACGACACCGTTAAGAAGCTTGATGCCAAACTGGGGCTGGTGTGGCTGAAACCGGCAGACATGAACAATACCTACGCCTTCGCGATGCAGCGTAAACGCGCTGAAGAAGAGAACATCAATACCATGTCGGAACTGGTGGCAAAAATTGAACAAGTCCGCAAAACAAACCCTGATAACAACTGGATGCTCGGTCTGGATCTGGAATTTGCCGGGCGAAGCGATGGCATGAAGCCTTTGCAGCAAGCCTACAACATGCCGCTCGACCGTCCACAGATCCGCCAGATGGACCCCGGCCTTGTTTATAACGCGGTGCGCGATGGGTTTTTGGATGCCGGGTTGATTTACACCACAGACGGGCGCGTAAAAGGTTTTGATCTGAAAGTGCTGGAAGACGATAAGGCCTTCTTCCCAAGTTATGCCGTGACGCCTGTTGTGCGTAAAGAGACATTAGCGGCAAACCCTGGGCTTGAGGACGCTCTCAACACCCTCTCCGCATCTCTGAATAACGACGTGATATCTACTCTGAATGCCAAAGTGGATATCGACCATGAAACCCCACAAAAAGTTGCGCAAGAATTCCTGCAACAAAAAGGCTTGCACTAAGGAGGCATCATGGAAACGTTACATTATATGATTGATAACGCAGGCTATCTCAGCAGCCTGACGCTACAACACTTGTGGCTAGTTTTGTTAGCTGTGGGGCTGGCGATAGTTATTGGCGTGCCGTTGGGTATTTTGATCGTGCGCCACAAATGGCTCGCCACACCGGTACTGGGTATCGCCACCATAGTGCTGACCATTCCTTCTATCGCACTGTTTGGTCTGATGATTCCGCTGTTTTCACTGGTTGGACAAGGGATTGGCGTATTCCCCGCCATTACCGCAGTCTTCCTCTATTCGCTATTGCCGATTGTACGCAACACGCACACTGCATTAGATAGCCTGCCACCCGGCTTACGCGAAGCGGGTCGTGGCATCGGCATGACCTTCTGGCAACGCCTGCGTTGGGTGGAAATCCCAATGGCTTTACCGGTGATTTTTGGTGGTATTCGTACCGCAGTGGTCATGAATATTGGCGTGATGGCGATTGCCGCGGTGATCGGTGCTGGGGGCTTAGGTTTGTTATTGCTAAACGGCATCGGCAGCAGCGACATCCGTATGTTGATTGCCGGTGCGGTGATGATTTGTGTTTTGGCTATTGTGCTTGATTGGTTACTGCACCGTTTACAAGTGGTGCTGACTCCTAAGGGGATTCGATAATGATTAAACTGGAAAATCTCACCAAACAGTTCGTTCAGAAGAACGGCCAAACATTTAACGCGGTTGATAACGTCAGCCTGAATGTACCTGAAGGCGAAATGTGTGTACTGCTCGGCCCATCCGGCTGCGGCAAAACCACCACGCTGAAAATGATTAACCGCCTGATTGCCCCAACCGGCGGTAATATTCTGATTAACGGTAAAAATACTAACGAGCTGGATACCGTCACGCTGCGCCGCAATATTGGCTACGTTATCCAGCAAATCGGCCTGTTCCCGAATATGACGATTGAAGAAAACATTACCGTCGTGCCACGAATGCTGGGTTGGGATAAAGCACGCTGTAAAGCACGCGCCAGTGAATTAATGAGCATGGTGGCGCTCGACCCTAACCGCTTCCTGAATCGCTACCCGCGTGAGATGTCTGGCGGGCAGCAACAACGTATCGGCGTAATCCGAGCACTGGCGGCGGATCCTCCGGTGCTGCTGATGGACGAGCCGTTTGGTGCGGTCGACCCAATCAATCGTGAAGCGATACAGAATGAATTTCTGGAAATGCAACGTCAGTTGAAGAAAACCGTCATGCTGGTCAGCCATGATATTGATGAAGCACTGAAATTGGGTGACCGTATCGCCGTGTTCCGTCAGGGTAAAATTGTGCAATGTGCCAGCCCCGATGAACTATTAGCTAAGCCTGCCAATGAATTTGTGGGGTCGTTTGTGGGTCAGGACCGCACCTTGAAACGCCTATTGTTAGTTCAGGCCGGTGATGTGACCGACCAACAACCGACAATTACCGCGCGTGAGTCCACACCGTTAGCGGAAGCCTTCTCTACCATGGATGATAACGACATGCGCTCGATAACCGTGGTGGATGGTGAAGGTAAGCCATTAGGCTTTGTGAAGCGCCGCGAAGCGCGTGGTGCCATCGGTTCATGCTCTGAGTTACTGCATCCTTTCCGCGTGACCGGGCGTGCGGAAGATAACCTGCGAATCGTGCTATCAAAACTCTACGAGCACAACATGGTGTGGATGCCGATTACTGACGAAGATGGCCGCTACAGCGGTGAAATTTCGCAAGATTATATCGCCGATTACCTCAGTTCAGGCCGCACCCGCCGGGCGCTGAATATTTCATAGTTCAATGTAGTTTAATAACGCCAGCACCACTCAACCCATAGGGTCGGATGAGCGCCAGCGACATCCGAAAAAACAGCAACAAACGGTGGATGACGCTAACGCTCATCCACCTTACAATGCTTTGATGCGCCATCTAAACCACTTCCCCGATATGAAAGGCATGCTTCGACGGCTAATATTCGCCGTCTGGATTGGCGTTGCCTCTGCATTGGTAGTCTGGCTGTTTCGCCAGTCAATGTATTTCCTTGAAGGCCTTTTCCTTGGCGATCATAGCGGAAGCCTGGTTGCCGCAGCCGCCGCATTACCGCCGTGGCGTAGATTACTCACACCGGCTATTGGTGGTTTACTTGCGGGGACACTCCTTTGGGGCTGGCAACGCGCCACGCGCCAGCGCCCTTCTGCACCCACAGACTATATGGAAGCCATAGAGACCGGCGACGGGCGTCTTGATGTATCCGCAAGTCTGGTCAAATCAGCCGCGTCACTGATTGTGGTAGCAAGCGGCAGTGCCATTGGCCGTGAAGGGGCTATGGTGCTACTGGCCACCGTTTTTGCTTCGGTATTTGCCCAGCGTTTCTCAAATAAAGATGAATGGAAATTGTGGGTCGCCTGCGGTGCCGCCGCTGGGATGGCAAGTGCCTACCACGCACCGCTGGCAGGTAGTTTGTTTATCGCAGAGATTCTGTTTGGCACGTTGATGCTTGCCTCACTAGGCCCAGTCGTGATTGCCGCCGTCAGCGCCTTGTTGATGACTCATTTACTCAATGACGAACAAGCGTTGTTGTATACCGTGCGAACGTTAAGCGCTCCTCAGCCTATACAGTATTTGCTGATGGCCACGTTTGGCCTGCTTGCCGGTCTTGCCGGGCCGCTGTTTCTTTGGCTGATGTCACACAGCAGTAAACTGTTCCAGCGCTTGCATTTAATGCCTCCGTTACAGCTTGCGTTAGGAGGTTTGCTGGTTGGGCTGCTTTCACTTATTACGCCATTGGTTTGGGGAAATGGTTATAGCGTAGTGCAATCGTTCCTCTCGCAGCCCCCGGCACTACTGTTTGTCGCAGGCATTTTGGTCTACAAACTGGCGGCAGTACTGGCAAGCAGCGGTTCTGGTGCACCAGGAGGTGTCTTTACGCCAACGCTATTTGTAGGAGCGGCACTGGGAATGGTGGTGGGTCAATGGTTTGGAATCTGGGCGTGGAGTGGCGATAGTATTGCTATTTTGCTGGCATTAACCGGAATGGCAACGCTTTTAGCGGCGACCACGCATGCACCGATTATGTCCACATTGATGGTTTGTGAAATGACCGGGGAGTTTACATTACTCCCCGGTTTACTGCTGGCGTGCGTAATTGCTTCTGCGCTGTCGCGCTGGTTACGCCCGCAAACGGTCTACAGTCAGAGCGCTGCTAAGACGGGATAAATCGATATAGTTTGCCAGTTCACGCTGCTCTGCTCGTGGCAAATATGGCAGTTCGCCCACCAGCGGCGCAGGCAATTTCTTGCTTAATACGTCGATGATTTCTGCGTAGTGCGCAAGGCCGGGATTGATACGGTTTGCTACCCAACCAATCAGCGGCAAGCCATCATTGGCAATCGCCTGAGCGGTCAGCAAGGCATGATTGATGCACCCTTCCTGAATCCCAACCACCATTAACACCGGTAACTGTTCCTGAACCACCCACTCCGATAATGGACGTAAGTCGTTCATCAAGCTGCGCCAACCGCCAGTGCCTTCGACAACGACATGATCCACCTGCCCGGCCAAACGCTGTAGCCCATCAGACAGCAGCGAATAGTTAATCTGGCAGTTATGGCTCACGCTGCTTTCTTCTTCGCTAAGAGCGATAGGATTGATGGCTTCATAAGGTAAATTGACAGTGGAAACGCTTTGTAGAACTAACGCGTCTTTGTTGCGTAGGCCCTCTGGCGTCTCTTTACTGCCTTTGGCTACCGGCTTATAGCCGACGACACTTTTGCCACTGGCTGCAAGAGCCTGCAACAAGGCGCGAGAAACCACAGTCTTCCCGACTGCAGTATCGGTACCCGTTATAAAGAAACGCGTAAGCATGACTAACTCCCAATGCAATGCTTTAAATACCCATCAAACTTCAGGTCGCAGGTGCGTTTATCGCCCGCCTGCAACTCGAAATATTTTGGGTATGAGTGATTAAAAATTGAATAGTTCAGGAGTGAAAGTCTAAAAGAATAGTTATTCGACCAGATTGAGATAGCGCAATTTTTAGTGGATCAGGCAATGACATTAGCCTTGCAGCAAGCGAATCAATAACGAACCGTTATACATTGCATCTTTTACCAACGCCGCTCCCGCCATAGTTCCGCGATGATTGTACTGGGTACTTTCCACAATCATATGCTCGCTATACGCCGGTAATGCCTGCTGGCGAATGCAATTGGTGATTGCCGGATGCAGAATATCTGCGGCTCGGTTAAACGGGGAACCAATCAGGATTTTTTGCGGATGGAACAGATTCACCATTATCGCAAGAATACGGCCGACATTGGTGCCAATACCAAGAATGATATCTTTCGCTAATAGATCGCCACTTAATGCAGCGTCACACAGAGATTCGACCGTCAGAGGTTGTTCATGCAGCATGGAACCCATCGACTGGCTCATGCGAAGCTGTGCCAACTCAAGTACGCTGTCAATACTGGCAATCGTTTCTAGGCAACCGTGATTACCGCAATAACAACGTTTGCCGTAAGGATCAACTTGCGTATGGCCAATTTCAACCAGGCTACTGCTGCCCGCATGGAGCAGGCGTCCATCGGTAATCACGCCAGCACCGACGTTATTATCAATAACAACCTGAATCACATCACGAGCACCTTTTGAGGCACCAAACAGCCCTTCAGCCATCGTCCAGGCACTAATGTCGTGCTGAATGTAAACCGGCACACCGGTGTAGTTTTCCAGAATCTCACCGAGCGGCATATCGCAGACTTCATAAAACGGCATCCGATGCACTATGCCACGCTTGGTGTCGATAATTCCGGGCATGGTGATAGCTATCGCCGTCAGGCGTTCAAGCTTTTGCTGATGGCGGATAAAGAACTGGTCAATCTGCGCGATGATGCGTTCAATAAGAGGTTGTGAGTCATTAACAGCAAGGCCAACCGTATCTTCAACTATCAGCTTGCTGCTTAAATCATGCAGGCCAAGGGAGATTTCCCCACGGCTAATACGCACAGACAAGTAGTGCCATGCTTCAGTTTCCAGCATCAAGCCCACAGCTGGACGCCCGCGGCTGCCGGGGTCTTGAATTTCGGTTTCCTGCACCAGATGAGCTTCAATCATTTCACGAACAATTTTCGTGATGCTGGCGGGCGCAAGTTGCGCCAGGCGAGAAAGATCGATGCGCGACACCGGCCCATGGGTATCAATCAAGCGATAAACTACGCCCGCATTGGTTTGCTTGATCTGATCAATATGGCCCGGTTGACTATCAGCAACCACTTGCGACTCCCTTTATTTTCGCGCTTCGAAATAAACTTTGGGCTATGGTGAAACACTTCAAGTGAAGGAGTCAAATATTTAGGTAGGGTTGTGATTTACCGCACATAATCTGCTGTATTAACCGCCTTTTAACGTCGTTATTGACTCAGTGAGCAGCGCGCAGATGCGAAGTGCCGCCGCAGAAAGTTCACGATGTTTTGGCCACACCAGCCACATTTCAGATTGCGCTTCCGGTTCATCAATTGGCAGCCACACCACTTCCGATAGACGGACACGCTTAAATGACGCCGGAAGTATAGAAACCCCTAACCCGGCAGACACCAGCCCTATGATGGTCATGGCCTCGCCCACTTCCTGGGTGATGTAGGGTGAAATACCATGGCGTTGCAGTAGGCCGAGAATATCCTCATACAGCCCCGTCCCAACAAGTGGGTCAAAGAAGACAAAAGGTTCATGTGCCAGCTGTTGCAGAGAAACTTTTGAACATTGAGCCAGCGGGTGGTCACGATGCACCATTGCCAGTAGTGGCTCACGTAGAACCAGACTCCAGGCGAGCGTATCCGGAAGCCGAGTGTTGCGCATTAAACCGAGTTCGAGTTCGCCGTCGTTTAACGGGGCAATTTGCTCGCGTGTGTTAATTTCCCGCATCTGGAGATGAACGTCCGGGTAGCTGCGGCGAAAAGTCGAAAGGCTATCGGATACCGTTTTAATAAACGGAGCAGATGAGGTGAAACCAATACGCAACTCGCCGGTTTCGCCTTGATGAAGTCTCGCTGCGCGCCCTGCTGCTATATCAACCTGGTTTAAAATCTGCCTGGCATCTTGCAGAAATTGGCTGCCTGCGGCGGTCAGGTTTACGCTGCGATTGGTTCTCGCCAGTAGACGAGAGCCAATTTGCTGTTCAAGGATTTGAATTTGCTGGCTCAGAGGTGGCTGAGAGATACGTAAACGCGCGGCAGCTCGCCCAAAATGCAGCTCTTCTGCCACTGCAATAAAGTAGCGCAGGTGACGCAATTCAATATTCATACTTTAAAAATATCAATTGAGATTATTAATATATTAGACAGAACATTTACAGTTTTCTACTCTGAAAACAAGATTTCATTTTTGTATTTTTAAGGATCCATTTTGAGCCGTACAACCCTCGTCAACACAGCCCCGGCAGCAGATGTTGACGAAAGACGTTCTCCCCAGCCTGTCACATACATTAAGCGTGGTTCACCTCAGTTTATGCGAGTTACACTCGCGCTCTTTTCCGCAGGACTTGCCACCTTCGCGCTGCTTTATTGTGTACAACCGATACTGCCGGTTCTGTCCCATGAATTTGGGGTTTCACCAGCCAGTAGCAGTATTTCGTTATCTGTTTCTACCGCCATGCTGGCGATTGGGCTGCTCTTTACTGGCCCGCTGTCTGATGCCATTGGTCGTAAGCCCGTGATGGTTACCGCGCTGCTACTCGCGTCATGCTGCACGCTGCTTTCAACCATGATGACAAGTTGGCACGGCATATTAGTAATGCGCGCCTTGATTGGCCTGTCTCTTAGTGGAGTAGCTGCGGTCGGCATGACATATCTGAGTGAAGAAATTCACCCAAGCGTGGTGGCCTTTTCGATGGGGCTATATATCAGCGGAAACTCCATTGGCGGTATGAGTGGACGTCTGTTAAGCGGCGTGATTACCGACTTCTTTAACTGGCGTATCGCTGTCGCAGCCATTGGTTGCTTCGCGCTGGCATCAGCACTTATGTTCTGGAAAATATTACCGGCATCAAAACATTTTCGCCCTTCTTCGCTGCGGCCAAAAACCCTCTTTATTAACTTCCGTCTGCACTGGCGCGATCAGGGTCTGCCGCTCTTATTTGCTCAAGGTTTTTTACTGATGGGCGCGTTCGTCACGCTGTTTAATTATATTGGATATCGTTTGATGCAAGGCCCCTGGTTTTTAAGTCAGGCGGTGGTGGGGTTGCTGTCCGTGGCCTATTTAACCGGCACCTGGAGTTCGCCAAAAGCCGGGGCAATGACAGCCAAATTTGGCCGTGGCCCGGTAATGATATTTTCCACTGCGGTGATGTTATTAGGTCTGGTGCTTACCGTCTTCTCCCCCCTCATCACTATCTTTGCAGGAATGCTGCTCTTTTCTGCAGGATTCTTCGCCGCACACTCAGTCGCCAGCGGCTGGATTGGCCCGCGAGCTAAACGTGCTAAAGGGCAAGCCTCGTCACTCTATTTGTTCAGCTATTATCTCGGTTCAAGTCTTGCCGGGACGCTCGGCGGTGTTTTCTGGCACCAGTTTGGCTGGTCGGGAGTCGCGAGTTTTATTGGCTCACTTTTGGTCATCTCATTACTGGTAGGGACGCGTTTGCATCATCGCGCACAATAACCCCGTTACGGCCTCGTTTTCGGGATGGCTTTTTGCTATTTTCGCAGCGTAAACCATCTCTTATGAGGCCCTATGGAAAAGCAAAACTACAATCATCTCACCCGCACCTTCCAGCGTCTTTCACGTTTTGATCATCTTTCAGCCATCGCTGGCTGGGATATGTTTACCAATATGCCACCGAACGGCAGCACAGCACGCGGCGAAGCCCTGGCTGAACTGAGTGTTTTGCAGCACCAAATTCTGACCGATAAAAAAATCGCCACGCTATTGCAGGCTGCGGTTCAGGAAAATTTGAATGATGTTGAACGTGCAAACCTGCGCGAAATGACACGTCAGTATCAAGAAGCCATTCTATTACCAGCATCACTGGTAGAAGAAAAATCTCTGGTTGGAACGCGCTGTGAACATGGCTGGCGAACGCAACGCCCAGCCAACGATTGGCAGGGTTTTTCCACCAATTTAAAAGAAGTGGTTCGTGTTAGCCGTGAAGAGGCGAAACTGCGCGCCGAAGCAAAGGGGAAATCCCCGTACGACGCGTTGTTAGACATTTATGAACCCGGGATGAGCAGCGCTAAACTCGACGTTCTGTTTGGTGACTTGCGTACCTGGCTGCCAGATCTGTTGCAGAAAGTTGTCGATAAACAAGCAAAAGAGTCGGTGATAACACCTGTTGGCCCCTTCGCTACGCAAGACCAGCGCGAGCTTGGCCTGGAAACCATGAAGCTATTGGGCTTTGATTTTAACGGCGGCCGGCTTGATGTTAGCGCACATCCATTTTGTGGTGGTGTCCCGGAAGATGTACGCATTACCACGCGTTACGATGAAGGCGATCTGGTCAGCGCACTGTTTGGCGTTATCCACGAAACAGGTCATGCGCGTTACGAGCAAAACCTGCCACGTGAATGGCTTGGCCAGCCTGTTGCTCTGGCGCGTTCCACGGCGATTCATGAGTCACAAAGTCTCTTCTTTGAGATGCAACTGGGCCGAAGCAAAGAGTTCCTTAAACTGTTGCTACCGATGGTTACGGCACGCTTTGGCAAACAGCCTGCATTTGAAAGCACAAACTTTACTGCCGTGAACCAGCGTGTTGAACGTGGTTTTATCCGCGTTGATGCGGATGAAGTCAGCTATCCTGCCCACGTTGTTTTACGCTATGAAATTGAGCGTGCGCTGATTGATGGCGAAATTGAAGTGGAAGACATCCCGGCACTGTGGGATGAAAAAATGCAGCAATGGTTGGGGCTTTCTACCAAAGATAACTTCCGCAATGGCTGTATGCAGGATATTCACTGGACTGACGGTGCTTTCGGTTACTTCCCCTCATACACACTGGGTGCAATGTATGCAGCTCAACTGTTCAATGCAGCCAAACGCGCATTGCCACAGCTTGATAGCGATATTGCTGAAGGGAACTTCAGCGCATTGTTCGACTGGTTACGTCAGAATATCTGGCAACACGGTAGCCGATTCACAACGTCTGAATTGATTACCAATGCAACGGGGGAAGACCTTAACCCGTTGTATTTCCGTAAGCATTTAGAAGCGCGTTATTTATAACACCTTGTCGGTGCGGCAAAGGCTTAACTGCTGCACCGACAAAACCAGTGAATTAATGGAATGGAACAATATGAGTGCTTAACGGTTGCTTTTCCGTTGATGAGCTGAAAAAGCCGCAGCACACATCCTGTTTAGTGCAACCCGAGCAGTCAGGCGAAAAAATGTTCTTGAAATCGCTGATACTCTGCGCGCAGTGGTGGTGCACATCGCTGTTCACGACACATAACGGCAAATTGAAAATCCTGGTTTCGATCCCATAAAGGTTCAAAAGTTTGGTGGCCCGGGATAGCGTGTCTTTGTAATCCCATGGATCCATATGCAGCTCTTCGCGGTTCATTTTTGCAAAACCCATCGTCTCCATCCCCATCAAAGCAACATGCTTCACGAAAAACAGATTTCGGCTGATAAACTCCGCCAGTTCCGGCAAATACGGGATGGTTTGCTGATGAAGAACCACTCTTAATTCCACAGCGATACCATATTTGTAGCAATTTAACAGACCCGCCAGGGTTTGATCAAAAGCGCCCTCGCCCTGGACTATATAGTCATGAATATCAGAAACATGTGCAAACAGAGGAATTCCGGCCAGCATCTTCCCTTTCGCCGCCGCTGCGATTTCAGCAACATACTTTTCGTAGCAGAAAGCCCGTCCGTTGGTTAACAGGTGCACCAGTGTGTCTGGCATTTTGGTTGAAATATTTTCAACAATATTAACCAACTCCTGCTTCAGCATCGTAGGTTCACCGCCAGTAATGCACAACGTATCGGGAATATGCTCTTTCTCGATCAGATTGAGAATTTGATTAACCCGCCTCTCACTTGATTCATCAGGTTGAAGATTCAGTGGTTTAGGCGGTTGCGGACACATAATGCAAAAATTATTACAGGCTTCGGTCACCAAAAAAGCATTGTTACCGGAAGCGACGCGATAATGACGATGGATCCTGCCTTTTACGCTGACCGAAACGACATCCCCGGCGGTGAAAACGGTTGTCTCACTTACCACGATTAATGGGCAATTGAGTGACTTTTCCAACCAGTCAAGTTGCGGGTGGGTGATGGAGCAGATTACGGCCTGAAATAGAGTGTGAGTGACATCAGTCGCTGCCGTTTCTGAATCTAAAAAAAGCAGATCTTTTGCAGAACCCGCTCCGGCGTCGACAATCACTTTGCCCAATAGTGGCTGGTTCAGACGATGCGTGTCAACCGCCTGACAAAACAGAAACAGCGTGTCTTTAGCTAATGACAGAGTGTTCATCTTATGCCCCACTGCAACAATATTTCTTTGGTCTCGGGATCGGCGTCGAGCAGTTTTTTAACCACTATCTGAATAATACTTTTGTTTTTCACACAGAATTCATCTTTGCCAGGATGGCCATAAATGGAACCGGTGACCTGATAGCGACGTACCGGATCGGCACCACAATATGGCGCGAACGCGCAATCACTACAGACAGGCAAGCTATCGTTGACTCCCGCAGCGGCAAGTTTTTGCATCACTGGCCCAAAAAATAGCTCTTCACGTGTGTTTTCCAGGATGCTTCCCATACGGAAATATTTGTCTCCCGTTTCGGCCATCATGCGGCTTTCATCGCTTGGGTAGATGCTGCCATCGTAGTTATACAGCGTGACGCCAAAGCCTGAGCCACACGGCGATTGCAAGTCCACAAAGCCCGTCGCCCACGGGGTGAGGAGTTTTTTCAGTATCAGGCAGGCATAAGATTCACGAAAAGCGATGCCCTGCTTATTCAGTTCAATGATGTAGTCGAGGCATTGTTCATAAAAGCGCAGGAAGGTCGCTGAGTCATAGCCAATTTTGTGAAAGTATTTTTGCGCAAAACCGTAAGGGTTGAGTTCACGGATAAAAATGCTGCGAAAGCCCTGGCGCACGTATTCGTCAATGATCTCTTTGGGTTGTTCAATACTCTGCCGGGTGGTAGTCATCAGCGCACTAACCTGGCTGAAAGCCCCTTTCACTTTGATTTTTTTGAGGTTTTCAACCAGCGGAGCATAAGCCCCCGAGCGTCCAAACTTACGATTATGGTTATGTAATTCTTCAGGGCCGTCTAACGAGGTGCTAATCGAGAAGTTGTTGTCTATCAAGAAATCCAGGTCTTGGTCGCTCAATTCACATAAGTTTGTACAGACGACATACTGAATATCTTTATCGGTATTTGATTCATTAACTCTTTGTACCGCTTGTTTAATTAACGGCATCGTTAGGGTTGACTCTCCCCCCTGAAATTCAAGTGTTAATTTGGATGAAGGCATGGATAAAAACAGTTCAATGCTCTTATCCAGAACCTCTTCACTCATATCAAAATGATTATGATCTGACTGACAGGATTTACGTGATGCCTGGCAATAGACACAAGAATTATTACAGCGAACCGTTAACACAAAGATATGCAATTGTGAAAAATTCTCGAGAAACGATTTTTTAGTTTTGTATTTTGAAGCCAGAAGATCGATTTGCGTATTTGTCTTATCTGTAGAGATAAAATGCCTGGATTTTAGCTGAAAATAGATTTCTTCATCCGTTATTTTTTCTTTTGCTAATAATGAGTTAAGCGTTACCGAATTAAGGCTTAACCATTCACCGTAGTCAGTAGAAAGAAAATAACGGTCGCTATCAATTTTAGTGAAGCGGAAAGGTAAAAGAGAATAATTCTCAGTACTGAAGGCTTCTTTCGATCTAAATTTAACACTCATGGTTAAGTTTTTCCTGAATACTCAAATCGAGGATATTATTCAAAAAAGAGTTTATAATTTCCGCATAATCAGAACGAAACTCATCCCGAACATTTAACTGCAAATCCAGTTCCCCATTGAATACACAATGGCCCTCCAGATAATCTGAAAATTGCTCCAGCATATTTTCAATCGCCGGCAGGCTATAAATATTTGATGCTAATTGTATGTTCATATCACCCTGCCGAAACCATAATGCTGAGTGCATCTTGCGCATACTCTCGGGAAGCCAGTTGAGCCGCAGGTGAAAAGGCTTTACGCACAATCTCTTCATGCACAACTTGCGTTTCTGCTAACAAGATTTGCCGCAATTGATTGTCATTTAACTCTTCCAGAAAATGCTGAATCGGGAGTGATTCCATTTGTGTATTTTTGGCTATTTCTGCTTTGGAATAGAAATAGATTTGATATTGTTCAGCGGATAAACTTGTTACATGAATATAATAACGGTCAGTGAATACATAGCATGTTTTCATAATCGCACGATCGCTATATATCGCCTTATCCAGAACTAACGCAACATACTGGCCTAATTCATTTTTATCTTTATAAACTGGAATCATACATCCACCTTTGTTTCTTAAAATAGCCAGCTTTGCGCTGGCTATGTATTTTAGCAAGTCGAACCCGGCGTACAAGAATAGTGGCTTGAGTGACTGGAGTGACTTGAATGGCTGTAATGGGCTGCGAACGCTTCACCCTCTAATGCCGGTTTGTTAAGAATAACCGCCGATGTATTACCCGAGGTATTGGTATTCTGAGTAACAGTGGTTTGAATTGCAGGAGTGATTACGCTTGCATCAGTAGATGCATTCGCCTGAATGCTCGCACCGGATAACATGGTCGCAATAATCCCTGCAATAACAGGCTTAGTTTTATTTTTATATTCCAGTTCTTCCAAAGCTACTTTGGAAACTTTAGGTAGTTGTTTCATTCGTTTTCCTCACGAAAAAGCGGCAATAGATTTATTGCCGCTTAAAAGGATAATTTAAAAAGCCGTTTCATTCTGGCTGTTTATTATTAACCGTTTTGATATAAATCAGATTTTGAACATCGATTTCATTGGTAATGCAACTAAAAAGAGTGTCTCTTTTGTCTGTTTTCAGACTTTTAGCCCCCCCCGGCTTCGTACAATCCGTTACACACCGATACTAATCACTCACTGAACGCATTGATTCACAAGTCTATAGTTCATCTCAACGGCCCCGCAGGGCTTCAAACAAACATAAATTCAAACATGAATTGAGGATGTCGAGATGAATAAAGTATTAGCTCTGGTTGTTGCCGCTGCAATGGGTCTGTCTTCTGCTGCTTTCGCTGCTGAAACTACTGCGACCCCAGCTCCTGCTACCACTTCTGCTGCAGCTAAAGCTCCTGCTGCAAAAACCACTCATCATAAAAAACACAAAAAAGCCGCTACCGAGCAGAAAGCACAAGCCGCTAAAAAACACAAGAAAGAAGTGAAGAAAACTGAAGCAGCAAAACCTGCCCAGACCGAACAGAAAGCTCAGGCTGCTAAAAAACACAAAAAAGCAGTAACTAAAACTGAAGCGGCAACACCAGCTGCACAGAAAGCCCAGGCTGCTAAAAAGCATCACAAAAAACCTGCCGCTAAAACTGAAGCAGCAAAACCTGCAACTCAGCCAGCTGCATAAGGTTATCGGGGCAAACCCGAGAGCATAGCCACACTAAAAACACCCGGTTCGCCGGGTGTTTACTTCCGGAGTCTGGATGATGTTGCGACGCTACAGCTTTGAAATCATCCTCACGCTGCTTATTCTTTGCGGCATTATTACGCTAAGCTTCTGGCTGTAATGACTTTTTACTCCCACTTTTTGTGCGACCCGTCTATAGTTAGTCCATTCGCTGGGTTTATATAACAATCAAAATTAATCGCCCCACAGAGAGTGATATGCGCAAAAAAGTTGTGATGTTGTTAGGTGTACTGTGCTTGTTACCTGCCCTTTCTCATGCCGATGACGAAAGTGCTGCAAATGTCAAAACGCTATTTTTTGGCAAGGATGACCGCACAAGAGTGAATGATCCCGCAACACCGCCGTGGGATGCTATCGGTCAGCTTGAGACGGCCAGCGGTAATCTTTGCACCGCGACCTTAATTTCTCCTCACCTGGCACTTACCGCCGGGCACTGTTTGCTACAACCCCCCCATGGGAAACCCGATAAAGCCATCGCTCTGCGCTTTGTGTCTAATAAGGGCAAATGGCGTTATGAAATTCATGATATTGAAGGCCGGGTTGAATCTACGCTGGGTCGTCGCCTTAAACCTGATGGTGACGGTTGGATTGTTCCCGCCAGTGCAGCACCTCATGATTTTGGCCTGATTATTTTGCACAACCCGCCTTCCGGCATCACGCCGTTGCCATTGTTTGAGGGCGACCGTGACGCACTCACCGAAGCGCTAAAAAATCAGAATCGTAAAGTTACACAGTCAGGTTATCCCGAGGATCATCTTGACGATCTCTATACTCATAACGATTGTTTGATTACCGGTTGGGCACAGAAAACCGTTCTGTCGCATCAGTGCGATACGTTACCCGGTGATAGTGGTTCACCATTGATGTTAAAAACGGACAATGGCTGGCAGTTGATTGCGGTACAAAGCTCGGCGCCTGCGGCTAAAGACCGATATCGTGCAGATAATCGCGCAATTTCTGTGACCGGTTTTCGTGACCAGCTACAGAGTTTAGCCAGTCAATAATCTCACCGCCGGGTTTCGCACCCGGCGGTTTTCTTTTAGGCCAGTTTGATAAGCACCATGCCGGCTAGCAATAAAACCAGCCCCACCCAACCTTTGCGGTTAAGACGCTGTCCAAACAAAATCCAGCCAGCCGCCACGGTGGCGATAATGCCGAAGCCACCCCATAGTGCATAAGCTACAGACAGTTCAATTCCTTTTACTGCCTGCCCCAGCGCGCTAAAGGCTGCCAGAACCGCACACAGCGACAATATGCCGTAGCCAAAACGGCGAAACCCGTCAGAGTGTTTCAAGAAAATATTCGCGGCAATTTCTAACACGATCGCCAGGAGCAGCCATAGCGCGTGAACCCATTCAAATGATTGCATGTTCGCTCTCCTTTGCTGGTTTTACCGTTCGCGTTTTTTTAGCGCTGGTTCCCGATTTAATCAAAGCAATCCCCACAACCAACGTGGTCAGACCGATGATTTTCATTAGTGAGATTGATTCGTCGAACAACAGAACACTGAAAAGGGTAATAAATAAAATACCAATTCCTTCCCACATGGCATACGCGACGCCAAGAGCGATTTTTTTAACCGAAAATGATAATAAAATATAAGATAAGGTGATCATAAACAGCATAAAAATATAGCCGAGATTATCATCACTGACGCTGGACCATTTCATGGATAAGGTACCCGTAATTTCGGCAACAATAGCCAATGCTAATAAAATCCAATAGATCATGATTTCTCTCCGATAGAGAAAATAGCCGTTCCACAGCTTGCAAATACGCCATAAATAGCAGGCAAGCCGAATAAAAAATGCGTTTATTTATCCCGGGATAATTCGGGATTCAGGAAGGCAGATCTACAGCGCGTTGCGCCAGTGTTGTTCACCAGAAAGCGAAAATGAAGCACAGAAAGACGGGGCTTGAAGGGTTACTAACGTTCTGAACAGCTTGTTCGTAAGCATAATGTCCATAATTTTCACAACGTATCCGCGGTGTTGCTTCTCATCAGTTGCGGATAGTAAATTGTCCTCAGTAGTCAAACACGCTGAATTTGTACCATATTTTTTAAGGCGTCTAACTTCCCTTTTCAATTCTTTACGCTTGGGTAGCAAAAAAAATAAGTGTATACCCCTCCTTTCCCCACCCGTACTATATACACAATTAAGGAACGAATTATTCTGATGGAGACCGTCAATAATGGCAAAACCCATTATTACGTTAAGTGGATTAAAAGCAGTCATTATGTTGGGGATGTTAGTCATCATCCTTGTGGGTATAAAAGTGGCTGCAGAGATCATCGTGCCATTTATTCTGGCACTGTTTATTGCCATTATCCTCAACCCAATGATTCGTCGTCTGGAGCGCATTCGAGTCCCGCGTGTGCTGGCGATTAGCTTTGTCATTTCAGTGATTATTTTCTTCATGGCCGTGCTACTCGCCTACCTGGGAACCACGCTTAATGAGCTGACGCGTACGCTGCCGCAATATCGGTCATTATTAATCTCCCCTCTGCAAACACTGGACCCGTGGCTGCAACGGATCGGGATATCTGTGTCGGTGGATGAACTGGTTAAATATATCGACCCTAACGCGGCAATGACGCTAGTCACGAGTCTTATCACTCAGCTTTCCAACGCGATGACATCAATCTTTTTGCTGCTGCTGACCGTAGTATTTATGTTGATTGAAGTACCGCAATTGCCGGTAAAACTTCAACAATTGATGTCCCGACCGGAAGAAGGTATGGGGGCTATCCAGCGAGCTTTGGACAGCGTCAGCCATTATCTGGTGCTAAAAACCGCTATCAGTCTGGTGACGGGGTTGGTGGTGTGGATAATGTTAGCCACGCTGGATGTGCGTTTTGCCTTTGTCTGGGGGCTACTCGCCTTCTCACTCAACTATATTCCCAATATCGGCTCAGTTCTGGCAGCAATCCCGCCGGTTGCACAAGTACTGGTATTTAGTGGGCTGTACGATGCACTGCTTGTCGTCGCCGGTTATCTGGCCATCAATCTTGTGTTTGGCAATATCATCGAACCACGCATGATGGGACGCGGATTGGGTTTATCCACTCTGGTGGTTTTCTTATCGTTGATTTTTTGGGGCTGGCTGCTGGGCCCGGTGGGAATGCTACTGTCGGTTCCACTCACTATCGCGGTGAAAATAGCGCTAGAACAAAACGAAGGTGGCAGAAGCATTGCCGTGCTATTGAGTGATGTAACAAAAAACTAAGAGCAAGAGCCGCCTGGCAAACAGAGCGGCTCTTGAAACAAACTACATACTGTAGCCGGGTTTTTTGGCCAAAATATCCAGTACTGGTGCGATCTCTTTATCGTAGACATCCTCTTTCCAGCGATCTTTCTGAATAGGGGTTAAGGCAACAGAGAGCGACTCGTCAGATGAATTAAAGTGCTTCTTAAGCACGGCACAAATATCCGCGGCAAGCGCCTCTTTTTGTTCTTCAGTCAATTCGCGCGGGAAGTGTTTTACGGTGATGTGCGGCACAAAAAATCTCCTTTAAAATGGCGAATTCTATTCATACGTTAAAACATCAGGTTATAGCAACAGAAAATCATTTGGGGCAAATAGCGGTAAACTCCGCAACGCTAATGCCATGCTGCCCATGGTCCAGGCGCAAGCCAAACTTTTCTTGCAGTAGCTGATACATTGCTCGCTCGCCCCCTATTTCCTCGCGTTGCTCATCGCTAAACTGTCGGTCGCTCAGCGTTAACGTCGTGCCATCGGTTTTATGCAAACACACTATTAAATGATGGCGGAAATACGACTCGGGCCATGTCGAAACATAGTGATTAGAGACCTGAAAGTCACTGAAATATTGTGGTTGCAGATCAAAACGATACAGAGGCATCCAGCCATCTGGTTGTTTGATACTCAACAAGTAATCGCTCTCCAGATGTGTTAAGCGATAGACGCCGTGCGCCGTAGGCTGTTCAACATCAGTTTCCAACCGCAAAGGGGAAGTCAGCGTTTTCCCACCAAATCCTACATCGGCCAGATAACGCTGTTGATTTATCGTCACCAGCAATAGGCGGTGCGTTCTTGGTGGCATTTCAGGCGGTTGCGTTATCAACACTCTCGCCGCCAGGTCTTCCACCTCAAAACCGATATCTTCGAGCGCTGCGCGCAGTAAGGCATTTTGCTCATAGCAATAACCTCCTCGCCCAGCGACGACGAGCTTTTCAAAAACATTATCCAGTTCAAGCCTGATGGTACGTCCCAGTAAAACATCTAAATTTTCGAAAGGAATGGAACAGGTATGCAGCAGATGAATACGTTGCAAAGTCTCTAAGGTGGGTACGGCTTTCGCCTGAAAACCAATACGCGCAAAATAGGTTTGTCGCTCAAAAGTCATCATCTCAACCTCTTAAAATCCGATGTCTTCACTATAAAGCGTTTTTTTCAGGGCAAATGATCGATAATGCTCTGGCTACAACAGGCCTGTAGACTATTTCCCTGAAATTGAGTGCCAGAAGGATGCGCTATGAAACCCAAGTCGATGACTCTCTATGATGTGGCGAAGCATGCCAATGTTTCCTATCAGACCGTTTCGCGGGTTATCAATCAGGCAGAGCACGTTTCTGATAAAACGCGCCGTAAAGTCGAAGCAGCGATGCAGGCACTGAACTACGTTCCTAACCGGGTGGCGCAGCAATTGGCCGGGAAACTAAGCCACACGATTGGGCTTGTGACCAGCAACTTGTCCCTTCACGCTCCATCGCAAATCGCAGCCGCCATTAAGTCTCAGGCCAGCAAACTCCACTTTAACGTGGTGATATCGATGATTGAACAGCCTGATTTGAGCGCCTGCAAAGGTGCTGTGAATAGCCTGCTTTCCCAGCGAGTTGATGGGCTAATTGTGAATATTCCTCTGGAAGATGACCAGGTTCGCGCTATCACTGAAATGTGCGGCAATGTGCCGGTATTGTTCCTCGATGTATCCCCGGATCTCAATACCCACAGCATCACATTTGATGCCACCACCGGCACACAGTTGGCCGTGACTCATCTCGTCCAGCGAGGCCACCAGCATATTGCTTTGTTAAGCGGACCTTTGACCTCTGTTTCAGCCCGTCTGCGCCAGGAAGGGTGGCAACAGGCTCTGGCACAGCACCACCTGAAGGCTGTCGTGCAATTGCAGGGAGACTGGAGTTCAATCTCCGGTTATCTTCAGACACTGGCGCTCATTAGTACGGGAGCGAAGTTTACCGCGCTGCTGGTCGCCAACGATCAAATGGCGTTAGGCGCATTACGTGCGCTCAATGAGTCAGGCTTATCCGTTCCAGGGCAAGTCTCAGTGGTGGGTTATGACGATACCGAAGATAGCGCCTGTTTTATCCCGCCGCTCACCACTATCAAACAAGACTTTAAAGCACTGGGGAATACCAGTGTTGACCAACTGATTGCCCAAATCCACGCGCCCGCTTTACCTGGCCATGCCACTATTCTTCCCGTCACGCTGATTGAGCGTAAAACGACAGCAGTACCAAATTCTGATGCCACGTCACCACAAGCCCTGGCCGACGCGCTTGCGGTACTCGCCCGCCAGGTCGCACGCCTGAAGTGATTTTTGTGAATCGCCTCACCTGAAATTGTTTTACTGCTTTACATCTGCGCAGGTAAAAAACATATTAATTAATAATTGTGAGCGCTTCGCAAAAATGTAAAGGAACATCAAATATGACTATCCGTTCGGGTTTTGTCGCTGCCACTTTGGCCGCGATTCTTGGGCGACGCGACTGGGAGAACCCAGCAGTGACGCAATTAAATCGCCTGCCTGCTCACCCACCATTTTCCAGTTGGCGTGATGCGAGCGCCGCGCGCGACGACTCAGTATCTGATAGTTTGCACAGTCTCAACGGTGACTGGAAATTTAGCTATTTTACTCAGCCCGAAAGTGTTCCCGAAAGTTGGCTTGAGGCTGATTTAGCCGACGCTCAAATCTTACCCGTTCCATCAAACTGGCAAATGCATGGCTTTGACGCCCCGATTTATACCAACGTCACCTATCCTATTCCGGTTACACCGCCATTTGTGCCACATGACAACCCGACTGGATGTTACTCGCTCACATTTAATATCGAACAATCATGGCTTGATGAGGGGCAGACGAGGATTATTTTCGATGGTGTGAATTCGGCATTCCATCTTTGGTGTAATGGTCACTGGATAGGATATGGGCAAGATAGCCGCCTGCCCTCAGAATTCGACCTCAGTGAAGCCCTTCGTTCGGGGCAGAACCGCATTACGGTCATGGTGCTGCGTTGGTGCGATGGAACTTATCTGGAAGACCAGGATATGTGGCGGATGAGCGGTATTTTCCGTGACGTCACATTGCTGCATAAACCTTCCATCCAGTTGAGCGATATGCGAATCATCTCGCATTTAAACGAAGACTTTAGCCACGCCGTGCTGGAAACAGCTGTTGCGGTAAAAGGCGACATCGACGGCCAGTTACAGGTAAAAGTGCAACTGTGGCATGGTGAAGAATGCGTGAGTGAGCGGCAACAAGCGCTGACCAGCGAGATTATTGATGAACGTGGCGCTTATAGCGACCGAACCACCGTCCGGCTCTCTGTCGCAAACCCGCAACTGTGGAGCGCCGAAATACCCAATCTCTACCGCGCTGTCGTTATTTTGTTGGATAGCACAGGCGAAATAATTGAAGCCGAAGCCTATGACGTCGGTTTTCGTAAAGTCGAAATCCATCAAGGGTTATTGAAGCTCAACGGCAAACCGTTGCTGATTCGCGGCACCAATCGCCACGAGCATCATCCTGAAAATGGTCAGGTGATGGACGAAGAAACCATGCGCCGGGACATTCTGCTGATGAAGCAGCATAACTTTAACGCGGTGCGCTGCTCCCATTACCCTAACCATCCTTTGTGGTACCGCCTATGCGACCGTTATGGCCTGTATGTGGTGGATGAGGCGAATATTGAAACCCACGGCATGGTGCCGATGAATCGCCTGAGCAACGACCCGACCTGGCTGCCCGCGATGACGGAGCGCGTCACGCGCATGGTACAACGCGACATTAATCATCCTTCCATTATCATCTGGTCGCTGGGGAATGAATCTGGTCACGGTGCGAATCACGACGCGCTTTATCGCTGGATTAAATCCGTCGATCCTTCGCGCCCGGTGCAGTATGAAGGCGGTGGTGCCAACAGCGCGGCAACCGATATTATTTGCCCGATGTACGCGCGAGCCGACCAAGATCAGCCCTTCCCGGCGGTGCCAAAATGGTCGATTAAAAAGTGGATCGGCATGCCGGACGAAACGCGCCCGCTGATTCTGTGTGAATACGCTCACGCCATGGGCAATAGCTTTGGCGGTTTCCACAAATACTGGCAGGCATTCCGCCAGCACCCGCGTCTGCAAGGCGGTTTTGTCTGGGACTGGGTGGATCAATCGCTGATTAAACACGATGAGAACGGCGAGCCGTTTTCTGCTTACGGCGGCGATTTTGGCGACAAACCGAACGATCGCCAGTTCTGCATGAACGGTCTGGTTTTTGCTGACCGCACACCGCATCCGGCGCTATATGAAGCCCAGCAAGCACAACAGTTTTTCCAGTTTGAACTGAAACGCGAAGAGTCTTTGCGCCTGGAGATCACCAGCGAATATCTATTCCGCCATAGCGATAACGAACGCCTGATTTGGCAGGTTTCGCAAGCGGGTGAAAAGCTTGCTGAAGGTGAAGTGCTGCTCGATATAACACCTGAAGGCAAACAGGCAGTTATCTTCGACTCCCTGCCTGATATTACCCGCAGCGGCGATGTATGGCTGACGGTAAAAGTGCAGCAAATTAACGCCACACCATGGTCTGAAGCCGGGCATATTTGCGCATGGGATCAGTGGCAACTCCCTGGCATTCTCACCGCAACCTCACTGCCTTTTAACGGTGAAAAACCAGAGCTGACCATTAGCCATTGCCATTGTGATGTTCGACTCGGGCGGCATCACTGGCAGTTTAATCGTGAAACGGGATTGATGAACCAGTGGTGGACCGCGCAGCAGCCTGCGTTGCTACAGCCGTTGCAGGATCAATTCACCCGTGCACCGCTGGATAACGATATTGGCGTTAGCGAAGTGACTCGAATTGACCCGAACGCTTGGGTCGAGCGTTGGAAAGCAGCGGGAATGTATCAACTTGAATCCCAACTGGAAACCTGCGAAGCCGAGCAGCTTGCAAATGAAGTCCTGATTCGTACCGTTCATAACTGGAAACATGACGGCAAAACGGTGTTCATCAGCCACAAGAACTGGCGAATTGATTGCCAGGGTGCACTCCACGTGAGCGTGGATGTTGATGTGGCTTATGGCACGCCGCCGCCTGCGCGCATCGGGCTGACCTGCCAGTTATCGCAAGTTCATTCCGAAGTCAGCTGGTTGGGATTAGGGCCACATGAAAACTATCCTGATCGCAAACAATCCGCCCTGTTCGATAGCTGGAAACGGCCGCTGGATGAAATGCATACGCCGTATGTTTTCCCGACCGAAAATGGCCTGCGCTGTGATACTCAGCAGCTTGAGTACGGTAACAATCTTTGGCAGGGAAATTTCCACTTCAATATCAGCCGCTTTAGCCAGCAACAATTGCGTGAAACCTCGCATCGTCATCTGTTAGTTAAGGAACCTGGTAGTTGGCTAAATCTGGATGGTTTCCATATGGGCGTAGGCGGCGATGATTCCTGGAGCCCGAGCGTTTCTCCAGAATATCTGCTCGACAAACAGCATTACCACTATGAGCTGACCTGGACTCGCGACTAGTTTTTGTTTTCAGCGATGGTCTGATTATTTTTTCAGCCATCGCTTGTTATCCCTCCCTTTTGTGAAAAAGACATTAGCGTCCTTTAACATTTCTGGATAGGATCTGGCACCCGTTTTGTCATGGCGTTGAAATTATAAAAAGCCAGGCACTTGCGGGGACTTTTAACCAGGAGACAGGGGTAACATGAACACAACGCAAAAAACCGAAGCGGAAAAGCACGCGGCTAAACGGCGCTGGCTGAATTCGCACGATTCCGGGTACCACAAGGCAATGGGTAATCGCCAGGTGCAGATGATTGCCATCGGCGGCGCGATTGGTACAGGCCTCTTTTTGGGTGCCGGTGCGCGCCTGCAAATGGCTGGCCCCGCACTGGCGCTGGTGTATCTGGTCTGCGGCATCTTTTCTTTCTTTATTTTACGCGCACTAGGCGAATTGGTTCTTCATCGCCCTTCGAGCGGCAGTTTCGTCTCTTATGCACGCGAGTTCCTCGGTGAAAAAGCCTCCTACGTGGCTGGCTGGATGTACTTTGTTAACTGGGCAATGACGGGCATTGTCGATATCACCGCCGTGGCACTTTATATGCACTATTGGGGCGCTTTTGGCGATGTGCCACAGTGGGTGTTTGCTCTCGGTGCGCTTGGTATTGTCGGCACCATGAATATGATTGGTGTGAAGTGGTTTGCTGAAATGGAGTTCTGGTTCGCGCTGATCAAAGTCCTCGCTATCGTCGCCTTTTTGGTGGTCGGGACTGTGTTCCTCGGCAGCGGGAAAACGCTCGACGGCAACACAACGGGCTTCCATTTAATTACCGATAACGGCGGTTTCTTCCCACATGGGCTGCTGCCTGCTCTGGTGCTTATCCAGGGTGTGGTGTTTGCCTTTGCTTCTATCGAACTGGTGGGTACTGCCGCTGGCGAATGCAAAGACCCGCAGACAATGGTGCCAAAAGCGATTAACAGCGTTATCTGGCGTATCGGCCTGTTTTACGTCGGCTCAGTAACATTGTTGGTTTTATTGCTACCCTGGACGGCTTATCAGGCAGGGCAAAGCCCATTTGTGACGTTTTTCTCTAAACTTGGCGTACCGTATATCGGCGACATCATGAATATGGTGGTGCTGACGGCGGCCCTTTCGAGCCTGAACTCGGGCCTCTATTCCACCGGGCGTATTTTACGTTCGATGTCGATGGGCGGTTCAGCGCCTCAATTCATGTCGAAAATGAGTAAGCAGCAAGTGCCTTATGCCGGCATTCTGGTCACGCTTGGGATTTATGTGATTGGCGTGGTGCTGAACTACCTTGTGCCTTCGCAGGTCTTTGAAATTGTGCTTAACGTCGCCTCGCTGGGCATTATCTCTTCCTGGGCGTTTATAATGGTTTGCCAGATGCGCTTACGCAAAGCGATTAAAGAAGGCAAAGCGGCTGACGTCAGCTTTAAATTACCCGGCGCGCCGTTTACTTCATGGTTGACGCTGTTGTTCCTGTTCAGCGTGCTGGTACTGATGGCCTTCGATTATCCCAACGGAACCTACACTATCGCTTCAATTCCGTTGATTGCCGTCGTTCTGGTGCTGGGCTGGTTCGGGACACGTAAGCGTGTGCATGAACTGGCGCATAAAGAAGATGGCTCTATGCAGTAAACTTTAAAACTCCAGGCCGGATTAGCATTAGCGACATCCGGCATTAATTTTACAGCGTCCCACTGAATACAACCGGCCCGGTTGGCTGCCCGGTTGGTGAACCACCCTGCGGCTCCAGACTGATAGCAATCGTCGTGCCTGGAGACAAGGCGACGTTGCCCGTAGTGAGTTGAGTAGACTGGCTGGCGTTAACCAGCCCGAGTGAAATCGGTTTTGCCCCCGAAGGTATCGCCCATAGCTGCAAGCTGTTGTTGGCCGCAATCTCGCGCGGTTGCACCGGAACTAGCTGCAACGTTTTGCGTTCGCTATCTGCATTAACAATCCATTGCCCTTTTGTTGCATCACTACTGTTTAACACCACCAGCGGTGAGAGTTCTGGCGAACGGCTGGTGAAATACGGCACCAGCACGATAGCGGCAAGCCCGGCAGCGAGCGCCCATCCGAGGTAATTCCAGTTCCATATTGAAGCAGTCGTTTTTTGCGGCGGCAGGCTAAGCTCTAATTTTTTCCATACCCGTTCCGGCGGAATCTGTGGCTGTGTGCTGTTTTCAAATGGTGCCAGCAAGGTTTGCCAACGCCCAAGTTGTTGTGCCAGTTCTTGTTCCTGCGCCAGGCGTTTTTCAAAATGCAGACGCGCATTCCCACGCAGCGTGCCCAGGGCATACTGTGCGCTCAATGCATTGTCGATATCTTGTCTGCTTTTCATAATCCTACGCAGTCCTTAAGGTGATCCAGCGCCCGGCGCACCCAGCTTTTTACCGTGCCAAGCGGCTGATGCAACCAGGTCGCAATTTCACTGTGAGACATGCCCTGATAGTAAGCCAGCACCACGCTTTGCCGCTGATCCGCAGGCAGGTGCGCCAGGCACTCCGTGAGCTTGTCGACTTGCTTATCGTCATGCTGATTTTCTTCACTTTGATAACTCGTCCCTGGCGTATAGTCGGTTAGTTCTTCTTCCAGCTCACTGCTGCGCGCAGGGCCACTTCTTAGCCAATCAATACAACGATTGCGCACAATATGCGTAAGCCAGGTCATAGGGGAGCTAAAGGCAGGGTCATACGTTGCAGCACGATTCCAGACGGCAAGAAAACTGTCATGCAGGACTTCTTCGGCCCATGAAGAGCGGCGCAACATACGCAACGCTACCGGGAAAAGCATCGGTGACGTCTGGCGATATAGTTGTTCAAAGGCTTCTCGATCGCCACCGGCAATCGCCTTAACCAGCACTACCTGTTGTTGAACCTGCTTGTTATCCATATCTGCCCTGATTGAAGTGTGAGTGGACGCAGGCCGCGCGCACTCACACCGAGTATAGACAGGATTTATTTAGGCATCAGGACAGTATCAATAACGTCAATTACACCGTTTTTCTGATTAACGTCATAAGTACTGATATTGGCGATATTTCCCTGGGCATCTTTCAACTGGATGTTGTGCGGGCCGTTGCTCATTATCCACAAAGGCT
The DNA here is from genome assembly GCF_001654865.1 of Buttiauxella noackiae ATCC 51607. Lineage (GTDB taxonomy): Bacteria > Pseudomonadota > Gammaproteobacteria > Enterobacterales > Enterobacteriaceae > Buttiauxella > Buttiauxella noackiae. The sequence goes on along the minus strand of NZ_LXEO01000014.1, from coordinate 17,772 downwards.
GCCCGCTCACGGTTTTCAATTCCGCATGGCCACCACCCGCTTTAATTTTTTTCTCGAGTTGTTTCATATCGTATTTTCCCGCCACAACGTGATAAGTCAGTATGTTGGTCAGTACCGCTTTGTTTTCCGGCTTCACCAGATTCTCAACCGTCCCGGCGGGCAGTTTGGCAAACGCTGCATTGGTCGGCGCGAACACGGTAAATGGCCCGGTTCCCTGTAGTGTGTCGACCAGACCTGCCGCTTTCACGGCGGCAACCAGCGTCGTGTGGTCTTTAGAGTTGAGCGCATTTTCAACGATATTTTTTGAAGGGTACATTGCCGCGCCGCCGACCATCACGGAGTCTGACATCACGGCAGCCATGCCGGCAGCACTAAACAGTAGCGAGGTAGAGATCGCAGCACTAAGGATTTTGTTCATGGTTATTTCCTCATCAAGTCAGGAGCACGTTGTTGGCTCACACTCTGATATACGAACGAGGAAACAAACTGGATGCAGGGAAATGAAAATCTTTTTTCTGACTAACTAAACCTGACTCCCCGCCGCGCAAATACTCACGAAACACTTTTAGCGATAAAAACTTGCGTTAACGTTATGTGCCGTTAACACTTTTCAAACATTCATCACAAGTATTAACATACGCACTTGAATGTTCCAGATGGTTCGTCCGGAACGTAAAATGCTCCCACCAGTGAAAATGTCTGATGAAAATTGCGCACCATGGAAAGATTTCTCTCCCGCTGATATTAGCTCCTGCCCTGTCGTCTTTTGCCTTTCCCGTTCTTGCCGCTGAGGACACGATGGTCGTTACGGCCACACAGGGCCCGATTTCCGAGCTGGACACGCCAGCCGCGGTCAGCGTCGTCAATGGCGACGACATGCGCCAGGCCGCACCGCGCGTTAACCTTTCAGAAAGCCTGAGCAGCGTGCCGGGCCTTCAGGTTCAGAATCGCCAGAACTATGCGCAAGATTTACAGCTTTCGGTGCGCGGATTTGGTTCTCGTTCCACCTATGGTGTGCGCGGCATAAGAATGTATGTCGATGGTATTCCTGCAACCATGCCTGACGGCCAGGGACAAACCTCAAATATCGATATTAACAGCGTTGAAAGCATTGAAGTGTTACGCGGCCCCTTCTCGGCGCTGTACGGCAACGCATCGGGCGGAGTGATTAACGTTAACACCACCACCGGCACACAGCCCCCAACCTTTGAGGCGAGTAGCTATTACGGCAGTTTCGGAAGCTGGCGTAATAGTATTAAAGCAACCGGTGCCACGGGTGATGGTACTCATGCCGGTGATGTCGATTATGCCGTTTCCGCTTCGCGCTTCACCACGCACGGTTATCGCGACCACAGCAGCGCCCAGAAAAATCTCGGCAACGCAAAGCTTGGTGTACGTCTTAATGAAGCGAGCAAATTAACGCTGCTGCTTAATAGCGTGGATATTGATGCCAACGATCCGGGCGGGTTAACTAAACAGGAATGGCGCAATGACCCGACTCAGGCTCCTCGCGCCGAACAGTACAATACCCGCAAGACCACCAAACAGACTCAGGCTGGCCTGCGCTACGACAGGCAGCTAACCGCCAATGATGATTTAAGTGTCATGACCTATGCGGGGGTGCGCGAAACTACGCAATATCAGTCTATTCCTGTCGCCCCGCAGTTAAATCCGACCCATCCGGGTGGAGTTATTTCACTGTCACGCCATTACCAAGGGATAGATTCTCGCTGGACGCACCGCGGCAATCTTCTGTCTGTGCCGGTGACGTTAACCTCCGGGCTTGATTACGAAACCATGTCGGAAAAGCGCAAAGGGTATGAAAACTTTGTGATAGAAAACGGCACCACGGTTTTAGGCGAGAAAGGCGATCTGCGCCGTGATGAACGTAACCTGATGTGGAACGTTGACCCGTATCTGCAAACTGCCTGGCAACTCACCGATAAACTGAGTCTTGATGCCGGCGTGCGTTTTAGCTCAGTCTATTTCGACTCGAACGATCAATACATCAAAGGTAAAAATGGTGATGACAGCGGAGACGCGAGCTACCACAAATGGCTACCTGCCACCGCGTTGAAATACGCCGTGACCGATGCCTGGAATATTTACACCTCTGCTGGTCGTGGTTTTGAAACGCCGACCATCAACGAACTCTCGTATCGTGATAACGGCCAGTCAGGTTTGAATTTTGGATTAAAACCGTCCACCAGCGATACCGTAGAAATCGGCAGTAAAACGCGCGTTGGCAATAGTTTGCTTACCGCAGCACTGTTCCAGACCGATACCGATGATGAGATTGTTGCAGACCAAAGCAGTGGTGGGCGTACGACCTACAAAAACGCCGGTGAAACACGCCGCCGTGGGGTGGAGCTCTCTGCTGATAGCCAACTTGGCTACGACTGGCGCGTAAAAATGGCATGGACTTATCTCGATGCGACCTATCGCAGCAACTCATGCGGTGATGACAACTGCGAGGGGAATCGTATTCCGGGCATCGCGCGTAATATGGGCTATGCTTCGCTTGAATACACGCCGCCAGAGGGCTTCTATGCAGGAGCTGACGTGCGTTATATGAGTGATATTCAGGCCAATGATGAGAATACTGCGAAAGCACCTGCTTACACTGTCGCCTCTCTCAACAGTGGTTATAAACTGCGGATTCAGGAAAGCTGGTTATTGGATATTTGGGGGCGCGTCGATAACCTGTTTGATCGCGAATATGTGGGTTCCGTTATCGTCAATGAGGGCAATGGCCGCTACTACGAACCCGCACCGGGGCGCAATTATGGTGTGGGGGTGAACCTGAGTTACACATTCCTGTAAGTAAAAAAAAACGGAACCACATCAGGTTCCGTTTTTATTTGGTGCAGGAGATGAATTACTCCATCGTCGCGCCGCCGTTAAGCTTGAAGACCACGTTGACAATCATACCCTGCCCCGGCTTGCCGCTTTCGTAGCGCCATTTTTTCATCGCCAGTTTCACTTCGCGCTCGAACATATTGGCAGGTGTCGCGGAAAGAATCGTCACATTGCTCACACTACCATCTGCAGCAACATCAAACTTCACACGTACCCTGCCTTCAATGCGCAGCGCATGTGCGCGGGCAGGATACTGTGGCGAATTACGGCTAAGCGCGCGCGGCCCAGTTGCAACAGGTGCTGCTGAGGCAACAGGTGCCGTGTTTGCAACCGGCGCGGGACGTGCTGGTGCGGTGTTAGTTACCGGCGCAGTCGGACGCGGTTCAAACGGTTTTACTTCGCGCTTCGGCTCTTCAACCTTTTTCACCGGCTTCGGTTTTGGCTTAGGTTTTGGTTTCGGTTCTGGCTTATGAATGACAACTGGCGCCTCTTTCGGCGGCTCAGGGATCGGTTCAGGCTCAGGTTCCGGTTCAGCTACCGGCTCTGGCGGTGGCTGAACAACTTCAGGTTGCGGGGGTTCAAGCTCAGCCGGAGTCACCATAGTGATACTGATAGGCTGTGCAGGTGCTGGCAACTCAACAACCTGATGATGTACCGAGGTATAGAGAGCCGCCGCGACAATAGCACCATGAAGTACGACGGAGAGTGCGGTCGGCCATGGAAAGCGGCGGCGAGGTAAATCAAGGGTCATTGACGTCATAATGTCTTAGGTCTCTTAAACAGGCGTCAATTTTAAATGCAAATAGCAATCATATTCAACAACGCATCGAACAAAGTCGCTCATTTTCCTACCAGGCGCTCTATTTTCCCACATTCAACGTAGCGATTTAACATCTTGTTAATACACAACAGATTTCAAGTTGCAGTCTTAGCTCCATTCACTTACCGTGTTTTACATATCTCATATCTATAAGGAGTGCTGCACGTGCTGTATGTCATTTATGCGGAAGATAATGCCGACTCTCTCGAAAAACGCACGGCTGTGCGCCCTGCTCACCTGGCCCGCCTACAACTTTTACGCGACGAAGGTCGCCTGTTAACTGCCGGGCCTATGCCTGCTGTCGACAGTAACGATCCGGGTGCTGCGGGTTTTACCGGTTCAACGGTAATTGCCGAGTTTGCATCTCTTGAAGATGCGCAAGCATGGGCTGAAGCAGATCCTTATATTGCTGCGGGTGTGTACAAGCAGGTGGCGATCAAACCATATAAAAAGGTATTCTGATTCAACTATTAGTACAGTGAATAAAGTTATCAGGAAATTTTTATGGATTTGTTTGATGAGTCTTATGAGCGCCACAAGCAATCTGTGGGTAATCAGGAAGCACGCTGGAACGCCTGGCTTGCCAAACATCCGTTGGTGATTGTCGCGGCGGCATCAGTTACTGTGTTGATTATTTTACTGGCAATGCACTTCTCGTAAGACCGGGATTTTGAAGATACTGGGCACCGCAAGCGGTGCCCTTTTCTTTACGACGCCCATTGATCGTGAATGGCAAACAGCAAGGAGTTACGCTGGCGGTTTGTCTGGCACTTTCTGATGGCGTGAATGCGCATGTTACGGCGTGACTGACCTTCCAGCCAACGCGATCTGCGCCGTTGTGTCTGACGAAGCATACGCCAACGCCCGACCTCAGTTCTACTACGCCTCATTTTTACGACTCAGGTTGCATGTAAGACGCGCCATTATAGTGTCTTCTTCACGCCAGACCAGCCGTTTTACGATTATACCCGTCATACTTAAAGTTGTTGGTACGTAGCCTTCCTACAACTCAAATGATTTTGGGTATAGTTTTAGTGTCAACCTCTGGCGGTTGTGCGTAAACTCAAAAGCATACGGTTTCTAAAGGATTTTTGAACTATGACAACCTTCTATACAGTCGTTAGTTGGCTGATCATTTTAGGTTATTGGCTTCTAATAGCAGGCGTAACGCTGCGAATTTTAATGAAGCGCCGCGCAGTTCCTTCAGCCATGGCATGGCTGCTGATTATTTATATTCTTCCGCTGGTAGGGATAATCGCCTACCTCTCATTTGGTGAGTTGCATCTGGGCAAACGTCGCGCCGAACGCGCACGAGCTATGTGGCCATCAACCGCAAAATGGCTTAACGATCTTAAAAGCTGCAAACATATTTTTGCTGAAGAAAATAGCGAGGTTGCGACATCGTTATTCCAGTTGTGTGAACGCCGCCAGGGAATTGGCGGTGTCAAAGGCAATCAGTTGCAACTACTCACGACCTCTGATGAAACGATGCATGCGTTAATTCGTGATATCCAGTTGGCTCGCCATAATATCGAGATGGTGTTCTACATCTGGCAGCCCGGTGGTTTAGCCGATCAAGTTGCTGAGTCCCTGATGGCCGCGGCTCGCCGTGGCATCCATTGCCGTTTAATGCTCGACTCGGCAGGAAGCGTAGCCTTCTTCCGCAGCCCGTGGGCAAATATGATGCGTAATGCCGGTGTCGAAGTCGTTGAAGCGCTCAAAGTTAATTTGATGCGTGTGTTCTTGCGCCGCATGGATTTACGCCAGCACCGTAAAATGGTGATGATCGATAATTACATCGCTTATACGGGCAGTATGAATCTCGTCGACCCACGCTTCTTTAAACAAGATGCAGGTGTTGGGCAATGGGTTGATTTAATGGCTCGTATGGAAGGACCGGTCGCGACCGCGATGGGCATTGTTTATTCCTGTGACTGGGAAATTGAGACTGGTAAAAGGATTTTACCACCGGCCCCAGACGCAAATATTATGCCGTTTGAAGAAGCCAGCGGTCATACGATTCACACCATTGCTTCAGGCCCAGGTTTCCCGGAAGATTTAATTCACCAGGCATTGCTGACATCTGTTTATGCCGCGCGTGAATATTTGATTATGACGACCCCTTACTTCGTGCCGAGCGATGATTTACTTCACGCAATTTGTACCGCTGCCCAACGTGGCGTTGATGTGAGTATTATCGTTCCTCACAAGAATGATTCGTTGCTGGTGGGCTGGGCAAGCCGCGCATTCTTTACCGAGCTTCTGGCGGCTGGTGTGAAAATTTATCAGTTCGAAGGTGGCTTGCTGCATACCAAGAGCGTTCTGGTCGATGGACAACTCAGTCTGGTAGGCACGGTGAATCTGGATATGCGTAGCCTTTGGCTCAATTTCGAGATAACTCTGGTTATCGACGACTCCGGTTTTGCCAGCGACCTTGCCGCCGTGCAAGACGATTATATCTCCCGCTCACGGCTGGTTGATCTACGCTTGTGGTTGAAACGCCCAATGTGGCAACGCGTGGTAGAGCGACTGTTTTACTTCTTTAGCCCGTTGCTGTAAAACGTGGCGCATCAGCACTCGATAAGTGGAAAATGAGATGGAAATGGATCTGAACAATCGCCTGACAGAAGATGAAACTCTCGAGCAGGCGTACGATATTTTTCTGGAACTGGCGGTAGATAACCTCGACCCGGCAGATGTGATTTTATTTAACCTGCAATTTGAAGAGCGTGGCGGTGCCGAGCTTTTTGACCCAGCTGAAGACTGGCAGGAACATGTAGATTTCGACCTGAACCCTGACTTTTTCGCCGAAGTCGTGATTGGCCTTGCCGATACAGACGGTGGCGAAATTAACGATATCTTTGCTCGTGTGCTGTTGTGCCGCGAAAAAGATCACAAACTCTGCCATATCCTCTGGCGCGAGTGATGCTTTTAGCGCGGCACTGCTGCCGCGCTACTCTTCTTTGCCTATTAGCGGTAATCGCCCACCACACGACTTACAATACTGCGCGTTAGTCTCATGATCTTGTTGATGGCATAACGGGCATTTTCGCTCCAGCCGTTTGCGCTGTAATTCCGCCGTCATCTGCGCGGTCAAAATCCCGGTTGGGATAGCAATCACCGAGTAGCCAATCAAGATAAGTAATGACGCCACTAACCTTCCTAACGGAGTGTGAGGCGTAATATCGCCGTAACCAACTGTCGCAACCGTCACCACGGCCCAATAAACCGAAACGCCAAGACTTGTGAAGCCGTTAACGGCCCCTTCAATTCCATACATTAATGCACCAGCCGTAACTAATACGATGGCGATAAATGAATAGAATAGAATCAGTTGGTGGCGGGCATTGACCACTGCGCGCCATAAGCTATTTAGTGCGGGCATTAAGCGCAGTAATTTTAGAATACGCAGCACGCGAACCGCCCGCATGGCACGCCAGGCAAAGAAGTAGTGTATTGCCAGCTCCGGCCATAGCCACAAAACATAGAGCGGCAGAATCGTCGCGAGATCAATAAAACCCCAGAAGCTAAATACATAGCGCACTGGCTCAGGCCAGGTGAGTACGCGCAGTATGTATTCAAGGGTGAAAACCAGGGTAAAACCAATTTCGATGGCGATAAACCAGCGCCACTGCTCTGGTGTGAAAGTGACTTGATTGCCGATGCTGGATTCAATAAAAACGGTGATGACACTAAGCAGGGCCAGCAAACCCCATAATACTTCGGAGCGGCGCCCTGAGCGGGTTCGTTGGTCAAATAAAACGTGGTAACAACGTTGTCTTAAAGAACTCTTATTCCCTGTCACGAAAACCTCGCCTGTGAAAAAGGCTGGCAATATGCCAGCCCTGCGAGATTATAACGGGTCAACCTTCAGACAGGAAACGGCATGCTTGAAACTGCCCTCCAGAACCGGGCGGGTTTTCGCACACTCTGGCCCTGCAATCGGGCAACGCGTACGGAATACGCAGCCTGACGGCGGGTTAATTGGCGATGGCAACTCCCCTTCAAGAAGTTGTATCGTTTTATTTCTTTCCAGATCCGGGTCAGGAATTGGCACAGCAGACATCAATGCTTTGGTATAAGGGTGCAGCGGATTATGGTACACCTCATCATAGGTGCCCAACTCAACTGCATGGCCCAGATACATCACCAGAACACGGTCAGAGATGTGTTTTACCACTGCCAAATCGTGCGCGATGAAGATAAGGGAAAGCCCCATTTCACGTTGCAGTTTTTGCAGCAGATTCACAACCTGAGCCTGGATTGACACGTCGAGCGCGGAAACCGGTTCGTCACAGATAATCAGTTTTGGCTCGAGGATCAGCGCACGGGCAATCCCGATACGCTGACACTGGCCACCTGAAAATTCGTGCGGATAACGGTTGATGAGGTTTGGCAACAAGCCTACTTTCATCATCATCGCTTTTACACGATCACGAACTTCCTGGCGTGGCATTTTCGGGTGATAAGTGCGCAGCGGCTCAGCGATAATATCGCCGATATTCATACGCGGGTTTAGTGACGCCAACGGGTCCTGGAAAATCATCTGGATGTCGCTACGCACATCGCGCCACTCGTCCTGATTCATGCCCAGCAAATCTTTACCCAGCCATGCTACGCGGCCTTCGGTCGCTTTCACCAGGCCAATGATCGCGCGGGCAAAAGTCGATTTCCCACAGCCAGATTCCCCTACCACACCCAGCGTTTCGCCTTCGTATAAACGCAGCGTCACGCCATCAACCGCTTTCAGGGTTTTAGAAGGTTGCCAAAACCACTGCTTACCGTCTTTGATATCAAAGTGAACTTTAAGATCGGCGATTTCTAAGAGGACTTTTTTCTCTTCTGTCACGGCGTTCATACTAACTCCTCCACTGGCTTAAAACAGGCGCGTAAGCGGCCTTCGCCAAATTGTTCCAGCGGCGGAGCCGTGTTACAGATTTCCATCGCATGCGGGCAACGAGGCTGGAACGGGCAACCTTTCGGCAAACGCAACAGGTTTGGCGGGTTGCCAGGAATAGTCAGCAGAGATTCACCTTCAGCATCCAGACGCGGTACCGCATTCAGCAGGCCGATAGAATACGGGTGAACCGGGTTGTAAAACACATCCCGCGCCTGACCATACTCCATAGTACGCCCGGCATACATAACCAGTACTTTGTCGCAAATGCCGGCAACAACACCCAGATCGTGGGTGATCATGATAATCGCGGTGTTGAACTCACGCTTAAGATCGTTCAGCAGCGTCATGATTTGCGCCTGAACGGTAACGTCCAGTGCGGTCGTTGGTTCATCGGCAATCAGCAGTTTTGGACGGCACAGTAAAGCCATGGCAATCATTACGCGCTGGCGCATACCGCCGGAAAATTCATGCGGGAACATACGCATGCGTTTACGTGCTTCAGGCATTTTAACTGCGTCGAGCATACGAACTGATTCTTCAAACGCTTCTGCTTTACCCAATTTCTTGTGCAACATCAGTACTTCCATCAACTGCTCACCTACACGCATGTAAGGGTTCAGCGAGGTCATTGGATCCTGGAAGATCATCGAAATCTGTTCTGCACGCAGGCGGTTAAGCTGGTTTTCTGGCAGATTCAGGATCTCTTTGCCATTAAACTTCGCTGAGCCGCCAATACGGCCATTCGCCGCCAGCAAACCCATTAAAGCAAAAGCCGTTTGCGATTTACCGGAACCGGACTCGCCCACAATGCCCAGCGTTTCACCGGCTCGCAGGCTGAAATTCAGATCGTTTACCGCAGTAACATCACCGTCTGGCGTACCGAAGGTGACGCGCAGATCTTTTACGTCTAACAACGTAGAAGCCTGGCTCAGTGGAGTAACCACCGCAGGATTTTCAATTGTGCTCATCGCGGCACTCCTTAACGATCTTTCGGGTCGAGGGCATCACGCAGGCCATCGCCGATAAAGTTGAAACAGAACAGGGTGATAACCAGGAAGCCTGCCGGGAACATCAGTAACCATGGAGAAACTTCCATGGAGTTGGCACCATCGCTTAGCAATGCGCCCCAGCTACTAAGTGGTTCTTGCGTACCCAGTCCCAGGAAGCTCAGGAACGATTCGAACAAGATCATGCTTGGCACCAGCAGCGAGGCATAAACAACTACCACGCCGAGTACGTTTGGCACAATGTGACGAACCACAATGTTAACGGTAGAAACACCGCCAACCTGGGCTGCTTCAATGAACTCTTTACGTTTCAGGCTCAGCGTTTGGCCACGCACGATACGCGCCATATCCAGCCAGGAAACCATGCCGATTGCGACAAAAATCAGCAAGATGTTTTGCCCGAAGAATGTCACCAGTAAAATAACGAAGAACATGAATGGGAAGGAGTTGAGGATCTCGAGCAGACGCATCATCACAGAGTCGGTTTTGCCACCCAGATAGCCCGCAAGCGAACCATACAATGTGCCAACCACTACTGCGACCAGTGCTGCTGCAACACCCACCATCAACGAGATACGACCACCGATTGCGACACGAACCAGCAGGTCACGGCCCGAGGAGTCTGTCCCGAAATAGTGACCAGAGGTCATATCCGGTGCAGCGGACATCATTCCCCAGTCGGTATCAAAATAACTAAATTGCGACAGCATCGGCGCGAAGGTCACGAACAGCGCGATAAGTGCCAGGACAATCAAACTCGCTACCGCTGCACGGTTATGCATAAAGCGGCGACGGGCGTCTTGCCAAAGGCTACGGCCTTCTACTTCTAGTTTTTCACTGAAGTTTTCCAGCGCCTCGCTGTTTTTATTACTCAACATCATGGCGTACTCCAGCGTCAGTAACGGATTTTCGGATCGATAACGGCATACAGCACATCAACAATCGCGTTAAAGAGAATAGTCAGCGCGCCGACCAGAATGGTCAGGCTCAGAACCAATGAATAGTCACGGTTCAACGCTCCGTTTACGAACAACTGGCCGATACCTGGTAATCCGTAAATGGTTTCAATAACCATCGAGCCTGTGATGATACCGACAAATGCCGGGCCCAAATATGACAGAACGGGTAACAGTGCAGGTTTCAAGGCGTGGCGCAAAATAATGCGGCGCATCGGCAACCCTTTCGCACGTGCGGTACGGATAAAGTTGGAGTGCAGAACTTCAATCATTGAGCCACGAGTGATACGCGCGATACTGGCAATATAAGCCAAAGACAACGCGACCATTGGTAAGATCATGTATTGAATGGCCCCGCCGTTCCACCCGCCTCCGGGCAACCACTTGAGGGTTATCGCAAATATAAGAACCAGTAATGGCGCCACCACGAAGCTCGGGATAACTACCCCCGTCATGGCCACCCCCATTACTGCGTAATCCCATTTGGTATTTTGATTCAGTGCGGCAATAACCCCAGCCAAAACGCCTAACACGACGGCAAAGATAAATGCAGCAGCACCCAATTTTGCCGAGACAGGGAAGCTTGAAGCCACCAGGTCGTTCACTGAGTAATCTTTATATTTAAATGACGGGCCAAAATCACCGTGCGCCAGTTGTTTCAGATAGCTGAAATACTGGGTCGAGATCGGATCGTTTAAATGGTATTTGGCTTCAATGTTCGCCATAACTTCCGGCGGCAGTGCGCGTTCACTGGTAAAAGGGCTACCTGGAGCAAGGCGCATCATGAAGAATGAAATTGTTATAAGAATAAAGAGTGTCGGAATTGCTTCCAGACAACGACGCAGAATAAATTTCAACATTGCCCATACCTTCTGGCTGTGCCTTTAGAGTGCGATAAAATAAGACACGATGGGGCAAAAATTACCCTAAATAATTCACGTACAGCGTGAAGTAGAAAGACTAAAACTTGCCCCACGAATTGCCATTAATGTTTGATGATATACATATCTTTAGTATAGATATTATCCATCGGGTCTTTACCGGTATAACCGCCAACCCATGGTTTCACCAGACGGGCATTCACGTAGTAATAAACCGGAACGATTGCAGAATCTTTGCCCAATTGCTGTTCCGCTTTATCGTATGCAGCAGCACGTTGTGCATCATCCGTCGCTTTCAGCGATTCCGCCATAATGGCATCAAAGGCTGGGCTCTTATAATGCGCGGTGTTCATTGAGCTTGTAGAAAGCATGGTGTTCAGGAAGGAGGTCGGCTCGTTGTAATCCGCACACCAGCCAGCACGCGCAACGTTGTAGTTGCCCTGGTGACGAGTGTCGAGGAAGGTTTTCCATTCCTGGTTTACCAGCTTAACGTTCACACCGAGGTTTTTCTGCCAGATAGACGCGGCAGCGATTGCCAGTTTCTTGTGCAGATCGGAGGTATTGTACAGCAGGTCGAAGGTCAGCGGTTTATCTTTGGTGTAACCCGCTTCAGCCAGCAATTTCTTAGCTTCTTCGTTGCGTTTTTCCTGGGTCCATGAGAACCACTCAGGCTTAGTCAGTTTTGCGCCGTCAGCATAAGGAGGGGTGTAGCCATATGCTGGCAGATCGCCCTGCGCCTTCACTTTATTAACGATAATGTCACGATCCAGGCCCAGTTTCAGAGCAGTACGAACGCGCGCATCATTAAATGGAGCTTTCTGGTTGTTGATTTCGTAGTAGTAAGTACACAGATACGGGTCAACGTGTACTTCAGCTGGAATTTCTTTTTTCAGCTTCTGGAACAGCTCGATCGGCAGGTTGTTATACGTCATGTCAATCTCGCCGCTGCGGTAGCGGTTCACATCCGTGACTTCGGAAGAGATTGGCAGATAAGTAATTTGTGAAATAACAGTCTTAGCGTTATCCCAATAATTGGTATTACGCTCCATTACGATGCGTTCGTTAACAACCCAGTCTTTCAGTTTGTAGGCACCGTTGCTGACGATGTTTGCAGGTTGGGTCCACTTCTCACCAAACTTCTCAATGGCGGTTTTATTCACCGGGGACATCGCCGGGTTAACCAGAAGTTTGTAGAAATAAGGAACAGGCTCGCTCAAAGTGACTTCCAGAGTGTGGTCGTCAATGGCTTTTACGCCCAATTCACTTGGTTTCATTTTACCGTCAATGATGGCATCAACGTTTACGATATGGCCGTATTGCGGGTAGCTTGCATATGGGGAAGCGGTATTTGGATCAACCAGACGCTGCCAGCTATAAACAAAATCTTGCGCTGTGACGGGTTCGCCGTTAGACCATTTAGCATCTTTACGCAGATGGAAGGTCCAGACTTTGAAATCTTTGTTATCCCAGGACTCAGCTACACCCGGAATTGGGTGTCCGTCTTTTGGAGAAGTAATCAGTAAGCCTTCAAAAAGATCACGGCTAACGTTTGACTCAGGAACACCTTCAATCTTATTTGGGTCCAGAGACTGTGGTTCAGCACCGTTATTTCGAATCAACGTTTGCTTTTCTGACAGTTGAACACCTGCAGGAACTTCGGCCGCCATGGCCACGTTGCCTACGATTAGCGCGGATAAAATACTTGCTGCTACCAGACTTTTTTTTGTGATGATGGACATTGTGTTGATACTCCACTCATTATAATTACCGACCCGAAAGCCAGCCTCTTCCCCTTAGGGTTCCTTAACAGTGCAAGAGCGTTATGCGACTGCCCGGATTAACTTCTGTCTTACTTGCTATCACCGACTTTATTTTTTGGGATGCTCTTATTGGCACCCTGCTCCGTCGATTCTTAATCAACCTACCCTGTACCCAGGTTGATTTTTATGAGTCATCTGTAAATGAAACATTTCTCAGATAATTGTGTTGCCCGGAAAGTATCAAAAGCCTCTGATGCCCGCCAATACAATTTGCAAATTTGTTAACCATTTCTCTTTTATCTATTCAGAGAGTGGTTCGTAACGATGTTTTTCCCGTGCCAGGGAATCGGTTAACTCTTTAAAAATAAAAGATATAACGGTGAAAAGAAAGATGGATTTCACCTGGGCTTACGGCACCCAACCATCATTCACGAAAATTTAACAATTGGTTGTTTTTTAGCACATTCATCTGCTTGATGGCATGATTTACTAATATCATCTCAATAAAGCGGCAGCAAGCATCATTGTGTAGTGTGAGTTAAATAACGAACTGATTGTCAGTTTTATGTACAGCGGGGAAAACTGAAGGGAGTTAATACGCGGTTTCCAAAGCATTTTCTTATGAATAACTTTCTTATGAAAACTAAAAAAATGCTTATGCTTTAATCGCATTGGTAAAAAATTAACAAAAAAAGCAGAATAATTATTCTGCTTTTTCATTTGCCGCTTTCAGCAGAACTAACTTAATAACCCTGGGAAGATAGTTTTCAGGCCAGTCACTATAAATTCAATACCCAGCGCCATCAACAACAACCCCATTATACGGGTGATAACGTTGATACCAGTTTGCCCCAACAAACGGACTAACCACGGCGCAAGGCGGAAAACCAGCCAGCAACAAAAAGCAAAGAGTGCAATAGCGATTGAAAAACCAACCAAATAATTCCAGCTATGGTAACGCGTGCCCCATACAATAGTCGAACTGATTGCACCGGGACCTGCCATTAAAGGCAATGCCAATGGCACGACACCCACACTTTCACGGATAGCACTTTCTGATTTTTCTTGTTTGTTCTGTTTATCTTCCCCGAGTTTACCGCTGATCATCGACATCGCAATAGTGACCACCAGGATACCACCAGCAATACGGAAAGAATCAATTGATATGCCGAATAATTGCAGGATCCCATCACCAAGGAACAATGACGTCCATAAAATAATCGCTACTGAGAGATTCGCAGTGAGGTTTGTTTTATTCCTGGCCAACGCCGTTTGGTAGCTGGTCATACTGATAAATACAGGGATGATTCCCACTGGGTTTACCAGCGCGAACAAGCCAATAAAGAACTTAAAATAGGTAGGCAAATCGAACAAGGATTGAGCCACTCAAAACTCCGCAAATAAAGTAGCAAAGGCCGGCGTAATGTAATGGAAAACAGGTGTTGGCGCCACGCACTTTCGCAGCATAGATAACTACTTTTATAAGCAAATGCGATATTAAACGATATTGTTACCCACATGTTGAAAATATGGTAATTTGTTTCGCTATTGCTGTGACGGAAATTTTAAAGACTTATCAGTAACCTAAATCAGTCATGCTGAATGGAGTCAGCCTTAATATAATGTGATGTAAATCACAAAAAACCTACTCAGAAGTGAGTACTCTTGGATACATCCGAAGAGCATTTGATTCACACGATGAATAGGTTTTTCGATAAGGCTCTTTTAGTAAATCAGCAAGATGTTTTGGGAAGTTTTTGGATAGTCGTGGCCCGTCTTTTACGCAAGCTGTTGCCCGCTGACTATACTGTCGTCTCGAGCAGCTCATTTACTAAAAGAGTTTAAACATTATCAGGAGAGCATTATGGCTGTAACTAATGTCGCTGAACTTAACGCACTCGTAGAGCGCGTCAAGAAAGCCCAGCGTGAATATGCCAACTTTACTCAAGAGCAAGTTGATAAAATCTTCCGCGCCGCCGCTCTGGCTGCTGCAGATGCTCGAATCCCTCTCGCGAAACTGGCCGTTGCCGAATCTGGCATGGGTATCGTTGAAGATAAAGTGATCAAAAACCACTTTGCTTCAGAGTATATCTACAACGCCTATAAAGATGAGAAAACCTGCGGTGTGTTGGATGAAGACCACACCTTCGGTACTATCACCATCGCTGAGCCAATCGGTATCATCTGCGGTATCGTGCCAACCACTAACCCAACTTCAACGGCTATCTTTAAATCTCTGATCAGCCTTAAGACACGTAACGCGATCATCTTCTCTCCACACCCACGTGCAAAAGACGCGACCAATAAAGCAGCAGACATCGTTCTGCAAGCTGCAATCGCTGCCGGTGCACCTAAAGATCTGATTGGTTGGATTGACCAGCCTTCTGTTGAACTGTCTAACGCACTGATGCACCACCCAGATATCAACATGATTCTGGCAACCGGTGGCCCAGGCATGGTTAAAGCCGCTTATAGCTCCGGTAAACCAGCAATCGGCGTAGGCGCAGGTAACACCCCTGTTGTTGTTGACGAAACTGCCGACATCAAACGTGTTGTTGCTTCTATCCTGATGTCTAAAACCTTCGATAACGGCGTAATCTGTGCTTCTGAACAGTCCGTCATTGTTGTTGACTCTGCATATGATGCAGTACGTGCGCGTTTCGCTTCTCACGGCGGCTACATGCTGCAGGGCGAAGAGCTGAAAGCCGTACAGAATATCATTCTGAAAAACGGCGCACTGAACGCAGCTATTGTTGGTCAGCCAGCAACTAAAATTGCTGAACTGGCAGGCTTCACAGTACCGGCTGACACCAAGATCCTGATTGGTGAAGTTAGCGTTGTTGACGAATCTGAGCCGTTTGCTCACGAAAAACTGTCTCCAACTCTGGCTATGTACCGTGCTAAGAGCTTCGAAGATGCGGTTGTTAAAGCTGAGAAACTGGTTGAGATGGGCGGCATCGGCCACACCTCTTGCTTGTACACAGACCAGGACAACCAGCCAGAGCGCGTTAAGCACTTCGGCGACAAAATGAAAACTGCACGTATCCTGATCAACACCCCTGCTTCTCAGGGTGGTATCGGTGACCTGTACAACTTCAAACTCGCGCCTTCCCTGACTCTGGGTTGTGGCTCATGGGGTGGTAACTCCATCTCTGAGAACGTGGGTCCTAAGCACCTGATCAACAAGAAAACCGTTGCTAAGCGAGCTGAGAACATGTTGTGGCATAAACTTCCGAAATCTATCTACTTCCGCCGTGGCTCCCTGCCAATCGCGCTGGACGAAGTGATTACTGATGGTCACAAACGTGCGATGATCGTTACCGACCGTTTCCTGTTCAACAACGGTTACGCAGACCAGATCACCTCTGTTCTGAAAGCAGCTGGCGTTGAAACTGAAGTCTTCTTCGAAGTAGAAGCTGATCCAACTCTGTCCGTAGTACGTAAAGGTGCAGAACTGGCGAACTCCTTCAAACCAGACGTGATTATCGCGCTGGGCGGCGGTTCCCCGATGGATGCTGCGAAAATCATGTGGGTTATGTACGAGCACCCAGAAACTCACTTCGAAGAACTGGCTCTGCGCTTCATGGACATCCGTAAGCGTATCTACAAGTTCCCGAAAATGGGCGTAAAAGCGAAAATGATCGCGGTTACCACCACTTCCGGTACTGGTTCAGAAGTGACTCCGTTTGCCGTTGTAACTGATGATGCAACTGGCCAGAAATACCCACTGGCTGACTACGCTCTGACTCCAGATATGGCGATTGTTGATGCCAACCTGGTCATGGACATGCCTAAGTCTCTGTGTGCATTCGGTGGTCTGGATGCCGTGACTCACGCACTTGAAGCTTATGTTTCTGTTCTGGCGAGCGAGTTCTCTGACGGTCAGGCTCTGCAAGCGCTGAAACTGCTGAAAGAAAACCTGCCAGCATCTTACAACGAAGGCTCTAAAAACCCAGTTGCTCGTGAGCGTGTACACAACGCTGCGACTATCGCAGGTATCGCGTTTGCTAACGCCTTCCTGGGTGTGTGTCACTCAATGGCTCACAAACTGGGTTCACAGTTCCACATTCCTCACGGTCTGGCGAACGCCCTGTTGATCTCCAACGTTATCCGTTATAACGCGAACGACAACCCAACCAAGCAGACTGCATTCAGCCAGTATGACCGCCCACAAGCGCGTCGTCGTTATGCTGAAATCGCAGACCATCTGGGTCTGAGCGCACCGGGCGACCGTACTGCTGCTAAGATCGAGAAACTGCTGGCATGGCTTGACAGCATCAAGGCTGAACTGGGTATTCCTAAGTCCATCCGCGAAGCTGGCGTTCAGGAAGCTGACTTCCTGGCTCACGTTGATAAACTGTCTGAAGATGCGTTCGATGACCAGTGTACCGGTGCTAACCCACGTTACCCACTGATCTCTGAACTGAAACAAATTCTGATGGATACCTTCTACGGTCGTGAATTCACCGAAGATGGCAACGAAGCAGCGCAGGCTAAAGCAGTCGTTCCTGTTGCTAAAGCAGACAAGAAAGCGAAGAAAACCGCTTAATTGTTATTGCTAATAAAAAACCCGCTTCGGCGCAATGCCG